>NZ_JBGGKV020000005.1:0-403530 GCF_041287165.2 Mycobacterium bulgaricum | reverse complement strand
TGGCCGCCAACTACCGCCACTGGCTCAACATCCAACACATCGGCGCTGCTTAACCCCTTGACAGAGATAGGAGCATCAAATTACGCCGACGGGATTCTGCCAACCGGCCACCATTTCCTGCCAGCGGAATTATTGACCTGACCTGGCGGTTTAACCCAGCAGATCACCAAGATCAGGAAGAAAAGACGAAGTCGAAACCGCGAGACACGCTCCACGGCTCCGACCCAGACAAGGGAAGAGCAATCACCACCATGAAGAAGTTCAGCATCACCACCGCCGCCGTCGCAGGGCTGTCTGCCGCCGTCCTCGGACTGGCCGCCCCGGCAGTGGCTGCACCGAGCGGCTCTGACGCGCAGGCCACGATCAGCCAGCTCGAAGCCGATGGCAACCGCGTCATCGTCCAGAAGCAATCCGACGCCCCGCTGGATCAAGCCAGCGTTGTCAGCGTCAACCGCGGAGCCCCCATCCGCAGCACCGTCCGGGATTACTTCGGCGACCGCACCTATCAGCAGACCATCACGGGGTACGTCTACTACGTCAACGTGAAGTAGCTTCGCCTACCAGTAGGGCCACCTCCACGGAGGTGGCCCTACTGCTTCGCGATCGGGAACGGGCCGACCGATAATGGCCGTCGTGGCATCCAAGGTCCTGTTTCTGGTCAACGAACACCTCGCGACCCCGGCGCTTCTCGGTGACGCGTTCGCCGAACAAGGGTTCGACATCCACACGTTCGAGGTCGTCCCTGCCGAGCGGATCGACCGCCCCGCCGGAAACGTCGACTTTCCCGACCCCATGGGCTACGACGTCATCGTCCCCTTGGGCGCGACCTGGCCCGTCTACGACCCTGCACTCATCGACACCTGGGTGACCACCGAGATGCAGCTCGTGCGCGACGCCGCCGACGCGGGGATAGCGCTTCTCGGAGTGTGTTTCGGCGGGCAGCTGCTCGCGCAGGCGTTCGGCGGCACCGTGGCCCGCGGTCCGCACCCGGAGATCGGGTGGTACGACATCCCGACCGATCGGCCCGATGTGGTGCCGGGCGGACCATGGTTCCAATGGCATTTCGATCGCTGGACCCTGCCGCCCGGAGCGACCGAGATCGCCAGGACCCCGAATGCGTCCCAGGCATTCGTCCTCGGCCGGGCCCTGGCGCTGCAGTTCCATCCGGAGGTTGACGCCGACCTGCTCAAGGTCTGGCTGGCCGCCGACCACACCGGCGACGTCGCCGCCGCCGGGTTGGATCACGGCGAACTACTCGACCGCACAACGGAACTCGCCGGTGACACCGGGGAAAGGATCCGAAAGCTGTTGCGCGGCTTCCTGACACACGTGGCGGGTCACTCGCGGCCGAGTTGATGCGCCAGCGCGTCGGCGACGTCGCGATGCCTGAACTCGTGGCCGACACTGCGCAGTTTCGATGGAATGACCCGCTGGCTCGCCTCAGCCAGTTCGCGAGCACCCTTCTCTCCCAGCAGAAGTCGCGGTCCGAACGACGGCACCGGCACCATCGCGGGGCGGTGCAGCACCCGCGCGAGCTCCTCGGTGTACTCCGTGTTGCGGACCGGGTCGGGCCCGACCGCGTTCACCGGACCGCTGAGCCGATCGTCGTACAGGGCCCGGTGATAGATGTCGGTGAGGTCGTCGAGGCCGATCCACGACAACCACTGCTTGCCGCTGCCGAGCCGTCCGCCCAACCCCGCCGCGAACAGTGGCCTCAACAGACGAAGCGTTCCGCCGTTGGCCGCCTGCACAATTCCCGTCCGAACCTTGACCACACGCAGTCCGGCGTCGGACGCGGGGACCGTCGCGGCCTCCCAGTCGGTGACCACGTCGGCGAGGAATCCGTCTCCGCGTGTGCTGTCCTCCGTCAGCTGGGTGTCACCGCGGTCGAAGCCGTAGAAGCCGACCGCTGACGCGCTGATGAAAACATCAGGGCCGTTCTCTGCCGACGCCGCGGCCGCGGCCAGACGCCGAGTCGGCTCGATACGACTGTCCCGGATGGCCCGCTGATGCGCGTCGGTGAAGCGCCCCGCGATGGATTCGCCGGCCAGGTGGACGACGGCGTCGACGCCGGAGAGCAGGTCCGCCGCGGGCGCCTGGGGGTTCCAGTGCCGCTCGTCGGCTCCGCGCGCCTCACCGCGGACGAGTCTGATCACGCGATGACCGCCGCTGGTGAGGAACGCACTCAGCGCGGAGCCGACCAACCCCGAGGATCCGGTGACGGCGACGGTCATGGGCTTCATCCCCGCCTCCGCAGCCCGCCGGTGCGCAGCCAGATCGTCGGCGAGCTGACGGTGCCGGTACACGAAGGTCGACCGCAACCCGGCAGCAGGCACCACCGCGTCGACCTCGTCATGCACCCGGGTCTGGGTACCGACGTCGGCGAACGTGTGAACGTGCCGCCAGCCGCCGATCACCCGCGGCGGCCATGACGCGATGCCGTGCGAGGAGAGTTCGTCGGCGAAGCGGCTGCCGGGAATGTAGGCCGACGGGTCGTGACGCGCCACCCAGCGCAGGCCGCCGGGCAATCCGAGCACCGCCGTGCCGTCTGCGAGCGAGTCGGCCTCCGCGATCACGGTCATGGGCTGCCAGGGTGGCACCAGCCGGGGCATCGCGCCCGGGCGGCTGAACCAGTTCCACACCTCCTCGCGTGGGTGGTCGACGACGCTCTCGTATTCGATGCCCATGGTCTCCCTCGTTTTCACTGGTGGATATCCCCATCATCGAACGGGTACTCCCCCGAGGACCGTGCCATGAATGACAAAACACGAACCTTTCGGGACCGCCGCGAGGCCGGCCAGGTTCTGGCGCGCGATCTCGACCGGTACCGAGGGCAGTCAGATCTCTCCGTCCTGGGTCTGGCACGTGGCGGCGTGCCGGTCGGCGCCGAGGTGGCGTGGGCGCTGGACGCCCCGCTCGATGTGTGCCTCGTCCGCAAGCTCGGGGTTCCCCAGTGGCCCGAACTCGCCATGGGTGCCGTCGCCACCGGCGGCGGCGTCGTCCTCAATCAGGACCTGTTGCGCAACCTCGGAATCGGCGACGAGCAGGTGCGTGAGGCGATCACGCGGGAGACCGCTGAACTGCGACGCCGCGAACTGGCCTACCGGGGTGACCGCGGGCCGCTCGACGTCGCCGGACGCACGGTCGTTCTCGTCGACGACGGAATTGCCACGGGTGCCAGCATGGTCGCGGCGGTGAGATCGGTTCGGCAGGCCGGTGCCGCGCGGGTGATCGTCGGCGTTCCGGTGGGCCCGACGACGGTGTGCCGGCTGTTACAAGAGGAAGCCGACCATGTGGTGTGCTCGACCATGCCGGCGCACTTCCAGGCGGTCGGTCAGGTCTTCGCGGATTTCCATCAGGTCAGCGACGACGAGGTGCGCGACCTCCTCGCAGTGCCCGGCTGAGCAGCGCTCAGTTCTTCGGCTTCTCGTCTTCGGGTAGTTCGGCGGGCTGCTCGGTGGACGCCACATCGACGGCGACGGTGTCGTCGCGGGGGGTCTCGTCGTAGTCCTCGACAATCGGCGCTTCGTCCGGGTAGTCCTCGTACTCGGCCTCGTCTTCGGCGAGAACGCCTGTGCCAGGCGGTGTTTCGCCGGCATCGCTCTTGGAGCGGTCCCGGATGGCGTCGACGATCAACAACACGACACCGATGACACTGGCGGCGATACACACCCAGGCGATGAGCTCGTTGCTGGTGACGACAGCCATCACCAGAGCAGCGAGACCGACGACGGCGAGCACGAGCGCGACGATCAGCATGGGCCCACCCTAGGTGCTAGAGGCACGCGACTAGTTGTTGCCCCGGTTGAACTGGTTGAAGCCGCCGTCGTTGTTGGCCCCCGAATCCACCGGCGCGGCCGAGCCGCGCTGCCCCAGCTCCTCGAGCTGCGACTCCAGGTAGGTCTTCAGACGCGTGCGGTACTCGCGCTCGAAGGTGCGGAGCTGCTCGAGGCGACCCTCCAGGACAGTGCGCTGCTGGTTGATGGTGCCCATGATCTCGGAATGCTTGCGCTCGGCGTCGGCCTGGAGGGCGTCGGCCTTCTCCTGCGCCTGCCTCAGCTGCGTCTCGGAACGGTTCTGCGCGTCGGCCAGCATCGCGTCCGCGCGCTGACGCGCCTCCGTCACTGTGGTCTCGGCGGTCTGGCGGGCCTCGGTGACCAGCTGGTCGGCCTCGGCACGGGCGTCGGCCAGCATCTTCTCGGACTCGGCCTTGGCGCTGTTGGTGAGGCGGTCGGCGGTGTCCTGCGCCAGGCTGAGCACCTTGGCGGCCCGGAGGTGCTGATCCTCGGTCGCCGGAGCGGCCGGCTGCTGCTGCACGGGCGGCGCCTCGTATACGGGCTCCGGCGCGGGAGCCGGTGCGGGTTCGGGCTCCGGCTCGTAGACTGGGAGGGTCTGGGTCGGCTGAGCGGCGCCTCCGCCTGCGCGGGCACCGGCGAGTTCCTGATCCAGCTCAGCGACCCGCTGACGCAGATCGGTGTTCTCCTCGATGAGGCGGGACAGCTCGTTTTCGACCAGGTCGAGGAAGGCGTCGACCTCGTCCTCGTTGTAGCCGCGTTTGCCAATGGGTGGCTTGCTGAACGCCACGTTGTGCACGTCGGCAGGAGTGAGCGGCATCGTCTGCCCCCTTGAAGTCTGGACCGTCAACTGATCACGAAGTGTAAAGCCTTACTGGAACGTAACTGGCGTCCATCCTGTCACACCAGACCCGGCGGTTGCAGGCGAGGCCGATAATTAAGACCGAAACTCAACTTTTCCGGTGGCGGTCGGCACCCTGGGTGTCCCCTGACGGCCACGGTTTCGCGGCCGAATCGCCGGCACCGGACGTGGGTCAGCCGGCGGCGCCGAAAGCCAGCTGCATGCCGATGAACGCGACGAGAAGCAGAACCATGATCGACAGGTCGAACCGGACCGCACCTATCGTGAGCTGCGGGATTATCCGTCGGAGCAGCTTCACCGGCGGATCCGTCAGCGTCATGATGATTTCCAGCAAGACGACCGTCACCCCGCGCGGATGCCAGTCGCGGCTGAACGAGCGGATGAACTCGACAACGACCCGGGCAATCAGAAGCAGCCAGAAAACGAACAGCGCGAAACCCAGAATTTCGAAGAAGAGCGCCAACGAAGCCGACCTCACTCAGGCAGATGTGTGACTTTGACAACAGGCCAACTACAGCCTGGGCCGCAGCTCGAGTGCGACGAAGTCAGCCTACCCGGGGTGACGGACCTGCCTACTGGTAGGCGTAGAAGCCCGCCTCCGCGATGCGCCGGCGCTGCTCGGCGGTGACATCCACATCCGCTGGTGAGAGCAGGAACACCTTGGTGGCGACCTTGTCGAACGAGCCGCGCAGCGCGAACGCGAGCCCTGCCGCGAAGTCGACGAGTCGCTTGGCATCGGCGTTGTCCATCGAGACCAGGTCCATGATCACCGGGGTTCCGTCGCGGAACCGCTCGCCGATGGTGCGCGCCTCGCTGTAATCCTTCGGGCGCAGCGTGGTGATCTTGGCCAGCGGGCTGCCGGCCTCGAACAGCTCGGCCATTCCGCGCGGGTCCATGGCCAGGGCACCGCGGGTCGAACCGCGCATGGCACCGAAACGTGGTGGGGTGCGGTCGAATTCACGCGGCGCTCGCATGCGGGCCTCGAAGCGGGCGTCGTCGAAGCCGCCGGGCATCCCACCGCGGTATGCCGCCGGCTCGTCGTACTCGCGAGCACGGTCGTCGTATCCGCGCGAGTAGCCCTCGTCCTCGAAGCGGTCCTCGCGCGGGCGCCGGTAACCGCGCGCGGGGCCGCGGTCGTCGTCCTCGTAGTAATCGTCTTCGTAGTCGTCCATCGGCGCCATACCGAAGTAGGCCTTGACTTTGTGCAGTGTGCTCATTGTTCGGACCCTTCTTGCGGTGCCTGTGATGAAGGTGTGACTGGTGTGACTACTTCCGGTGACGTTAGCGGTCGCGGTCCCATTAGCGCGGTACCGACACGCACACAACTGGACCCGTGTTTGACCGCCGATTCCAGATCGCCGGACATGCCCGCCGACAGCTTCAATCGTTGCCGGTACTGGCCCTGCACCCGGTCACGCTCGCGCTCCAGGCGCGAAAACGCTTCGCCGGCATCAGATCCCAACGGTGGAATGGCCATCAGGCCCACGAATTCCAGACCTGCCGCCGCGTCGACCGCGTGACACAGCTCGTCGATACGCGCTGTCGCGTCGACGTCGATCCCGCCTCGCGCTTCGTCTCCATCGAGACTGAGCTGCAGATACACCTTGAGCGGCGCCGATCGTCGCCCTGCTTCGAGCGCCTCCGAGGCGCCACGGTCGAGCGCCGCGACCACCTTGACGCTGTCGACGGAGTGCGCCGCATAGGCCCACTCGGCCACCGACCGCGCCTTGTTGCGCTGGATCCGGCCGACCATGTGCCAGCGGATCTGCGCAGACCCGACCTCGCGACGAACCTCCTCGACCTTGGCGGTAGCTTCCTGATCGCGCGATTCCGCGAACGCCGTGCAGCCGAGCCGATACAACGCGACCACGTCGGATGCGGGGAAGAACTTGGTGACCGGCAGCAATTCGATGTCGGCGACATCCCGGCCCGCGTCCTGCGCCGCATCGTGCAGTCGCTCGCGGAGCGCCGTCAGCGCCGCGCCGAGTTCCTGTTCACGCGACGTCATCGCCCCGGCTCCAACCAGATCAACGACGCCAGCCGTCCGGTCGGGTTGTCCCGCCGGTGGCTGAACAGATTCCGGTCTTCGACGGTGCAACGCGGGTCGACGTCGATCGACGTGACGCCCAGAGACCGCAACTGCGTAGCGATTCCGGCGCGCAGATCCAAACCGGGCGTGCCCCGGCTCGTCCTTGCGCGGCTGCCGGGCAGCACCCGTTCGACGTCCGCGGCCATCGCCTCGGGCACCTCGTAATTGCGTCCGCTGACCGCAGGCCCCAGGAGCACCGACACGTCGCCGACATCCGCCCCGGCCTCGACCATCGTCTCCAACGTCCGCGCGACGATCCCGTTCGCGGCGCCGACCCGGCCCGCGTGCACCGCGGCCACCACCCCGGCGCGCGCATCGGCCATCAGCACGGGAACGCAGTCAGCGGTCACCACCGCCAGTGCGAGCCGCGGCACCGTCGTCACCAAAGCGTCGGTGTCGGACATGGTGTCGCCACCGTGATCGACGAGAGCGACGTTGGCGCTGTGGACCTGGTTCATCCACACCACCCGGTCGACACCCAGCCCGATCGCCTCTGCGAGACGGCGCCGGTTGGCCGCGACCGCACGCGGATCGTCACCCACGTGATCGCCCAGATTGAACGTCGCGAACGGCGGCTTGGAAACCCCACCGGCGCGGGTGGTGGTGACGCGCCTAACCCGGAAGGACACAGCGCGACCCGGCGGACTAGTGGCGCATGAACGGCGGCACGTCGACGTCGTCATCGGAGATGCCGTCGTCGCCCCCGCCGCCGATCCGGACTGTGGCGCCGTTGGTGTGCCCGGCGGGCACGCTCGCGGCATCCGAAGGCTCGAAGATCGACGAGTTCACCCGGCCTGCCTTGCCCGGCGCGATCGGCTGAGCCGGCGCCGCTGCCGCGGCGGCAGCCTGCGATTCCCCGGTGACGGGCTTGCGGCCCGGTCCCGCGGCGTCGAAGCCCGCCGCGATGACGGTGACGCGCACTTCGTCGCCGAGCGAGTCGTCGATGACCGTGCCGAAGATGATGTTGGCGTCCGGGTGCGCGGAATCCTGCACGAGCGAGGCGGCCTCGTTGATCTCGAACAGGCCGAGGTCGCTGCCGCCGGCGACTGAGAGCAGCACGCCCTGCGCACCCTCCATCGAGGCTTCCAGCAGCGGCGAGTTGATCGCGATCTCGGCGGCCTTGAGGGCACGGCCGTCACCGCGGGCCGAGCCGATACCCATCAGGGCAGTGCCTGCCGAGCTCATGACGCCCTTGACGTCGGCGAAGTCGACGTTGATCAGACCCGGCGTGGTGATCAGATCGGTGATGCCCTGCACGCCGTTGAGCAGTACCTCGTCGGCGCTGCGGAAGGCGTCCATCAGGGACACGGCGGCATCGCCCATCTGCAGCAGCCGGTCGTTGGGGATGACGATGAGGGTGTCGCAGCTCTCGCGCAGCGCCTGGATACCGTTCTCGGCCTGGTTGCTGCGCCGCTTGCCCTCGAACGAGAACGGCCGCGTCACGACGCCGACGGTCAGCGCGCCGAGCTTGCGGGCGATCGACGCGACGACGGGCGCGCCACCGGTGCCGGTGCCGCCGCCTTCGCCGGCGGTGACGAACACCATGTCGGCGCCGCGCAGCAGCTCTTCAATGTCGTCCTTGGCGTCCTCGGCGGCCTTGCGGCCCACCTCCGGATCCGCGCCTGCGCCGAGACCGCGGGTCGAATCGCGGCCGACATCGAGTTTGACGTCGGCATCGCTCATCAGCAGCGCTTGCGCGTCGGTGTTGATCGCGATGAACTCGACGCCTTTGAGGCCTTGCTCGATCATCCGGTTGACGGCGTTGACGCCACCGCCGCCGATGCCGACCACCTTGATGACTGCGAGGTAGTTATGCGGGGGGGTCATGGGTGCCCTTCCTGCTTCGGATTGCCTGTCGTGGTACGGATAACCGCTGGAGCAAACCCTCAACCTCAACAAGAGGCTTAGAGTTATGTCAAGTTGTTCCGCGCAACCAGAACGGTAGGGCCGGGTGCCGCCCATGCCGGGCAGGCGCGCCGAAACGACACGACAAAAATCTTGCGTAACGGTCCGCTACTTGACGGTCGGCAGATCCGGGCTGGAAACGTCGTAGATCTGGCCGGGCTGCGTCAGCAGCGCGCCCAGCTTGAGGGCTTTCTCCTCGGTGCGGTCGGTCGTCCCCCACACCACGGTCCGGCCGTCGATCAACGTCAGCGTGATCGAGGCCATCGACGGCGCCGACACGCGGCCCACCTGGCTGGCGACGTCGGGCCGCAGCGAGGTCATCACCTGCAGCGCCGCCTCGGTGGCCGGGTCGTTGGGCCCGGGGTTGTCGGTCTCCAGGTACGGAATGCCGGGCGGAGGCGGGCCGGTGGCGAAGTCGACGCCGTCCTTGTCGAACAGGTGCACACCATCCGGATAGTCCCTGACCACGACCGGCACCCGCTCCACGACCGTGATGCGCAGCGTCGACGGGTACTGGCGCTGCACCCGGGCCGACGCGATGCGGCGGATCCCCGCCACGCGCTCGGCCACGGCATCGGTGTTCACCTGCAGCAGCGGCGTTCCCGGCGCGACGGCGGCCGCGGCCACCACCTCTTCCTGCGTCACCGCCCCCACCCCCGTGACGACGATGCTGCGCGCCGACATGATCGGCGTGAAATACAGCAGCAGCCCGAGGCCGACCACGACGACGGCGAGCACGGCTGTCCACATGAGCACCTTCAACCCGCGGACGGTGCCGCGGCCGAGGGTCTTGGTCTGCGGTTCGGGCTGACCGAGCACCTTCCGCTTGGCTTCCCGGCGGGCCTCCTCGATCGCGGTGGCCCTGGCCTGTGCCGCGCGGCGCTCCTCGCGTTCCCGCCGCGCACGCCGCCGGGGGCCCTCGAAATCCTCGGACTCGGACTCGGGTTCCGTGGGCTCGGCGGGCTCCGTCGGCTCCGTCATGCCCTGGCCTGAACCTCGGCGAGGATCTCGCGCCCCAGCAGCGTGACGTCACCGGCCCCCATCGTCACGACGACGTCCCCGGGAGCCACGGACGCGGCCACCCGCGCGGCCACCGCGGAGAAGTCGGGAACATAGGTCACGGGCGCCGACACCGCATCGGCGACCGTCGCTCCGCTGATACCGGCCAGCGGTTGTTCTCGGGCGGCGTAGACGTCCAGGACGAAGACCTCGTCGGCCGCGCTCAACGCCGCACCGAACTCGGCAGCGAAAGTCTCTGTGCGCGAATACAAATGCGGCTGGAAGACGGCGATCGCGCGGCCCTGGCCCTCGACCGCGGCGCGCAATGCGGCGAGTGTGACGCGAACCTCGGTCGGGTGATGTCCGTAGTCGTCGAAGACTCGGACCCCGTTTGCGGTCCCGACCAACTCGAAACGGCGTCGCACACCGTCGAATCCGGCGAGACCGTCGAGCACCGAATCCACCGCGGCCCCGGCCTCGACCGACGCGAGCAGTGCGCCGAGCGCGTTGAGCGCCATGTGCCTGCCCGGCACCGACAGTCGTACCGCCCGCGGCCGACTCTCGCCACGCAGCGCGATCTCGGCGGCGGCACCCGTGCCCTGCTGGCTCCACTCGACCAGGGTTGCGTCGAGATCCGTTGCGCTTCCGTACCGCAACACCCGCACCCCGAGCTCCGCGGCGCGGTCTCCCAACGCCGCCGCACCCGCGTCGTCGGCGCACACCACCAGGGCGCCGCCGGGCCTGATGCGCTCGACGAACTGGTCGAAGACAGCCGTGTACGCCTCGACGCTGCCGTAGAAGTCGAGGTGATCGGCCTCGATGTTGGTGACCACCACGATGTCCGGGCTGTACTCGAGCAGGGAGCCGTCGCTTTCGTCGGCCTCGGCGACAAAGCTCGTGCCGCTGCCGTGGTGGGCGTTGGTGCCCGCCTGGCCGAAGTCGCCGCCGACGGCGAAGGACGGGTCGAAACCGCTGTGTTGCAACGCCACGATGATCATCGATGTCGTCGTCGTCTTGCCGTGCGTTCCCGTCACCATCAGGGTGGTGTAACCCGCCATCAGTTTGGCGAGCACGGCCGGGCGCAGGATGACCGGGATTCCGCGACTGCGGGCCTCGACCAGCTCCGGGTTGGTCTTCGGGATCGCGGCGTGCGTCGTCACCACCGCGGTGGGTCCGCCGGGCAACATGTCCAATGCGGACGGATCGTGGCCGACGCGGACCTGAGCCCCGCGGGCACGCAACGCGATCAACCCGCGGGAATCCTTGGCGTCCGATCCCGACACCAGTCCCCCGCGGTCGAGCAGGATTCGCGCGATGCCCGACATGCCGGCCCCGCCGATGCCGACCATGTGAACCCGCTGGAGTTCCTCCGGCAGCTCGGCGCTCATCGGCGTGCCCCTCGCGCAACGTCGAGTGCGATCTCGGCCACCCGGCGCGCGGCGTCGGGGTGGCCCGCCAGCGCTGCGGCCGTCGTCATCGCCGCGAGACCGGCGTCGTCGTTCAGAAGACCGGGGACCGTGCCTGCGACGAATTCCGATGTGAGGGAACGGTCGTCGACGACCATGCCGCCCCCCGCCTCGACCACCGGCAGGGCGTTGAGCCGCTGTTCGCCGTTGCCGATGGGCAGCGGCACGTAGACGGCGGGCAGTCCGACGGCGCTGACCTCGGCGACGGTCATCGCCCCGGACCGGCACACCGCCAGATCGGCGGCGGCGTAAGCCAGATCCATCCGATCCAGATACGGCACCGCGACGTAGGGCGGATCCTCCGGCCGCGGCGTGCGCAGCTCTAGGGTGTTCTTGGGACCGTGTGCGTGCAGCACCGAGATACCCGCGGCGGCAAGGCTTTCCGCCGCGCCGGCAACAGCCCGGTTCAACGACTGCGCACCCTGGGACCCGCCGAACACCAACAACACCTTCGCGTCGTCGGTGAACCCGAAGTGCCTGCGAGCCTCGGTACGCAGGGCCAGGCGGTCCAGAGACGTGATCGCCTCGCGCACAGGAACTCCCACCACCTCGACGCGTCCGAGACCGGGATCCGGAACCGCGGACAGCACCCGCTGGGCGGACCGGGCACCGACCTTGTTGGCCCACCCGGCGCTCGCGTTCGCCTCGTGGACCACGACGGGCACGCGACGCCGCGCGGCCAGATATGCGGGCAGCGCCACGTAACCGCCGAACCCGATGACGACGTCGGCGGAGACGCTGTCGAGAACCGCACGGGTCTGCCTGACGGCTTGCCGTACCCGCATCGGCAGCCGGAGCAGGTCGCCGGACGGCTTGCGCGGCAACGGGACAGGGGTGATGAGCTCGAGGTCATATCCGCGCTGGGGCACCAGCCTGGTCTCCAGACCCCGCTGGGTGCCCAACGCGGTGATCCGCACTCGCGGATCGAGCGCGGTCAACGCATCGGCGACCGCCATTGCGGGTTCGACGTGGCCTGCCGTGCCGCCGCCGGCCAGAACGATGGAAATCCCCCGGTCGCTGCGCTCCTGCCCCGCCGGGACCGATATCCCCGTCACCCGTAACGCTGACCTTCCAGTGTGCGAGCCCTGCGGCCCTGATTGCGCTGGGTATCACCGTAACCGCCGGACGCCTTCCCGGAGCGCACCGGGTGCCGGGCGGGCTGGGGCTTGCGGGTCTTGCCCTTCTTCGGGGGCTTTCCGGTGGGCTTTTTGTCCTGCGCCGCGGGACGACGGCGCAGGCGGTCGCGCAACGCCTCGGTACGGGTCGGCACGTACGGCGCGGGCAACGGCAGCCGCAGAATGCGGTTGACGCGGTCGTCGCGGCCGGCGCGCAGGGCGGCCACCGCCTCCGGCTCGTGGCGCGCGGCGTTGGCCATGATGCCGATCATCAGCAGCGTGGTGGCCGTCGACGTGCCGCCCGAGGAGATCAGCGGCAGCTGCAGGCCGGTGACGGGGAGCAGCCCGACGACGTAGCCGACGTTGATGAACACCTGGGACAGGATCCACAGCGTGGCGGTCGCGGTGAGCAGGCGCAGGAATGGGTCCGCCGAGCGCCGCGCGATCCGCATGCCCGTGTAGGCGAACAGACCGAACAGCACCAGCAGCCCCGCGGCGCCGATGAAGCCGAGCTCTTCGCCGATGATCGCGAAGATGAAGTCGTTGTGCGCGTTGGGCAGATAATTCCACTTGGCGGTGCCCTGGCCGAGACCGTCGCCGAACACACCTCCATTGGCGAGCGCGAAGCGGGCCTGCCGGGCCTGGTAGCCAGAACCCTGCGCGTCGGCGGTCGGGTTCAGCCACGACTGCACGCGGGCCGACCGGTAGCCCTCGGCGAGCGCCAGGATCACACCGGAGACCAGGACGGCCCCCAGCGAGGTCAGGAAGACCCGCAGCGGCAGGCCGGCGTACCAGAGCAGTCCGAGCAGGATCACGCCCATCGACAACGTCTGCCCGAGGTCGGGCTGCGCAACGATCAGGGCCAGCGCGATCACCGCGGCGGGCACCAGCGGCACGAGCATCTCGCGCAGCGACGCGTGCTCCATACGCCGTGCCGCCAGCAGGTGGGCGCCCCAGATCGCGAGCGCGATCTTGGCCAGCTCCGACGGTTGCATCGAGAAACCGGCGACGACGAACCAACCGCGAGAGCCGTTGGCCACCTTGCCGATTCCCGGGATGAGCACGAGAACCAGCAGGACGATGGTGAAGCCGTAGCCTGCGAAGGCGAAGCGGCGCATGATCGCCACCGGCGTCCGCAGCGCGACGTAGAACGCGAACAGCCCGATCACGGTCCACAGCAGCTGTTTGGCGAACACCGACCACGGTGAGCCGTCGGTGTCGTAGGAGTACACGCCCGACGCCGACAGCACCATCGTCAAACCCATGGTGATCAGCAGCGCCGTGATCGCGACGATCAGGTGAAAAGAGGTCATCGGCCGGCTCAGCCAGGCGCCGACGCGGGTGCGCGGCATCGCGACCACCGCCTGAGCGCCCTGAGGGGCGGCGACCGGCTTGCCGGTCTGGCCGTCGTCGTTCGCCGGGTTGGCGCGACGGCTGCGCAGCCGCTGAACGATGGTGCTCACGATCTACCCGGTCGCTGCGCGCACGGCCGCGGCAAACGCGTCGCCTCGGTGCCCGTAGCTGGTGAACTGGTCGAACGAGGCCCCTGCGGGGGCGAGCAGCACGGTGTCACCCGGCCTGGCCAGTCCGCGGGCGGCGTCGACCACGGCCTCCATGACAGCGTCGCCCAGCGGACGCGTCCCGGCGAAAACCTGAGTCACACGAGTAACACCCGCCACATCGTTCTCATGCACCACAGAATCCTCCCCCGTCACCAGCTCGACGACGGGGACATCCGGCGCGTGTCGCGCCAACGCGTTGCCGATGACCGCCCTGTCCTGCCCGATCAGCACGGCGCCGGCCAGGCGAGGTGCGCTCGCCGCAACGACCTCGTCCACAGATGCGCCCTTGAGCAGGCCTCCGGCCACCCAGACCACCCGCGGATAGGCGTTGATCGAGGCCAGGGCGGCGTGCGGGTTGGTCGCCTTGGAGTCGTCGACGTAGGTGATGCCGCCCGAGACCGCAACGACCTCGGCCCGGTGCCTACCCACCTGAAAGGACGTGAGCGCCTCGGCGATCGCTGCGGGCGGCACGTCGACCGCGCGGGCGAGCGCCGCCGCCGCGAGCGCGTCCAGCACGCCGACCGGTCCGGCGACCGGAATGCTGTCGGCGGCCGCGAGCGGCACGGCGTCACCGAACGCCCGGTCGATCAGCATCCCGTCGCGGACGCCGAGTTCGTCCGGCCCCGGCTCACCCAGCCGGAAGCCGACCTTGACCGGAGCGTGCGCGTCGCGCAGCAGCGCAGCGGCGACGGCGTCGTCCAGCCCGCCCACGGCGACCCTGCCCGTCAGGACCCGCGCCTTGTCCGCGGCGTACGCATCCATCGAGCCGTGCCAGTCGAGATGATCTTCGGCGACGTTGAGCACCACGCCTGCCTCGGGGCGCAGCGACGGCGCCCAGTGCAACTGGAAGCTGGACAGCTCGACGGCCAGCACCTCGGCGGGATGGTCCAGCAGTGACAGGACGGGGTCGCCGATGTTGCCGCACAGCACCGCGCGCCTGCCCGCCGCCTCGAGCATCGCGAACAGCATCGACGTCGTCGTCGTCTTGCCGTTCGTGCCCGTCACCACGAGCCACTTCCGGGGCGGGCCGTACCGGCCGGACCGGTCCAGCCGCCAGGCGAGCTCCACATCACCCCACACCGGGACCCCGGCGGCCGCCGCAGCGGCCAGCACCGGCGCTGTCGGGGGAAAGCCCGGGCTGGTGACGACGAGGGCGAAGTCGTCGATCTGGTCGACGGCAGCAGCGGGATCGAGTACCTCGACCCCCTGCTGGGCGAAGGCCTCCAGCGCGGCGGGGCTGTCGTCGGTCAACGTGGCGCGCGCCCCCAGCGGTGCCAGCGCCGCGAGAATCGCCTGGCCGGTGACGCGCGCGCCGGTGACGAGTACGCGTGAGCCCTTCGCCAGGGGCTCAAGCCCCGACAGTGGTCAGCCATTCGCTGTAGAAGAGCGCGACGCCGAGCCCGCAGGCGATGGCCGTGAGCAGCCAGAATCTGATGATCACCGTCGTCTCGGCCCAGCCCACCAATTCGAAGTGGTGATGGAACGGTGCCATCCGGAACACCCGCCGCCCGGTGGTGCGGAACGCAAGGATCTGCACGACGACCGAGGTGACCTCGGCGACGAACAGGGCGCCGAGCACGACCGCGAGCATCTCGGTGCGGCTGGTCACCGACAGACCTGCGATGACGCCACCGAGCGCCAGTGAGCCGGTGTCACCCATGAAGATCTTGGCCGGCGCGGCGTTCCACCACAGGAACCCGATGCACGCTCCCGCGGTGGCCGCGGCGATGATCGCGAGGTCGAGCGGGTCGCGCACGTTGTAGCAGCCCACGCCGGGGCTGGTCGCGCACGCGTTGCGGAACTGCCAGAACGTGATGAGCACGTAGGCGGCGCACACCATCGCCATCGCGCCCGCAGCGAGGCCGTCGAGCCCGTCGGTGAAGTTCACGGCGTTGGACCACGCGCTAACGATCACCACGCAGAACAGCACGAACACCGCGGGCGCCAGCGTGACCGTGGCAATCTCGCGCACGTAGGACAGCTCGGCGCTGCCGGGGGTCAGCCCATCGGCGTTGCGGAACTGCAGCGCCAGAACCCCGAACAGCACGGCGGCGACGAGGATGCCGATCGTCTTGGCCGTCTTGTTCAAGCCGAGGTTGCGGGCGCGGCGGAGTTTGATCAGATCGTCGAGGAAGCCGACGATGCCCAGCGCGGTGGCCAGGCCCAGCACCAACAGGCCCGAGGCGGACGGACCCTTACCGTCCATCAGGACGCCGACCAGGTGGGTGCCGAAGTAGCTGGCCCAGATGCCCGCCAGGATCGCGACGCCCCCCATCGACGGGGTGCCGCGCTTCTTGTGATGGCTGGGAGGGCCGTCCTCGCGGATCTCGTGGCCGAAGCCCTGCCGGGTGAACAGCCGGATCAGCACCGGGGTCAGCAGGATCGAGACCGCCACCGCGATCGCGACCGCGATCAGGATCTGCCTCACCGGCCGCCCCCGCCGGTGTCGTCGGCTGCCAGTGCCTCGGCCAGCGCACCGAGGCCCGCCGAGTTGGATGCCTTCACCAGGACCACGTCACCGGCCTGCAGTTCGTCGCGCAGCAACGCAAGTGCAGCGTCGGCATCGGCGACCGGGGTCGCCTCGGATCCCCACGACCCCTCCATGACTGCCCCGTGCAGCATGGCGCTCATAGGCCTCCCGGATCCGACGACGATGAGTCGAGACACATCTAAGCGCACCGCCAGCCTTCCGATGCGGTCATGCTCGCTTATCGCGTCGTCACCGAGCTCGGCCATCTCGCCCAGCACGGCGAAACTGCGGGCCTCCCGGGCCATCCACGCGAGCGCCTTGAGCCCCGCGGCCATCGAATCCGGGTTGGCGTTGTAGGCGTCGTTGATGATCGTGACGCCGTCCTGGCGGGCGGTGACCTGCATGCGGTGCTGCGACACCGGACCGGCCGCGGCGAGTGACGCCGCCACCTGCTCCGGCGTGGCTCCGCACTCCAGGGCGATCGCCGCGGCCACCAGTGCGTTGCCGACCTGGTGGTCGCCGTGCACGGCGAGGCTGACGGGAACCTGGGAGCCCGCAGCGTGCAGCGTGAACCTGGGCCGGGCCAGCGCGTCCAGGCTGACGTCCTCGGCGCGGATGTCCGCGTCGGGCCCCCGGCCGACGCGCACGATCCGCGCGGCCGTTTTCTCGGCCATCGCGGCGACGACCGGATCGTCGGCGTTCAGGACCACCACCCCGGACGCCGGAACTGCTTGTGGGAGTTCGGATTTGGTGGCAGCGATGGCTTCGCGGGAGCCGAACTCGCCGAGGTGGGCGGTGCCGACGTTGAGCACCGCACCGATCGAGGGTGGCGCGATCCGGGCGAGCGCGGCGATGTTGCCGGGGTGGCGCGCCGACATCTCCAGCACGAGGAATTTCGTCGACGGCGTGGCGCGCAGCACGGTCCAGGGATGACCCAGCTCGTTGTTGAACGACCCCGGCGGAGCGATCACCTCCCCGAGCGGCGCGAGCACCGCGGCGATGAGGTCCTTGGTCGATGTCTTACCGGACGAGCCGGTGATGCCGACGATCGTCAGCCCACCCGCCACGAGTTCCGCGGCCACCGCGGCGGCCAGCTTCGCCAGCGCGGCGAGCACCGCGGCGCCGGAGCCGTCGGCGTCGTGTTCGAGCACCCCGGCCGTTCCCGCGACCGAGGCATCGGGGGTCACCGGGTCGACGACGATCGCGGGCACGCCGACCGGGCGAGCCGCCAGGACGGCGACCGCACCCGACGCGATGGCCGTCTTCGCGAAGTCGTGCCCGTCCGTGCGCGCACCCGGCAGCGCCAGGAACAACCCGCCGGGCGTCACCTTCCGGGAATCGAACTCGACGGTGCCCGTCACCTGGATGAGGCTCGCCTCCTCGGGGGACACGTCGGCGAGGCGGCCGCCGACGATCTCGGCGATCCGGCTCAGCGTCAGCGCGATCACGACCGCGCCTCCAGAGCCGCCGCCAACTCGTCGCGGTCGTCGAAGGGCCGCGTCTCCCCCCTGCTGGTCTGGCCGGCCTCATGGCCTTTGCCCGCGATCAGCACGATGTCCCCCGCCCCGGCCCACGCCACCGCATGGTCGATCGCGGCGCGCCGGTCACCGATCTCGACCACCTCCGCCGCCGCACCGGCAGCACCGGCCACGATCGCCGCACGAATAGCCGCGGGGTCCTCGTCGCGCGGATTGTCGTCGGTCACCACCACCAGATCCGCCAGCTCCGCGGCCACCCGGCCCATCGGCTCACGCTTTCCCGCATCCCGGTTGCCGCCCGCACCGAACACGACCGCCAGCCGGCCCTCACCCTGCTCGCGCAAGGTCTGCAGCACGGCGCGCAACGCACCCGGCTTGTGCGCATAGTCGACGAGCGCGAGGAACGGCTGGCCGCGGTCCACGGTCTCCAGACGACCGGGTACGGTGGCCGCCCGCAGTCCGGGCGCTGCCTGTTCCGGGGACACCCCTACTGCATCCAGCAGCGCCACCGCGAGAAGGCAATTGGCCACGTTGTAGCTCCCGGGCAGCCCGATCGCCAGGCTGTGGTGCACCCCGGCGGGGTCGACGGCGACGAAGTCCTGCGCGCCGTCGGCGGCAACGACGTTCTCGGCCCGCCAGTCGGCCGTACCTGTCGCGCTCACGGTGACCGCCTTGCCTGCGCGGGACACCATCGCGCGTCCCCACTCGTCGTCGACACAGACGACCGACAGGGCGGCGTGCGTGGGCGAGGCCGGGTCGAACAGCCGGGCCTTCGCGTCGAAGTAGTCCTCCATCGACGGATGGAAATCGAGGTGGTCCCGCGACAGATTGGTGAACCCGCCGACGGCGAACGCCACACCGTCGACACGACCGAGGGTCAGGGCGTGACTGGACACCTCCATCACGACGGTGTCCACCCCCTGTTCGAGCATCACCGCCAGCAGAGCCTGCAGTTCGGGCGCTTCCGGTGTGGTCAGCCCGCCCTGCTGTTGGCGGCCATCGATCCTGACGCCGACGGTACCGATCAACCCCGCCACCCGGTCCGCTGCGCGCAGACCCGCCTCGACGAGATAGGTGGTGGTCGTCTTGCCCGACGTGCCCGTGACGCCGATGACGCGCAGATGCTCCGACGGCCTTCCGTAGACGGCGGCGGCGACTTCTCCCAGCGCCGCGCGGGGTTGCGGGTGCACCACGATCGGCACATCCAGTCCGCCGCGCTCGGCGATCTCGGCCACGCCGTCGGCGTCGGTCAGGACCGCGACCGCGCCCCGCTCGACGGCATCGGCGGCGTAGCGGGCGCCGTGCGCTCTGGATCCGGGCAGCGCGGCGAACAGGTCGCCCGGCTGAGCGTTCTGCCCCCGCAAGGTGACACCGGTGACATGGAGGTCAGGGATCGGACGGTCGGCGGCCGCAACCGCGGAGACCAGATCGGACAACGCGCCGAGCGACAGACCGACGGGATGGCTGGGGCGCAGATTCATGGCGTTGACACAGTACCGACCGCCAGATCAGCCGGCCTGAAGCGTCAGCCTCGCACCCGGATCGGCCGACAGCGGCACGTTCTCGCGCCGCAGCAGCCACGACGCGATGTTGTGGAACAGTGGCGCAGCCGAGGAGCCGGGCGAGCCGTCCGCCGCGCGGTGCGGCGCATCCAGCATCACGCCGATGACGTAGCGCGGATCGTCGGCAGGCGCCATGCCGGCAAAGGTGATCCAGTAGACGTCGCTGTAGTAGCAGCCACAGGCCGGGTTGATCTGCTGCGCGGTGCCCGTCTTGCCTGCGATCTGATAGCCCTCGACCGCGGCCTGCGGGCCGGTGCCCTGCTGCACACCCATCGGATCGCGCTGCACCACCGACCTGAACATGTCGCGCACGGTGCGGGCCGTCTGCGCCGACACCACCCGGATGCCGTCGGGCCGGGGCTCCGATTTCACGGTGCCGTCCGGCGCCACGGTCTCCTTGATGATGCGCGGCGGAACGCGCACGCCGTCGTTGGCGATGGTCTGGTAGATGCCCGTCATCTGCAGCAGGGTCATCGAAAGACCCTGCCCGATCGGCAAATTGGAGAACGTGCTGCCCGACCACTGGTCGATCGGCGGCACCAGGCCCGAGCTCTCGCCGGGCAGGCCGACACCGGTGCGCTGCCCCAGGCCGAACATCCTCAGCA
Organism: Mycobacterium bulgaricum; assembly: GCF_041287165.2. Taxonomy (NCBI): domain Bacteria; kingdom Bacillati; phylum Actinomycetota; class Actinomycetes; order Mycobacteriales; family Mycobacteriaceae; genus Mycobacterium; species Mycobacterium bulgaricum. The sequence goes on along the minus strand of NZ_JBGGKV020000005.1, from coordinate 383,623 downwards.
TCTCCGAGTACTTCTCAGGACCGAGCCGCTGCGCCAGCATCAGCGTGCCGACGTTCGACGATTTTCCGAACACTCCCGTCGTGGTGTACGGCATGGTGCCGTGCTCCCATGCGTCGCCGACGGTGACGCCGCCCATGTTGATCGACCCCGGCACCTGCAGCACCTCGTCGGGCGTCGTGAGCTTGTTCTCGATGACGGCCGCAGCGGTGATCATCTTGTTCACCGAGCCCGGCTCGAACGGCGACGACACGGGCAGGTTGCCCAGCTGCCGGTTGTCCTGGCGGCTGATGTCCTGGGCCGGATTGAACGTGTTGTCGTTCGACATCGCCAGCACTTCACCGGTTTTGGCGTCGAGGACGACCGCGGAGGCGTTCTTGGCGCCTGACGCGTCCTTGGCCAGCTGCACCTGCTGCTGCACGTAGAACTGGATGTCGTCATCGATCGTCAGCGTGACCGTGGACCCGTTGACCGCGTCGTGGCGGTTGCGGTAGCTGCCCGGGATGACCACACCGTCGGAGCCGCGGTCATAGGTCACCGAACCGTCGGTGCCCGCAAGCACGGAGTCCATCGAATCCTCAAGTCCCAGAAGGCCGTGGCCGTCCCAGTCGATGCCGCCGACGATGTTGGCGGCCAGCACGCCACCGGGGTACTGGCGCAGATCCTGGCGTTCCGCACCGACTTCGGGGAACTTGGAGGTGATCGCGTCGGCGATCGTCGGGTCGACCGCACGCGCGAGGTACACGAAAGTCTCATTGCTGCGCAACTTCTTGAGCACCGTCGCGGTGTCGGGTTTGTTGCCCAGCCGCTGGGAGATCTCGGCGGCGATCTCACGAAGCCGCGCGTCGGGTTCGGGCGCCTCGTCGGATTGCTCACCGCTTTTCTGGAAGGCCTCCTCCAGTTGCTTGCGCACCTTCACCGGCTGGAAGGTCAGCGCCCTGGCCTCGGTGGTAAAGGCGAGCTTGTCGCCGTTGCGGTCGACGATCGATCCGCGCAGCGCCGGGTCGATGTCGGTGACCTTCAACTGGCCCGCCGCTTCCGCGCGCAACCCCTCAGCTTTGGGAACCTGCAACGTGAACAGTTGCGCTGCCGCCACCACCAGCAGAAGGAAGATGACCGCGTTGCCCGCGCGGTGCCGGAACACGAACGACGCACTGCGCAGCCCGTTCTGGGGTGCGGCCTGCCGAGTGCGCCTGGCCCGTGCCGAGTGTTCCTGGTTCGGTGCCTTGGCGGCGACCCGGGCGACGGCCTTGCCGGGCTTGCCCTGCTTGGCGCCGCGGCTCATGCGGGAGCCCCGGGAATCAGGGGCGCCGGGGCCAGGGGGGCCGGAGCCAGGGGTTCGGCGGGCGCGACCGGAGCGACGGGCCCGGGGATGGGAAGCTGTCCCGACACCGCGTGCGGCACCTCGACACCGGTCACACCGGGGGCGACCGGCGCAGCGGGCACACCCGGGGCGCCGGGGGTGCCGGGGACGACGACGAGCGGGGTGGCGGCGGACGGGATGCGCACCGGCACCTCACGGGGCTCCACGACGCGAGGCGCCGGGGGCGCGGGGGGCGCCGGATCCGGTAGTGGTGCGTTGAGGGGTGGCGGCGGGACACCCTCGGCCGGCTTCGGTGTCCCGACAACCACCCAGTTTCCCGACGGATCCTGCACAAGATGCGCGGTGTCCCGGGACGGGATCATGCCCAGTTGGCGGGCCGCTTCGGCGAGCGCGGGCGCGGCCTGGGCCTGCAGCACATCGCGCTCGAGCGCTTCCTTCTGCTGCATCAGCGCCTGGTTGAGCTCGCGCGCATTGCCGAGCTGATACGACCTCTCTGCGGCATCGGTGGACAGCCACAGCGTCACGCCGAGGCCGACACCCAGAGCCGAGATCACCAGGACGACGAACGGCACACGGGCGACGAGCCGGCGCGGGTTCAGCTCGATCGATGCCAACTTGACGAGCAGCCGCTCCCGCAGTGGTGGCCGAACGACTTTCGGCGCCTTGGCTTTCCGCGCCTTGGCGCGTGCCTTGGCCTGGCTGGCGCTCTTCGGGCGAGCCGGGGCGTCGACGGGGCGTGCGATCGGCGTCGTCCGCGGCGCCGACCGCGCGGGGCGGGCATCGCGGGTCGTCTTGCGGCCGCCGCGGGGCTGCGCGTCGGATGGGACTCGCTTGGTCTCACGCCCTCCCCTGCTCTTACGCCGGGCCTGCGGCTTCTTCGCCGACTCGCGAGAGCGCGACGATGCGTTCGCCGTGGTGCGCGTTGGCCTCTTTGCCTTCATCGCTACTGTCCCCCAACTTTCTCCACCGCGCGCAACCGGACCGGGGCGCTTCTGGGATTGCGTTCGATCTCTTCGTCATCGGCGCGCTCGGCACCTCGGGTGAGCGCGACGAACTCGGGGCCGTGCCCGGGCAGTTCGACCGGGAGCCCGGGTGGGGTGCGCGATGCGGTGGCGCCGGCGAACACGGACTTGACGATCCGGTCCTCCAGCGACTGGTAGGCCATTACCGCGACGCGGCCGTGGGGACGCAGCACCCGGAGCGCGTCGGGAAGAGCACGCCGCAGCGATTCCAACTCGGCGTTGACCTCGATCCGCAGCGCCTGGAATGTGCGCTTGGCGGGGTGGCCGCCGGTGCGTCGCGCGGGCGCAGGGATCGCGTCATAGAGCAGTTCGACCAGCTCGCCGGTGGTAGTGAACGGCGTCGTCGCACGGCGACGCACGATGAAGGAGGCGATGCGGCCGGCGAACTTCTCCTCGCCGTACTCCCGCAGCACGCGCGCCAACGCCCTCTCGTCGTAGGAGTTGAGGATCTGCGCCGCCGTGAGGTCGGAACCGGTGTCCATCCGCATGTCCAGCGGCGCGTCGGCCGAATACGAGAAGCCACGCTCGGCCCGGTCGAGTTGCATGGAGGAGACGCCGAGATCGAACAGGATCGCATCGACATTCCCGCCGTGCGCGGCAACGGCGTCGGCGATGCCGTCGTAGCGGGTGCGCACCAGCGTCACTCGATCCCCGAACGGGGCCAGTCGGTCGCCGGCGATCTGCAACGCGTCCTGGTCGCGATCGAGGCCGATCAGCCGAAGGCCGGGGAATCGGGTGAGGAACCGCTCGGAATGTCCGCCGGCCCCCAACGTCGCGTCGACCAGTGTCGCACCGGCTCCGTCGTCGCCCTCGCGGATCAGCGCCGGCGCGAGTAGTTCGACGCATCGGTCGAGAAGGACCGGGATATGAGGCTCGTCCACCATCGCTGCACTCTGTGAGATTGAGGCGGCCCCTGCAGTGAGGTCCCTGCCCGAGAGCGCGGACCTGACGTCGGGGAAGTACGTCAGGGCCGGTTCGGGCAGAGGCCGCACTGCACGGGCCTGCGGGCCGGTGGCCAGATCAGAGGATGTCGCCGAGTGCTTCATCGCTGGCCGCGGAGAAGTTCTCTTCGTGAAGCTCCTGGTAGTCCTGCCATGCCTGGGCATCCCAGATCTCCAGGAACCCGATCGAACCCGTCACCACGCACTCCTTGGTCAGGTTGGCGTAGCGGCGGTGTTCTGCTGAGAGGGTGATGCGGCCTTGTGCGTCCGGGTACTGCTCGTCGGTACTGGCGGCCAGGTTGCGCAGGTAGGCGCGCGCCTGGGGGTTGCCGCGCTTGGCCTTCGCGGAGATCTCGGCGACCATCTCCTCGAACTCGGCCCTGGGGTGGACAGCAAGGCTGTGATCTTGGCTTTTGGTGACCATCAACCCTCCTGCCAGCGCGTCGCGGAATTTGGCGGGCAACGTCAGTCGCCCTTTGTCGTCGAGCTTGGGCGTGTAGGTGCCGAAGAACATCCCGCCACCTCGCAGTCCCTGCTTTCAACGGAACCCCGGTCGCTCCGTTGTCCGCCACTTTACCCCACAACGCCCCACTTTGCTCCAAATACCGCCCGGCGTTTCTCCTGCACCTCCACCATCAGGGCAGATGCCAGCGCACGCCGCTGCCGCCGCGAACACAGACCACACGATGTCCCCGGCGAATGTCCAGCTCAACACACCAGAAAGCCCCACCGAAGGCGCCAGTGGGGCGAGGTGGGGCAAAAAAGAGGGGCAGCCCTATCGGCTGCCCCTACTCGTACTATCCGCTACTCGTCGAAGCGACGACGGAAGCGATCTTCCATCCGACTGGTGAACGACCCGCCCGGCCCCTTGGCGCGCTTCTGCCGTGGTGCGCCCGAATCGGAGGGCAGTCGATCTCCCTTACCGACCCGAGGCCCGGTGATCGCGAACACCACGCCGGCGAACATCACGATGAAGCCGATCACCGACAGGATCGGGAAGCTGCCGATCATGGTCGCCTTGAACGCCACCCCGGACACCAGCATCGCGATGCCGAGTACGAAAAGAGCAGCTCCCTGCAGGCGGCGTCGAGTGGAGGGGGCCCGCAGAGTGCCCCCGCGAACGCTCGACGCGAACTTGGGGTCCTCGGCGTAGAGCGCGCTCTCGATCTGGTCGAGCATGCGCTGCTCATGATCGGAGAGTGGCATTCGTCCCTCCCTCTTGCCGTGGGGGCGTCGCAGTCGTTCAAAACCAGGCGTGCCCGCGTGTACGGGCACTTAACAGTAATGATACGAGCAGAATCTGAGCCGTACCACCTTGTTCGCCGCCCGATTCTATGACGTGCACCGCCGGTGGGAGGCAGCGCATGGTCTTCCCGATAATGGAGGTCGGCCACACGATCGAGCTCTGGGAGGGACAGACACTTGGCGACACGTCTGATCGATCTGTCGCCGAGCGATATGCAGCAGCGTCTCGGCGACGCTCTGGCCGTCTACGTCGACGCCATGCGATACCCGCGAGGCACCGAGGATCAGCGTGCCTCGATGTGGCTCGAACACATCCGCAGGCGGGGCTGGAAAGCGGTCGCGGCGGTCGAAATGCCCGATGACCTGCCCGACGAGGCGACCACAGGGGCGCCACCTGCCACTGCCCCGATGCTCGGCATCGCCTACGGCTACTGCGGTGCGCCCGACCAGTGGTGGCAGCAGCAGGTGGTCTCAGGTCTTCGGCGCAGCGGCGCCGACCGCGATCGAATCTCTCAGCTGATGAACAGCTATTTCGAACTCACCGAACTGCACATCCACCCGGACGCCCAGGGCCGCGGCCTCGGTGAGGCCCTGATCCGCCGACTGCTCGACGACCGGACAGAGAAGCAGGTGCTGCTGTCCACCCCGGAAATCAACGGGGAGGCCAACCGTGCTTGGCGGCTCTACCGTCGCCTCGGGTTCACCGACGTCATCCGCGGCTACCACTTTGCGGGCGACCCGCGCCCATTTGCCATCCTCGGCCGTTCGTTGCCGCTTTGATCTGGCACGATGACCAGGTGCTGAACCGTCACCGCACCCGTCGACGTCTTCTCGCGCTGGGGATGTTGCTCCTGGTGGTGGCGCCTTCGCTGATCGGGTGTGTGCGGATCCGGGCATCGATCACCGTCTCGCCCGACGACCGGGTGTCCGGCCAGATCGTCGCGGCAGCCATCCCCCGCGACGACAACGACAAGGGCCCTCAGCTGCTCAACAACCTGCCGTTCGCCCAGAAGGTGGCCGTGTCCGAGTACAGCCGGGACGACTACGTCGGTTCGCAGGCCGTGTTCTCCGACCTCTCGTTCGCCGAACTCCCCCAGCTCGCGAGCATGAACCGCGACGCCGCCGGCGTCGACATCTCGCTGCGGCGTGCCGGCGACCTCGTCATCCTGGAGGGCCGCGCCGACCTGACCTCACTGAGTGATCCAGAAGCCGACGTCTCGCTGTCGGTCGCGTTCCCCGGCGAGGTGACATCCACCAACGGCGACCAGATCTCTTCGTCGGTCGTCGAATGGAAACTACGCCCGGGCGTGGTAAGCACGATGAACGCGCAGGCGCGCTACACCGACCCCAGCGCGCGGTCATTCACCGGCGCAGCGATCTGGCTCGGGGTCGCCTCGTTCGTGGTGGCAGGCATCACCGGCTGGTTGGCCTACAACAGCAGAGACCGGTCGCCACGCCCCGGCGAACCGCAGGAGCAGACGCGCTGAGCCTTGCTTGCTCTTCCCCGGGTCACAGGCTCTACGCTGAACACCCGGGGCGCAGTACTGAACGACGTAGTGTGATCACAGAAAGGGGCGCCCGCTGAGCGTGGATGCAACGGCACCGTCAGCCGTCGAGCTGGCAGCGGCCGTCACCGAACAGCTTCGCGACTATCTGCGCGGGCGCCGCCGAGATGCCGCATACATCGGGGCGGACTACGCGGTCCTTACCGAAGCCGTCGAGGAATTCGTGTTGCGCGGCGGGAAGCGGTTACGCCCCGCCTTCGCATACTGGGGTTGGCGCGCGGTCGCCGGCACCGAACCCGAACCGCATGTGCTGCGGCTGTTCTCGGCCCTGGAACTCCTCCACGCCTGCGCGCTCGTCCATGACGACGTCATCGATGCATCGGCCACCCGGCGCGGGCTGCCCACCGTGCACAAGATCTTCACCGAACGCCACCGCACCAACAACTGGCACGGTTCCTCGGAACAGTTCGGACTCTCGGCGGCGATCCTGCTCGGCGACCTCGCGCTGGTCTGGGCCGACGACATCGTCGCCACCGCCGCCATCGACGTCGATGCCCACCGCCGCGTCCAACGGGTCTGGGCGGCGATCCGCACCGAGGTGCTCGGCGGGCAGTACCTCGACATCGTCAACGAGTCGAGCGGATCCGAGACCGTCGCCTCGGCATTGACCGTCAACATCTACAAGACGGCCTCGTACACCATCTCTCGGCCACTGCAGATGGGCGCCGCCGCGGCCGCCGACTGCCCCGACATCCTCGAGGCGTTCCACGAGTTGGGCACCAGCCTCGGAGTGGCATTCCAGCTGCGCGACGACGTGCTCGGCGTCTTCGGCGATCCGGCCGTCACCGGGAAACCGTCGGGAGACGACCTGCGGTCCGGCAAGCGCACGGTGCTACTGGCCGAAGCGGTCGAGCTTGCCGACAAACACGACCCCATCGCCGCGAAGCTGCTGCGCACCTCGGTCGGCACCGATCTGACGGACGCCCAGGTCAAGGACGTCTGCCAGGTCATCGAATCGGTGGGTGCGCTGGCGGCCGTCGAGAACCGGATCGACACGCTGACCCGGCGCGCACTGCAAACCTTGAACGCGGCGCCGATCGACGCCCAGGCCAAGGCGGGGCTCACCGAGCTCGCGAGATTGGCCGCGAACCGGTCGGCCTAGGAGCATGACCCCGAGCATGTCCACGCCCGCCGCGGCCCAGGCCCCGAAAACCGGGCTGCCGCAACACCTTCACCGCCTCAAAGGCTTCGCACGCTCCCCCGAGGCGCGGCCCGCGGTGGTGGGCGCGATCGGCGCCGTCCTGCTGACCGCGGGCGGCCTCGGTGCGGGCAGCACCCGACTGCACGATCCGCTTCTGGAGTCGATGCACCTGTCCTGGCTGCGGTTCGGGCACGGGCTGGTGGTGTCGTCACTGCTGCTGTGGACAGGCGTGGCGCTGATGCTGATCGCGTGGCTGTGGTTGGGCCGCCGGGTGATCGACCGCACCGCAACCGAATACACCATGCTCGCCACCACGGGGTTCTGGCTGGCGCCGCTCCTGCTGAGTGTGCCGCTGTTCAGCCGCGACACGTATTCGTATCTCGCCCAGGGCGCCCTGCTGCGCGACGGGTTCGACCCCTACCTCGTCGGACCCATCGAGAACGTGAACTCGCTGCTGGACAACGTCAGCCCGATCTGGACGACGACGACAGCACCGTACGGTCCCGCGTTCATCCTCGTCGCGAAGTTCGTCACCATGATCGTCGGCAACGATGTCGTCGCGGGCACCATGCTGCTGCGGCTGTGCATGCTTCCCGGTCTGGCGCTGCTGATCTGGGCGGCACCGCGCGTGGCGCGCCACGTCGGAGCCAGCGGCGCGGCCGCGCTCTGGATCGCGGTGCTCAACCCGCTGGTGATCATCCACCTCATGGGTGGGGTGCACAACGAGATGCTGATGGTCGGCTTGATGATGGCGGGCATCGCGCTGTGTTTCGGCGGCCGCAACATCGCAGGCGTGACACTGATCGCGGTGGCCGTGGCGGTGAAAGCCACGGCAGGGCTGGCACTTCCGTTCATGGTGTGGGTGTGGGCGCGGGCCTTGCGCGACCGCCGCGGCTATTCACCGCTGAAGGCGTTCGTCGCCGCGACAGCGGGGTCGCTGCTGGTCTTCGTGACGGTCTTCGCCGTGCTGTCACTGGCCGCCGGGGTCGGATTGGGCTGGCTGACCGCCCTCGCCGGTTCGGTCAAGATCATCAACTGGCTGACGGTGCCCACCGCGATCGCGAACCTGACCAATGTCCTCGTCGGCCTCGTGGTGCCGGTGAACTTCTATGCGGTGCTGGAGACGACGCGCATCATCGGCGTCGCGGTCATCGCGATCTCGGCGCCGCTGCTGTGGTGGCGCTACCGCCGCACCGACCGAGACGCGCTGATGGGCATCGCCCTGGTGATGGCGGTCGTGGTGCTGTTCGTGCCCGCGGCACTGCCCTGGTACTACACCTGGCCGCTCGCCGTCGTCGCCGCGCTCGCCCAATCACGGCAGTCCATCGCCTTGATCGCCGGCTTCTCGACATGGATCACGGTGATCTGGCGGCCCGACGGTGCCCACGGCATGTACTCGTGGGTGCACGTCCTGCTGTCGACGGCGTGCGCGGCCGGGGCGTGGTATTGGCTCTACAGGTACAGGCCCGCCGACCAGTCCGTTACCGGAGTCAGTACGCCATCGCTTGAGCCCGGCGAACCACCTCACGAGCCTGATGCGAGTGCAACGCATCGACCGGGCGGGCATTAGCCTCCCCGTCGGCGGAGCCGTCGCGCCGGATCGTCAGTGACGAGTCGGGGGTGAAAAGCCACCGCACGATCTCGGTTTCGGTGTATCCACCGTCGTGCAACACCACCAGGAGACCGGGCAGGCTCTTGACCACATGGCCGGTGTCGTCGAAGAACACCTTCGGCACCACCACGGTCTTGCCGCGCCGTACCGCGACGAGATGCCCTTCGCGCAGATGCTGGTGCACCTTCGTCACGGGGATACCCAGAAGTTGGGCCACCGCGGGCAGGTCGTACACCGCTTCGTCGGGATCGAGAACGTCGTCGGCAGTCGGAATGCTGCTCATCGCACCGAGTCTAGGACCTCGCGGGGATCTTCGACCCCGACTCGTACCATGAGTCCGATGGAGACCTACCAGCAGTCGAGCCCGCTCAGCGGGGCGGTGCTGGACGGTCGCTACCGCGTGGACTCGCTGATCGCGACCGGTGGAATGTCCGGCGTGTACCGCGGCCTGGATCTGCGCCTCGACCGCCCCGTCGCGCTGAAGATCATGGACTCGCGCTACGCCGGCGACGACCACTTCATGACACGGTTCCAGCGCGAGGCCCGCGCGGTGGCGCGGCTCAACGATCCCGGGCTGGTGGCGGTCTACGACCAGGGACTCGACGGAGCGCACCCATTTCTGGTGATGGAGCTCGTCGAGGGCGGCACGCTGCGCGAGCTGCTCCGCGAGCGCGGCCCGATGCCGCCGCACGCTGTGGCCGCCGTCCTGCGTCCCGTCCTCGGCGGACTGGCTGCCGCACATCACGCCGGCCTGGTGCACCGGGACATCAAACCCGAGAACGTGCTGATCAGCGACGACGGCGCCGTCAAGATCGCTGACTTCGGGCTGGTCCGCGCCGTCGCCGACGCCAAGATCACCTCCACCAGCGTCATCCTGGGCACCGCCGCCTACCTCGCCCCGGAACAGGTCGCCACCGGCGACACCGATGCCCGCGGGGACGTCTACGCCGTCGGCATCCTCGTCTACGAGCTGCTGACAGGCCAGACCCCGTTCACCGGGGACACCGCGCTCGCGGTCGCCTATCAGCGGATGGACCGTGACGTCCCCCCGCCCAGCAGCGCGATCGAGGGCGTCCCAAGGCAATTCGACGATCTCGTGCACTGCGCCACTTCGCGCGACCCGAGCGGCCGCTTCGCCGACGCCGCCGAGATGGCCGACCAGCTCGACATCATCGCCCAGGAACTGGCGCTGCCCTATTTCCGGGTGCCCGCCCCGAAGAACTCGGCGTCGCACAACTCTCTGGGCACCACCACGGTCAACCTCGACAAGCGGGCCGGGCACCCGCACACGAAGGTGTTCACCCGCGACGAACTTCCGGCGATCACCGACGACTTCGACGATGACGACTTCGGGGACGACGAATACCCCTCAAAGGCAGGGCGGTTCGCCGGAATCGACCTCGAGCAGTTCCACTGGGCACGCCAGCGCGCGCGGCGGGTGCTGTTCTTCTGGGTCGTCGCGGTGATCACACTGGCGGGGCTGGCCGCCGCCGGCGCCTGGACCCTGGGCGCGAACCTCCCGAACCTGCTCTAGTCGCGGAGCATCTCCGCCACTAAAAACGCCAACTCCAGCGACTGCTGCGTGTTCAGCCGCGGATCACAGGCGGTCTCGTAGCGGCCCGCCAGGTCGGTGTCCGAGATGTCCTGTGCGCCACCGAGACATTCGGTGACGTTCTCACCGGTGATCTCGACGTGGATGCCGCCGGGGTGGGTGCCCAGCGCGTGGTGCACCTCGAAGAAACCCTGCACCTCGTCGACGATGCGGTCGAAATGCCGTGTCTTGTAACCGGTCGATGATTCGTGGGTGTTGCCGTGCATCGGGTCGCACTGCCAGATCACCTGATGGCCGGACGCCTGTACCTTCTCGATGATCGCGGGCAGCACGTCACGGACCTTGTGGTTGCCCATCCGGCTGACCAGCGTGAGCCGGCCGGGCTCGTTGTTCGGGTCGAGCCGCTCGACGTACTCCACGGCCAGCTCCGGCGACGTCGTCGGGCCGATCTTGATGCCGATGGGATTCGCGATCACCTCGGCGAACGCGACGTGGGCGCCGTCGAGTTGACGGGTGCGCTCACCGATCCACACGTAGTGCGCCGAGAGGTCGTAGAGCTTCGGCCCGCTCGACGACTCGGTGTCCATCCGCAGCATCGCGCGCTCGTAGTCCAGCACCAAAGCCTCATGGCTGGCGTAGATCTCGGCGGTGTCGAGGTTCCGGTCATCGACGCGGCAGGCGCTCATGAAACGAAGTCCGCGATCGATCTCCCCGGCCAGCGCCTCATAGCGGGCCCCGGCGGGCGAGGTCCGCACGAACTCGCGATTCCACTCGTGCACGTGGTGCAGGGACGCCATGCCCGACGATGTCAGCGCGCGCACGAGGTTCATCGCGGCGCTGGCGTTGGCGTAGGCGCGGACCAGGCGGGACGGATCGTGCTGGCGCACGGCCGCATCGGGGGCGAAGCCGTTGATCATGTCGCCCCGGTAGGACTTCAGCCCCAGTGCGTCGACGTCGGCGGACCGCGGCTTGGCGTACTGGCCCGCGATGCGGGCCACCTTCACCACCGGCATGCTCGCGCCGTAGGTGAGCACGACCGCCATCTGCAACAGCGTGCGGATGTTCGCGCGGATGTGCGGCTCGGTGTTGTCGACGAACGTCTCGGCGCAGTCGCCGCCCTGCAGCAGGAACGCCTTGCCGAGCGCGACGTCGGCGAGATGCCGCTTGAGCCGCTCGATCTCCGAGGGCACCGTCACGGGCGGCACGCTTTCGAGGACCTTGCGCATCGCCGCGGCCTGGCTCGCGTCCCACGACGGCTGCTGCAGCGCCGGCTTGGCCAGCGCGGCGTCCAGACGCTGCCGCAGGTCCTCGGGCAGCGGCGGGAGCGCAGGCAGCTGATCGATGGGCACGTCGACGGTCCAGTTCACCGGTCAATCGTAACCGCGCCGCAAAACCGCATGTCAGTGCGGCAGCACACTCAGACCCCGGTCATCAGGCGGAAGCGCACCAGGTTGTGCTTCGCGTCGACGAGCGCATCGTGCGCATCACGCGGGCGCGGTGGCATCCGGGGCGAGCCGCGCTCCTCCCAGAACTGGCGCAGCTCGCGGGTGAACCGCGGGATGGCCGGCGGCAGGTCGGTCATCGGCCCCCACAGCTGGCACAGCACCACATGGTCGTAGGCGCCGACCCACGCCCACAGCTCGATCGGTTCGTCACCGTCGATGCCGAAGAAATCCTCCAGCTCGGTGCGAATCTGCCTGCGCGAGCGCCACAGCGGCGAGGCGGGTGACGGCAGTTTCGGCAGGACGTTCTTGCGCACCCAGCGGCCGGCCCGCTCCGGATCGAATTCCGTTGATATGGCGTAGTATTCGCGACCATCCTCGGCTGCAACGCCGATGGAGATCAACTCGATGGTGCGGCCGTTGTCGATGAACTCGGTGTCATAGAAGTACCGCAACTCAGGAGGCTTTCTGTTCGGCAGGCTCGCGAACGCCCGGGGGCGCGGGCGCTGCGTGGATCTCGCGGTCGAGCTGCTGGTCGACCAGCGCGTCGTCGGGGAACTTCGGCATCCCGGCGATCGCATCCTGCAGCCACAGTTTGGCCTGCACGACCGGCCGGCGCAGCCAGCGCTCCCGTTCCAGCGCCTTGTGCATCTTGCGCGGCCGCGTGGTATAGCGCCACCGCGCCCACGGCGCATGCGGCCGGGACAGCCGGATCGCGCCGACGAACAGCAGCGGCGTGACGAACATGCCGACCAGACCGGTCCACACCTTGCCCTTCAGCAGCACGATCACCGCCAGGGCCAGGTTCAACAGGGCCGCCACGACAACGACCGTGCGCATGCCGACGGTTGGATCGTTCTCCCATGTCCCGACGTCGAAGAACGACAACGGGTTCAGCCCCACGATCAGCAGACCGGCGACGGCGACCGCCACGAACACCGCGTCGACCGAGGTGCGGCCGTCCTCGGCCCAGTACACGTCGGACAGGTGCAGGATCAGCGCGAACTCGTCGAGGACCAGCGCTGCGCCGATGCCGAAAAGGATCGACGCGGCCGTGAACTCGGGTACTCCCCCGTCGACCGCCATCGTCACCATCGCGACGCCGGAGACCATGACCAGAATCACGCCGATGACCATGTGGTGGATGTGCAGGCCGCCCCCACCGGAGATGTTGCGCGGCTGCCACCATCGGTGCGGCTTGTCGCTGCCCGACTGGCTGCGGATGTACCGCACGATGGTGCGGGTGATCGCGAACGTGACGATGAACGCGATGAGACACCACATCAACGGCTGCCGGGTCTCGGGGACGTGCAGCGAGAAGTCCCAGTGGAGGTCCAGGTCCGTGCGCACGCAGAAAACTTACGCCGACCTGCGTGTGTCGCGGCCGGGATACCTGACGACTCGCCGGTCGGCCCCGATAGTCTGGTCGGCGACATGAGTAACTGGGGGCCACGGCTCGCTTGGCGGGTGTTCCAACTTCTGACGCTCGCGGCGCTGGCCGCAGCGGCGTGGAGCCTGCTCGGACATGTCCCCTACCGCATCGACATCGACGTCTACCGCATGGGCGGGCAGGCCTGGCTCGACGGCCGCTCGCTCTACGCCGACGGCCAGATGTTCCAGACCCAGGGCGGCCTCGAACTGCCGTTCACCTATCCGCCCCTGGCCGCCGTCGCGTTCTCGCCGTTCGCGCTCCTGTCACTGAATGCGGCGAGCATCGCGATCACCGCGACCACATTGTTCCTGCTGCTGGTGTCGACGGTCCTCGTGCTCACGCGCCTCGACGTGTGGCCGACCACCCGGGTCACCGGCGAACCCGCCTGGATGCGGCGCTGCTGGCTGGCGGCGGCGATCGTCGCCCCCGCGGTGATCTATCTGGAGCCGATCCGCGCGAACTTCGACTTCGGCCAGATCAACGTCGTCCTGATGACACTCGTGATCGCCGACTGCGTGCCTCGCCGCACCCCGTGGCCCCGCGGGATGCTGCTCGGTGTCGCGATCGCGGTCAAGCTGACGCCCGCGGTGTTCCTGCTGTACTTCCTGCTGCGCCGCGACACCCGCGCCATGCTGGTCACGGCCGCGTCGGCGATGATCGCCACGCTCGCCGGCTTCGCGTTCGCCTGGCGAGATTCCTGGGAGTACTGGACGGAGACGGTTCGCAACACCGACCGCATCGGCACGGCCACCCTGAACACGAACCAGAACATCGCGGGCGCCCTGGCCCGGCTCGGCATCGGAGAAGGTGAGCGGTTCGTGCTGTGGACGGCGCTGTGCTTCGGCGTTCTCGCAGTGACGGTGTGGGCTGCGCGCAGGGCACTGCGCGCCGAACAGCCGGTGCTGGCACTGCTCAGCGTCGCGATGTTCGGCCTGGTCGTCTCGCCGGTGTCGTGGTCGCACCACTGGGTGTGGATGCTGCCGACCGTGCTCGTGACCGCTGTCCTGGGGGTGCGTCTGCGGCATGTCGCTCTCGGCGCCGTTTCGGCGATCGGGCTCGTGCTGATGATGTGGTCGCCGATCACGCTGCTACCCGAGCATCGCGAGACCACGGCGTCGCTGTGGCGCCAGTTGCTGGGCGGCTCTTATCTGTGGTGGGCGCTCGCGGTCATCGTGACCATCGGCACCGTGACGCTCCGGCGAGGCGACGACGTCGCGCAGGCCGACGCGGCGGATACGGCCAAGGCGGTCAAGGCTTAGCCGGCGGCCGATTCCGGCAGGCGGGTCGGCGGCTTGCCCGCCGCATCATCTTTTCCCTGTTTGACGTCCGCGGCATAGAGGTCGACGTACTCCTGACCGGAGAGCCGCATCAGCTCGTACATCACCTCGTCGACGACCGCCCGCTCGATGAAGCGGTTGCCGGCCAGCCCGTCGAAGCGGGTGAAGTCCATCGGCGCACCGATCCGGATCGTGACACGCGCGAACCTCAGCCCCTTGCCGGGCGGGTTGACGCGGTCGGTTCCGATCATCGCGATGGGAATCACGGGGACCTGGGTCTCCAGCGCGAGCCTGGCCAGGCCCGTCTTGCCCTTGTACAGCTTGCCGTCGGGCGAGCGTGTGCCCTCCGGGTACATGCCCAACAACTTGCCCTGGCCGAGGATGCGCTCGGCAGTGACCAGCGCGGCCTGCGCACTGTCTGCGTCGGTGCGGTCGATCGGCACCTGGCCGACGGCGGTGTAGAACCACGCCAGGAAACGTCCCTTGACCCCGGTGCCGGTGAAGTACTCGGACTTGGCCAGGAACGTGATGCGCCTGCGAACCAACAGGGGCAGATAGAAGCTGTCCATCACGGCGAGGTGATTGCTGGCCAGGATCGCCGACCCGTCAGCCGGAATATGCTCCAGCCCTTCGATTTTCGGCCGGGCGATCATAGCCAGCAACGGGCCCAGAAGAACGTACTTGAACAGCCAGTACCACATGGACCCTCCGGATCACCCGACCGCGGCGCGGTCAATATGCTCTGCGACAACTTTACCCACGGCCTGTGCGTGCGACCACACAGCCGGGTGAGTACTTCTACCTGACCCGCCGGCCGGCTACTCCTCGACGTCGACCGGGATGTGCTGATAGCGGCCCGGCGGCGACGGCGGCGGCGGCCCGGGGTCCTCTGGCGGAGGGCCGGGAGCCGGTGGCTCGGGCGGCCCCGCCCCGTCCACGTCGATGGTGTCGACCATGGCCCTGACGAGCGTCAACAGGGCCACGCTGTGCTCGGCCACGACGTCGAGAAGCGGATGCTGGTCGCCCGAGACGAGTGCGGCGAGCGCGCACACAGGGCACCACACCTGCTGGCACCGCCCCGGACTGTTGGCGCCCGACTGCGCGCGGGCTGCAGCCAGCCGGATCGCGGGATCGAGTTTGTCGAGGATCGACTGCGCCAACGCGCGCAGCTCGGGCCCCAGATCGGAGTGAGCCCCATTCATCGCGGCCACACCTCCGGATTCGGTCGGAATCGCACCGTCAGCTCGCTGCCACGGAGCTGCGCGCCGATGACGATGCACCGCCGGAGCACCGACGCCAGGCGAACCCGGCGCCGCATACCACCGACGCCGATGATCAGGTCATCGTCGACCCTACCCAACGCCAGCGCGGACGAATCCACCTGCGGCAACTCCAGGCGCAGCCGGTACACCGCCTCCAGGCCGGTTCCCGATTCTCGGTCCACGATCGGGCGCAGCGGGCCCGGCGGTGGCGACCCGTCCCGCCGGCGCGCGCAGTCCAGCAGTTCACCCAGGGCCTTGGGCCCGATCGGTTCGCCCGGCAGGTGCGGCACCATCACGAGTTGGACGTCGCCGATCGTTCGGTCGAGCTCGTCGAGCACGGCCTTCTGGTCGGAGATCCGCTCGGAGTACCAATCGAAGGCCGGATGCGCGGGAAGGTTCTGGTACTCAAACGAATCATCCTGCACCAGAACTTGATTGACGATCAGCTCGGCGACCCGAACACCCATCAGGGACAGCGTTCCCAGCGTGCGGATCGCCTCGGCGGCCACGACGCGCTCGGCTGTCATCACCAGATGCGCGCTGACGCGTTCTCCGTCCGTCAGCAGCGTGCTCAGTTCGTCGGTGCCTGCGCCGATGCGTTCGAGGACACCGACCACCAGCGCTGTCCTCGGGTCGTCGGCACTGGACAACCGGCGGTGCCTCGGCCAGGCACGTTCCAGGTAGAGGGCAAACGTCGCGGGTAACGTGAGCATCCGCATTGCGTCAGCGGTCGAGGCACAATCGACCACCACGAGATCCCAGTGCCCGGAACGGGCCAGTTCACCCACCTCGTGCAGGCCGAGCACCTCCTGCACCCCGGGTAGGGCCGAAAGCTCTTCTGAGGCAACGTCTCCGATGTCGGAGTCGGGAAAGCGTTCGGCCAGCGGGTGGGCGACCTCGCACCATCTGGCAGCCAGCAGCGCCAAGGTGTCGAGCGCCAGCGCATCCAGCGAGCCACCACCGGCATCTGCGGTGTCCAATTCGGCCAGCACACGGGTGGGCTCGCGCCGCCCGGTCGGCACGAGGTGTGCGCCCAGGACGTCACCGATCGAGTGGGCCTGGTCGGTGGACACCAGAAGGACCCGCATCCCGGCGCGTGCAGCACGCACTGCGGTGGCGGTCGCCAGCGTCGACTTGCCTACGCCGCCCTTGCCGACGAACAGACTGATCCGGGCAGCAGCCTCGCCCTCAGTCAGCCTCGACTCGTTTCTTGAGATCCTTCAGCGCGGTGTCGGTGAGACGCCGCTCGGCCTTGCGCTTGAGCAACCCGATCATCGGAATGATCAGATCGACGGACAGCTCATAGGTGACGTCTGTACCAGAACCCTTGGGCGCCAGACGATATGCACCGTCCAATGACTTCAGCAGAGTGCTCGACACCAGTGACCACGTCACCGACTTGTGATCGGCGGGCCACTCGTAGGCCAGCACCATGCTGTCCTTGAGCACCGCGGCGTCGAGAACCAGCCTCGCGACCTTCGGATACCCCTCGGAGTCGGCTTCGAGGACCTCGGTCTCCTTGTACTCGGCGACCCAGTCCGGGTACGAGCCGATGTCGGCGATGACGTCCATCACCGTCGACGGATCGGCATCGATGTAGATGGTCTGCGCCGTCTTGTCTGCCACTGGAACCTTCCCCGCTATGGTCTGGTCGCTGGCCAGAAATCTACTCCCCCGTGGGAGGTATAGCCGTAATCGTTCACGCCAATCGCGAGACGCCGACGGGGCGGTTCGCCTCGAGCGTGCGCTTCACCTCGAAGGCCATGTCCTTGCCCGCCACGCGGCGGCGATGGTTCATCTTCGGCAGGTTCATCTTCGCCAGTTCCCAGGCCGCCGCGCCCGAGGGCTCGGCATGCAGGAAGTAGTGCAGGATGACCCCGTCGAGCGCCTTCTCCAGCCAGATCTCCATGGTCCCGGTTAGTGCGCCCGTCACCGTCCAGCGATGCCCGACCTCCCCACGGTCCTCGACGACGGACAGCCGCAGGTCGGGCCACCACCGCGACCAGTTCGCCCTGTCGCCCACAGCCTCGCCGACGGCGACGGGATCGGCGGCGATGAACGTCTCGTCGGCGATCTGGATGCTGTTCATGACAGACAAGCTTCACACATGCCCGGCCGCAGTCGGCTCCCGGACGACTACGCTGTACAACACATTGCGGCCTGTAAAGCGAGAGGGTCTGACACTGCGATGACTGCGCGTGAGTTCACCGTTCCGGCACCGTTCACCGTCGACGAGCACGACAACATCGTCAGCTCCGTATACGCCCACGAGCGCGACGACCCCGACCATGTCATCTTCCAGCGCCTCGTCGACGGCAGCTGGGTCGATGTCACGAGCCGGCAGGCCGCCGATCAGATTCGTTCGGCGGCACGAGGTTTGATCGCCCAGGGGATCCAGCCCGGTGACCGGGTCGCACTGCTGTCGGCGACCCGCTACGAATGGCCGGTCCTGGACTTCGCGATCCTGTCGGTCGGCGCGGTCACGGTGCCGATCTACGAGACGAGCTCGGCCGAGCAGGTTCAGTTCGTGCTCCAGGATTCGGGCGCCGTCGCCGCTGTCGCGGAGACCGACGCGCACGCGGCACGCATCGAACAGCAACGCGACTCGCTGCCGCAGCTGCGCAAGGTGTACGTCATCGAAGGAAGCAGCACGCCGGCACTCGACGAGCTCGCCGAGGCGGGCCGCGAGGTCGACGCCGCCGCCGTCGACGAGCGGGTTGCCGGCATCAGATCCTCCGATGCCGCGACACTGATCTACACCTCGGGCACGACGGGACGGCCCAAGGGCTGCCAGCTCACACATTCGAACCTGCTCTACGAGATCCGCGGCGCCAAGGCGTGCTTCCCCGATCACCTCGCCAAGGGCGAGAAGCTCCTGGTGTTCCTGCCGCTGGCGCATGTGCTGGCTCGCGCGTTGACCATCGGCGCGTTCGCCAACGGGGTGACGCTGGGGTTCACCAGCGACATCAAGAACCTCGTCCCGATGTTCTCGGTGTTCAAGCCGACGCTCGTGGTGTCGGTTCCTCGGGTGTTCGAGAAGGTGTACAACACCGCCGAGCTGAACGCCGAAAACGGCGGAAAGGGCAAGATCTTCGCCGCGGCCGCCGACACCGCTATCGCGTGGAGCAAGGCGCAGGACACGGGCGGGGCGGGCCTGGTGCTGCGGCTCAAGCACGCGGTGTTCGACAAGCTGGTCTATGGCAAGCTGCGCGCCGCACTCGGCGGGCACTGCCATGCCGCCATCTCCGGCGGTGCCCCGCTGGGAGCCCGGCTCGGCCACTTCTACCGCGGTGTGGGCCTGTCCATCTACGAGGGCTACGGGCTCACCGAGACCAGCGCCGCGATCACCGTCAACCGGGTCGGGGACCTGCGGGTCGGTTCGGTCGGCAAGCTGCTGCCCGGCAACAGCATGAAGCTCGGCGATGACGGCGAACTGCTGGTCAAGGGCGGTGTCGTGTTCAACGGTTACTGGGGCAACGAGGAGGAGACCAAAGCCGTCTTCACCGGTGAGTGGTTCCACACCGGCGACCTCGGCGCGATCGACGACGCCGGCTTCCTGTCGATCGTCGGGCGCAAGAAGGAGATCATCGTGACCGCGGGCGGCAAGAACGTCGCACCCGCGCTGCTCGAGGATCGCCTGCGCGCGCACCCGCTCATCAGCCAGGCCATGGCCGTCGGCGATCAGCAGCCGTTCATCGCCGCATTGATCACGATCGACCCCGAGGCGTTCCCTGGCTGGAAGGAGCGCAACAGCAAGGATTCCGGTGCGTCGGTCGCCGATCTGTCCGACGATCCCGACCTGCGGGCCGAGGTCGAACTGGCCGTCAAGGACGCCAACCAGGCCGTGTCGAAGGCCGAGCAGATTCGCAAATTCCGCATCCTGCCCGTCGATTTCACCGAGGACACCGGCGAGCTGACACCCACGCTGAAGGTGAAGCGCAAGGTCGTCGCGGAGAAGTTCGCCGCCGACATCGACGCGCTGTACGCGAAGGGCTAGAGCAGTCGCGACAGGCGCTGCGCCTGCCTGCTCCACTGCCAGTTGCCGACAGCCCACCGCCTGCCCGCCGCACCCATCTCCGCGGCGCGGGCGGGGTCGGCGAGCAGATTGGCGACCGCCGCGGCGATGGCCCCGACATCCCAGCCGTCGACCACGTGTCCCGTCTCGCCGTCGACGACCGTCTCAGGAGCGCCGCCGGACCTGCCCGCAACCACCGGAACGCCGGTGGACGACGCCTCCAGGTACACGATGCCGAGCCCCTCGACGTCGAGGCCTGATCCTCTTGTCCTGCAGGGCATCGCGAAGACGTCGGCCATCGCATGGTGGGCAGGCAGCTCGTCGCCGGGCACCCCGTCGGTGAACACGACGTGTTCGGCGACGCCGAAGGTGTGCGCCAGGCGGTGCAGCGACGTGCGGTACGGGCCTCCCCCGACGATGACGAGCGCGGCACCGGGCACCCGTTGCCGGATCGCCGGCAGCGCCCGAATCAGCATGTCCTGGCCCTTGCGCGGCACCAGCCTGGACAGACACACCACCACCGGCCTGCCCCCGAGTCCGTAGCGGGCCCGCAGTTCGGCCCTGGCGACTTCGTCCGGCTTGAAGCGGTCGGTGTCGACGCCGGGCGGTACGTGCTCGAGCGCCGCTTGTGCGCCGAACGCGGACGCGAACCGGCCGCGGGTGTAGTCACTGATGTAGGTGACGACGTCGGTGTCGTTGCCGATGCGGCGCAACGCCGTTCGCGCCAGCGGCAGCATCGACCAACCCACCTCGTGCCCGTGCGTGCTGGCCACCACGCGCTGTGCGCCTGCAGCGCGGGCCAGCGGGGCCAGCAACGCCAGTGGCGCCGCTGCCCCGAACCACACGGTCTCGATGTCGTTCTCGGCGATCAAACGCCGCATCCGCAGCGCGACCGTGGGCTCGGGCACCATGAGTGTTCCCGGATGCCTGACGACCCGGTATCCCGTCGCGGCGGCCACCGAGTCGTAGTCCTCGGCACCTTTCCATTTCGGCGCGTAGACGGTCAGCGCGTGCTCGCCCGACGCCACCAGGTGACCGACAAGTGCCTCCAGATACGACTGGATGCCGCCGCGGCGCGGCGGAAAGTCGTTGGTGACCAGCAGCATCCGTTTCACCGGCTCAGCACCTTCGAGACATCCACCCCGAGCACCGCCAGGATCGCGGTGTCCACGTCGGGGTGGCCGTGCCCGCACGCGGCGACGTAGAGCGCACGAAGTTTGTCGACGCCGTAGGTGCCGGCGATGTAGGTGGCGAACTCCCACGCGCGGTCGTAGGCCGCCGAGCGCCCCGGCCCGGGTGCGGTCAGCTCGGCGTCAGTCGGCAGTGCCGCCGGCGCGGCGGGGGCGGTGGCTGCCGGCGGTCTGCCGACATAGTCGGCGACGCCTTCGGTGAGCCACACCGGCGCATCGGGTGCGGTGTCAGCCCTGGCCGCATAGTGAAACAGCTCGTGGCGCAACACCGTTCGCAGATCGGCGGCGTTCATCGCGGTCGCGCCCGGCGAGAACATGATGCGGTCGGCGGTGGTGGTGGCCGCGATGTCGAGTCCGCCGCCCGCCAGGGCGCCGAATTGCTCCGCGGATCCCGCCACCACGATGGAGATGTCGCGGCGCCAGTCAGAGCCCCAGAAGGCGGTGACGGCGTTGGTGGCGCCGGGCAGTTCGGCGGCGATGCGGTCGATCAGCGCACGCCCGCCCGTCGCTCCGAGATCGACCAGTTGCGTCGTGCGCCCGTCGGGTGTGGAGACCGAGCGCGTGCCCGGCAGCTGCGCGGGTCGCGACTCGGAGACCGGAGACGCGATCGCGGGGCCCGACGGCGCCAGCTGCGGCCCGCTGATCAACAGGACTGCACAGATGAGCTCGGCGCCGAGAAGCGCACCGAGCCTGCGCCGGTTGACGGAGCGGGAGCCCCAGGACGGGTCAGTAACGACGGACGTTGTAGATCGGCGCATTGTCCACCGGGGCGACGCGCACCGGTGTGCCGTAGGTGGAGGCGTGCACCATCATGCCGTCGCCGATGTAGATCCCGACGTGCGAGGCGTCGGAGTAATAGGTGACGAGGTCCCCCGGCTGCATCTGATCCCTCGACACGGGCTGGCCGCCGCGTGCCAGCGCCTGGCTGGAATGCGGCAGCGAGATCCCCGCCTGCTGGAACGACCACATCACCAGACCGGAGCAGTCGAAAGCGCTCGGACCGGACCCACCCCACGAGTAGGGCGAACCGATGCGGCTCAGCGCAGCCTGGATGACGGTGGTGGAGGCAGGAGACCCGGGCGGGGCGATGTCACCGGGCGGGATGGCACCGGGAACCGGCGGAGCGGGCGGCGCGGCGAGGATCGCGGGGTCCTGTCCGGGTGCGGGCGGCGCGAGCGGCAGCGGGGCACCGGCAGGGACGGGAGGAGGCGGCGGAGCGGCAGCGAGCGCTTCGCGCTGGACCGGGGTCAGCGCCTCGTATTGCGCCTTGACGATCGCGATCTGGGTCTGCAGCTGGCTCTGCTTGGACTGTAGATCGGCGCGCACGGCCGCGGCCTGCTCGGCGGCGGTCTTGGCCTCGGCAGCGGAAGCGGCCGACGCCTGCTCGGCGACCTCGGCCCGCTGGCCGGCGTCGCGGAACGCGGCCATCTGCGACTGCATCTCGCCGGCCATCACCCGCTGCACGGACAGCTGGTCGATCAGGCCCTGCGGCGACGAAGCGGTCAGGATCGCGTCGAAACCGGACGGACGCCCGCCCATGTACTGCGCGGCGGCGAGCTTGTCGACCTTGCTCTGGAAATCGGTCAGCTGCGCCTTCGCGGATTCCATCGCGGCGACATCGCCGGCGTGCTTGGTCTCCGCGGCCTGCTGGATCACCAGCTTGTTGTCCAGGTCCAGCTGCGCCGAGTGCATCGCCTCGGTGGTCTGCTCAGCTTGACGAGAAAGATCGTTCAGCTTTGCCAGAGCGTCCTCGGCGGGGTCGGCGTAGGCCTGCCCGGTCAGCACGGCGCCGGCCACAGCCACAACGGCCAACGTGCTGACAATGGTTTGCCGAGTACGGCGAATGCTCCTGTGTGCGCGGTCGAGCCTCAAGATTTTTGCGTCCTTCAACTGCCGTGACGAGCCGCCTCGAACTCACTTAGGTCTCAGACAGGTTACGAAACGGCAACGGCCTTGTCCAACGGAAGAGGCAAATTTAGCAGCCATTCCTGAGGACCGGGAGCGCCGAGGCGGTGCGTGTCGTCAGGCGACACCGGTGCCACTCTGCCGATGGATCGGCACGAGCCGCAACTTGGGCGCCAGACCCACCTCGGCCAGCACCTCAAGGGCTCGGCGCTCGTCCACGTGCAGCGTCTCGGGAACCCCGAGAAGCACGCTGACGACGCAATCCTGGCATCCAGGACCGCGGACGGCACAGTCGTCGCAGTCGATCTTCACCGTGCCGTCGTCGGCGTCCTGCCCCGGCGGCCACTGATTCTGAGCCATCGCACTGTCCTCTCGATTGCAGTCGTCCGCACGGTATCGACGGCCACCGACAACTCCAGCCAGAGCGGGCCGAGTCCGGATACGCACCCTCGGCTCTGCTTCACCGAAGTTGTCACCGGTGGCACCTACGTTCAGCACATGGGTCAGCTGAGCTTCGCGGATGTCGATCCGCTCGCCGACCCCACGCTGCGCGAGACCACCTTCGTCGTCGTCGATCTGGAAACGACCGGCGGCCGTTCCTCAGGCGACCGCCACGACGAGATCACCGAGATCGGCGCGGTCAAAGTGCGCGGCGGCGAAATCTTGGGAGAGTTTGCTACGTTGGTCGACCCCGGCCGCGCGATACCACCGCAGATCGTCGCGCTGACCGGCATCACGTCGGCGATGGTCTATGACGCACCCAAGATCGACGCCGTCCTGCCGGCCTTCCTTGAGTTCGCCCGCGGCGCCGTCCTCGTCGCGCACAACGCCGGCTTCGACGTCGGATTCCTGCGCGCCGCGGCCGAACGCAACCACCTGCCATGGCCGAAACCGCCCGTGCTGTGCACCGTCACCCTCGCCCGGCGGGTCTTGACCCGGGACGAAGCCCCCAGCGTGCGGCTCTCGGCGCTGGCCCAGCTGTTCGGCGCTTCCACGACGCCCACTCACCGGGCCCTCGACGACGCCCGCGCCACCGTCGACGTCCTGCACGGCCTCATCGAGCGCGTAGGCAACCAGGGCGTGCACACCTACTCCGAACTGCGTGGATACCTTCCCGACGTCACCCCGGCGCAGCGCAGCAAGCGCCACCTCGCCCGCGCCATGCCGCGCAGTCCCGGCGTCTACCTGTTCCGCGGGCCGTCGGCCGAGGTGCTCTACGTCGGCACCGCCGTGGATCTGCGCCGCCGCGTCGGGCAGTACTTCAACGGCGCCGATCCGCGCACGCGGATCAAGGAGATGGTCTCGCTGGCCACCGCCGTCGACCACGTCGAGTGCGCGCACGACCTCGAGGCGGGCGTGCGCGAGCTACGCCTGCTGGCCGCGCATGCCCCGCCGTACAACAAGCGGTCGAAGTTCCCGCACCGGTGGTGGTGGGTGACCCTGACCGACGAACCGTTCCCCCGGTTCTCGGCGGTACGCACGCCGCGCACCGACAGTGCGGTGGGGCCGTTCCGGTCGCGCACCGACGCGGTCGAGACCGCGGCGTTGATGGCCCGCTTCACGGGAGTGCGGACCTGCACCAAGCGGCTCGGCCGATCGGCCGTCCACGGCCCGGCCTGCCCCGAGCGCGAGGTCTCCCCCTGTCCCGCCGTCCGCGGCGCCGACGCCGGTGGATACGCGGCCGCATCGGAGGGCGCACTCGCGCTCATCGACGGCCGATGCGGACGCCCGCTCGAGGCGGCCCTGGCACACATCGCCGACCTGGCCGAGCGCAATCGCTACGAGACCGCCGCGAGACTGCGCGACCACACGGCCGCCGCCATCGACGTGCTGTGGCGCGGCCAGCGGCTGCGCGCACTGTGCGCGATCGGCGAGCTGGTCGCCGCCAGACCCGATGGCAACCGAGGCTGGCATCTGTCCGTCGTCCGTCACGGACAGCTCGCCGCCGCAGGTGTCGCGCCCCGGGGCGTGCCGCCGATGCCGGTGGTCGACGCGCTGACCGCAGCCGCGCAGTCGGTGCTGCCCACGGCGGGCCCCCTCGGCGGCGCGCTCGTCGAGGAGACGGCTTTGATCGCGCGCTGGCTGGGCCAGCCGGGCGTGCGGATCGTGCGCACCGACACCGGCTACTGTTCGCCCGCCACCGCCGCCGGCCGCTGGGCGGCATGGGCTGCCACGGCACGGTCGGCGCGACTGGCCGCCGAACAGTTACGCGACGTGGAACCGATCAGCTCACAGTTGCTGAGTGAACCGCACCCATCGCGCGAGCAGCTGTTCGGCAGCCCCGGAGTCGATGGCTTCCTTCGCCCTCGCGAGCCCGGACTCCCACGCCGGAACCCACTTGGCGTCGCTGGATAGCCCGGCATGCGATACCAGCGCTCCCGCCGCGTTGAGCACGACGGCATCCCGCACCGGGCCCTCGGCACCGGCCAGCACTGCCCTGGCCGACGCGGCGTTCGATTCGGCGTCGCCTCCCGTCAGCGCGGAGATCTCGGCCCGGGCGAACCCGAACGCGGCCGGATCGAACCTCAGCCGCTCCACGGTCCCGGCCTGCACGCGCCAGATCGTGCTCGTCGTGGTCGTCGTCAGCTCGTCGAGGCCGTCGTCGCCGTGGACCACCAGCACGCTGGCCCCGCGGGTGGCGAACACCTCGGCCATCACCTCGGCGAGCTCACCCCATGCGCAGCCGATCAGACCCGCCCGCGGCGTGGCCGGATTGGTCAGTGGGCCAAGCAGATTGAACACCGTCGGCACGCCGATCTCACGGCGGGCCACCCCGGCGTGCCGGTAGGACGGATGGAACTGCGGGGCGAACGCGAACCCGATGCCCACCTCGGCGACGCAGCGCGCAACCTCGTCGGGGCCCAGATCGATCCGCAGGCCCAGCGCTTCGAGTGTGTCGGCACCCCCGGACAGCGACGACGCGGCCCGGTTTCCGTGCTTGATCACGCGCACGCCGGCAGCGGCCACCACGATGGAGGCCATCGTCGACAGGTTGACGGTGTTGGCGCCGTCGCCACCCGTGCCGACGACGTCGACCGTCGCCGTCCCGAACGTGTCCGTCGGCACCTTGCGCGCGTGCTTGAGCATGATCTCGGCGAGTTCGCCGACCTCGGCGGAAGTGGGTCGCTTCATCTTCATCGCCACGCCGAACGCCGCGATCTGCGCGGGTGTCGCGGTGCCGCCCATGATCTGGTCCATCGCCCAACCCGCCTGACCGGGCAGGAGCCCCTGATTGTTGGTCAGTCTGCCGAGAATCATCGCCCAGGTGGGGGTGGTACCGGGGTCGTTCTGACGCGAGACGGGCGGGGCAGGAGGGGTAGTCACGAACGTGATTATGACGAATTGCTCGACCCGGGTGGAGTTCAACAACTACAAAGCGTCATACTTGCTCCTGTGACGAGCGCTGTAGGGACCTCGGGAACCGCAATCACGTCGCGGGTGCATTCGCTGAACCGACCCAATATGGTCAGTGTCGGCACCATCGTGTGGCTTTCCAGTGAGTTGATGTTCTTTGCTGGGCTGTTCGCGATGTACTTCACCGCACGCGCGCAGGCCGGGGGCGACTGGCCACCCGAGCCCACCGAGCTGAACCTCGCGCTGGCAGTGCCGGTGACGCTGGTCCTCATCGCGTCGTCGTTCACGTGCCAGATGGGTGTGTTCGCCGCCGAGCGCGGCGACGTGTTCGGGCTGCGCCGCTGGTACACGCTGACCTTCGCGATGGGCCTGTTCTTCGTGCTGGGACAGGCTTACGAGTACTACCACCTGGTTCACACCGGAACCACGATCCCGGGCAGCGCCTACGGCACCGTCTTCTACCTCGCGACCGGCTTCCACGGTCTGCACGTCATCGGCGGTCTGGTCGCCTTCATCTTCTTGCTCGTCCGCACCCGGATGAGCAAGTTCACGCCCGCCCAGGCCACCGCCGCGATCGTGGTGTCCTACTACTGGCACTTCGTGGACATCGTGTGGATTGCCCTGTTCGCCGTCATCTACTTCGTCCGATGATCGGCCCCGCCGATGCGTCCGACGAGCCGCAGTCGAAGAATCAGCCCAACAGAAGGGGTTCGATGACCAGCAAGTCGCCCGGAGCCGGTCGGCCGGCGACAGTTCGCCGACGCCGCCTTCGCCGCCGCGTGACGGCGGCATTGCTGCTGTTGAGCGGATTGGTGATGGCCGGCGGTTTGGCTGCCACCCTGACGCCTGCCCCGCAGGTGGCCGTCGCCGACGAATCCGCTTCGGCGATGCTGCGCACTGGTCAGCAGCTCTACGACACGTCCTGCGTGTCGTGCCACGGCGTGAACCTGCAGGGTGTCGCCGACCGCGGGCCCAGCCTAATCGGCGTCGGCGAAGCGGCCGTCTACTTCCAGGTCTCGACCGGACGTATGCCCGCGATGCGCAACGAGGCGCAGGCGCCCGCGAAGTCGCCTGCCTTCGACGAGTCGCAGATCGATGCGCTCGGCGCCTTCGTGCAGGCCAACGGCGGTGGCCCCGTCGTCCCGCGCGACGAGAACGGACAGATCGCCGGGCAGTCGCTCATCGGCAGCGACGTCGCACGCGGCGGCGACCTGTTCCGCCTGAATTGCGCCTCGTGCCACAACTTCACCGGAAAGGGCGGTGCGCTGTCGTCGGGCAAGTACGCGCCGGATCTCGGTGACGCGACGCCCGCGCAGATCTACACCGCGATGGCTACCGGGCCGCAGAACATGCCGAAGTTCTCCGACCGGCAGCTCGACCCTGAAGAGAAGCGCGACATCGTCGCCTACGTCCGCGAATCGGCCGAGACGCCGACCCCGGGCGGCCTCGGCCTCGGCGGCTTCGGCCCCACATCCGAGGGGATGGTCGCATGGATCGTCGGAATGGTGGCCATCATCGCGGCCGCCCTCTGGATCGGAGCACGGGCATGAGCGAGGGACAGGACGACCTCAAGGGTGAGGTCAAGGGCACCGATGTGCCGGGACACAAGGGTGAGCCCGGACAGCCCACCGACGCCGAACTGGCCAAGATGTCCCAGGACGAGCTCGTCGCACTCGGCGGCAAGCTCGACGGGGTCGAGATCGTCTACAAAGAGCCGCGTTGGCCGGTGCCCGGCACCAAGGCCGAGAAGCGTGCCGAGCGGAGCGTCGCCTATTGGTTCCTGCTCTCGGGGTTCTCGGGTCTGGCCCTTCTGTTGATCTTCCTGTTCTGGCCGTGGGAGTACGTGCCGTTCGGCGGCGAGGGTGAGTTCCTGTACTCGCTGACCACACCTCTGTACGGGCTGACCTTCGGTCTGTCGGTTCTGGCGATCGGCATCGGCGCGGTGCTCTACCAGAAGAAGTTCATCCCCGAGGAGATCTCGATTCAGGACCGGCACGACGGCCCGTCCCCCGAGATCCACCGCAAGACGGTCGCCGCCAACCTCGGCGATGCGCTCGACGGCTCAACCATCAAGCGCCGCAAGATGATCGGCCTGTCGCTCGGTATCGGCTTCGGCGCCTTCGGCGTCGGCACCCTGGTGGCTTTCATCGGCGGCCTGATCAAGAACCCGTGGAAGCCGGTCGTTCCGACCGCCGAAGGCATGAAGGCGGTGCTGTGGACGTCGGGGTGGACGCCCCGGTACGAGGGCGAGACGATCTTCCTGGCACGCGCGACCGGCAAGCCGGGCGAATCGCCGTTCGTCAAGATGCGTCCTGAGGATCTCGACGCCGGCGGCATGGAAACCGTGTACCCGTGGCGGGAATCCGACGGCGACGGCACGACTGTCGAATCCGAGCACCACATCTTCGAGATCTCGATGGGTGTGCGCAACCCGGTGATGTTGATCCGCATCAAACCGCTCGACATGCCGCGTGTGGTGAAGCGACGTGGCCAGGAGAGCTTCAACTTCGGCGAGCTGTTCGCCTACACGAAGGTCTGCTCCCACCTCGGTTGCCCGTCCTCGCTCTACGAGCAGCAGACCTATCGCATCCTGTGTCCGTGCCACCAGTCGCAGTTCGACGCGCTGCACTTCGCGAAGCCGATCTTCGGCCCGGCCGCCCGCTCGCTGGCGCAGCTGCCGATCACGATCGACCAGGACGGCTACTTGGTCGCCAACGGCGACTTCATCGAACCCGTCGGACCGGCATTCTGGGAGCGTAAGTCATGAGCCCACGTCCAAGCGCAGGAGAAATTGCCGGCAGGCAGGGTGACGCGATCGACTCGCGGTACCACCCCTCGGCCGCGGTACGCCGCCAGCTGAACAAGGTGTTCCCGACGCACTGGTCGTTCCTGCTGGGCGAGATCGCGATGTACAGCTTCATCGTCCTTCTCATCACGGGCGTCTACCTCACGCTGTTCTTCGACCCGTCGATGGCGCATGTGACCTACGACGGCGTCTACCAGCCGCTGCGCGGTGTCGCGATGTCGCGCGCCTACGAGACCACGCTGGACATCAGCTTCGAGGTCCGCGGCGGCCTGTTCGTCCGCCAGGTGCACCACTGGGCGGCACTGCTGTTCGCGGCATCGATCATGGTCCACCTGGCCCGCATCTTCTTCACCGGCGCATTCCGCCGGCCACGCGAGGCGAACTGGGTCATCGGTTCGCTGCTGCTGATCCTGGCCATGTTCGAGGGCTTCTTCGGCTACTCGCTGCCCGACGATCTGCTGTCGGGCACCGGCATCCGCGCCGCTCTGTCGGGCATCACGATGGGCATCCCGGTGGTCGGGACGTGGATGCACTGGGCGCTGTTCGGTGGCGATTTCCCCGGTGAGATCCTCATCCCCCGCCTGTACGCACTCCACATCCTGTTGATCCCGGGCATCATCCTGGCGCTCATCGGGGTTCACCTGGCGCTGGTGTGGTTCCAGAAGCACACGCAGTTCCCCGGTCCCGGTCGTACCGAGACGAACGTCGTCGGCGTGCGCGTGATGCCGGTGTTCGCCGTGAAGTCCGGAGCGTTCTTCGCGGTCACGGTCGGCATCCTCGGGCTGATGGGTGGTCTGCTTCAGATCAACCCGGTCTGGGTGCTCGGACCGTACAAGCCGTCACAGGTGTCGGCGGGAAGCCAGCCCGACTTCTACATGATGTGGACGGACGGTCTGATCCGACTGTGGCCCGCGTGGGAGTTCTACCCGTTCGGCCATACGATTCCGCAGGGCGTGTGGGTCGCTGTCGGAATGGGGCTGATCTTCGGGTTGCTCGCGATGTACCCGTTCATCGAGAAGAAGCTCACCGGGGACAATGCGCACCACAACCTGCTGCAGCGTCCGCGTGACGCACCGACACGGACCGCGGTCGGCGCGGCGGCGATCTCGTTCTACATCCTGCTGACGTTCGCGTGCATGAACGACATCATCGCGCTGAAGTTCCACATCTCGCTGAATGCGACCACGTGGATCGGCCGTATCGGAATGGTCGTGCTGCCTGCCATCGTCTACTTCGTCGCGTACCGCTGGGCGGTGGCGCTGCAGCGCAGCGATCGCGAGGTGCTCGAGCACGGTGTCGAGACGGGCATCATCAAGCGGCTCCCGCACGGTGCCTACGTCGAGCTGCACCAGCCTCTCGGCCCGGTCGACGACCACGGCCACCCGATTCCGCTGGAGTACCAGGGCGCGGCCCTGCCCAAGCGGATGAACAAGCTGGGGTCGGCGGGTGCACCGGGTACGGGTGGCTTCCTCAAGGGCGATCCGATGTCCGAGCACGAGGCGATCACCGAGGCCGCACACGCGGCCGAGCATCGGGCCCTGACGGCGTTGCGCGAGCATCAGGAGCGGACGAGCGCCTCCAACGGCTCGTCCAACGGTTCCAGCAACGGCCATCACTGACCCATACTGTCCCGACAAACCAGTCCGCCCCAGCCGAAATGGCTGGGGCGGACTGGTTTTTGGGATGTCAGAGGGACACGATCAGCTGCCCAACTCGGTGCGGAGCTCGCGCAGGAAGTACCACGGGATGGCGACCATGCCCACCGTGACGACAGCGGCGAGGCCGTAGAGCACCCAGGATGCGGTCGCGTTGTCGACCGCCATCAGATAGGTGGCTGCGGAGACGAGCAGGGTCGCCGCCCCCATCGCGCACACCAGAGCAGCGGTGTTGCGAAGCCACAGCCGGTCGATGGCCGGCGAATCGGCGACGGACGCCGTGGCCGTGGGCGACTGCAGAATCCGCGGCAGCCGCCCGCTATTGGTGTCCACCGGAGGCGGCGGGACGCGAAGCTTCTCGGTCGGCGCGTCGCCGGTGCGCGACGGGGTCTGGGTCCTGTCAGCGGTCTGCTGGGCCATCCGCCTCTCCACCGGCGTCAGTTCCTCGTCGGGCGCCCGCCTGGCCCTCAGCAGCAGCGGCACGGCAGCGACGATCACCGCCGCTGAGACACCGATGATCGTGTATAGGATCCATGGCGTACCGGAGTCACCGGTGGACTCCTTGTGTCCGCCGGCCAGGTCGACCAGGGCGACCGTGGCGGCGACGCCGGCGCCCAGCGCGGCCAGCCATACGGCGACGGAGCCGCCGAGGAGCAGGCGGTCGGTGCGGTCGAGCGCGGCGACGTCGAATCCCGCGCCGGGCCTCGTATCGGTGAGATATGTCATCGGCGGTGAGTTGGCCTAACAGCTTGTCTGAGCGGCATTGCCGGTGTTGGAGGACAACACCGTCCCGTCGCTCGTGGTGATCGAACAGTTCAGTCGGCTGACCAGGAACAGGCTCGACGCCTGCACCGAGCCGACCTCGGACTGGGAGATCGGGGTGACGGTCAGCGACCACGGGATGTAGACGTTGCGCTGGGTGCGACTGCGTCCGGACGCGTCGATGTAGGTGACGGTGATGATGTCGCCCGGCGCCTTGGTACCGGTGACCGAGTACGTCACCTGGCGTGGCCCTGCCCGCGTCGTGGTCGTCGGCGGTGGAGGCGGCGCCTCGGTCGTCTGCGGCGGCGGAGGCGGAGGGGCTTCGGTCGGCGGCGGCGGAGGCGGGGGCTCGGTCACCGTGACGGTCTCCGGCGGCGGAGGGGGTGGCGGCGGCTCCGTCGTGGGCGGGGGCGGCGGTGGCGGAGGGGGCGGTGTCGTCGTCAGGATCTCGTCCTGGATCGGCGGCGCCGACTGGGTGGTCGTTTCCGGGGTGGCCAGGTTGTCTGTCTCCGTACGGGTCACCAGAACCGACACCGACACCACGAGCGCGATCGCGGCGACGATCGCGACGACCCCGACGACCCACGGCCAGCGGGGCGGCGGGGGGAGGTCACCGGGGTCGCCGGCGTCATAGCTGTCGTAGTCGTACGGCACGATGTCCGACGACGCCGCGTAGGCGCTGCTGACGAACTGTTCGGATTCCGGCGCGGAGTAGGCGCGGGAGTAGAAATCCGTCTGCCCGGTGTCGGGGTTGTCGGCTCCCGCACCGGTGACGTTCTGGGTCGCGTCGTCGGACGCGCCACCCGGCTCCTCGCCTGGATCGCCAGAGCTGCCAGAGTCCCGCCCGGGAGGATTCGGCCCGCTCATCTACGTCTATCCTTTTCGACTGCTTCTGCAGCGCCGGTGGTTGCCACAGCGGCTCATGGCGCCTCGGCAACACTACCCAACGGCGACACTCGAACAGACTTCCCGAGGCGGGTTGCGGGCCAACTCATGCCCTGATTGTGACCTTCGGTCAGTGCTTCTCAGGCCCGGTGTGGTACTCGAACACCAGCCCGGCGACGGTCGTCAGGATGAAGCACACGCCGGCGATGATCAGCCATGGCAGCCACATCGCCATGCCGACCGCGGTGATCGAACCCGACAGGGCGATCATGATGGGCCACCAGCTGTGCGGGCTGTAGAAACCGAGTTCGCCCGCGCCGTCGGCGATCTCGGCGTCCTCGTAGTCCTCGGGCCTGGTGTCCAGACGGCGGGCGACGAAACGGAAGAAAGTTCCGGTGATCAGGGTCAGGCCGGTGGTCAGGGCCAGAGCCGTGGTGCCCGCCCATTCCACGCCCCCGGGATCCTGGAAGAGGTGCGTCAGCACGCCGTAGACGACCGTCGACAACGCGAAGAACGCAGTCAGGAACTCGAACAACCTGGCTTCGATATGCATGTGCCGTCCTTACCTGGTCGCCTCGGGCACCCCGGGTGCCAGTTCTCCGCGGCGGCTGTCGAATGGCCGTGTGGTGACGGCCAGCGGCGGCTGGTTGATCGCCTGCAGCGCCTCGGCGTTGGTCTTGCCGCCCTCGCGCTGAGCGAGGTAGGCCTTGAAGTCGTTGGGCTCCACGACCCGCAGCTCGAAGTTCATCATCGAGTGGTAGGTGCCGCACATCTCCGTGCACCGGCCGACGAACGCACCGGTCTGGAAGATCTCGCTGATCTGGAAGATGTTGTCGGAGTTGTTTTCCTTCGGGTTCGGCAGCACGTCGCGCTTGAACAGGAACTCCGGCACCCAGAACCCGTGAATGACGTCGGCCGACGCGATCTGGAATTCGATCCGCTTGCCCGACGGAACGACCAGGACCGGGATCTCGCTGGTGGAGCCGAGCGTCTCGATCTTGTCGAAGTTCAGGTAGGTGCGATCCTCTGGGCTCTTGCCCGCAATGGCGCCGGCCAGCTCGCCGCCGTGGCCGTCGCCGCCCTCGGGCTGCGAGGTCATGGCTTCTTTGCGCTCGTTGTCGACGCCGTCATAGGACATCGTGCCGTCGGCGAACTCCACCTTCTGGTAACCGAACTTCCAGTTCCACTGGTAGGCGGTGACGTCGATGACGACCTCGGGGTTCGGCTCCTTGTTGAGCATCTCCTCCTGAACCACGACGGTGAAGTAGAAGAGCACCGAGATGATGATGAAGGGGATGACGGTCAGGGTCAGCTCGAGCGGCATGTTGTAGCCGAACTGGCGCGGCAGTTCGGTGTCGCCGGCCTTCTTGCGATGGAAGGCCATGGTCCAGAACAGAAGGAGGTAGACCAGGCCACCCACGACGAATGCCGCGATGACCGAACCGATCCACAGTTCACGGTTGAGGTGAGCCTCCGGGGTGATGCCGTTGGGCCATCCGAGGCCGAGGGCCTCAGACCAACTGCATCCGCTGAGTAGCACCGCCGTCCCGCCCAGGAGCAGGGACAATGCCACCAACTTCAGGCCGCGAGCGGGCACGTTGGCGCCTCCTACAAAGTCTCTGGACCGGGGGCCGGTCAGACGGCTGCACTGAATACTACGCAGCGTAGACCACGCCCCCGGGCGGGAGCGAAGCGACCGGACGATTGGGCATACTGGCGCGGTGTGTGGACTGCTTGCGCTGGTAACCGACCCGTCGTCTGACGTCTCCCCCGCGATCGTCGACGCAGTGTCGGGAGCCTCGGCCCAGATGCGTCACCGCGGCCCCGACGAACCCGGCACATGGAGCGACACCCGCGTCGTGCTCGGCTTCAACCGGCTGTCGATCATCGACATCGCCCACAGCCACCAACCGCTGCGATGGGGCCCGAGTGAGGCGCCCGAGCGCTACACCCTGGTGTTCAACGGCGAGATCTACAACTACCTGGAATTGCGTGAGGAACTCGCCGCAGAATTCGGCGCGGCCTTTCACACCGACGGTGACGGGGAGGCCATCCTGGCCGCCTATCACCACTGGGGCACGGGCGCGCTGACCCGGCTGCGCGGCATGTTCGCGTTCGCGCTGTGGGACACCGTCGAGCAGGAGCTGTTCTGCGCGAGGGACCCGTTCGGCATCAAGCCGCTCTACATGGCCACCGGGACGGGCGGTACGGCGGTGGGCAGCGAGAAGAAGTGTCTGCTCGATCTTGCCGACGATCTCGGCGTCGACCTCGCCATCGACGAGCGCGCCGTCCAGCACTACACGGTGTTGCAGTACGTCCCCGAGCCCGAGACGCTGCACCGCGGCATCCGCAGGCTCGAATCCGGCAGCTACGCCCGCGTGCGGCCCGGCGCGCAGCCCGAGGTGAAGCGATACTTCACGCCGCGCTTCGCGGCGGTTCCGTTCGCTGCCGGTGCAGAGCAGGCGCGCTACGACGAGATCACCGCGGTCCTCGAGGACTCGGTGGCCAAACACATGCGCGCCGACGTGACGGTGGGGGCGTTCCTGTCGGGCGGCATCGACTCCACGGCGATCGCCGCGCTGGCGATGCGGCACAACCCGCGGCTCATCACGTTCACGACGGGCTTCGAACGCGAGGGCTTCTCGGAGGTCGACGTGGCGGTGGCGTCCGCGGAGGCCATCGGCGCACGGCACGTCACCAAGGTCGTCGGACAGGAGGAGTTCGTCGCCGCGCTTCCCGAGATCGTCTGGTATCTCGACGAACCTGTCGCGGATCCGGCCCTGGTGCCGCTGTATTTCATCGCCAAGGAGGCACGCAAGCACGTCAAGGTGGTGCTGTCCGGCGAGGGCGCCGACGAACTGTTCGGCGGTTACACCATCTATCGAGAACCGTTGTCGCTGAAGCCTTTCGACTACCTTCCTCGCGGGGTTCGCAAATCGGTGGGCAGGATGGCCGGCCCCCTGCCCGAGGGGATGCGCGGCAAGAGCCTGCTCCATCGCGGATCGCTGACGCTCGAGGAGCGGTACTACGGCAATGCCCGCAGCTTCTCGGACGCCCATCTACGCGCCGTACTGCCCGGGTTTCGCGAGGATTGGGTGCACACCGACGTGACTGCGCCGGTGTATGCGCAGTCGCAGGGCTGGGATCCCGTCGCGCGGATGCAGCACATCGACCTGTTCACCTGGCTCCGCGGCGACATCCTGGTCAAGGCCGACAAGATGACCATGGCCAATTCGCTGGAGTTGCGCGTCCCGTTCCTGGATCCCGAGGTGTTCGCGGTGGCGTCGCGACTGCCCTATGACCAGAAGATCACGAGGTCGACGACGAAGTTCGCGCTGCGCCGCGCGCTTGAGCCCATCGTGCCCGCCCATGTGCTGAACCGGCCGAAACTGGGTTTCCCCGTGCCGATCCGGCACTGGCTGCGCGCGGGTGAGCTGCTGGAGTGGGCGTATTCGGTCGTCGGCTCGTCACAGGCCGGCCACCTGGTCGATCTGGCCGCGGTACGCCGGATGCTCGACGAACATCGAAGCGGCACAACCGATCACAGCCGCCGGCTGTGGACGGTGCTGATCTTCATGCTGTGGTACGCGATCTTCGTCGAAAAGAGCGTCACACCGCAGATCAGCGAGCCGACCTACCCGGTCCAGATCTAGAGGGCCCCTGCGCGCGCTGTCGGCGCTAAAGCGCCGCGGCGATTTCCTGAGCCGCCTCCGCGCCGAAGGCGTCGGACAGGCGCGTGACCGCGGAGTCCTTGTCCCAGGCCCATTCCTGAGGGCCGGGCGCCTCGAGCACCAGCGTCGCGACCAGCGAGGCGAGCTGAGCCGAACGCTCCAGCGACAGGCCGGCGTCGCGGCCGGTGAGGAAGCCCGCGCGGAACGCGTCACCGATTCCGGTCGGGTCATCCTTGTGGGTCTCGGGCACGACGTCGACGTGGATGAAGGTGCCGTCGCGGCCGACGAGGTCGACGCCCTTCTCGCCGAGGGTGGTGACGCGGAGTTCGATCTGGCTCATCACCTCGGCCTCGGACCAGCCGGACTTCTGCAGCAGCAGGTCCCACTCGTAGTCGTTGGTGAAAAGGTAGGTCGCGCCGTCGATCAGCTTGCGGATCTCCTCACCCGACAGCCGGGCCAACTGCTGGCTCGGGTCGGCGGCGAATGCCAGCCCCAGAGCCCGGCATTCCTCGGTGTAGAGGAACATCGCCTCCGGATCGTTGGCGCCGATGATCGTCAGGCTGGGCGATCCCGTCTTGGCGACGATGTCGGCGAGTTTGATGTTGCGCGATTCCGACATGGCGCCGGGATAGAACGAGGCGATCTGGGCCATGTCCTCGTCGGTGGTGCAGACGAACCGTGCCGTGTAGGCGCTGTCGGAGACGAGCACGTTGTCACAGTTCACGCCGTGCGAGGTGAGCCACTGCCGGTAGTCGTCGAAGTCCGCGCCGACCGCGCCGACGAGGGTGGGGTTACCGCCGAGCACGCCCATCGCGAAGGCCATGTTGCCCGCGACGCCGCCGCGGTGCATGACGAGGTCGTCGACGAGGAAGCTCAGCGACACCTTCTGCAGGTGGTCGGCCAGAAGCTGCTCGGAGAACTTCCCCGGAAAGCGCATCAGATGGTCAGTTGCTATCGATCCGGTCACCGCGATGGTCACGCAGTCCCACCCTTCGTCGTCTCAGCGTTTCAGCCTAGTGTCGGCCGATGTCATCGGCAGGGTCACGAACAGGGTCCACGCGTCGAGGTGCGCTAACCTGCCTATAAGTGCCTGCCCGGCCACTGTAGATGCCGCAGGATCCGACCGACGTTCCCGGGAGCAAATTGATGACTGGTCCCTACCCGCCCCCATACGGCGCTGGACCAGCAGGCCCTCAGATGTATCCGGAGCCTTACCCCCAGCAGACCTATCCCCCGATGGCACAGCCCTACCCCGGCGGTGCCGACGCGTCCTACCCCGGCACGCTGCCTCCGCCCGTGCAGTATCCGAAGCGCAGACGCGGCCCATGGGTCGCGATCGCCGTCGCGGTGGTGGCTGTGCTGGCGGTGGCCGGTGTGATCGCCGCGGTGGCGCTGAGCGGAGGACGGGACGAGCAGGCGGCGACCGGCGCGTTGACGGACACGTCCGCGCAGGCGGCGATCCAGGACTACCTCGACGCGCTGTCCAACGGAGATGACGAACAGGTCGCGCGCCACACGCTGTGCGGATTGTTCGATTCGGTCAAGGAGCGGCGGTCGGATCTCGCGCTCGCCGGACTCTCCAGCGACGCGTTCCGCAAGCAATACGACAGCGCCGAGGTCACGTCCATCGACAAGATGGTGCTGTCGTCGCCCACGCAGGCGCAGGTGCTGTTCACAATGCGGGTGTTGCCCGCCAGCGGTTCGTCACGAAATCAGCCTCAGGAGGCTGACGAGCAGGCCGTCGCGCAGCTGATCTCGGTCGACAACGAGATCCTGGTGTGTTCGTATCTGCCGCGGACGGCCGGCCAGTACTAGCTCAGTTGAACGAGTCGCCGCAGGCGCACGAACCGGTGGCGTTCGGGTTGTCGATGGTGAAGCCCTGCTTCTCGATCGTGTCGACGAAGTCGATGGTGGCGCCCTGCACGTAGGGGGCGCTCATCCGGTCGACGGTCAGTTCGACACCGCTGAAGTCCACGGTCAGGTCGCCGTCGAGCGAGCGGTCGTCGAAGAACAGGTTGTAGCGCAGGCCGGCGCATCCGCCCGGCTGGACGGCGATCCGCAGCGCCAGGTCGTCACGACCCTCCTGGTCGAGCAGGGCCTTCGCCTTGGCTGCCGCGGCATCCGTCAGGGTCACGCCGTGCGCAGCCTCGGTGGTCTGGCCAGCCTGCACAGCCGACTCGTCCTGAACAGTCATGGAATCTCCCGTGTGGATGTACGTGGGTGGAGCCGGTCTCCCCGGCGAATCGAGGGTGGCTCCACCTTCTCAACGGTACCTGGTTTCGGCCGTATTCCCCATCGACGGCGGGCTACTGCCATCCCGCGGCGACCTCGGTGGCCAGTCCGGTGAGCTGGTTGGCTGCGTCCTCGATCGCCTTCTCCACCGATCCCGCGTGTTCGGTGAGGGAATGGGCGGACTCGATCCCCGCCGCCTGCAGCGCGGGCTCGCCGAGCGTGACCTGCCCGGCGAGCACCAGCACCGGGATGTGGTGCGAGCGGGCCCCCGCGGCCAGCGCGCTGACGACCTTTCCGTGGAGCGACTGGTCGTCGAATCGCCCTTCGCCGGTGATGACCAGGTCGGCGGCCGCGACATCGTTGCTCAGGCCGGTGTGTTCGGCGATGATCGCCGCGCCCGACTCGCGGCGACCGCCGAGCGCGAGCAGCGCGGCACCGATACCCCCGGCCGCACCCGCGCCCGGATCGTCGCTGACCCGCCGGCCTGCGGCCGCGTCGAGTTCCTCGGCCCACGCGGTGAGCCGCTGTTCAAGCACGGCGACGGTTTCGGTGTCGGCGCCCTTCTGCGGTCCGAACACCGAGGCGGCGCCCATCGGGCCGAGCAGGGGATGTTCGACGTCGCTGGCGGCGATCAGTTCGACACCGTCGAGCAATTCGCGGGCGCCGCTCAGCCCCCCGAGCGCCTCGACCATCCCGCGGCCGCCGTCGGTGCTTCCGCTGCCGCCGAGTCCGACCACGATGCGGCCGGCCCCCGCCGCGTGCGCGGCGGCGATGAGCTGGCCGACTCCCCTACTGTGCGCATCGAGTGCGGTGCGGACGGTCGGCGGGCCGCCGAGCAGCGCGAGTCCGCACGCCTGCGCGCACTCGATGTACGCCGTCACCGGGGGGTCGGAATCGAGCACCCACTGCGCCTCCACGTCGACGTCCAACGGCCCGCTGACCGTGAGCGTTCGGACCTCGCCCAGCCGGGTTGCCAGCACCTCGACGAACCCGGGTCCGCCGTCGGACTGCGGCGCGAGCGTCAGTGTGTCGCCGGGGCGCGACGTCCGCCACCCCTGCGCGATGGATTGCGCGGCCTGCACTGCGGTGAGACTGTCGCCGAAGCAATCCGGGGCGATCAGCACGGTTCTGGCGGGGGACTCGGTGCCTGTCACCACGGCAGACTATCCCGGCACGGATTGGGTGCGCCGTCCGCGGAGAAGTAACCTGGGAGCCGTGAAGCTGCTGGGCCGCAAGAGCGACGACGCCGGAGATCGAGGGGACGCCGACCCTTCCACGAACGTCTCAGGGAAGGCCGCCGTGAAAGCCACCGACGATGCACCGGTGGAACGCGTCACCACGGCCCCGAAGGGCAAACCGACTCCGAAGCGCAGCGAGGCGTCGCGTCGGCGCGGCCCCGTCGCACCGGCTCCGATGACCAGCGCCGAGGCCAGGAAGCGGCGCAAGGAACTGCGCGGTCCGAAGCTGTCCCGCGAGGAGCGCAAGGCCGAGCGCGCGGAACGGCGCACCGATATGAATCAGCGCCGCGAGCGGATGATGGCCGGCGAGGACGCCTATCTGCTGCCGCGTGACAAGGGCCCGGTGCGGCGCTACGTGCGCGACGTCGTCGATTCGCGGCGCAACCTGCTCGGTCTGTTCATGCCCGCCGCGCTCGGCATGATCTTCATCATGCTGGCCGTCCCGTCGGTCCAGGTGCAGGCCCTCGTCTCCCCCGCGATGCTTGTGCTGGTGGTGATCATGATCGTCGACGGCTTCATCCTCGGCCGCAAGGTGAACAGGCTGGCCGATGCGAAGTTCCCCGACAACACCGAATCCGGCTGGAAGCTCGGCTTCTATGCCGCGAGCCGTGCCTCGCAGTTGCGGCGGATGCGCGCGCCTCGGCCCCAGGTCGAGCGCGGCACCCGCGTTGCGTGACGCCGCAGGTGGGGTATTTTCCTGACGTTCCCGCACCCGACACCGAGGCCGCGGCGGCCGCGAGGAGTCGGCAGGCCGTTCTGACCAAGCCGGCGGGTGCACTCGGCCGCCTCGAAGATCTGTCGATCTGGGTGACGGCGTGCCAGGGCCACTGCCCGCCCACGCAGTTCCAGCGGGCCCGGGTGGTGGTGTTCGCCGGTGATCACGGCGTCGCCGCGTCCGGGGTGTCGGCGTATCCCGCGGAGGTGACCGCGGCGATGGTCGCCAATTTCGCCTCGGGCGGCGCGGCCGTGAACGTGCTCGCCGAGGTGGCCGGCGCCGGGGTGCGGGTCGCCGACATCGCCGTCGACAGCGAGGAGCCGTTGTCGACGGCTATCGGCGCACACAGGATTCGCCGATCCAGCGGCAACATCGCCATCGAGGACGCGCTGACCCCCGATGAGGTGGTGGCCGCGATCGATGCGGGTCGCGCGATCGCCGACGACGAGGTCGACTCGGGAGCCGATCTTCTGATCGCCGGTGACATGGGCATCGGGAACACGACACCCGCGACGACGTTGATCGCGGCGATGACCGATTCCGAACCGGTAGCGGTGGTCGGTCGCGGGACCGGGATCGACGACGCCGGCTGGTCGCGCAAGACCGGGGCGGTCCGCGATGCCCTCTACCGGGCCCGTCGCATCACCGCGGATCCCATTGCGCTGCTTCGCATGTGCGGCGGCGCGGACCTGGCCGCGATGACCGGTTTCCTCGCCCAGGCCGCGGTGCGGCGTACTCCGGTGCTGCTCGACGGCGTGGTGGTGACGGCCGCGGCGATGGCGGCCGACAATCTCGCGCCCGGTGCGCGGCTGTGGTGGCGGGCAGGTCACCGCTCCACCGAACCGGCGCATTCGCTCGCGCTGAGCCATCTCGATCTGGAGCCGATCGTGGAACTCGACATGCGCCTCGGCGAGGGTTCGGGCGCTCTGGTCGCACTGCCGGTCCTGCGCGCCGCGGTGGCCACCCTGGCTTCGATGGCCACGTTCGAGGAAGCCGGGATCAGCGGGTCGTGATCCGTTCGCTCGCAGGCGCTTTCGCATTTTCGACGATCCTGCCTGTGCCCGCTCGTATCACCGCGAACGTCGGACGCGGCGTGTTGACCGCGCTGCCGGTGGCCGGAGCGGTGCTCGCTGCGCTGGCCGCCGCGACATGGTGGGCAGGGTCGGCGGCCTTCGGCGACGGTGCGCTGGCCGGCGCGGTGACGGTGGCGGTGCTGCTGCTGGCCACCCGCGGACTACACATCGACGGCCTTTCCGACACCATCGACGGCCTGGGCTGTTACGGACCGCCCGAGCGTGCGCTGGCGGTGATGCGCGACGGCAGGGCCGGGCCGTTCGGGGTCGCCGCCGTCGCGGTGACGGTCCTGCTTCAGGCCCTGGCATTCGCCGACGCGGGTTGGCAGGGGGTGTTCGTCGCGGTCGTGGCGGGCCGGGTAGCCGTCGTCGCCGCGTGCCGACGCGGGGTCCCCGCTGCGGCAGGCAGCACCCTGGGTGGATTCGTCGCCGGGACGCAGCCCCTGTGGGTGGTGGTCACCTGGATCGCGGCGGTCGCCGGGGTGGCGGCGACGGCGACCGAACGACTCTGGCAGGGTCCGCTCGTGGTGCTGGTCGCGGTGGCGTGCAGTGCCCTACTGGTCGCGCACTGTGTGCGCAGGTTCGGCGGCATCACCGGCGATGTGCTCGGCGCCGCGGTCGAGGTGACGACGACGGTTACGGCACTCGGCCTCGCGGTCGGCTAGGACAGCCGGGCCATCCAGCCGTGGGTGTCGGCGAAGGTGCCCCGCTGGATCCCGGTGAGGGTGTCGCGCAGCGCCATGGTGATCTCGCCGGGTTCGCCGTCGGCGATGGTGAACTCACCGTCGGTGTGCTTGACGTGCGACACCGGGGTGATGACGGCGGCGGTACCGCACGCGAACACCTCGGTGATCTCACCCGCGGCGGCCTTCTTCTGCCACTCGTCGACGTCGATCTTGCGCTCCTCGACGGCGAAGCCTGCATCAGTTGCCAACTGCAGCAATGAGTCTCGTGTGATCCCGGGTAGCAGCGAGCCCGACAGCTCCGGGGTCACCAGGCGGGCGGTGCCGCCACTGCCGAACACGAAGAACAGGTTCATGCCGCCCATCTCTTCGACGTAGCGGCGCTCGATCGCGTCCAGCCACACCACCTGGTCGCAACCGTGCGAGGATGCCTCGGCCTGCGCGAGCAGCGAGGCGGCGTAGTTGCCACCGAACTTCGCCGCACCGGTGCCACCGGGCGAGGCGCGGACGTACTCGTGCGACAGCCACACGCTGACCGGCTTGATACCGCGCGGGAAATACGCGCCCGCCGGGGACCCGATCACCATGTAGCGGTATTCCTCGGCCGGACGGACACCGAGGCCGGGCTCGGTCGCGAACGTGAAGGGCCGCAGGTACAGCGACTCCTCACCGCCCGCGGGGGGCACCCACTGCTCGTCGACGGCGATCAACTGGCGCAGTGACTCGATGAACAACTCGTCGGGCAGTTCCGGGATGGCAAGGCGCCGGGCCGAGTTGCGCAGCCGGGCGGCGTTCGCCTCGGGCCGGAACGACACGATCGACCCGTCGGCCCACCGGTAGGCCTTGAGCCCCTCGAAGATCTCCTGCGCGTAGTGCAGGACGATCGCCGACGGGTCCAGCTCGATGGGTCCGTAGGGGGTGACGCGGGCGTCGTGCCAGCCCTTTCCGACGGTGTAGTCGATGGAGACCATGTGGTCGGTGTGGAACTTGCCGAAGCCAGGATTGGCCAGGATTCCGGCCCGTACCTCGTCGCCCGCCGGATTCGCATTGCGATCAACGGTGAACTCGAGGCGATCAGTCATGCAGCAGATTGTATAACCGGCTGCCCAGCGATTTACCGGGTGCGGGTGTCGACGAACGGCGGCTTGAC
Organism: Mycobacterium bulgaricum; assembly: GCF_041287165.2. Lineage (NCBI taxonomy): Bacteria > Bacillati > Actinomycetota > Actinomycetes > Mycobacteriales > Mycobacteriaceae > Mycobacterium > Mycobacterium bulgaricum. The sequence goes on along the minus strand of NZ_JBGGKV020000005.1, from coordinate 340,477 downwards.
CACCTCGCACTCCACCTGACGGCCCCTGACGTCGACGGCGACGCGCGCGCCGTCGGCGACGTCGGCCGCGGTGTCGATCAGCGCCAGCGCGATACCGACTTTCAAAGTGGGAGAGAAGGTTCCGGACGTCGTGCGGCCGATCGGGGTTTCTCCGTCGAGCACCGTGAGGTCCGGCCGCAGCACCCCGCGCCCGATCGCCTTGAGGCCCCGCAGGGTGCGTCGGGGGCCCGCCTCTTTCTCGGCGAGCAGGGCGTCGCGGCCCCAGAACGCCTCTTTCTTCCAGCCGACGGCCCACCCGGTTCTCGCCTGCAGGGGCGAGATGTCAAGGGACAGCTCGTGTCCGTGCAGCGGATAACCCATCTCGGTGCGCAGCGTGTCGCGCGCCCCGAGACCGGCCAATTCGCCGCCGGCGAACTTCACCGCCTCCACCAGTTCGTCGAAGACGACCGCGGCCTGATCCCACACTGGCAGCAGTTCGTAGCCGTGCTCGCCGGTGTATCCGGTCCGGCACACCCGGACGTCGACGCCCCCGAACTGCGCGTCGGCGTATTCCATGTAGTCCATCTCGGTGAGCAGGCCGAGTGCGCCCAGCACGAAGGCCGACTGGGGACCCTGCACGGCCAGCACGGCCCGCGACCGATGCTCGTCGGTGATGGTCACCCCGTCGGGGGCGCGCTCCTGCAGCGCGGCGACGACCGCTGCGGTGTTCGCGGCGTTGGGCACGAGGAAGATCTCGTCGTCGGAGACGTAGTAGGCGATCAGATCGTCGATCACGCCACCGGATTCGGTGCAGCACAGCGTGTACTGCGCCTTGCCAGGGCCGATCCGGCGCAGGTCGTTGGTGAGGGCGCTGTTGACGAATTCGGCGGCGCCCGGACCTTTCACCAGCGCCTTGCCGAGGTGGCTGACGTCGAAGAGTCCGACGGTGGTGCGGGTGGCGGTGTGCTCGGCGACCGTTCCGGCATAGGACACCGGCATCAGCCATCCGCCGAATTCTGCAAAGCTCGCTCCGAGCTCGCGGTGCCGGTTCTCCAGGGGGCCTGCCAACAGGTTGTCGCTCACGACCAACCAGCCTAGTAGCCGAGTGGTTAGGGTGAACCCTCGTGAGCCCTTCCCCCGGTTACCTGTCCCCCGCCGTCACCGTTGCGAGCGCTCTGCCCAAGCGGCGGGTCGACTCGTCGGTCCTGATCGTCCCCGTGGTTTCCGGGTCCGAGGACGGTGACCGCGCGACCGTCGTGGCCAACTCCTATCTGGACGCCGAGGCGGTCGGCGAGATCGAGGTGGCGCTCGAGGCGCTCGGCGCCAAGGGCGGAAACGAGCAGCTCACGCGCGTCGTGGTGCCCGCCCTCCCGGTCGGCAGCGTGCTCGCGGTGGGGCTGGGCACTTCGCGAGACGAGTGGTCCGCGGAGACGATCAGGCGCGCGGCGGGCGTCGCCGCCCGGTCGCTTTCGGGCGTCGAGAACGTCTACACGACGCTGTCGGATCTGGATCTGGAGGCGGCGATCGAGGGCCTGGTGCTGGGCGCCTACCGGTTCTCCGAGTTCCGCAGCGACAAGACCGCACCCAAGGACGCCGGCGTCGGCAAGATCACCGCGCTCGCCGCCGACACCAAGTCGGCGACCAAGGAGGCCGCGGCCCGCGGCGAGGCCATCGCGACGGCCGTCGCCACGGCCCGCGATTTCGTCAACACCCCGCCGAGTCACCTGTTCCCCGCCGAATTCGCCAAGCGGGCAAAGGCTTTGGGCGAAGATGTGGGACTCGACGTCGAGGTGCTCGACGAGAAGGCGCTGGCCAAGGACGGCTACGGCGGAATCATCGGGGTCGGCAAGGGCTCGTCGCGCCCGCCGCGGCTGGTCCGCCTCGCCCACCGCGGTGGCGGTCGCAAGGGCAAGAAGGTCGCGTTGGTCGGCAAGGGCATCACCTTCGACACCGGCGGCATCTCGATCAAGCCCGCCGCGAACATGCACCACATGACCTCTGACATGGGTGGTGCCGCCGCCGTGATCGCCACCGTCGTGCTGGCTGCCCGCCTGCGACTGCCGATCGATGTGGTCGCTTACGTGCCGATGGCCGAGAACATGCCGTCGGCGACGGCGCAGCGGCCGGGTGACGTGCTGACCCAGTACGGCGGCATCACCGTCGAGGTGCTCAACACCGATGCCGAGGGCCGGCTGATCCTGGCCGACGCGATCGTGCGGGCCTGCGAGGACGGGCCCGACTACCTGATCGAGACGTCGACCCTGACCGGCGCTCAGACCGTCGCGTTGGGCGCCCGCACACCGGGCGTGATGGGTAGCGATGACTTCCGTGACCGGGTCGCCGAGATCTCCCAGGGTGTCGGCGAAAACGCGTGGGCGATGCCGCTGCCCGAGGAACTCAAAGACGACCTCAAGTCCACCGTCGCCGATCTGGCCAACGTCAGCGGATCGCGCTACGCCGGCATGCTCGTCGCGGGCACATATCTGCGTGAGTTCGTCGCCGACGGCGTGCAGTGGGCCCACATCGACATCGCGGCGCCTGCGTACAACTCCGGCGGGCCGTGGGGTTACACCCCCAAGGGCGGCACCGGGGTGCCGACGCGCACGATGTTCGCGGTGCTGGAGGACATTGCGGCCAACGGCTGATCACATGATGTTGCCGCCGCGGGCGGCGCTGCGCATGGCCTGCGGCAGCGCGTGCGCGGCGCCGTAGACGAAGTACGCCTCGGTGGTGACCGGGCGCACCGGCTTGTTGCTCTTCACCGCGGTCACGATCGCCCTCGCGACCTTGTCCGGCCCGACGCGCCGCACCGCGAAGCCGCGGCGCACGCGGTGCCGGATCGCCTCGGTGTCGTAGCTGCGCTCCTCGGGCAGCGAGAAGCGCGTCGTGTTGACGATGTTGGTGCCGATGATGCCGGGACAGATCGTCGTCAATCCGATTCCGTGCGAATCCAGTTCTGCGCGTAGACAATCCGAGAACATGAACACCGCAGCCTTGGACGTGCAGTAGGCGTTCATCACGTTGACCGGGGTGTAGGACGCCATCGATGCGACGTTGACGATGTGCCCGCCGACGCCGCGGTCGCGCAGGCGCGTCCCGAACGACCGGCATCCGTTGACGACGCCGCCGAGGTTGATGTCGAGCACCCGGTCGTACTCCTGGGCGGGCGTGTCGAGGAAGAACCCGGCATGCCCGACGCCCGCATTGTTGACGACGACATCGGGCACCCCGTGCTCGGCGCAGACCTGATCGGCGAACTCCTCGACGGCGGCTGCGTCGGCCACGTCCACCGTGTAGCTGAAGGCCTGCCCGCCTACGGCGGCGACGAGTCGCGCCGTCTCCGCCAGCCCGGCGGTGTCGACGTCGCTGATGACGACGTCGGCGCCCTCTCGGGCGAAGGCGAGCGCGGTTTCACGGCCGATGCCGCTGGCGGCTCCGGTGACGGCGACGAGCGTGTCGCCGAACGCCTTGCGTGGCCGGCCGATCTGGGCGCGTAGCAACTCACGCGGGGCGGGTGCGCCTTCGAGGTGGTCGACGAGTTGGGTGACCGAGCGCGCGAGTACGTACGGGGTGGCGTGGCCCCCCTTGACGTCGCGCCGCCACAGCCGCGACGCCCGGACGCCGATGTCGTCGTAGAACCGCGGGCTGACGCGCCGGTCGCCAGCGATGACGATCAGCTGGACAGGAACGTCGACGGGATCTGCGCCCGCGACGGGCGCCCGCTTCCCGAGCAGGCCCAGCTTGTCGGCGATGCGCCGGTGGCGTGCGGCGTGCGCCGGGCCGGAGGCCGAGGTGAATGACGCGACCCGGTCGGATGCCCCGGGCTGCGTGAGGTATCGCCACACGGCTGCTGATCCCCCGCCGTGCGCGAGCACGTGCAGGGCGTCGCCGTCCCACTCGCGGAGGGTGGCGGCGGCGCTGTCCGCATCGGCACGGGCGATCCTGAAGCGGTCCGACAGCAATGCCACCACGGGATCCCACACCCGTTCGGTGTCGGGATGTCCGTGCACCAGGAGAAGCGTCGGCCCGTCGTTGTTGCCCTCGAAGTGCATCCGCTGCGCGCTCACGAGCGGACAGTACCCAAGCGGTCAGCTGTCCAGCTCGTCGCGGGCGGCCCGCTTGCGTTCGACGCGTTTGCGTGCGTCATAGTCGCGCATGCGCTGCGGATAGCCGACCTTCTGCACGTCGTAGACCGGGATCTTGAGGCGGTCGGACAACCGGCGGGCACCGGCGTCTCCTCCGGTGCGCCGCCGGGTCCATTCACCGTCGGCGGCCACGAGCACAACGGTGAGTTCGGTGACCGTGGTCTTGGGCTCGATGAAGGCTTCGACACCCTGATGTTCGGCGACCCACTGATGCAGATAACGAAGATCTGCCTGGGGGTCGCGGGTGGCCGATCCACCTTTGCGGCTCCGACCGCGGAGCCTGTCGAACAGTCCCACCTGGGCTTGCTCCTTCCGGCATCCCCTCGCCACTTCTTGACTTCGATAGTGCCAGAGCAAGTCGTAGACCCGTCCGCGGCGAAACGGCCCGGCGGACGTGACAGGATGGGATACGACAGCTCAGATACCTCGACAGACCGTGCAAGGGAGCCACGACACTATGGCCATCTCCGTCCAGATGCCCGCACTCGGAGAGAGCGTTACCGAGGGAACAGTCACCCGCTGGCTGAAGCAAGAGGGAGACACGGTCGAGGAGGATGAGCCACTGCTTGAGGTGTCGACCGACAAGGTCGACACCGAGATCCCGTCGCCCGCGGCGGGTGTGCTGAAGAAGATCATCGCCCAGGAGGACGACACCGTCGAGGTGGGTGGCGAGCTCGCGGTGATCGGCGACGCCGACGAAGGCGACGACGACAGCGGCAGCGACGACAGCGAGGACGGCGACGACAGCGAGGAGGCCGAACCGGCCGCCGAGGAATCCGAGGACGAGCCCGAGGAGACCGAGGACGACGCCGAGCCGGAGGCCGAAGAGGAATCCGAGCCGGAGCCGGAGAAGAAGCCTGAGTCCAAGGCGAAGTCGTCGGGTGGCTCGGGGTCGGCCACGTCGGTGAAGATGCCGGAGCTGGGCGAGTCCGTCACCGAGGGCACGGTCACCCGCTGGCTGAAAGAGGTCGGCGACAGCGTCGAGGTCGACGAGCCACTGGTCGAGGTGTCCACCGACAAGGTCGACACCGAGATTCCGTCGCCGGTGGCGGGCACGTTGCTGTCGATCACCGCCGAGGAGGACGACACCGTCGAGGTCGGCGGCGAGCTCGCGAAGATCGGCGACGCCGATGCCGAGGAAGAGTCCGAGCCGGAACCCGAACCCGAGCCCGAATCCGAGCCCGAGCCCGAACCCGAACCCGAGCCGGAACCCGACGAAGAGCCGAAGCAGACCAAGCCCGAGGCGAAGCCGTCCGAAGAGGCCAAGCCCGAGCCGAAGGAAGAGCCCGAGCCGAAGGAAGAGCCGAAGCAAGAGTCCAAGCCCAAGGACGAGCCGAAGCCCAAACCCGAGCCGGAGTCCAAGCCGCAGCCCAAGCCCGCGGCCGGCGAGTCGGGCGACAGCCCCTATGTGACACCGCTGGTACGCAAACTCGCCAGCGAGAACAACGTCGACCTGTCGACGGTCAAGGGCACAGGTGTCGGTGGACGCATCCGCAAGCAGGATGTGCTCGCCGCGGCGGAGGAGAGCAAAGCGCCCAAGGCCGAGCCGGCCGCCGACGCGCCGTCGAAGCCCGCGGCGTCCGCGCCTGCGCAGGAAGGCGCACTGGCCCACCTGCGCGGCACCACGCAGAAGGCCAACCGGATCCGTCAGATCACCGCCAAGAAGACGCGCGAATCGCTGCAGACCACGGCGCAGCTGACACAGGTCCACGAGGTCGACATGACCAAGATCGTGGCCCTGCGCGCCAAAGCGAAGGCCAGCTTCGCCGAGCGCGAAGGCGTCAACCTGACCTTCCTGCCGTTCATCGCCAGGGCCGTCATCGACGCGCTGAAGGTGCACCCGAACGTCAACGCGAGCTACAACGAGGAATCCAAGGAGATCACGTACTACGACGCCGAGAACCTCGGCTTCGCGGTCGACACCGAACAGGGTCTGCTCTCCCCGGTCGTGAAGAACGCGGGCGACCTGTCGCTGGGCGGGCTGGCCCGGGCGATCTCCGACATCGCGGCGCGGGCACGCTCGGGCAACCTGAAGCCCGACGAGCTCTCCGGTGGCACGTTCACGATCACCAACATCGGCAGCCAGGGCGCATTGTTCGACACCCCGATCCTGGTCCCGCCGCAGGCCGCGATGCTGGGCACCGGCGCGATCGTGAAGCGCCCCCGGGTCATCGTCGACGAGTTCGGCAACGAGTCGATCGGCGTTCGGTCGGTGTCCTACCTGCCTCTGACCTACGACCACCGCCTCATCGACGGCGCCGACGCAGGCCGGTTCGTCACGACGGTCAAGCGCCGCCTCGAAGAGGGTGCGTTTGAGGCCGATCTGGGGCTGTAGACAGCAGTGTCGTTGCCATCGGATTCGGTTGTCGCGATTGCGGGGTCATCCGGTCTGATCGGTACCGGGCTCGTGTACGCGTTGCGGGCCACCGATCACCGGGTCATCCGCATCGTGCGGCGTGCGCCGTCGAACGCCGATGAGGTGTTCTGGAATCCCGACACCGGCGAGTTCGACGCGAACGCGCTGCGCGGGGTTGATGCCGTCGTGAACCTCTGCGGTGTCAACGTCGGGCAGAAGCGGTGGTCGGGTGCGTTCAAGCAGAGCCTGCGCGACAGCAGGATCGGCCCGACGGAGGTACTGGCCAACGCGGTCGTCGAAGCCGGTGTACCGGTTCTGGTGAATTCCAGCGCGGTGGGCTACTACGGCGACACCGGCAGCACACCGGTCGACGAGACCGCGGGGCCCGGCCACAACTTCCTGGCCAGGCTTGCCATCGACTGGGAGGCCGCGACCAGCGTGGCCGCCGAGTCCGGCGTCCGGGTGGTGCTGACACGGACCGGCCTCGTCATGGCGCCGTCCGGCGGCATGCTGGGGCGGATCAAGCCGCTGTTCTCGCTCGGGCTGGGCGCCCGCCTGGGCAACGGCAGGCAGTACCTGTCCTGGATCAGCCTCGAAGACCAGGTGCGTGCCATGCTGTTCGCGATCTCGCACGAGGACGTGTCGGGTCCGGTCAACATGACCGGACCTGCTCCGGTGACCAACGCGGAGTTCACCACGGCGCTGGGCCGTTCGGTGAACAGGCCCACGGCACTGGTGGTCCCGGGGTTCGCCCTGCGCGCCGTGCTCGGGGAATTCGCCGACGAGGGGGTGCTCGGCGGTCAGCGCGCCATCCCGGCGGCGTTGGAGCGGGCGGGTTTCCAGTTCCACCACAACACCATCGGCGAGGCGCTGGCGTTCGCCACGGCTTCGCAGCGTGAGTAGCGTCGACGGTATGACGTCATCGATCCGGTCGGGCACCGACCCGGTGCAGGTCCGCGCGCTCGGTTCGGTGGACTATCAGACCGCGTGGGATCTGCAGCGGCAGCTGGCCGACGATCGTGTGGCGGGTGGTCCCGACACGCTGCTGCTGCTGGAACATCCACCGGTGTACACGGCGGGACGGCGGACCCTGCCCGAGGAGCGGCCGCTCGACGGCACGCCTGTCATCGACACCGACCGGGGCGGCAAGATCACCTGGCACGGTCCGGGACAGCTGGTGGGCTATCCCATCATCGGGCTGGCCGAACCGCTCGACGTCGTGAATTTCGTTCGGCGCCTTGAAGAGTCGTTGATCACGGTCTGCGCGTCATTCGGGTTGGAGACGGGACGCGTCGAGGGCCGGTCCGGCGTCTGGGTGGAGGGCGACGGCCTTCGACCGGCCCGTAAGATCGCCGCGATCGGCATCCGGGTGGCGCGGGCGACGACGCTGCACGGCTTCGCGATCAACTGTGATTGCGATCTCGGCGCGTTCGGCTCGATCGTGCCGTGCGGCATCGCCGATGCCGGGGTGACGTCGCTGACCGCGGAGCTGGGCCGCACCGTCGGGGTGGCCGACGTCCTCGACCGGGTGGCCGACGCCGTTCTGGACGCGCTGGACGGCCGCATCGCGGTCGGTGTCGCGCCGGGCGCGAGCGTAGAATCAGCACAGTGAGTATCGCTCCTGACGGCCGCAAGCTGCTGCGTCTGGAAGTACGCAATGCCGAGACGCCCATCGAGCGCAAGCCGCCGTGGATCAAGACCAAGGCGAAGATGGGGCCGGAGTACAAAGAGCTCAAGGGTCTGGTGCGCCGTGAGGGTCTGCACACGGTGTGCGAGGAAGCGGGCTGCCCCAACATCTTCGAGTGCTGGGAAGACCGGGAGGCCACCTTCCTGATCGGCGGTGAGCAGTGCACCCGCCGCTGCGACTTCTGCCAGATCGACACGGGCAAGCCGGCCGAACTCGACCGCGACGAACCGCGCCGCGTCGCCGAGAGCGTGCAGGCGATGGGCCTGCGCTACTCCACCGTGACGGGCGTCGCGCGCGACGATCTGCCCGACGGCGGCGCATGGCTGTACGCCGAGACGGTTCGCCAGATCAAGGAACTCAACCCGAACACCGGCGTCGAGCTGCTGATCCCCGACTTCAATGCCGACCCCGCGCAACTGAACGAGGTCTTCGAGACGCGTCCGGAAGTGTTGGCGCACAACGTCGAAACCGTCCCCCGCATCTTCAAGCGGATCCGGCCGGCGTTCCGGTACGAGCGCAGCCTGTCGGTGATCACGGCGGCCCGCGACTTCGGCCTCGTCACCAAGAGCAACCTGATCCTCGGCATGGGTGAGACTCCCGACGAGGTCCGCACCGCGCTACACGACCTGCACGACGCCGGATGCGACATCGTCACCATCACCCAGTACCTGCGTCCCTCGCCGCGCCATCATCCGGTGGAGCGCTGGGTGCATCCCGACGAGTTCGTCGAGCACCAGCGCTACGCCGAAGAGATCGGCTTCCCGGGTGTCCTGGCCGGTCCGCTGGTGCGGTCGTCGTATCGAGCCGGAAAGCTGTACGCGCAGACGGTGGCATCCCGTGCGGCCGTATCCTTGTCCAATGGCGAAAACGCGTAACCCGGCTGAGGTCAAGGCAGCCAAGGCCGAGGCCAAAGCCGCCCGCAAGGCCGCATCGAAGCAGCGGCGCAGTCAGCTGTGGCAGGCGTTCCAGATCCAGCGCAAAGAGGACAAACGCCTTCTCCCGTACATGATCGGCGCGTTCGTGCTGATCGTCGCGCTGTCGGTGGTGGGTGGCGTGTTCGCCGGCGGCTTCACGATGTACATGCTGATCCCGCTGGGCATCGTGCTCGGCGCGCTGGTGGCGTTCATCATCTTCGGCCGCCGCGCCCAGAAGTCCGTCTACAAGAAGGCCGAGGGGCAAACCGGTGCGGCCGCGTGGGCATTGGACAACCTGCGGGGCAAGTGGCGCGTCACCCCCGGCGTGGCGGCGACGGGCCACTTCGACGCCGTCCATCGCGTGATCGGTCGCCCGGGCGTGATCTTCGTCGGCGAGGGGTCCGCCACCCGCGTCAAGCCCCTGCTCGCGCAGGAGAAGAAGCGCACTGCACGCCTCATCGGCGACACCCCGATCTACGACTTCATCATCGGCAACGGCGAAGGCGAGGTACCGCTGGCCAAGCTGGAACGGCACCTGAACAAGCTGCCCGCCAACATCACCGCCAAGCAGATGGACTCCCTGGAATCGCGCCTGGCCGCACTCGGCACCAAGGTCGGTCCCGCCGCAATGCCCAAGGGCCCGTTGCCGGCGCAGGCCAAGATGCGCGGCGTGCAACGCACCGTACGGCGACGCTGACACCGGATGTGCGTCGCGTGCGAATGGGCGCCGCATTTCGCTGCGCTCGGTCGGCGCGCGACGCTATCCCGGCGGGCGATGCTGCGCACGGCCGCGGTGACCGCCGTCGTCGCGACGGCGGCCGCCTGCACTTCTGAGTCCTCGCCGGGATCCGCGGAGCAGCCCAGCGAAACCGTGCCCGCGGACGTCATCTTCCACAACGGCCGCGTCTACACCGTGCGCGACGAGATGCCGTGGGCCGAAGCCGTCGCCGTCACCGGCAACTCCATCACCTACGTCGGCGACAGCGACGCAGCCATGACCTTCGCCGGTCCCGACACCCAGGTCATCGACCTGGGCGGCAAGCTGCTCATGCCGGGCTTCGTCGAGGGCCACACGCATCCGTTCCTCGGTTCGTTCCTGACGTCCGGAGTCGACCTGCAGGTGCCGACGCTGGCCGAGGCGCTCGACGCCATCGACACCTACGCGAAGGCCAACCCGACCGGGCCCGTCCGCGGATTCGGTTGGCGCGTGGACATGTTCGGTCCGCAAGGTCCGACCCGCGCGGACCTCGACCGGGTGCTGCCCGACCGTCCCGGCTTCTTCTTCGCCATCGACGGCCACAGTCTGTGGGCCAACAGCAAGGCGCTCGAGTTGGCCGGGGTCGGCCGCGACACCCCCGACCCGGTACCGGGGTTCAGCTACTACGCACGCGACGAAGACGGCGAGCCCACCGGATACGTCCTCGAAGTCAACGCCGTGCTCGGTCTCGTCGACGCCGTCGAGCCGATCTCCCCGGAGACCATGGGCACCCTGATCGAGGGCTGGCTGCCCAAGGCCTCTGCGGCGGGAATCACCTCGGTCTTCGATGCGGGTGTTCCGCCCATCGGGGATGACCAGGCGGCGATTCTGCGGCTCTACACCGATATCGAACAGCGCGATCTGCTGCCGTTCCGGGTCGTCGCGTCCTATTCGGTGCGCGCGACGCCGATCGAGGGCACGGTCGAGAAGTTCACCGCGGTCCGCGACGAGATCGCCGGCGAACTCATATCGGTCGACGTCGTGAAGATCATCGGCGACGGCACGCAGGGCGGCTACACCGCGTGGCTCGTCGACCCCTACGCCGACAAACCCGACTCGACGGGTGCCTCACCGTTCACCGAGGAGCAGTGGCATCAACTGGTCGGCGAGGTCGACGCCGCAGGTTACGACGTGCACATTCACGCGTGCGGCGAACGAATGGCGCGCGTGGGCCTCGACGCCGTCGAGCGCGCCGTCGCGGCCAATCCCCCGCGTGACCGTCGCCATACGATCGCGCACCTGGTCTACGTCGAGGACGACGACGCGCCGCGCTTCGGGCAGTTGGGCGTCACCGCGCAGTTCTCGGCGAACTGGATGTCCGCCGATCCCGACACCATCGAGAACATGGGTGCCCGCTACGGCACGCCACGCAAGGACCTGCTGTACCGGACGCAGGACGTGCTGCGGTCCGGCGGCCGCATCTCACTGGGAACGGACTGGCCGGCGGCAGGTTACTTCTCCACCTACAAGCCGCTGGACTCCATTCAGATCGGGGTGACACGGCAGCTGATCGGCGACAGCAACGCCCCGGTGCTCGCGCCGGCCGATCAGGCACTGTCGGTCGAGGAAGCGGTGTACGCGAATACGCTCGGTGCGGCGTATCAGATCAGACTCGACGACAAAGTCGGCTCAGTGGAAGCGGGCAAGCTGGCCGACCTGATCGTGTTGGACCGCAACATCTTCGAGATCGACCCACACGACATCCACGGTGCGACCGTGACGATCACGATGATGAACGGCCGGATCCGGCACCAGGCCTAGGTCGTCAGCGCCTGATGACCGCTGTCTTCGTCGCCAGGTCGTGCAGACCGCGCAGATCGGAGTCGGTGAACAACGCCGGGATCACGAGGGTGATGAGGAGACTGCGCGCCAGTGCTCGCCCCGTTCCAACGTGCGTGCGGTTGTCGACGGAAACGACTTTGAGACCCAGCACGAGCTGTCCCGGAGTGAAGCCGAACAGCCGCACCGAGGCGACGCCGAGGACGAACCAGACGACGAGCTGCGAGGTCTGCAGATTGGACAGGATCACCCACCCGAACGCCGCAGCCAGGGCGGCGAGCCCCAGCGAGATCAGCCAGTCCACAAGTAGCGCGGCGATGCGACGGCCGAAGCGGGCGATGGAGCCGGGGCCGGCCTCGGGCAGGCCCAGACGCTCGCCGGGATAGGTCGAGCGCTGGCCGGGATCGTCGGACTGCGACGGTCCTGACAGCCAGGAGCCGATGGTGCGGGCCATGCTGTAAGGATAGGTGGCGGCGGGAATCGCCCCGGCAGGACCGCGTTTGTGGACATGCGTAACGTCCACGCAACATGCGGTTGACTGCCGTGCAACATCGGGTCCATAGCGTCACCGGCGGGCTACGAAAGTCAAAGGAGAGCATTAAGTGGCAGAAAAGACGGCCGACGACATCATCAAGTTGATCAAGGACGAGAGCGTCGAGTACGTCGACGTCCGGTTCTGCGATCTGCCCGGTGTCGTCCAGCACTTCTCGATCCCGGCGTCGACGTTCGACGAGAGTGTGTTCGAGGACGGCCTTGCGTTCGACGGTTCGTCGGTGCGCGGCTTCCAGTCGATCCACGAGTCCGACATGATGCTGCTGCCGGACCCCGAGACCGCGCGCATCGACCCGTTCCGTGCCGCCAAGACGCTCAATCTGAACTTCTTCGTGCACGACCCGTTCACCCGTGAGGCGTACTCGCGTGACCCGCGCAACGTCGCCCGCAAGGCCGAGAACTACCTGGCCAGCACCGGCATCGCCGACACCTGCTTCTTCGGCGCCGAGGCCGAGTTCTACATCTTCGACTCGGTGAGCTTCGACTCGCGGATCAACGGCACCTTCTACGAGGTCGACTCCGAGTCGGGTTGGTGGAACACCGGCGAGCCGCTCGAGGCCGACGGCAGCCCGAACCGCGGCTACAAGGTCCGCCCCAAGGGCGGCTACTTCCCCGTCGCACCGTACGACCACTACGTCGACCTGCGCGACGAGATGTCGACCAACCTGCAGAACGCCGGCTTCACGCTGGAGCGCGGCCACCACGAGGTGGGCACCGCCGGACAGGCCGAGATCAACTACAAGTTCAACACGCTGCTGCACGCGGCCGACGACGTGCTGCTGTTCAAATACATCATCAAGAACACGGCGTGGGCCAACGGCAAGACGGTCACGTTCATGCCCAAGCCGCTCTTCGGCGACAACGGCTCCGGTATGCACGCCCACCAGTCGCTGTGGAAGGACGGCAAGCCGCTGTTCCACGACGAGTCGGGCTACGCCGGCCTGTCGGACATGGCCCGCCACTACATCGGCGGAATCCTGCACCACGCGCCGTCGCTGCTGGCGTTCACCAACCCGACGGTGAACTCCTACAAGCGTCTGGTGCCGGGCTACGAGGCGCCGATCAACCTGGTGTACAGCCAGCGCAACCGCTCCGCCTGCGTGCGCATCCCGATCACGGGCAACAACCCGAAGGCCAAGCGCCTCGAGTTCCGCTGCCCGGACAGCTCGGGCAACCCGTACCTGGCGTTCGCGGCGATGTTGATGGCCGGCATCGACGGCATCAAGAAGAAGATCGAGCCGCTGGCCCCGGTCGACAAGGATCTCTACGAGCTGCCTCCCGAGGAGGCCGCGAACATCCCGCAGGCGCCGACGTCGCTCGCGGCGGTGATCGACCGGCTCGAAGAGGATCATGAGTACCTCACCGAGGGCGGGGTGTTCACCACCGACCTCATCGAGACGTGGATCTCCTACAAGCGTGAGAACGAGATCATGCCGATCCAGATCCGTCCTCACCCGTACGAGTTCTCGCTGTACTACGACGTCTAAGTCGGCTAACGCGCTGACGGCCGGGTGACACCTTCGGGTGTCACCCGGCTTTCGTTTTGGTCCCGATCCCGCCGGGACCGAAGCGGACTGCGGTCCGCTGGAGTAGGCTCACGCGCATGACGACCTTCGATTCGCGTCTCGCCAGTTACTCGTCACCTGGGTTGAGCATCTTCCGCATCGTGTTCGGACTGGTCTTCACCTTCCACGGCACGATGAAGCTGTTCGGCTGGCCGCTGGGTGAGGCGGTCCCCGTGGGCACCTGGCCGTTCTGGTTCGCAGGTGTCCTCGAATTCGTCCTCGGGATCCTGATCACGGTCGGCCTGTTCACCCGGATCGCGGCCTTCATCGCCTCCGGCGAGATGGCGGTGGCCTACCTGTGGCAGCACTGGGGCATCCTCAGCGGCACACCGGGAAGCTTCTGGCCCTACGACGCGCAGGCCGGCGGCAACGGCGGCGAGGCCTCACTGCTGTTCTGCTTTGCGTTCCTGCTGCTCGCCACCCTCGGCGGAGGCGCGCTGTCGGTCGACGGACGCCGTCGCGTCGCGGGCGGCTCGGGTGTTCGACGCGGCCGGGTCGTCACCGGAACCGCGGCTCCGCCGGTCACGGCCACGCCTGCAGCCCAACCCGCACGGCGGGGCGGCCTGCTGAGCCGCTTCCGCAGGCCGCGCTACTAGTCGTCGAGCCCGAGATCCTTGCGGAACCGGCGCATCCCGTCGATCTTCTGGTCGAGGGAGGCGTCGGGTCCGCTATAGAACATCCACGGCATCGTGATGATGCCCGTGATGCCGCCGGCCTCGGCGCGCTCGAAATGTTCGGGCAGGAAGGCGTCGGTCAGCGGGGTGATGACCTCGAAATCGTCCATGGCGAGCCCATTTTCGGCCCGCAACTGCCGCACGAAGGCGACCCGCTCCAATGCCTTGTCGGTGGTGATGAGGTCCCCGATCCAGCCGTCGTGGCGTGCGGCACGGCGCAGCGCGATGTCCGACAGGCCGCCGACGTACACCGGAATGGGCGGAGGCGTCGGCTCCATCTCCAGGCGCGGTGCGGTGTAGAACTCACCGGAGAACTCGGTCCAGCCCGGCGACCACAGGGCCTTCATCAGCTCCAGCATCTCATCGGTGCGCTTGCCGCGCCGCTCGAACTGCTGGCCCAGCAGTTCGAACTCCTCCCGGCACCATCCGACACCGATGCCGAGCTCCAGACGACCAGATGCCAGGACCGCAGCTGTGCCAATGGCTTTGGCCGCCGAGTACGGATCGCGCATCGCAGGCAGGTACACCGTCGTCACGAAACGCAGCCGTGAGGTCACCAGTGCTACCGCCCCGATCATCACCCACGGGTCCGGCCAGTCGGTGAACGCTTCCCACCGACGCTTGCCGTCCTTGGTGTACGGATAGGGCGTCTTCAGGGTCTCCAGGTTGACGACATGATCGGGGATCGCCATCCCGTGATAGCCGAGATCGTCTGCCGCTCTAGCGATCTCGACCGCCTCCCGGGTGTCGAGGAAGGCGGTCGACACATAGAACTTCATCCGGCGTCTCGCGCCCACGCGGGAGTGATGAACACCCCGTCGGCTTCGACGGTGACGCCCTCGTCGTCCTTCAGATAGCCGCGGGCGAACGTCTTCACGCCTTCGGAGCGCTCGACGAACGCCTCGGCCCGCACCGGCCCCAGGTGCGTGCCGCGGTGATAGCGCAGTGTGATGGTGCCGGTGAACCTCGGCTGGGTGAGACCACCGCTGGCGACCTCGCCCAGGATGTGGTCGAGCACCAGCGCGCCGATCCCACCGTGCACCCACCCGGGCGGCCCCTCGTAGGCGGGCCCCAACGTGAACTCGCTCCAACAGCTGCCGTCGGGCTCGTGGTTGATGATCATCGGCGGTGCTATCGCATTGCGAAGACCCACAGCCGGATTCGCCCACGCGACGGGACGCCCGGTGTCGGCGTGGCGCAGCGTAGAGCGTCCGGACCGCTGAACCCGGCCGAGCAGGTCTTCGGCCGCTTCCAAATGACGCAGCGCCTCCTGAACGGTCGCGTCGTCGACCTCGGTGTGGATGCCGACGTCGATGAGGCGACGCAACGCATCGGTCAACGGTTCATAGCTGCTGCGCTGACGGTCGTAGTCCTCGGCGCTGATCGCCTCGAAGCTGAAGTCCACCTATCCTCCGAACACTCTGAGCACCACAGCCTTTGCCCTGCGCGTGACGCGCAGGTAGTTGTCGAGGAACTCGCCGCCGTCGCCGTTGGGCCAGCCCGCGGCCACCGCCACCGCGTTGAGCAGTTTGCCGGGCCCCGGCAGCTGGTCGGTGGGCTTGCCCCGCACCAGCACCAGCGCGTTGCGGGCGCGGGTCGCGGTCAGCCACGCATCGCGAAGAAGTTCGATGTCTCCCTCGGCGATCAGCTCGGCCGCCCCGATGGCGTTCAGCGCATCGAGCGTCGACGTGTTGTGCAACGCCGGGATCTTGTGCGCGAACCGCAGCTGCAGCAGCTGCACCGTCCATTCGATGTCGGCCAGCCCGCCCCGGCCGAGCTTGGTGTGCGTCTTCGGATCTGCGCCGCGCGGAAGGCGTTCCGCATCCACGCGGGCCTTGATCCGCCGGATCTCCTGGACGGCTTCGGGCGAAACGCCCCCCGCCGGGTAGCGCGTCTTGTCGACCATGATGAGGAACCGCTCCCCCAGCTCCAGGTCGCCCGCGACCCGGTGCGCACGCAGCAGAGCCTGAATCTCCCAGGGCTGGGCCCACTGGGCGTAGTACGCCTCGTAGGACGCCAGCGTGCGAACCAGCGGACCGCTGCGCCCCTCGGGCCGCAGATTCGCGTCGACCTCGAGCGGAGGGTCGGCGCTGGGTGTGCCCAAACGGGCACGCACCTGCTCGGCCACGGTCACCGACCACTTCACCGCGACCGATTCCTCCACGCCCGCATGGGGTTCGCAGACGAACAGCACGTCGGCGTCGGAGCCGTAGCCGAGTTCCCCACCGCCGAGGCGGCCCATCCCGATGACGGCGATCCGCGCCGGCGCGCCGCCCTCGGGCGAATTCGCGCGGATGACCGCCTCCAGTGCCGCCTGCAGCACCGCCACCCACACCAGGGTCAGCTGTTTGCAGACCGCCGTCACGTCCAGCATGCCCAGCAGGTCGGCGGATGCGATGCGGGCCAGCTCACGGCGCCGTAATGAGCGCGCCGCGGCGATCGCCCGCAGCGGGTCGGAGTGACGCGCGGCCGAGGCCACTAAAGATCTTGCGACACTTTCGGTGTCGACGTCACAGAGCTTGGGCCCGTTCGGGCCGTCGGCATACAGCTGGATCACCTCGGGTGCTCGCATCAACAGTTCGGGCACATACGCCGACGTGCCGAGCACATGCATCAGCCGCTTGGCGACAGCCCCTTCATCGCGCAGCGTGGCCAGAAACCAACGCTGTTCGGACAGTTCATCGCTGATCCGGCGGTAGTTCAGCAGGCCGGCATCGGGATCGGGTGTGTCGGAAAGCCAGTCGAGCAGGGTGGGCAGGAGCACCTGCTGCACGCGGCCCCGGCGCCCGGAGCTGCCGGTGAGCGCGGCCAGATGCGTCAGCGCGCTCTGCGGTCCCTCGTAGCCGAGTGCGGCGAGCTGACGTTCGGCGGCATCTGTGCTCATACCGTCCGAAAGCCCAAGGGAGGCTTCGCCTACCGATTCCAGCAGCGGTTGGTAGAACAGCTTCGCATGCAGCCTCGACACGCGGTGGCTCTGCCGCTTGAGTTCCTCGCGCAGGACGCCGAGGGCGTCGTGGCGGCCGTCCGGTCGCATGTGTGCGGCCCGCGCCAGCCAGCGCATCGCCTCTTCGTCGTCGGCCTCGGGCAGCATGTGGGTGCGCTTGAGACGCTGCAGCTGCAACCGATGTTCGAGCAGGCGCAGGAATTCATACGATGCGGTCATGTTGGCGGAGTCGTCGCGTCCGATGTAGCCGCCGTCTCCCAGCGCGGCGAGAGCGTCCACGGTCGAGGCGACGTGCAGCGAATCGTCGTTGCGGCCGTGTACCAGCTGCAGCAGCTGAACGGCGAACTCGACATCGCGCAGACCGCCTGTGCCGAGCTTGATTTCGCGGGTCCGCACGCCCGCGGGCACCAGTTCCTCCACGCGCCTGCGCATCGCCTGCACCTCGGGCACGAAGTCCTCGCGTTCGGAGGCCGTCCACACCATCGGCATCAAGGCTTCGACGTAACGGCGGCCCAGGTCCATGTCCCCGGCGGCGGGCCGCGCCTTCAGCAGAGCCTGGAACTCCCACGTCTTCGCCCAGCGCTCGTAGTAGGCGACGTGCGATTCCAGTGTCCGCACCAGCTGCCCTTGTTTTCCCTCGGGACGCAGGCCCGCGTCGACCTCGAAGAAGGCGTCAGACGCGAGTCGCATCATCTCGCCGGCGATCCTGGTCGCCAACGCGAGGCTGCTGTGCGAATCGTCGTCGGTGACGAAGATGACGTCGACGTCGCTGACGTAGTTCAGTTCCCTGGCGCCGCACTTGCCCATCGCGACGACGGTCAATGCGGGTGACGGCTTGTCACCGCACACCGAGGTCGTCACGACGCGCAGCGCGCCGGCCAGCGCCGCATCGGCGAGATCGGAGAGGTGCTCGCCGACGACGGTGAACGGCAGTACGGGTTCGTTCTCGACCGTGGACGCGACATCCAGCGCCGCCAGCACGAGGATCCGGTCGCGATAGAGGGTACGCAGCGGCGGGACCGCGGCATGCGTGGAACCCGTTGTGGCATCGGCCTGTTCGGCGAACATGTCGCGCAGCTCCTGCGCGGACGGCAGGGTGACCGTTCCGGCGAGCAGTCGCCATGAGTCGGGGTTGGCGATCAGGTGATCGCCGAGCGCGAGTGAGGATCCGAGGACCGCGAACAGCCGTCCGCGCAGACTCTTGTCTTTGAGCAGGGCCGCGTTGAGCTCGGCCCATCCGGACTCGAGCGCTTCGGAGAGTCGCACGATCGCTTTCAGGGCGGTGTCGGCGTCCGGTGCGCGCGACAGCGACCACAGCAGCTCGACATGGGCATCGGTGTTCCACCCGAGCCCGTCGAGGTCGGCCTGCGCCCTGGGCTCCACGAGTCCGAGCCGACCGACGCCGGGCAGCTTCGGGCGCTGCGTCGCGGGTTTGGCCACGCCCATCAAGGTAGCGCGGTGCCCCGCTCGTCAGAGAGACAGGTGGCTAGAGGGACAGGTAGGTCTTCAGCTCGTACGGCGTGACGTGGCTGCGGTAGTTCGACCACTCCTGGCGCTTGTTGCGCAGGAAGAAGTCGAACACGTGCTCACCGAGCGCCTCTGCGACCAGTTCGGAATTCTCCATCTGGGTGAGGGCGTCCCCGAGGCTGCCGGGCAGCTCTTTGTAGCCCATGGCCCGGCGCTCCTCCGACGTCAGGCTCCACACGTTGTCCTCGGCCTGAGGGCCCAGGACATAGTTCTTCTCGATGCCGCGCAGGCCCGCCGCGAGCAGGACCGCGAAGGTCAGGTACGGGTTGCAGGCCGAGTCGGGGCTACGGACCTCGACACGCCGCGACGACACCTTGTGCGGTGTGTACATCGGGACGCGGACCAGGGCCGACCGGTTGGCCGCGCCCCACGACGCTGCCGTCGGCGCCTCGCCGCCGTGCACCAGGCGTTTGTAGGAGTTCACCCACTGGTTGGTGACGGCGCTGATCTCGTTGGCGTGCTCGAGAATGCCTGCGATGAACGACTTTCCGACGTCGGAGAGCTGTAGCGGGTCGTCGGCGCTGTGGAAGGCGTTGGTCTCACCTTCGAACAGACTCATGTGCGTGTGCATCGCCGAGCCGGGGTGCTCGGCAAACGGCTTGGGCATGAAGGAGGCCCGCACACCGTCACCGAGGGCGACCTCTTTGACGAGGTAGCGGAACGTCATCACGTTGTCGGCCATCGACAGGGCGTCGGCGTAACGCAGATCGATCTCCTGCTGGCCGGGTGCGCCCTCGTGGTGGCTGAACTCGACGGAGATACCCATCTGCTCGAGCGCGTCGATCGCGTGGCGACGGAAGTTGGGCGCCGAATCGTGGACGGCCTGGTCGAAGTAACCGCCGTTGTCGGCGGGGACGGGCGGGGTGCCGTCGTCTTCGCCCGGCTTGAGCAGGAAGAACTCGATCTCGGGGTGCACGTAGCACGAGAAGCCGAGGTCGCTGGCCTTGGACAGCTGGCGGCGCAGCACGTGGCGCGAGTCCGCCCAGGACGGCGAGCCGTCCGGCATCGTGATGTCGCAGAACATCCGTGCCGAGTGGTGCTTGCCTGAGCTGTCGGCCCACGGCAGCACCTGGAAGGTGGACGGATCGGGCCGCGCGACCATGTCGGCCTCGGACACGCGGGCGAAGCCCTCGATCGAGGAGCCGTCGAATCCGATGCCCTCCTCGAACGCCCCCTCGAGTTCGGCGGGAGCGATCGCGACCGACTTGAGGTATCCGAGCACGTCGGTGAACCACAACCGGACGAAGCGGATATCGCGTTCCTCCAGCGTGCGCAGCACGAATTCCTTCTGCCGATCCATGATCGAAGCCTAGGTTCCGCCTGTTAATTCTGTGTTACGGCGCTGCTAGCAGCGCAATCCGGCCGGCGGCGGAGTCGACTCGGTCAGGAACGCGACGACTGCGGTGTCGACACACGCGTCACCGTTGAAGACCACGGTGTGCTGGGTGCCGGTGAAACTGATCAGGCTGGCGTCCATCTGACGGGCGAGGTCGACCCCGGCCTCGTAGGGCGTCGCCGGGTCTCCTGTCGTGGACACCACGACGACCTTGCCGGGTCCCGGGGAGCCGACGGCGCCGACCACCGAGGTCGCCGGCACCGGCCACAACGCGCAGACGTCGCGAGGGGCGTAACCGGTGAACGCACCGTAGGACACGAACGGCGCGACCTCGCGTGCGCGCCGGTCGGCTTCGACCCAGGTTGCCGAATCGGTCGGGAAATCGGCGTCGACGCAGCGGATCGCGTTGAACGCGTCCTGTCGGTTCAGGTAATGCCCGTTGCGGTCACGCTGCTGGTAGTCGTCGGCGAGCAGCAACAGGTCGCCGGGGTCGGTGCCGCGTTGCAGCCCGAGCAGACCGCTGTTCAGGTAGGGCCAGAAGCGCTGCGAGTACAGCGCACTCACCGTGCCGGTGATGGCGTCCTGGTAGCTGAGGCCCCGGGGGTCCGTGGTCGGTGCGGGGCGGGCGACGAGGGGGTCGACGAGCTGATGGAAGCGGGCGACGAAGCGGGTCGGGTCGGTGCCGAGCGGACAGCCGGGCGACTGTGCGCAGTCGGCCGCGTACCTGTCGAAGGCCTGCTGGAACCCCGCCATCTGGTTGTGGCTCTCGGTGATCGGGTCGAGGCTGGGGTCGACCGCGCCGTCGAGAACCATCGCTCGGACCCGGTCGGGGTAGCGGGCGGCGTAGACGGCGCCCAGTTGAGTGCCATAGGAGAACCCGAGGTAGTTGATCTGCGGCTCGCCCAGCGCGTCGCGGACGACGTCCATGTCGCGCGCCGCGGTGGCGGTGCCGACGCTGGCGAGGAACTCGGCCCCCATCCGGTCGAGGCAGCGCGCAGCGAATTGGCGCATGACGCCCTCGATGTGGGCCACCCCCGCCGGGCTGTAGTCGGCCAGCGGTTCAGCGCGATAGGCGTCGAACTCGGCGTCGGTGCGGCACCGCAGTTCTGGCGTCGAATGCCCGACCCCTCGCGGATCGATGCCGACGAGGTCGAACCGCTGGAGGATCTCGGTGCCCGAGAGCGCCGCACCCATCGAGGCGACGGTGTCCACCGCGGAGGCACCGGGTCCGCCGGGGTTGACGATCAGCACGCCGATTCGCGGTCCGGTCGCGGGGACCCTGATGACGGCCAGCTGCGCCGCAGCACCATCGGGTTGCGCGTAGTCGACAGGCACGGCGACCGTACCGCACTGGGCGCTCGGGATCCCCGAGACGTCGCCGACGAAGGAAGCGCACGAACTCCACACCGGCGCAGCGGAATACGGCTCATCGAGGGCGAGCGGAGAGGCCGTCGCCGAGGGGCTCAGCGCAGCCGCGATCACCGACAGCGCCGCGATCATCCGTCCGGCGCGCAGCATGGCAGCCATCGTTGCACGGAACCGCCGCGCGGGGCGCCCCCGGGATCCAACGGTGACCGGGCTGTTATCGGGCGTCGAGCTCGTAGGTCAACCAGGTGGACTTCTCGGCGCCGATCCCGTCGTAAAGCCGTTGCGCTGTCGCGTTGTCGGGCGCCGTCTCCCACACCAGCTTCTCCGCCCCGCGGTCGCGGCACAGCTGCAGCCCGTGGGCGATCAGCGCCCGCCCCGTGCCGCTCCCCCTCGACTGCGGGGTCACGTAGAGGTCGTTGAGAACACCGACGCGCGCGGCGTAGAGGGTCTGCCACGTCCAGAAGATCGTCGCGAAGCCGACAGCAATACCAGCGGTTCCACCGTCTGTCCGCGCAATCAGCTGCACCCCTTCGTCGGGGTTCTCGATCAATGCGCGCGACATCGCGGCCAGCTTGTCGTCGGAGGGATCGACCTCGTAGAAGTCGCAGTAGCCCCGCAGCATCGGCGCCAGTTCGGCCAGATCCTGCTCGCCGACGACGGAGATCGTCAGCACCGGGTGTCCGGCGGCGGAACAGTCACGTCCACAAGGTAACGCGTCGCGATGTCGTCGACGCACGAATCGCCCTGCAACGCAACGGTGTGCTGCGTTCCTTCGAACGTCACAAGGGTGCCGCCGAGCTGGCGGGCCAGGTCCACACCCGCCTGATACGGCGTGGCCGGGTCGTTGGTGGTGGACACGACGAGAATCGGCGGCAGCCCCGTCACGCTGATCTCGTGCGGCGTGGTGGTGGGCGGCACCGGCCAGAAGCCGCACGTCGGCATCGGGGCCAGGCCGGTGAAGTCGCCGTAGGACATGAACGGTGCCGCCGCGCGGACCCGCCGATCCTGCTCGACGAGTGTGGCGCGGTCGGTGATTGCCGGCTTGTCCACACAGTTGACGGCGACGCGCACGTCGGTGCTGTTGTCGTAGTGGCCCTGCGCGTCACGCCCCATGTAGAGGTCCGCCAGCGCGAGCATCGTGTCACCCCGGCCGTCCTCGATCTCACTGAGCGCCTTGGTCAGGTGCCGCCACAGTCCCGGTGAGTACAGGGGAAGGATGGTGCCCACGATGGCGTCGTTGTAGCTCAGCTTGCGCGGGTCGCTGGTCTCGGCGGGCTCGTCGACCAGGGGCCACACCAGCGAGTGGTAGACGTCGACTGCCTTGGCAGGATCGGTACCCAGTGGACACGACGGGTCGATCGCGCAGTCCGCTGCATAGTCGTCGAACGCCTGCTGGAACGCGGCCGCCTGGCGCACCTCGGCTTCCACCGGGTCGGCATTCGGGTCGATGGCGCCGTCGAGCACCATCGCGCGCACATTCTGGGGGAACTCCTCGGCGTAGCTGGCACCGATCCTGGTGCCGTAGGAGTAGCCCAGGTAGGTCAGCTTCTCGTCGCCGAGGGCGATGCGCAGCGCATCGAGATCTTTGACGACGCTTGCCGTTCCGACGTTGGCGAGGAAATCCTTGCCCGATTTGTCCACGCAGCGCTGCACGAACTCCTTCGTGAGCTTCTCCAGGTGGGCAACGCCTTCGGGGGTGTACTCCACGACGTTGTCGGCGCGCAGCCGATCGTTGTCGGCGTCACTGTTGCACCACACCGCCGGCGTGGAGCTGGCAACGCCGCGGGGATCGAATCCGACGATGTCGAAGCGCTCCCGCAACTCCTCCGGCAGTGTCGTCGCCATCGACGCGGCCGCCTTGATGCCCGACTCCCCGGGCCCACCCGGATTGATGAGCAGCGAACCGATCTTGTCGCCCGTGGCGGTGACGCGGAGTAGCCCGATCTGGGCGACATCACCGCTCGGGTCGTCGGCGTTGTCCCAGTCGACGGGAACCGACAGCATGCCGCACTCGGCGCCGGGTGGAATTCCCGTCTGATCCGATGCGCCTGCCTCGCAGGGTCCCCATTGAATGGGTGTGCCCGGCCGCGGCACCGATATCAGCGCGCTGCCTTCCACCACCTGACTGCAGCCGGCGACGAGCAGCACCGGCAGCGTGAGCAGGAGGCCGGGCCGTGCGACCGCGGTCGTGAGCTTCATGGGAAGACATGCTGCCATGAAGGGACATCTGCGCTGGCAAGGCGCGTGCCGGGGGCCCGCTTGCTAGCGCGTCGCCGCGAGCAGCTCCTGAAGCGCGGTGTCGAACGCGTCCGCCATGTCCCACAGGTCCGGCACCAGTTCGGGACAGGACACGATCCCGACGTCCAGGTTGCCTGACAGTGACATCACGGTCATGTTCAGACCCGACCCGTGGAAGATCGGCCCGAGCGGATACATGGCCTTGACCTCGCACCCGAGCATGAACAGCCGCCCCTGTGGACCGGGCACGTTGGAGACGACGAGGTTGTGCACCGGCCGGGCGCCGCTGAGCCTGCTGCTCGCGTAGACCCGCATCGCGGCGCCGAACACCGCGGGCGCCGCAAATTGCGTCCAGTCCTGCAGCAGGGTCGCCGAGATCGCCGAACTATGCTGTTTGGCAACTGAATTGGCCTGGGCTATCGCCTTGAGCCGCTCGGCTGGGTCTTCGACACCGGTCTCCAGTTTGGCGAACATGCCCGAAACCTGGTTGCGCCCAGGGCGATCGGACTTTTCGTGCACCGAGACGGGCACCATCGCCACGAGCGAACTCTCCGGCAGCCCGCCGTGTGCGAGCAGGAACGTACGCAGCACCCCCGAGACCAGCGCCATGACCACGTCGTTGACCTTGACGCCGAAGTGGTTCTTGACCGTCTTGACGTCGTCGAGGTCGAGCTGGGTGAAGGCGACAGCGCGATGACTTGTGACGTTGGCATTGAACACGGTTCTCGGGGCGGCGAACGGCGGCGCCATCGTCAGGCCGCTGCGGGCGCGTTTGAGGGTGTCGACAACCGTGGACACGGTGTTCGGTACGACGTTGACGAGCTTGAGCGGGCGCGCCGCGAAGCGAACCGCGCCGCTGACGGCGATCTCCAGATCGCTTGCGCCGCCCGGCCCGTCGACCGGGTCGGGCGGCGGCGCGTCCGGCTCCGTCGTGCAGAGCTTCGACATCAGGTTCGCGCCGGTGACGCCATCGACGGCGGCGTGGTGCACCTTCGTCATCACCGCGATGCGTTCCGCGCTGTCCCCTACGTTCTCGATCACCCACATCTCCCACAGCGGGCGCGCACGGTCCAGCGGTAGCGAGGCGATGTGACCGCAGATTTCGGCGAGTTCGTAGCGCCCGCCCGGGGACGGCAGACCGATGCGGTGGACATGCCGTTCGACGTCGAAGTCGTTGTCTTCCACCCACACCGGATGGTCCAGATTGAACGGGGTGTCGGCGATCCGCTCACGGAACTCGGGCATCGCGCGGATGCGCAGCGACAGCTGATCGCGCAGCGCGCCGAACGTGTAGCCGCCGGGAACGGTGGATGTGTCGAGCTCGAGGATCGAGCACACGTGCAGTGGCTGAGCAGCGGTTTCGAGATAGAGGAAGCTGGCGTCGAGTCCGCTGAGCCGTTGCATGCCGCGATGGTATGCCCGGCCGAGTCGGGTGTGAGGAAATCCACTTAACGCGCTGTTCAACTTCCGGTGACGTGGTGGCACACTTGATGGGTCAGCGAACCCGGGGACCGATTTCGGCCACGAGGATTCACAACGACCGAACCCGATGAGGGGACAATGATGTCTGAGCAGTCCGTCTATGGTGCTGTCGTCGAGACCTCGAAACCGCGCCTGAAGGTGCGCACCCACCACCTCCACAAGTGGAAGTCCGAAGGCCACAAGTGGGCCATGTTGACCGCTTACGACTACTCGACCGCCGCGGTGTTCGACGAGGCGCAGATCCCGGTGCTGCTGGTCGGCGATTCCGCCGCCAACGTGGTCTACGGCTACGACACCACCGTCCCGGTGACACTTGATGAACTCATCCCGCTGGTTCGCGGCGTCGTGCGCGGCGCTCCGCATGCGCTGGTCGTCGCCGACCTTCCGTTCGGCAGCTATGAGGCCGGCCCGGCCCAAGCGCTGGCGACCGCCACCCGCATGCTCAAGGAGACCGGCGCCCACGCGGTTAAGCTCGAGGGCGGCGAGCGGGTTGCCGGTCAGATCGCCGCGATCACCGCGGCCGGCATCCCGGTCATGGCGCACATCGGTTTCACGCCGCAGAGCGTCAACGGCCTCGGCGGTTTCCGTGTCCAGGGTCGCGGCGACGCCGCCGAGCAGACCATCCACGACGCGATCGCCGTGCAGGAAGCCGGCGCGTTCGCCGTGGTGATGGAGATGGTGCCTGCCGAGCTTGCCACCCAGATCACCGGCAAGCTGACGATCCCCACTGTCGGGATCGGTGCCGGGCCGAACTGCGACGCGCAGGTGCTGGTCTGGCAGGACATGGCGGGTATGACCAACGGCAAGACCGCGAAGTTCGTGAAGCGGTTCGGTGCCGTAGGCGATGAATTGCGCCGCGCCGCCGCCGACTACGCCCAGGAAGTGGCCACCGGCGTGTTTCCCGCCGAGGAGCATTCCTACTAGGAGAACTCCGGCTTTCGCTTCGCCAGGAACGCGTCGACGCCCTCGCGACCGTCGGCCGACTCGGCACGTTGGGCGATCAGACGCCCCTCCAGTTCCATCTGCTCCTCCAGGCCGTTGGCGAACGTGCCGAGCAGCAGTGCTTTGATGCCGCCGTTGGAACGCGCTGCCGTCGCCGCCATCTTCTCGGCAAGCTGATCGGTGCGCTCGGCGAGTGCGTCGTCGTCGACCACTTCGGTCACCAGTCCCCAGCGGGACGCTTCGTCGGCCGACAGCGTGCGATTGGTGAGCATCAGCTCCTTGGTCTTCGCGATGCCGATCAGCCGCGGCAGGTAATACGACGAGCTGCCGTCGGGGCTGAGGCCGACGCGCGTATAGGCCATCGTGAACGACGCGGACTCGGCGGCGAGCACCAGGTCGCCGGTGACCGCGAGCGAGAACCCGGCACCTGCGGCGACCCCGTTCACCGCCGTGATGACGACGGCGTCCATCCGCGCGAACGTCGAGATGGCGCGGTGCAGATCGTCGGCGACGCCCTTGATGTGCCTGCCCCTGCTCGGGGCCGCGGCGAAGTCCTTGAGGTCGCCGCCCGCACAGAAGAACCGGCCCGCCCCGGTGATGACGACGACTTTGGTCGTCGGGCTGTCGCACCGCACCGCGGCGTCGGCCAGTTCCCGAGTCATGGTGTCGTTCATGCCGTTTGCGGCGTCGGGCCGGTTCAGTGTGATCCGGGCGACGGAGCCGGTCTGTTCGAGCGTGATGGTCTGGTAGTCAGTCACACCCCGGACTGTAACGTCCGCCGGATCAGAGTGTGCCGTCGAGATAGGCCGCCCGGCACGCGCGGCGCGCCAGCTTGCCGCTGCTTGTCCGCGGAATCACGCCTGCGGCAACGAGTTTGATCTCTTTGACCGGCACGGCGTGGCGGCGGGACACCTCGGCGCGGATCGCTTCCTGGATCGGGGCCGCGTCGGCGCGGCCCGCGCCGGGCGCCCGCTCGGCGACGATCACGACCTCTTCCCGTCCGTTGCCGGGCACCGAGAACGCAGCGACGAAGCCTGCCCGCACCGCACCGGACGCGTCGGCCACCGTCGCCTCGATGTCCTGGGGATAGTGGTTGCGACCGTCGACGATGACGAGGTCTTTGAGACGGCCCGTGATGTAGAGGTGCCCGTCGAGGTAGACGCCGAGGTCGCCGGTGCGCAGCCACAGCGCGGAATCCGCACAGTATTCGGCGTGGCTGCCGTGCAAGAGACGCGACTGAAGCTTGTTGCAGAACGTCAGTTCCGTCTCCTCGGGACGGCCGAAATATCCGTTGCCGATGTTGTCGCCGTGCAGCCAGATCTCTCCGACCTCGCCGTCGGGCAGTTCGGATTCGGTGGCCGAATCGACGATGACCGCCCATTGACTGCGTGCCACCGTGCCGCATGACACCTGAATGGCCGCGTCCGGGTGGTCGGCGTCGACAGGCACCGCGTGACCCAGGGTCAGCTGTGTGCGATCGAAATGGGTCACGGTCGGGGGCGCGTCAGGGGCGGTTGTCGAGACGAACAGCGTCGCCTCGGCCATCCCGTAGGAGGGTTTGATCACCGTCGGCGCCAAGCCGTACGGGGCGAAGGCGTCGTTGAACGCGGTGACGGCGGAGATGCTCACCGGTTCTGATCCGTTGATCAACCCCTTGACGTTGCTGAGGTCGAGCGGCTCGCCTTCGGGCGGCAGGCCTCGCTGCGCGGCCAGCGCGAACGCGAAGTTGGGCGCAGCGGCGAACGTGGGACGGTCGGAGGCCCCGAGTTCGCGGATCCAGCGGAAGGGGCGGCGCACGAAAGCCACCGGCGACATCAGGGTCAGATAGCCACCCGCGAGTGCCGGGAACATGATCATCAGCAGGCCCATGTCATGGAACAGGGGCAACCAGCTGACGCTGTTGATGTCGGGGTCCAGACCGACCGACAGGATCATCTGCACGACGTTCGTGCATGCCGAGCGGTGCGTGATCTCCACGCCGGCCGGGGCACGGGTGGAACCGGAGGTGTACTGCAGATAGGCGATGCCGTCGGTGTGCAGCTGCGCGGGCACGAACCCGGCGCCGATCTCGTCGGGCACGGCGTCGATGGCGATGACCCGCGGCCGACGATCGCGCGGCAGGTGCCGAAGGAATTCGCGCACAGATTCGGCGGCCGCGAGCGTCGTCAGAAGTACCGAGGGCTTGGCGTCGGCCAGCACCGCGTCCAGCCGCTCGGTGTGGCCGGGGAGTTCGGGGGCGAACAACGGAACCGCGATCGTGCCCGCCTGGACAGCGGCGAAGAAACCGATGACGTATTCGACGCCCTGCGGCGCGACGATCGCCACGCGATCACCCTGCTCGGTCACCTGCTGCAGCCGGGCGCCGACCGCTCGCAGCCGCACGACCAGTTGGGTCCAGGTCAGCTCGACGGTCTGGTCATGGTCGAAATCCAGATAGCGATAGGCGGGGGTGTCACGCAGCTCGGCGGCATTGCGATCCAGGAACGAGGTCAGCGTGGTGCCAGCCGGAATCGCGATGGCGCCATCCTGGTCCAGATAGTCGTCGAGCCTCATTCCTAGACTCATAAGAGAATTGTAAGAGAACACGGGCCAAAATCGCGCGGACACACCGCGACGCGCCGAGATTTGATCTTGGTCGCCGTGCCGCGCACCGGCAGCGGTTTCATCTGCGTATGGCAGGCTATGGTCCCCGACCACGCCAGAGACAAAGGTGACCATGGCTCCGAAATCGCGCGAAACCTCCAGGTACACCGAGACCGAGCGCAAATTCGGGGTGGTTGAGTCGACTGTCTCGCCGTCCTTCGACGGGTTGTCCGTGGTGGCCCGGATCGAGCGGTCACCGTCACAGTCGTTGGCAGCTGTGTACTTCGACACGCCTGCCCGCGACCTGGCCCGGAACAAGATCACGCTGCGCAGGCGAACCGGCGGGACAGACGCGGGATGGCACCTGAAATTGCCGGCGGGCGCCGACACCCGCACAGAGGTGCATGCCCCTCTCGACGACACCCCGGAACACCTCGACGTGCCGGAAAGCCTGCGCGATGTGGTGCTGGCCATCGTTCGGGACCGTCCGCTGGCCCCCGTCGCGCGGATCAACACGACCAGGGTCGTCGAGCTGTTGTACGGGCCCGACGGAGCCCCCGTGGCCGAGTTCTGCGACGACCAGGTGACAGCGAGCGCCGAGGGCGGTGAGGAACAGTTCTGGCGCGAGTGGGAGCTCGAGCTGAAGTCCGGCGCCGATACCGCCGTGTTCGACCGGCTGACCAACCGGCTGCTGGACGCCGGTGCGGTGCCGGCCGGACACGGATCGAAGCTGGCCAGGGTCCTGAAGTCGAGCACCCCGGCGTCCGAGGACGACGAGGCGGTCGAGGACACCTCGACGAAGTCGGCCGATCCGGCCCGCCGCGCCGTGGCGCAGAACGTCGCCGAGCTCATCGAGTGGGATCGTGCGGTCCGCTCCGATGTCTGGGACTCGGTTCATCAGATGCGGGTGACAACCCGCAAGATCCGAAGCCTGCTGCAGTCGTCGGAAGGCTCGTTCGACATCGCCGACCATGAGTGGATCCTTGAGGAGCTGCGAGAGCTCGCCGCCGTGCTCGGCGTGGCCCGCGACGCAGAGGTTCTCGCCGAGCGCTACGAGCGCGCGATCGACGCGCTGCCCGAAGCCAACGTGCGCGGGCCTGTGCGGGAGCGCCTCGTGGAGGGCGCCAAGAAGCGGTATCAGACGGGCTGGAAACGATCGCTGACGGCCATGCGCTCACAGCGCTACTTCCGTCTCCTCGACGCGCTCGAAGCGCTGGTCGCCTCCGGGCCCGCCCCTTCGGCCCCCGGGGAGGAACCCGCACCCCTGACGATCGACTCGGCGTACAAGCGGGTTCGCAAAGCGGCCAAGGCCGCTCGCGCCGCGGCGGAGGATCCCGAGGTGAACGCCGAGGATTCCAACGAAGCGCTGCACCGGATCCGCAAGCGCGCCAAAGCTCTTCGCTACACCGCGGCCGCCACGGGCGACACCAAGGTGGCCGACCGCGCGAAGGCCATCCAGTCGCTGCTCGGCGATCACCAGGACAGCGTCGTCAGCCGGACGCATCTGAGCCGGCAGGCCGAGGTCGCACACGCCGCCGGCGAGGACACCTTCACCTACGGACTGCTGTACCAGCTGGAAGACGATCTGGCCCGGCGCTGCGAGGAACAGATCGAGGACGCACTCAAGGCGCTCGACAAGTCGGTCAAATCCTGACGTCGCCTGAGGGCGGATGAGCCGGCCTGTAAGCCGGATTCTGTTCCTCGACGCCATGTCCGGCGGCGAGGCGGCGACCATCCATCTGGACACACCGTCGCCGGGTGCCTCAAGCGGCCTACCCGCAGACTCGGGCGAGCAGCCCTCGGACGCCTGCGCGGCCGCAACCAGGTTGCGGCCTTCTTGGCCTTGCTTCGGGTGGGGTTTGCCTAGCCACTCCGGTCACCCGGAATGCTGGTGCGCTCTTACCGCACCTTTTCACCCTTACCTCCGCGTCGTCCGAAGACTCCGTGGCGGCGGTCTGTTTTCTGTGGCACTTTCCCGCGAGTCACCTCGGATTGCCGTTAGCAATCACCCTGCTCTGTGAAGTCCGGACTTTCCTCGACACCAGGTGCCGCGGCCGCCCGGCCAGCTCATCCGCCCTCACACGGTAATGGTTCGCGTGCGGATTGAGGTAATGAACGCCGAGGCCACCGCGCGGCCATACTGGTCGCATGGCTCAGGCCCCACCCGCTCGCTACCTGATGCGAGCCAAGGACTTCGTGGACTCGCGGTACTCGGAGGCGATCACCGTGGACGATCTCGCCGCGGCCGCCGGCCTGTCGCGGGCACATTTCAGCCGGATGTTCACGAGGACGTTCGGTGAGTCTCCGCGCGCGTACCTGCAGACGCGCCGCCTCGAGCGCGCTGCGTCGCTGTTGCGCCACACCGACAGATCCGTTGCCGACATCTGCGTGATGGTCGGGCTGCAGAGCGTCGGGTCGTTCACCACCACGTTCGCCCGCGCCTACGGACTTCCACCGGCCGCCTATCGCGCATCGATGCCGCCTGCCGCGATCCATGCGCGGATCCCCAGCTGCATCCTGGCCCGCGACACCCGCAAGACAGCACACGCGGAGAAGACGGGGCGAAATCCGCGACCGTAGCGTCGAGCGCATGATCAAGATCGCAAGCGCCCATCTATGGGTCCACGACCAGGAAGTCGCCATGAAGTACTGGACCGAGAAGGTCGGTATGGAAGTGCGCCAGGATGTTTCGCTGCCCGGTGTCGACGGCATCTTCCGCTGGCTGACCGTCGGGCCACCCGGACAGGACGACGTGTCGATCGTGCTCATGGCTGTGCCCGGAGAACCCGTCATGGACGAGTCCACCAAGAGGCAGGTACTCGACCTGACCGCGAAAGGGTTCGCGGGCACCGTCTTCCTCACCACCGAGAACTGCCAGGCCAGCTACGAACAACTCAAGGCCCGCGGTGTCGAGTTCACCGAGGAGCCCCACGAAATGCCCTACGGGATCGACTGCGGATTCCGCGATCCGTCCGGGAACAGCGTGCGCCTCACCCAGCTGGCGGACGTGCCTACCGGCAGCTGACCGTCCGCAGTCAGGCGGCTTCGAAGGTGACGAGGTCGATGCTGAGTCGGCCCTCGAGGAGGCTGATCTTCTGGCGCACCGGGGTGCCGGGCAGCGGCGGCGCCAGGGAGTAGTACCTGGCCCCGGTGGGCGTGCGGAATTCGGCGTGATGGGTGCCGTCGCGGTCGCGGGTCGTCACTTGCCAACCCGGTGCTTCTTTGGCGTAATTGCACGCCTCGCAGGCTCCTAACCCGTTGACCGCACTGGTCTTTCCGCCGTCACGGTCAGGGGTGGCGTGGTCGAGGTGGCGGATTTCGGCGTTGCAGTACGGGGTCCGGCACGTGCGGTCCCGGATTCCGATGAACCTCGCCAACCCTTTCGGGAACGTCCGCGACCGCGACTCCATGGCCACCAACTGCCCGCTCCGGGGATGCCGATAGAGCCGGCGCAGCGTCGCCTTGGCTTCCTTGTCGGTGACCGCATCACCGGTGAGCTTGCACGCGAACCCGGCAGGGATAGGGCCGTAGCCCTGCAGCCATGCCGGTTCGGTGTCATCACCGGCCAACGTCGTATCGGCCATCACCAGAAGCAGGTGCACATTCACCGGCTCAGTGGCGCTGCGGCCGGTGACGCGTTCAAAGGCAGTATCGGCCATGACCTGATTGCGGGAGCGGCCGTCGCCGCATACGTCGGCTTCGCGTTTGAGGGCGGCGTACATGCCGATGCCCTGGGCCAGCGGCATCAGGAACGTCACGTAGACCATGCCGTTGGGGGCGGGCCGGGTCGTCACGCAGCGGTCTTTGACGGCTTTGTTGTTGCGCTCCACCACCGCCGCGGCATCCAGACGCGCCGTGATCGCCTTGGCCTCAGCTGCCACCCGCCGGTTACCCCAGCCCTGAAACCCTTGGGCTTTCTCGTTGAGTTCGGCGTCGAGGGTTAAGCGATCCTGGACCGACAAGCACGCCGATTCCCGCACGATCAGCAATGCCCGGTACTCCGAGAGCTGCCCAGCCTCCAACGCCGCCAACGTGCGCGGCATCTCGTCGACCAACGCCTTCGCCACACCGAGATGGGTGTTGCCGCACACCGGCGCGTCGCGGCGCGCCAGCGCAACCTCAGAGGCCAGCCCTCTGCCGCGCCGCCTCACGGGCACGCCGGCAGCCTGCTCCGCCGCGGCACGCTTGGCCGCCCACAACGCCGTTGCGCGCGCCTGCACCGCAGCCGCCTGAGACTTCAGCTGCTCACAGCGTTCGACGAGGATCCGCAGCTGCGCCTCCGACGCGTCGGCATCCAATTCGAACAATTGTTCGATCACACAACCGACACTACACCCAGCCCCCGACAGATCGCCGGGACGCCGCTGATCTGCGATTGGCGGCCAGGCGAGCTCTGGTGGCTCTACACCCGCCGTAGCACGATCAGGTTGTCGATCAGCACGCCGGCCTGCCCGTCGGGTCCGACGGCGTCGCGCTCGACGGTGCCCACACGCACGCGTTCCCATCGGCCCGCGCCGAGATCGATCGTCCCGAGGACCTCGTCCACGCCGGGGAACACATGATCTTTGACGTGGTGGGCCCACGGCGGCGCGGCGCCGTGGTCGATGACGATCAGCAGCCCGCCCGGCGCCACGGCACCTGCTGCGGACGCGAAGATGCGTTCGCGATCCAGATGAACCATCGATTGCAGGAACTGCGCCGACACGAGGTCGAAGCTGCCCTCCGGAAACGACTCCGACAGGTTCATCTGCACCAACCGGATGCGGTCGGTCAGCCCTCGTCGGGCCGCCTCCTCGGCCGCACGGCCGAGTGCGGTCTCGGAGATGTCCACGCCGACCACCTGCCAGCCCTGCTCGGCCAGCCAGAGGGAATCACCGCCCTCCCCGCAGCCCAGATCCAGCGCCCGCCCCGGCGTCAAAGGCGCGGCGACCTCGGCCAGCCACCGGTTGACCTTCCCGCTCCAGATCCGGTCCCGCTCGGCGTACCGATCCTCCCAATGTTGTTTCACCTCAGACTCTGTCATCGCTCCTCCATGAAACTTGCCACTATCGATGCGGCCGCCGCCGAGCCGGCCGCGATCGCCGCCGCCACCTGCGGCATCTGCGCACTGACGTCGCCCGCCGCGAAAACCCCGGGAACCGAGGTGCGGTACATCGCGTCGATCTCGATCGCCTCCGCTGAAACCGGGCTCGCCGCAGCGAAGTCGACACCCAACTTGGCGGCCAACGCGGAACGCTGATGCAATGTCGTGGCGATCAGCAGACCGCCGCGGGCCATGGCGGTGCCGTCGGCGAACACGACCGCGTCCAATTCCCCTTCCGCCGAACGCAACCCGGCGACCACCCGCTCGTCCACAACCACTCCGGCCTCGGACAGTCGCGCCCGATGAGCGTCGGTGAGTTCGGCCGGTCCGCCCGTCAGCAAGACGACATCGTCGCTCCACCCGCGGAGCAACGTGGCCATGTGCACGGCACGGTCCCCATCGGCCAGTACGGCCAGCGGCTTGTCGCGGACCTCCCATCCGTGACAGAACGGGCAGTGGAACACCGAACGCCCCCACAACTCCGGCAGTCCCGACACATCGGGCGACTCATACCGCATTCCCATCGCCAGCAGCACCCGGCGAGTCCACACCACCCCGCCGTCCGCCAGTTCCACCGCGAAGCCTTCCTCGCTCACCTCGGCGGCGACGACTTCGCCCTGCCGGACCTCAACGTCGGGGTAGGCGCTCAGCTCCGCCCGGCCCTTCGCATACAACCGCGCCGGTGGTGCGCCGTCGAAACCGAGCAGCCCGCCGATACCATGGGCGGCAAGGTTGCTCTGAGTTCCGGCGTCGACCACGAGCGTGGCACGCCGTGCCCTGCCCAGAACCAGCGCGGCGCTCAACCCGGCGGCCCCTCCGCCGACGATCACGCAATCCCAGATCTTGTCCATGACACGACCTTGCCCGCGCCGCCACCTATCTGCCAAGCTCTTTTGCCATGAAGGCAAACGATGACGATGAGGGGGTCGATGCCCGCGTGCGACGTCGGCTGCGGGACCTGCGAGTCCAGCGCGGCATGACGCTCGAAGACGTCGCCACCCGGTCCAGCATCGACATCTCGACCTTGAGCCGCCTGGAGTCCGGGAAGCGGCGCCTCGCGCTCGACCATCTACCGCGGCTGGCCGCTGCGCTGTCGGTGAGCACCGATGAGCTGTTGCGCGCACCAGAAGTGGAGGACCCGCGCATCCGTGGGCAGTCCCACACACACAACCAGATCACGTTCTGGCCCTTGACCGGGCAGGGCCCCGCCGGGGGCCTGCACGCTCACAAGATCCGGATCAGTGCCCGCAGGCGCACGCCGCCCGCGGAGCTCCCCGTCCACGAGGGACACGACTGGATGTATGTGCTGTCGGGGCGGCTGCGACTCATCCTCGGCGATCGCGACTTCACCATCAAACCCGGTGAGGCCGTTGAGTTCTCAACGTGGACCCCGCACTGGTTCGGCGCTGTCGACGGGCCCGTGGAGGCCATTGCACTGTTCGGTCTGCACGGCGAGCGGGTGCATCTGCACACCGATCAGAGATAGGCCGTCTGGTTGACCAGCCGTACCGAGGCAGCCCCGTCCGGGTAGAACTCCGCTATCGACAGCGACGCGAGATCCAGATGTAGCCGATACAAAATCGACGGCCCGGCGTCGAGCGCCATGCGCAGCAGGGTCTTGATCGGCGTCACGTGGGAGACCACCAGTACTGTCTGGCCCGGGTATTGCGCGATGATGCGGTTCTGCGCCCGGCGAACCCGTGACGCGACGTCGTCGAAGCTCTCTCCGCCGGGAGGCGGAACCGAGGTGTCCCGCAGCCAACTTCGGTGCAGATCCGGATCGTATTCGGAAGCCTCCTGGAAGGTCATGCCCTCCCACGCACCGAAGTCCGTCTCGATCAGGTCATCGTCGACGGTGACATCGCGACCGAGGGCTTTTGCCGCGGCAGCCGCGGTGTCGTAAGCCCGTTGCAACGGGGACGCGAGGACGGCGTCGACGCCGCCCCTGGCACCGAGGTATTTCGCGGCGGCCTGGGCCTGCCGGATCCCGAGTTCGGTGAGCTCTGGATTTCCGCGACCCGAATAGCGACGCTCCACCGACAGCGCCGTCTGCCCGTGGCGCAGCAGCAATAGTCGGGTCGGCGCTCCTTTGGCTCCGGTCCAGCCCGCTGGGTTGGTGGTCACCGCCGTTGGCGCCGAGGGCTTTTCGGAACCCGCTGCGGCATCCATCGCTTCGTTGGCAAGTCGGTCGGCGTAGCTGTTGGAGGCCCGCGCGATCCACGAGTAGCTGATGGACGCGAACGTGCGGGCGAGCCGCCGCGCCTCCTGGTTCAGCGGGATCAGGTCGGGATGCTTGACCTTCCAACGGTCCGACATCTGTTCGACGACCAGCTTGGAGTCCATCAGCACCTCGACCTCGGAGGCGCCGACCTCCGCCGCGGCCTGGAGGCCGGCGATCAAACCCCGGTACTCGGCGACGTTGTTGGTCGCCGTACCGATCGCCGATTTCGCCTCGGCAAGAACGGATTCGCGGTCATCGGACCACACCACGGCGCCGTAACCGGCGGGCCCAGGGTTGCCGCGCGAACCGCCGTCGGCCTCGACGATCACCTTCACTTTCGGAAACCGGTGACACGCAACAGGATCGCCGCGCACTCGGGGCACCGCACCACGTCGTCGTCGGCCGCTGCCGCGATGCGCGCCGACTCCCCCTGATCGATTTCGATCCGGCATGCGCCGCACCTGCGGCCCTGCAGGGGCGCCGCTCCGACGCCGGTGCGGGACCGCTGCCGCTCGTACAGCTTCACCAGCGCCCCGTCGATCCCGGAAACCAGTTCGGCGCGCCGGGCCGCGGACTTCTCCAGGAGCTGAGTGAGTTCGGCGCGGGCGTCGTCGCACGCACGCTGCGCATCGGTCAGCGCTTTCTGCAATTCCTCGATGCCTGCCAATTCGTCGGCCTGCTGTGCGGCCAGCTCCTCGCGCTTCTCCATGAGCTCGAGCTGGGAATCCTCCAGGCTCGCCTGCCGCCGCTGCAACGTTTCGAGCTCGTGTTGGAGGTCGTTGAGCTGCTTCGGGTCCACGGAACCACCGGCCATCAGCGCACGGTCCCGGTCCTCTCGCTGCCGCACCCCGTCGATCTCCGTTTCGAACTTCGCGACCTGGGCGTCGATGTCCTCGAGCGCGATCTGCAGCACGGCGAGGCGGTCATTCGCCTCGCGGTGGGTGGCCTGCGCCTCCTCGACCGACTTCTGCTCGGGAAGGTTCTTGGTCCGATACTCGGCCCGGCTGACCTCGGCGTCCAGCTCGGCCAACTGGAGCAGCGAATGCTGTTGGAAAACATCGGCTTTCATGTGATCATCCCTCGACATTCCACGGGTCCGTGCGCACGTCGGACACCGTGACCGGCATCGACGCACCGAAATGCTTCTGCAGCAACACCGCGGCCTGATTGCACCACGGGAACTCGCTGGCCCAGTGCGCGACGTCGATCAGCGCGACGTCGGAGGCCCGGCGGTGTTCGTCGGCAGGGTGATGCCGCAGATCAGCCGTCACATAGGCCTGCACACCCGCGGCGGCGACCTCGGCGAGCAGCGAGTCACCGGCACCCCCGCACACCGCGACACGGGAAACGGTCGACTCCGGGTCACCGGACGCGCGCACCCCCCAGGAGGTTGCGGGCAGCGCCTCGCGTACGCGGGACACGAACGCCGGCAGCGGTTCCGGACCGGGAAGTGTCGCAATGCGGCCTAGCCCGACGTCTGCCGGCGGGGCCTGCATCGCGATCAGGTCGAAGGCCGGCTCCTCGTAGGGGTGGGCCGCCCGGAGGGCGGCGAGTATCGCGGCCCGCCGCGCGGCGGGTGCGACCATCTCGACCCGGTCCTCTGCGACCCGCTCGACGGCGCCGACCTCACCGATCGCGGGCGAGGCACCTTCGCCGGGAAGGAACTGGCCCGTCCCGGAAACGCTCCAACTGCACTGCGAATAGTCGCCGATGTGCCCGGCGCCGGCCGCGAACATCGCCGCCCGCACGGCGTCGGCGTTCTCGGCGGGGACGAACACGGCCCACTTGTCGAGCGACGGGCCCGACGGCACGGGCGAGAGGACCTCGGTGACCTCGAGCCCGAGCGTCTCCGCCAGCGCGTCGGAGACCCCGGGAGACGCACTGTCGGCGTTGGTGTGGGCGGTGAACAGCGCGCGCCCCGTGCGGATCAGGGAGTGGACGAGGGCGCCTTTGGCGGTGTCGACGGACACGGTGTCCACACCGCGCAGCAACAGCGGGTGATGTGCGAGCAGGAGGCCGCGGTCGGGTACCTGCGCGACGACGTCGGCGGTCGCGTCGACGGCGATCGTCACCGACTCGACCGGCTCGGAGGGATCCCCGCAGACCAGCCCGACAGAGTCCCAGCTCTGCGCCAACCGCGGAGGGTAGGCGGCCTCGAGCACGTCGATGACGTCGATCAGCCGGACACTTGCCACATCTCGACAGTAATGCGCACGGGCCCACGCCCCGGGCAGCCACCCGTCTCAGGAACAATGGTCCTGTGACCGACATGCTGGACAGCCCCCGCAGCGCCACCCCGGTGGGGCGCGGCGATCTGGTGCTCTTCGATCTCGATGGCACCCTCACCGATTCGGCCGAGGGCATCGTCGCCAGCTTCCGCCACGCCCTGCACTCCGTCGGTGCCGCTGTACCCGACGGGGACCTCGTGAGCCGCATCGTCGGGCCGCCCATGCACATCACCCTCCAGCAGATGGGTCTCGGCGACTCCGCCCCCGCGGCGATCGCGGCCTACCGCGCCGACTACACGGCCCGCGGCTGGTCGATGAACAGGCCGTTCGACGGGGTGACCGGGCTGCTGACCGACCTGCGGGCGGCCGGCGTCAGGCTCGCGGTCGCGACGTCGAAGGCCGAGCCGACCGCTGAGCGCATCCTCGCCCACTTCGAGCTCGACTCCTACTTCGAGGTGATCGCGGGAGCGAGCCCCGACGGCGTCCGTTCGACCAAGGCAGACGTGGTCGCCCACGCTCTACGGCAATTGGCGCCGCTGCCCGACCGGGTGGTGATGATCGGCGACCGCTCGCACGACGTCGAAGGCGCCGCGGAGCACGGCATCGGCACGATCGTCGTCGGGTGGGGATACGGGCACCGGGACTTCGCCGACGGCGGCAGCGGCGCGCTCGCGCACGTCGCGAGCGTCGACGACCTGCGCGAGGTGCTCGGTGTCTGAACTGCTGCACGTCACGTTCATCTGCTCCGGCAACATCTGCCGCAGCCCGATGGCGGAGAAGATGTTCGCCCACCAGATCAGCGAGCGGGGGCTGGGCGGCGTCGTCAGGGTGACCAGCGCGGGAACCGGTCACTGGCACGAGGGCGAACCCGCCGACCGGCGCACGAGCCACACGCTGCGCGAGCACGGATACCCGACGGCGCACCGCGCCGCCCAGATGACCGACGACCACCTCGGCGCCGACCTCGTCGTCGCGTTGGGACGCAATCACCAGCGCATGCTGCAACATGCGGGCGTTCCTGCCGAGCGGCTGCGCATGCTGCGCTCGTTCGACCCGCGGTCGGGCCTGCACGCGCTCGACGTCGAGGACCCCTACTACGGAACCCAGGACGACTTCGAGGAGACGTTCACCGTCATCGACACCGCGCTGCCCGGTCTGCACAACTGGGTCGACGACCGGCTCGCGCAGCATCGAGAGCAGGCCGGCTGACATGCGGCGCTGGGCGTTCTTGCTGCGGCCGCAATGGCTGGCGTTGTACGTCGTGGTCCTTGCGTTCGCGTACCTCTGCTTCACCGTGCTGGCGCCATGGCAGCTCGGCAAGAACACGAAGACCTCACGGGAGAACGCACAGATCTCCCGGTCACTGGACGCTGATCCGGTGCCGGTGACGACGGTTCTGCCGCAACAGGATTCGGCGGCCCCGGATGAGCAGTGGCAGCAGGTGACCGCCACGGGACGCTATCTGCCCGACGCGCAGGTGCTCGCCCGGCTGCGCCTCATCGACGGCGATCCCGCCTTCGAGGTGCTCGTCCCGTTCGCGGTGGACGGCGGGCCCACTGTGCTCGTCGACCGCGGCTATGTGCGGCCCGAAGCCGGTTCTCAGGTCCCGCCCATCGAGGCACCCCCGACCGGAACCGTGACGATCACGGCGCGGCTGCGCGATTCCGAGGGGCTGGCCCGGGACAAGGCGCCGTTCGAGGCAGACGGCGGCACGCAGGTCTACTCGATCAACATCGAGCAGATCTCGTCGCTGACCGGTGTGCCGCTGACGGGCTCGTACCTGCAACTCGTCGGCGACCAGCCCGGCGGTCTCGGCGTGATTCCGCTGCCCCATCTCAACGCGGGGCCGTTCCTGTCCTACGGCATCCAGTGGATCGCGTTCGGGATCATCGCCCCGATCGGCGTCGGCTACTTCGTGTATTCCGAGGTCCGCATCCGCAGGCGGGAGAAGGCAGCGGCACAAGCCCGGGCGGCCGACGATGACACGCCCCCGGCGCCGCTCACCACCGAGCAGAAACTCGCCGACCGCTACGGCAAGCGACACTGACCGCGACGACGGTGGCCAGGCCGGCCGCCAGCGCCTGAACAGCCCGTGACAACCGGACAGCGCGCACCAGGTCGTCGACCTCGGGCACCCGCCCGTCGCCGAGCGTCGGGCGGATCTCCAACTCGTGGGCGTACTGCGTGGGCCCTCCGAGACGTATCCCCAGCGCGCCGGCGAAGGACGCCTCCGCGACGCCGGCGTTAGGGCTGGGATGCCTGGCCGCGTCGCGTCGCCAGGCGCGCCACGCGCGGGCCGGCGACCCCCCGACGAGCGGCGCGCACGCCATCACGAGCAGGCCCGTGATCCGCGCCGGCACGAGGTTGACGAGATCGTCGAATCTGGCGGCAGCCCAGCCGAACCGGGCGTAACGCGGCGACCGGCTGCCGATCATCGCGTCGAGGGTGTTGGCTGCGCGGTACACCAGAACCGCGGGCGCGCCACCGACGGCAGCCCACACCAGCGGTCCGATCTGCGCGTCCGAGGTGTTCTCCGCAATGGACTCCAGCGCCGCGCGGGTCAGCCCCGGCGTGTCGAGGACGGACGGATCGCGTCCGCACAGCGACGGCAGCAGGCGTCGCGCCCCCTCGACGTCGCCACGGCGCAGCAGTTCGGCCATGCGTTCACCCGTGCGGCACAGTGTCGTCCCCCCGGCCGCGACGAAGGTTGCCGCGGCGACACAGACCGCCTCGGCCGCGGTTCCGTGCCGCCGTCCCGCCCGCTGGGCGGCCGCACCCGCGACTCCGACGGCGGTCAGCAGAGCTGTGGTGTGCAGTACCCCGGCGCGGCGGTCGTCGGAATACGTATGGCGTTCCAAAGCCGCTGCACCGCTGCCGAACACGGCCACCGGATGACCACGCCTCGGATCACCGAACACCACGTCGGCCACGACGCCTGCAGCGATGCCGATCCCGAGAGCGAACACCCGGGCAGCGTCTCACAGCGCATTCCGGCCGGGCGCGGGGCCTCGGATGACACACTGTGGCCATGGGCGACGTGATCCTCACAGCAACCACGGTCATCACCATGAACGACAGCGCCCCACGCGCCGAGGCCGTCGCCGTGTCCGCCGGCAGGATCGTCGCGGTGGGCGACCTCGACGAGTGCCGGGCTGCCCTGCCCGACGCCGAGGTCGTCGGCACCGGAGCCGCGGTATTGGCACCGGGATTCGTTGAGCCACATAGCCATCCGTTGATCAGCGGCATCGCCACCCAGGCACCGGCACGGTCGATCGCGCCATGGGACTGCCCGACGTGGGAGGACGTGCGGGCGGTGTTCGCGGATGCGCTGGCCACCAGCGACCCGGGCACCACACTGCTGTTCGCCGGCTTCGACGCGCTACTGCACGGCCACCCCAAACCGACGGCCGCCGAACTCGACGCCATCTTCGGAGACCGTGTCGCGGTGGTCACCGACAACTCCGGGCACGGCGTGTACTTCAACTCGGCACTCATCGAGAGCTACGGATGGGACGTCGACCCGCCCGCCGACCCGGTGGCCTCGCGCTTCGGCCGCAACGCAGACGGCTCGCTCAACGGGCAGGGTTTCGAGTTGGGTGTCCTCACCGCGGTCACCGGCCCGATCATGGCCGAGCTCGGCAACCCGCTGCTGGCCGGAGCGCTGTACTACGCGCTGATGTCGCGCGGCGGCTACACATCGACGTCGGACATGACCTACGACCCGAAGTTCGCGGCAGGTTACGAGGCGCTGGCGGCGGCACCGTCGTGCCCGCTGCGGGTCAGCATGTGGGAGGTATCGACTACCGAAACCTATTCGGATACAACAACTTTTGCGGCCGGCGACCAGTGGCTCACCAAGGCGGGCGTCAAACTGTGGACCGACGGCTCGCCCTGGGTCGGCAACATCGCGATCTCGTTCCCCTACCTCGACACCGACGCCACGCGTACCGCTGGGATCGACCCGGCCACCGCGGGTGGCGCCGACTCCATGAACTACAGCCGCGAGCAACTCGACGCGATCCTCGACCGCGCCGCGCCGGCCGGCTGGCAGATGGCCTTCCACGCCAACGGTGACCTGGCACTCGACCTCGCGCTGGACGCCTACGAGGACGCGCTGAACCGGCACGGTCTGCTCGGCACCGATCACCGTTGGCGGCTCGAACACTGCGGCGCGGGCACCCGCGAACATTTCGACCGGGCCGCCCGGCTCGGCGTGCACGTGTCGATGTCGCCGTTCCAGTACTACTACTGGGGCGATCTGCTCGACGGCGCGATCTTCGACCACGACCACGGCTCGCGGTGGGCCGCATTCAACGATGCGGTGAGCTCGGGGGCGTGCGTGTCGCTGCACAACGACGGGTCGGTGTCGCCGCCGACGCCGGTGGTCAACATCGCGACCACGGTCACGCGACGCACCCGCGCCGGCGGCGTGCACGGACCCGAACAGGCCATCACCTTGGACCAGGCGTGGCGGGCCCACACCATCGACGCCGCCCGCACCCTGAACCGCGAGAATCTGGTCGGTTCGGTGGAGGTGGGCAAGCTCGCCGACTTCGTCGAACTCAGCGCAGATCCGTGGACGGTCGACCCGGAGGCGCTGATCGACACCGTGAAGGTGACGGGCACCTGGCTCGGGGGTCGCCGCATCGATCTCGACGAGTTCGTCGCCGCAGTCAAGGGAAGCGACAGCGCCGAGCACGCGCACCTGGCCGAGCGTCGCGCCAAGGGCTGCTGCTGAGGGGTATACCTGGAGTCGTGCTCAAAAAGATCACCGACACCGCATTGCAGATCGTCGAGGGCGCCGGCGGCATCGTCGGTTTCCGCGCGGGTACCGAGGAGCCGTTGTACGTACTCGAGGAGTTGCTCGGCGACGTCGAGATCCGCCGGTACGGTCCGAGAATCGCGGCACAGACGGCGGTCGCCGGCGACGAGGAGCAGGCCCGCAGCGACGGGTTCCGAAGGTTGGCGGGCTACATCTTCGGCGGCAACCGCAGGCAGACAAAGATCGCGATGACCGCGCCGGTGGCCCAGAAAAGCGAGAAGATCGCGATGACAGCGCCGGTCGCACAGTCCCGCGGCGCCGGCGGCGAATCGGTGATCCGCTTCTTCATGCCGTCGAAATGGTCGCTCGAACTGCTTCCCGAGCCCGACGACGACCGCGTCGAACTCGTCGAGGTGCCGTCCGAGACGTACGCGGTGTTGCGATTCAGTGGCGACCGCGGCCCCGATGCAGTGGCGGCGAAGACGACTGAACTCCTGGACTCGTTGCGCGACAGCAGCTTTGCGCCGAGCGGCGAGCCCGTCGCGTGGTTCTACGACCCGCCGTGGACGTTGCCCTTCCGACGACGCAACGAGGTCGCGGTACCCGTCGGCTGAGCGGCGCCGGGGCAAGCCTTGCCCGGCAATGACCTCGGTGGGCGCGGACGGTTTCGAACCGCCG
Source organism: Mycobacterium bulgaricum (assembly GCF_041287165.2). Classification (NCBI taxonomy): domain Bacteria; kingdom Bacillati; phylum Actinomycetota; class Actinomycetes; order Mycobacteriales; family Mycobacteriaceae; genus Mycobacterium; species Mycobacterium bulgaricum. The sequence continues at coordinate 296,677 of NZ_JBGGKV020000005.1, read as the reverse complement.
ACCGCTGGTGTGTAAAACCAGAGCTCTACCCCTGAGCTACGCGCCCGATCCCGGGCAGGTTACCCGTATCCGACGCGCCAGCGGAAATCCGCTCAGTCCCGCAGTGCGGCCAGCGCTGCGCTCCAGCCAGCGTGATCGCGCGCCTCCCCCGGCTCCTTGCATTCGGCGAAACGCACCACCCCCGAACGATCCACCACGAAGGTGCCGCGGTTGGCGAAGCCTGAGGCGTCGTTGAACACCCCGTAGGCCTGGCTCACCGCGCCGTGCGGCCAGAAGTCCGACAGCACGGGGAACGAGTACTCACGCTGCGCCGCCCAGACCTTGTGGGTGGGCGACGGGCCGACCGAGATCGTCAGCGTGGCCGTCGTGTCGTTGACGAATTGACCGATGTGATCGCGGATCTCGTCGAGTTCGCGCTGACAGATCCCGGTGAAGGCAAGCGGGAAGAAGACCAGCACCACATTCTTGACGCCGCGGAAACCCGACAGCGACACCGGCTGATTGTTCTGATCCTTGAGCGTGAAGTCCGGTGCCGGATCCCCTACCGAGACGATCAACGCCTGCCGGCGGCTTTGGACTTCGGCTGAACCAGACGACTGGCGATCCAGTCCCCCAGATTGGCCGACGACGTCTGCATCAGTCCGGCGGTCGGCGCGGACTCGGCGATCTCGGCGGGCTGCACGTGCCCGGGCTTGCCGGTCTTCGGGGTGACGACCCAGATGACGCCGTCGTCGGCGAGGGGCGTGATCGCGTCCATCAACCGGTCGACGAGATCGCCGTCGTCGTCACGCCACCACAGCAGCACGACGTCGACCACGTCATCGGCGTCTTCGTCGAGCAGCTCGCCGCCGCTCTCGTCCTCGATGTCGGCTCGGATGTCGTCGTCGGTGTCTTCGTCCCAGCCCAACTCCTGCACAACCTGATCTTTTTGGATGCCCAGCATGCGGGCGTAGTTCGGGGGGTCACCCGCCGACACCACGGTCAGTCCTCCTTCAGCCGACACGGACGCACCCTGCGCCCGGTCACAGACCTATCGTCGCATGCCGAGGCCATACGGCAAGCCATCTAGCGGCAGGTTTATCGGTATGCCGCGTCGCAACGGTCCAATGCGGTGGTTTTCGCGTCGTTGAGGAGCGCGATCGCGGCATTGAACTCGTCCGTCCCGTAGTTTCCGGCGATCGCCGTGGCGACTCCGCGCGCGGCGTCCACCCAGGCGTTGAGCGAGTCACGCAGCTCCGGCGTCAGCGGGTCGGAGATGCTGCCCGCGACCAGGTCCGCGCTGTGGTTGAGGGCGTCGACGGCCGGGCCCGAAGTCCTGGCGACATCGGCGGGATTGGTGTTGAACGCGTTGACGTAGCTGTTGACGGCGCCGATGGCCTCGGCACTGCTGGAGCTCATCGCCTCGCACGAGGTGCGCACGGCCTCGATGGTGAGAGTGGCCTGACGTTCCGACTCGCGGGCGCTCGAGCTTGCCGCGGACTCCTCCATCGACGCTGTCACCGACGCCCGGTACAGCGGCGCGTCCCCCTCGGCCACCGAGGCGTCCCCCTCGGTCACGTTGGTGCAGCCGACGACGATCATGGCCAGAGCTGCGAGCGTGCCTGCTATCGAGGCGGCGATCCGCACACGGGCGCTCAGCCGACCCATCAGCACAGGTGCAGACGTTACCGGGTCCAGCACGCCTTGCGGCCGTCGTTCGCCGGTTCCGGGCGCGAGACCACCCGCTAGTGCACATGGGGCAGGATTAGAGAAGGATGGAACCCGCGCACGCCGAATGCGAAGTAACCCGCTGAGCCGACGCATGCGTGTATTTGCCACCGCCTGACAAGGAGCGGAAGTTGACCACCGAGTTCGTGCGCCAGGATCTGGCCCAAAACTCCAGCAGCACAACAGAACCCGATCGAGTGCGGGTGATCCGGGAAGGTGTCGCGTCGTACCTGCCTGACATCGATTCCGACGAGACCGCCGAATGGCTGGAGTCGTTCGACCAACTGGTGGAGCGGTCCGGGCCGGCGCGGGCGCGCTACCTGATGTTGCGCCTTCTGGAGCGTGCCAGCGAGCAGCGGGTCGCGATCCCGTCGCTGACCTCCACCGACTACGTGAACACCATCCCGACCGAGCTGGAGCCCTGGTTTCCCGGCGACGAGGACGTCGAGCGGCGCTACCGCGCGTGGATCCGCTGGAACGCGGCCATCATGGTGCATCGCGCGCAGCGGCCCGGAGTCGGTGTGGGCGGCCATATTTCGACCTATGCCTCGTCAGCGGCGCTCTACGAGGTCGGTTTCAACCACTTCTTCCGCGGCAAGTCCCACCCCGGCGGCGGTGACCAGATCTTCATCCAGGGCCATGCCTCACCGGGTGTCTACGCCCGCGCCTACCTGGAGGGCCGGCTGACGGCCGACCAGCTTGACGGGTTCCGTCAGGAACACAGCCATCCCGGCGGCGGGCTGCCGTCCTACCCCCATCCGCGGCTGATGCCGGACTTCTGGGAATTCCCGACGGTGTCGATGGGCATCGGCCCGATGAACGCCATCTATCAGGCCCGTTTCAACCACTACCTGCATGACCGCGGCATCAAGGACACCTCGAAGCAGCACGTGTGGGCGTTCCTCGGCGACGGCGAGATGGACGAGCCCGAGAGCCGCGGCCTGATCCAGGTCGGCGCGAACGAGGGCCTCGACAACCTGACGTTCGTCGTGAACTGCAACCTGCAGCGCCTCGACGGCCCTGTGCGCGGTAACGGCAAGATCATCCAGGAACTGGAGTCGTTCTTCCGCGGCGCCGGCTGGAACGTCATCAAGGTGGTGTGGGGCCGCGAGTGGGATGCGCTGCTGCACGCCGACCGTGACGGCGCGCTGGTGAACCTGATGAACACGACCCCCGACGGCGATTACCAGACCTACAAGGCCAACGACGGCAGCTACGTGCGCGACCACTTCTTCGGACGGGATCCGCGCACCAAGGCCCTCGTCGAGCCGATGACGGATTCGGAGATCTGGAACCTCAAGCGAGGCGGGCACGACTACCGCAAGGTGTACGCCGCCTACCACGCGGCGATGGAGCACAAGGGCCAGCCGACGGTCATCCTCGCGAAGACGATCAAGGGCTACACGCTGGGCAAGCACTTCGAAGGTCGCAACGCCACCCACCAGATGAAAAAGCTTGCGCTGGAGGACCTCAAGGACTTCCGCGACGCCCAGCGCATCCCGATCTCGGATGAGCAGCTCGAAGACAATCCGTACCTGCCGCCGTACTACCACCCCGGCGCGGAGGCGCCGGAGATCCGCTACATGCTCGATCGCCGCCGCGCCCTCGGCGGGTTCCTGCCCGAGCGGCGCACCAAGACCAAGGCGCTGCCGCTGCCCGGCCGCGACACCTACAAGGCGCTCAAGAAGGGGTCGGGCAAGCAGGAGGTGGCCACCACGATGGCCACCGTGCGCACGTTCAAGGAACTGTTGCGGGACAAGGAGATCGGCAAGCGGATCGTGCCGATCATCCCGGACGAGGCCCGCACGTTCGGCATGGACTCGTGGTTCCCGAGCCTGAAGATCTACAACCGCAACGGCCAGCTCTACACCGCCGTCGACGCCGAACTGATGCTCGCCTACAAGGAGAGCGAAGTCGGGCAGATCCTGCACGAGGGCATCAACGAGGCCGGGTCGACGGCGTCGTTCACCGCGGTGGGCACGTCCTACGCCACCCACAACGAGCCGATGATCCCGATCTACATCTTCTATTCGATGTTCGGGTTCCAACGCACCGGCGACGGACTGTGGGCCGCCGCCGACCAGATGGCGCGCGGCTTCGTGCTGGGCGCCACCGCGGGCCGCACCACGTTGGTCGGCGAAGGTCTGCAGCACGCCGACGGCCACTCGCTGCTCCTTGCAGCCACCAACCCGGCGGTGGTGGCCTACGACCCGGCGTTCGCCTACGAGATCGCCTACATCATCGAGAGCGGCCTGGCTCGGATGTACGGGGAGAACCCGGAGAACGTCTACTTCTATATGACGATCTACAACGAGCCCTACGTCCAGCCGGCCGAGCCGGAGGGCATCGACGTCGAGGGCCTCCTCAAGGGCATATACCGCTACCAGTCCGCACCCGAGAAGAAGAGCAACACCGCCCAGATCCTGGTGTCGGGAGTGGGGATGCCGTCGGCGCTGAAGGCCGCCGAGTTGCTCGCCGACGAGTGGGATGTGGCTGCCGACGTGTGGTCGGTGACCAGCTGGGGTGAGCTCAACCGCGACGGCGTGGCCGTGGAGAAAGAGAAGCTCCGCCATCCCGACCGTGACGCGGGGACGCCGTACATCACCCAGGTCCTCGCCGACGCGACCGGACCGGTGGTCGCGGTGTCGGACTGGATGCGCGCGGTGCCCGAGCAGATCCGTCCGTGGGTACCGGGCACGTACATCACGCTCGGCACGGACGGCTTCGGCTTCTCCGACACCCGCCCGGCTGCGCGCCGCTACTACAACACCGATGCCGAATCCATCGTCGTCGGCGTGCTGCAAGGGCTGGCCCGCGACGGCAACATCGACATCTCGGTCGCCGTCGAAGCAGCGCGCAAGTACGAGATCGACGATGTGATGGCGGCGCCGGAGCAGACCTCGGACCCCGGAGTCGCGTAAGCGACGACATTCAACCTGGGCGTGGCATAGCGACTGTAGGACTCCCACAAATATTGGCGTAGGTTTTAGGGATGGCGGACAACAATCGGTTCATCCCGCCGAAATCGACCGTCGAGGTCCTGGAGAACGTCCCGGAGTCGACGCTGCGACGGCTCAAGCAGTACTCGGGCCGGTTGGCGACCGAGGCGGTCCACGCCATGGAGGAACGGCTGCCGTTCTTCGCCGACATGGAGGCCTCTCAGCGCGCCAGCGTCCAGCTCGTCGTGCAGACCGCCGTGGTCAATTTCGTCGAGTGGATGCGTAACCCGCAGAGCAATGTCAGCTACACCGCGCAGGCGTTCGAGGTCGTGCCGCAGGATTTGCGACGGCGTATCGCACTGCGGCAGTCCGTCGAGATGGTGCGGGTCACCATGGAGTTCTTCGAAGAAGTGGTGCCGCTGCTGGCGCGCTCGGAGGAACAGCTGGCCGCGCTGACGGCAGGCATTCTGCGCTACAGCCGGGACCTCGCGTTCGCTGCCGCGAGCGCCTACGCCGATCAGGCGGAGGCGCGCGGGGCGTGGGACACCCGGATGGAGGCCAACCTGGTCGATGCCGTGGTCCGCGGGGACGTCGGCCCCGAACTGCAGTCCCAGGCTGCCGCGCTGAACTGGGACGCCACCGGGCCAGTGACGGTGATCGTCGGGCTGCCGCGCCCCGATCGCGTGGATTTCTCCGGCGACGACGTCCACGACGTGGTCAACCGCAACGGCCGCGCGGCACTGTCGGACGTGCACGGCACCTGGCTGGTCACCATCGTCTCGGGCGGACTGTCCCCGACGGACCGGTTCCTGTCCGAGTTGATGAAGGTGTTCGCCGACGGACCCGTGGTGATCGGCCCGACCGCGCCGACCCTGGGTGCCGCCCACCGCAGTGCCACGGAAGCGATTGCGGGGATGAACGCCGTCGCCGGATGGTCGGGCGCTCCCCGCCCGGTGACGGCGCGCGAGCTACTTCCCGAACGGGCGCTGCTCGGCGACGTGACCGCCGCCGGCGCGCTGGAGGCGGAGGTGATGCGCCCCCTTGCCGACGCCGGTCCGGCGCTGATGGAGACGCTGGACGCCTATCTCGACTCGGGCGGAGCCATCGAGGCTTGCGCTCGCAAATTGTTCGTTCATCCAAATACCGTCCGCTATCGACTGAAGCGGATCGCGGACTTCACCGGCCGCGATCCCACTGTGCCGCGCGATGCGTACGTGCTGCGAGTCGCCGCCTCGCTGGGGCGATTGACCCGGCAGGCGCAACTTTCGACGACCGCGGCGTCGAGATCGGGGCAGGTCACCGATGTTGCGTCGGTCACATCGGGGGAACAGTCTTAAAGAAAGTATGTTGCGGCCCGGTCTCGATGGAGTCGCATCACATGCGGATTTGTGGACTACCTACAAAAACTTAAGACGAGGTTCATAATCTCTTACACCGCGCAAATCCGTCTTCATAAGGTTCTCTTAAGAACGTGCCTCAGAAGACTGTGCTCGCATTCCTCGCGCCCGGACAGGGCTCGCAGACCCCCGGCATGCTCGCCGAGTGGCTCGAGCTTCCCGGTGCCGCCGACCGCATCGCGGCGTGGTCGGAGATCAGCGGACTGGATCTCGGCACGCTCGGCACCACCGCCACCGCTGAGGAGATCACCGACACCGCGGTCACCCAGCCTCTGGTCGTCGCCGCCACCCTGCTTGCTTACGAGGAACTGACGAAGCGCGAGGTTCTCACCGGAGACGAAGAGATCGTCGCGGCCGGCCACTCGGTCGGCGAGATCGCCGCCTACGCCATCGCGGGGGTCATCTCGGCCGACGAGGCCGTCTCGCTCGCGGCGACCCGCGGCAAGGAGATGGCCAAGGCCTGCGCGCTTGAGCCCACCGGCATGTCGGCCCTGCTCGGCGGCGACGAAGCCGAGGTGCTCGCGCGCCTGGAAGCACTCGACCTCGTGCCGGCCAACCGCAACGCCGTGGGTCAGATCGTCGCCGCAGGTGCGGTCGCCGCTCTGGAGAAGCTCGCCGAAGACCCGCCGGCCCGCGCCCGCGTGCGCCCGCTGGCCACCGCCGGCGCGTTCCACACCCAGTACATGGCCCCCGCTCTGGACGAGTACACCAGGGTCGCCGACCGCATCGATCCGGCCGAACCCGGTGTCACCCTGCTGTCGAATTCCGATGGCCGCCCGGTGTCCTCGGGTTCAGACGCGATCGCCAAGCTGGTCGCCCAGATGATCCGGCCCGTGCGCTGGGACCTGTGCACCGAGTCCATGAAGGAACTGAATGTCACGGCGATCGTCGAGTTCCCGCCCGCGGGAACACTGACCGGAATCGCCAAACGTGAGCTTCGGGGGACGCCGACGCACGCCGTCAAGTCCCCCGCTGACCTGGACGCACTTGCGGAGACCCTCCGCGCCTGACCAGGTGCAAGTACATATCCAAACGTTCGTCAACTCATCAGTAACAACACCAGAAATAGATAGAAGGAGCCACTGTGCCCGCCACTCAGGACGAAATCATCGCCGGCCTCGCCGAGATCATCGAAGAGGTCACGGGCATCGAGCCCTCCGAAGTGACCCCCGAGAAGAGCTTCGTCGACGACCTGGACATCGATTCGCTGTCGATGGTCGAGATCGCCGTGCAGACCGAGGACAAGTACGGCGTGAAGATCCCGGACGAGGACCTCGCCGGCCTGCGCACCGTCGGTGACGTCGTCGCCTACATCCAGAAGCTCGAAGAAGAGAACCCCGAGGCCGCTGCCGCCATCCGCGCACAGATCACGGGCGACAAGTGACCAGACCTTCCACTGCCAACGGCGGTTTTCCTAACGTCGTGGTGACCGCCATTGAGGCCACCACGGCCCTCGCTGCGGACATCGAGAGCACGTGGAAGGGTCTGCTTGCGGGCGAGAGCGGTATCCGCATCCTCGAAGACGAGTTCGTCGACAAGTGGGACCTGCCGGTGCGTATCGGCGGCCACCTCGTCGACAACGTCGACAGCCACATGACACGCATCGAGATGCGCCGCATGTCCTACGTGCAGCGCATGTCGAAGCTGTTGGCCCGGCGTCTCTGGGACAACGCGGGTACGCCCGAAGTTGACCCGGACCGTTTCTCGGTGGTCATCGGCACCGGTCTGGGTGGCGGCGAGAAGATCGTCGAAACCTACGACGCGATGAACGAGGGCGGCCCCCGCAAGGTGTCGCCGCTGGCCGTTCAGATGATCATGCCGAACGGCGCTGCGGCGGTCGCCGGTCTCGAACTGGGCGCCCGCGCCGGGGTCATCACCCCGGTGTCGGCGTGCTCGTCGGGGTCGGAGGCCATCGCCCACGCCTGGCGTCAGATCGTCATGGGCGACGCAGACTTCGCGGTCTGCGGTGGCGTCGAGGGCGGTATCGAGGCCCTGCCCATCGCCGCGTTCTCCATGATGCGGGCAATGTCGACGCGCAACGAAGACCCCGCCGGGGCCTCGCGGCCGTTCGACAAGGACCGGGACGGCTTCGTCTTCGGCGAGGCGGGCGCGCTGATGATCATCGAGACCGAAGAGCACGCCAAGGCTCGTGGCGCCAAGCCACTGGCCCGGCTCATGGGTGCCGGTGTGACGTCGGACGCGTTCCACATGGTCGCGCCGGCGGCGGACGGCCTGCGGGCCGGCCAGGCGATGAAGCGCGCGATGGAGACGGCGGGCCTGTCCGCCAAGGACATCAGCCACGTCAACGCGCACGCCACGGCCACCCCGATCGGTGACACCGCGGAGGCCAACGCCATCCGCGTCGCCGGTGTGGAGCATGCCGCGGTGTACGCGCCCAAGTCGGCGCTGGGCCACTCGATCGGCGCCGTCGGCGCCCTCGAGTCCGCGCTCACGGTGCTCGCCCTGCGTGACGGCGTCATTCCGCCGACACTGAACTACGTGACGCCCGATCCCGAGATCGATCTCGATGTCGTCGCGGGTGAGCCTCGATACGGCGACTACCAGTACGCGATCAACAACTCCTTCGGGTTCGGCGGCCACAATGTGGCTCTGGCCTTCGGTCGTTACTAGATCGCCGGGACAGTAGGCAGAAAGGACGCGCGGCTGAGTATGGCTTCGCCGACTACAGGCAACGGATTGCCAGACGTCGTGGTCACGGGTATTGCCATGACCACGAGTCTGGCGACCGATGCCGAGGCGACCTGGAAGTCCCTGCTGGACGGTCAGAGCGGAATCCGCAGGCTCGATGATCCGTTCGTCGAGGAGTTCAACCTTCCGGTGCGCATCGGCGGTCACCTACTCGAAGAGTTCGATTCTCAACTCACCAAGGTCGAGAACCGGCGGATGTCGTACGTCCAGAAGATGGCCACGGTGCTGGGCCGGCGCGTGTGGGAGAACGCCGGCTCACCCGAGGTCGACACCGAGCGTTTGCTCGTGTCCATCGGCACGGGACTCGGCGGCGCGGAAGCCCTCGTGTTCGCCTATGACGGGCTGCGGGAGCGGGGCCTGCGGTCGGTCTCCCCCCTGTCGGTCCAGATGTACATGCCCAACGGCCCGTCCGCGGTCGTCGGTTTGGAACGACACGCCAAAGCCGGTGTGGTGACCCCGGTTTCGGCCTGCGCCTCCGGTTCGGAGGGCATCGCCCAGGCCTGGCGCAACATCGTGATGGGCGAGGCCGACATCGCGATCTGCGGTGGTGTGGAGCAGCGCATCGAAGCGGTGCCGATCGCCGGTTTCGCCCAGATGCGCATCGTCATGTCCACCAACAACGACGACCCCGCCGGGGCCTGCCGCCCGTTCGACAAGGACCGGGACGGGTTCGTCTTCGGGGAAGCGGGTGCCCTGATGGTCATCGAGACCGAGGAGCACGCCAAGGCACGCGGCGCCACGCCGCTGGCCCGGCTCATGGGAGCCGGCATCACCTCCGACGGCTTCCACATGGTTGCCCCCGACCCCAACGGCGAGCGTGCGGCATTCGCGATGACGCGTGCCGTCCAGCTCGCCGGCCTCGAACCCACCGACATCGACCACATCAATGCGCATGCCACCGGCACCACCGTCGGCGACGTGGCCGAAGGTCATGCGATCAACGCTGCGATGGGCGGCCACCGGCCCGCGGTCTATGCACCCAAGTCGGCGCTCGGTCATTCCGTGGGCGCGGTCGGCGCGGTGGAGTCCATCCTCACCGTGCAGGCGTTACGGGACGGAATCGTGCCGCCCACGCTGAATTTGAAAAATCTTGATCCCGAGATCGATCTCGACGTCGTCACCGACGGACCTCGGCCGGGCAATTACCACTACGCACTCAACAACTCGTTCGGATTCGGCGGGCACAATGTCGCACTCGCCTTCGGCAAGTACTAGGACGCAGGAGAAACATGACGACAATTGAGAACCGCCCGGCCCTCGACGCGAACGAATCCCTCGACCCCCGCGATCCGCTGCTGCGCCTGTCGACATTCTTCGACGACGGCACCGTCGAGTTGCTGCACGAGCGCGACAAGTCGGGCGTCCTCGCCGCAGCGGGCACCGTCAACGGCGTGCGCACCATCGCCTTCTGCACCGACGGCACCGTCATGGGTGGCGCAATGGGCATCGAGGGCTGCAAGCACATCGTCGACGCCTACGACGTCGCGATCGAGGAGCAGAGCCCGATCGTCGGCATCTGGCACTCGGGCGGCGCGCGTCTCGCCGAGGGCGTGAAGGCGCTACACGCGGTCGGTCTGGTCTTCGAGGCGATGATCCGCGCCTCCGGCTACATTCCCCAGATCTCGGTGGTCGTCGGCTTCGCCGCCGGCGGCGCCGCCTACGGCCCGGCGCTGACCGACGTGATCGTCATGGCCCCGGACAGCAAGGTCTTCGTCACCGGTCCGGACGTGGTGCGCAGCGTCACCGGTGAGGACGTCGACATGGTCTCCCTGGGCGGACCCGAGGCCCACCACAAGAAGTCCGGCGTGTGCCACATCGTCGCCGACGACGAGCTCGACGCCTACGAGCGCGGCCGCCGCCTGGTCGGATTGTTCTGCCAGCAGGGTCATTTCGACCGCTCGAAGGCCGAAGCCGGTGACACCGACCTCAAGGCGCTGCTGCCCGAATCGGCCCGGCGCGCCTACGACGTGCACCCGCTCGTCGAGGCCCTCCTGGACGAGGGCGTGCCGTTCGAGGAGTTCCAGTCCCGCTGGGCGCCGTCGATCGTGGTCGGCCTCGGCCGTCTCGCAGGCCGCACCGTCGGCGTCATCGCCAACAACCCGCTGCGCCTGGGTGGCTGCCTGAACTCCGAAAGTGCCGAGAAGTCAGCACGGTTCGTGCGCTTGTGCGATGCCTTCGGCATCCCGCTGGTGGTCATCGTCGATGTGCCCGGCTACCTGCCGGGTGTGGACCAGGAATGGGGCGGCGTGGTCCGCCGCGGCGCCAAGTTGCTGCATGCGTTCGGCGAGAGCTCGGTGCCCCGCGTCACGCTGGTCACCCGCAAGATCTACGGCGGTGCCTACATCGCGATGAACTCGCGCTCGTTGAATGCCACCAAGGTGTTCGCGTGGCCCGAGGCCGAGGTCGCGGTGATGGGCGCCAAGGCCGCGGTCGGCATCCTGCACAAGAAGAAGCTGGCCGCTGCCGCCCCCGAGGAGCGCGAAGCGCTGCACGAGGCGCTGGCCATCGAACACGAGAAGATCGCCGGCGGTGTCGATTCCGCCATCGAGATCGGTGTGGTCGACGAGAAGATCGATCCGGCGCACACGCGGTCGAAGGTGACCCAGGCGCTGGCTGAGGCGCCCGCGCGCCGCGGCCGCCACAAGAACATCCCGCTGTAAGCCTCAGTGCGAGGTCGAGAGCATTTCTGCGGCCGTCGCCTCGGCTCGGTCACGGTCTTCGCAGACCAGGCCGATTCGGGTGCGGCGGTCGAGGATGTCCTCGACCGTCAGCGCGCCCTCGTGCGTGATCGCATACTCGAACTCGGCTCTGGTGACATCGATCCCGTCGGCGACGTGTTCGGTGGGCTTTGAGCAGGTGGCTCGCGCGATGACGTTCGGCGCCTCGGCGCCGAATCTCGCCACCAGCGCTCCCGGCAGTTCGGACGACGACCGCAGCGTCGCAACGGGATTCGACGGCGCGCCGACCATCGGCAGGTTGCGGGTCCGACATCTCCCCGCCGTCAGACCGCGCAGCTCCACCGTGCGGTCGACCACATCTTCTGCCATGTAGCGGTATTCCGTGAGCTTGCCGCCGATGACGCTGATGACGCCCGACGGTGATTCGGTGACGGCATGTTCGCGCGAGACATCCGCGGTCCGCCCCGCACCGCCCAGGTCGATCAGCGGACGCAGTCCTGCATAGGAGCCCTTGACGTCGTCCGGCCGCAGGGCGGTGTCCAGCGCGGTGTTCACCGTGTCGAGCAGGAACGCCACCTCGGCCGAGGTGGGTTCGGGCACATCGGGAATGGGACCCGGCGCGTCTTCGTCGGTCAGTCCGAGATACACCCTGCCGAGTTGTTCGGGCATCGCGAAGACGAAACGGTTGATTTCGCCGGGGATCGGAACCGTCAGTGCGGCAGTCGGATTGCCGAATGCCGAGGCGTCGAACACCAGATGAGTTCCGCGGCTGGGCCGTAGCTTCAGCGATCCGTCGACCTCCCCCGCCCACACACCGGTGGCGTTGACGACGGCGCGGGCCGACACCGACATCGATTCACCCGTCAGGGTGTCGGTCAGAGTCACCGAGTCGTGCGAGGCATCGGAGGCGGCGACGCGCGTCAGTATCCGCGCGCCGTGCTGTGCCGCGGTGCGCGCGACGGCGGTCACCAGGCGGGCGTCGTCGATGAGCTGTCCGTCGTAGGCGAGCAACGCCCCGTCGAGGCCGTTTCTGCGCACCGTGGGAGCCAGCGAAATCGCTGACGCCGCGTCGACCCGTCGCGACCTCGGCAGTGTGCTCGCCGGCGTACCCGCGAGCCTGCGCAGACCGTCTCCGGCGGCGAATCCGACACGCACCAAGGCCCGCGACGCCGCGTTCATCTCGGGAAGCAGCGGAACCAGTTGCGGCATCGCGTGAACCAGGTGCGGCGCATTGCGGGTCATCAATATCCCGCGCTCGATGGCACTTCTCCTGGCGATGCCGACATTGCCGGTGGCCAGATACCGCAGCCCGCCGTGGACAAGCTTGGAGCTCCACCGGCTGGTGCCGAAAGCCAGGTCGTGTTTCTCGGCGAGCACGACGGACAGCCCTCGCGTCGCGGCGTCGAGGGCGATGCCCGTTCCGGTGATGCCGCCGCCGATGACGACGAGGTCGACAGTCGCACCGTCGGACAGCGCCGCCAAATCCGCCGATCGCCGCGATGCGTTCAAAGCCGTTGAGCCCGTCATGGTTTCAGATATCCGTTGAGCGACTGGGCGAGCTCCACGTTGAGCGCGTCGCGGTCGAGGATCTTCTCGACCATCTGCGCCGACTGGATGGTCGACTGTGCGATGAGCAGGCACATCGCGGCCATCTGGTACGGATCGCCGTCGCGCACACTGCCGTCGCCCTGGCCGGCCTTGATCGCCACGGCGAGGGCATCCACCAGCATCTGCTGGCTGGTGCCGAGGCGTTCGGTGATGTACACCATCGCCAGCGTGGGCGCATTGAAGATCACCGACATCACGATCTCGTCGCCACGGAGGTGCTCGGCGATCGCGACGACCCGGTCGACCAGGTCTTCACGGCCGACCCCGACGTGCGGCACGGCTTCGAGTACGCCCGAGATCCGCACCGTCAGGAGTTCGGCGATCACCCAGCGAATATCGGGCCAGCGACGGTAGATGGTGGGCCTGCTCACCCGGGCACGGCGGGCGATCTCGGTCATGGTGGTGCGCTCGACGCCGTAGGCGAGGATGCACGCCGCGGCCGCGTCGAGAATTCGCTTCTCGACGCTTGCCTCAGGGTTACGGATTGACACCATCTGTAATACTGTAACGCATGACTGTGGCCGATGCCCATCCCAGCGACCCGCCGATGCAGTGGAACGCATGGGGCGACCCGGCGGCGGCCAAGCCGCTCTCCCCCGGTATTCGGTCGCTGCTCGACCAGGCGTTGGGAATCGAGGGCGCCCACGCCGAGGAGCCCACACTCGAACAGGTCCGGCTTCGACCGTCGGCACTGTCGGGGGCCGACCGCGACGGGTTGAGCGCGATCGTCGGCGACGCACACGTGACGGTCGACGACCGCGCCCGGCTGCTGCGCGCGGGCGGCAAGTCGACCCTGGATCTGTTGCGCCGCAGAGACTTCGGAGTCCAGGACGCACCTGACGCGGTGCTCGTTCCCGGCACCGAGGGCGACATAGCCGAGATTCTCCGCTATTGCGGCGACCGCAGCATCGCGGTCGTGCCGTTCGGGGGCGGAACCAGCGTGGTCGGCGGGCTCGACCCGGCGCGCGGCGACTTCAAGGCCGTCATCTCATTGGATCTGCGCAGGCTCGACCAACTGCACTCCCTCGACGAGGTGTCGTGGGAGGCGGAGCTCGGCGCCGGGCTGACCGGTCCGGAAGCCGAGCGGCTGCTCGGAGAGCGCGGCTTCTCCCTCGGACACTTCCCACAGAGCTTCCTGTTCGCGACGATCGGTGGTTTCGCCGCGACGCGCTCCTCCGGCCAGGATTCAGCCGGCTACGGCAGATTCAACGACATGGTGCGCGGCCTGCGCGCCGTGACCCCGGCCGGCGTGCTGGATCTCGGCCGCGCACCCGAATCCGCTGCCGGCCCGGATCTGCGCCAGCTGCTGATCGGGTCGGAGGGCACTCTTGGCATCATCACCCGCGTCCGCGTCCGCGTACATCCGGTGCCCGAGACGACGCGCTACGAGGCGTGGTCGTTCCCTGACTTCGCGACCGGTGCCGACGCGCTGCGCGCCGTCGTGCAGACCGGTGCCGGCCCCACGGTGATCCGGTTGTCCGACGAGGCCGAGACCGGGGTCAACCTCGCGACCACGGAGAGCATCGGCGAGCAGACACACACCGGCGGCTGCCTGGCGATCACGGCGTTCGAGGGCACCGAATCGCACGTGGCCAGCAGACATGCCGAGACCCGGGACCTGCTGGCCGCCAAGGGCGGAACATCCCTGGGCGAAGGGCCCGCGCGGGCCTGGGAGCACGGCCGGTTCAACGCTCCTTACCTGCGCGATGCCCTGCTGTCGGCGGGCGCCCTGTGCGAAACGCTGGAGACCGCCACCAACTGGTCCAACGTGCCCGCGCTCAAGGCCGCCGTCACCGAGGCGCTGACGCGATCACTGGCCGATTCGGGAACGCCGGCGCTGGTGCTGTGCCACATCTCGCATGTGTATCCGACCGGCGCCTCGCTGTACTTCACCGTCGTCGCCGCACAGCGGGGAAACCCGATCGAGCAGTGGCGCAACGCGAAAGCCGCCGCGTCGGACGCGATGGTGCGCACCGGCGCCACGATCACCCATCATCACGCGGTGGGCGCCGATCACCGGCCATGGATGCGCGACGAGATCGGCGACCTCGGCGTCGCGGTGCTGCGGGCCGTCAAGGCCGCGCTCGATCCCGCCGGAATCCTGAACCCGGGCAAGCTGATTCCATGACACGCGTGACGGTGCTGACCAACCCGGCGTCGGGGCACGGCAGCGCACCGCATGCCGCCGAGCGGGCGATCACGCAGCTGCACAAGCGCGGCGTCGACGTCGTCGCGATCGCGGGCCGCGATTCCGCCCACGCACGTCAGCTGGTCGAAGGCGCCCTGGAGCGCGGCATGGACGCGCTCGTCGTCGTCGGCGGCGACGGCATCATCTCGCTGGCTCTGCAGGTGCTGGCGCAGACCGACATTCCACTCGGTCTGATCCCGGCGGGCACCGGCAACGACCACGCCCGCGAATTCGGTATCCCCACCAGGGAGCCCGAGGCTGCGGCCGACGTCATCGTCGACGGGGTCACCGACGAGGTGGATCTGGGCCGCATCTCGGGCGCAGACGGTACCGACAGATGGTTCGGCACCGTGATGGCCGCGGGCTTCGACTCGCTGGTGACCGACCGGACCAACCGGATGACGTGGCCGCACGGCCGGATGCGGTACAACCTGGCGATGGTGGCCGAGATCTCGAAGCTGCGGCTGCTGCCGTTCCGGCTGTCGTTCGACGGCGGCGCCGAGGTCGACACCGAGCTGACGCTCGCCGCGTTCGGCAACACGAAGAGCTACGGCGGCGGAATGAAGATCTGCCCCGGTGCTGATCCCAGGGACGGGCTGCTCGACGCGACGATGGTGGCCTCGGCGTCGCGCACCCGGTTGATCCGGTTGTTCCCGACGGTGTTCAAGGGCACGCACGTCGACCTCGCCGAGGTGAGCACGAAGAGGGCGCGCACTGTCACCGTGGAATGCCCCGGGATAAATGCCTACGCCGATGGCGAGTACGTGTGTCCTCTTCCCGTGGAGGTGTCCGCGGTACCCAGGGCGCTCAAGATCCTTCGGCCTAGCCGACTCCCCGGCTCAGCCAGCTGACCTCGGCGCCCTCGCCACCGTCGCGGTAGGCCTCCAGGGCCTCGTCCCAGGCGGTGCCGAGCACCGAATCCAGATCAGCCGCAAGCATGTCGGCACCACCGGCCATCAGGGCCCGCAGTCGCATCTCGCCGACCATCACGTCGCCGTTCGCGCTCATCGCGCCGCTCCACAGGCCGAGTTGCGGCGTGTGGCACCAGCGGTGCCCGTCGACGCCGCTGCTGGGGTCCTCGGTCACCTCGAAACGCAGGACCGACCACGAGCGCAGCGCGTTTGCCAGCTGACCTCCGGTGCCGACCGGCCCGACCCAGTTGGTGACGGCGCGCAGTTGGCCGGGCATCGCCGGCTGCGGGGTCCACTTCAGATTCGCCCTCGAGTTGAGGGTCGACGACAGAGCCCACTCCACATGCGGGCACACCGCAGCGGGTGAGGCGTGGATGTACACCACGCCGGTCGTCGCGTCGGCGAATTGGTTCGCTGCACGCATCCTCTACTCCTTCGGTTCCACGAGGGACGTCTTCCCCAACGACCTGGTGGTTTCCGAGCAGCAGATGATTCAGCCGAACCGGTTGTATAAAATTTTGTGACTCGCGGGTCTATTGTGCCTCGTGAGACGTGTGTTGCGCTAGTCCGCCCCGAACTCTCTTAGGACTTCATCAGACAGCGCAGGCATCACCGAATGCGCCCACTCCCCGAATTTGCGGTCGGTCAGCACCACCAGAGCGAGCGCGGCGGCAGGATCGACCCACAAAAATGTCCCTGACTGGCCGAAATGACCGAACGTGCGTGACGAGTTGGCCGAGCCGGTCCAGTGCGGAGATTTGCCACCGCGGATCTCGAATCCGAGGCCCCAGTCGTTCGGGCGCTGAACGCCGAACCCGGGCAGGACACCGTCGAGTCCAGGGAACTGCACGCCGGTCGCCTCGGCATGCATCTGCTCGGACACCGTGACCGGCGCGAGCAGGTCTCCGGCGAACGCGACGAGATCGTCGACGGTCGACGTCACCCCGTACCCCGCGGCACCGTTTCCCCCGTCGAGCTCGGTGTCGGTCAGCCCGAGCGGCTCGAAGACCGCCTCGGTCAGGTAGGTGGCGAACGAGATCGACGAACCGGCCTCGATCGCCTCGGCGAGCGCGGTGAAGCCGTAGTTGGAGTAGATACGCCGCGTGCCCGGTGCGGCGATCACCTTCGACGACGTCATCTCATAGCCGGCGGCATGGGCGAGCAGATGGCGCACCGTCGCGCCGGGCGGGCCTGCCTGCGCGTCCAGTTCGACGGCGCCTTCCTCGACGGCCACCTGTGCTGCGCGAGCGACAAGCGGCTTGGTCACCGAGGCCAGCGGGAAGCGCCGGCCGCCGTCGCCGTGGCGGCTCAGAACACCGGACGGCCCCACCACCGCAGCAGCGACGGTGGGGACCGGCCAGTCGTCGAGGACGTCGAGTGCGCTCACAGGGAGATGAGCCTACTTGCGGGCGATGTAATAGAAGTTGATCGGATCGGAGTCGATCTCACG
This sequence comes from Mycobacterium bulgaricum, assembly GCF_041287165.2. Lineage (NCBI taxonomy): Bacteria > Bacillati > Actinomycetota > Actinomycetes > Mycobacteriales > Mycobacteriaceae > Mycobacterium > Mycobacterium bulgaricum. The sequence continues at coordinate 279,090 of NZ_JBGGKV020000005.1, read as the reverse complement.
CACCTCCACGTCCCCGAACCCGGCATCGGAGAGCATCGACAGGGCCAGCTCGCGGCCCCAGCATGTCCCGAGCCCGTCACCATCGAGGCCCAGCGACACGCTCATGCAGTGCATCGTCGACACGGTGTAGAGGTAGGTGGCCAGCGGCACGCCCACGTTCTCCTCGACGCGGCTCGACGATTTGATGTCGACCATCAGGAACGTGCCCCCGGGGCGCAACGCCCGGTGGATGTTCTCCAGCACACGGCCGGGGTGCGCCTGGTCGTGGATGGCGTCGAAGGCGGTGATCACGTCGAACACCTCGGCTTCGCCGTACTCGGCGACGTCGCATGCCTGAAAGTCCGCGTTGCCCAGCCCGAGCTCGCGGGCCTCGCGCACGCCAGCGCCGAGCCCCTCGTCGGAGAAATCGATACCGACGAAACGACTGGCGGGGAATGCCTGAGCCATCACGTTGACGGCATGTCCACTGCCGCAACCGAAGTCCGCGACATCGGCGCCTGCCCTCAGGCGTTCGGGGAGGCCGTCGACCATCGGCAGGATGCCGTCGACGAGCGCGGCATCGAACACCTCGCCGCTCTGCTCGGCCATCAGCCTGTGAAACCGCGGATACTCGGAGTAGGACAGGCCGCCGCCGTTGCGGAAGCAGTCGATGACCTTCTGCTCGACCTCCCCGAGTAGCGGGATGAACTGCGCCAGGCAGGCGAGGTTGTCCGGGCCGGCCGTCCGTGTCAGCACGGCCGCGCGCTCCTGGCCGAGCGAATACGTCAGGGCCGCAGCATCGTAAGCCACGATGCGAGCAGCAACCATGCCGCCGAGCCACTCCCGCACATAGCGCTCGTTGAGGCCTGCCGCATCGGCGATCTGGGTGCTGGTGGCGGGCGGCAGCGTGGCCATGGTGTCGAACAGCGCCGTCTGATGGCCGATCGACAGCAGCAGCGCGACGCTGGCGGCGTCGATGGTTCCGACGATGCGTTGCGCGAAGTCCTCGGTGGACTCGTCGGTGAGCGCCGCGTTCTCGTTCACAGTTGTCATGTCGATGACGGTAGAGACAACCCGGTTCGCGCTCGTCAAATTTCGACGGATGGACAACCGTTTGGACAATGTTCCAACTCCCGGTCGACCCATTAGGGTTGGGGCATGTCTCAGACGGTGCGCGGTGTGATCTCTCGTTCGAAGGCTCAACCGGTCGAGGTGGTGGACATTGTCATCCCCGACCCCGGCCCGGGCGAGGTGGTCGTCGACATCCAAGCCTGCGGCGTGTGCCATACCGATCTGACCTACCGCGAGGGCGGCATCAACGACGAGTTCCCGTTCCTGCTCGGCCACGAGGCCGCAGGCATCGTCGAGGCCGTCGGTGCGGGCGTCACCAACGTCGAACCGGGCGACTTCGTGATCCTGAACTGGCGCGCCGTATGCGGCCAATGCCGCGCCTGCAAACGCGGCCGCCCGCATCTGTGCTTCGACACCCACAACGCCGCCCAGAAGATGACGTTGACCGACGGCACCGAGTTGACCCCGGCGCTGGGCATCGGCGCCTTCGCCGACAAAACCCTCGTCCACGAAGGCCAATGCACCAAGGTCGACCCTGCCGCCGACCCGGCCGCAGCGGGCCTGCTCGGCTGCGGCGTCATGGCAGGCCTCGGTGCAGCCATCAACACCGGCGCGATCAACCGGGACGACACCGTCGCGGTGATCGGCTGCGGCGGCGTCGGTGACGCCGCGATCGCCGGTGCGCGCCTGGTCGGCGCCAAGCGCATCATCGCCGTCGACACCGACAACCGCAAACTCGACTGGTCACGTGAATTCGGCGCCACGCACACGATCAACGCCACCGAGTTGGATGCGGTCGAGACGATTCAGGATCTGACCGACGGCTTCGGCGCCGACGTCGTCATCGACGCCGTCGGCCGTCCCGAAACGTGGAAACAGGCGTTCTATGCGCGCGACCTCGCCGGAACCGTCGTGCTGGTCGGCGTACCGACACCGGACATGACGCTGGAGATGCCGTTGATCGACTTCTTCAGCCGCGGCGGGTCTTTGAAGTCTTCGTGGTACGGCGACTGCCTGCCCGAACGTGACTTCCCGACCCTCATCTCGCTGCATCTCCAAGGCCGCTTTCCCCTCGACAAATTCGTCTCCGAACGCATCGGCCTCGACCAGATCGAAGACGCCTTCCACAAAATGCACGCCGGTGAGGTCCTGCGCTCGGTGGTGGTCCTGTGAGCTCGATCGAGCGTCTCGTCACCAGCGGCACCTTCGAACTCGACGGCGGCAGCTGGGACGTCGACAACAACATCTGGCTCGTCGGCGATGACAAGGAAGTGATCGTCTTCGACGCGGCCCACACCGCCGACCCGATCATCGAGGCTGTCCGCGGCCGTCACGTGGTCGCCGTGGTGTGCACGCACGGACACAACGATCACGTGACAGTTGCGCCGCAGCTCGGCCGAGCCCTGGACGCGCCGGTGCTTCTCCATCCGGCCGACGAGGTGCTGTGGCGAATGACGCACCCGGACAGCGAGTTTCGCACCGTGAACGATGGCGAGACCCTGCACGTCGCCGGCACCGAGATACGCGGGCTCCACACGCCGGGGCACTCCCCCGGCTCGGTGTGTTGGCACGCGCCGGAGCTCAACGCGGTGTTCAGCGGGGACACCCTGTTCCAGGGCGGGCCAGGCGCGACGGGTCGGTCGTTCTCTGACTTCCCGACCATCCTCGAGTCGATCTCGGGGCGCCTCGGGACGTTGCCAGGCGAGACCGTCGTCTACACCGGACACGGCGATACGACGACCGTCGGTGAGGAGATCGTGCACTACGACGAATGGGTCGCGAGAGGCAGCTAACCGTCCAGGACGCGCCGCTTCTCGGCTTCGAATTCAGCCTCGGTCAGCGCGCCGGAGTCGCGTAGGGCGGCCAGCGTCTTGAGCTGTTCGACCCGCACCCCGTGGTCGGTGGGTTGGTAGCTGGCCACCGGCGGCGGCGTCGGGCCGGGCCATGTGGGCCCGTCGAGACTGATGGGCGCGCGCGGCGGCTGCGGGGTGCGCCCCGCCCGAGACCGCCAGGTCAGCGCGGCAGCGAGCCCGGCGATGCCGGCGGCAAGAGCGGCACCGAAGGCCCACGGCATCCACCCCGGCGCGCTGTCCCGCCCGAAGGCCAGCTGCGGGTTGATATAGCCGTTGACCTCTCCCCCGGTGTCGATGTCGTAAACGCCTGCCTCGAAGACCTCAAGTGCCCACACCCGCACGCGCACATCGTTGTTCACCGACGTGACCGAACCGTCCACCTGGGTCAGGACCGGATCGGGCAGTCCGTTCCGGCCCGCGATGCTGATCCGCAGCGGGGGGACGGGGAATCCGCCGCCGGAGGTGCCTGTCACGGCCGTGTGGAAATTGACTGTCACCTCGCCGGCGGGCAGTTCGACGCTGCCCGATCCGGGAATCGGGACTTCGCCGTAGGCGTCGAAATCGTCGAATACCAGAGCGCTGAGCACCAACGACACGATCAGCCCTCCGCCGCCGACGACCAGCAGGCACACCGCGGCGATGGCGGCGATCCGCGGCCCCAGGCGTCCTTTCACCCGCGAAGTGTTTCACGGCCTCACGTTCGGCGGCGCGTTTGCCGCACGGGTATTACCGTCGGAGGATGGCTGAGTCGAGCATCGTCGTGCGGCCGGAGCCGACGGACAGCGGCTCCTACAGCGCCGCCACCCGGCTTCAGGCTCCCGGACTCACCCCTGCGATCGCCGTATTCGAGAAGGCCGCTGCCGAGGTGCCGATCCCCAAACCGCCGCAACCGATCGTGATCGCCGACTACGGTGCGTCCAACGGACTGAACTCACTGCTGCCGATCGGCGCGGCAATAGCCGTGCTGCGCAAACGAACCCGCCCTGACCATTCGGTGCTGGTCGCACATACCGACCGTCCGGACAACGACTTCTCCGAGATGTTCGCCAACCTGGAGAACGATCCGGACGCCTACCTACGCAAGGACCGGGCAACGTTCGCCTCCGCCGTCGGCAGGTCCTTCTACTCCCAGATACTGCCGTCGAACAGCGTCAATCTGGGGTGGAGTTCGTGGGCGATCCACTGGCTCAGCCGGGTCCCCTGCGGCATCGGGGACCACATCCAGGTCAACCATTGCTCCGATGAGAAGGTGCGATCGGCGTTCGCCAGGCAGGCGGCGCATGACTGGCACGAGTTCGTCGCGTTCCGTGGCCGCGAACTGTGTCCGGGCGGTCGGCTGGTGGTGATGACGATGGCGATCGCCGAGGACGGCGAGTTCGGCTATCGGCCGCTGCTCGCGGCGATCGTGGACGCGCTGGCCGAGCTGGTCGGCGGCGGGCTGATCACCGACAGCGAAGTGGCCGCCATGTGCATTCCCACGGTCGGGCGCCGCGCCGCCGATTTCGCGGCGCCGTTCGCTCCATCCGGACGGTTCGAGCAGCTGGCCATCGACCACGTCGAGGTTTTCGACGGCGAGGACCGATTCTGGAACCGGTATCGGATCGACGGCGACGCACGGGCTTTCGGCGCCAAATGGGCCGAGTTCGCGCGGGTCGCGGTGTTCCCGGCGCTGCTGGTGGCGCTCGAAGACGATGCACCCTCTCGCGCGGCAGAGTTGTTCGACCGCCTCGAGGCGGGCGTCGCCGAGCGCCTTGCCGCCGCGCCTGAACAGATACAGATCCCGCTCGCGCACGTGGTTCTGGTCAAACGGGCGAAATAGCCGGACCCCGCATGTAGAGATCCGCCGCGCTCGTTCGTCGTCTCGGTAGGGGCGCTGACGGCGACGCCCACAACTAGGAAGGATCGATCGACATGCATTACTTGGCCCTGCTCTACTGGCGCGAAGACCCGGCGACGGCCGACCCCCAGAGCCCGGAGTTCGCCGCGGACGTGGCACGGTATGCAGCCTTCGACGAAAAGGCGGGCGCAGCCGTTGTCGGCGGCGGCGCGCTGCACCCGTCCTCCGACGCGATCTCGGTGCGTCCCGGGCCGGCCGCACCTCTGGTCACCGATGGGCCGTTCACCGAACAAGCCGAGGTGATCGGCGGCATCATGGTGCTCGACTGCCAGAATCTCGACGACGCACTCGAGGTGGCCGCCCAGATTCCCGCGGCGAGCGACGACGGTGGCGCCGTCGAGCTGTGGCCGATGGTCGAGTTCCACCAGCACGAGGGTGCACAGGCCGACTGGTGGGCCGCCCTGCTGTACGAACCGCAGGATGCGGCGCTCGAGCCCTCGTCCACCGAGTGGCAGGCAGGCGTCGCAGAACACGCGAGATTCGGTGCTACACACGGAGATTCACTACGCGGTGGAGGCGCCCTGTATCCGCCACAGACGGCGACGACCGTCCGCGTCCGGGATGCCAGGATGCTGATCACCGATGGTCCGTTCAGCGAGACGGCGGAGATCGTCAACGGACTCTATTTCATCGCCGCGCCGAACCGTGACGACGCTGTCGCGGTCGCTGCACAGATCCCGATCGGCCCGAAGGGCGGCGTCGAGGTGCGCCAGGTCGTCGACATGACCCAGTGAGCGTCGGCCGCGTCTACCGGGACGAGTTCGGGCGTGCCGTCGCGACGGTCGCCCGGCTCGTCGGCGACGTGGGCCTGGCCGAGGACGCGGTGCAGGACGCGTTCGCCGACGCGCTGCGTTCCTGGCCGGCGACGGGGACACCGGACAACCCAGGGGCATGGATCACGACGGCGGCGCGCAATCGCGCTCTCGATCGTCTGCGGCGTGAGTCTCTGCGCGCCGGAAAAGAGGCGGGAGCGTCTCTGCTGCAACCCCCGCCGGTCGACGAGGAGGTGCACCCCGTGGCGGACGACCAACTGCGGCTGATGTTCACGTGCTGCCATCCGGCCCTGTCCCCGCAAGCCCGTGTCGCTCTCACGCTGCGACTGGTCTGCGGGTTGAGCACTACGGAGATCGCGCGCGCCTTCCTGCAGCCGGAAGGCACCGTCGCACAACGCCTCACGAGGGCGAAGGCCAAGATACGGGCTTCGCGGATTCCGTTGCGCGTGCCGCCTGCTCACCTGCTGCGCGACCGTATCGACGATGTTCTCGCGTGCATCTACCTGGTCTTCGCGGAAGGCTATTTCGCGTCCGCGGGCGAGGACGCCGTGCGCACGGAGTTGTGCTTAGAAGCGGTGCGACTCGGTCGGCTGCTGTGCGACCTGATGCCCGACGAGGCCGAGGCTCACGCTCTGCTGGCCCTCATGCTTTTCGACGACAGCAGGCGGGGGCAGCGCTCCGATGCGTCCGGCGAGCTGGTGACGCTGGAGGAGCAGGACCGCAGCAAGTGGGATCGTCCGTCGATTGCGCAGGCGGTGAACCACTTTCGCCGTGCGGCGTCACTCGGCGGCGGCCCGTACCTCGCGCAGGCCGCCCTGGCCGCCGCCCACGCGACGGCCCCGACGTGGGAGGCGACGGATTGGAGGTACATCGTGGCGGCCTACGACAAGCTGCTCTCGTGGTCGCCTTCGCCGGTGGCTCGGCTCAATCGCGCTGTCGCACTGGGATTTCTCCACGGCTTCGAGGCGGGGCTCGACGAACTCGACACGCTGTCCACCGATCCGCGTGTCGCGGAGGGACATACGCTGGCGGCAGCGCGCGCCGACATGCTGCGCCGGCTGGGACGCTCGTCGGAAGCCGCAGTCCAGTACCGGCTGGCCATCAGCCGTGTACAGAACAGCCAGACCCGGCGATTCCTGCAGCGCAGGCTTGACGGTCTGGCCTAGCGAATCGTCCCGACTCCCGGGATCAGAGGCAGGTCCAGCGCGGTGACCCAGCCCGGCGACAGGTCGTTGACTGCAGGTACGGCGTTGAGGGCGCGCAGTCCGGTGGCCAGGCACCCGGCGGCCGCGGCGTCGCGTCCCGAACCGTCGGTGAACCGGAACGCCGTCTCCTGGAAGATGCTCGGCGTGCCCTCGATGTCGACCCGGTAGACGTCGTTCTCGTTTCCGGACGGCCAGTCCGGTGCGGCGTCGTTTCCGATCCGGTTGACGTGCTCGAGCTGGATGCGCGTCTCCCCCTGGTACACACCGTTGATCGTGAAGCGGACCGCGGCGACGTTACCCGGCGCGATGATGCCCTTCGCCGTCTTGCGCTCATCGGGTGTCACCCACTTCTCCCACGTCGTGGTGATCTCGTCGAGCATGATGCCCGCCGCGTGCGCGATCATCGGAACTGTTGCGCCCCAGGCGAAAACCAGGATGTCGGGATTCTCCAGCATGGGCTTGAACTCCGGCGGCTTCCCGATGCCCATCTCACGGTCGTAGTCGCCTTCGTAGTTCGTGTAGTCGAGCAGCTCAGACGCGCGGACCTTGCGAACTTCAGAGCACAGACCCATCAGCGTCATGGGGAAGAGGTCGTTGGCGAATCCGGGATCGATACCTGTGGTGAAACACGAGGACTCCCCCAGCTCACAGGCCACCGTGACAGGTTCGATCCAGTTGGGTGGATTCAGGTGCATCGTGGGCCAGATCCAGGGCGTCATCGCGGTGGAGCAGACGTCGATCCCGGCGCGTAGGAATCGCGTGATCAGCTCGATGTTGGCATCGGCGCGCGCGGCAGTGGGACCGTAGTGCACCAGCGCGTCCGGTTTGAGGCCGATCAGCGTGTCGACGTCGTCGGTCGCGATGAGCCCGACATCGCGGCCGAGCCCGCAGATCTCACCGACGTCGCGGCCGACCTTGTCGGGGTTGCTGACCCCGACGCCGACGAGCTCGAAGCGGGGATGTTCGATCACTTCGGCGATCACCATCCTGCCGACGAAACCGGTACCCCAGATCACCACACGCTTCACGTCGGATCCAGCCACGCACAACACCTTTCGTCGAGTCGACAGGCCGAGCTCAGAAGCAGCGTCGCAGGCCGCCCGGCTCACAGATCAACGGGTACCGGTCGACCGGGATCGCCAGCGGCTCTTTGTAGGTCAGTGTGAACGGAATGTTGATGATGCCCGGCGGCATGCCGCAGCCACCGCTGTGAGAGATGCTGCGCGTGCCCGAAGTCTCGTCGAACGTGAACACCTCGACCGTCGGCGCGAAGGTGCCGTCCGGGCATTCCATGCCGTCGTTCTTCGGCGTGGTGAAGCTCCACCTTCCGCCGACCATCCGGGCGTCACCACCGGTGAGGCCGTCCGACGGCCCGACGTGTATCTGGCACGCCACGGGCAGCTCAAGGTTCACCCGCAGGTCTCCGACGGTGGGGACGCACGACGGGTACAGCGTCCACGACCCCGTCTGCCCCTCGGACACATAGTTGTAGACGCCCTCCATCACCGGGGTGTCCGCCTGCGCGGGTCCGGCAGCTCCCACCGCTGTTCCGGTCAGGACGGCGACCGCGGCCAGACCGCGCAGCATTGTCATGCCAGGCAGTATTTCAGCCCCCGGTGGACAAAGTCACGGGTTTGTCGCCCGCCGCGCCAGACGACGCGTTTTACCCGGCGGAGCACCGGGTAGACACCCCGGAGCAGGCTCGAGTCCGGGGTGGTCGCATATGGCGGGAATGGCGGTTCGCGCCGCTGTTCTCGTCATATGTGCCGTCATGGCCGGTCTGACCGGATGCTCGACCGGTGAGCGCGTGAACCTCGGCGAGGGTGCCGGCAGCGGCCTCATCGCCGCGATCGCGGGCGAACCCGATCAACTCGACCCCCACAAAACCTCCGCGTACTTCTCATTCGAGGTGTTGGAGAACGTGTACGACACGCTCGTCGAACCAGACGCCAACCTCGAGATGCGACCCGCGCTGGCCCAGTCGTGGGACGTCAGCCCCGACCAGCTGACCTGGACTTTTTATCTGCGCCCCGGCGTCACGTTCCACGACGGCGCCCCGCTGACCGCCGATGATGTCGTCTTCTCGTACCGGCGGATCATCGACGAGCAGCTCACCAACTCCGACAAGTTCAGCTCGGTGACCGCGATCGAGGCGCCCGACCCGGGCACGGTGGTGCTGCGGGTCGACCGGCCGACGCCGAACATGCTGACCAATCTCGGCGGGTTCAAGGGCATGGCGATCGTGTCGCGCGCCAACGTCGAGAGCGGTCAGATCGCGACGCATCCGATCGGCACCGGGCCGTTCAGCTTTCTCGGGCAGAAAAGTGGAGACTCGATCTCGCTGGGCGCCAATCCGACCTACTGGGGCGGCCCGCCCGGCGTCTCGGGTGTGACGTTCAGGTTCATCTCGGAGCCGTCGACAGCACTGTCGGCACTGCAGGCCGGCGAGATCGACTGGACCGACTCCGTCCCGCCGCAACGCGTCAACCAGCTTCGCGACGACGAGTCGGTGGAGTTGGCGGTCACCCCCAGCAACGACTACTGGTACCTGGCGCTCAACGAGGCGCGCGCACCCTGGGACGACGTGCGTGTGCGCCAGGCAGTCGCGTACGCCATCGACCGCGATGCCATCGTGCAGGCGACCAGCTATGGCACCGCCGCGCAGAACCAGCTCGCGATCCCCGAGGGCAACCCATGGTTCACGCCGTATGACAGGTACAGCTCGGGTGGTCTCGACAGGGCGCGAGAGTTGTTGGAGGAGGCCGACGCTGCCCCGACCGCCCTCGACATGCTGGCCACCACCGAATATCCGGAGACGGTGACCGCGGCCCAGATCATCGCCGACAACCTTGGGCCCCTTGGCATCACGGTGAACATCCGTACGGTCGATTTCGCGACGTGGCTCGATGAGCAGAACTCGGGCAACTTCGACATGCTCATGATGGGCTGGCTCGGCAACATCGATCCCGACGACTTCTACTACGCCCAGCACCACACCGACGGCACAAGCAACGCGCAGAAGTACTCCAACCCCGAGGTCGACCGCCTTCTCGACGAGGGCCGGGTCGATACCGACGAAGCCAGCCGGAAAGCGGTCTACGCCGAGGCGGCGACGTTGATCGCCGACGAGGTCAGCTACATCTATCTGTACAACCCGTCGGTCATCCAGGCCTGGAATCCCGCGTTGTCGGGCTATGAGGCGCGACGCGACGGCGCGGTGCGGTTCCGCGGCGCGACGCTGAACACGGACGGCGGGGGGGCGTAGCCGTGGTCCTCCGGTTCGTCGCACGCCGGCTGCTGTATTCGGCCGTCGTCATGTTCGGCGTCCTGGTGGTGGTCTTCGCGCTCGTACACCTGGTTCCCGGGGATCCGGTGCGGATCGCGCTCGGCACGCGCTACACACCGGAAGCCTATGAGGCGCTCCGGTCGGCCAGCGGTCTCGACCGCCCGCTGGTCTCACAGTTCTTCGGCTACATCGGCTCGGCCCTGACCGGAGATCTGGGTGTCAGCTTCCGCAACGGCGACCCCGTCACCGTCACGTTGCTGGAGCGCCTGCCCGCCACCCTGTCACTGGGTTTCGCCGGCATCGTCATCGCGCTGGCGCTTGCCCTGCCCGCGGGCATCTACTCCGCGTTGCGCGAAGGCAAGATCAGCGACGTCCTCGTGCGGGTCACCAGTCAGTTCGGCGTGTCGATCCCGGATTTCTGGATGGGAATCCTGTTGATCGCGCTGTTCTCGACGGTGCTCGGGTGGCTACCGACGTCGGGATATCGGCCGCTGTTCGAAGATCCGGCTGGATGGCTGCGGCACATCATCCTGCCCGGCGTGACGATCGGCCTCGTCGCAGCGGCGATCCTGACCCGCTACGTGCGATCGGCCGTTCTCGAGGTGGCCGCGTCCGGTTACGTACGCACGGCCCGATCCAAAGGGCTACCGCCGCGGGTGGTGACGTTCCGCCACACCGTGCGCAACGCCCTGGTCCCGATCCTGACGATCACGGGTATCCAGCTGGCGACCCTGCTGGGCGGCGTCATCGTCGTCGAGGTGGTGTTCGCGTGGCCGGGCTTGGGGCGTCTGGTGTTCAACGCCGTTGCAGCTCGCGACTATCCGCTGATTCAGGGCGCGGTCCTGTTGATCGCCGCGTTGTTCCTGGTGATCAACCTGCTCGTCGACGTGCTCTACGCCGTCGTAGACCCGAGGATCCGATTGGGATGACTGTCCACGCCACCGATTCCGACCACGACACCGGCAGGCCGGCGTCGTGGCGACTGCTCGCCCGCAACCCGGTGACACTGGTCAGCTCCGTGGTTCTCGTGGTGGTGGCTGTCGTTGCGGTGACGGCGAATTGGATCGTGCCCTACGGCATCAACGACGTCGACGTGCCCAATGCGCTTGCGCCGCCCAGCAGCTCGCACTGGTTCGGCACCGATGAACTGGGCCGCGACGTACTGTCCCGGGTCCTCGCCGCGACGCAGGCGTCGATGCGGATCGCGGTGGTGAGCGTGGCGTTCGCCGTGGTCGTCGGCGTGGCGGTCGGCCTCATCGCCGGGTACCGCGGCGGCTGGCTCGACACGGTGCTGATGCGTGTCGTCGATGTGATGTTCGCGTTCCCGGTGCTGCTGCTCGCGTTGGCGGTGGTGGCCATCCTCGGGCCCGGGGTGACGACGACGATCCTGGCGATCGGCATCGTGTACACGCCGATCTTCGCGCGGGTGGCCCGGGCCAGCACGCTGGGTGTGCGCACCGAACCGTACGTGTCGGTGTCGCGCGCCATGGGGGCCGGCGACCTGTACATCCTGTCGCGCCATGTCCTGCCGAACATCGCGGGTCCCCTGATTGTTCAGACCTCTCTGTCGTTGGCATTCGCGATCCTCTCGGAGGCCGCACTGTCGTTCCTGGGCTTGGGAATTCAGCCGCCGCAGCCGTCGCTGGGCCGGATGATCTTCGACTCCCAGGGTTTCGTCACGATGGCGTGGTGGATGGCGGTGTTTCCCGGCGCCGCGATCTTCGTGATCGTGCTGGCGTTCAATTTGTTCGGCGACGGGCTGCGCGACGTGCTGGATCCCAAGCAGCGCACCACGATAGAGGCACGGAGGCGGGAACGGTGACCGTCCTGAGTGTCGACGATCTCGGGGTTCGCATCGGCGGGCGCACCATCGTCGACGGAGTGTCCTTCGACGTCGACCGGGAGAAGACCGTCGGCATCGTCGGCGAATCCGGTTCGGGCAAGACGATGACCGTGCTGGCCGCGACCGGTCTGCTGGACGCGCCAGGAGCCCGTGTCTCGGGATCAAGCACGCTGGCTGACGAGGTGCAGCTGGTGGGCGCCACCCAGCGCGTGCTGCGCAGCGTGCACGGTGCGCGGATCGGATTCGTGTTCCAGGATCCCGGCACCTCGCTCAACCCGCTGCTGACTCTGGAACGTCAGATCACGGAATCGCTGGAGACACACCGAGAGCTGACTCGGCGGGCGGCCAAGGCGCGAGCTCTGGAACTGCTTGAGGCCGTCGGATTGCCCGACCCCGACATGCGGCTGCACGCCTACCCCCATCAGCTCTCGGGCGGGCAGCGCCAGCGGGTAATGATCGCGATCGCGCTGGCATGCGACCCCGAGCTGCTGATCGCCGACGAACCCACCACCGCGCTGGACGTCACGACGCAGGCGCAGATCATCGAGCTCGTCCGGACGCTGCAGCGCGACTTCGGCACCGCCGTGGTGTGGATCAGCCACGACCTCGGCGTCATCGGTCAGGTGGCCGACGACGTCACGGTGATGCGGGACGGCGCGGCGGTCGAGCAGGCACCGATCGTGGATGTCTTCGACCACCCCCGCGACGAGTACACCCGAGACCTGTTGGCCGCGCGGCCCGTCCTCGACCGGTCCGGGCCGCCCGCCGTCCCCGACGCGGAGGAACTACTGAAGATCGACGGTCTCGATGTCCGGTTCACCGTGTCCACCCCGGTGGGCCGCTCGACCGTGCACGCGGTCAAAGATGTGTCGTTCCAGATCCGGCGCGGGACGACGCTGGGCCTGGTCGGAGAGTCAGGTTCGGGCAAGTCGACCGTCGCCGCGACGTTGACGGGTCTGGTCACCCCTGACTCGGGTGAGGCGACCTTGGCCGGGGACGACGTCCTGCACGTCAAGGGCGGCGCCGCCAAGAAGATGCGGCGCCGCATCGGGTTGGTGTTCCAGGATCCGTTCGCCTCGCTCAATCCGCGTGCCCGCGTGGACACTTCGATCGCCGAGCCACTGGTCGTGCACAAGCTGGCCGACGGCAAGGACGGCCGACGGCGTCGCGTCGAGGAATTGCTCGACCTCGTAGGTCTGCCGGCCGAATTCGCCCAGCGCTATCCGCACGAGTTGTCCGGCGGGCAGCGCCAGCGCGTCAGCATCGCCCGCGCGCTCGCCGCCGAGCCGGACCTGCTGATCCTCGACGAGGCAACCGCGTCTCTGGACGTCTCCGTTCAGGCTCGGGTGCTGGACCTGTTGCTGCGCTTGCAGTCAGATCTCGGGCTGACATATCTGCTCATCGGTCACGATCTGGCCGTCATCCGGCGGCTCAGCCATCAGGTGCTGGTGATGCGCGACGGCGGCGTCGTCGAGAACCGGCCCGCCGACGAGTTGTTCGCCTCGCCTGAACAGGAATACACCCGGCACCTCCTGGCGGCCGTGCCGCCGGTGAAACCACGCGCCGCCGTCTGATCCGATACCCCATGAGAAAGTCATGGGCATGAGTCAACTGAGCGGCAAGGTCGCACTGGTCACAGGGGCGTCGGCGGGGTTGGGTGCCGCCACGGCAAAACTTTTCGCGCAGCGCGGCGCGACCGTCTTCGGCATCGCACGGGACGCCTCCCGCATGGCCGAGGTGTTCGCCGACATCCCGAACGGGCGCTTCGCGTCGGTCGACGTGACGTCCTCGGAGGCGTGCGCGCAGGCGGTCGCCGACTGCGTCAACCAGTTCGGCAGGCTCGACGTGCTGGCCAACATCGCCGGCTACCACAAGATGCGGCACACGGTGTCCGTCACCGACGACGACTGGACGGCCGATCTCTCGGTGAATTTGAACGGGCCGTTCTTCCTGTGCCGCGCGGCGCTGCCCCATCTGCTGGAGACGGGCGGAAACATCGTCAACGTGGCGTCCATCGCCGGGGTCGAGGGGGAGGTCTATTCAGCCGGCTACTGCGCTGCCAAGCACGGGCTGATCGGCCTCACGCGTGCGCTGGCCGTGGAGTTCACCAAGGAGAAGTTGCGCGTCAACGCGATCTGCCCCGGCGGGATGCCGACCGCGCAGAGCACCGAGTTCGAGGCGCCGGAAAACGCCGACTGGGATCTGATCCTGCGGATCGCCTCACCGCGCGGGTTCATGGAGACCGAGGACGTCGCCAAGACGATCGCATTCCTTGCCAGCGACGACGCTGCCGCGGTGCACGGCGCCATCTATCGGGTGGACAACGGCAAGGGCGCCGGCTGAACTCGATGCCGGGCGGTCGGCTCCAGGAGAAGGAACCGCTGCAGCATCGCGCGTTCGGTGTCGGGGTCCTCGATCGGCCAGAACAGCAGTGACAGAACAACCCGAACGATCCATTGGGCCGCCTGGGAATCGCCGTCGGCGATACCGGTGAGTTCCGTTGCCAGAGCCGGAGGAATCGGCGACGTACCGATCCATGCCAGCTCTCCCCTGCGCATCGAGTTCAACAGCGTGCGTCCGAGCGGATCGGCCCGGATTCGGTCGAGTGCGACCAGCACCGCCGTGACGGTGCGCTCGTCACCGCGCAGCCCGTCGACTGCGGCACGCACCGATTCGATGATCCGTTCCGCCTCCCGCAGGAGCACCACTTCTCGGATCTGGGCCTTGCCTCCCACATGACGGTAGATCGTCGCCCGCGAACAGTGCACCTTCTGCTGCAGCGTGGGGATGTCGAACGCCTCCAGCCCGTGCCGGACTATCAGCTCGGTGGCCGCCGAGTAGATGCGTTCGGCGGCTTGGGCACGCCGGTCACCGATCAGCCAGTCGCCCTGCGCCACCCGCTCCTCCTTGAGATGCTTGCGATCGCGAATCTCAGCTTGAGACATTCTGCGCGCGAAATCTCGGCATCGCAGGTGTTCGGCGCACCGCGGTGAGACGTCCTGCGCTGGGGTGGTCGGTCCCCGGTTTCGACTTTGACATCCTCGTTGACACGCCGCGAGACCAGGCCGTTGTCTGAGGCGATGACCGATCTGGGTGCGGCGCTGTTCGACGAAGAATTCCTGCAGGATCCGTATCCGCTGTACGCGCGCATGCACGCCCGCGCGCCACTGCACCGCGTCGCCGACTCGGACTTCTACGTGGTCTGCGGGTGGGATGCCGTCACCGAAGCGCTCGCACGCACCGAGGACTTCTCGTCGAATCTCACCGGGGCGATGAGAGTTCAGCCCGACGGCACCGTGGGCCTGCTGCCGATGGACGGTCTCGGCAGTCCCTCCCACGCGCTCGCGACCGCCGATGACCCGGCACATGCCGTCCACCGCAGAATGCTTCTTCCCCAGTTGTCCGGCCGACGTATCCGCGCCCTCGAGGCGTACGTCACCGACACGATGGACGAACTCTGGAGCGGTGTCGCCGGCGACCGCGTGGAATGGATGAGCACCGTCGCCAACCGGCTGCCGATGATGGTGGTGTGCCACCTGATCGGCGTCCCCGGCGTGGACGTCGACCGGATCACCGCCTGGGCGTACGCGAGCACCCAGATCCTCGAAGGTCGCGTCGACGATTCAACGCTGGCCTCCGCCGGTGCCGCAGCGCTCGAACTAGGCGCCTACATTGCCGGGCACATGACCGATGTGGCCGACGACCCGCCTGACAACCTTCTCGGCGTGATCGCAACAGCCTGCGCCGCAGGCGAATTGGAGTTGGTGACCGGTTTGGCGATCATGCTCACACTGTTCGGGGCCGGCGGTGAGTCGACGGCGTCGCTGATCGGATCCGCGGTGGGAATCCTGGCCACCCGGCCCGAACTGCAGAGCGAGCTGCGCGCCGATCCCGCGCGTATCCCTGCCTTTCTGGAAGAGGTGCTGCGCTACGAGCCACCCTTCCGCGGCCACTACCGCCACGTCCTCACCGACTGTGACCTGGCCGGTGCGCGCCTCCCCGAAGGCTCTCGCCTCCTGCTGCTGTGGGGAGCCGCCAACCGGGATCCCGCCCATGTCGACGATCCCGACGAATTCCGGATCGATCGCCCGGACAGCAAGGCACACCTGGCTTTCGGCAGAGGCGCACACTTCTGCGTCGGGGCGGCGCTGGCCCGACTGGAGGCAAGGATCGTTCTGCAACACCTGCTGGAACGCACGTCGCATGTCGAGATGGCCGAACCCGGCAGGTGGCTGCCGAGCCTGCTGGTGCGTCGACCGGAGAAGCTGCCACTGCAGATCAAATAGGTTTGCAGCAACGTCTTGGCATTCTGTGCAGAACGGCCTTGGAGAGGTTGCAGCAAACTCGTTGAAGGGCTGGTTGTCGACAGTCCGTGGTGCTAGGTTCCCTCACAGGGGTTACCAAGAAAAGGGGGAAAGACATGGTTTCACTGGTTCGCTCAAGCGCGGCGCTGGCCATCACCGCAGTCACCGGCGCGACCGCGGTAGCCGGACCGGTCGATCCGCCCGCAACGGCAGCGCCGAGTGCAGAAAATTCCGCTGCGGTTAATTTGACCGCCTCGTCCTCTTCGCTGGTGGAGCCCGGACTCGCAGCGGATCAGATCGACGAGTCGTTTCTCGACTTCCGCACGGGAGTTCGCGAGGAGTTCAACGCTTTCGCCAACCGTCTGGGCTACCTAGGCAAGCAGATGCACATCGGATTCAACTTCGGCGAGAGCGTGTTGGCGAGCGCCGTCTTCAACGGCACCGACATCCTCCGCGGCGAGGGCTTGTTCGAGAACCTGAGCGAATTCGCCGTCGACATCGCCTTGGCCGCCGCGTGGGTCGTGGCCGACGAGTTGTACCTCCACATCGAGGATCTGCCGCCGATCGAGATCCTTCTCAACCGCCCACCGCGCGATGCCGCGCCCGGCTGGACACGGCCTCAGCCACCCGACCCGGTCCGGCCCCTCGTCCCCGAACCGGACGCGGCCGCCGCCGTCACCGACGCGGACGTCGAGGAGCCGAGCGCATTCGCAGACGAAGTCGACCAGTCCTTCATCGAGGCCCGCCACGAATTCCGCACTGCCTTCACGCCGTTGGCCAACCAGCTCGGCTACGTGGGTAAGCAGCTCTACATCGCCGCCAACTTCGTCGAAAGCCTGGTCGCCAGTGTCGTGTTCAACGGCACCGACATACTTCGCGGCGAGGGATTTTTGAAGAATCTGGGCGAGATCGGCTCCGACGTCCTCGTGTCCGGCCTCTGGATCGGTGCCGACGAACTTTACCTCCACGTGCCGGGGCTGCCGCCGATCGACGTCCTGCCCAACCGTGGTCCCGCGGACGCCCCGCAGGGGTGGCGTCGACCGCTGCCGCCGCAGCCCGGTCGCGACCTCGTCGTCCCGGTCCCCTACGTCGGCGACCTGCGCCCCGAGGCAACGGCGACCCGCGACGAACCCGACGGCAGGGAGTCAGGCAGCGAAGAAACCCAGGAGTTCGCCGAGGACAACCCGACGACCTCACGGCCTCCGACCACCTCGCAGGCCGGCGGCGAAGATGCCCCCGAACAGGACGCACCCACCCGCAAGACGACCAAGGCCGACAACGACAAGAAGGCAGACCAGCCCGTCGATTCCGAGGACGCTGAGGACGCCGGCGGCAACGTGAAATCCGAGGACGCCGGCAGCAACGAGGGCGACGACGACGCGGATAGCGCTACAGCTTGAACCGTCCCGCGAAGCCGCGCAGCGGCAGGTCGGCGGAGGTGATGATGCCGGGCCGGGCTGCCACCACGGACTTTATCGACGCGAGCGCAGGCATTCCGGTGACCGTCATCCCGATGGAGGCGAAGTTGGCCGGGTCGGAGAGATCCACGCCGGGCTTCGGGAAGATCATGTGCTTGTTGTAGATGTTGGGATCGCCCTTGATCTGGGTGATGTAGCAGCCCTTGATATCCCAGCTCGGATCGGTGTGCGGCGTCATCTGCCACTCGAGGTGTGTTTCGACCCGCGGGACCCCGTCGACCATGCCCTGGTACTTGATGTAGTTACCGCCCAACGATCCCTTCGGCAGCTTGTACCAGCCGAGGTCGACGTCTTTGGTGCATGCACCGAGCTCATAGGAGAACTTCACCTCGTCGAGGGCCAGATCGAAACAGTCGGCCATCATGTAGACACTGTCGGCGAACACGCGCGTGTACTTCTCCAGCTTGCCCGGGATCTCGGGATCGTCGACCGGGGCGCCGTATCCGACCTCGATCCAGGTGTCCTTCGAGTGATGGCAGGACACATCGACGGATTCGATCGTCGTGATGTTCTCGATCTCGGCGACATCAGCGGAGCAGACCACCCCGAGAATCTGGTTGAGGCCGGGGTTCATGCCGGTTCCGTAGAACGTCGAACCGCCTTTCTCGCACGCCTCTTGGAGTAGCTGGGTGACCGGCTTGCCGGAATGGTGCGGATGGTTGCGGTCGCGGTGCCATCCGGTGATCCAGTCCGCGGTGGTGACGATGTTGATCCCGGCCTCCAGAACCGAGACGTAGAGGTCCTCGTCGGGAAACACACCGTGGAACGTGACCACGTCCGGTTTGGCGGCGATGATCTCCTCGATCGTGCCCGTCGCGGTCACGCCATTCGGTGCGATGCCGGCGAGCTCACCGGCATCCCTGCCCACCTTGTCGGGCGAATAGCAGTGCACGCCAATCAGTTCGAGGTCGGGCTGGTCAGCCATCCGCTTGATCATCTCGGACCCGACGTTGCCGGTCGCGACCTGGAAAACCTTGATCGTCATCGAAAGCCTTTCTCGGAGAGTCAGTGAGCGGATCGGGCGGCCAGCTCGGCGGCGCTGCCACCCAGGCCGTCCGGATAGAACTTCTTGGCCCATTCGCGGATCGCGGTGAAGCCTTGCAATTCCGAGCTCGACAGAGCCGGCGGATCGGAGTAACGCTGATGAGACCAGATGTGGATGTCCTGGCGGAACTGGCGGATCACTTCGAGGCCGAACTCCTCGGCCTTGAGGCGGGCGCGCTCGGGATTGCGCACCTGGCCTTTCGGTCTGCCGATGTAGACCATGAACCGCACGTCGGAGGTGCGGTCGTCGACCGGGGTGATCGCCGAGATGGTGCGATTGTCGATCATCCCCCAGCTCTTGGTCACCGCGATCCCGAGTCCGCCGTTGATCGCCTCGACGCCGCTGCCGACGTCCTCGATCTTCTGCGCGTCGTCACCTTCGAACGTGATCGTGAAGTCGACGTAGGAGATGGGCTCGTCGAAGTCGTGGCGGGTGAAGATCGGGTTGATCGGCGTACCGTGCACGTACTTGAAATGCGCGAAGTCGACCCCGTTTTCGAGCACGTACTGGGGGTGCATCTCATGCCCCTGCTCGAACAGCCGCTGCTGCGGGTAGTAGTCGTCGATCGTCGAGTCGTCACCGAAGCTGGCGAAGATGTCCGGAGCGTCGAAGAAGGGGTCGCGGTTTTCGGTGTCGTGCCAGATGTACACGGACTCGTTGCGCTCGACGACGGGGTAGGTCTTGATGCGCCGGCCCCGGTTGGGACGGTCCTCGTAGGGGATACAGACGTTGCGGCCCTGCTGATTCCACTGCCATCCGTGGAACGGGCACTGCAGCACCTCGCCGTGAACGGTGCCGCCGAAACCCAGGTGCGCGCCCAGATGTTCGCAGTATGCGTTCATCACCGTCAGCTGACCGGACTCCGCGCGCCACGCGATCATCTCCTGGCCGAAGTACTTCATGGTGTGGACGTCACCGATCGCGATGTCGTCGGACCACGCGACCTGGAACCAGCCGGTCGGTTTCATCGACAGGGGCGGTTTGGCCATGAACCGAATCGTAGAGCACTCAATGAAAGAAACATAGTGGGCTCTACGAAAACTCTGTAGTCTGCTCTTCATGACCGACGTCGATGCGCCCGCCCGGCGACCCAATCGGCGCGGCCAGGCCACTCGGCAGAACATGCTCGAGGCGGCACTGAAGTCCTTGGCCTCGGGCGATCCCGGTTCGGTGTCGGCGAACCGTATTGCCAAAGACATCGGCGCGACCTGGGGCGCGGTTCAATACCAGTTCGGGGACGCGGACGGCTTCTGGGCCGCAGTCCTGCACCGCACCGCCGAGCGCCGAGCCGATGTGTTCGCGGCGGTCGAGACCGACGCGTCGTTGCGCGACCGGGTCGCGAGCATCATCGACACGCTGTATGACGGTTTGGCAGAACCAGATTCACGGGCCATCGAGAACCTGAGGGCGGCACTGCCCCGCGACCACGCCGAGCTCGAGCGGCTGTATCCGCAGACCGCGGCCGAGCTGTATTCGTGGGGGCAGTCGTGGCTGGAGATCTGTCGCAGCGCATTCTCCGGCCTGGGCGTCGACCCGGAGCGGGTCCGTGAGGTCGCGACGTTGATCCCCGGTGCGATGCGGGGTCTGGTGTCGGAACGCCAACTCGGTTCCTACGCCGATCTCGACGTCGCACGGCGCGGGCTGACCAACGCACTGGTTGCCTACCTGCAGGCTCAGGACTGAGCCCACGCGGACATCAGCGTCACATAGGTCGCCGTGCCGACCAGGATGCTGAGCAGGGCCTGTCCGCGCCACAGGTGCAACCCCGCCGTCGTCGCCACGGCGACGACCAGCCACAGCAGCTGAGCCGGCGTGTCGCCTGCCACTGTGGTCAGCGTGTAGATCGCCAGGATCGCCATGACCCCGAGGGGCATGTGGACGCTCACGTACGTGACGACAGCGCTTTCCCGGAGTGGCGCCAGCACGGCGAACGGGAGGGCACGCAGCGCCCAGGTGATGCCTGCGCTGACCGCCACGAGCAGCGCGATGTATCCGTTGTCCGGCATGGTCAGGCACGCTCTCGTCTGCGCTGCACCAACATTCGCATCAGCAGCACACCGGTGAATGCGGCGAAGGCCGACACCAGCAGCTGGCCGGGCACCACCAGCCACGCCACGATCGCGCACGCCGATGCACTCGCCGCGGTCAGCCAGTCGGGGCGCTGACGGAACGCGTCGATGCCGAGCACGATGAACAGTGCGGTCAATGCGAAGTCCAGGCCGACGAGGCGATCGATCGGCAGCGCCTCCCCGACAAGGCCGCCGAGCATCGCACCGGTGACCCATAGGAGATGAAACAGCAGCTGCATGAGCAGGATCGGACGGGTGGTCCATGTACGCGCCTCGGGGCTGACCCCGACCGCGTAAGCCTCGTCGGACAGCGTGTAGGTGCTGTAGGTCTTGCCGAGCAACCCGCGGACGCGGTGCAGTGGGAAAGACAGCGCATAGAACACGTGCCGCGAGTTGACCACGAACGTCGTCAGCGCGACCGTCACGATCGGAGCGGTCGTCGCGGCCAGGTGAACCATCAGGAACTCCAGCGAACCCGCGTAGATGACGGCGGCGAACACAGGCGCCCACCACCATGCGAGCCCTGCGTGGACCACCAGGAACCCCAGCGCCATACCGAGCGGGATGAACGCAAGCCCGATGGGGGCCGACAACGATACGACGCTGCGTAGTGAGTGGTCGGGCGCGGGGTTCGGAGAAGCAGAGCTCGCCGGCACCGAAATCACCTCCTGAATGTCGATCAGGGAACTAGCTTTCCACGGGTGGACATCTTCGAGGACTGGCACCGCGACGGCACCGCCTTCACCTGGGTCTCCACCACCGCATCCAACGCCGGGGCCGAGGTGGAGGTGTTTTGGCGCCGTGCGGGCACACCGGGCGCCCCGGCACTGGTCTGTGTGCACGGCTTCCCGACGTCGGGAATCGACTACCACGGGCTGGCGCGCGAACTGGCGACCGAGTTCGACATCTACGTGCTGGACTTCCCGGGGTACGGCCTGTCCGGTAAACCGTCGGCGCCCTATACCTATTCGCTCTACGACGACGCCCGACTGCTGGTGCACGCGATCACCCACGTGTGGAAACTGGACCGGTTCCGGATGATCACCCACGACCGCGGCAGCAGCGTCGGCATGATCGCACTGGGAATGCTGGACGAACGCGGTTCGCTGCCGGTGGACGTGTTCCTGACCAATGCGAACATCTACCTGCCGTTGGCAAACTTGACCGCATTCCAGGTAGCGCTGCTCGACGAGGGCACCGGACGCGCGACCGTCGCCGCCACGACGCCGGACATGTTGGCCGCAGGTCTCGGTGCGACGACGTTCATGCCTCGTCGTAGCGGCAATGATCCTGAGATCGCCGCTCTCGCACGCTGTTTCGCATATAACGACGGCATCCGCGTACTGCCCGACACCATCAGATATCTGCACGAGCGTGCCGCCGACGAGACCGGTTGGCTGGATCGGTTGTCGACCCTCGACGTCGACACCACGCTGATCTGGGGTCTGCACGACGGTGTCGCTCCCCTGCGCGTCGCCAACCACGTCTGGCAGACCTACCTGAAGCCCAAACCCGGCCGTAACCGGTACTGGGTGGTGCCCACCGCCGATCATTACCTGCAGTGCGACGCCCCTGACCAATTGGCACAGATCATCCGCCTGACCGCGCGGGGCGAAGCCACCGACCTGCAGACACTCGGCGGCCGCCCCGAGGGTGCGGTGCTGGTTGACCGATCAGACCGCGACGGATGACACTGGCGCACCATAGATCTCGACGGCGTCGAAGGCGCGCGCGATCGCCTCGCGCTGAGCCGGGCTGAGCCCCTGCTCGAGCGCTGAGCTGAGCACCGCCGCGCGGGCGTCGGCGAAGCGCGCCGTCGAGCTCAACCGCGGGATCGAGTGGTAGAACACCTTGGCCCAGGTCACGTCCGAAACTCCGGCGGTCGCCGAGTCGGTCATCATCAGATACGCGGCGTGGCTGAAGATCGTGCTGTTGATATGCTCGCCGTGATCGTCGCCGCTCCCGGTGTATTCCTTGCTGAGGCGATCCCGATACGGCCCGTAGGAGGTCGTGACCGACGTCGGGTCGGCGAGATTGCGCACAATGCCGTTTCCGGAGTCCTCCGCGATCAGCCACCGATCGGCGCCGGTCGCTCCCTCGACCAGGACCCCGAAGATGTCTGCGTAGGCCTCGTTGAGCGCCCCGGGCTGACCGGAGTCCAGCGCCGAATCGCCGAGGATGCTGCTGATGACCGCATGGGTGAACTCATGGGCGACAATGTCGACATCGGCCTGGAGATATCCCTTGTCGCCGAACGCGAACTGCTGGATCGTCGGGTCCCAGAACGCATTCGAGTACCCCAAAGGCGATGAGCTCGGCCGGTAGCGAATGCTGATGACGACCTTTGCGCCGGCACCGTCGAACGACTCGCGGCCGAGCACGTTCTTGAAGTAGTCGTAGACCACGGCGGCATTGGCGTGCGCGGACACCGCCGAGGTGTCCCAGCCGAACAGGCTCCGCTTGACCACCCTGCCGGGCAGCACCGGTGAACCCAGCCCGAACAGACCGTACGACGTCTTGTACGTCGTGATGTTCCGGGTGGGGTCAGACATCTCGGAGGAGCTGAACCACAACACTTTCCGGGTGTCGATGGTGATGGTCCGGGTGTCGCCCAGCCAGTCCTTGGCTGTGGTGACCGCGGCGGCACCGTGAGCGTTGGAGACGCTGATGATGACGGTGCCGGCTTCCGCGCCGTCTGCGTGGATCAGGAATGTCGCCCCCGACGGTGCGAGCTCGCCGGTGTCGGGGACGTGAACCACCACTCGCCAGGCCAGTTCGGGATCGGCGTCCTCGGTCACCGTGAAGACCACCAGCTCGTTGGTGAATGCGCTTGCGGTGATGAAGGACCCGATCGATGCCGGGTCCGCGTTCGGACCGAGGTAGGCGCTCGCGGCGACCACGCGGACCTCGGCGGCCTCGTCGACCGACTCGTCGGGAGTGATGTTGAAATTCTCTGCGAGCGCGCGGTAGTAGTTGAACACGCTCGTGACATCGCCATCGGCGTCGGTGACCAGTATGACCTCACTGCCCAGAACCCTGATTCCGCCGATGGTTTCGGTGAAGCGATAGAAACGCTCGAGGGTGCCGCCGTCGCCTGCAGTCGATGCGGAGACTTCGGCGATATCGGCGAACCCGGTGGGCGCACCGAGCACGGGCGCGAGGGAGTTCAGCACAGCGGCGGCGTCCGCCGCGTTCACGACCACCTGATCGGTGAACGCGCCCTCGATCACGCTCACCACACCCGTGCTGTCGGTGGTGATGTCAACGCCGTCACGCGCGGTCAGCCCGTCGATGTCCAGGGTGGGTGGAATGCCAAGGCGTGCAGGACTATTGGCGGCGATGGACACGGTGACTTCGGTCGGCCTGGCGATACCGAGGAGTCCGAGCAGACCGTGCACGTGGAACGGATTGCCGGAGGTGTCGTCGACGCGGACGATGAACCGGTCGGCACGACCTGCAGCCGCGGCCCCGGGGCTGTAGGTGAAGCGCCCGCTCGTGTCCATGACCACTCGTCCGTAGGTGGGACCGGAGACGAGGACGTAGGTGAGTGCCGCATCGTCGTAGTCGACGGCGTTGACGGTGCCGGCGACAGCACCGTCGGGACCGGGGCCGGAGATGGTGACGTCGGCGAGCGGGCGCTGGTTGTTCCAGGTGTACTGGGCCTGCCGGACCGCCAGCCAGAGGGACTCGACCAGCGCCGACACCGGAGTGGCGGGGGCGGGTACGTCTTCGCGGGCAGAGCGCAGCCCCACCCAGGTCAGCACGTCGGTCGCGATGCTCTCGGTGGTGACCGGGCGTGCACTGACGAGGCTGCGTACCGAGGAAACGGGTGCGACGGCAGGTTCGGGTGCGACGGCAGGTTCGGGTGCGACGGCGGCTTCGGGCGCCTCGGCCTCGGCCGGTTCGTCGGACTGTTCGGTGATGTCCGCGGTGTGCAGCTCATCGGATTCGGCAGGCGCGTCGTCGTCGAGTGCTGCAGCGCGCGACCGCTTGTGCGACTGCGTACGCACCTCGGCTTCGGGTTCGGCGTCGACTTCGGGAAAATCGGCGTCGTCGACGTCCGGCGATTCGCTCTCCGCGGCGTCGGTGGATTCGGTTTCGGGTTCCGCGCCGGTGTCACTCGGCGCGGCGTCCGACGTGTCGTCGGATTGCGAGACGCCCGTATCGTCGGACGGACTCGCGACGGCGACTCCCTGCCCCACGACCATGCCCACGCCGATGCCGGCGAGGACGATCCCCGAGTACAACCCCCGGCGCGGACCGCTCAGAGCCCGCGGATCCAGGCACCACTCCACAGTAACCCCCAATGCTGCGCTAAGCGAGGAACGTACCACCGCTCAGCAAACAAAGGTGACAATCCGGCGATGCACACGTGCGCACGACCCGCGGCCTGCGGAAAGCCGCAACCGTCACGTTGCAGACGCAAATTCGACCACTGGCTGCCGCGCCCCGTGGGGATCACCGTTCACCGGGCCCTCACCCGTCGTCGCCGGACAGCACGCGAACGTCCGCGACGTCGTACTCCGACACAGCTGCCGACAGCATCGTCACCTGCTGCTCGTCGCTCGGCCCGCTGCCGCGGAACTCGTTGACCGCGGCCTGGGACTCCCAGCGCTCATAGACGTTGATCCGCCGGGCGTCGATCAGATCGGCGCTGATGGCGAAGTCGAGACAGCCCGGCGTGCGGCGTGCCTGCTCCACGACGGCCACGCACCCGCGGAGGTAGGCCTCGCGCAACTCGGGCTCGACGGCGAGATGCCCCGAAACGATCACCATGGACTCGCTCCTTTCCGTAGTCGCAAGTAAGGACAAGCCCGGACCGCGAGAATCATCGCCCCGCTCTCGATTACCGTCGACACTGTGGCCGACCCGCCGTTGCGTCATTCGTGTCGCGCGCTTCTCATCGACGGCGACAGCATCCTGCTCGCACAGCATCGCGTCGTCGACGACTACGCCGTATGGGCGGGCCCCGGCGGCGGCGTCGAGCCCGGCGAGACGCACCTGGCGGCGCTGAGCCGGGAACTCCACGAGGAAACCGGGCTGATCATCACCGCCGAGCACACACCGCAGCTGGTGTGGATCCAGACCGCCACGATGCCGTGGATGCGCGGACAGGGCCTCGCCGGCCTCGTCAACCACTACTTCCTCATCCCGGTCGTCGCCTTCGAACCGGCGAGCGGTGTCACACCCGAGGCGCCCGGCCACCCCGATTCCGAGGGGATCCTGACCCAGCGGTGGTGGGCGCTGGAGGCCATCGAGGCCGCCCACGCAGCCGGTGAACTGTTCTCCCCCCGGGCCTTACCAAAACTGTTGCGAGAGTTGCTCACCGATGGGCCTCCGACAACTCCGCTGGCGCTCGGGCTGTAGTGGCCTAGGGTGGACCGGTGACTCTTGCTCTGGGCCCGGTGCTTCGCCATGTCGCCGAGACGACCGCCGTGGTGTGGGTGCAGACCGAAGCGCCGGCGGAGGTGGAGATACTCGGCTGCTCGGCGACGACGTTCGAAGTCGACGACTGTCACTACGCGTTGGTGGTCGTCGAAGGTCTGACGCCCGACTCGGTGTTCCAGTACGAGGTGCACATCGACGGTGTGAAGGCCTGGCCCGAGCCCGGTTCTGAATTTCCGCCCAGCGTCATCAGGACCCGCGGTCCCAAGACCGCCGACCGGCTGAAGGTGATCTTCGGATCCTGCCGTTACCCGAAAACCGGCGACCCGAAGATCGACGACAAGCTCGGGCTCGACGCGTTGGACTGTTTCGCCACGCGCCTGACCGCGATGCCGGTCGAGGAGTGGCCCGACGCGCTGCTACTGCTCGGGGACCAGGTCTACGCCGACGAGCTGACCCCGGAGGCGCGCCGCCAGTTGGCCGGCCATCGGAAGTCGAAGCGGCGCCCACCGGACGAGGTCGTGACGTATACCGAGTACGAGCGGCTCTACCGGCACACATGGGGCGACCCCGAGATCCGGTGGATCCTGTCCACGCTGCCGACCGCGATGATCTTCGACGATCACGACATCCGGGACGACTGGAACACCTCCGCCCCCTGGAGGGCGGAGGTCAACAAGAAGCCGTGGTGGCGCGACCGGATCCATGCGGGGCTCGGATCCTATTGGGTTTACCAGCATCTGGGGAATCTCAGTCCCGCCGAATTGGCCGCCGACGACGACTATCAGAAGGTGCTGGCCATCGAGGGCGACTGCTGGCCGCATCTGGTCGAGCTCGCCGACCGCGCCGATTACGAGGTCGACGGTGACAAGGGTCTGCGCTTCAGCTTCCGGTGGGATCTGGGACGCAGCCGTCTCGTCATGGTGGATTCCCGCAACGCCCGGATTCTCGACAGCGGCGATCGGAAGATGCTCGGAGACCGCGAGTTCCGCTGGGTGGAAGAGCAGGTCGCTGATGATCTGGACTCGGTCGACCACCTGCTGATCGGCTCGTCACTGCCCTGGCTGCTTCCGCCGGCGCTCGGTGACATCCAAATCATCAACGAGATCGCCGCCGACCGACCCGGCCTGCGCGGGACGATCGCCGAAAAGATCCGTCAGGCAGCCGATCTGGAGCACTGGCCGGCATTCCTGCAGTCCTTCCTACGGTTCAGCGGGATGATCGAAGCGGCGGCACAGGGTTCGCCGGCTACCATCTCGGTGCTTTCCGGGGATGTCCACCACAGCTACGCTGCGCGTGCGCTGTTCCGTGGGACGGGTGAGACCACGGTGCACCAACTGGTGTGCTCCCCCGTCCACAACTATGTGCCCGCCCCCGTCAAGCCCGCGTTCAAGTTCGCGTGGTCGGCGCGGGTCGCCCGGCTGACCCGGCGGTGGGCCAAGCGCGCGGGTTCACCGGATCTGCCGATGTCATGGGCGAACCTCAGCGGACCGCAGTTCGGCAACACCATCGCCAGCTTCGAAGCCAAGGGCCGCGTCGCGGAGGTCTTCTTCGAGCAACCCGAGGACAACGGGGAGCTGTCTACGGTGGCGCAGGTCAAACTCTCCGGCTAGTGCACGCCCTCCATCTGGCGGCTGATCCACGGTGCGATGACGAACACGACGACGCCGGCCGCGACCGCGACGGCGCCGAGGATGCCGAAATACGCTGCTTCGCGGGCGGTGTCGTAGTAGCCCGCGAGAACACCGGACATCGACGTGCCCAGACCGACCGAGAAAAAGTACAGCGCCATCATCTGCGCGCGGAATGCCTCCGGCGCGAGCTTGGTGGTGACCGACAGTCCGATCGGTGATAACAGCAGTTCCGACACCGCGAACACGCCCAGGATCACCAACACCACCAACG
Source organism: Mycobacterium bulgaricum (assembly GCF_041287165.2). Classification (NCBI taxonomy): domain Bacteria; kingdom Bacillati; phylum Actinomycetota; class Actinomycetes; order Mycobacteriales; family Mycobacteriaceae; genus Mycobacterium; species Mycobacterium bulgaricum. The sequence goes on along the minus strand of NZ_JBGGKV020000005.1, from coordinate 250,997 downwards.
CGGGCACCGCGCTGACCCCGGCCAGCGGCACGAAACACAGGAACGCCAGGCCCATGCCGATGACGCCGTAGGAGAATTTGCGCGGCGTGGTCGGCGCACGGTTGCCCAACCGCGTCCACAGGATGGCGAACAGCGGTGAGAGGGCGATGATCCAGATCGGTTCGATCGATCCGATCCAGCTCGACGGTGCGACCCACCCGAAGATCGACCAGTTCATGCGCTCGTCGGAATACACCGCCAGCACGGTGAAGATCTGCTGGAACAACGACCAGAAGACGGCGTTCGCGATGAACAGCGGGACGAACGCGCGGACCCGCACCCGCTCCGGTGCCTCGACATGCGGGCTTCGCAGCATGATGGCGAAGTACGCGATCGAGGCGACCACGATGACGCCGGTCGTGACCTGGGACAGGTTCGCCAGTGTCACCAGTTTCAGCGCCGCCGCGGCCGCGATGACGACGAGCACCGCAACGAAAACCGCGACAGCCTTGCCGATCGCGCTGCGTGGCAACGGGTTCGGCACCTCTCGGCCGTGCCCCTCCAGGTTGCGCCGGAACGCGACGTACTGGATCAGACCCAGCGCCATCCCGATCGCGGCCGCGCCGAATCCGTAGTGGAACCCGATCCGCGTCTGCAGCAGCCCGGTGATCAGCGGGCCGATGAAGGCGCCGAGGTTGATGCCGAGGTAGAACAGCGTGAACCCGCCGTCGGCGCGCGCGTCGCCCTTGGCGTACAGCGTGCCCAGCAGTGAAGAAGCGTTGGCTTTCAGCGCACCCGAGCCGAGCGCGACGAACACGAGCCCTACGCCCACTCCCGCCAAGCCCGGCAGGACAGCCAGGGCGATGTGGCCGACCATCACGACGACGCCGCCGTAGAACACCGTGCGCTCCATGCCGAGGAGCCGGTCGGCGATCCAACCGCCGAGCACCGTCGACAGATACACCAGGCCGCCGTAGGCGCCGACGATGCCCGTCGCGGTGGATTGCGGCAGGGCCAGCCCGCCATTGGTCACCGAGTAGTACAGGTAGTAGCCCAGGATGGTGAGCATCCCGTAAAAGGAGAACCGTTCCCAGAGCTCGACGCCGAACAGATTGGTCAGCCCGATCGGATGACCGAACAACGTGCGTGATGTGGTGTGCTCACGAGTCGCCATAGGGTCAGCCTGCCTTGTTCGCACCCCTCACAGCGAGTTCCTAGACTCAGGACATGCCTGCTCCCGAGAAGCCACGCCCAGGTCAAGAGTCGGTGTGGGACTACCCCCGCCCGCCTCGGTTGGAAGCCTTCGCCGGCTCGATCACGGTGGAACTCGGCGGGCAGACGGTGGCGTCCACCGACGCCGCGTGGCGGGTTCTCGAAACCAGCCACCCACCGACCTACTACCTGCCACCGGGTTGCTTCCTCGAAGGGGCGTTGCGCCCGGCGGCCGGATCCTCGTGGTGCGAATGGAAGGGTCAGGCCAGCTACTTCGACCTGGTGACCCCGGCCGCCGTGGCCCGGCGTGCCGCGTGGACTTATCCTGCGCCGTCACCCGCATTCGTCCAGCTCACCGGAGCCGTCGCGGTGATGGCGAGCCTGGTCGACCGATGCACGGTCAACGGCGAGGAGGTCGTGCCGCAGCCGGGCGGCTTCTACGGAGGCTGGATCACCAGCTGGATAGCCGGGCCCTTCAAGGGCGGGCCCGGTTCTGCAGGCTGGTGAACCGCCCTCAGACGGCCTGGTCGCCGACGGCCAGCATGCGCCCGGTCGGGTAGGGCAGGTCGATACCGTGCTCGTCATAGGCGCGCAGGATCGCGCGCCGCAGTTTGCGTTGCACGGACCACTGCGCGTTCGGGCGCACCTTCACCGTCATCCGCAGCTTGATGAGGTCCGGCGAGAGTTCCTGCACACCGAGCATCTCGGGCTCGCCGAGGACCTTGCCGGCCAGGGCCGGGTCCGCGACCGCCTCTTCAGCGGCCTCGACGGCGACCTGCTCCGCACGGTCGACGTCGGCGCTCAGCGCGACCGGCACCTCGATACGGGCCACGGCGTACTCCTGGCTCATGTTTCCGACCCGGGCGATCTCGCCGTTGCGGACGTACCAGAGCGTGCCGTCGATGTCGCGGACCGTGGTGACCCGCAGCCCGACGCTTTCCACCTCGCCCACCGCGTCACCGAGGTCGACGGTGTCGCCGACGCCGTACTGGTCCTCCAGCAGCATGAACACCCCGGTCACGAAATCGCGCACCAGATTCTGCGCGCCGAAGCCGATGGCGAGGCCCACCACGCCGGCCGACGCGATGAACGGGGCGATGTTCACGCCGAGCACATTCAGCACTGCCAGCACGACCCAGACCAACAGGACGATCGACACCGTCGACTTCAGCACCGAGCCGATGGTCTGGGCACGCTGCTGGCGACGGGCGATGACCTGATCACTGGTTGCCGAGGACGGCACGCGGTCGCGCAGACGGCGCACGATCGGCGGAGTCCGCGACAACCGTCCGTCCTCGGCGGCGCCACGCTCCTTGCGGCTCCGGGCCGTCGTCATCTGATCGATCATCCGGTGTGCGACGTACCGAATGACGAGAACGACGGCGATATAGGCGACGATCCTGATCGGGACTTCGATGAGCCAATGCCGGCTGGTGTCCGTCCATTCGAAAGCCAAGAGAGAGACATCCATGTGTTACCACCATACGGCGGCGGGGTTGCGTCCTTGCGCACCCCCGCACGGCCCCGGGTGCCCGGCCGGGGCCGTGGCACGATCAAGAGGTGACCGTTGTTCTCGCGCTGCGATGCGCAAATGGAGTTGTCCTGGCGTCTGATTCGCAGATCACCGATCCCGGACGGGGGCTCACCTACCCGGCTCAGAAGTTGCACCCGCTGGGCGAGCACGCGGCGTGGGGAGGAAGCGGATCACGGGCTGTTCTGTACGACATCGAGCAGGTGTTCAACGATGAAGCAGACGCGATCGTGGAGGCCAAGAACACCGGGCACGCGATTCAGGCCAGGATCCTGCCGATTTTCAAGCACCACTACGACACCTTCATCGCCGACGTCCCCGGCCAGGAGACCGGCGGAACCCCGGCGACGTACGTGCTGGCGGCGGGCTATGACGGAGACGACCCGTTCATCATCGACGTGGATCCCAACGGGCTGATCGGCCACCACGAAGAGACGGGATTTCAGGCCGTCGGCAGTGGGGCCGCGATGGCCCAGCAGGCCCATGCCCTGCTCGCGTCCTTCCGGATGTCGGAACGTGACGTCGATTACGGTGTGGTCGCCGCGTTACGTGTCCTCGACGCCCTGGACGCTTCCTCGCCCAGTGTCGGCGGCCCCATGGACATCTGCCGGATCACACCCGAGGGCGCCCAGCATCTCAGCGAGGAGGAGATCGCCGAGGTGCGGCGCCACGTGAGCCGATGGATCGAGCTCGAACACAACGCCCTCGATCAACTCTTCGGCGACGCGCAAAGCTAACTCGCCAGAGCGGCATCGAGGTCGGCCTGCGTTTCGGCCAGGAAGTTCTGGAACTCGTCACCGATCATGAACGTGGTGGTGAACTGGTTGCGGTCGGCGATCTGCTTCCACGTGGACGTGTCCACCATCCGGCCCAGAGCTGACTGCCAGTACTCGACGGCGACCTGCGGCATTCCCGGAGGGCCGTAGAGCCCGCGCCAGTTGGAGAGTGTGACGTCGAATCCCTGTTCCCGTGCCGTCGGTGTGTCGAGCCCGGGCAACCGCTCCTCGGACAGGACGCCCAGGGGCCGGAGGGTGCCCGACGTGACGGCCTCGACCACCTCACTGACACCGGTGACGGCGACGTCGATCTCGCCACCGGCCAGCGCAGCGGACTGCTCCGCTCCGCCCTCGAAGCTGACGTAGTTGATGCGTGCCGGATCTGCGCCCGCCGCGGACACCAGGAGATCGAACGGGGCCTGATCGTCGGTGGCGGCACCGACTGAGACACCGGCAGGATCGGCGCGGACTGCGTCGAGGAGATCACTCAGGTTCCGGTACGGCGCACCGGGTGCGGTGACGACGATGTAGTACTCGGTCATCAGGCGCGCGATCATCGTGACGTCGCGGTATCCGTACTCGGAGATGCCGCGGAACTCGTTCATCATCATCGACAGCGACGTCACCGACACCTGGTCGTCGCGCCCCCGGTACTGGTCGACCATCGTTGCGAGGAAGTCGGCACCGATGTTTCCGGGTCGGTTCTCGACCGGCAGTGGCACATCGACGATCCCCTCCTTTTCGAGGGCGTCGACGACCGCGCGGATGGTGATGTCGAATCCGCTGCCCGGATTCGCACCCGCTGTCATGGTGACCGGCCCGGACGGATAGGCGGGCGCGGCGGGCGGCTGTTCGGACTCCTGGCATCCGGTCAGCAGCAGCGCCGCCGCCAACAGGGCGCCGATCGCCGATCTCGTCGTCAACATGTGCTCCTCGGTCGCGTGATTGTCGACTAGAAGCTGTACACGGAATCGCCGGCGGCGTCCCCGTTACGCGGAAATGCCGGCCACGGCCTCGAACGCCAGCACCGCAATGTCGTCGCGCTGGTCCAGTTTGGGTGCCAGCACGGCGAATTCGTCCATCAGAGCCTGCAGGCCCATCCCCGCCCGCTCAGCGACGAACGCCGACAGCGCCGATTCGTCGAACGGGGCATCGCCGAGGCGCGCCTCGATCAGCCCATCGGTGAAGAACACGAGGGCCTGACCGCGACGCACCGTCACCGAACAGACGTCGAAGACGGCGTTCGGCAGTGCACCGACGAGCATTCCTTCACCGGGCCGGATGGATTGGACCCGTCCACTGGCCGGATCGGCGAGTAGAGCCGGCGGGTGTCCCCCGGTGGCGATCGTCACGTCGAATCCGTCGCCGTCCGCAGCAGGCTGCAGAGTTCCGAAGTGCACCGTGCAGAACCGTCGCGGTTCGACCTCGCGCAGCAGCACGGCGTTGAGTTCGTAGAGTCCGGAGGTCGGATTGTCGTAGTGCAGTGCCGCCGACCGCAGCGTGTAGCGGATCAACGAGGTCACCACCGCCGCATCGACACCGTGACCGAGCACATCGCCGATGAAGAACGCCCACCGGTTGTCCCCCAGGCTGAACAGGTCGTAGAAGTCGCCGCCGACCTGCCGTGACGAAATCGGACGAAAATAGGCAGCCGCTGCCAGCCCGTCGATGCGGGGAAGCGACGGCGGCAACAGGGTGCGCTGCAGCGCGGTGGCGTACTCCTCGATCGAGTCGCGGTCGCGTTCGGCGATCCCGCGGTCGGTCCGGGCCTGGTCCCGCTGCCTGCGGGCTTCGTCGCGATCGCGTTCAGCGGCACCCCTGCCCTCTTCGGCGCTGTCGCGGTCCCGTTGTGCGACGTCGCGGTCCGTCTCGGCGGTGTCACGATCTCGCCGGGCAGCGTCGCGGGCTGTCTCGGCGGCACCACGCAAGCGGCGTTCGAGGCTGACGGCATCCAGCGAGGACAGGCGCAGCTCGAGCTGCTCCATCACGACCGCGGCCAGATCCTCCAGGATGATGAGGTGGTTGTCGGTGACCTGCCGGGCCTCGGTGTCCATGACTGCGACAGCACCCAGTTGATGGCCGTCGAAGGTCAGGATCGGCGCCGCGACGTACAGATGGATCCCGTAGTCGAGGACGAATCGGCTGCCCGCACTCCTCGGATCCGTGTGCGCGTCGCCGAGGACGACGGCGTCGGTCATCGCGGAAACCAGCAGGGGATCTCGTGGAAGGACAGTAGGCGGGTCGTCACCCAGGCCGTATGTCGCGATCAGGGACACCTCGTCTTCGCCGACGATCGACACGACTGACATTCGCGCGTTCAGGGAACGTGCCGCCAATCCGGCGATGCGGGCGAGCACTGCTCCGGGCGCCGTGTCGATGATGCGGTAACGGTGCACCGCCTCAAGCCGCGCCGGTTCGGCGTCGTCATAGTTGCGGCTCTCGGTGATCGTGATGTCCTTGCTTGGTCCGCTCCCCCGCGGAACGATTCGGCCCGAGATTCTGTCAGCCACGCGACGGCCGAGCAACACGCTGAGCGAACCCCCGGGTGATTACGTATTGCGAACATCGATGGGGCCGCATCACATCCGTCTCCCGTCGTGGCCCTTCGCCCTCGCCGCGCACGCCGCAACTGGCGATTCCGCGTCCTCACCACCCCCGATCTTCGACAATGGTCGGCGAGCGGGCGACGCACGTCGCGCCGCGAGAAGGGGGGTCCTCGTGGGGACGGAAACCGTCCATCGCCTGCGCAAGGCGTTGCGCCTCACCGGCATGCGACCGCTTCCCCACCTACCGGCGCGGACCTCAATCGATTTGCGCGGCAAGCGAATTCTGCTGACGGGCGCATCCTCGGGCATCGGCGAAGCCGCTGCCGAGAAGCTGGCGGCTCGCGGCGCGACGATGATCGTGGTGGCGCGTCGCGGGCACCTGCTCGACGACATGGTCGCGCGGATCACCGCACAGGGTGGCAACGCGATCGCGATGCCGGCCAACCTGGCCGACCTCGAGGCCGTCGACGACCTCGTCCGCACGGTGGGCCCCGTCGACATCCTGATCAACAACGCGGCGCGCTCGATCCGCAGGCCGCTGCTGGAGTCGCTGGAGCGCTGGCACGACGTCGAGCGCACCATCGCACTGAACTACTACGCGCCGCTTCGGCTGATCCGAGGACTGGCCCCGGGGATGGTCGAGCGGGGCGGAGGGCACATCATCAACGTCTCGAGCTGGCGGGTGATGCCGGAATCGTCTCCGCTCTTCGGTGTCTACAACGCGTCCAAAGCCGCGCTGAGCGCCGTGAGCCGGGTGATCGACAACGAGTTGGCCGAGTTCGGCGTGCATTCGACGACGATCTACTATCCCTTGGTCGCGACGCCGATGATCGCGCCTACGCGTGCCTATGACGGACTGGCCGCGCTCAGCGCCGAGGAAGCAGCCGAATGGATGGTGCTGGCCGCGCGCACCCGCCCGGTTCGCATCGCGCCACGCAAGATGTTGCCCCTGCGTGCGCTCGACATCGTGTCTCCGCGTCTGCTCAACGGCGTCATGAAGCGCTCCACCCCGCAGCTGGAACACCGTGAGCTCCGCTGAGGGAACAGGCTACCGCGCCGAAAACCTGGGCCTGGGAGCGTTTCTCACCACCGCGGCGTTCTTCTGTGTCGCACTGGTGGGCACTCTCGCGAAAGTTTCGGGACAGTACACGTCAACCGGTGTGCTGCTTTTGTTTCAGAACGCCCTCTGTTTGGTGTTCGTGATGCCACTGGCGCTGAGGACCGGATGGCGATCCCTTCGGACCGACAGGGCCGGTCTGCATCTGTTGCGCGCCGGCGCCGGTACGGCGTGCTGGTACGCCCTCTTCTTCGCTATCGAGCGGATCCCGCTCGCCAACGCGACCCTGCTGACCTACAGCGCGCCGCTGTGGATGCCGTTGATCGCATGGGCGGTCACGCGACACCGCGTCGCCACAGCCACCTGGATCGGCGCCGGACTCGGCTTCGTCGGTGTCATGCTGGTGCTGCAACCACAGGGGCACGGCTTCAGCATCGGTGAAATCTCCGCTGTGTCAGGCGCTTTGCTGTTGGCGGTCGCGATGATGACCGTGCGCTGGCTCGGTGCGACGGAACCCGTGACCAGAATTCTCTTCTACTACTTCGCACTCTCGACGCTGCTCTCGATTCCCATTGCCGTCGCGGACTGGGCGCCGGTTCCGGTCGCTGCGTGGCCCTGGCTCGTCGGACTCGGTTTCGCGCAATTGTTCTCACAGATCCTGATCGTGGTGGCCTACCGGTACGCCTCCGCGGAGAAGGTCGGCCCTTTCATCTACACGGTCATCGTCTTCACTGCGGTGATCGACTGGATCGTCTGGGACGATGCGCCGTCGCCGAGCACGTATCTGGGGATGGCCTTGGTCATCGGCGGCGGTGTGATGGCGATGCGCGCCAAGTCGCCGGCCGCCGCCTAGGATCCGTCGGCAATGACGAAACTGCGCCCAGGGCTGTGGATCTCGTACATCCACGACCTCGGACGCAGTCTCGATCAGATCAGGCGGCCAGCGAACCGCTCGCCGAAGCCGCCGGCTTTGCCGCCACGGTCATCAACTGATAGTTGTCCACCCGCCAGCCTTCCATGAAGACGTTCAACGGGATCGCCTTGCTCTGCCCGTTGTTCTGGCCTCGGTAGGTCATCGAGCTGTCGTTGACGTAGACGATGCCCTTCTTCCAGTCGATCGCGGTGACGACGGCGGCGTGGTCGGCGTAGTCGCGAGTGGTGTCCTCCGAAGGCGTGAAGTCGGTGACAGCGGCCCAGACGATCGCGACCGGGTAACCGATGATGGGAGCCTTACCCTCGGCCAGTGCCGCCATCAGGTCGTTGAGCGCCCGCTGGCCGTCCTCCAGGGTCGGCGGGGTGATCAGTTTGTTGTACTCGTCCCACTCGCCATACCGCGTGAACGTCGTGGTCACGGGGAACTTCATCTCCAACAGGGCGTTGGCATCCACGTCCCCGATACCTTCACTGGTCCGCTCACTCAGATACATGAACGATCCCGGCTTCTGCACACTGGGCGTTTCCTTCGCCCAGGCCACCATCTGCGCTTCGGTCGGCTTGTAGGCGTTCTGCGTGGCCTGCGCCACCGCGGCCGCAGCTGCCTGCAGCTGGCAGTTCGAATAGCTTTGTCCGATCCAGTATTCGGCGCCCTTCACCGGGTCTCCGTAACGTCCGTCACCGACCACCGTGACGGTGATTTCCTGTTCGAAGGTGTCGGGTTTCGCCAAGCCGATGCTGACGGCGAACTTGTGCAGCAGATCCTGAACGATGCCTGCCAATCCCGGCAGCTTGGTCGACGCCCCGTTGTCGATCGTGATGCGGAAGTAGTCGCTGATCCCGGGCTTGACCATCACGTCCTTCGGGACGTAGGTGTACGTCCCGTCGTCGTGGACCGTCACGGTGCCGTACTTGGGCTCCACAGTCACGGTGTAGGTCGGGATGAAGCCGTTGTTGCTCTCACCGTTCAGGTCACCGGTGATCGTTCCCGAGCTGTCCTGGACTCCCGGTGACGGATCCATGCTCGGGGCCTTGTTGAAGAAGATGTAGGCGACCTGTCGGAAGAGATTGAAGTCCGAAGACGGGGCATCCGCAGAGGCGGCTGCCAGGGAAAGCGTGACAGCGTTCGACGCACTCTCGCCCGGGGCGCCTGTTGCGCCGGGCTGACCGTTATCACCGGGCGCGCCCTTGCTCTGGTCTTCCTCGTTCGTGCCGCCAACCCCGCCGACACCGAATCCACCGCCGACACCGCCCAAACCTCCTGTGGCGCCGCCCGTTCCGCCGGCACCACCATTACCGCCGTCGCCACCTGCACCCGGGTTTGTAGCCCAACCGCCGTTGCCGCCGGCTCCACCCTTGCCGCCCGGTCCGCCCTGACCGGCCTGGACATTCCCCGAGCTCGGTCCACCTGCGCCGCCGACTCCGGCATCTCCGCCGTTGCCGCCACGACCACCGGAGGCCGTCGCATCGGCACCGTCACCGCCCACGCCGCCGGCACCGCCTTTTCCTGCCGCACTGCCCACTGCGCCGACCGCGCCCGCGCCGCCCTTTCCGCCGTCGCCCCCGTTGCCACCAGCAGCGGTCACATCCCGCGTTGAACCGCCCCAGCCGCCGGCACCGCCGTCGCCGCCATCGCCACCCGCACCGCTGATCCCGTCGTCACCATGACGCGGAACGAAGAAGAGGAACCCGCCCGTACCGGCTTCACCACCCGCGGCTCCACCGGCACCGCCGGTGCCGCCGCTGCCGCCGTTGCCGCCCGAAAGACCGTTTCCGACATCGACTCTCGTCCCGTTGGCCCCGGAACCGCCCTGGCCGCCCTTGCCGCCTTCGCCACCCTTGCCGCCGTCGCCTCCACGGCCGAAGATCCGGCTGCCGTTGCCGCCGTCACCGCCTTCTCCGCCGAGGCCGCCGGTCGCCCCCGTGCCGCCGTGGATGTCTCCGGTGATGCCATTGAAACCGGGGATGCCCTGCTGGCCTTCACCGCCGTCTCCGCCGACTCCGCCTCGCCCGATGAGGGACAGGAATCCGGCATTTCCGCCGCGCCCGCCGTCACCGCCCCCGAAGCCTCCCGCACCGCCGGCACCGCCATCGCCGAACAGAAGTCCGCCTGCACCACCATCGCCGCCGTCGCCGCCATGATCGGAGCCGGCGCCCTTGACGGGACTCTCGCCGCCCTCGCCGCCAGCGCCTCCGGTGGAGTTCACGGACAGGGATCCGGCGCTGCCACCGTCGCCGCCGCGGCCACCGAACGTGGCCGCCCCTCCGATGCCACCCGTGCCCGCTGTGCCCCACAGCGACACGAGGCCGGTGTTGCCGCCTCGCCCACCGGCACCGGCCACCTGTCCGTGCGTGATGGCGTTCCCGCCGTCACCCCCGAGTCCGCCGTCACCCCAGAAGGCGCCGCCGTCACCACCTCGACCGCCGACGCCTCCGTTCGACGCACCGGTCGACGTCCCGCCTTTGCCGCCCCGTCCCCCGTGTCCGGCCAGACCCGCCGAGCCGCCACGCCCGCCGGCCGACCCCGCGACGGTTTGGGCTCCCTTGCCTCCCTCACCGCCTTCTCCGTAGATGAGGCCGCCTCTGCCGCCATCGCCTCCGTTGCCGCCGTTGATCCCGGTGACACCGCTGCCGCCGATGCCGCCGTCGCCCCACCAGCCGGCGTTACCGCCCTTGCCGCCGTTCCAGCCGTCGCCGCCGTCACCGAACAGGCCACCCCTGCCGCCGTTGCACTGGACGGCGGCAGCACAGGTGTCCGCGGTCCAGTCGAAGCCGTTGCCGATGATGATGCCGGCGTTCGGATTGTCTGCCGTGCCGTCGCCGAAGAAGACGCGCCAAAAGCGGTCCTGTGGTGTCGCGACAGCCTGCGGCGCGGCGAGGATTGCGGCCGGAGGCGTCTGGGGTGCCACGCCGCGAGGTGCGACGGCCACCGACTCAGACCTGCGGTCTGCGTGGATCACCGAGACTGCTGCCGTCGCATCCTCTGGCGCGCCCTCGACATCGGTGTCTTCGGCGACGTCCTCGCTATCCGATCCGCCTGCGTCGCTGTCGCCGTCGAGGTTCCCGCCGTCATCACCGTCATCGACGTCGTCGGCAGGGTCATCGGCGGGGTCGTCGTCGCTTGCTGATTCCGCGGCAGCGGAATCCTCGTCGCCGGAATCCGCCGAGTCTCTCTTGGAGGACGGGGCGCCGGTCCTCGACTTCTTGGTGGTCGAGTCAGCGGCCTCGGAGTTCGAATCGGCCGTCGACGACGATGCGCTCGAGTCTCCGCTATCAGCCGCAGCGGCGGCCACCTGCGGGCCGAGCACCGAGAAGCCGATCGCAGCGGTGCCGACGCCGACAGACACCGCGCCGAGTTGCAGCCAGCGTCGCACCGGGTAGTCCGCGGCTCGCCGACGCCGGTGCGCTCCTGCTTTCCGCCGCGAGGGCCTGGCGACCTCGCCCTGCGCTTTCTCGGATCCCACTCCCTCAAATCGGCGCGACGAAGCCTGCTGCGACATAGCTGTTCCCCCAACGATCGTAAATTGACACCCGGGTAACGCGGTCGGGTCGCTAGGATCGTACGGCGGCGGCAGCAAGTTTGCTGGGAGATTGTCGAAGAAATATTTGCCACCGCATCGATTGATTTGCGCTGAGAGCGACCCTCTTTCCGGAGTCGGCTGCGCGCATGGCGTCGGCCGCTGGGGCGCCCAGCTACGAGGCGCGATTCAGCAGTCTGTTCACGACGCCCCCAAGGGAGATCGATCCGCGTCTTGCCGACGTGTGGCAGCCGAACTTGCTGGAGATGAAAGCTAGGCGATCGGCGATTCGACGGAGGCCGATACGGGCATGTTGAGCCCATGCCTGACGAAACCACCACCGCGACGGCGTTGGCGAAACAACTGGGGGCGACGACGTTCGTCTCTCTGGTGACCTTCAAGCGCGACGGAACTCCCGTCGGGTCACCGATGTGGGTGGCTTCCGACGGCGCGGATCTCGTCGTCTGGACTCCCGCAGATGCCTGGAAGGTCAAGCGAGTCCGCCGCGATCCTCGCGTCGTGGTGATCCGCTCCGGCCGCATGGGCAAGGTCGATCCGGTCGATCCCGAACTTCTCGGCACGGCTGTCGTCGAAGAGTCACCGGCTGAGGTGTCGAAAGTCGAGCAGTTGATCCGCGATAAATACGGTGTTCAGGTCCGCATCATCACGACGATCGAGGCAATCCTGTCCCGAGGCCCCAAGCCCCGGGTTGCCCTCAGAATCACGCCGCAGCAGGTGAACTCGAAGGCTGTACAACACACGCTGCCCGACACAGGTATTTAACGCCGACAGCGATTAGCCGTCCACAAACCCGGCAATACCGCGGCAGGACGGCAGCGAAAGGGGATCAGGACCCACCATGGCGTTCGACACGTCGATCGACAGCGCGCTGTTCGGGGGTCCCGCGGGGTCCCTGTTCGGGCAATCCGGGCTCCTCGCCGGGGCGGTAACTCAGCAGACGGCGGCTGACACCTCCGTGCCTGGTACACAAATTGGGCAGGCGAACGGTTAGAGCCCGTTGTCGGTGCGATGCGGTTGACGTCCATCGTGTCCCACACATTTGGCCAGCGTTCGCAGATGCGCTGAGCGCGCCTCTTCGCGAAGCGACCTGTCACCTCAAACACACTGTCGTACATTCCATCCCGCTCAATTAGCGCACAGATTCGCAGCCGAATCACAGGCTCGGCCGGCGCGTCGACGGTACTCTTTGACCAGGCTGCAGCACCGCGAAGGAAGTAAATTCTCAAGGACGTCAGAACTCGCAGTGGAGAGGGTTCGGCCATTAAGGTTCGGCTACCGATGTGCCGCAGCGAAATTCAGTGACGCCGTCCACTCTGGCGCGTGCGGTCGCGTTACCAGCGCTCCTGGTTGCGGTTCTGGCGCTGGTGTTGACAAGTTGCCCCGCCAACCGCGACGGCATGCCCGGGCAGTTGGCGAGCGCCAAGGACGAGACACAGTCGGCCACCCGATCTGCGGTGCTGGCGCTCGATCTGTGGCAGCGGGACCGCTCGACGCGCCAGCTTGTCGCGGTGCAGCTTGCCGATGCCCGCGATGAGGTGGCCAAAGCCTACGACGGAATCGCTGTGCTGAAAGCCGAAGACCCAGCGGACCTGGCGCGACAGAACCTGCTGACACGATCGATGACCGACATCGTCGCCACGCTCAACCAAGCCAACGCGGCGGTCCGCGCCCTACCGGACAGCGCAGATCCGGCCGTGCTGCGTGGCGTCCTCGTCGACGCCGACGCCGCGTTGGAACGCGACTACCGTTGATGAAGAAGCTCTTCGCCGTCGCACTCGGTGTCCTCACCGCCATCGGCGGCTTCCTCGACATCGGCGACATGGTCACCAATGCCGTGGTGGGGTCGCGCTTCGGGCTCGGATTGGCCTGGGTCATCCCGGTAGGTGTGCTCGGCATCTGCCTCTATGCCAACATGGCCGGACGCGTGGCAGCGGTGAGCGGACATGCGACCTTCGAGATCATCCGTGAGCGCCTCGGGCCACGTGTCGCGGCCGCCAACCTCGGCGCCTCCTTCTTCATCAATCTGATGACCGTCACCGCCGAGATCGGCGGCGTCGCTCTGGCCTTGCAGCTGGCGACCGACGTCGGACCGCTGCTGTGGATACCGGTGGCGGCATTCGCAATCTGGATCGTCATCTGGCGCGTGAAGTTCTCGGTCATGGAGAACGTGACCGGTATCCTCGGCCTCTGCCTCATCGTCTTCGCCGTCAGCGTGTTTCTGCTGCAACCCAACTGGACAGCTCTCGCCGACCAGGCATTCACCCCGATCATTCCCGGCACCGAATCCGCGGCGACGTACTGGTATTTCGCCATCGCCCTCTTCGGCGCCGCGATGACACCGTATGAGGTGTTCTTCTTCTCCTCCGGCGCGATCGAAGAGCGCTGGAGCGTCGACGATCTCGGCACATCGCGACTGAACGTCCTGGTCGGATTCCCCTTGGGCGGACTGCTGTCGATCGCGATAGCCGCCTGCGCAGCCATCGTCCTGATGCCCGCGGGTATCGAAGTGACCTCGCTGTCCCAGATCACCCTGCCGGTCATCGAAGCCGGCGGAAAACTCGCGCTGGCCTTCGTCATCATCGGCATCGTCGCCGCCACCTTCGGCGCAGCCTTGGAGACCACCCTGTCCTCGGGCTACACCGTCGCCCAGTACTTCGGTTGGGCCTGGGGCAAGTTCCGCCGGCCCGCACAAGCCGCCCGGTTCCACACCGTGATGCTCGTGGCCCTGCTCGTGTGCAGCGCAGTCTTGTTCACCGGTGTCGATCCCATCCTGGTGACCGAATACTCCGTGGTGTTCTCCGCCATCGCGCTGCCTCTGACCTACCTGCCGATTCTCATCGTCGCCAACGACCCCGCCTACATGGGCGACTACGTCAACAGTCGCCTCGTCAACGCGGTCGCCTCGATCTACCTCGTCATCATCCTGGCCGCCTCCCTGGCGGCCATCCCCCTCATGATCGTCACCGGAGCAGGCCAATGAGACACCGAGACAACGAATTACCCGACGCGCCCCGCCCGCCAGGGATCACCCTGCTCGATGCGCGGCTCCATCTGCTCGACCGTCAACTCCTCGATGCCGACGGCGAACCCGTCGGCATCGTCGACGACCTCGAATTGACCGACAACACCGCCGACCAACCGCCCACCGGTCCCCGCGTGACCGCGATCCTCACCGGCAAGGTCCTCTTCACCCGAGTTTTCGGGGGACAACCGCCCCGGTCCCATCTGTCCATGGTGTCGTGGCGGTCCGTAGCCAAGATCGGTACGTCGATCCACCTGCACAGCGGCGCCGAACCCACCGACGGGCAATGGGTCGAACACTGGCTGCGCCACCACGTCATCGGCCGCATTCCCGGGGGCCGCCATGCAGCTCAGTGAACTTCTCGGTGTCGCGGTCCACGATTCGACAGACCGGCGCCTGGGCACCGTGATCGACGTGCGTCTGGCTGTCAGCGGCGATGTGAACCGAGGACCCGAGCCACCCACGGTCTTCGGACTGGTCGTCAGCCCGCGCACCCGTTCCTCGTTCCTCGGCTACGAACGATCTCAGGTCCGCCAGCCCGCGCTGGTGGCCGCGCTGTTGCGCTGGCGCCACCGAGGTACATTCCTGGCACTGTGGACCGACGTGAGCGCGGTGACTGCCAGCGCCATCACGGTGCGGCCGGACTACCGGCGTTATTCACCGATCTTGCGCGACAACTGATCGACACGCGGCTCATACGTTTCGCAACAGTTTTCGCCGGGACGAACACAATCTTTGTGAAATACAGCGCATAGCTTTTGCACGACCGTCGCAATCGCCTCATCGACGACGAAGGCTTGTCAGCACGTATCGGTACCGACCAGCTTCGGCGCCGCGCGTCAGCCAGCATGACCCAGGACCGCTATGTGGGCCGTGGCCGCGTCCATACTCAGGTTGCCAAGCTACTCGACCATGCGGTTAGCAAGCGCGACTAGCGGTACATGCATGGTGAATATGCATTTGTAAGCTTATTGCCTTTGGTATCTTCAGAGTCCGTCTGCGCCCCAATACGTCCTGGGCCCCACACTGAGGACGACGCCCGAACAGACCATCGTGTACGCCTCCGTCGAAACCCTTTACGCGCACACTGATCCAGAACGATTGCGCAGGCTTGCCACCTGCACTGGAGTCGGTCATCATCACCGAGAAATTGGCAGCTTAGGGCCCAGCTGTCAGTCGGCGGCGGACCCTCCGGCACCAGCGCTGCTGCCGCCGCCCTCGGCACCGTCGTTGCCGCCCCGGCCACCGCCGTTACCCCCGGCGCCGCCGACACCGTCGCTACCGCCGCTGCCGGTGCCACCTGCGCCGCCGTCGTCCCGACTGAGATTTCCGGCGTCACCGCCATCACCGCCGTCGCCGATTCCGATGTCCGGGTCCGAGATACCGTCGCCGCCGTCTCCACCCCGGCCGGACTTGTTGCCGCCGTTGCCGCCGTCACCGCCGATGCCACCGAACGGGCCGCTGCCTCTGCCGCCGTTACCGCCTTTCCCGTGTTGGCCGGCGTAGCCGCCGTCGCCGCCGACACCCATTCCGGAGAACGGATCGGAGGCGGTTCCGGCGCCGCCGTCTCCGCCGTCTCCACGTCCGAATGCGTCACCCCCCATGCCGCCCCAGCCGGTGTAGATGCCGGTGCCGGCGCCACCCGCGCCGCCGTTGCCGGCCAGAGACCCGCCGTTTCCGCCGTCACCGCCGAAGCCGTCGCCGACGTCGGGTGATCCGCCGTGGCCCCCCGCGCCGCCGTCACCGATGGTGACGGCGTGACCGCCTTCGCCGCCGATACCGTTGTCGCCTCGGGCATCGCCGCCGGCGCCGCCGTTGCCCGCGATGATTCCGCCGTTGCCGCCCGCGCCGCCGACGCCGTTGGCCACCGGCGCGTCGCCGCCGCGCCCGCCGCGACCGATACCGACCGCGTCACCGCCCCGGCCCGCGGTGGTGAACGTGTCGCTGGCGTTGCCGCCCGCGCCACCGTTTCCGATCAGCAGGCCACCGCGCCCGCCGGCACCTGCGGCGGTGGTCTCGCCGGCATCCGCACCGCGCCCGCCGTTACCGAAAAGTCCTGCCGCACCGCCGGATCCGCCGTTGGCGCCGGCCCCGCCGCTGCCCCACAACAGGCCCCCGCGACCGCCATCGCACGCCGCGCCGACGCAGTCCGGGGACGCATCGACGCCGTTGCCGAACAATCCGAACATTGGGCCCATCGGCACCCCGGCGGCACCGACTCCGGCGCGGTCGCCGCCGCCGGAGCGGGCCAGTGCGCTACCACCACAACCCGCGGGATAGCAGCGGGTTTGGTCGTCCCCTGCGACTCCTCCTCGGAAGTGGTCCGTCGCAAGATAGACGGTGTTGCGCGAACCGATGACGCTGAAGAAGTTACCGACTCCGATGATCGTCACGCTGTTGCGCGCACCCGTGATGTTCGCGCGGCTGTCGTCGCCCCGGATGTCGATCTTGTTGTCGGGCGAACCGAACGCGATCACTCCGGACGCACCGGCGCCCACGACTTCGATGTGGCCGTTCTTGCCCCGGCCCTCCGCCTGAGCCCCGTCGCCGGTCGCTATCGCCGTGAGTGTCCCGTTCAAGGCGAGGGCGTAGGCGTCGATGCCGGTGGCACGTGCCCGCGCGTTGGCTGAGCCGGCCACTTCGGCGCGCGCGGTGCCATAGGTTTCGCCGCCGCGCGCGGTCATGATGGCCAGATGCCCCGGCGTGGGCGGTGTCGGCGAGGCGCCCGCCGGTAGAGACGCGGCCAGACCGAACCCGAGAGCCACCGTTGCCGCGCCGATCTGGCCGATCGTCCTGACATCACGCATGGTCTGCTCCCCGCCTCGACTCGGTGCCGCAGTTTGCCGCCGCCGAATTTGAAGTTAGCGTAAATATAAATATCCTCTAGCGGATCGAAGACTTCGAGCTGACATTGGTGGCCTTGCGGCTGATCCAGTCCGAGCCGGCGCGTGAGGCGCCTAGACCCTCCGCCAATGGCAGCGCCACCATCGTTGTGTCCGCTGCATGCTCAGCGACAAACGGGGGTCGGGGTCGCCATCTGCAAGCCTCGAGCGGCGCCCTGTTTTTGTAGGAGCACACAGCCTGATACCGCTGCTCGGCCACGCTCAACTCCCCCATTTAGGGAGTGTCAAGGATCAACCGAAGCAACTGTCAAGCATCAGCCGAAACACTGTCGGCCATCAACCAAAGCCGAAATGTCACCCATCACCCGACGCAATACACGCTTGAAGTGGGGCGGGCGGGGCTCGAACCCGCGACCAAGGGATTATGAGTCCCCGGCTCTAACCAACTGAGCTACCGCCCCAGTGCGCAGAACGCGGCCATCATGGTCGCACACACCGTGTCAGGCGAATATCGTCTGCCCCTGCTCGTCGACCTCGTAGCGCTCCGTGCCCTCAGCCACCCGAGGCGCATCAGCGGCCATCGACACCGCGATCTTGTTGCAGGCATTGCGCATCACGTCGAGCGTGATCTCGAACATCTGCTTCTCGCTGAAATGCTTGCGCATCCCGTCAGCGACGTCGGCCTCGATCCGCGACGGCGTCCATATCAGCGCATCCACGTACCTCAGCGCCGCCTTGTGCGACTCGGTCAGATCGGCGGCCGATTCGAAGTCGGCGATCTGCTGGTACATGTCTTCGGACCCGCCCGCGTCCAGCGCATGCGCTTCCCGCAGCGACTTACACAGCCTGCAGTTGTGCGCCTCGGCTCCCCGCAGCCGGACCACCTCGGTGGTCACCGCATCGACGTCGTGCAGGCGCGCCACCGCGGGCACGAACCCACCCAGTAATTTGCCTACCAGATCCGTCTCGCGGTCCATTTCCACGCCGACGGCGAATCCCGGCTTACCGAGGCCGAGGGCCTCGCACCCCGCCCAGACCCTCGGCACGAAGTCGGCGATGAAGATCGCCACCACGATCCGAAAAGCGTTGTCGCCGAACGCTTCCACAAAACGTGCGCGCTGGTTGTCCCCGATCCCCGTCACGTCGACGGTGAACTGCTCGGCGAACGCCACCAGGACGGCTTCCGCGTCGGTGCGCCCATCGGGCAGATCTGCCGGAGACGGCAACGGCGGCAGTGACAGCGTCCGCCCGCACGTCAGCCGAATCAGCGTGTCGGCGCGCTCGTCTCCCGAGGACAGCGTGACCAGCCGCGCCAGCCGTGCGGACAGCTCATCAGTCATTCGGTGATTATTGCGCCTGACTGACCGAAGACATATGGAAGTCGGGGATTCGCAGCGACGGCATCTTCGCGCGAGTCGCCCAGTCGCCCCACTCCCGCGGCAATGTCACCTCGCTGACGCCTACTTCGCTCGCGCGCCGCAGGAGGTCCAGCGGGCTCTCGTTGAATCGGAAATTGTTCACCGCGGCGGTGACCTGACCGTCCTCGATCAGATACACCCCATCGCGCGTCAGGCCCGTCAACAACAGCACCGACGGGTCGACCTCGCGGATGTACCACAGTGTCGAGAGCAGCAGACCGCGCTCGGTGCCCGCGATCATGTCCTGCAGGCTCGCCTCGCCCCCGGTCATCAGCAGGTTGTCCGCGCCGACCGCCACCGGAGCGCCGAACTCCGCGGCCGCGGCCCGGGGGTAGGCCAGCGCATTGATGACACCGTCACGGATCCAGTCGAGTCTCTCGATCGGAAGGCCGTTGTCGAACACCGAGGACCGCTCCGAGGAACTCGTCGCAGTCACGAACGGCGTGCATTCCAAGCCGGGCGCAGCGGGATCCGAGTACAGCGTCAGCGGCAGCGATGTCAGCTTCTCCCCCACGCGGGTTCCGCCGCCGGGCGCCGCCAGGGCGGTGCGCCCCTCCTGCGCACCCCGGCCACCCATCGTCCAGGTCAGGTAGATCATCATGTCGGCCACTGTGGAGGGCGGCATGATCGTCTCGTACCGTCCGGCGGGAAGCTCGACAGTTCGGCTCGCCCACGAGAGCCGGGCGCCCAGCTCGTCGAGCATGGAATCCGTTGGCACGTCGATGAAGTCCGGTGTACTGACACCGACCCAGGCACTGGCACCGTCACGCTTGGCGTTGATCTCCACCGAACCGTTCGGCTGCGTGAACCGCCGGCGCAAACCCGACGAGGTCGCCACGAACGTCGTCTCCAGGATGTGCCGCGCATAGCCGAACAACGTGTTCGCGCCCCGGAAGCCGCGAGTCAGGGAGTTCGCAACCCCCCCAAATGCCTCGGCACCCGTGCGCGGAACCACGTCGTCCCAGTCCGACGGGGGATCACCGGCGGGCAGCGCCGGCGCAGCGTCACGCGCCGGAGGTGCACTCGCCGCGGCCCTCTGCGACGCGGCCACCAGATCGGTGACGACGGCGGGGTCGACCGCGCTGGAGCGCACCGACCCGACGTGGGCGTTGTCCCCTTGCCGCACAATCGAAATGACGGTGGTCGAACGGCTCGTCGACTCGCCGTTGGTCGTCATCGTGTTGTTGGCCCACCGTAGCGACGCATCGACCCGGTCGGTGACCACCACGATGGTCTCGTCGGCTCCGCCCAGCCGGCGCGCTTCGGCCAGCGCGGCGTCGATCACCAGTTGTGCGCCGATCATCGCCCGCCCTCTTCACGCGTGTTCAAAACATTGATGCCGCGGAACAGTGCCGATGGACAGCCGTGGCTGACCGCGGCGACCTGGCCGGGTTGCGCTTTGCCGCAGTTGAATGCGCCGCCGAGCCGCCAGGTGGACTGCCCGCCAACAGCTTCCAACGCTCCCCAGAAGTCGGTGGTGGTTGCCTGATAAGCCACGTCGCGGACCTGGCCGTCGAGCTTGCCGTCCCTGATCCGGAAGAAGCGCTGCCCGGTGAACTGGAAGTTGTAGCGCTGCATGTCGATCGACCAACTCTTGTCGCCGACGATGTAGAGGCCGTCGGAGACCCTGCTGATCAGTTCGTCGGTGCTGATGTCGTCGGGGCCGGGCTGCAGGGAGACGTTGGCCATCCGCTGGATCGGGACATGGTGTGCGGAGTCGGCGTAGGAACACCCGTTGGACCGACCGACGCCAAGCCGGGGCGCGAACACCCGGTCGAGTTGATAGCCGACGAACAGCCCGTCGCGCACCAGATCCCAGCTCTGCGCCCGCACCCCTTCGTCGTCGAAGCCGACGCTGGCCAGACCGTGCTCGACGGTGCGGTCAGCCGTCACGTTCATCACCGGCGACCCGTACCTCATCCGGCCCAGCTTGTCCGGCGTCGCGAACGAGGTTCCGGCATACGCCGCTTCGTAGCCGATCGCGCGATCGTATTCGGTGGCGTGCCCGATGGACTCGTGGATCGTCAACCAGAGATTGGTCGGGTCGATGACCAGATCGGTGGGCCCGGCAACGACGCTGGGCGCCTTGGCCTTCTCGGCCAGCAGCGACGGCAGTTCGGCGAGTTCACCCGTCCAATCCCATACCTCGTCGCCGACGACGGCTTCCCAGCCGCGGCCGGTCGGGGGCGCCAGGGTGCTCATGGTGTCGAACGACCCGGCTGCCGCGTCGACGGTGACGACGTCCAAGCGCGGCAGCACGCGTACCCGCTGCTGGGTGATCGACGAGCCGAAGGTGTCGGCGTAGAACGTCTGCTCCTTGGCCGTGTGCAGCCACGCCGACACGTGGTCGACACCGTCAGAGGCGAGGAGCCGACCGGAGTAGTCCTCGAGCACCGCGATCTTGTCTGCAGTGGTGATCGTGAACGGGTCGATGTCGTAACTCGACACCCAGGTCACGTCCCGGTAGACGGGTTCGGGGGCCAGTTCGATGCGCTCGGCGTTGAGCGGCGCCAGGGTGGTCGCCACCCGGACGGCACGTCGCGCGGTGTCCGCGGCGGCGCCGGTGCCCAACTCGGCGTGGGACGCGAACCCCCATGTGCCGTTGACGATCACCCGTACCGCGAGCCCGATTTCATAGTCGGTGACCGCGGTCTCCAGCGCACCGTCGCGCAACTGCACGGTTTCGGTGGTAATGGCATGGATGCGAAGGTCGGCGTAGTCGGCGCCCGCCTGCCGAGCCGCGGTCAGCGCGGCGTCGGCGAGTGCGTGGCGCGGCAGCGCAAGAAAGTCCGCGTCGATCGTTCGGGCTGTCACGCCTTCACAATGTAGATCAGCTTCGGATTCCGCTCGTGCCCAGGATGGTCAGCTCCAGCGCCAGCGCGATCCCGCATACGAGGATGACGACGGCGAACGCCACCCAGTCGCGACGCTTCGGTCCCGACGGCACAGCCGAGATCTGACCCGCCCCACCGCGAGCCGTGATCGCGTCGCCCATCTCGTCGGCGCGGCGCAACGCCACGGTGACCGCCGCCGCCAGAAGGTCGATCAGCTCGGAGGCCAGCCGGCGTACGCGCGCGCGACGGTTGCCGTCGACGTCTTTGGGCCGCAGTCGGCGCGCAGCGTAGAGGGTGCTGAACTCGTCGATCAACATCGGAAACGCCCTGAGCGCCAACGCAAGCGTGACAGCCCAGTCGTCGACGGGGACGCGCAGTGACCGCAGCGGACGTCCCAGTTTGGCGACCGCCGGCGCCACTTCGGCCACGTTCGTGGTCCACGACACCATTGCGCCCAGCCCCAGCAGCACAATCGACAGCGCGGTGATGCGCAGGAAATTCAACAGCCCGCCGAGGCCGACGGTGAACGAACCGACCTCGAACTCCGGGCTGCCGCCCGCGAATGTGGCTGTGACCGCACCCAACAGGAGGAGAAACCACAGCCACCCCGGGATCGTGGGCAGGACTCCGCGCGGGATGCGCGCGATCCTGGCGGCGATCAGGACGAGCAACGCGACGGCGCCGATCGGCACCCAGCCCGGGTAGAAGGTCAGCAGCACACCGATTCCCGCCACGATGAGCAGCTTGGAACCCGCCCACAATTCGTGGATCGCGGTGCGCCCCGGCACCGGCCGCAGCAGCACCACCTGCCTACGGGGTTTACGCGGCGTCGCAGCAGACGTCATGCCATACCCCCCGCCGCCGTCGGTGCAGTCGCGAGCATCCCGTTCTCCAGGTGCAGGGTGCGGGGGCACAGATCCTCCAGGCCGGCGAAGTCGTGCGAGATGACGACGACGGTCAGTCGGGTACGACGGCGCAGGTCCTCCAGCAGGCGCAGCAGCCCGCGCTGAGACGCTGCGTCGAGGCCGGCCAGCGGCTCGTCGAGAATCAGTGCGCGCGGAGACCGGGCCAGCAGACCCGCCAGTACCACTCGCCTCATCTGTCCGCCGCTGAGCTGGTCGATCCGCCTCATGGCGAGCCCCGGATCAAGGCCGACGGTGCCGAGCGCCTTGATCACACGATCGCTGTCTCGCACCGAAAAGCCTGCGGTGGAAGCGATTTCGTGGGCGACGTGGCTGCGCATCAGCTGCAGGCGCGCCGCCTGGAACGACAGTGCGACCGCACCGACCTGATCGGACACCGGCTTACCGTCGAGCAGGCATGACCCTGTGGTTGGCACGGTGAGCCCGGCCATGATCCACGCCAGGGTGGATTTGCCCGAGCCGTTGAGACCGTGGATCAACACCCCGTCGCCTTCGTGTACCGCGAAATCGAGGTTCGCCAAAGCGGTTTTCGCCCACGGTGTCCCGCTGCCGTACTCGTGCCCGACGCCCTTGACCTCCAGCACGGGTGCGCCGCGCGGGGTGTCGGTGTGCGGGGTTGCCTGCGGCGCCTCGGCAGTCTGCACCATTTCGGTGTTGTCGGCCGCTGCGCCGTGGCCTGTCAGCGCGACCGTGCGATCGGCGGCGTCGGCCTCGTCGTTGTAATGGGTGATGTGCACGAGCGCCGTGCGATGCCGCTTCGTCAGCCCGGACAGCACCGACATCAAATCGTCGCGGCCGTCCTGGTCGACCATGCTGGTGACCTCGTCGGCGATCAGCAGCGAGGGCTCGCGGGCCAGCGCCCCCGCGACGGCCAGGCGCTGCAGTTCGCCGCCGGACAGTCCGCCGGTGTCGCGTTCTGCCAGCCCGTCGAGGCCGACCTCGCTGAGCAGTTGCTCCACGTCGGTGTCGGTACCCGGCGGCAGGCCCCAGACGACGTCGTCGGCGACGCGGGTGCCGAGGACCTGGCTTTCGGGGTGTTGCATGACGACTGCGGTGCCGCCGAGCTTGCCCAACCCGACGGCGCCCGGGCGCTCGATCGTCCCCGCCGTCGCTTCGCGGCCCGACAGCACGAGCATCAGCGTCGTCTTGCCGGAGCCGTTGGCTCCGGTGACTGCGATGTGCTCGCCAGGCCGCACCTCCAGCGACACCGGACCCAGGGCGTCGTGCGTGGAGTTCGGGTAGCGGAAGCGCACATCGGTCATGCGCAACGGAATCGGCGCGATCGCACCGGTGTCGGCCGAGGCCTCGAGCTCGTGCACGTCCGGGACGCCGACCAGCCGCTTCATCACCCGCGACAACGCCCACCAGCCGACAAGGCTGACGAAGGTGATGCTGAGGACCCCGGCGCCGAAGAAGAGGTACGGCCAATAGTGGAGCGCGGTCGCGAAATCCCGGGTGAGACGTTCGGCGAACGGTTCCATGCCGGGGATCCGCTCGATGACTGCGGCCAGGCCGGTGATGTTGGCCGTCATGGACTCGAAGATCAGATGACGCAGGCGGCTCAGGATGCCGAGCGCGGCGACCGTGGCCACGCCGAACAGGGCACCTGCGACGAGCGCACAGGCCAGGACCGTCGGCGTGCCGCGCCCGCGTCGTTTGACGATGCCGGTCAGTCCGCCGATGTAGGCGCAGTTGATGACCGTCATGAAGCCACCCATCCCGGCGATGAGGAAGGCGACCAGACCGCCGGCCACCGTCGCGGCGAGCAGGACCCGCAGCCGGTAGCGGTAGGCCAGCAGCCCCATCGGGACGGTTCCGAGAAGTGACAAACCGGCAGCGAACGGCACGACGACCGCGATGATGGCGATGGCCGCGCACAGCGCGGCCATCACGGCAGCCTGGGCGATCTCCACCGGCTGCAGCGGTCCCGTCCGTCGAGGGGCGCTCTCCGGGCCGGCCGCGGTCATTTCTCGATTCTGCCAGTCGTCTGGGAGCGGACGGCCGCCCGAGGCTGTGACCGGTGACACGCCACGTCCCGTGACGTCAGTTGAAAAACATAGAAATGCTATGTAATCATGGGCGAATGTCGTCGACTCTGGGTTCAGACCTGCTCGCCGTCGTAGCCCGGATCAACCGGCTCGCCAACCAGCGGTTGCGGATGCCCGTCCCGTTCGCACAGGCACGCCTATTGTCCACGATCGAGGACAGAGGGGAAGCACGCATCTCCGACCTGGCCGCGCTCGACCATTGCTCCCAACCGACGATGACGACTCAGGTGCGGCGCCTCGAGGACGCCGGGATGGTCACCCGCACGGCCGACCCCAACGACGCCCGCGCCGTCCTGATCCGCATCACACCGGACGGCGTGGCCGCATTGCGCCAGGCACGCGCCGATCGCGGCGCGGCCGTCGACCCCTACCTGGAGCGGATGTCGGATGCCGACCGGGAATGCCTTGCGCAGGCCGTCGTCATCATGAAGCGAATCATCGAGGACGCCACCGCCCCGAGCATCACCGCCCGCTGAACCCGTTTCCTCAGCGGATGGCCACCTTGATTTGAGCTGATCCATAGGAGTTCTATATAGTTCTCCTATGCTTCGTTCCCAACCCAAAGCCGTCTGGGCTGTCGCGTTCGCCTCCGTCGTCGCCTTCATGGGCATAGGTCTCGTCGACCCGATTCTGAAACCGATCGCCGACAACCTGAACGCCACGCCGTCACAGGTATCCCTGCTGTTCACCAGCTACATGGCCGTCATGGGCGTCGCGATGCTGATCACCGGCGTCGTCGCCAGCCGCATAGGACCGAAGCGCACCCTGCTGCTCGGGCTGGTCATCATCATCGCCGGCGCGGGCCTCGCCGGACTCAGCGACAGTGTCATGGGCATCGTCGGCTGGCGCGCGCTGTGGGGACTGGGCAACGCCCTGTTCATCGCAACCGCGCTGGCGACCATTGTCAGCTCGGCCCGCGGGTCCGTCGCGCAGGCGATCATCCTGTACGAGGCGGCCCTCGGCCTCGGCATCGCGGTCGGACCGCTCGTCGGCGGCGTTCTCGGCTCGATATCCTGGCGCGGCCCGTTCTTCGGCGTTTCCGCGCTGATGGTGATCGCGCTCATCGTCACCACGTTCCTGCTGCCCACCACACCGCGCGCCGAACATGCCACCACGCTGGCCGATCCGTTCCGCGCGCTGCGCCACCGCGGACTGTTCGGCGTGGGCGTCACCGCACTGCTGTACAACTTCGGTTTCTTCACGCTGCTCGCGTTCACGCCGTTCCCGCTCGACATGGGCGCCCGCGAGATCGGCTTCATCTTCTTCGGATGGGGCGTGGCGCTGGCGTTCACGTCGGTCGTGGTCGCACCCAAGCTGCAGCACCGGTTCGGCACCGTCCCGACACTGCTCGTGAACCTGATCGCCATGACGCTCACCCTCGTCGTGATGGCGGTCGGCACCGACAACAAGGCGGTGCTCGCCGCCTGCGTCGTGGTGGCAGGGCTCTGGATCGGCATCAACAACACGCTGATCACAGAAACCGTCATGAAGGCCGCCCCCGTCGAGCGCGGCGTCGCATCCGCGGCCTACAGCTTCATGCGCTTCGGCGGCGCCGCTGTCGCGCCGTGGCTGGCCGGTGTCCTCGGCGAAAAGGTGAACGTGCACGTGCCGTTCTGGGTCGGCGCAGGCGCGTTGCTCCTGGCCGCGGTCGCGCTCGCAGCGACGCGCGGACATCTGGGCCACATCGACGACGACGAGCAAGAACTCGACGAACTCACCGACGAGGCGCAAGCCGTCACCGTCGGGAGCGACAGCTGATCAGCCGGTCACCGAAGCACCGATGAGGTGCCCGACGAAGTAGGTCGCACCCACGGCGGCGGACCCAAGTACCAACTGCCGCAACGCCGCCCACACGACCGGCTGCCTGGTGAACGTCGCTGCGGCGCCCCCGGCGAGCATCAAACCGACCCCGCCACAGGCCAGCCCCGCCCACAGCGACTCGAACCCGAGCAGATAGGGAATCAGCGGGATCACGGCTCCGATGGCGAACATCAGGAACGAGGAGATGGCCGCCACCCACGGCGACGGCTTCTCGCGCGGATCCACGCCCAGCTCCTGCACCAGGTGGAAATTCATGGCCTTCGTCTCGTCCCGGTGGATCTCGTCAGAGGCCTTCTGCGCCGTCTGCGGCGTCAATCCCATGTCGGTGAGCATCGCGACCAGCTCGGCGCGCTCGGCCTGCGGGTGCTTGCGGAACGCGCGTGTTTCCACCCGCACCTCGGACTCGATCTGCTCGTTGGCCGTCGTCACAGAGGTGTACTCCCCCAGCGCCATCGAGAAGGCGCCGGCGAGCAAGCCCGCGACACCGGTGAGGACCACGGTGTGCGCGGCGGTGGCCGCACCGACACCGGCGATCAGCGCGGTGTTGCTCACCAGACCGTCCATCGCCCCGAAGGTGGCTGCGCGCAACCATCCTCCGCTCACGTCGGAGTGTTTGTGGTCGGCGACGTGAGGTCTGCCCGTCGGCGAGCGAGGCCCCTCGGCTGACTGCGTCATGCCGATGATTGAACACCCGCCGGTGACTGCCAGAAAACTGAGGATTGCCTAGGTTTGTGACATCACAGTTTGCGCGGCTTCATCTGGGGCTACCGTCGAGATATGACCACCACTGCGGAGCATCTGCGCAATTCTCTCGACGGCCGATTCCGGGACGTGAAGAACAAGATGCGCCTCGAACTCAGCGACGAGATCTTCCGACCGCACTACACCCCGAACACCGTCATCGCCCGCACCAAAGTGGGTGAGCAGATGCGGATCATGGCCTCGCGCGGCGCCGCCGAGGACGGCTTCAAGAAGGAACACGGCGGCAACGGCGACGTCGGGGCGGCCGTCACGCAGATCGAGATGCTCGCGATGAGCGACCTGTCCCTGATGGTGAAGGCCGGCGTGCAGTGGGGTCTGTTCGGCGGCGCCATCGAGAACCTCGGCACCGAACGCCACCACGAGGCCTACGTCAAGAAACTCATCGACCTCGACCTGCTCGGCTGCTTCGCCATGACCGAGACCGGGCACGGCAGCGACGTGCAGTCCCTGGAGACGACGGCCACCTACGACCCGGACACCCAGGAATTCGTTATCGACTCCCCCACCCGCACGTCCCGCAAGGACTACATCGGTGGGGCCGCCCAAACCGCCCGCGTCGCAGCCGTTTTCGCACAGCTGATCACCCCGGACGGCACCACGCACGGCGTGCACTGCTTCGTCGTGCCGATCCGCGACGACAAGGGCGAGGACCTCCCGGGCGTGACGACCTCGGACTGTCACTACAAAGGCGGACTGCCCGGCGTCGACAACGGTCGGATCCAGTTCGACGAAGTGCGCGTCCCGCGCGAGAACCTGCTCAACAAGTACGCCGACGTCGCCCCCGACGGCACCTACAGCTCCCCGATCGAGAACCCGAACCGTCGCTTCTTCACGATGCTGGGCACCCTCATTCGCGGCCGCGTCACCGTCGGCGGCAGCGCCGGGGCCGCGGCCCGCGTGGCACTCGACATCGCGACGCGATATGCGTTGGAGCGCAGGCAGTTCTCCGACCCCGACGGCGGCGAGGTGCTGCTGATGGACTACCTCGTTCATCAGCGCCGGCTGTTCCCGTTGATCGCCCGCTCCTATGCGCTGCAGTTCGCGCAGAACGAGCTCGTCGCCCGATGCCACGAGCTTCAGTCGGCTGACGACCCCGATCCCGAGGAGCAGCGCGAACTCGAATCACGCGCCGCCGGGCTGAAAGCCGCGAACACCTGGCATGCCACCCGCGCCATCCAGGAGGCGCGCGAAGCGTGCGGCGGCGCAGGCTATCTTGCCGAGAACCGGCTCATCGCACTGAAGGCCGACACCGACGTGTTCACCACCTTCGAAGGCGACAACCACGTGCTCTTCCAGCTGGTCGCCAAGGAGCTCCTGACCGCCTACGCCGACGACATCAAGGGCATGAGCCCGGTCGACTGGGTGCGCTTCGCGGCCAACTTCGCCGGTGAGCGGGTCATGAAACGCACTGCGGCGCAGACGATTATGCAGACCATCCTGGACACCCGCGAGGACAACGAGGAAGAGGGCAGCCTCTTCAACCGCGGAACCCAGGTGAAGATGTTCGAGGACCGCGAGGAGTACATGCTGGCCTCGGTGGCACGCCGCCTCCAGGGCAAGTCCAAAGAGATGGGTGCGTTCGAGGCGTTCAACTCCGTGCAGGATCACGTCCTGCACGTGGCGCAGGCGCACATCGACCGCATCATCCTCGAGGCGTTCGTCGCCGGTATCGACTCGTGCCAGGACCGCACGGCCCGCGAGATCCTCGGCATGGTCTGCGACCTCTACGCCCTGTCGGTGATCGAGGAGGACAAGGCCTGGTTCGTCGAGCACCGGTTCCTGTCGACCGAGCGCGCCAAGGCAGTCACGCGCGGAATCAACGATCGCTGCCGGCGCCTGCGCCCGTACGCCGAACTGCTCGTCGACGGCTTCGGGATCCCCGAGCAGTTGCGCTACGCAGAGATGCTGCACCCCGAGCACATTCCCGACGCCGACGAGCACAAGCGCAAGGACGCCACCAGCGCGGGCGTCATCTGAGCGCGCTCAGGCGTTCGGGATCGGGTCGAGGATCGTCAGCCTGCCGTCTTCGAGGGTGACGCGTGCGGTGCCGATGCCGGTGGGGCAACAAGGCTCGTCCTGGCCCTGGCTCCACTGGTATTGCACGACGGCGTCGTGCTCACCCTGCGCGGTGACGGTGATGTAGGGCCGCGGATCCATCGTCGGTGAACCGACAGGCGCCCCGTCGTCGAAGAACAACACCTGCTGCAGGCTGTCGGGCTGGTCACCCGACGTGACCACCACCCACTGCAGTCGGCAGTCCGCGGCGTGGCCTCGCGATTGCTCACGCCACGGTCCGGGCGGCAGCAGCGCGAACTCCGACTCGACGGCCTGCGCGGTGGGCCCCGGGCCGCAGTCGGCCGCAGCCGCCGAGCTCGTGGGTGAGGGGGCGGGCGGACTCCATCCGCACCCGGCGACGCTGACACCGAGGGTCAGCAGTACCGGTGCCACGTGCCGGATGCGCAAACGCGGAGGTCGCATGCCGTCAAGGATAGGCACGCTCACGCCCTGGCTTCGGTCGCGGAAGGGCCAGCCGGGCCGGGGCACCACGAAAGACGTTGCGTCACGGGACCTCCCGCGCGAACACGGCGAGAGTCGGGTGTGGCGGTGTGAGGTGGCTCCCCCGGCTGGACTCGAACCAGCAACCCTTCGGTTAACAGCCGAATGCTCTGCCAATTGAGCTACAGGGGATTGCCCTCCCGCGGTCTGTGCTGCGGGCCAGAGAGCACTCTAGCCTACGTCGGCGCACGCGTGCCAATGCGTCGCCGGGTGAGCGCTGACCCTCGGACGTGAGGCAGGATGGACACAGGAGCGCATCGATGACGTCCACCACCAATCGAACCCTTGGAGGGCCCCTGTGATCGGGTATGTCGCCGCAGCGGCTGTCGGCTACGTGCTGGGAACGAAGGCCGGCAGACGGCGATTCGAGCAGATCTCAGGCACTTATCGCGCCGTCACGGAAAGCCCGGCAGCCAAGGCCGTCATCGATGCCGGACGACGCAAGATCGCCGAGCGGGTGTCCCCCGACCCGGCGATGGTGAAGTTGACACGCATCGACTCCGGCACCGAGGTTCTGGAGCCGGAGTCGATGGCGAAAGAAAAAGGCTAGGTCAGTTGCCCCACTGGCCGATGCCGCGGTTGATCGTGGTGCCGGGCAGCAGCGGAGGCGATTCGTAGTAGATGCCACCCTGGCCGAGGCCGATCTGCGGCGTGCCGATGGTGGCGCCGGTGCCGTTGGAGTACGAGAGGCAGTGACCGTCTGCCTGGTTGCCGAACCACGCCAGGCACCGCGGCGCGGCGGTGGTCTGGGCTTCGGGCGTGGTCAGGGATGCAGAGAGCGGAAACGCGACGGCCGCGGCCGCGATGGCCCCAGCGATCACCCGAGACTTGTTCACCAGCACTGAACGCTCACCTTCTCCCCGACGATTGCAGCAGGCATAACCATAACCTGCCTATCGGAATCATGCAGTCAGGTCGTTACCGCTTGCCTGCTCCAGCAGGCTGCGGCGGTATGCCTCCATGGCCACCAGGTCACCGAACAACGCGTGATATTCGTCGCCCTGCTCCACCGGCGACATCCGCTGCAGCTTCGACTTGACCTCGGCGATCTGGCGTCCGATCCACACTTCCTGCAACCGCGCGATCACGCCGCCGATGTAGCGCGGCAGTTGGTCGTCGTCGGCGTTGATGGCCTCGACCCCCAACTCGTTGACCAGGGTCGCGGTCTGCGGAGAGGACGCCTGTTCCCGCACCGCCTCGATCCACTCGGCCCCGGTCTTTCCCGACGACGTGCCGCCCGCGGCCT
This sequence comes from Mycobacterium bulgaricum, assembly GCF_041287165.2. NCBI lineage: Bacteria > Bacillati > Actinomycetota > Actinomycetes > Mycobacteriales > Mycobacteriaceae > Mycobacterium > Mycobacterium bulgaricum. Next base: position 219,951 of record NZ_JBGGKV020000005.1, on the reverse strand, counting down.
CGATCGACGTACGCACCGCCGTGTAACCGGGATGGGTGAAGCTCTCGGCGGCCAGCGAATCGAACACCGGACCGGCCAGCGCCGGGAACTGCAGGGCCGACTTCAGCGCCTCGCGCTGCGGCCACAACGTCGGATCTGCGGGGTCGGGACGCGCCACCACCTGCGCAGGCGCCGCTGCGCCTCGCGCTGCGGGCGGGGGCGCCGACTCGGCCGCCGCGCCGCGACGCCGGCTTCTGTCCGGCATTCCGCGTTTGGTCGCCTCCTCGCGGACCCTGGTCAGCACCTGGCTTTCGTCGCGCCAGCCCGTCCAGCCCGCGAGGCGGCGCGCGTATTCGTCGCGCAGCGCGTAATCGCGGATCCTGGCCACCAGGGGCACGCACTGGCGCAGTGCGTCGACCTGGGCCTGTGGTTCGTTGTCGAGGACGTCTCCGCTGGGGATCAGGCTGCGCACCGCGAACTCGAACATCGGGATCCGTCGCGCCACGAGGTCACGCAAGGCACCGTCACCGGATCGCAGCCGCAGATCGCACGGATCCATCCCGTCGGCGGCGATCGCGACGAACGACTTCCCCGCCACCTGCTGATCACCGTCGAAGGCTTTCAGCGCTGCTGCCTGGCCGGCGGCGTCGCCGTCGAACACGAAGATCAGCTCGCCCCGATACCAGTTGTCATCCATCATCAGCCGGCGCAGCAGCGACAGGTGGCTCTCGCCGAATGCGGTGCCGCACGACGCCACGGCGGTCGTCTCGCCGGCCAGGTGCATGGCCATCACGTCGGTGTAGCCCTCGACCACGACGGCGCGGTGCGCCTTGGCGATGTCGCGCTTGGCCATGTCGAGGCCGAACAGCACCGAAGACTTCTTGTACAGCACCGTTTCCGGGGTGTTGACGTACTTGGCTTCCATCGGGTCGTCGTCGAAGATCCTGCGCGCGCCGAAGCCGATCACCTCACCGCCGCTGGCCCGGATCGGCCACAGCAGGCGGCGATGGAAACGATCCATCGGACCGCGTCGCCCCTCCCGCGACAGACCTGCCGCCTCGAGCTCCTTGAACTCGAATCCCTTGCGCAACAAGTGCTTTGTCAACGTGTCCCAGCCCGAAGGCGCGAACCCGCAGCCGAACTTCGCGGCCGCGGCCGCATCGAAGTTGCGCTCCAGCAGGTACTGGCGGGCCGGGGCGGCCTCTTCGCTGCGCAGCGCCTCGGCGTAGAACTCCTGCGCCGCGGCGTTCGCGGCGAGCAACCGGCTGCGGCTGCCCCGGTCGCGCTGGACATTGGTGTTGGACGCCCCGGTGTAGGTGACGGTGTAGCCCACCCGGTCGGCCAGCAGCTCGACGGCCTCGACGAAGCTGACGTGTTCGATCTTCTGCAGGAACGCATAGACATCCCCGCCCTCCCCGCAACCGAAGCAGTGGAAGTGGCCGTGGTTGGGACGGACGTGGAACGACGGGGACTTCTCGTCGTGGAACGGGCACAGGCCCTTCAGCGAGTCCGCTCCCGCACGCCGAAGCTGGACGTAGTCGCCGACGACGTCTTCGATGCTGACCCGTTCGCGGATGGCGGCGATGTCCCGATCGGGGATCCTGCCCCGCCCTCGAGTCACTTCGGCCGCCACCCGGCCAGTCTAGAGGCCACAGCGGAGCTGACTACGCGGGTTCGAGCCGCTCCAACCGGCCTTCGGTCAGCGATGCCACCTGGTCGATGACGACCCTCAGCCGCGCAGCGTCGTCCTCGGCCGCGTTGAAGTCCGGGACGAACAACGGGTCCAGCGTCGCGGGTGCTCCGGACAGGATGAAGTCGACGACCGCCTCGACCCGGTCGCGCTGCTCGCCTTGCAGATCGAGGTGTTTCGGATCGGACATGATGAACTGCAGCGCCAGGATCTTGAGCACCGCCACTTCGGCGCGCACCACGGTGGGCACCTCCAGATTGGTCCGGTAGCGGACCAGCCTGCCCGGTCCGGTGACGCGGCGCGTCGCCGCGATGGCCGACGAGGCGAAGCGCCCGACCAGCTCGCTTGTCATGGTCTTGAGGGCCACCGACGCGGACAACGTTCCGTCGTACTTGCCGACCGCTGCGACCGCGGGCAGCACCGAGAGCCTGTCGGCAGCCTCGACGAGGTCGGCCGCCGCCAGCCCGCCGCCCATACCGTGCGACTGGCCCAGCCGTCCCAACGCGTTGACGGCGTCGTCGTCGGCGAGCACCCGCAGGTCGATGCGTCCCGAGATGACGCCGTCCTCGACGTCGTGCACCGAATAGGCGACGTCGTCGGCCCAGTCCATGATCTGGGCCTCCAGGCACGACATCCGGTCGGGCGCGTCGCCGCGCACCCACGCCGCCGCCTCGGCGTCGTCGGCGTAGAACCCGAACTTGCCGCCCCCGGCGGGACGGAACCACGGATACTTCGTCACCGCGTCCAAAGCGGCTCTGGTGAGATTCAGCCCGGCGCTTCGTTCTCCGTGGTGCTCTCGCACCAGGACTTTCGGCTCCAGCCGGGTCAGGATGCGGAAATTCTGCGCGTTGCCCTCGAAACCCCCGCACGCCTCCCCGAGCTGATTGAGTGCTCGCTCGCCGTTGTGCCCGTACGGCGGATGGCCGATGTCGTGCGCCAGACCTGCCAGGTCGACCAGGTCGGGGTCGGCGCCCAGCCCCACGGCCATGCCGCGGCCTATCTGGGCGACCTCGAGCGAGTGCGTCAGCCGGGTACGGGGCGTCTCACTCTGGCGGGGACCGACCACCTGGGTCTTGTCGGCGAGACGGCGCAGGGCCGCCGAATGCAGCACCCGGGCGCGATCGCGCGCGAAATCGGTGCGGTGCTCGGTGCCGGTGCCCGGCAACGCCGCACCCTTGGGCAGCTCGACCACCAGCCGCTGGCGGTCGAACTCGCTGTAGGGATCACGTTGCGTGAGATCAGTGGACACCGCCGCACAGTCTGCCAGGCAGATCAGCGCCGCAATCGCAGCCAGGCAGGTGCGCCGCACTAGATTGGCGGACATGCGCGTCGCCCGCCTGCTCAGCATGCTGCTCGCCGTCCTGTTCGTCGGACTCCTGTGCGCCCCCGGCGCGGCCGCCGAACCCCCGATGCGTCTGCCGACATATGTGACCGACAACGTCGATGCGCTCGATGCCGCAGGTAGGAGCGAAGTACAGGGCGCGATCGACCAGCTCTACAACGACAAGCGGCTGCGGCTGTGGGTGGTCTATGTCGCGAAGTTCTCTGCCCAGAACGCCCAGACGTGGGCTGAGATGACTTTCCAGCGCAGCGATCTGGGCAGCCAGGACGTGATTCTCGCGGTCGCGACCGTCGACCGCGCGTATGCGCTGCTGGGGCCCAGCGAGGCCTTGCGCGGCATCGACGTCGACGCGGTGCGGCGCGACCGTGTCGAACCGCTGCTGCGTACCGGCGACTGGGCCGGTGCGGCGGTCGCGGCCGCCGACGGATTGGCCGGAGGCGGCACCGGTTCAGGCCCGGGCTCGGTGAACTGGGTCAGCATGTTCGTCATCCTCGGTGTCATCGGGCTCGCCGTCGCGATCCTGGTGCTCTGGCAGCGTCGCCGCAGGCGCAAGCGCCGCGAAGCCGAGTTCGCCGCGGCCCAGCGGGTCGATCCGGCGGATCCGAACGCGCTCGCCGCCGTGCCGCTCGACGCCCTCGACGACCTGTCCCGCAAGATCGTGGTCGACGTCGACAACGAGATGCGCACCAGTGAAAGCGAACTGGCGCTCGCGGTCGAGGAGTTCGGTGAGCAGGACACGGCGGCGTTCAGCCGCGCCGTCGCCAACGCCAAGGCCGCACTGACTCAGGCGCTCAACGTCCGGCACATCCTCGACGACGCGGTGCCCGAGACGCCGCAGCAGCGGCGCGACATGCTCACCCGGGTGATCGTCGCCGCCGCGAAGGCGGACCAGGAACTCGAAGCGCAGCGCGAAGCATTCGCCGCGCTGAGGGATCTGGTGATCAACGCGCCCACCCGGCTGGACACGTTGACCCAGCAGATGATCGACCTGACCACCCGCATCACGCCCGCCGAGCAGACGTTGGCTCAGTTGAAGAACCAGTTCGCCGAGACGGCGCTGGTGTCGGTGGCCGACAACATCGACGAGGCACGGCAACGGCTGACGTTCGCCGACCAGAGCATCACCACGGCACGCAGTCTGGTGTCGCGGCCTGCCGACAAACAGGGCGGGCTGGTCGATGCGATCCGCGCCGCCGAGGCCGCGCTCGGCCAGGCACGCACGCTGCTCGAGGCCGTCGACAGCGCGGCGACCGACATCAACCGCGCCGTGACGGGCCTGCCCGCCGTGATCGCGGACGCGCAGAACGGCATCAATCAGGCGGGCGCACAGCTGGCACAGGGCAACGTCGCGGTGGCCACCGAGCTCAGCGCCGCCAGAGATGCTGCGGTGCAGGCGGTCTCGCATGCGCAGAGCGCAGGTACTGCCGATCCGCTCGGCGCCTTCACGCGGCTCACCCAGGCCGACGCGGACCTGGACCGGATCCTGGCCGACGTCGCCCAGGAGCGCGAGACCGCCGAGCGGCTCAGCCGGACCTTCGACCAGGCGCTCTTCAACGCGCAGTCACGGGTGCGGGCCGTCTCCGATTACATCGACACCCGCCGTGGAGCAATCGGCCCCGAGGCGCGGACCCGGCTGGCTGAGGCCGTCCGCCAGCTGCAGGCGGCACAGGACAAGCGGGCCACCAATCTCAACGAGGCGATCGCGCATGCCAACGGCGCCTCGATGCTCGCGGCGCAGGCTCAGTCGCTGGCGAACTCCGATGTGACTGCGGCACAACAACATTTCCGCGGGCCCTATGGCGGCGGAGGCGGCGGTCAGATGGGCGCGGTGATCGGCGGCATCCTGATCGGCAATGTGCTGTCCGGCGTGCTGCGCGGCGGCATGGGCGGCGGCGGCTTCGGCGGCGGCTTCGGCGGCGGTGGAGGGTTCGGCGGTGGAGGCGGAGGCTTCAGCGGCGGAGGCGGCCGCTTCTAAGGGACTCCCCCGGCGAGCGTGCGTGTCTGCGGCAGACACGCCGCCAAACTTCAGGACTTCGCGCACGCTCGTCGCGCCTCTGCGATCCCCAATGCCGCTTTTGTCCCCAGCCGGGGCGACGGGAAGCGCTGCGGCCGCCCAAACCCTGTGAGGATCGTCGGCATGGTCGATCTCGACGAGGTGTTCCGTCGACAAGGCGGTGTTGCCAGCACCGCGCAACTACTGAAGACGTTGAGCCGAAGCAGGCTCGACATCGAGATCCGCAACGGCGGACTGCTCAAAGTGTGGCCTGGCGTCTACAGCCGACAGCAGCCCGACAACTCGATACGGCTGCGGGGCCTTGACCTCAGGGCCGCGGAGCCTGTGGCCATTTGCCTCGGAACAGCTGCTGCCGCCTAGGGTTTCGACATCCAGGACACCGCCGACCTCCACGTCCTGAACCCGGTGGGTCATCAACTGCGCAGCTCTGACGGCCTCGTCGTCCATCGCCGGGAAGGTGCCCCTCTCGCACACGTCGGCGGACGGTCGGCCACCACACCGGATTGGACGGCAGTCGAGGTCGCACGATCGTTGCGCCGTCCGCGCGCTCTGGCCACACTCGACGCCGCCCTGCGCAGTGGCACTTGCGACCGGCGGAAACTGAGGGCAGCGGCAGCAGAGCAAGCCGGCCGACGAGGCATCGTCGCGATCCGCGGCCTCATCCCGCTGGCCGACCCCCTCGCGGAATCACCGATGGAAAGTGAAGCTCGCCTGGCAATGCTGGACGGCGGCTTGCCGTTGCCGGTGCTGCAGCACGAGATCATCGACCGCAACGGCCGCACCTGGCGCGTCGATTTTGCGTGGCTGGCCCAGCGGGTCGCAGTCGAATACGACGGATTCGACTGGCACAGCGATCGGGAGCAGTTCGCCAGGGATCGCCAAAAACGCGCCGCGCTCGACGAAGTCGAGTGGACGGTGGTTTCCGTCGTCTCCGATGACGTGCGAAGGCAGCCGGCCGACATGGTTCGTCGCATCGAAACCGCGTTGACGCGATCGCGATTGGCCGCGTGAGCGTGCGTGAAGTCGCCGCGTCGCCCGGCGTGTCGCCCGCAAACACGCACGCTCGCCGGGGGGAGCCCTGGCGGGCCTAGCAGCCCTTGAGGCGGGTCGCCAGGTAGTTGCTCACCTCGGTCAGGGCCACCCGCTCCTGGGTCATCGCGTCGCGCTCACGGATGGTGACCGCCTGATCCTCGAGCGAATCGAAATCCAGCGTCACGCAATACGGCGTACCGATCTCGTCCTGGCGGCGGTAGCGGCGGCCGATGGCCCCGGCGTCGTCGAACTCGACGTTCCACGACGCACGCAACTCCGCAGCCAGATCGCGCGCCTTGGGCGAGAGGTCGGCGTGGCGTGACAACGGCAGCACAGCGGCCTTGACCGGCGCCAGCCGCGGATCGAGCTTGAGCACAGTCCGTTTGTCCACGCCGCCCTTGGCGTTCGGCGCCTCGTCCTCGTGATAGGCATCGACCAGGAATGCCATCAGCGAGCGGGTCAGACCTGCTGCCGGCTCGATGACATACGGCACGAACCGGGTGTCGTTGGCCTGGTCGTAGAAGGACAGATCCACCCCGGAATGCTTTGCGTGCGTAGACAAGTCGTAGTCGGTCCGGTTGGCGATGCCCTCCAGCTCACCCCAGGGGTTGCCCGCGAAGCCGAATTTGTACTCGATGTCGGTGGTGCCCGCCGAGTAGTGCGACAGCTTCTCCAGGGGGTGCTCGTAGAGCCTCAGGTTCTCGGGGTTGATGCCCAGGTCGATGTACCACTGCAGCCGGGTGTCGATCCAGTACCGGTGCCACTCCGGCGCGGTCGAGGGTTCGACGAAGAACTCCATCTCCATCTGCTCGAACTCGCGCGTGCGGAAGATGAAGTTGCCCGGCGTGATCTCGTTGCGGAAGCTCTTGCCGATCTGGCCGATGCCGAACGGCGGCTTCTTGCGTGCTGTGGTCACCACGTTGGCGAAGTTGACGAAGATGCCCTGCGCGGTTTCGGGCCGCAGATAGTGCAGCCCCTCCTCGGTCTCGATCGGGCCGAGGTAGGTCTTGAGCATCATGTTGAAGTCGCGCGGCTCGGTCCACTGCCCCTTGGTGCCGCAGTCCGGGCACACAATCTCTTCCATCGGCACGGCATCGGGGTCGGCCAGTCCGTCCTTGGCGCCACGCTTCTCGAAGTAGGCCTCCTGCATGTGGTCCTGCCGGTGGCGCTTGTGGCAGTTCAGGCATTCGACCAGCGGGTCGTTGAAGACGTCGACGTGGCCGGAGGCGACCCAGACCTGTCGCGGCAGGATGATCGCGCTGTCGAGGCCGACGACGTCGTCGCGGCTGGTGACGACCGAACGCCACCACTGCCGTTTGATGTTCTCCTTGAACTCGACGCCCAGTGGCCCGTAGTCCCAGGCAGACTTGGTGCCGCCGTAGATCTCGCCGGACTGGAAGACGAGGCCACGGCGTTTCGCCAGGTTTGCAACGGTGTCGATGATCGAAGACGGAGCCACGGGTTGACAGCGTAGCGAGGCCGGGACGGTCCCTCACGCGATATCCCCGATTGACATGCATGATTGTGCATGTATCGTGAGATCTAATGAAAACCGTTTCCAGTATCGCGGACTCGTCGGACCCCCACCACCACGGCGGCCCGTCGGCGACCGAGCTGCCCCCACGCGCAGTCCTCGACAACGCCGGTGATCTGCTGCGCGCGCTCGCCGCGCCGGTGCGCATCGCGATCGTGTTGCAGCTGCGCGAAGGCGCGCGCTGCGTCCACGAACTCGTCGACATCCTGGACGTGCCGCAACCGTTGGTCAGCCAGCATCTGCGCATACTGAAATCGGCGGGCGTGGTCGAGGGCTCGCGATCCGGGCGAGAAGTGTTGTATCGCTTGGCCGATCACCACCTGACCGACATCGTGGTGGCAGCCGTGACACATGCGGGTGAGGACAGCTGATGACGACCGAAGGCCGCGCGACGCGGCAGCGCGCCGCAATCCGCGCGCTACTCGACAAGACCAGCGACTTCCGCTCGGCTCAGGAGCTGCACGACGAATTGCGCCAGCGCGGTGAGGGAGTCGGCCTGACGACGGTCTATCGCACCCTGCAGCAGATGGCCACCGCGGGCGTGCTCGACACCCTGCGTACCGACACCGGCGAATCCGTCTACCGCCGGTGCTCCGACGACCATCACCACCATCTCGTCTGCCGGGTCTGCGGCTCGACCGTCGAGATCCAGGGAGATCACGTCGAGAACTGGGCGGCCGAGGTCGCCGATTCGCACGGCTTCTCCGATATCCGCCACACCATCGAGATCTTCGGCGTGTGCCGCAATTGCGCGGCGGCGGGCAACTAGCTCCGAAGCGCGGCTACCGTTTCCGGCCCATCCGCAATCCCGCGATGGCGACGGCGATCCCGCCGAGGGCGATGAGCGGGCCGAGGACCGACCATGTGGTGGTGCTGCTCATCGGACTGCCCTGCACTGCGCCGAAACCCTGCAGCGCGAACAGCAGACCGAAGAGCGCAACAACGACGCCGCCGATGATCATTGCGATACGCATGGTCTCGACCCTAGGCGGTCAGGGCGCGCCGCACATCGGCCCCGGTGGCCAGCACCATCAGCACCAGCGTGCGGAGAGCGTCGTCGGTGAGCCCGGCGGCCGGAAAGTTGTAGCGCAGCAACACGTCACCGGTCTTCTTCGGACTTCCCGTGCCTTTCGCGCCGACCCCGATCTTCTCCACCAGCGAGACCGTGCCCAGCAGTGTGTCGTGGGCATGCTTGGCCACCTTGGCTCGAATCTTGCTGTCCAGCGGCAGATCCCACGCCAGCACCTGCGTCAGCGACACCAGGTCGAGGTCCTCGGCGATGGTCACCACCCTCAGGGAGGCGAACGTCGCCTCGTGCTGCACGGTCAACGCGCCGTCGTCCTCCCGCGTCACGGGCAGGATGTCCGTGAGCACGACCGCCAACCGCTCCGAGAGGTCCATCGGTGTCCTACGCGCGACCGAAGCGCCGGTTGCGGTGCACGTACTCCTCACAGGCGGCCCACAGGTCGCGGCGGTCGTAGTCAGGCCAGAGTTTGTCCTGAAAGACGTATTCGGCATAGGCCGCCTGCCACAGCAGGAAGTTGCTCGCCCGCTGCTCTCCCGAGGTCCGAATGAAGAGGTCGACGTCGGGGATGTCGGCGCGGTGCAGGTGTTTGGCGAACTGCGCTTCGCTGATGCGGCCGGGCTTGATCTTGCCGTCGACCGCCTCTTGGGCGAGTTGGCGTGTGGCCTCGACGATCTCGGTGCGGCCGCCGTAGTTCACGCAGTAGTTGATGGTGATGACGTCGTTGTCGACGGTCATCTGCTCGGCGATGTCGAATTCCTTGATGACGCTGCTCCACATGCGCGGGCGCGAACCGACCCAGCGCATCCGCACGCCCATGTCGTTGAGGTTTTCCCGTCGGCGCCGCACCACCTCGCGGTTGAAGCCCATCAGAAAGCGCACCTCCTCGGTGCTGCGCTTCCAGTTCTCGGTCGAGAAGGCATACACGGTCAGGTGTTTGATACCGATCTCGATGGCGCCGCAGGTGATGTCGATCAGCACCGCCTCGCCCATCTTGTGGCCTTCGGTGCGTCCGAGTCCGCGCTGGGTGGCCCAGCGGCCGTTGCCGTCCATCACCACCGCGACGTGGTGGGGCACCTGGTCGGCAGGAATCTGCGGCGCGGCTTCTTTCGACGTGTGCTGCGGGGGGCGGGCAAATTTCCCGTTGGTGCCCGCGGGAATCTCCGGGAAGATCACCGGCCAGGTCGACTTGTCCGGGAAGGTGGGATAGTCGTCAGGCGCCGGAGGCAGCTGTGGGTAGCTTCCCTTCCGCCGCCCAGTCCGTGCCGATGCCATGCGCAACATCCTGCCTGATGGTCGTGCCGGGCACGTGCGCCACCCGCTCGACGAGCGGCAAAGTGCGCAGCTGCCGTTCCAGATGCCATTGCAGATGCGCGGCCACCAACCCGCTGGCCTGGCTGCGATGCGACGCGATCGAGAGCTCGGCGTGCTCCCAGTCACCCTCGTAGAGCGCTGCCATCAGGTCCAGCACGCCCTGCGGCGGAGTCGCCGACCCCGACGGGCGGCAGTGCACGCACACACTTCCGCCCGCGGCGACATGAAACGCCCGATGCGGTCCCGGGGCGGCGCAGCGGGCACATTCGGTCAGCGCGGGGGCCCATCCCGCAACGCCCATCGCACGCAGCAGGTACGCGTCGAGGATGAGTTCGCGGGGCCGGGTGCCATCGGCCACGGCGCGCAGCGCGGCGACAGTGAGTTTGTGCAGCGCAGGTGCCGGTGCGCGCTCCTCACCTGCGAGACGTTCCGCGGTCTCCAGCATCGCGCAGGCACTCGTGTAGCGGCCGTAGTCGCTGACGATGTCGGAGGCGAACGCATCGATGGCCTGCACCTGGGTGACGATGTCCAGATTGCGTCCTGGGTGGAGCTGAACGTCGATGTGCGCGAACGGTTCCAGCCGCGCGCCGAATTTGCTGCGGGTGCGCCGCACGCCCTTGGCCACCGCCCGCACCAGGCCGTGATCGCGAGTCAGCAGACTCACGATCCGGTCGGCTTCACCGAGCTTGTGCTGACGCAGCACCACCGCTCGGTCCCGGTACAGACGCATTCGGCCAGTCTCCCACTGCCGGGGGACGATTTCTGGTCCGCAGCGCCGATATTCTCGTAAGTGATGGTCGACTCCTCCCCTCCCCGCCGTTCCCCCGCCCGATTGCCCACTGTGGGCAACCAGTTGTTTCAGCTCGCCAGTGGCAACGCCACGTCCGTCGACCTGGTGCGCCGGTCGCTGCAGGCCATCGAGGCCAGCCAGCCCACCCTGAACGCGTTCCGCGTGGTGCTCACCGACCGGGCCCTCGCCCATGCGGCCGACGCCGATGGCCGGCGCGCCGCCGGTGCCGACCTGGCGGCACAGCCGCTGCTGGGGATTCCGATCGCGGTCAAGGACGACGTCGACGTGGCCGGGGTGCCCACCCGGTTCGGCGCTGCCGGCGAGGTTCGCGATGCCGACGCCGATGCCGAGGTCGTGCGTCGGCTGCGCGCCGCAGGAGCGGTGATCGTCGGCAAGACCAACACCTGCGAGCTCGGGCAGTGGCCTTTCACCAGCGGACCCGCGTTCGGCCACACGCGCAATCCGTGGTCGCGCGACCACACCCCCGGCGGTTCTTCGGGCGGCAGCGCCGCGGCGGTGGCCGCCGGGCTCGTCGCCGCCGCGATTGGCTCCGACGGCGCGGGAAGCGTGCGGATCCCCGCGGCGTGGACGCACCTGGTCGGCATCAAGCCGCAGCGTGGGCGGATCTCGACGTCCCCGCTGCCCGAGGCGTTCAACGGCATCACCGTCAACGGGGTGCTCGCGCGCACGGTCTCCGATGCGGCGCTGGTGCTCGACGCGGCGGCGGGCAACGCCCCGGGCGACCTCCATACCCCGCCTCCGGTGCAGGTGTCCGACTACGTGTCGCGCGCACCGGGCCCGCTGCGCATCGCGATGTCGACGAAGTTCCCGTTCACCGGTTTCCGCGCCCGCCTGCACCCGGAGATCCGGTCGGCGCTCGAAGACGTCGCCGACCAGCTCTCCCAGCTCGGGCACTCCATCGTCGCCGCCGATCCCGAATACAACCTGCGGATGTCGTGGAATTTCCTGTCCCGCTCGACGTCGGGCATCCCGGAGTGGATGGACCGGCTCGGCCCTGGTGTCACCTGGGACAAGAGGACGCGGGCCAATGCCCGGATGGGATGGCTGTTGTCGCAGAACACGCTGCGCAAGGCCCGCGCCCGCGAAGCCGCCACCCAGCAGCGCATCGGCTGGATCTTCAACCTGGCCGACGTGGTGCTGGCGCCGACGACCGCACTGCCGCCACCCAAGGCTCACGCGTTCGACGAACTCAGCGGGCTCGCCACCGACCGGATGATGATCCAGGCCTGCCCGGTGACGTGGCCGTGGAATCTCCTGGGCTGGCCGTCGATCAACGTCCCCGCAGGTTTCACCTCGGACGGCCTGCCGATCGGCGTGCAGCTGATGGGCCCCGCCAACAGCGAGCCGCTGCTGGTGTCCCTGGCCGCTGCACTCGAGGCGCTCAACGGCTGGGCCATGCACCAGCCCGAGAATTGGTGGTCCCCGCAACCCCCGACAGTGCCCGATCCCACGGTGTCGGACACACGCACCGGAGCGGGCGCAGATCTGGCGGCTCCCGACTCGCTGGCGGGTCAGGTCGCGTAATCTCCCGCCTGTGACCGTCAGCATGTTCGTGCGTGCGCTGCCCGCCGTGGTTCTCGTGGGCGCGACTGTCGCGGGCATGCCCGCCGCCCAGGCCGACAACCGGCGACTCAACGAGAGCGTCGCGGTGAACGTCTACACGATCCAGCACCAGGCCGACTGCGAGACGGACCTGAAGATCAACCCGCAGCTGCAACTGGCCGCCGAATGGCACACCAGGGATCTGCTGCACAACCGGGCGCTCGACGGCGACATCGGCTCGGACGGCTCGACCGTGCAGGACCGCGCCAATCGAGCCGGGTTCGTCGGGACGGTCGCCGAAACCGTCGCGATCAACCCGGCGCTGGCCATCAGCGGCATCGAGATCATGAACCGGTGGTACTACCGGCCGGACTACATGGCGATCATGTCGAACTGCGCCAACACCCAGATCGGCGTCTGGTCGGAGAACAGCCTGGACCGCTCCGTGGTGGTGGCGGTGTACGGCCAGCCGGGCTGACGGACGTCAGAAACCCAGCCGGCCAAGCTGTTTGGGGTCTCGCTGCCAGTTCTTGGCGATCTTCACGCGCAGGTCGAGATAGACCTTGGTGCCGAGCAGCTTCTCGATCTGTGTGCGCGCGGCGGTGCCGACTTCGCGCAGCCGGGCACCGCCCTTGCCGATCACGATGCCTTTTTGAGAATCGCGCTCGACGTAGAGGATGGCGTGCACGTCGATCAGGTCGTCGCGGCCTTCACGCTGCTCCACCTCGTCGATCACCACCGCCAGCGAGTGCGGCAGCTCGTCGCGCACACCTTCGAGCGCCGCTTCCCTGATGAGCTCGGCCATCAGGACTTCTTCGGGTTCGTCGGTGAGTTCACCGTCGGGGTAGAACGCAGGCCCGGGCGGCAGTTTCGAGACGAGGACGTCGACGAGCACGTCGAGCTGCGTGTTCGACGTGGCCGAGACCGGGACGACGTCGGTGTCGGGTCCGAACAGCTCGCTGACTGCGAGCAACTGTTCACCGACCCGGTCCTTGGACACCTTGTCGATCTTCGTGACGATGGCGAGGAGCGTGGTCCTCGGCGCCACCGCACGGATCTGCTCATAGATCCAGCGGTCGCCCGGGCCGATCTTCTCGTCGGCGGGGATGCACATCCCGATGACGTCGACTTCGGAATAGGTGTCCTTCACGAGTTCGTTGAGCCGCTGGCCCAGCAGGGTGCGAGGACGATGCAGGCCCGGGGTGTCGACGAGGACGATCTGGAAATCCTCGCGGTGCACGATTCCGCGGATCGTGTGCCGGGTGGTCTGCGGCCGGTTCGACGTGATCGCGACCTTGGTACCCACCAGCGCGTTGGTCAGCGTCGATTTTCCGGTGTTCGGCCTGCCGACGAAACAGACGAAGCCGGAACGGAATTCGTTCTCCTCGGTCACGACACGTTGCCGGCACGGTCGGTGACGATGACGGCTGCGTCCGCCGACAGTTCTCGCACCGCCGCCACACCTGCGTCGTCGGTGGAGCCGCCCACGAGCACGGCGGCCTCAAGACCCGCGGCCCCGCTCGACACCGCCGCCGCGACGGCAGCCTGCAGCGCGGTCAGGGTCAACGCGTCGAGCGTCACCGGCGCCCCGGCATAGGTGCGGCCGTCCACGTCGCGCACCGCGGCGCCGCTGCCTGCCTCCGCCCGGCCCATCGCACCGCGGGCCAGCACCACCAGCTTGGCGTCCTCGTCGGTCAGAGCTGTGGGCTCGCTCATTCGTGTTCCTCCCCGTCCTCGTCTTCGGGTTCGACCAGCGTGACCAGCACGGTGCCGATCCTGACCCGGCCCCTCGGATCGGGTCCGCCCTCGGCGCGCAGCCGCAGGCGGTCCCACTCCACCTCGGCGCCCGGCAGTGGCACGCGACCCAGCTCCAGCGCGACCAGCCCGCCGACCGTGTCGACGTCGAGGTCCTCGTCGAATTTGATGCCGTAGAGCTCGCTGAGATCTTCGATCGGCAGTCGGGCCGACACCCGATAGGTTGAGTCCCCGAGATCTTCGATGGGAGCCACCTCGTCGGTGTCGTATTCGTCGGCGATCTCACCCACGATCTCCTCGAGGACGTCCTCGATGGTGACGAGGCCCGCGATGGCGCCGTACTCGTCGACCAGCAGCACCATGTGCACGCGGTCGCGCTGCATGTCGCGCAGCAACGCGTCCAGCGGCTTGGAGTCGGGCACGAACGCGGCCTTGCGCATCACGTCCAGCACCGAGGTGCTCCGGCCACCGTCGCGCGAGTAGTAGGTCTTCTGGACGAGGTCCTTCAGGTAGACCACGCCGATCACGTCGTCGACGTTCTCCCCGATCACGGGGATTCGCGAGTGTCCGCTGCGCACCGCCAGCGACGTCGCCTGCCCGGCGGATTTCGTGCTCTCGATCCACACCATCTCGGTGCGCGGGACCATGACCTCTCGCGCCGGGGTGTCACCGAGCTCGAACACCGATTGGATCATCCGTCGTTCGTCGTCGGCCACGACTCCCCGCTGCTGGGCCAGATCGACCACCTCGCGCAACTCGATCTCGGACGCGAACGGACCGTTGCGGAACCCGCGGCCCGGGGTCAGCGCGTTGCCGATCAACACCAGCAGCCGGCTGATCGGGGTGAGCACCACCGAAATGGCTTGCAGCGGCAACGCTGTCACGAGCGCGATGGGATAGGCATTCTGCCTGCCGACCGTCCTCGGCCCCACCCCGATCACGACGAAGCTGACGACCGTCATGATGCCGGCGGCGGCCATCAGACCCTTACTGACACCGAAATAGTCGTCGAGGTAGGCCGCCATCAGAACTGTCGCGCTGACCTCGCAGGCGATGCGCAGCAGCACGATCAGGTTGATGTAGCGGGGACGGTCCACCATGACGCGGATCAGCCGTGTCGCGCCGGGTCTCTCCTCGCGGACGAGTTCCTCGACCCGAGCGATGGACACGGTGCTCAATGCGGCGTCGATGGCGGCGAACAGGCCACCGAAGATCACCAGCACGACCGCGCTGATGAGCTGCCCGAGGTTGGTCACCGAGTCTCGCCGTGGTTGACGTCGTCGAAATACCGCGATTTGTCGAGCAATCGACGGTCCTTCTCGGTCTGCCGGTCGAGGTGGTAGGCCTGAACCTGATCTGCCACCCACTCCTCGAGCAGCTCGCGTTGCAGCGCGAACATCTCTTTTTCCTCGTCGGGTTCGGCGTGGTCGTAGCCGAGCAGGTGGAGCACGCCGTGAACGGTCAGCAGCGCGAGTTCCTGCCCCAGCGTGTGGCCCGCGTCGGCGGCCTGCTTCGCGGCGAACTCGGGGCACAGCACGATGTCGCCCAGCATCGACGGCCCCGGATCGGGTGCATCCGGACGGCCGCCGGGCTCCAGCTCGTCCATCGGGAAGCTCATCACGTCAGTCGGGCCCGGCAGGTCCATCCACCGCATGTGCAGATCGGCCATCGCCGCGGTGTCGAGCAGCACCATCGACAGTTCCGCGGCGGGGTTGACGTCCATCTTGCGGATGACGAAACGGGCGACGCTGACGAGTTCGGATTCGGAAACGTCGATGCCCGATTCATTGGACACCTCAATGCTCATAATCTCAGTCCTGTTACCGCCGTGGACGACCCGGGCCAGACGCGCGCCGCTGCGCACGGTTCATCAGCGTCGGCTCCTCGAATTTGGCGTAGGCATCGACGATCTCACCGACGAGGCGGTGGCGCACGACATCGGCGCTGGTGAGTTCTGCGAAATGGATGTCGTCGACGTCGCCGAGCACGCGCATCGCGGTGTTCAGCCCGGACGGCGCTCCCCCGGGCAGGTCAACCTGCGTAACATCGCCCGTCACAACCATTTTCGAGCCGAATCCCAGGCGCGTCAGGAACATCTTCATCTGTTCGCCCGTGGTGTTCTGCGCCTCGTCGAGGATGATGAACGCGTCGTTGAGGCTTCGGCCGCGCATGTATGCCAGCGGCGCAACCTCAATGACGTTGGCGCTCATGAGCTTCGGGATCAGCTCGGGATCCATCATGTCGTGCAGTGCGTCGTAGAGCGGCCGCAGGTACGGATCGATCTTCTCGCTCAAAGTGCCGGGCAGAAAGCCGAGGCGCTCGCCGGCTTCCACCGCGGGGCGGGTGAGGATGATCCGGTTGACCTGTTTGGTCTGCAGCGCGTTGACAGCCTTGGCCATCGCCAGGTACGTCTTGCCGGTACCGGCGGGGCCGATCCCGAAGACGATGGTGTGCGCGTCGATGGCGTCGACATAGCGCTTCTGGTTGAGCGTCTTGGGCCGGATCGTCTTTCCACGCCGCGACAGGATGTCGAGTGTCAGCACCTCGGCGGGCGACTCCTCGACCGTCCCGGTCAGCATCGCCACGCTGTGGCGCACCGCGTCCGGTGTCAGCGGCTGCCCGCTGGCGACGATCTCGATCAACTCGGAGACCGCCCGCTCGGCCAGCGCGACGTCGGCGGGCTCACCGGAGATGGTGATCGCGTTGCCGCGGGCGTGGATGTCGGCGGTCAGCAACCGCTCCAGCGCTCGCAGGTTCTCGTCCGAGGAGCCCAACAGGCCCATGACCAACGCGGGCGGAACTGTGATGCTGGTGCGGACCTCAGAACCAGAAGCGTTCTGGCCTGCATTTTCGCGGGGCGTCACGTGCGGTTTTCTGCCTGCTTTCTGGGTTCCGTCCGAGGGGCCTACAACAAAAAGCCAGTTTAGCTCGCACGACGGCGTCCCCCCAACTACATTGCCCGGCTCGGCCGAGGCCCGGTCATGGGGCGGTCGTGATCGGCTGCGTCGATTCCGCCGTCTCCGGCTGCGGCGGCCTCGGCCGCAGCGGACGCGACCGCACCACCAGCGGCCACCAGAACCAGCGTCCGAGCAACGTCGCGATCGCCGGCATCATGAACGCCCGGACGACGAACGTGTCGAACAGCAGCCCCAGACCGATCGTCGTACCGACCTGGGCCATCACGCGCAGATCGCTGACCACCATCGATGCCATCGTCAGCGCGAACACCACACCGGCGACGGTCACGACGCTGCCGGTACCGCCGATCGACCGGATGATCCCGGTCTTGATTCCGGCCGGGATCTCCTCTTTGAACCGGGACACCAGCAACAGGTTGTAGTCCGACCCGACAGCGATGAGCGCGATGATGGACAGTGCGAGGACCATCCAGTGCAGTTCGACTCCGACGATGTGTTGCCAGATCAGGATCGAGATGCCGAACGACGCACCGAGCGACAGCGTCACGGTGCCGACGATGACCAGCGCGGCGACCAGGCTTCGCGTCAGCACGAGCATGATCATCAGCACCAGACACAGCGCCGAGATCACCGCGATCAGCAGGTCGTAACGGGATCCGTCGGACATGTCCTTGAAGGTGGCCGCGGTGCCGCCCAACTGGATTGTGGCGTCTTCCAGCGGCGTGCCCTTGAGCGCCTCGATCGCCGCGATCTTGATGGGCTCGACGCGTTGCAACGCATCCTCGGTCGTCGGGTTGCCTCGGTGCGCGACGAGCATGCGAACCGTCTTGCCGTCGGGTGAGAAGAAGCTCTCCATCGCGCGTTTGAAGTCGGGGTTGTCGAACACCTCGGGCGGCAGATAGAAGGAGTCGTCGTTCTTGGCCTCGTCGAACGCCTTGCCCATATCGGTGGAGTTGCGGGTCAATTCGTCCATCTGGTCATAGAAACCGCCCATGGTGGCATACGTCGTCAACATCATCTGACGCATGCTCTCCATCGTCTCGATCATCGGCGGGAACGTCGCGAGCATCTGCGGGAGCAGCGTCTTCATCTCGTCCATGTTCTTGACCGCTTTGTCGAACGTGTCGGTCATGACGCTGATGCCGTCCATCGAGTCGAACAGTGATCGGAAGGACCAGCACAGCGGGATGTTGTAGCAGTGCGGTTCCCAGTAGAAGTAGTTGCGAATCGGCCGGAACTGGTCGTCGAAATTGGCGACCATGTCGCGGATCTGGTGGACGGTGTCCCGCATGTCCGTCATGTCGTCGATCATGTCGGTGGTGATCGTCGAGAACTTCGACATCAACGCGTACATCGTCTTCATCGTGTCGATGGTCTTCTGGATGTCGTCGGCCTGGCCCCGCATGTCGGCGATGCGGTCCTTCATCAGCTTCATGTTCTGCTGCTGACCGACACCCTGCATGCTGATCAGAAACGGGATCGAGGTGTTCGCGATCGGCGCCCCGTCGGGACGGCTCGGCGCCTGGACCCGCGCCACTCCTTCGACGCCGAACACGCGCTTGGCGAGACGGTCGAGGATCAGGAAGTCCGACGGGTTGCGCAGGTCCCGGTCGGCCTCGACGAGCAGCACCTCGGGGCTCATCCGGGACAGCGAGAAATGCTCGGTCGCCGCCTGCAGGCCCGCGTTCGCGGGAATGGACTCCGGGATGTAGCGGGTGTCGTCGTAGCTGGTCTTGTAGCCGGGCAATGCCGCAAGGCCGATCAGGGCAAGCGCCAGGGACGCCACCAGGATGGGCCCAGGCCAGCGCACGACCATCGTGCCGATACGGCGCCAGGCACGAATCCGCATGGCGCGCTTAGGTTCCAGCAACCCGAACCGGCTTCCGACGGTGACGATCGCGGGACCCAGCGTCAGGGCGACCAGCACCCCGGCGACGATGCCAACTGCACATGGGACACCCATGCTCTGGAAATAGGGCATCCGGGTGAACGACAGGCAGTACATCGCGCCGGCGATCGTGAGACCCGAGCCCAGCACGACATGCGCCGTGCCGTGGAACATCTCGTAGTAGGCCTCTTCGGGCGTCGCCCCCGACGCGCGCGCCTCCTGGTAGCGGCCGACGAGGAAGATCGCGTAGTCCGTGCCTGCGGCGACGGCCAGTGAGATCAGCAGATTCACCGCGAACGTCGACAGCCCGATGACCTGGTGGTGACCGAGTGCGGCCACGACGCCGCGGGCGATCGACATCTGGACACCGACCATGACCAACAGCAGGACCACGGTGGTGATCGATCGGTAGAAGAACAGCAGCAACACGATGATGACCACGAACGTCACCAACAGGATCAACGCCATGCTGCTCTCACCGGCGATGTTCACGTCGGCGGTCAGCGCCGCGGGTCCGGTCACATGGACCTGCACGCCCGGCGGCGGCGCAGCGCCGTCGACGATCTCGCGGACCGCGGCGACGGATTCGTTGGATTCCGTCTCGCCCATGTTGCCGGCGAGATACAGCGTGACGTAGGCCGCCCGGCCGTCGGAACTCTGCGCCGCGGCCTGGGTGAGCGGGTCACCCCACGTGTCCTGGATGTTGCGGATGGCGTCGGGGCGGGCTTCGAGCTTCTCGATGAGCTGGTCGTAATAGGCGTGCGCATCGTCGCCGAGCGGTTCGGCGCTCTCCAGCACGATGAGCGCGACCGAGTCCGATTCGGACTCACCGAACAGCCGGCCCATGTCGGACATCGCCTGCATGGACGGAGCGTTGCTCGGGCTCATCGACACGGCGTTCTGCGCGGCGACGACTTCGAGCTGGGGGACCAGCAGGTTCAGGGCGACGACCAGCAGAACCCAGACCAGGATGAACGGGACCGCCAGGCGCCGGATCATCCGCGCGAGGAAGGTGGGCTCGCGCAGGGCCGCGCGTGGGTTGACCGACAGTTTCATGCGGACTTCGTGAAGCAGTAGACGTAGGCGGTGTAGTTGTAGGCGGTGCGTTCGTCCTTAACGACGTCGTCCGCCGAGATCCGGCAGCCGATGAAATCGCCGTCACCTTGGGCCACAACGTTTCCCACCATCGCCGGCGAGTTCGTCTCGACCTCGATCGACCACGGCAGCGCCGCTCCGACGATCTGGTTGGGGTCGCCCTCGGCGTCGATGTAGTTGATGTCTGCGGTGGCTCCCGGATTGCCGTACACCTCGTAGCGCACCCGCTTCGGATCAGTTCTGTTGGAGTCCTCGGACATGCTTCCGGCGTAGGTCGGCAACTGATGGGAGCCGAAGATGTTGCGGATACGCCAGACGGTGAAGCCCCCGATGACCAGAACGAGCACTAAGACCAGCGGTATCCACGCACGGGTCACACGGGTGAGAATCGGGAGTCCTTCAGATCGGCGAGCCGGCGAGCTTGTACGGCTTGCGAACTTCTGCGGTCAGAGGGAAGGCTAACCTATCTAAATTCCCGCCGGGTTGCTACCCCCGGGGGGTGTCCTTCAGGACCACCGGGGCGTGAGAACTCCGAGCGCCCCCAACGCCACCGCGGCCGCACTCGACGTGCGCAGCACCGACGGACCGAGCCGCACGGCCACCGCCCCGGCTTCGGTGAGCGCGGCTAGCTCGTCGTCGGAGACGCCGCCCTCGGGACCGACGACCAGGGTCAAACTCTGAGATTCCGCGGGGATCGCTTCGGCAAGCGGCCGGGTGGCCGACTCGTGCAGCACCAGTACGGACCCGGGGGCCGCCGACCGGATGGAGTTTGCGAGATCGCGAGTGGAGACGACGCCGTCGATGCCGGGGACGTACGGGCGCCGCGACTGGCGAGCCGCCGCGCGGGCCACCGCGGCCCAGCGGCGCAGTCCCTTCTCCACTTTCGCGGGGCCGTCCCAGCGGGCCACACACCGTGCGGCCTGCCAGGCGACGAACGCGTCCGCGCCCGCCTCCGTGGCCAGTTCGATCGCGAGCTCCGAGCGGTCCGACTTGGGAAGCGCCTGCACGACGGTGACCGTCGGGGTGGGCGGGTCGAGCGATCGGCGGTCCTGCACCCGCGCCGTCAGCCGACCCTTCGCAACGTCCTCGACGATGCAGTGCGCGACGGTTCCGGCGCCGTCGGCCAGGTCGAGATGCTCGCCGGAGCGGGTGCGGCACACCGTCGCCGCGTGATGCCCCTCTTCGCCGTCGACGACGACGATCTCACCGATCGAGGGAACCGCGTCGACGTAGAAGAGGCTGCGCACTAGCGCCCGGTGAACGTCTCGCGCAGCCGGGAGAAGATGCCACCGCCGTGCGAGCCGGCGCTGTTGGCCTGGGCGCTGCGCACCTCGGCCGTGTCGCGGCTGCGCTCCTTCAGACTGCGCAGCAGCTCGATGTCCTCGTGGTCGAGGCGGGACGGCACGACCACGTCGATGTGGGCGTGCAGGTCGCCGCGCACGCCGGAGCGCAGATGCGGCATGCCGTGTCCCCGCAGAGTGGTGACAGAGCCGGGCTGGGTGCCCGCGCCGATCGTGATGTCGATGGGGCCGTCGAGGATTGCGTCCACCGACACCGTGGTGCCGAGCGCGGCGTCGACCATCGGCACCGAAACCGTGCAGTGCAGATCGTCGCCCTCGCGGAGGAAGACCGGGTGGGGCTTCTCGTGGACCTCGACGTAGAGGTCGCCCGCCGGACCGCCGCCCGGCCCGACCTCGCCCTGTGCGGCCAACCGCACCCGCATGCCGTCGCCCACGCCCGCGGGGATCTTGACGCTGATCTCACGGCGCGCCCGCACTCGGCCGTCACCGGCGCAGCGGTTGCACGGGTTGGGGATGACTTCGCCGACACCGCCGCACACCGGGCAGGGCCGCGACGTCATCACCTGGCCGAGCAGTGAGCGCTGCACTGTCTGAACCTCACCGCGCCCACCGCACGTGTCGCATGCCACGGGCGTCGAATTGCCGTGTGTGCCTTTGCCGTGGCACAGGTCGCAGAGCACGGCGGTGTCGACGGTGACCTGCTTCGTCACGCCGGTCGCGCACTCTTCGAGATCCAGCCGCATCCGCAGCAGCGAATCCGACCCGGGGCGGACCCGGCCGATCGGCCCGCGCGACGCGGTGCCACCGCCGAAGAACGCCTCGAACACGTCCCCGAGTCCGCCGAAGCCGGAGAAACCTCCTCCGCCACCCGCCGCGGACTCCAGCGGATCGCCGCCGAGGTCGACGATGCGGCGCTTCTCCGGATCGCTGAGCACCTCGTAGGCGGCGCTGATCTCTTGGAACCGTGCCTGGGCCCCCTCGTCGGGGTTGACGTCGGGATGCAGTTCGCGGGCCAACTTGCGGTAGGCACGCTTGATCTCCGCATCGCTTGCGCCCTTGCTCACTCCGAGCAGCCCGTAATAGTCGCGTGCCACGCTCAACCTTTCCCACCCGTCCGATCCGTTCAAACCCCCCGAGGGGCGTCGGATCAGCGGTTACCTAAGACTTCGCCAATATAGAGAGCAACCGCGGCGACATTGGCGATAGTTCCCGGATAGTCCATCCGTGTGGGACCCAACACTCCCATACCGCCGAACACCTTGCCTGAGCTGCCGTACGCGGTGCTGACCACCGAGGTGCCGGCCATCTGCTCGGCCTCGGTTTCGTGACCGATCCGCACGGTCACCTTGCCTGCCTCCTGCTGTTTGGCCAGCAGGCGTAGCACCACGACCTGCTCCTCGAGCGCCTCGAGCACCGACCGCAAAGATCCGCCGAAGTCGGCGGTGTTGCGCGTCAGGTTCGCGGTGCCGCCGAGCAGCAGCCGCTCCTCCGTGTGCTCGACCAGCGTTTCGACCAGCACCGTTGCTGATCGTCCGACCGCGTCGGCCAGTCCGCCCTGACCGTTGAGATGTGACGCCAGGTCCGACACCGCGATGGAGGCGGCCGTCAGCGGCTTTCCTTCGAGGGCCTGCCCCAGCAGATCGCGCAGCTGACCCAGCTGCGTCTCGTCGAGCCCGTCACCCAGTTCGACGATGCGCTGGTCGACCCGTCCCGAATCGGTGATCACCACGAGCAGGAGGCGGGCGGGCGTCAGCGCGACCACCTCGAGTCGCCGCACCGACGACGTGGACAACATCGGGTACTGGACGACGGCCACCTGGCGGGTCAGCTGCGCGAGCAGCCGCACCGCCCGGCGGAGAACGTCGTCGAGGTCGACGCCGGACTCGAGGAACGACAGGATGGCCCGGCGTTCGGCGCCTGACATGGGCTTGACGTCGTCGAGGCGGTCGACGAACTCGCGGTAGCCCTTCTCGGTGGGCACACGGCCGGAGCTGGTGTGTGGCTGGGCGATGTAACCCTCGGCCTCGAGCACCGCCATGTCGTTGCGGACGGTGGCGCTGGAGACGCCGAGGTTGTGACGCTCCACCAGGGTTTTGGAGCCGATCGGTTCCTTGGTGGCGACGAAGTCGGCGACGATGGCACGAAGTACCTCGAATCGACGATCGTCAGCGCTGCCCATTGTTCACCTACCTGAAGTAGACCGGTCCGAGTCGCGTTCATTTTACGGTGACGAGCGCAGCGTCGTCGGCGCGCGCGGGTTAATCTAACGGACCTAAGCAAATCAGAAGGCGCGGTCGATGATCTTCAAGGGTGTTCGCGACGGCAGGCCCTACCCTGACCACGGGCTGTCGCATCGGCAGTGGGCGCAGATCCCACCACGCCAGATCCGTCTCGACGAGTTGGTGATGACGACCACGGTGCTGGCCCTCGACCGACTGCTCTCCGAGGACTCCACTTTCTACGGTGACCTGTTTCCGCATGCGGTGAAGTGGCGCGGGAATGTCTACCTCGAAGACGGCCTGCACCGCGCGGTGCGGGCGGCGCTGCGGAACCGGACGGTGCTGCACGCAAGGGTGTTCGACATGGACGAGCCCGCCGCAGCCTTCTAGCTTCTCCCTTCCAGCTTCTGGCGAGCGTGCGTGTCTGCAGCGGACACGCCGGGATGAATCCGAAGTTCTCGCACCCTCGATCCCCGGACGCACGTAGACCCGCGCTCGCCCTAGGGAGACTGCATGGCCTCGCGCAGGGTGCGCGGGCGCATGTCCGTCCAGTTCTCCTCGACATAGGTCAGGCAGTCGGCGCGCGTGCTCTCGCCGAACACCACCTGCCACCCGGCCGGGATGTCGGCGAACGTCGGCCAGAGGCTGTACTGCTGCTCGTCATTGCTCAGCACGAAGAACGTGCCGTCTTCGTCATCGAACGGGTTGGTGCTCATCGGTTCTCCTTGTCGACCGGTCGCCGGCGTCCTTCGGGTACCGGGCGCCCAGCACCCGGTCGGACATCAGGCCCAGACAGCTCAGATTGGGGAAGCCCGGGCCCTGCATGAGGCCGGACAACCCCGGCAGGAACAGCTTCGGGGCGAGCCCGGCGACGGAGAGGTCGTGCCCGATCGACTCCTCCAGCGAGTCGCCGCTCAACGGGGCACGCAGCGCCAACTCGATGAGGTCGCGGGCGTCCTGGCTGAACAGCGGCTCGAACCACATCGAATCGGCGCCGGAGCCGTCGATCACGAGGTCGAAACCGTGCACCGTCTCCAGTGCCTCCCCGCCGCGATTCGAGCTGAGCGTCAAGCGGATTCGCTGGTCCCTGGCCACCGCGTGGGCGACCCGGCCCCGAAGGTGACGGATGCGGTCGTCGGCGAGCAGCGCATCCTGCACACGGGCCGAGAAGACGCCCCGGTCGGTGCGCCTGAACGCATCGCGCCGTTCGGCCATCGTCAGGCTCGACCAGTCCGTCGGATCCGAGAACAACGCGTTCTCGAAGAAGCTTTCGCCCCGGGTGAACAGAGTCACCGACGGGGAGATGACGGTGATCGTCGAAACCCGGTGCCGGAAAAGCTCGTTGAGCATCGATGCAGCCGTTTCGCCGCCTCCGATCACGGCGACACGTTCTGCCACGATGCGGTCGGGCCGAGCGGCGCGTTCCCAGAACTGCGCGATCGACAGTACCCGCGGATCGTGCGGCAGGATCGACCGTTGCGCCTGCCCCGGTCCGGTGATCATGACGCCGTCGGCGTGGATGGTCTGCTGCTCAGTGACCAGAGCCCACCGGTGGTCGTCGACCGAAATCCGTTGCACCTCACCGTTGATGACGGTCATGCCGACGTTGTCGGCAACCCAGCGCAGGTAGCGGCTCCAGCCCCAGTGCGTGGGCGAGGGGCGGCCCCGGTCGATCCACTCGGCGAACTGCGCGCTGGCGATCAGGTAGGACTGCCAGCTGTGCCGCATCATCCGCTCGTCGAGTTCGGCGTTGCGGCGCGGGACCAGCGACGAACGGTACGGGAAACCGACGTCCTTCTCGGGGCTCGTGCCCAACCGGTGCTGCCCGTCGGTCCAGCCTCCGACAGCCTGCCAGTTCGCGGCTACGCCGCTGCGTTCGATCGCGACCACCTCGGGCACGCTGACACCCATGTGGCGCAGTTCTGCGACCTTCGCGGCCACTGAGATCGCCTTGGGTCCGGCTCCGATGACGGCGAGGGTCGGTGTCATAGCGCTTCTCCGAGGACGATGACGGCTTGACGCCAGAGGTCGGTGAGCCGGTCGACGTCGCCCGGGCTCGACAGCAGGGGGCTCCATCGCCAGCTGGTCCGCAGGTGCGGCCCGCCGGTTTCGGCGTCCCCGGCGGCGATGACGGAGATGACGTCGAAGGTGTACCGCAGCGGCAGATCGGGCTCGGACGCTGCGGGCATGTGGGCGTTGAGGCCACCGTCGGTGATCAGCGACCAGTCCTCTGATGCGCCGTCGCCGCTGAGGTCGTGTCGGCCCACATAGTTGAACTCGACCTGCGGGTGCGGCAGGCGGGCAAGCTGTTCGTCGCAGCGCGTGTAGCGCAGCAGCCCGTAGTCCAGGCCCCGATTCGGCACGGCCGCAACATGATCGGCGACGGCACGCAGCAGCGCCCGCGCCGCGGCGGGATTGCGCCTGACCGTGTCGACGTCTGCTGCGGCCTCCCCCGCCCCGAGCCGCACCGGATAGACCGACGTGAACCACCCGACGGTGGCCGAGGTGTCGACGTGGTCGAACAGCATGTCCTCGCGGCCGTGGCCTTCGAGGGCGACGAGCGCACCGTCGTGAGCCGGCTGTCCGCGCTCGATCCGCCAGGACGCCAAGGTCAATGCCAGTGCGGTGAGCAGGAAGTCACGCATCTCGATGCCCGCGCCGTCGAGGCGGTCGAGGATCATCCGGGTGGCGGGCGGGTCGGTGACGACGTCGGTCAGCTCCAGCGACGCCCACGTGTCGCGCTGCGGGTCAGGTAACCGGCTGCCCAGCAACGGGTCCGGTGCGGTGAGCTGATCGGCCCAGTAGCCGACCTGCGCGGCGACCTCGTCGGATCGGCTGCGCTCGTGCAACATCTGCGTCCACTGCCGGTAGGTCGTGTATTCGGCCGCCGGATCGGGGGTGCGTCCCGCCGCGATCTCGGCGTCGATCTGAGCCAATGCGCCGAGGATCACGTACCACGACACCACATCGGTGGCGAGATGGTGCACACACAGCATCAGTACCGGCGAACCCTCCCGGAACCACACCGCCTGCACCATCGACCCCGCCGCGGGATCGATACGGTCAAGGGCGGCAGGCACTCCGGCGGGTATGGCCTCGTCGGCGGACGCATCCACGGTCACCAGCACGTCCCGCACGCGCACCGTCCCGGGCGGCCGGGTGCTCAGCCGCCCGTCGTCGAGTGTCGAGCGGAGCATGTCGTGGCGGTCGAGCAGCGCCTGCAGGACCCGCTCGAGGCGACGTTCGGTGATGTCGGCGGGAAGGGCGATCAGCACGTTCTGGGTGAAGCGGCGGAAGCTTCCGCATTCGTACATCCACGACATGATCGGCGCGGGAGCCACCTCCCCGAAACGCCCGGCCGACACCGTGGCGGGCGCATGGTCCCGGCCACCGGCGTCGATCGCGGCGGCGAGCTCCCGAATGTTGTGGCATTCCAGCATCAGACGGGCCCGCATCTCTAGACCGCGCCGGCGCGCGGCCTGCACCAGTGTGAGCGCGACGATGCTGTCGAGCCCCATCTCGAGGAAGTCTGCTGTCACCCCGACCTGCTCGCCGTCGAGCACGTCGGTCAGAAGGTCGACCAGCGCTTTCTCCGTCGGCGTCTCCGGGTCGACCGACGGTGCGTCGTCCGCGGCCAGGGCTGACAGCGCGGCGTCGTCGATCTTGCCGTGCGGGGTCAACGGCAGCGTGTCGAGGACGATGACGCGCTGCGGAACCATGTAGTGCGGCAAGCGCTTCGCCATCAGGGAACGCAGTTCTGCCGCCTCGGGCGGGCGCGGGCCACCGGCCACGTAGGCCGTCAAACGGGGGTGGCGATCCCGTTGCTCGACGGACACATGCGCATCGGCGACACCGGGATGTCCGCAGAGCACCGCGGCGATCTCACCCGGCTCGACGCGGAAGCCGCGGATCTTGACCTGATCGTCGGCGCGGCCCAGGAATTGCAGGCCGCCGTCGGCACCGCGGCGCACCACGTCGCCGGTGCGGTACATCCGCTCCCCCGCGACGAAGGGGTCGGCGACGAAACGCCCCGCCGTCTCCGCGGGCCGGTTGAGGTAGCCCCGGGTGAGCTGTTGTCCGGACAGGTACAGCTCGCCGGTGACCCCGTCCGGCACAGGACGCAACCAGGCGTCGAGCACATAGGCGCGGGTGGTCTGGGTCGGCTCGCCGATGGACGGACGCTCGTACCTGTCGATGGGCGCCACCACCGCTTCCACCGTGGTCTCGGTGGGTCCATAGCAGTTGAACGCCGACATTCCGGTGCGGGCGCATTCCTCCCCGATCAGGCGCCACGTCG
This sequence comes from Mycobacterium bulgaricum, assembly GCF_041287165.2. NCBI lineage: Bacteria > Bacillati > Actinomycetota > Actinomycetes > Mycobacteriales > Mycobacteriaceae > Mycobacterium > Mycobacterium bulgaricum. Next base: position 192,196 of record NZ_JBGGKV020000005.1, on the reverse strand, counting down.
ACGCGCTGACCGCCTCCCCGCCGAGCGCGAGCACGGCAAGCGGGACGGTGGTCAGCAGCCCGACGTCGTAGAGCTGGGCGAACATCGACGGCGTCGTGTCGAGGAGGTCGATCCCGAACCGGCCGATCGTGTGCACCAAAGCCTCGGCGTCGCGCTGCGATTCGTCGCCGACGATGTGCACCGAGTGGCCGTCCAGCAGTGCGGCCAGCGGCTGCCAGGCGGCGTCGAAGGTGAACGACCACCCATGCCCGACGCGCAGCGGGCGCCCGATCCTCGCCGCGGCGGGCCGCAGGACGTGGGCGGCATGATCCTCGGCGTAGGCCAGCACGGCACCATGGGTCCCGATGACGCCCTTGGGCCGGCCGGTCGTGCCGGAGGTGAACACGATGTAGGCGGCCCGCTCGCGCGAGACGGCCGCCGGGCGATAGCGTGGCGCGGTGTCGGTGGGCAGCGACGCCAGATACGTGTCGTCGATGAGCACACGCGCACCCGACTGGTCGAGGATGTCGGCGATCCGTTCGGTGGGCATAGCCGGGTCGAGCGGCACGATCACGCCGCCCGCCTTGAGCACACCGAACATGGCGACGACGTAGTCCGGCCCCCGGGAGAGCTTCACGGCGACCGGGGCCTCGGCAGTCACCCCCGCCGCGAGCAGCGCGGACGCCACCCGGTCGGCTGCCTCGTCCAGCTCGCGATAGGTCAGTGAGCCGCTGTCGCCGGCGGCGCTCCATGTCAGCGCCACCGAACCGAGTCTGCCGCCCGCGATCTCGGTGAAGCGGGTGTGAATACCGTTGCTGGACGGCACTTCTGTCACGCGGGCGGCCGCAGGATCGGATTCGGTGTCCAGCAGGATCCCGGCGTCGCGCAGTGGCCTGTCCCAACAGCTGATCAACCGCTGCGCTACATGCAGCACCCGCTCGCCCAGGGCGTCGGCGCGCAGCTGTCCCAACGCACCGTCGATCGCCTCGACCAACACCGTCAGCTCGTCACCGGCCAGATGCGCCGCGATCGTGACGGGGAAGTGCGACAGGCTCTCCAGCGCCGACGGGGTGAAGATCGCTCCGTTGGCCTCGAATTCGCTCTGGCCGACGAGACCGCCGGGCGGGAAGTTCTCGTACACCAGCAAGGTGTCGAACAGCTCGCCGACGCCGGCGAGCGCCCGCAGCTCCGAGTGGCCGAGGTAGCTGTGGTCGCGCAGGATCGCGGCTTCGCGCTGCAGTGCCAGACACTGCGCGCGGACGGTCGCCGCGGGATCGAGCCGCACCCGCAACGGCACGGTGTTGATGAACAGGCCCACCATCCGTTCCACGCCGGCGAGCTCACCGGGCCGACCGGAAACGGTCACACCGAACGTCACGTCGCGGCGGTCGGTGATCACCGACAGCACTGTCGCCCAGGCCATTTGAATCAGAGTGTTGACGGTGACGCCGCGCCGCCTCGCCGACTCCGCCAGCGCACCAGTGGCGTCCGCGTCGAGCGTCACCTCGGTCAGCTGCGGGCGGCCGGTGGGCGCCGTCGCGGTCAGGGCGGGCGCCATCAGCGTCGGGGCCTGCACACCTGCAAGGTGGCTCCGCCACTTCTCGCGGCTCGCCTCATGGTCGACACCGGCCAGCCAGCCGATGTAGTCGCGGTAGGGCCGGGGCGGTTCCGGCAGCGCAGCGGTGTCGCCGTGCGCGCGGTACAGCGTCAGGAGCTCGCCCATGAACAACGGCAGCGACCAGCCGTCGATCAGGATGTGGTGAGCGGTGACGACGAAGCGCCACCGCTGCGGCGCCTCGATGAGGAGGAACCGGAGGACAGGGCCCTGCGACAGGACGAAAGGCGCAGTGCGCTCGGCGGTCTCGATGTCGTCGAGCTCACCGTCGGAGCGGGCGATGACATGGCGCCACGGAACCTCGACGTGCGTGGGCACGACCTGCACCGCCCTGCTCAGGTTGCCCTGCACGAAGCTGGCCCGCAGGTTGGCATGACGCTCCAGCAGCAGCGCCGCGCAGTCACGCAGCAGGTCCACGTCGAGGTCGCCGATCGCGTCGGCAGCCATCGCGATGACGTAGGGGTCGACCGATTCGCCGTCGTCGGTCAACGTCGCCATCGAGAACAGCCCCTGCTGCAGCGGGCTCAATGCCATGACGTCTTCGATGGCCGCCTTGCCGGCCCTGGGTTCCGCTCGGGTCACGGGGCGGTATCCATCAGACCGCGTCTCCGACGTTGCTCCACGACGCGGTCAGCGCGGCGAGCTCGTCTTCGGACAGCCCTGAAGCCGACATGGGTTCGTGGTGGACGTCCTCGCGCTGTTCTCCCTGTCCTGCACCGCAATCCACCGCGGTCGCGAGGGCGGCGAGCTCGGGATGCTCGAAGACCATCCGGGCGGTGAGCTCCAGCCCGCTGTCGCGGGCCCGCGCCGCCAGCTGGACGGCGAGCACGCTGTCGCCGCCGAGCCCGAAGAAGTCGTCGTGACGACCCACGTCCTGAGCGCCCAGCAGGTCGGTGAGCAGTCCGGCCAGTGCGCGCTCGGTGTCGGTCCGCGGCGGCTCGAATTCGACGGGCTCCGGCGCGGCCTCGACGACGGCGGATCGGCCGGCCACGATCTCCAGCCTCCCGTCGTCACCCCACCGGGCGCGGTCGCCCGTCCGGTAGAGCTCGCCCCCTGCGAACGGGCCGCCGCCGAGATGGAGATCGCCGAACACACCCACGGGCACCGGCATCCGCTCGCTGTCGAGCACGTGCACCTCGGCGCTCTTGCTCCAGTCCGCGGTGATCCGCTGCTTCTCGCCGGGGGAGGCGATGTCGACGTCGCGCAGCGTGCGGTCGGGGTTCTCGGCGAACGCGGCCAGCACGCGGTCGAGCCAGCCGGCAAGGCGCTCGATCGTCTGCCGGGTGTAGAGCTCCGGCCGGTAGATCAGATAGCCGTGATACCCGGTCTCGCCGGCGAGGAAGTTCAACGACAGGTCGGCCTGGGCGATGTCGAACGTCGGATCCAACGCGGTGAATTCGGTCTCGGCGTCGATCATCTGGGATTGCGGAAGCTGCTCGCGGACGTGAACGACGACCTGGAACAGCGGATTGCGGGCCAGTGTGCGCGGCGGGTTGACGGCCTCCACGATCTGCTCGAACGGCACGTCCTGGTTCGAGTAGGCCGACAGCGCCATGTCGCGGGCACGGCTGAGCACTTCCCGCAGAGTCGGGTTGCCGCTCAGGTCGTTTCGCAGCACGACGAAGTTCACGAAGAAGCCGACGAGCTGTTCGAGCTCTGCCTCGGAGCGCCCTGCCACCGGCGTGCCGAGCGGGATGTCGGACCCGCCTCCCGCCTTGTGCAGCACGACTGCGACCGCCGCCTGCAGCAGCATGAACTCGGTGATGCCGAGGTCCCGGCACAGAGCGGCCAGCTTGTCGCGCGTGGCGTCGTCGATGTTGAATTCGACGGCAGCGCCCTTGCCGCTGGGCAACCGGGGCCGCGAGAAGTCCCGGGGCAGGCCCGCTTCCGCGGGCGCACCGTCGAGCTGACGGACCCAGTACTCACGCTGCGGTCCGGCGATGCCCGCCTCGTCGCTGAGCAATTCGGCCTGCCACGCGCCGTAATCGGTGTACTGCACCGGAAGCGGCCCCCATCCGGGGCGCTCCCCGTTCTTTCTGGCCCGGTAGGCCGTCACCAGATCGTTGAACAGCACGCCACCCGACCAGTGGTCGCCGGCGATGTGGTGGATCACCAGTGACAGCACGTGATCGTCGCCCACGCCCAACACCGCGGCCCTGATCGGCCAGTCCTCTTCGAGGTCGAAGGTGTGCTTGCGTTCGCGGTCGAGTTCGGCCTGTAGCCACTGCTCGCCGTCACCGCGGGCACGCCGCACCGGGACATCGGCCACCGGGTTGACGATCTGGTAGGGCACGCCGTCGATCTCGCGGTAGGTGGTACGCAGAATGGCATGCCGTTCGACCACGTCGCGGATCGCCGCGACGAAGGCGTCGACATCGCATGGACCGGTCAGGCGCGCGGCGAACGGAATGTTGTTGATCGGGCTGCGGCCCTCGATCCGGTAGCCGAACCACGACCGGAGTTGTGATGACGACAGCGGTGCGGGGCCGTCGAGCGGGGCGGCCACGAGTCGGGGCCTCGTCGTGCCGCTCTCGCCGGCGGCGACTGTGTCGAGGTGTGCGGCGAGCCGGGCGACGGTCGCGTTCTCGAAGATGTCGCGGACCCCGACGTCGACGCCGAAACGTGCGCGCAACTCGGCGACCAACTTGGTCGCCAACAGCGAGTGCCCGCCGAGGTCGAAGAAGGAATCGTCGGCACCCACCCGGTCATGCCCGAGCAGGTCGGCGAACACGGCCGCCAACTGCTGCTCGGCACCGGCCCTGGGTTCGCGGAACTCGGTGGCTGCCAGGATCTCCGGCTCGGGAAGCGCGGCACGGTCGATCTTGCCGTGGGCGGTGATCGGGATCGCGTCGACGACGACGTATGCGGCCGGGGTCATATATTCGGGCAGCGCCGCGGCGACGCGAGCCCTGATCCGGTCGACATCCACGCCCGACCCGTCGGCGGGCGTGAGGTAGCCGACCAGGCTCTTCCCGAGCGTCGGCAGGTCGCTGACCACGACGACGGCCTGCCCGACGCTGGGGTCGACGCTGATCGCGGCGGCCACATCACCGAGTTCGATGCGGAAACCGCGGATCTTGACCTGTTCGTCGGCACGCCCGACGAATTCGATGTCTCCGTCGGCGTTGCGGCGCGCGAGGTCACCCGAGCGATACATGCGCGCGCCGGGAGTGAACGGGTCTGCCACGAAACGCTCGGCGGTCAGGCCGGGTCTGCGATGGTAGCCGTTGGCGACATGCGTTCCGCCGATGTAGATCTCACCGATCGATCCGCACGGAACCGGCTGCAGCGCGTCGTCGAGGATGTGGATCTGGGTGTTGATCTTCGGCTTGCCGATGGGCACGATGCGGGTGCCTTGACGCCCTTCGACCTTGAAGCGGGTCGCATTGATGACCGTCTCGGTGGGCCCGTAGAAGTTGTGTAGCATCGCGTCGAACGTGGCGTGGAATTTGTCGGCCACCTCGCCGGGCAGCGCTTCGCCGCCGATGGGCACCCGCTGCAGAGTCCGCCACTGGTTGACCCCGGGCAGTGACAGGAACAGGCCGAGCAGCGACGGCACGAAATGCATTGCCGTGATGCCCTCGTCGCGCAACAGGTCGGTGAGGTAGCCGATGTCGTTCAGACCGTCCGGCCGGTGGATCACCAGGCGCGCACCACATGCCAGCGTGCCGAACACCTCGGCGATCGACACGTCGAAGCTGGGCGAGGCGACCTGCAGCAGGCGGTCGTTCGCATCGACCTGATACTCCCCCTTGAACCAGACGAAGTATTCCGCGACGGGCCGGTGCGGTACCGGCACGCCCTTCGGCAGCCCGGTGGAGCCAGACGTGTAGATCAGGTAGGCGGTGTTGTCGGGCCGCAGCGGACGTACCCGGTCGCCGTCGGTGGGGTTGTCGGCGCGATAGCCGTCGATGTCGGCGAGCGGTTCGCGCACGATCATTTTCGCGTCGCAGTCGCCGAGGATGAACTCGAGGCGGTCCTGGGGGTAGGTGGGGTCGACCGGTAGGTAGACCGCGCCTGCTTTGAGTACCCCCAGCGCGGTCACGACCAGTTCGGGCGACTTGTCGAGCAGTACCGCGACGCGGTCCTCGGTGCCGATGCCCTGGCCTATCAGCCAGTGCGCCACGCGGTTGGCCGCCTCGTTGATCTCCTGGTAGGTGTAGTGGCGTCCCTCGTACACCACAGCCGTGCCGTGGGGTGTGCGTTCCGTCTGTTCCTGCACCAGTTCGTTGATCGTCGCTGCGGGAGTGTGGAATTCGAGTCCATAGGACACCTCGCGCAACCACGCGGTGTCCTCCGCGCCCATCAGCGCCAGTCGGCTCAGCGGCGTATCGGGTTGATCGAGGGCGCTGGTCAACAGCACGGTGTAATGGTCGATCAGCTGTTGGGCCAGGCCGGGTTCGATGATCTCCACCAGATACTCGAGCTCGGCGTCGATCCCCGTTGTGTCGAACTCGATCATCACGCCCAGCGGCAGGTGCGTCAGATGTGAACGCAGATCGGCCCTTTCGCAGGTCACTCCGGGCGGGGTGAACCCGAAGCGGTCGGGTCCACGGAATCCGAAGCTGACGCGTGTCATTCGTTCTGCGCCGTGGCGGCGGTCGGGGTTGAGTTCCCGGACCATCCGGTCCAGTCCGACCCGCTGATGGGCGAAGGCCCCGATGGCGGTGTCCCTGGTCTGGTCGAGCATGTCGCGGAAAGTCATCCCCGACTTCGGTCGCAGCCGCATCGCGACGGTGTTTCCGAAGTAGCCGATGACGTCCTCGGCATCGGCGGTGCGGTTGAGCACCGGTGTCGCCACGAGGAAGTCGTCGACGTGACTGTAGCGCTGCACCAGAACGCCGAAGACGGCGAGCATCACCGCATACGGTGTCGCCCCGGCGTGGTCGGCGGCCGCGATCACGCGCTGGGCGATCTCCGGGCCCAGGTGTGTCGCAGTGCGTTGTGAGCGCCAGCTCGTCGGGATCGCCGACCCGTTCGGCCCTGGAAGCTCCAGTGGCTCCGGCGGATCCGCCATCACGGTGCGCCAGTAGGCGACGTCCTCCTCATCCGAGGTCGGCGGTGCGGCAGACGGACGGGGAGCGGGCTTGAGCTTCTCGCCGGCGTAGGCGCGGGTGAGGTCGGTGAAGAACACCTCCCAGGAGCCGTCGTCCCACGCGATGTGGTGGGCCACGAGCAGCATGACGAGTTCGGTGGCGCCGGTCCGCAGCACCGTGATTCGCAGCGGGGATTCGGTGCCGAGATCAAAAGCCTTGGCGAATTCGCGCTGGGCCAGTACCTGGAGTCGGAGCTGACGGGCACGCTCGGAGAGTTCTGAGAGGTCGTGCTCGGCCCATCCCGGCACCAGATCGGGATGCACAGTCGGTACCGGGAAACCGGAATCTTCGTCGCCGACGGCGTAGGTGGTGCGCAGGATGGCGTGGCGCCCGGCCACCGCGTTCACCGCATCGCGGAGTCTGGTGACGTCGACGTCGCCGGTGATCCGGTACGACAGGCTGACATTGAGCAGCGCACCGCTCGGATCGGCGGCATGGACGAACCACATCCGCAGCTGCCCCTCGGTCAGCGCGGCCGGCTCGTCGACGGGCTCGCCCGCGGCGGCGCTGAGGCCGCGTTCGTGCAGCCTGCGGCGCAGCAGTTCGAGACGTCGCTCGTCGAGCTGAGCGCCCATGTCGATGTCAGTCACTCGAAGTGTCCACTTTCTCTGAAAGATCGGCGATCAGGTCTGTGCCGGTGATGCCGCCGAGCAGCGTCGCCAGCGGGACCGTCCGTCCCGTCAGCCGCTTCAGCCGCTTTCGAAGGTCCAGCGCGAGCAGGGAATCGACCCCGAGGTCGAACAGTGACGAGTCCAGGTCCAGCTCGGTGGCATCCACGTTGAGCACGACGGCAAGCTGGCTGCGTACCGCCGCGGGCGCCTCCATCCGCTGATCGCTGTCGGCCGGCGACGAATCGACGGCGGAGCGTTGCTCGTCCACGCCGAAGAACATCCGGAGCCTGTCCGGGTCCGCCGACAGCACCAGCGGATCGGTGGGATGGTCGTGCAGGCTGGTCTCGACCGCGATCTCGGGGTTCATCTGGCGCAGGCCGGCGCGCTCCACCCTCGCGATCTCGGCGGCGTCCACGATCCCGCTGCCCTCCCAGAGTCCCCACCGCATGGCGATGCAGTTCCTGCCGGCGGCGCGCAGCCGTGCCGCCATCACGTCGAGCATCCGGTTGACCGCAGCGTAGGCAGCCACCCCTTTGCCACCCCAGACGCCGGTCACCGACGAGCACAACAGGATTCGTGCGTCGTACCGGATCGGCCACAGCTCGGTCAGCGCTTCGAGTCCCGCGATCTTGGCTGCGGCCATCTCGGTCACGTCCGCGCCGATGACGTCCGCACGGTTGGCGAACCTCGCCGTGCCGGCCGCGTGGACGAGCAACGTGGCCTCGCCGTCGGCGTGGTCGGCGGCCGCCGCCGCGAGCTGCACGGGATCGCTGATGTCGCACGCGGGGGCGACGATCTCGGCCGCGAGGCCGTCGAGCAGCACCGGGTCGACTCCGCGGCGGCTGAGCAGCACGATCCGTCTGGCCCCGTGGGCGGCCAGGTATCGGGCGTAGCTCAGTCCGATCGCTCCGGATCCCCCGGTGATCACGACGTTGTCGAGGATGCCGGAATGCAGCGGCCACGGGGCAGCCGGCGGTGCGCCGTCGCCGAGCACGCGACGGTAGAGGTCGCCGTGGCCGCGAAGTGCCAATTCCCCTGTTTCATAGAGCATCACGTCGATCGCCGCGGTGAGGCCGGCCGCCTCACCGGTTGCCGGGAGATCCAGGTGATGGAAGTTCTGGTCGGGATGCTCGAACCCGACGCTGCGATGCATCGCAGCCAGGGCGGACTGGGCGAGATCGGCGACCGGATCGTGCTCGTGGACGTGCTCGGCGCCGGCGGTCAGCAACCACACGTCGCGGCAGCGGGGCCCCAGCGAGCCCGCATAGTCGAGCAACCCGTCATCGATGCCGCGGGCCAGCGCCTCGATCGTCGCGTGCACACCGGACTGTTCGGATGCCGGCGCTACCGCGATGACGACCTCGGCCTCGTCCGCGTCGGCCGCCGTCGCACCCGAGTGCCGCGTCACGGCATCCCGGAGAGCAGCGGAAAGCTCTGCTGCGCCGTTCATTTCCACCACAGCGACCGTCTTGGCCCGCGATCGAGGTCCCGGGCTGCGCGGTTTCCAGGTTTCGGCGGACACGGTGATGGCGGGAACGGACGGCAGCGGTTCGGGTGCGGCCCACAGGTGCTCGGCCCGCATCGGTGCACCGGGGAATCCCCGCATCGGTGCCGCTTCGTGGGGAAGAAGGTCGGCCCATCGATAGGTCGGGTCCGCCGCCGCGGCGGCGGCGATGTTCTCAGCGAGGGTGTCGGTGATCGGCCGGTCCCGGTGCCCGGAACCGAGCAGGAGGGCACCCTCCCCGGTTCCGGCACGTTCGAGGCCGTCCTCGACCGCGATCAACAGCGACGGATGAGCCGACATCTCGACATAGATGTCCGTGTGGGCCCGGATCGCGGTCTGCACCGCGCGGTCGAACCGGATCGTGTTGCGCAGGTTCGCATACCAGTAGGTCTCGAACCGGGTTCCGGGTGCGACGACGGCGCCGGTGGCGGATCCGATGAACTGCACCGGTGAGTCCGCGAACACCGATGCGGGCAGCGCTGCCACGAAACTCTCGCGCCGGGTTTCCATGGCGGTCGTGTGCGCCGGGAAGCTCATCGCGAGCTGCCGCGCGAACTGGCCGCGAGCGCGCACGGTGGCCACGACGGCTTCGACCGCTGTGCGCTCCCCCGACACGGCCACCGTCGCCCCGGCATTGACGCCCGACAGCTCCAGCCATCCGTCGGTGGCCGCGATGACCTCGCCGGCCTGTTCCGGGTTCAGTCCGAGCACCGCGACGCTGTGGTCTCCTGGAATGCTCGCGATCGCGTGGGAGCGCGCCACCAGGACGGCCACCGCGTCATCGAGGGTGATGGTCGCAGCGACGTAGGCTGCGGCGACCTCGCCGAGGCTGTGTCCGATGGTCAGGTCGGGTAGGACACCGTAGGTGCGCCACACCGCCGCAAGCGCGACGGAGTGCACGAACTGAGCGCTCTGGAGTTCGAACTGGGACACCGCAGCAGGATCGGCAGGGCCGGTCAGGAAACGCAGCGGCGACGGCAACCCGGCTGCGCGGAACGCTGCATCGAGCCGGTCGGCCTCGGCCCGGTATGCCGGCAATCGCTGGTAGGACTCGGCACCCATGGACGGCCACTGGCTACCCTGACCGGCGAAGACGAACGCGGTTCGCCCGGTCGTGCGGCGCGTGGACCGCGTGACGAGGGGATGTTCTCGCCCGTCAGCGACCGCCCGCAGGGCTGCGGCGAGCTCGTCGACATCTCCTGCCCGGACGACGGCGCGGTGGCGGCGGATCCGCCGCGTGGCCACGATGTGCGCGGCGATGTCGCCGGGCGCGGCGGGCGTCCGCCGAAGAAAGGCCAGGATCGCTCGCGCATCCTCGGCGACGAGTTCGTCGGCGTGGGCGCTCAGCGGAACCGTGACACGCCCGTCGGGCAGTCCGACAGGCCACATCAGGCCGCCCTGCCTTCCCCGGGTGCGTCCGGCACAGCGACGACGACATGGGTGTTCGTCCCGCTCATCCCGAACGCCGACACCGCGCCCAGCCGCACGCCCCCGATCGCGGGCCAGGGCATGAGTTTGGTGGCCAGCCGGAGTCCGGTTTGCTCCCAGTCGATTTCGTGACTGCGTTCGTCGACGTGCAGGGTGGCGGGCACGGCGGCATGTTCGGCGGCGAGCAGCACCTTGGCCAGGCCCAGCGCACCGGCTGCGGCCTGCGCGTGACCGACGTTGGATTTGACGGAGCCGAGCAGTGGTCCGCCACCGGAGACGCCCGAACCGTACGTTGCTGCCAGGGACGCGAGTTCGGTCCGATCACCCAAGCGGGTGCCGGTGCCGTGCCCCTCGACCATCCCGATCTCGTCGACGTGGACACCGGCGGTCGCGATGGCCCGCGCGAACAGCCGGGTCTGCGCCTCGCCGCTGGGCGCGGTGAGACCGACCGATCTGCCGTCGGAGTTGACGCAGCTGGCGAGGATCTCGGCAAGGATCGGCCGCCCGTCACGCATCGCCGCGGACTTGCGTTGCAGCACGAACATTCCCGCGCCCTCCGCCCACACCGTGCCGCTGGCGTGGGCGCTGTACGGGCGGCAGTGCCCGTCGTCGGAGAGCGCGTGCTGTTTGGAGAATTCGACGAAGTATCCGGGTGAGCCCATCACGCACACACCGCCTGCCAGCGCCAGATCGCAGTCGCCTGCACGCAATGCCTGCACCGCGACGTGCACTGCGGACAGCGCCGACGAGCAGGAGGTGTCGACGGTCATCGCGGGCCCGGCCAGGCCCAGCGTGTAGGCGATGCGTCCGGAGATGACGCCGAGGGACGTGCCGGTGATCAGATGGCCGCTGTGGTGCGAGAACTGGTCCATCTCGGGGCCGTACCGCATGTCGGAGGCACCGACGTAGCAGCCGGTGTCGTGACCGGACAGGTCGTCGGGGTTGATTCCCGCGCTCTCCAGCGCCCGCCAGCTCACCCTCAGGGCGACGCGCTGCTGCGGGTCCATCGCGATGGCCTCGCGGCGCGAGATGCCGAAGAACTCGGGATCGAACGAGCCCGCGCCGGCAAGGAATCCGCCGAGGTTGTGAATCTGCTTGAAACCGTCACGGCGTGATCCGTCGAGGATGGTCCGCAGCGACCAGCCGCGATCGTCCGGGAACGGGGTGAGGGCTTCGCGTTCTTCGCAGAGCAGGGTCCAGTAATCGTGGGCGCTCTCGACTCCCCCGGGTGCCTCGACTGACATCCCGACAATGACGACGGGGTCGTCGGGGCGAGCGGAGCGCAGCGGAGCGACGGGAGAATCCTCCTCGGTCATGTGCAACTCACCAGATCGGCGACGTCGTCGAGGTGGTCGTCGATGTAGAAGTGGCCGCCGTCGAACTGGGTGAACGTGAACACACCGTGGGTGTGAAACTCCCACTGGCGCAGCAGTTCCTGGTCGACGCGATGGTCGCTGGTGCCGCCGACGGCGTGGATGTCGGCGTCGATGCGGACGCTGCGATCGCACGTGTACCGATTGAAGGCGTGGTAGTCGGCGCGCACCGCGGGCAGCAGCAGCTCGAGAAAGTCCTCGTCCTCGAGCAGACGCGCATCGGTGCCGCCCATGTCGGCGATGTCGGCGAGCAGCTCGCGGTCGGTGGTCGGCGCCGGACGCGAATCCGCGACCGTCGACGGCGCCTGACTGGCCGAAGCCCACAGTTCGCGCACGACGATTCCGCGCTGGGCGGCCAGCCGCGCGAACTCGAAACCGACGAGCGCGCCCATGCAGTGCCCGAACAGCCGCAGCGGTCCCAGGTGAGCCCAGTCCACGGCTGTGAGCATCTCGGCGGCCAACTCGGCAACCGTATCGGGGGCGGGATCCCTGAGCCGTTCGCCCCGTTGCGGGTATTGGACGACGAAGGTGTCGACGCCTTTGGCGGACAAGGCGAGGGCGAAATTGCGGTACGCCGCCGCGGCGCCTCCGGCATGAGGAAAGACGATGGTCGGCAGGGATTCACCGTGGGACGTCTGCCCACCCGGGAATCGTTTGATCCACAGGGTGATGTCGAGTTGGCTCTGCCCGCCGATCATGGCGTGGTTTCCAGCGCGGAGAGGACCTCCGCGCCGTCCATGCCCGAGACCTCCAGGAAGAGCTCGGCCACCTCACTCAACCTGGCACTCGACCCCTCGTTGGTGGTGAGCCGGGCGGCGAGCGCCGCGACGGTGCGGGTACCGAAGATGTCGGCGACCGCCGCACCGGGGATGTCCAGCCAGGTCCGCAGCCGGGCGACGACCTGGGTCGCCAGCACGGAGTCCCCGCCGATGGCGAAGAAGTCGTCGTCGGCTCCGATCCGGTCGCGGCCCAGGACGGACCCCACGATCGCGCACAGCGCGGTCTCCAACGGGGTGGCGGGCGCTCGATAGCCGACCCCAGAGAGCACGTCGGCGTCCTTGAGCAGGGACGAGACGGCGACGCGGTCGATCTTGCCGCCGACCGTGTAGGGGATCTGGTCGGTGGTCACGATGATCTGCGGAATCATGTGCGGTGCAACGATTTCAGCCATCGCCGCGGCGATCTTCTGCGGCTCCAGTCCGGCCGCGCCGGTGTCGGCGCTGACCAGTGCAGCGAGGACATCGCGGCCGCGGTCCGCCGACACCACGGCGGCCACGGCGGAGTCGACCCCGGGAAGCCCGCGCAACGCTGCCTCGACATCGCCGAGTTCGACGCGGTAACCGCTGATCTTGATGCGATGGTCGGCACGCCCGACGAACTCGATGACGGCGCCCGGTCGATACCGGACCAAATCGCCGGTGCGGTACCAGGTCTTGCCGTCGTGTTCGACGAAACGCTGGGCGGTCAGGTCGGGTCTTGCGCAGTATCCGCGCGCCACGCCGCGTCCGCCGACCCACAGCTCGCCGGGAACCCAGTCGGGGCAGTCCTGTCCGTCTGCGCCGACGACCCGACACGAGTTGTTCGGAAGAGGGACACCGAGCGGTACCGACGTCCAGTCGGCGGGCAGTTCGCCGACCTCGCAGATGGTGTTGTGGGTGGCGGTCTCGGTGGCGCCACCGAGACCAGCGAAACGCATGCGCGGAGCGCGCTTTCGGAGTGTGCGCACCAGTTCGGGGCGCACCCAGTCGCCGCCGGTCGGCACCACGCGCACCGACGAGAGGTCGCCGTCGACCTCCGCGAGCATTTCGAGCCAGCCGGGCATGAAGTGCAGCACCGTGACGGCGTGCTGTTCGATGAGACGGGCCCAGGTATCCGGGTCGCGGCGGTGCTCTTCGTCCACGACGACGATCGCGCCGCCCGCCCGCAGCATGCCGAAGATGTCGAGGACGGACAGGTCGCATTCGAGGGTCGACAGCGCCAGGCAACGGTCGGCGGCGCCGATCTCGAAGTGCCCGTTGATGAATTCGACGGTGTTCATGGCGGCGTCGTGTGACATTTCCACACCTTTGGGTTCACCGGTCGAGCCCGAGGTGAACAAGATGTAGCCGAGCTCCGTGGGTTCCACAGAGGGAAGGGTGAATCCGTCCGCGCGGCTGCCGACCCTGATCGCCTCCGAAACGGTCAGCGCGGGAAGGGTCGTCGGCGGCTCGTCGCCGCAGACCAGCGCCATCCGCACCCTGCCGTTCGCGAGCATCCGGGAGGCCCGCTCGGCCGGGTGGTCCACACCCACCGGCACGTACACGGCGCCGATCGCGGAGATCGCAAGCAGCGCGATGATCTGCTCGAAGTTCTTGGGGCCCATCACCGCGACGGCATCGCCACGGCGTACACCGGCGACGTCCAGGCCGGCCGCCGCAGCGACAACCCGCTGGCGCAGTTCACCGTAGGTCAGGTCGCCGGCGCTACCGAACACCGCCGGCGCGTCGGGGTGCGTTTCGGCATGGCGGAAGAAACCGTCGTGCAATGCGTCGCCGCTGGGCGCATCGATGACGCCGTTCACGATGTCGCGCGCCGACTGCTGCTCCGGCGTGACGGCGGGCAGATCAGTTCTGTCCCAGGCGGATTCGTCGGCGGCGAGGCGTTCGAGCTCGGCGATGTGATAGGCGAACATCGCATCGGCGACGCCGGGGCGGAACGCGTCCTCCCGGGTATCCCAGTTGATCATGAGCCCGTCGGCGACCGGCGTGGCCTGCGCGTCGAGCAGCACCTGGGGGCCCTGCGAGATCGTCCAGACCGGGCGGCCGAAGTACTCGGTGACCTTGCCCGCGAACAGATCCCCGAGCCCCAGGGCGCTGGTGTAGACGATCGGCGCCAGAACCGGTGTGCCGTGATGGCGGGTCAGGTCACGCAGCACCGATAGTCCGGAATAGCTGGAGTGGCGCGCGGTGGCATGCAGGGTCTCCTGCAGAACGCGTGCGCGGGAGATCGGGGTGTCGGCCCCGGTCAGGTCGACGTCGAGCATCAGCGACGAGGTGAAGTCCCCGACGAGTCTGTCGACATCAGGATGGAACTGCTCGCGGCCGAACATCGGAAGGTTCAGCAGGAATCGGCGATTGGTCGACCAGCGAGCCAGCGTGCCGGCATAGGACGCGGCCACCGCCATCGCGGGTGTGATGCCGCGTCGGTGCGCGGCAGCGAAGAGCGCGTCGCGGGTGGCGACGTCGAAGATGTGCACGCGGCGGGTGCCGCGCCGCGGGTCGGCCTGTTCCGAACGCGGAACCAGTGGCAGCGCGGGCCCTTCGGGCAGGGTGGGCACCCGTTCGGCCCACCAGCGCCGATCCTCTTCGGTCTCCGACACCGCTTCGGTCAGCGCGGCGCGGTACTCGCGGTAGGTGTACCCGAGATCGGGAAGCGTTCCACCGCTGTAGAATTCGGCCAGATCCGACATGAAATTGCGGTAGCTCACCGCGTCTGCGGCCTGCATGTCCAGGTCGACGTGAAGGCGGGTCCGGCCATCGGGCAGCAGCGACAGCGAGATCTGCAGAACCTCGCCGTGCATGATCTGATGCGACTTCTCGTCGCGGATCTCTTCGAGCCGCACCTCGGCGTCTGCGAGAACGCGGTCACGCAGGTCGTAGACGGTGACGGGCAGTCCGCGGTCGCTGATGCGTTGGGTGCCGTCCGGCAGGATGTCCACCCGTAGCATCGGGTGGCGCGCGGCGAGAGCGGCCGCCGCGGACTGAAGCCGTGCGGGATCCACACCCTGCCCGTCGAGTTCGATGTAGAGGTGAGCCGCCACGCCGCCGAGTTGCTGATCGTCGTTGCGACCGACCCACAGCGCGTGCTGGATCGGAGCGAGCGGAAAGGTGTCACTGTCCGCGTCCGCCTCGGCCACGGGGAGCGTGGCGCGGGCCACCTCGGCAGTGGTCGGCGCCGCGGAGCCCGCGACGAGATCGGCCCACGCCGACACCGTCGGGTTTGCGGCGAGCGCCGCGAAGCCCACGTCGATGCCCTGCCTGCGCCACCGTCCGGACAACGACATCATCCGGATGGAGTCGAGGCCCGAGGCGATCAGATCGGCTTGCGGGTCGAGTTCGTCCGAGCTCACACCGAGCAGCTCGGCAACCTCGTCGCGGACCGACTGTGCAGTCGTCGACGCCAAACCCACCAACCTCCTCGACGGGCTAAACAATAAAGGCAGGCTGCCCTAACTTTGAGGAGGCTACCCTATATTCGGGTCACCGAAAACTCCTACCCAGAGCGGCGAATTGACTGATGAGCACCGGATTCTTGCCCGATCGCGGCAATGACCAGCAGACCGGACCGGACCGAGGACCGGACCGAGGACCGGACTGTGGGGACCTGGCGCGCGGCTT
This sequence comes from Mycobacterium bulgaricum, assembly GCF_041287165.2. Classification (NCBI taxonomy): domain Bacteria; kingdom Bacillati; phylum Actinomycetota; class Actinomycetes; order Mycobacteriales; family Mycobacteriaceae; genus Mycobacterium; species Mycobacterium bulgaricum. The sequence goes on along the minus strand of NZ_JBGGKV020000005.1, from coordinate 176,214 downwards.
CGTCCCATTCCCGCAGGACCGCGCAGACGAGTATCGGCGGGCCGGCTACTGGGCCGACCGCGCCCTGGACACGATCCTGAGTGACGCCGCGGCGGCGTGGCCTTCCAAGCCGGCGATCGTGGACGCCGAGCGCTCGTTCACGTTTGCCGAGTTGGACGTCCTCGCCGACCGGGCGGCCGCCGGTCTGGCGCACCTCGGCATCGCCGCCGGTGACCGGGTGCTGCTCCAGCTGCCCAACTCGTGCCAGTTCGCGATCGCGCTGTTCGCGCTGCTGCGCGCGGGGGCCGTCCCCGTCATGTGCCTTCCCGGCCACCGAACGGCTGAACTCGGCCACTTCGCCGAGGTCAGCGGCGCGGTGGCGCTGATCATCCCCGATCAGGCGGCCGGTTTCGACTACCGCGAGATGGCCACCCAGCTCGTCGGCGAGCACGCCGCTCTGCGCCACGTCGTCGTCGACGGGGACAGCGGGCCGTTCGTGCCCTGGTCCTCGATCGCCGCGTTCGACGGCGCGCCGGTCGAGCGCCCTGCCCTCGACCCGTCGCTGCCCGCGCTGCTGCTGGTCTCGGGCGGCACCACGGGCCTGCCCAAGCTGATCGCCCGCACTCACAACGACTACGTCTACAACGCGGTCGCGTGCGCGCAGACGTGCGAGATGACCGCAGCGGACGCCTATCTGGTCGCCCTGCCGGCCGGGCACAACTTTCCGCTGGCCTGCCCCGGCCTGCTCGGATCGATGACCGTCGGCGCCACCACGGTGTTCACCGCGGACCCCAGCCCGGAGAACGCCTTCGCGCTGATCGACAGGTACTCGATCACCGTCACGGGCCTGGTCAACGCACTGGCCAAAGTGTGGGCCCAGGCCTGCGAATGGGAGCCTGTGCTGCCCACCTCCCTCCGTTACGTCCAGGTCGGCGGATCCCGGATGAGCCCGGAGGAGGCCCGGTTCATCCTGGAGCGACTCACGCCCGGGATGTCCCAGATCTTCGGGATGGCCGAGGGGATGCTGAACTTCACCCGGCCCGGCGATCCCGAGGACGTCGTGGTCCACACGCAGGGCAGGCCGATGTCCCCCCACGACGAGATGCGGGTCGTCGACGACAACGGCGACGAGGTGCCACCCGGCGAGGAGGGCGAACTTCTGGTGCGAGGGCCCTACACGCTCAACGGCTATTACCGGGCCGACGACGCCAACGCGCGATCGTTCTCCCCCGATGGCTTCTACCGCTCCGGCGACCGGGTCCGCATCTTCACCGAGGGCCCGCGGGCGGGCTACGTCGAGGTGGTCGGCCGCATCAAGGACGTCATCCACCGCGGCGGGGAAACCGTGTCGGCGACCGACCTCGAGGACCATCTTCATACCCACCCTGCCGTCTATGCGGCGGCCGCCGTCGCGCTGCCCGATGAGTATCTCGGTGAGAAAATCTGTGCCGCAGTGGTTTTCCGCGGCAAGCCGATCACCCTGGCAGAACTCAACGCGTTCCTGGACGAACGCGGCGCGTCCAAACATGCGCGGCCCGACGTCCTCGTCGCGGTGCCGTCGCTGCCCAGCACGGCGGTCGGCAAGGTTGACAAGAAGCAATTGGTGGCCCGGCTCAGCGCCCCGTGATCACGCCTGCGCGGCCACCTCGCCCTGCGGTGTGAGCAACTCCACGATCCGATCGGTGACCGCTGCTGCCGTCGGGTGTTCCCACAGCAGGGTGGGCGGCAGCGCCAGGCCGGTCCGCTTCTCCAGTGCCCGCCGCAACGCCACTGTCATGATCGAGTCGACGCCCGTCTCGACCAACGGGACCCGCGGATCGATGTCGTCGGTGACGAGGCCGAGTTCGGCCGCGACCGCCTCGATGACCTGCTGCGCGACCCAGTCGTCGAGATCGGCGTCGCCGGGCCCGGCCGGCGGCTCGCCACCGCCGGAGGTCACATGTGCCGATGGCGCGACGTCCGCGAACATCGGCACCGCTGAGGCCTCAGGAAGAAGCGGCAGCACAACGACATTCGGGTCCTCGCCGCGCATCGCCGAGTCCAGGGCACGAAGAGCGTCGTCGGCGCCCACCGTTCCCATCCCGAGTGCTTCGAGCTGCGCTGCGACAAATCCCGATGTCGACCCCATCCCGAGGCCCCGCCACGCGGTCCACGCGACGGAGACCGTGCGGTCTCCGAGATTGCGCCGGTGGCGTGCGGTCGCGTCGAGGAATGCGTTGGCACACGCATACGCGCCCTGCCCGGGGAATCCGGCGAGATAACCGCAGGAGGAGAACAGGACCATCCAGTCCAGCTGCTCCGGCGGGAACATCTCATGCAGCGTAAGCGTGCCTTCGACCTTCGGACGCATCGCGGTCCTCAGGTCGTCGGCCGACGTGTTGAGCAGCAGCGCACCGGCTTCCACGCCGGCGGCGTGCACCACGCCGCGGACGGGAGGCATGTTCCGCAGCACCGCCCGCAGCCGGTCGCCGGCGTCGGGCGCACCGATGTCGAGGGCCGCGACGTGGACGGTCACGCCACGTTCCTCCAACGCCGACACCGCGCGGATCGCCCCGTTCTGCCTCTCGGCGCTCCACTCTTCGCGGTGGGGCATGCCCGATCGGGACAGCAGCACGAGTCGGCGCGCGCCGAGATCGGCGAGGCGCTGGGCGATCCGGAGTCCCAGCGCGCCGGTGCCGCCGGTGATCAGGTAGGTGCCGCCCGGGGTGCATGTCATGGGCGCACCGGCTGCAGGGTGCGCGTCGGTCAGTCGCGCCGTCAGGGCCGTGCCGTCACGGACCACGACGACTCCGTGGCCGTGCAGCGATGCGAGGATATGTGCCGGAAGCGGATCGTCGGCGAGGTCGATGACGCCTCCCCACAGTGCCGGATGCTCGGATGCAGCGACGCGGGCCATCCCCCACAGTGGGGCGTGAACCAGGTTCGCGCCCTCGTGCACACGGCGGGTCAACACCCACAACCTGGCCCGAGATCCTCTGTCGTGCATGGTTTTCACGATGTGCAACAGCTGCTCGGCACACTCGGTCGGCGAATCTGCGATGCAGGGAACGAAAAGCACGACGGCGTCCTGATCCAGCCCGTCGGGCAGCTGATCCGCGCCGGCGCAGACGTGACTTGTCACCCCGGCGTCCACGAGATCACGGTGCACAGAGGCGATTTCGATGCCCGAGCCGCCGACGAGGGCGACCGACGACGGAAGAGCATCGGGTTCGGCGGGTGTCTGGTGCCATGCGATGTGGTGCAGCAACCGGGACAGGTCGCTGCCGGCGGGGTTCTCCAGCTCCTCGAATGTCATCGCCGTGATCGAGGCGCGGACCGTCCCGGAGTCGTCGGCGATCGACACGTCGGCACTCGTGCCTTCCCGGCGGCGGATGTGCAGCAGTGCCACCGCGGGAGGCTCACCCCAGGCGTGCACGCGGTCGATCCGGGCAGGCATCCGCAACCGCGGGGGCCCGTCGAAGACGGTGGATGCGGCCGAGGTCGCCGCGTCGAGCAGACCCGCCCACGTCGACGGTGTCGATCCGTCGGGCTCGGCCATCACGCGCACCAGCGATTCGCCTTCACCACGGCGCATGTCGAGCACCTGCCAGCCGAACCCCATCGCCGCCACCCCGACACCGGCGAGGGTGTCGACCACGTGACCGGGGGGCAGCTGCTCGGCGCACCGAGCCCACGCGTGGGCGTCCACAACGGCGCCCGGCTCGTCCCGAAGATCCTGGTCGGTCGCGGCGACCGCGCTGCAGTGGGTCAGCCAGCCGCCGGAGAGGTCGGCGTTCTGGTCGACGGCGCCGGTGTCGGTGAGCCGTGACGAGATGCGCAGCGACCGGTCCTGCAGGACGACCTGGATGTCGCGCGGCCGGCCGGGCGGTACCGGCGTGCGCAGCCGCACATCGGTCAGACCCGAACCCGCGGCGTTCAGGAACGTGTGGAGAAGCACTGCGGCAGGGACGATCTCGGTCTGCTGCACGGGATGGTCGCCGGGATAGGGGCGATTGCCCATGTCCAGCCTGGTCTGCCAGATCCGCGCCGGAACCTCTCCGGTCACGTCCAGCACACCGCCCAGGAGCGTGTTCGTCAGGGGGTCGTGCAGTGCGCGCGTACCGGGCGGCGGCGTGGGTGTGCGCCAGAAGCGGCGGTGCTGCCACTGCGTTCCCGGCAGATCCGCGGCCCATCGGGTGCGCGTGGTCATGCCGTGCGCCACGGGCGCGCCATGGCAGAAAAGCCCCGCCACCGCGGCCCCTACGGAGCGGCGCTCCGGCTGGTCGCGTCGCAGCACGGGTACCACGGCATGCGCGTCGAGGCCCATCCCGAGCAGCGTCTCGACAATCGAGTGGGACACCACGGGGTGAGCCGACACCTCCAGGAACAGCCGGTGCCCGTCCTCGGCGGCCGCCCGGACGGCCTCGGCGAACCGCACCCGCCCCCGCAGGTTCATCACCCAGTAGCCGGGTCCGCGCGACCTGCCGGACCGCGGATCTTCCAGGGCCGTCGTGTAGAGCGGCACACGGGCGGCGCCCGGTGCCGGGAGTCCCCCGACCAGGCGCGCCAATTCGGCGGTGAGCGCGTCCATCGCGGGACTGTGGAACGCCACATCGGTGTTGACCCGACGCACCGTGACACCTTCGGCGCCCCAGGCGTCGACGATCTCGTCGACGGCGGCGACCGTGCCGGAGACGACGGTGGACTCCGTCGATGCGCTGATCGCGGCGACCACGTCGGTCCGGCCCGCGAGACGGCGATCCGCCTCGTCGAACGGCAGCCGCACCAAAGCCATTGCGCCCCGGCCCATCACCGACCGGAAGCCCCTGGCCCGGTAGCACGCCACGGCGGCGCCGTGCGTCAGGTCGAACACCCCGGCCACTACACACGCCGCGACCTCACCGACGGAATGACCGATCACCGCGGCGGGAGCCACCCCACGGTCCTTCAGGACGGCCGCGAGGCCGACCTGCATCGCAAATGTCAGAGCCTGCACCCGGTCGGTGCCGCCGAGTTGCTCGGCGGTCAGCGCTTCCCTGGCGGAGAATCCGAGCTCTCTGGCGAACACGACGTCGACCTCGTCGATCGTCGCCGCGAAGGCGGGTTCGGTCGCCAGCAGCTCTCGGCCCATGCCTGCCCAGTGCGACCCATGACCGGAAAACACCCAGACCGCACCGTCTTCGGCATTCGGGACGACGCTGCCCGTCACGACGCGGGGGTCGCGAACCTGGGTGGCCATCGCCTCGAGGGCACCGATGGCGGCGATCGCCGCCTGGGCGTCGGGAAGTCCGTCGGTGACCACCGCTGCCCTGACGGCCTCCTGGGATCGCCGGGTCCACATCGTGGAAGCGACGTCGCCGACGGCGAAGTCCGCGGCGCGCAAGCGCGATGCCAGCGCCGCCGCCTGTGCGGCCAGTCTGGACTCCGAACGGGCCGACAGCGGTATGAAAGACGTTGACCGACTTGTTGTTTCGGTGTCGACCGGGACGGGCGCCTCTTCGAGGAGGACGTGGGCGATGGTGCCGCCGTAGCCGTAGCTGCACACCGCTGCGCGGCGCGGTTCGCCGCCGCGCGGCCAGGTTTCGACAGCGGTGGGCACCCGCAGCCCGCTGCTCGCCCAGTCGACGGCCGTGGTCAGGTTCTTCACCCCAGCCGTGGGGGGCAGCAGCTCGTGGTGCAACGCCAGGGCGACCTTGATGAGCCCGACCACGCCGGCCCCGCCCTCCAGATGTCCGACGTTCGGCTTCACGGAGCCGATGGCGCACGGAGCGTCGCGGCGATCGGTTCCGTACACCGCCGACAGTGCGCCCACCTCGACGGGATCGCCTGTGGGAGTACCGGTTCCATGCGCTTCGCAGTAGTCCACGCTGGACGGCTCGACGCCGGAGACACGACACGCGAGCCGGAACAGGTCGGCCTGGGCGTCGCCGTTCGGCGACATGATGCCCACGGTACGGCCGTCCTGCGCGACGGCGCCGCCGCGCACCACAGCGAGCACCCGGTCACCGTCGCGCAGCGCGTCGTCGAGGCGTTTGAGGACCACGACGCCCGCGCCCTCGCCGCGTCCGTACCCCTCGGCGTCGTCGTCGAAGGTCTTGCACCTCCCGTCGGGCGCGGTCGCGCCGGCGACGTCGAGAACCCGTGTGAGGCCGGGCCCGATGAGCGCGCTGACGCCACCCGCGAGTGCCAGCGACGTCTCCCCGTCACGCAGCAACTGGCAGGCCTGATGGACCGCGACGAGCGACGCCGCACACGCGGCGTCGAGCGCCACACTCGGGCCGCGCAGATCGAGCAGGTGCGATACGCGGTTCGCCACGCCACACAGCGAGGTGCCGATGCCCGTCCACGCCTCGATCCCGGCGAGGTCCTCCATGATGAGCTTGCCGTAGTCGTCGGAGTTCACGCCCATCAGCACGGCGGTGTCGCTACCCGCCAGCGACCGCGGCGCGATCCCCGCGTGCTCCAGCGCCTCCCACGACACCTCCAGGGCCAGCCGCTGCTGAGGGTCCATCAGTTCGGCTTCGCGCGGGGACACACCGAAGAAGTCGGCGTCGAACCCGGGGAGGTCGTCGAGGAACGTGCCCCACGGCGTCGTCTCACGCAGGATCGCCGCGTTGCGGGGATCCCGGTGGACGTAGGGCTCCCACCGTTCGGCCGGCACCTGCGACACCGCACTGCGCCCGTCGAGCAGGAACGAGAAGAGGTCCTCCGGTGTGGCGATATCGCCCGCCAGACGGCAGCCGATGCCGACGATGGCGATCGGGGCGGGGGGCTGGGCGTTGTTCAGCTCCACGTCGGCCGTGCCGGCGATGTGTGGATAGCCTTCCCTAAGGCTCGCTGCGGCATGTCGGACATCCTGGCACAAGGACTTTGCTCACAGGGACTTACCCGGCGCGTGCTGTGGAATTCCTGCGAGCGGCGTTCGTCACACCCGCGGCGACGGTTGCGCTCCCGGGTCCCCGGGGTCGACCTCCACCGCATACGACGTGATGGTGGTGATCTGCTCATCGGCGAACTCGTAGATGGCGCAGCTCGCGACGGCCGTCATCCCGTCGGGCCGCACGTAGCGGACGACGGTGTCGACGGCGACGACGTCGTCCCCCGCCGCGGTGACACGGCGGTCGAACTCGACCGAGGTGCCCTGCAGGCTCTCCGTGGTGTCCCGGCACGTGCGCCGCACCGCGTCAGCCCCCTCGAGGACCATGCCGCCGACGATCGTCCACTTCACGTCCTTGGCGAGATGACCGAGCGCGTCGTCGAAGCGGTGTTCAGAGAACGCACGGGCGACGGCGGCCGGATCGAATGCCATAAGCACGACCGTAGCGCCCCGAGCGACCGGCACGGTATGAGTAGACACATGAAGCTGTCGGGAGTGGGTCTGTGGAGTTCGCAACTGCGATACGGAAATCCGGAGGAAGCGGCCGAAGCCGCCTCGGAACTGGACGGGCTCGGCTTCACGGCCCTGTGGATCCCCGACGTCGGGGGGCCGGTGCTCGACTCGGTGGAGAACCTGCTGTCGGCCACCCAGAAGACGGTCATCGCGACGGGCATCCTCAATCTCTGGATGCACGAGCCCGCCGACGTGGCGTCGCGCTACGCGACGCTGACCGAAGCCCACGGTGAACGCTTCCTGCTCGGTATCGGCGTCAGCCACGCACCGCTGATCGACTCGAAGGAACCTGGCCTGTACCGCAAGCCGCTGGCGGCGACGGAGAAGTTCCTCGACGCCATCGACGCCACCTCTGCTCCGGTGCCGCACGCGAACCGGGTGCTCGCCGCGCTCGGACCGAAGATGCTGCAGCTGTCGAAGTCTAAGGCCGGTGGCGCCCACCCCTACCTGACGACGCCCGACCACACGCGTCAGGCCCGCGACGTGCTCGGTGAGGGTCCGCTGCTGCTCCCCGAGCAGACCGTGTTGCTCACCGACGACCGCGACGAGGCCCGCGGGATCGGTACCGATTGGCTGCGGTCGTATCTCGCGCTGCCGAACTACGCGAACAACCTGCTGCGACTGGGGTTCACCGAAGAGGACCTGTCCTCGGTGAGTGATCGGGTCTTCGACGCGCTCATCGCATGGGGTGACGAGGACGCCGTCAGGAGCCGCGTCCAGGAACACCTCGACGCCGGCGCCGATCACGTCTGTGTCCAGGTACTCACCGCCGACCCACGGGAGTTCCCGCGGGAGCAGTGGCGCAGGCTCGCATCGGCCCTGCTGTAGTCAGCTCAGCAGGTCACGCACGACGGCGTCGGCCAGCAGCCGCCCGCGGTCGGTGAGTACGAGGCGGTCGTCCCGCGCCCGCAGCAGTCCGTCCGCGACCGCGCGGTCTGCTCGCTCACGTTCGGAGTCCGCGAGAAGCCGCTGCGGAAGGCCGGTGCGCAGACGGATCCGCAGCATCACATCCTCGACGTGGCTCGTCTCGGCGTCCAATTCCTCGTATTCGGCGACCGGTAACTCGCCGGCGTCGAGCGCCTGGGCATAAGCGTTGGGATGCTTGACATTCCACCATCGGGTCGCGCCGACGAAACTGTGCGCACCGGGGCCGGCGCCCCACCAGTGGCCGCCGTTCCAATAGCCGACGTTGTGTCGGCACTCCCCACCGGGGCGGCTCCAATTCGACACCTCGTACCAGTCGAACCCGGCGTCGGCGAGGCGTCGGTCGAGCAGTTCGTAACGGCGCGCATGCACGTCGTCGTCGGGCGCGGGGATCTCTCCGCGGCGCACCCGCCTGGCGAGCGCAGTGCCGTCCTCGACGATGAGTGCGTATCCCGAGATGTGGTCGACGCCGGTTTCCACGGCCTCGCTCGCCGTCCGTATGAGATCGTCGTCGGTCTCCCCCGGCGTCCCGTAGATCAGGTCGAGATTCACGTGATCGAAACCCGCTGCGCGGGCCTCCCGGGCGGCGGCGAGCGCCCGCCCCGGCGAGTGCACACGGTCCAACGCCGCCAGCACGTGGGGCGCGGTGGACTGCATCCCCAACGAGATGCGGGTGAATCCGGCGCCACGTAGGTCGGCGAAGAACTCTGCAGACGTGGACTCCGGATTGGACTCGGTGGTGACCTCGGCACCGGGCGCGAGCGTGAAGCTGTCGCGGACGGCGTCGAGGACCGCGGCCAGTCCGGTAGATCCGAGCAGCGACGGAGTTCCACCACCGATGAATACGGTCTCCACGTCGGGGGCTGTGCCGAGCCGGCCGGCAGCCAGCTGCAGCTCCGTCCGCACCGCCGCCAGCCACCCCTCCGGGTTCGCGCCTCCCAGCTCGCCGGCGGTGTAGGTGTTGAAATCGCAGTAACCGCACCGAGTCGCGCAGAACGGGACGTGGACGTAGATGCCGAACGGCCCCCGCGCGGGCGACTGCATCTCGGGCAGTTCGGCGCGCGCCGCGGTGACAGGCATGCCACCAGTGTCCCAGCCGCCGGGTCGGGCGCACTTTCGCTCACCCTGAGCGCAAATATCGGCCGGTTAGGGCTGATGTGGGTGTCCGTGGCACAATCGGACCCGTGACTGCAGCCCACAGATTCCCTCGCCGGGTCTCGCTGGTGGCGCGCCGCCATGTCGATTTCAAGCGCGTCTGTAGCTGTTGCTGTCTTCCTTAGCCGCTATTCCGTAGGACCCAGCCCTCACCCCACGTACAGCTGGCCGCCGGATCTGCGCCGCCGGACAGCCCCCCGGTGGGAAGCGCGATCTGAACGCCGGCTCCGACCAGGAGCCCCACCATGACGACAGCACCCAAAACATCTGCCGGCTCGCCGGCGGCAAAGCCCGTGAAGCGCCCCAAGGGCGAAGGCCAGTGGGCACTCGGCTACCGCGAGCCGCTCAACGCCAACGAGCAGTCCAAGAAGGACGACAACCCGCTCAACGTGCGGGCCCGTATCGAGAACATCTACGCCAAGCAGGGCTTCGAGAGTATCGACAAAGGCGACCTGCGCGGCCGCTTCCGCTGGTGGGGTCTCTACACGCAGCGCAAGCCCGGCTACGACGGCACGTGGACCGGTGACGAGAACACCGACATGCTCGAAGACGAGTACTTCATGCTGCGTGTTCGCAGCGACGGCGGTGCCCTCACGGTCGCGGCGCTCCGTACCCTCGGCGCCATCTCGACAGAGTTCGCCCGTGACACCGCCGACATCTCCGACCGGCAGAACGTGCAGTACCACTGGATCGACGTGCGGAACATGCCGGAGATCTGGCGCCGTCTCGACGAGGTCGGTCTGCAGACCACCGAGGCGTGCGGCGACTGCCCCCGCGTGGTGTTGAACTCCCCGCTGGCCGGCGAGTCGCTCGACGAGGTCATCGACGGCACCCCCGCGGTCGACGAGATCGTCAAGCGCTACATCGGCAAGAAGGAGTATTCCAACCTGCCGCGCAAGTTCAAGACCGCGATCTCCGGGCTGCAGGATGTGGTGCACGAGGTCAACGACGTCGCGTTCATCGGGGTGAACCATCCCGAGCACGGTCCCGGCTTCGACCTCTGGGTCGGCGGAGGGCTGTCGACCAACCCGATGCTGGGCCAGCGCGTCGGCGCGTGGGTGCCCCTCGACGAGGTGCCCGACGTCTGGGAGGGCGTCGTGAGCGTGTTCCGCGACTACGGCTACCGCCGGCTGCGCGCGAAGGCGCGGCTGAAGTTCCTGATCAAGGACTGGGGCGTGGAGAAGTTCAGGGAAGTTCTCGAGACCGAGTACCTGAAGCGGCCACTCATCGACGGGCCCGCGCCCGATCCGGTGACCAGGCCCATCGACCACGTCGGCGTGCAGAAGCTCAAGAACGGCCTCAACGCCGTCGGTGTTTCCCCGATTGCCGGACGTGTGTCGGGCACCATCCTGAGCAAGGTCGCCGACCTGGCCGAAGCCGCAGGAAGCGACCGTGTCCGGTTCACGCCATACCAGAAATTGATCATCCTCGACGTCCCCGACGAGAAGTTGGACGAGCTGCGTGCGGGCCTGGATGCGCTGGGGCTGCCGTCGACGCCGTCGCACTGGCGGCGCAACCTGATGGCCTGCACGGGCATCGAGTTCTGCAAGCTCAGCTTCGCCGAGACGCGCAGCCGCTCGCAGGTGCTGGTGCCCGAGCTGGAGAAGCGGCTGGAGGACATCAACGCCCAGCTCGACGTGCCGGTCACGATCAACATCAACGGCTGCCCCAACTCGTGCGCGCGGATCCAGGTCGCCGACATCGGCTTCAAAGGTCAGATGGTCGACGACGGCAACGGCCCGGAGGAGGGTTTCCAGGTGCACCTCGGCGGCAGCCTGGGCCTGGACAGCGGTTTCGGTCGCAAATTGCGCCAGCACAAAGTGCTGGCCACCGAGCTCGGTGACTACATCGAGCGGGTTGTCCGCAATTTCGTGAAACAACGAGAGCAGGGTGAGCGTTTCGCTACGTGGGCCATACGAGCAGACGAGGCGGATTTGAGGTGACCGAATTGCTCACAGAGGCGGACCTGCAGCAGTTGGCTGAGCGTGGAGCTGCTGAGCTGGGTGAGAACGCGAGCGCACAGGACCTGCTGCGCTGGACCGACGAGAACTTCGGTGGCAACTACATCGTCGCGTCGAACATGCAGGACGCGGTGCTCGTCGATCTCGCGGCGAAAGTACGGCCGGGAGTGGATGTGCTCTTCCTCGACACCGGTTACCACTTCGTCGAGACCATCGGCACCCGCGACGCTGTCGAGGCCGTGTACGACGTCAACGTCGTCAACGTACGTCCGGAGAACTCCGTCGCCGATCAGGATCGTCTGTACGGCAAGGACCTCTTCGCGCGCGATGCGGGCGCGTGCTGCGGCATGCGCAAAGTCGAGCCGCTGTCGAAGGCGTTGCGCGGTTACAGCGCATGGGTGACCGGTATCCGCCGGGTCGAGGCGCCCACTCGCGCCAACGCGCCGTTGATCAGCTGGGACAAGGCTTTCGGGCTCGTCAAGATCAACCCGCTCGCTGCGTGGAGCGACGACGACATGCAGGACTACATCGACGCCAACGGCATCCTGGTCAATCCCCTTGTCGACGAAGGCTATCCGTCGATCGGATGCGCGCCGTGCACCAACAAGCCGATCGCGGGCGCCGATCCGCGCAGCGGTCGCTGGGCCGGGCAGGCCAAGACGGAATGCGGGCTGCACGCCTCGTGACGCTCGTCTTGACGGCGCACGGCAGTGCCGATCCGCGGTCCGCCGCGACGGCCGGGGCGATCGTCGACTGCATCCGGCGACTGCGGCCGGGCCTGGATGCGCGAATCGCGTTCTGCGAGAAGAACGCTCCGAATCTGCGCGATGTGCTGTCGACACTGCGGGGACGCGAGGCCGTCGTGGTCCCGCTGCTGCTCGCCGACGCCTACCATGCGCGGGTCGACATCCCCGCGATGATCGCGGAGTCCGGTGCCGACGTCGTGCAGGCCGACGTCCTCGGGGAGGACGATCGGCTGATCCACGTGCTGCGGCAGCGGCTCGAGCACGCCGGGGTGTCACGGTTGGATCCGCGGGTCGGCGTCCTCGTCACCGCGGTCGGCTCGTCGCGGGGGGATGCGAACGCACGCACGGCATCGGTCGCCGACGAGCTCAGGCAGACCACCCGCTGGAGCGCGACCACGGCGTTCGCCACCGGCCCGCAGCCGACGCTCGCCGACGCTGCGGATCTGCTGCGGCAGCGCGGAGCCACGCGACTGGTCGTCGCGCCGTGGTTCCTCGCGCACGGCCGCATCACCGATCGAGTGGCAGATTTCGCTGCGGCACAAGGAATCCCGATGTCGGCGCCACTGGGCGCGCATCGTCAGGTCGCCGAGACGGTCCTGGACCGGTTCGACTCCGCGATGGCACACCGGACCGCTGCGTGATCCCGGTCCGGCGCGGACTTCGCTGATTCACGTCGTGTCCCTCGCCGCCAGGCGATGCACCTGCTCACGCGTCGCCGGATAGAGCTCACGCCATGCGGTGTAGAGATCGTCGTAGAGGTCCCTGTTGCGCGGGTCCGGTGTGATCTCGTGGGCGATGCGCGCCCAGTCCGTTTCCGGCGGCACCAGTCCGACACCGATGGCGGCCAGCAACGCGTCGCCGTAGCTGGCACCGATGGCCTGTTCGGGCACCAGTTGGGTTCTGCCGGTGATGTCACTGACGGCCTGCGCCCAGATGGGACTGCGCAGCCCACCGCCGACGGCAACGGTGCGCTTGCCCATGTGGGCGTCGTCCAAGCGCTCCAGGATCTGACGGATACCGAACGAGATGCCCTCGTAGGCGGCACGGAAGAGGTGACCCCGGGTGTGCCGCAATGTCAGGCCGACGACGAGTCCCCTGGCCTGCGGGTCGAAGACCGGCGTGCGCTCGCCGGCGAAATAGGGCACCACCAGCAGTCCCTCGCTCCCGGGCGGCACCTCGCGCGCTTCGGCCATCACGTCGTCGAACGAGGCCTCTCCCGTGACACCTTGTAGCCAGCCGATCAGGCTTCCCGCAGTCGACGTGCCCGCAGCCAGCGCGAGGCTTCCGCGCTCGGGGCCCGCGGTCGTCCACAGCGTCGGATCGCTGTGATACTCGCCGATGATCTGGACCAGGAACATCGTCGAGCCGTACATCAGCATCTGATCCCCGGGCCGGCGCACGCCCACCGAGAACGCTTCCGAGTATGCGTCGACAGTGCCTGCCGCCACCGGCGTGCCGGCCGGCACCCCGGTCACCGCGGCCGCGGTCGCGGTGACGGTTCCCACGACGTCGCTGGGCCAGACCAGCCGAGGCAGCCGCAGATGACCGCAGATGCGTTGCGCCCACGGTTCGTTCCAGGCGAACTCACGGGTCAGGTAGAGCGGATCGCACTGGCTTGCGGTGTGGTGGTCGAGGACGTATTCGCCCGTCAGCTTCGCCGTGACGTAGGAGTTCGACCCGTACCACCCCGTCGCGCGATCGAACACGTGAGGCTCGTGTCGGCGTACCCATTCGATCTTCGGACCCACCGCCTGGCTCGACAGCACGGTGCCTGCTCGGTCCTGAATGTTCTCAGCACCGAATTCCTCTGTCAGAGAATCGATCTCGGCGGCAGCGCGAGTGTCGATGCCGTAGAGGATGGCCGGCCGCAGCGGCCGCAGGTCGTCGTCGCAGAGCACCAGGCACGGCCCGACGCCGCTGACGCACATCGCCGCCAACGACGCGTTCGGCGGCATCCGGCCCATCAGCGTCGAGCTGATCGAGCACACCTCGTGCCACCACAACCGTTCGGCATCGACCTCCGCCCAGCCGGGCCGCGGCAGGGTCATGCCGTGGGCGATCGTCTCGGTGGCGAGCACGGTGCCCGTGGGGTCGACCAGGACACCTTTGGTGCTTCCCGTTCCCATGTCGATCCCGAGCAGCACGTCCATGCGACAACCCTATGGCGGCGGTGGCGGCCCTATCCTGCGAAACGGCGGGCGCCGCTCGCACCGACTCCGGCACGCCTACTGTGAGCTGATGGATTTCGCCGAGTACCGCACATTCGACGCCCTCGGGTTGGCAAAGCTGGTCGCCGACAAAGAGGTCACCGCCGACGAGCTCCTCACGCTGGCGCGTGCCCGCGCGGCCGAGGTGAACCCGCGCATCAACGCGATCGTGCGTGACGTCCCGGCATCGCCGCCGGCGAATCCCACCGGTCCGTTCGGCGGTGTCCCGTTCCTGATCAAGGACCTCGGACAGGACTACGCCGGGCTTCCCACCTCGGGGGGTTCGCGCGCCCTGCGCTCGACGCCCGTCGCCGAGCACGCAACGGTCGTCCAGCGCTGGATCGATGCCGGCCTCATCATCTTCGGCAAGACCAACACCCCCGAATTCGGCGCGAAGGGCATCACCGAACCGGTGGCCTGGGGGCCGACGCGTAATCCGTGGGACCTAAACCGCGCCCCGGGCGGATCCTCGGGCGGCGCGGCGGCCGCGGTCGCCGCGGGCATCGTGCCGTGCGCGGGGGCCAGCGACGGTGGCGGCTCCATCCGGATCCCGGCCGGCTGCTGCGGCCTCGTGGGCCTCAAGCCGAGCCGCGGCCTGACACCGTCGGGCCCGTCGGCCGGCGAGCCGATGCACGGAGCCGCGGTCAACGGCGTCGTGTCGAAGTCGGTCCGTGACACGGCGGCGATGCTCGATGTCCTCTGCGGCGGCGAGCCCGGCGGACCCTACGTTCCCGCCCTCCCTGAGTCGCCGTTCGCGTCGTTCGTCGGCCAGGACCCGGGGAAGCTCCGGATCGGGGTGCGGGTCCCGTCCGCGATCACCCCGAAACCGCACCGCGAGGCGTACGCCGCGGTGGAGGCCGCCACCCGCGCGCTGACCGACCTCGGCCATCACGTCGAGGAATTGCCGGAGGCACCGTTCGACGACGCCGCACTCGCGCGCGACTTCCTGCTCACCTGGTTCGCCACCCTCGCCTGGCAGGTCGAGGAAGCCAAGCGCATCTCCGGCGCGGGAGACGACGGGTTCGAGCGCGACACGCTCATCATGGCGGCCCTGGGCCGGGCGACCTCCAGCATCGACTACATCGATGCCGTCGCGCGTCGCCACGAGCACACCCGCAGGCTGACGACCTTCTTCGCCGACTACGACCTCCTGCTGACACCGACGATGGCGACGCCGCCCCCGAAGATCGGTGAATTCGACCTGCCGGAGCTTCTGCAGCGCGGCTCGGACGTGTTGCTCAAGACGCGCACGGCGCGGTTTCTGCGCTATACCAAGATCGTCGACGACATGGTCGACGACAACCTCGGTTGGGTTCCGTACACCCAACTCGCGAACCTGACTGGGCGTCCGGCGATCTCGCTACCGCTGCATCAGACGTCCGACGGCCTGCCGCTCGGGGTCCAGTTCGTGGCGCCGCTGTCGGGAGAGGCGCTCCTGCTCCGTCTCGCCGCTCAGCTCGAAGAGGCGGTGCCCTGGCGGGACCGCGTGCCCCCGCTGTAAGCCGCCACTGCCGAGAAGTCGGTACAGTGGGTGCCGACGCCCTTTCACGAGCAAGGACTCGATGCATCCTCATAGACCCGAGGCGGTCACATGCTGACCGCCGTTCTCGGTATTCTCGCTGGCTTTCTCGTCGTCCTGTTGATCACCGCGCTGACCGGATACTTCGTCGCGCAGGAATTCGCCTACATGGCTGTGGACCGTTCCCGGCTCAAAGCGCGCGCCGAGGCAGGTGACACCGCCTCCGAACGCGCACTGACGGTCACCCGCCGCACGTCGTTCATGCTGTCGGGCGCCCAGCTCGGCATCACGGTCACCGGCCTGCTGGTCGGATACGTCGCCGAACCACTGATCGGTCGGGGGTTCGAGGTGGTGCTGGGGGGTACCGGGATCCCCACCGCGGTGGCGGTGGGTATCGGCGGTATCTTCGCGATCGGATTCTCGACCATCGTCCAGATGCTCTTCGGCGAGCTGTTCCCGAAGAACCTCGCGATCGCCCGCCCCGAGCCGCTGGCCCGCTGGCTGGCGCTGTCGACCACGCTCTATTTGAAGGTGTTCGGCTGGCTCATCAAGCTCTTCGACCAGTCGTCGAACCTGCTGCTGCGCGCCCTGCGCATCGAACCGGTGCACGATGTCGAGCACTCCGCCACGCCACGCGACCTCGCCCACATCGTCGCCGCGTCCCGGGACGCCGGCGAGATTCCGCGGGAGCTGTCCGCGCTGCTGGACCGGATCCTCGACTTCCCCACCAGCACTGCCGAACACGCGATGGTGCCCCACGCCCGCGTAGACGCGGTCACCGCCGACGAACCGGTGTCGGCTGTACTGCAACGCATGTCGTCCGGACACACCCGCTATCCCGTCACCGGAGCCGATCCCGACGACGTCGTCGGCGTCATCCATCTGCATGACCTGCTCGGGGCGGTGCCCGATTCTGACCGCGCAGGCGCGCACTGCAGGCCGGCGGTCTTCGTTCCCGAGACGTTGCCGCTACCCAATGTCGTCCGCGAGCTGGAGAAGCGCGGCGAGGAGATGGCCATCGTCATCGACGAATACGGCGGCTTCGCCGGCATTGTGACCATCGAGGACCTGGCCGAGGAGCTTGTCGGCGACATCGACGACGAGCACGACTCCGAAAGCGACGCCGCCGTCGTGGCCGACGGGGACGGCTGGCTGCTGGCGGGCGATGTCCCCCTCGACGAAGTGGAACGCACGCTCGACGTGAAGCTCCCCGCAGGGGATTACGAGACGGTCGCGGGCATGGTCATCGCCCACGCCGTCGGGTTGCCCGCCGTCGGCGACACCGTGGTGGTCGACCTGCCGGACGACCCTGCCGACTTGATCGACGAGGGCACCCCACCGAAGCGGCGGTTGATCACCAAGGTCATGTCCGTCGAAAGACGGGTTCCGGCAACGGTTTCGGCCACCATCGAGATCAGTCCGGAGGCCGGCGATGAGTAATCCGTGGGTTGTCGTCGCCATCACCGCCACGCTGATCGGTCTGAGCGCGTTCTTCGTCGCCGTCGAGTTCGCGCTGATCGCCGCCCGCCGCAATCGGCTCGAGGATGCGGCGGCCACAAGCGCCGCGGCCCGCGCCGCGCTGCGCAGCGCCGGAGAACTCTCGCTGCTGCTCGCCGGCGCGCAACTGGGGATCACCGCGTGCACACTGCTGCTGGGCGCGATCACCAAACCTGCTGTGCACTACGCCATCACTCCGATGATCAGAGACCTCGGGGCACCGGGGTGGGTGGCCGACGTGGGCGGTTTCGTCCTGGCCCTGCTGATCGTGACGTTCCTGCATCTGGTGATCGGCGAGATGGCGCCGAAGTCGTGGGCGATCGCGCATCCGGAACGCTCGGCGACCCTGCTGGCACTGCCCATGCGCGGCTTCATGTTCGTGACCCGCCCGCTGCTGCGCGCGCTCAACCATGCCGCGAACTGGTGCCTGCGCCGCGTCGGTGTCACACCCGTCGACGAGCTCACCGACACCCAGGACCCGGACACCCTGCGCCAGCTCGTCGAGCATTCGGCGACGGTGGGCACCCTCGACGAGCGCTATCACGCGAACCTGGCCAGCGCACTGGAGCTCGAAGCCCTGACCGTCGGCGAGGTGGCCCGCCGCGACACCGTGCACAGCGACGTCCCCGTCGACGCCACTTCCGTGCAGATCCAGGAAACCGCCAAGGCGACAGGCCATCTGCGGCTGTTGGTGACCGACGGCGCCGCCACGGTCGGGGTCGTGCACGTCCGCGACAGCCTCGCCGGGTCTGCGACCGCGCGGGAGCTGATGCGTCCGATCTTCACACTGCCCGAGGACACCTCCGTCTACGAGGCGCTCGAAGTCATGCGCAATACGCGCAACCACCTCGTGGTCGTCGACGGGCCTTCGGGGCGCGGGCTGCTGACGCTGACGGATCTGCTCTACCGGCTGTTGCCGACCGAAGCGGCCTGACTCAGGAGACGACGACCGCGTGGTCCGTCGGCAGGGACGGCACGCGGGTGGCGCGGACGTACACGGTGTCACCTTCTTTGAGGCCCAGCGCTTCTGCGTCACCGCGGGTGATCTGCGCGGTGAACGGCGTCTGGGTGGCCGCGTTGAGCAGTTCCACGCGGACCTCGAAGCCGAGCATGACGACGCGTTCGATCACCGCGCGGGTGACACCCGTGGCCTGGATCGAGTTGTCGCTGGTCGCGATCGCCATGTCGGGATTGCGCCCGACCCGAATGTCGTGCGGACGCACCAGAACTCCGTTGAGCGAGGACACCGCGCCGAGGAACGACATCACGAACGCGTTGGCCGGTGCGTCGTACACCTCGCTCGGCGAACCGACCTGCTCGATCCGTCCCCTGTTGAGGACGGCGATCCGGTCGGAGATGTCGAGCGCCTCGGACTGGTCGTGGGTGACGAGCACCGTGGTCACGTGGACTTCGTCGTGCAGTCGCCGTAGCCAGGCGCGCAGATCCTCACGGACCTTGGCGTCCAGCGCTCCGAACGGTTCGTCGAGCAGGAGGACCTCGGGGTCGACCGCCAACGCTCGCGCCAGGGCCATGCGCTGGCGTTGCCCACCGGAAAGCTGGTTCGGGTAACGATTCTGGAAGCCCGCGAGCCCGACCACCTCGAGCAGGTTGTCGACCTTGTCCTTGATCTCCGCCTTCGACTTCTTGCGGATCTTCAGACCGAAGGCCACGTTGTCGCGCACCGTCAGATGCTTGAACGCGGCGTAGTGCTGGAAGACGAAACCGATGCCGCGGCGCTGCGGCGGGATGTTGGTGACGTCGCGGCCGTTGATCACCACCGAGCCGGTATCGGGGTTGTCCAACCCGGCGATGGCTCGCAGCAGCGTCGACTTGCCGGATCCGCTCGGCCCCAGCAGCGACGTCAACGACCCTTTCGGGACCGTGAAGTCGACGTTGTCGAGCGCCGCGAAATCACCGAAGTGCTTGTTCGCGCCGCGGACGACGATCGCGTCAGTCATGAATGGGACTCCCCTGCTCAGTCTTCGGATTTCGTGCGTTTGCGCTGCGCGTCGAACACGATCTGCGCGATCAGAACCGTGACGGCGACGGCCATCAACACCGTCGAGATCGTGTAGGCGCCGTAGTCGTCACCCCGGGTGTAGCGGTCGTGCACCAGAAGTGTGAGCGTCTGCGACTGGCCGGGAAGATTGGAGGACACCACCAGCACGGCACCGAACTCACCGAGGGTGCGGGCGACGGTCAGTACCACGCCGTAGGTCAGGCCCCAGCGGATCGACGGCAGAGTCACCCGCCAGAACGTCTGCCACGCATTGGCGCCCAGGGTGGCCGATGCCTCCTCCTGATCGGTCCCGATCTCGTGCAGCACCGGTTCGACTTCCCGGATCACGAACGGCAGCGTCACGAAGATGCTGGCCAAGACAATTCCGGGAAAGCCGAAGATGATCGTGAGACCGAGATCGTTCTGGACGAAGCCGAACAGACCTGCAGTCCCCCACAACGCGATCAACGCCACGCCGACCACGACCGGGGAGACCGCGAACGGCAGGTCGATCGCCGCCTGCAACGCGTTCTTGCCACGGAACTTCCTGCGCGCCAACACCAATGCGGTCGACACCCCGAACACCACGTTGAGCGGTACCACGATGGCGACGACAAGCAGTGACAGCGAGAGCGCCGACTGGGCTGCGGGTGTGGTGATGGAGGCCCAGAACGCACCGAGGCCGGGCGCGAACGTCTGCCACAGGATCGCCCCCAGGGGGACGATCAGCAGTCCGAAGATGTAGACGATCGCGATGACGCGCAGGATCAGCCGGGTCGGCAGCGAGAGGGTCATCGCGCCGCCTCATCGCGCTTGGCGGCGCGGGCACCGAAGTAGCGCAGGACGAACAGGACGACGAAGGAGATCACCAGCAGCACAATCGAGATCGCCGCGGCACCGGCGGGGTCGTCGTTTTCGATCAGCGTCCTGATCCACTGTGACGACACTTCCGTCTCGCCGGGGATCGCTCCGCCGATGAGCACGATCGACCCGAATTCGCCGATGGCCCTGGAGAAGGCGAGGCCGGCGCCCGAGAGCAGTGACGGCGCCAGCGCGGGCAGGATGACCGAGAAGAAGATTGTCAGATTGTTGGCGCCCAGCGAGGCCGCCGCCTCTTCGACCTCGCGATCGAGTTCCAGCAGCACGGGCTGCACAGCCCGCACGACGAAGGGCAGCGTCACGAAGGCCAGCGCCACTCCGACGCCCCACGGGGTGTGCTGGATATGAATGCCCACCGGGCTGGACGGGCCGTACAGGGCAAGAAGGACAAGGCTCGCGACGATCGTGGGCAGCGCGAACGGCAGGTCGATGATCGCGTCGATGATCCGTTTGAACGGGAAGTCGTCACGCACCAGCACCCAGGCGATCAGCAGACCGAACACCAGGTTCACCAGTGTCACGACCACCGAGATCGTCAACGTGACTTCGAACGATGCGATGGCCGACGGCGACGTCACCGCCGAGACGAACGCGTCCCAGCCGCCTTTGGCGGAGATCCACACGATGGCGGCCAGTGGCAGCAGCACGATGACCGACAACCAGACCACCGCGACCCCGACCTGGAGGCTGGCGCCACCGGGTCTGCGGAGTCCCCGGCCCCCGCCCGGGGCCGGTGTCAGCTCCGGGCGGATGGCCTCAGGGTTCGGGTCAACGACCGTCATCCAGTCGCCTGCTTGTAGATCTTCGTGATGGTGCCGTTGTCCTTGTCGAACAGCTCGTTGTCGATCGCGCTCCAGCCGCCGAGGTCATTGATCGTCCACAGCTTCTCCGGCGCCGGATACTTGTCCTTGTATTCCTCGGCCACCGCCGGGTCGACGGGACGGAACCCCGCCTCGGCCCACACCTTCTGGCCTTCCGGGGTGAACTGGAAGTCCACGAAGGCCTGCGCCTGGTCGAGGTGCTGGCTGGTGTTGACCACCGCGGTCGGATTCTCGATCTTGAACGTCTGCGCGGGGTTGACGTGTTCGAGGTCGAAGTTCAGCGCCTCGTTCTCGTAGGCGAGCAGCACATCGCCGCTGCCCTGGCGGAACACGTCGGTGGCCTCCCGGCCCGAGCCGGGACGCAGCTTCACATGCTCGGTCACGAGCTTGTTCACGAAATCGATACCGGCCTGCGGATTCTGGCCGCCGTTGCTCGCGTATGCGTACGGAGCCAGCAGGTTCCACTTCGCCGCACCGGAGCTCAGCGGGCTCGGTGTGATGACCTCGATGCCGGGCTGCAGCAGGTCGTCCCAGGTGCGGATGTTCTTGGGGTTTCCGGGGCGGACCGCGAACGTGACGACCGAGCCGAACGCGATGCCCTTGTTGGGGCCGGCGTTCCAGTCCTCGTTGACCTTGCCCGCCTTCACGAGCCGGGTGATGTCCGGTTCCACCGAGAAGTTGACCACGTCGGCCGGCTTGCCCGACTCGACGCTGCGGGACTGGTCACCCGAGGCGCCGTAGGAGGCGGTGACCTCGACGCCCCTGCCCTCGTCCGTCTCGGCGAACGCGGGTGCGGCCTTCGACCAACCCGGCTCCGGGACGGCGAACGCGACGAGCGTCAGCGTGGTCTCGGCATTGCCGCTGCCGCCCTCACCGCCGGCCACGTCGCTCGCGCCGCCGCCACAGGCCGCCAGCAGCGTCGCCGTGGTGGCGAGTGCGGCGGCGGTGCGCCAGCGCCTCGTGGATTTCAGGATCTTCTGCATTGGTGACCTTTCCGGTGTCGGTTTGCGAGGATGGACCGTCGCGGAAAGGCAGGTTCTTGCCGAAAGGCGATCACGCCACAGCCGTCACCGACGCCGAGCCACGAACGGGCAGGGTGTCAGCAACAACAACAGACATCAGCAACGGCGGAGAAACCCACGGCAATGAGGGCCACGATGTGACCACCCTTGTTGCCGGACGCCAGTTGCATGGCGCGAACAATAACAGAGCGATCGGAAATGTCAGCGCGTGAGCACCCACATCACGATGACCAGAACGATCAGCGCCACGAGCGCCAGCGTCACCCTTGAGCGCGGCATACCTGTCATCGGGGAGCCTCACGTCCATCGTTGTCGTCGTCGGTATGACGGATACGGTGCAGAATCCTGATGCCGTTGCCGAGCAGACCGTCGAGCACCACGGCCGCGGCGTACGCCAGCGCCAGCACCACCGGCATGACGACCACCGTCTGCGCGACGAACGGCAGCCCGGACAGCCACAGCTCCACTCCGTCCCACCAGTTGAGGAAGCCGTCCACCCGGCCAGCCTAGGTGGTGCCGAACAACACGGATAACGGGGTGTTCCGGTAGACGCCGGGGTGTCCGACAGTCGATGATGTGCCCATGGTTTTGCAGCAGCCCGAAACCTCGGGCGGGGTGTCCCCCAACGGGGAATCGTCGGCCTTGACCCTGCCTTCGCCGACTCCGTACGCCACCGCAGGCCCGTTGCGGAACCCATTCCCGCCCATCGCGGATTACGCGTTCCTGTCGGACTGCGAGACGCAGTGCCTGATCTCCTCGGCGGGGTCGGTGGAATGGCTGTGTGTGCCTCGCCCTGACTCCCCCAGCGTGTTCGGTGCGATCCTCGATCGCGGCGCAGGCCACTTTCGCCTCGGTCCCTACGGGGTGTCGGTGCCCGCCGCGCGCCGGTACCTGCCCGGCAGCCTGATCCTCGAGACCACCTGGCAGACCCACACCGGCTGGGTCATCGTGCGGGACGCGTTGGTGATGGGCCCGTGGCACGACCTCGAGCGACGCTCGCGCACACACCGCCGCACCCCGATGGACTGGGATGCCGAGCACATCCTGCTGCGCACGGTGCGGTGCGTGAGCGGCACCGTCGAGCTGGTCATGAGCTGCGAGCCGTCATTCGACTACCACCGCACCAGCGCCCAGTGGGAGTACTCGGCCCAGGCCTACGGCGAGGCGATCGCGCGCGCGACGAAGGATCCCGATTCGCATCCGACGCTGCGGCTCACGACCAATCTGCGCATCGGGCTGGAGGGCCGCGAGGCGCGTGCGCGGACCCGGCTCAAGGAGGGCGACAACGTCTTCGTCGCGCTCAGCTGGTCGGGTCACCCCGCGCCGCAGACGTTCGACGAGGCCGCCGACAAGATGTGGCAGACCAGCGAGTGCTGGCGGCAGTGGATCAACGTCGGCGACTTCCCCGACCATCCGTGGCGGGCCTATCTGCAGCGCAGCGCGCTGACGCTGAAGGGCCTCACATACTCCCCGACCGGCGCGCTGCTGGCCGCCCCGACCACGTCGCTGCCGGAAACGCCTCAGGGTGAACGCAATTGGGACTACCGCTACGCCTGGGTGCGCGACTCCACCTTTGCGCTGTGGGGTCTCTACACGCTCGGGCTGGATCGCGAGGCCGACGACTTCTTCGCGTTCATCGCCGACGTGTCGGGCGCCAACAACGGTGAACGGCACCCGCTGCAGGTCATGTACGGCGTCGGTGGCGAGCGCACCCTGGTCGAGGAGGAGCTCAACCATCTGTCCGGGTACGACAACGCCCGGCCGGTGCGCATCGGCAACGGCGCCTTCGACCAGATGCAGCACGACATCTGGGGCACCATGCTCGATTCGGTCTATCTGCACACCAAGTCGCGCGAGCAGATCCCCGAGACGCTCTGGCCCGTCCTCAAGGAGCAGGTCGAAGAGGCGATCAAACACTGGAAAGAGCCCGACCGCGGTATCTGGGAGGTGCGCGGCGAACCGCAGCACTTCACCTCCAGCAAGATCATGTGCTGGGTGGCCCTCGACCGCGGCGCCAAACTCGCCGACCTCGAAGGCGAGAAGTCCTACGCCCAGCAGTGGCGTGCCATCGCCGAGGAGATCAAGACCGACATCCTCGAGCACGGCGTCGACGAGCGGGGCGTGCTGACCCAGCGGTACGGCGACCCGGCGCTGGACGCGTCCCTGCTGCTGGCCGTGCTCACCCGATTCCTCCCGCCCGACGATCCGCGCATCCGGGCAACGGTGTTGGCCATCGCCGACGAGCTCACCGAGGAAGGATTGGTGCTGCGCTACCGGACCGAGGAGACCGACGACGGTCTGTCCGGCGAAGAGGGCACCTTCACCATCTGCTCCTTCTGGCTCGTGTCGGCGCTCGTCGAGATCGGCGAGATCCACCGCGCCCGGCACCTGTGCGAGCGACTGCTGTCGTTCGCCAGTCCGCTGCATCTCTACGCCGAGGAGATCGAGCCGCGCACCGGACGGCACCTCGGCAATTTCCCCCAGGCGTTCACTCACCTGGCTCTGATCAACGCCGTGGTGCATGTGATCCGCGCCGAGGAGGAGGCCGACAGCTCAGGCGTCTTCCAGCCCGCGAACGCCCCTGTGTAACAAGACCGTCGCGGTTTTGCGTCTGCCTGCGCAGAACGCTCCCGCCGCCCCGCCGTCAAGCGGACCATCGTGAGCATGAGTTTCCGTGGGCAGGACGGCACGTCTCGTCAGGTCATCGATGTCGCGGTCGGCATTCTCGTCGGGCTGCGCGGATGCGCGCGAGCGGACGCGTTCGACGAACTGGTCCGCGTCGTACATCAGACCGGCATCGGCCTGGGAGCGATCGCCTCAGGTCTGGTGGCGGTCGCGAGCGGTTCGTCATCCGCCGACCACGCCGAGGCCTTCAGTGCGTGGGGCGACCTGATCAGGAGCAGCCGTACCGGGACCCTCGCCGCTGCGCGCTGAGCGTCACTTCGCGGCGTTCTCGACCATCGCGTCGGCGATGGCGGCCGCCTCGTCGGTGATGTCGTAGCCGCACGCCCAGGCTTCGACCGTCACGTTCGACACCCACGACAGCGCATGCTGACATCCCCAGCCGTCGGCCCCCTCCTGCGTGGTCATCTGGGTGATCAGCGTGTCGCCGACGCGGACGTCGTCGAGTTGCCACAGGTACTCCCCTTCGCCCACGACGATCGCGTCGTTCGCGCAGTCCTGCCATGTCGCCAGCGAGCGGTCGAAGAAATCCCTGGCGTTCTGCTCGGCCGGATACAGCACCGCCGTCTGCTCCACCCAATGGTCGTTGTCCTCATCGGGTTCGCGTGCCACCTGGTCGCGTACGGCCGTCCAATCGGTGCCTTCGTACACCGGCGCCTCGGCGCCGTACACCGCGCCCAAGCAGTCCGGATCGGACACGTCCTCGGAGTGGTCGGTCATGTCGTCGAGGTCGCTGGTGACCTTCATCTGCGTCGAGCCGAGGATGCCGTTGATCTCTCCGATGGTCAGCAAGATCTCGTCGAGCTTGGCTTCGTCGAGCGGTGGAACGTTGAGCGGTCCCTCCCCGTGGCCGCGGACCGCCTGCCCGTCGACGGTGCTGACACAGCCTGTGATCAGCACCGATGCGGCTGCCATCACGCCGGCGAGGCGGGCGCGACGGTTCGCGGCGGAGATTCTCACCGACTCATTGTGGGTCATGGGCCACTGCCGCGGTGACCAGCGGCACCCGTCAGCGCGTTGTGTTGATCTTGTCGAGAATCGCGGCTGCGACGGTGACCGCGCCGCGGGCGTCGCCACCGGGTCGCGGATCGGTGAGCTCCACCTCGACGATGCAGTCGCCGGCGAGCCCGACGGCGCGCATCCCGGTCGGCGATTCGGTGCCGCCGGAGGTGTGCAGCACGTTCGCCGAAAGCACCTGCTCACCGAACGCGACGTCGGTGATCCTGCTCAGCTCGTCGGCCCCGTGGCCGGGCAGCTGCAGCGACACCGTCTGGCCGTTGCAGCGCCGCCATTGATCGGTCATCGACGCGAAGAACTCCTGCGCGTCGCCGGGAGAAGCCAACTGGACCACACCGAAAAAGCCCGTCACCGGCGGGGTGTCGAACCCGCCGCCGGCCCACGTGTTCGTTGCCACCGACTGCACCGGACTGGCGCCGTAGACGATCTTCTGGAGCCGGTAGGCAGAGCTGACGCAGTCCACCGGCGCGGCCTGGCCGTCGGCGACGCTGCTCAGCAGGACGTCGGCCTCACCTTCGACGGGCTGCCCCATCAGGCTGTTCGACCCGGTGCCCAGCGCAGCGGAAAGTTCGGGAGCGCTGGGTAGGAAGCGTGCGAGCGGGATCGCCGCCGATGGCTGCGCCGCCTCGACGATCGTGACGACAGGCCTGTCGTCGACGGGGGCTCCCGAGCATCCGGACAGTCCGAGCGCGACGCACACCGCGCCGACCGCACCGGCGGCTGATCTCCCCGACATATCACTTGGGTAGCACGCCTCGACCCCGCGCGCGACCTGGTTCAGAGAACCCTCAATACTTCGCCAAGCACCGCGAGCGCGCGTGTCAGCACGGCAACACGCCGACCCCGCTGACAATCCACGCGCGTTCGCCGAAGACGTGCGCGCGCAAAGCGCCATGGAGGTGCGGCGTGGCGGCGTGCCGACACGCGCGCTCGCGGTGCGACGACGTCACTTGCTGCCGAGGTGCAGCGCCGCCGAGAACGCGGTCAGGTTGAACACGACCACGAGCACCACCACCGTGACGGCGACGAGCTTGGCGCTACCCAAGGATTGCGGGTTGGTCATTGGCCACTCCTCAAAGCCCTGACGAAATGTGTGGCACAGTGCGCGAATAAGGCACGCAGTCAGACCTAGACGAGCTCGAAGACCTTGCTCACGCTCTCGTCGACGGCGCCGAAGGCGGCGTGCACGTGCACCTCGCCATCAGTGGAAGAAACCGTGGCGCTCACGATTCCGCACGTTCGGTCGTCCACGCGGCGCGACAGCATCGGGGAGCGTTGCATCAGGGCGACACCGGTCTCGACGATGTGGGCGGCGGCGACCGACTGGACCGAGTCGGCGGCTGTTCCACGCCGCACCACCGACGCCAGCGCATGCTCGACCACCCGGCGCATGGAACCGCCGGGGAGTTCGGCGTGTTCCCATGCCCGCAGAGCCGCATGCATGGCCGGGCAGTCGTCGTGACCGAGCACGACGATCAACGGAACCTTGAGTATCTCGACCGCGTACTCGAGGCTGCCCAGCACGCTTTTGTCCACGACGTGGCCCCAGGTGCTGATGTCGAACAGCGCGCCGGTGTCCTGACCGAACACCGCGTCAATGCTCAGGAGGGCGTCGGCACACCGGAAGACGGCGGCGACGGGGTGATCTGACGACTGTCCGTAGGACGGCCGCTCGCGGTCACGCAGCTGCTGCCAGGCTGCAAGTGGAAGGGTCATGAGTTCCGTCCTTTCGTGATGGTGGATCAGCTGAAGTACTCGGGCCTGCTGACGTAGGTTTCGGTCACGAACATCACGCCCGAGGACGCGTCCAACAGTGGCCGCAGACCGGCGAGCAATGCCTCGACCTTCGTGTCCGGAACGACGGTGATGATCAATTCCAGGGTTGCCTGCTGGTTGAACAGCAGCCGGCCCTGGCGATAGCCGTGATGGCCGAGCCCCGAAACCCCGGACAGGCTGGTGTAACCGGTGGCGCCGACGCTCCCGATGAGCTCCCGCACCGCCGCGGCGTCGGCTCCTCCGACCACGACTTCGATCTTGGTCATCTTGGTCAGGTTGGTGGTCATGGAATCATCTCCTCGTCGTAAACCTGTTGTGCACGATGGGTTTCAGTCCAAGGCCGCCAGCCGGCGCGGGTCCAGCGCTGCCATGAGTGCGTCGGATCTTCACGGGCGGCGACAACGATCCAGTCGTTGCCAAACAGCTGTTGCAGAATCGGATTCCGTTCGACGACCGTGTCGATGCGGGACAGGGGCGCCTGGATGACCGCGAGGAGCCGAAGCGGCTCGTGCAGCAGCCGGTCTCCATAGCTCACCGATTGCGAGGGCAGGCCCAGGCGCAGGTCGCCGGCGTGACCGGCGATCACCCCCACGTTCCCGACGACGTTGTGGACTGTCTTGCTTCCGGCACCGAAGACGTCGGGGGCGACCGCCGAGAAGTAGTACTGACAGTTGATCCACTGTGCCACCACCATGGGTGCGGTCAGGATGGTCTCCAGCGCGGTGGCGTCGGCGTCGGCATCGGCGTCGTAGGAGTGCAGGAAGGTTCGACGACCCAGGTCGAGTCCGCGTGTGACGTCACGCGGCGCGACGATGAATGCGGCGTTGCCGGCCAACCCCCACTCCGGGTACACCTGTGCCCAGTCGACCGCCCTACGCCCGACGTGCCTGGCGGCGACGCGCGGCGAGGGACGCCGCCGGGCTCCGGGCAACACCGCGCACCTCTCGGCTGCCAAGGCCCCCCCAGCACAGGCGAAGTCGGCTTCGAGTCGGTCGATGTCGGCGCGATGGCTGCGAGGAATCAGGTGATCGTCGAGGACGGCGACGCGGTCGGTGGCGGTGTCGTGCACAGCGGCCACCACGTGGGTGTGGTCCGGGATGTCGATGCCTGCGTTGCGCAACTCGTCGCGAACTTCGGACTGGTTGAGGATGCGCGCCGCAGTGCGGGCATTGGGCGCGCCGCCCTGCCCACCGCAGGCGCCGCAGTCCAGCGCCGCTTGGTACGGGTTGTTCTCGGTGCCGCTGTGGTGTGCACACAGGACGACGAGCCTTCCGAATCCATCTGTTAGACCTATGGTTTTCAAGGTCACCTGCGCAAAGAGCACACGCTCGTGCAGCGGAATCGATTCCACGGTCACCAGGGTTTTCGCCTCGGGCGTGATCGCGTCGCGCAGCCGTCGCCGCACGCCGGCGACGGCAGCTGGGGCCAGGGTTTTGGCCGCTGACAACGGAGCCGCGATCCAGCCAGCGGCTTCTGCGAGGGTGAACGGGCCCGCTGGAGACTCTTTGGCGGCGTGGTAGGCCGACTCGGCCCCGCCCAGGGTGATCGCACCGCTGAGGCGACGCTCGGCGACGCTGAGCGCCTCAGGCGCGGGTTGTTCGGCGATGTTGTGATGCGGCCGGATCAGCACGGGGCACAGGTCAGCTGGTGCACCGCCCAGGAGGTCGGTGAACCGGATGGCGACAGCGAAGAACCCGGCAAAACCCAAAGTCTGGTAGCCGCCGCATGATTCGAGATGACGGCGCAGACCTTCTGAGCGGGTGTCGATGCACGTGATGAGGTGGGTGTGCGCGGGCTCCGGGCTGCCGGGCGACCAGGAACCCAGGTCGGCGAGTAGCCCGTCCTGATAGTGAGCCTCGAAGGCGTTCTGCCAGATGAGTGGACGGGCGGGGGCGGGCAACGCGGCGAGGATGCGCGCGGCCGTGGCCAGGTCCGACTCGGTGGCGCCGGCCAGGCCCCACACCGTGAAGAGGTGCGCGGCACGATCTCTGGCGGTCGACGGGGCGAACACCACCGGCTCCTCGATCTGGCCGTTCGCGTTCTCCATAAGCGCCGCTTCATAACTCAGTCGCATGGCCAGGTACTGCAACAGGTCGATGCCGCCGTCACGATCGGCGCACCAGTTCACGTGCGCGGCCCACCCCGGCAGCCGGGTGAGATGCGCCTGCAGATAGGTGACCCGGTTCTCATCCGGGATGGCAAGGGCGTCAAGCGCTTCCAGCACGCTGTCGTCGGGACGTTCGGCGATGTCGCGCAGGCGGGTGCGTAAGGTGCGCGGCAACGTGCGGTCGGTCGGCGCCAGCGCCCGCCACGCGCTGTAGAAGCCGTGTTCCCTGCCGGGCATCGGCCAACCCGCCTCGCCGAGAAAAGCCGCCATCCACTTGGAGGTTTGTGCGTCGACGACGTCGGCCGCGTCAGCCCCATGGTCCTCGGCTCGAGTTCGGTACAACCGCCGTGGTTCTGGGGCGGGAATGCCATGGAGGAGGTCGGCACGCAGCAGCGCGGTCGCGCTCAGACGGCGGTCCGCAAGCGACAGGTCGGGCTCGCCGGCCAGTATCGGGTAGCGCCGCAGGAGCGTCCGATCGAGGTCGGCGTCGGTGATTCGTCCCTGGCGGTACAGGTTGCGGAATACGGTCTCGTGAAGGGTGCCCGGTGTCCCGTAGAGGTCGCCGGCACGCCGGACGGCCTGTTCGAACGGCATGGCCTGCAGGCCGGCTAGCGGGTTGACCGCGATGAAGGTTTCGAGCGGATAGTGGGTCGGCAGCACCCGCGCAGCGATGCGAACGTCGCTGCGCAGCCGCGCGCGCCGGGAGTCCAGTTGATTCGACGTGGAATCGGTCATCGCGGTGATCCTCCGGTGGCAGGTTGGACGGTTGCTGCGCTGAGCGCCTGGGTGTAAACGGTGCGGCGCAGGGCCGCGGCGACCGGCGACCGGCGCAAGACTGCCAGCGCGCCGAGCAGGATGGCCGCGGCGGTCACGGTCACCCAGACCTCGACCGGGGCGACCGTGGTGTCCGGTAGCGACGGCGCAAGGAAGGCGGTAATCGCGCTGATCACTGCGACGTAGCCAACAGCGCAGGGCAGTAAGACGGCCCCGGCGCTGACTGCGCCGGCGATGTCGGGGCGGCGCTTCAGCCACCCCCAGGTAGCCGCCGCACCGGTGACCCAGGCGAACAGCAGCAGAGCCTGCTCGGACGCGTGGGTGTGCGTCCAGGTCGAGAGCAGCCCGGTGGCGGCGAGCAGTGCGGCCAACGGCAGTGCCGCGGAGGTGATCTGGCTGAACAACCGCCGGCGGCCGTCCAGACGCGGCGCTGGGGGCAGGGCGATGAGCCGACGGTGGCGGGCGATCGCCGAACCGGAGGAAAGGAACAGAGTAGCTTTGTAGAAGCCATGCGCCACAAGGTGGATCACTGTCGCAGCCCAGAGTCCGAGCCCACAGGTCAGGATCATGAATCCCATCTGCGCCATGGTCGAATAGGCAAGGGCGCCTTTGATGTCCGGCTTTACCAGCATGGCGGCGGCACCATAGGCCATCGTTGCTGCGCCCGCGGTGACGATGAGGGCGGTGGCCAGCATCGGACTGGGCAGCGGACTCAGCCGGATCAGCAGAATTCCGCCGGCGTTCACCACGCCGGCATGAAGCAGTGCCGACACCGGGGTCGGTGCCGCCAGAGTCGCGGGCAGCCAACGGTGAAACGGGAGTTGCGCAGATCGGGACAACGCGGCGGTGACGATCAGCACGGCCGCCAACGATGCTGAAGCACCGTCGAGCTGGGATGCCGGCAGGTCGGCCAGGGTGACACTGCCCGTCCCGACGTAGATCAGTCCCACGGCAAGCCATAGCGCGCCGTCGCCGATCAGAAATGCCAGCCCCGCACGGCGGACACCGTCGCGAGCGCTGTCGAGATGCCAGTAGGTGCCCAGGAGCAGGCACAATGCGACACCAGCCGCAGTCCAGCCGACAGCGACGCCGACGATTGTCGTGGCTGTCGCCATCACAGCGGACGATGCGGTCAGGAAGCCGGCGCCCGCGGTGAACCACCAGGCCCGCGAATCACCCGCGAGGTAGCGCACCGCAAACGCCTGCGCCACTGTGCTCACCCCGAAGATCAGCAGGAGCACCGTTACCGCCAGCCGGTCGGTGCCGAAGACGAAGACACTTGTTCCGACGGTGACCTCCTCGCCGCGGGCAGCGCTCACGGCAAGTCCTGCAGCAAGAACGAATCCCGCTCCCGCGCTCACGGAGCCGAACCGCGCCGTAAGCACAGGCGCTCTTCGTCCGAGCGCGGCCGCCAACATGGCCGCCGATAACGGCGCTGAGAGCAACAGCAGGAGCGCGGCGGCTTCGTCCCACACGAACATACGAACTAAATTACGTGCAATGCATTGCGCGTGTCAAATGTTGTGTTTTCTTCTGCGCATCTTTGAGATCGTTTTGTAACGAAGTTTGTTTCGTGTGTTACTGTTCGCACTAAGGTCGTGAGAGGAAGGACGCCGACAGTGCGCGCAGGAGATGTCATGATTCGCCCGGTGGTCTCGGTGCGGTCCTCGGCGCCACTGCGTGAAGCCGGTACGGTGCTGGCGGATTACGGCTATGCCGGCCTGCCGGTCGTCGATGAATCTGGTTGTCTTCTAGTCTTTCTCACGGCCGGCGACGTACTTCGTGCCGGCCCCGCGGGTGAAACGACGGCGATCACTGCGATGACAGCACCGGCGGTCGCCGTCGGCAGTCGGTGGATCGCCCAGGTGCGGCAGGGCGAGGTGCTTATCGCCGGACACTTCGACAGCGACGCAGAGCGGCGGATCGCCACGGCGCTGATGGGGATGGTTCCCGGCGTCCGTGAGGTACGCATCGGGGCAGCAATGCCCAGCACGGACTGACTTGATACCGACAGTTCACCAGATTCGAGGAGACCGATGGCCGACGCAATAGTCGTTCCACTGTGGGGATGGGTCGCACTGACCGCGGCCATCGCGGTGATGTTGGCGATCGACCTTTTCCTGCACCGCGACAACCATGTCATCAGCTTCCGCGAAGCCGCGGTGTGGTCGTCCATCTGGATTGCCGCGGGACTGGGTTTCGGCGTGATCGTCTGGTGGGCGTACGGCGCCGAGGTCTCGGGGACCTATTACGCCGGTTACCTGATCGAGAAGGCCCTGTCGGTCGACAACGTCTTCGTCTTCGCGCTGATCTTCACCTACTTCGCGGTGCCGGACCACTACCAGCACAAGGTGCTGTTCTGGGGGGTCATCGGTGCGCTGCTGTTCCGTTTGGTGTTCATCTTCATCGGCGCCGAACTGCTGGCCGCATTCTTCTGGACCGCCTACATCTTCGGCGCCTTCCTGATCTACACCGCCTACAAGATGGCCTTCCAGCACGACACAACACTCGAACCGGACAAAAACGTGATTGTGCGGTTGGTGCAGCGGGTGATCCCCACAGATCCGCGATACCACGGAGACAAACTGTTCACCCGGGTCAACGGCAAGCGGATGGCCACGCTGCTCTTCGTCGTCCTGATCGCCGTTGAGGCGACCGATCTGATCTTCGCGATCGACTCGGTGGCCGCCGTGCTGGCCATCACCACCAGTACGTTCATCGTCTGGACCGCCAATGCCTTTGCGGTGCTGGGCTTGCGGAGCCTGTACTTCTGCCTATCCGGTCTGCTCCGACGGTTCACCCATTTGCACTACGGCCTCGCGGTGCTGCTCGCCTTCGCAGGCGTCAAGCTCATCCTGTCTGAGACTCCCGTCGGCAAGCTTCCGATTCCGTTGACTCTGAGCGTCATCGTCGTGACGCTCACCGTCTCGATCGTGTGGAGTCTGCTTGCAACCCGAACCGAAAAACCGACTAGCGACGCGCTGGATTAGTGAAATGCTTCACATGAATGGGCCGTACCATGTTGGCGATGGTCGCTGCGAAACGAACGCCGAAGACGCCCCCGCGGGCGCGCACCCCCGATAAGGCAGCCACCCGCGCGCGGTCGAAGAAAGCGCCCGAGGGTGACGTCAAGGCTCTCGTCGAGTCCGGCGGTCAGTCGCGCGGGTGGACTTTCCTGACCAACCACGCCCACGTCCTGTTGTGCCTGGCGCGGGAATCGCTGACCGCCCGTGAACTGAGCCTGCTCATCGGGATCACGGAGCGCTCAGTGCAGGCCATCCTGGCCGATCTCATCGCTGAGGGCTACTTGGAAAAGACGAAGGTCGGCCGGCGGAACAGCTACTCGGTGAATCCGTCGGGACGCCTGCGCCACCCGCTGGAGTCCGCACACACGGTCGGCGAATTGATCGACGTACTGGCGTAGTCGGCGCACACAGATCAACAACGCTTCTCGTGCAGCCCGCGCGCACTTACCGATCGGCGACTTTGGCGACCATCGCGGTCAGCAGCTTCGTCGCCTCGTCGTCGATCCGCTCGGCGCACACCGACGCCTCCAGCACCACGTTCGACACGGCAACGAGGGCATGTTCACACTGCCACGGGATCGAATCGACCGCCGTCGACCTCTGGCTCAGGATTCCCTCTGCGCGCACCGCGTCACTCAGATCCCAGTCGTACCAGTCTTCCCCGTCGCTGACCGACACGTCCCGTCCCGCACAGTCCTGCCACTGCTGCTCCGACTCGACGATGAACTCCTCGGCGGCCGCCGCCGACGGCATGACGACGCCCGTCTCTTCCACCCAGTGCTCGTACTCGGCCCCGGACTCGCTGGCGAGCCAGGTGAGGACGGCGGTATAGCCGGTGCCGGCGTAGACCGGCTCCTCCGCGGTGTAGAGCGCGCCGATGCAGTCAGGGTCCGAGACGTCGGCGGTGTCGTCGGTCATCCGGTCGACCTCGTCGGTGACTTCGATGCTCGAGCTGCCCAGGACGTCGCCGAGTTCACCGTCGTCGAGCAGGATGTCGCCGAGGTCGCGCTCCCCCAGCATCTCGGTGGACGAGGCGCCGGCGCCGCGCACCGGCTCACCCTCCACGACGCTGGTGCAGGCCGCTGTCCACACAGCGGTCAGGGCCATCACGGCTCCGGTACACGCCCTGCGCTTCACTCCGCGGGCTATTTCTTGGGTTTGTCGGCGACGGACTCCGTCGACAGCGCGGCGACGAAAGCTTCCTGCGGCACGTCGACCCGGCCGATCGTCTTCATCCGCTTCTTGCCTTCCTTCTGCTTTTCCAGCAGCTTGCGCTTACGGGTGATGTCGCCGCCGTAGCACTTGGACAGCACGTCCTTGCGGATGGCCCGGATGTTCTCGCGCGCAATGATTCTCGAGCCGATCGCAGCCTGCACGGGCACCTCGAACTGCTGGCGCGGGATGAGTTCTTTGAGCTTGGTCGTCATCTTGTTGCCGTACGCCGACGCGCCGTCCTTGTGGACGATTGCGCTGAACGCGTCGACGGCCTCGCCCTGCAGCAGAATGTCGACCTTGACGAGGTCGGCCTCCTGCTCGCCGGCCTCTTCGTAGTCGAGGCTCGCATAGCCGCGGGTGCGCGACTTCAACGAGTCGAAGAAGTCGAAGATGATCTCGCCCAGCGGCATCGTGTATCGGAGCTCGACGCGTTCGGGCGAAAGGTAATCCATGCCGCCGAGCTCGCCGCGTCGGGCCTGGCACAACTCCATGATCGTGCCGATGAATTCGCTGGGCGCAATGACGGTCGTCTTGACCACGGGCTCGAACACCGAACGGACCTTGCCTTCGGGCCAGTCCGACGGGTTGGTCACGACGATCTCGCTGTTGTCCTCTTTGACGACGCGGTAGACGACGTTGGGAGCGGTCGAGATCAGGTCGAGGTTGAACTCGCGCTCCAGCCGCTCGCGGGTGATCTCCATGTGCAGCAACCCCAGGAACCCGCACCGGAACCCGAACCCGAGCGCCACCGAGGTCTCCGGCTCGTAGGTCAACGCCGCATCGTTGAGCTGCAGCTTGTCCAGCGCCTCGCGCAGCACCGGATAGTCCGACCCGTCCACCGGATACAGCCCCGAATAGACCATCGGTTTGGGCTCGCGGTAGCCGGTCAGCGCCTCCGTCGCGCCCTTGCGCGCGGTCGTCACGGTGTCGCCGACCTTGGACTGGCGAACATCCTTCACGCCGGTGATGAGGTAGCCCACCTCGCCGACGCCGAGTCCGTCGGACGCCTTCGGTTCCGGCGAGACGATCCCCACCTCGAGCAGTTCGTGGGTGGCGCCGGTAGACATCATCGCGATGCGCTCGCGCGGGGTGATCTTGCCGTCGACGACGCGCACGTAGGTGACCACGCCGCGGTAGATGTCGTAGACGGAGTCGAAGATCATGGCGCGGGTCGGCGCGTCCGGGTCGCCCTGCGGCGGCGGGATCTCGCGGACGACGTGGTCGAGCAACTCGGAGACGCCGACGCCCGTCTTGCCCGACACCCGTAGAACGTCCTCCGGCTCGCAGCCGATGATGTGGGCGATCTCGCCGGCGTAACGATCGGGGTCGGCCGCGGGCAGATCGATCTTGTTGAGCACCGGGATGATCGTCAGGTCACGGTCCAGCGCCAGGTACAGGTTGGCCAACGTCTGCGCTTCGATCCCCTGCGCGGCGTCGACCAGCAACACCGCACCCTCGCAGGCCTCCAGCGCGCGGGACACCTCGTAGGTGAAGTCGACGTGGCCGGGCGTGTCGATCAAGTGCAGGACGAACTCTTCATCGTCCACGACCCACGGCAATCGCACGTTCTGGGCCTTGATGGTGATACCACGCTCACGCTCGATATCCATCCGGTCCAGGTACTGGGCCCGCATCGAACGCTCGTCGACCACGCCGGTGAGCTGCAGCATCCGGTCGGCCAGCGTGGACTTGCCGTGGTCGATGTGGGCGATGATGCAGAAGTTCCGAATCTGCGCCGGCGCAGTGAACGTCTTGTCGGCGAAGCTGCTGATGGGAATCTCCTGGTGAGCGGGGTCTGTCAGCCTGATCAGGCCCGTCCAGAGTATCGACCGCAGCACCCCGCAGCCCAATCGAGCCGCGATCGAGGTGGTGGCTCAGCGCCTATGCTTGTCGGGTATGTCCGCATCGGCATCGCCTTTCAAGGCGTTTCAGCGCTTCCTGGTGAAGAGCACCGAGAACCTTGTGTTCAACGAGGCGCCGAAGCTGGTCCGCCAACTGCAGAAGTCCGACACGCTGCAGCGCGGTATCCAGCAGGGCATCCGCATCGGATTGGACGTCCTCGCCGGAGCACCCGACAACACTGTGCCCGCGCTACCCGCGGGCCGCCCCGTTTCCAGCAATTTCGTCCCCACCGCACACCGCGCGCGCAGGGTGTCGTATTCGCCCGACCTCGACGGTCGCGCCGACCCCGGCGAAATCGTCTGGACATGGGTGGTCTTCGAAGACGACCCGACCCGGGGTAAGGATCGTCCCGTGCTCGTCGTGGGCCGCGATCGCAACATCCTGCTCGGACTGATGTTGTCGAGCCAGGACCACCACCGCGGCGACCCCAACTGGGTCGGCATCGGCAGCGGCACGTGGGACTACGAGGGCAGAGCCAGCTGGGTGCGCCTGGATCGGGTGCTCGACGTGCCCGAGGAAGGCATCAGGCGCGAAGGCGCGATCCTGGAGCGGACGGTATTCGACCTCGTCGCGGCGCGGCTGCGCGCCGAATACTCATGGTCGTGATTCTCGCCTCCGGCGGGGCGAGCTAGCCGGGTCGCCGCCACATCTGCCACATGGTCGGGCCGCCGCCGGGCATCGTGATCTCGCCGGTGACTCCGAAGCCGAACCGCATGTAGTAGGGCACATTCGATTCCTTGCTGGACTCCAAGTAGGCCGGCGCCCCTTCGGCATCGCACTTGTCGAGCCGCGAAGTCATCAACGCGTGCCCGAACCCGCCCCCACGCACGTCCGGATCGCTGCCGATCACCGCGAGATACCAGTGCGGCTCCTCGGGATGGTTCTTCTTCATCAACTCGGACATGCCCATGCCGCGACCGACCTGCAGGCCCAGCGCCAGCAGGAAGCTCGGCATCATCCGCATTTCCTCGCCCGGTGTCTGCTTCCAACGCCCCGGCGGATCCCACAGCGCCGCAGCGCCGATCGTGCCGTCCTTCGACCCGGTCTCCACCGCCTCGTTCCCCAGAAAGTGGTGGCGGATCATCGCCCCGAACACCCGCGGCAGCGCACGAGCGCGTCTGGCGTCGTCGGGGACCATCCACATCATCACCGGGTCGTCGAAGAACGCCCTCCCCAGCACACGCGACAGCTCAACCACGTCCGACTTCTGCGCGAAGCGGACATCGACGTCGGCCATCAGCCTTGAGTGATGTAGGCCTGGAGCTGCTCGTGTTCGCGCTCGAGCTCCTCCATGCGGGTCTTGACGACGTCGCCGATGCTCACGATCCCGGCGAGCCGGCCGTCCACCACGACAGGCACATGCCGCACGCGGTTGGTGGTCATCAGCACGCTCAGACTGTCGACCGAATCGTCGGGCGAGCACGTTGCCACCAGCGTGGTCATGATCTCCGACACGGGACGGCGGAGCAGGTCAGCACCCATGTCGTGGAGCTTACGCACCACGTCGCGCTCGGACACGATGCCGACGAGGCCGTCCGGCGACACCACCACCATCGCCCCGATGTTGTGCACCGACAGCTCCGTCAGAAGCCCGGCCACAGAAGTCTCGGGGGTGATCGTGGCGACCGTCGCACCCTTGCTGCGCAACACGTCGGAAATCCGCATCGACATCTCCCTGAGTGACCTGGCTCACATCAGGCTACTACTGTGCGGTTCGGCGCGGAACAGATCCGCCATCAGCCCGGTTACACCTCAGTATCCATTCCCGCACGAAAGGACACCATGCCGGAATCGATCACCCTCGGCGACGAATTATCGGTCAGTGCAATGGGTTTCGGAGGAATGGCATTGACCCCGGTGTACGGCGGAGCGATCGACGACACCGAATCGCTGGCCACCCTCCACCACGCCGTCGACGTCGGCGTCACCTTCCTCGACACCGCCAACATCTACGGCTCCGGCGACAACGAACGACTCTTCGCCCGCCTGCTGGCCGACCGCCGCGATGAGGTCACGCTCGCCACCAAGTTCGGCATCCAGGCCAACCCGGCCGAGCGCGCCGCCGGACGCGTCGCGCTGCGCGGTGACGCGGCCTACGTCCGCCAGTGCATCGACGAAAGCCTGCAGCGTCTCGAGACCGACGTCGTCGATCTCTATTACCTGCACAGGCGCGACCCGAATGTCCCCATCGAAGAAACCGTCGGCGCGATGGCCGAGCTGGTGGCCGCGGGCAAGGTGCGCCACCTGGGACTGTCCGAGGTCTCGGCGGCAGAGTTGCGGGCTGCCAACGCCGTTCACCCGATCGCGGCGCTGCAGAGCGAGTGGTCGATCTGGACCCGCGACGTCGAAGCCGTCATCGCCCCGGCCGCCGCGGAACTCGGCGTCGGACTGGTCCCGTTCTCACCGCTCGGGCGTGGGTTCCTCACGGGCACCGTGCGGTCGTCCGCCGACATGGGCGACACCGACTTCCGCCGGACCATGCCCCGCTTCACCGGTGCCGCGCTGGATGCGAACTTGAGCGTGGTCGACGCGGTGGCCGCGGTCGCCGAAGAGGCGGGAGCGACACCGGCACAGGTCGCGCTGGCATGGCTGCGCCACCGTGCCGACGCCCTCGGTGTGGCTTCGGTGCCGATCCCCGGAACGCGACGTGCCGCCCGGATCGACGAGAACCTCGCCTCGCTGTCGGTGAGCCTGACGCCAGAACAGGTCGACACGCTCGGCGCCGCAGGCGACGCGGCGACCGGCGCCCGCTACGCCGACATGTCCCACGTGGGCTCGAACCGCGAATAACGGGCGGCCAACCCGCGATTCCCGCGCGCTCGACCCCCTCGAGCGGTATACCTGGCGGCATGATCGAAGTGACGCTGCTCGGCACCGGAAGCCCCATCCCCGACGCCCGGCGCGCAGGCCCGTCGACACTCGTTCGGGCAGGTGGACAGACGTTCCTGATCGACTGCGGTCGCGGTGTCCTGCAACGGGCCGCCGCCGTCGGCGTCGGCGCGAACGCGATCACCGCGCTGCTGCTGACGCATCTGCACAGTGACCACATCGCCGACCTGGGCGACGTCCTGATCACCCGGTGGGTGTCGAACTTCGCGCCCGACCTGCCGCCACTGCCGATCATCGGCCCGCCGGGTACCGCCGAAGTCGTCGAGAACATGTTGAAGGCGTTCAGCTACGACATCGGCTATCGCATCGCCCACCACGCCGACCTGACGGCACCGCCGCCCGTCGAGGTCGAAGAGGTGACCGGCGGCGTCGTATGGGGTCGCGACGAGGTGACCATCCGGGTGGGCCCGACCGATCACCGGCCCGTCGCTCCGACCATCGGATTCCGCATCGAGCACCACGGCGCGTCGGTGGTACTCGCCGGCGACACGGTGCCCTGCGAGGGACTCGACGAACTGGCCGCCGGCGCAGGGGCTCTAATACACACCGTGATCCGCCGCGATCTGATCGACGCGATGCCGATGCAGCGCATCCGCGACATCTGCGACTACCACTCGTCGGTCGAGCAGGCCGCCGAGACCGCCGCCCGCGCGGGCGTCGGGATCCTGATCCTGACGCATTACGTGCCGACGCTGCAGCCCGGCCAGGAGGACGACTGGCGCGCGTTGGCGGCGTCGAAGTTCGACCGCCAGATCGAGATCGGCGACGACCTTCACCGTGTCGAGGTCCACCCGGGCGTGTGCGCCCGCACCACTTAGGCCAGCCGGGTGATCTCGACGATCACGTCGAGGTCGGTTGACCCTTCGCCCGAGTAGATCCCTTTCAGCGGAGTCACATCCGAATAATCCCGGCCCACCCCGACGCTGACGTACTGCTCGTTGATCTCAGAATCGTTTGTCGGGTCGTAGTACCACCACTCCCCCGTCCACGCCTGGATCCAGGCGTGGCTTTGCCCGTCGACGGTGTCGCCGACTTTGGCGTTCTTCTTCGGGTGCAGATACCCCGACACATAGCGGGACGGAATACCCATGCTGCGCAACAGGATCAGCGTCAGGTGTGCGAAATCCTGGCAGACGCCTTTGCCTTCGCGCAGCGCGTCCACCCCAGAGGTGTGCACGCCTGTGGTACCCGGGACGTAACTCAGTTCCGCCTGCACCCAGCGCGCCGCCTCGATGACGGCCTCAGCGGGTTCGTGGTACTTCGCGATGCGCCTGCCGACCCGCTCGATGCGCTTGCTCGCGGGAACGTAGTGGGTCGGGGCGAGAACCTCGTCGTACTTGTCGATCACCGCTTCGGTGCCCAGATCCGGCCAGGTGACTTTGTCCCGGGGCGCCTCGGGCCGGTCGGTCTCGACCACCGAGGAGGCCGTCACCTCGAGTTCGGTGTGCGGCGCGTGCAGGTCGAACGCCGTCACCGCGGTACCCCAGTAGTCGACGTACCGGTAGGACCTGGTCGCCGGAACCGTCTCGACGCGGTTGAGGATCACGTTCTGCCGGGAGTCAGAGCGGGGCGTCAAACGTGCCTCGTTGAACGAGGCTGTCACCGGCGACTTGTAGGCGTAGCCGGTCGAATGCACCACACGCATCCGCCACATCAGAGTCTCCTCTTCGCGCAAGCGCTCATCGTTAGATCTCTCCCTCTTCGATCACCAACGCGTTGTGCCCCGCATCCGTCCAGGCAACCCACGGTGCAGAGTGGAAGTACTGCAGCGACAACGCTTCTCCGACATCGAAGCAGGTCTGCTGCAAACCGGCCAGCCGCTCCTCCAGGGAGTCCAACAGCACTCCGGGCTGGAGGAACTCGAGCTCGCTTCGCGCCCGGCCCAGCAGGCGCTGAGCCTCGGCGGTCGCACCGAGACGGTTGTGCGGTCGGTTCATCAGCTCGTCGAGGCTGTGCTCGGCCAGTCGCAGCGAATAGAAGATCGAGCGTGGGAAAAGGCGATCCAGCAACATGAATTCGACCACCCGGCCGGCGTCGAGCACGCCGCGGTATGTCCGCAGATAGGTGTCGTGCGCACCAGCGGACCGCAGCAGCGTGACCCACGCGGGTGAGGACGCGCTGTCCCCGACGCGGGAAAGCAGCAGGCGCACCGTCATGTCCACCCGCTCCAGCGCCCGCCCGAGCACCATGAAGCGGTAGCCGTCGTCACGGCTGAGGGTGGAGTCGGCCAACCCGGCGAACATCGCTGCCCGGCCCTCGACATAGGACAGGAATTCGTGCGGGCCCAGTCTCTTGGCGGCGCGTTCCCGCTCGGCCAGGGCGTTGTACGTGGTGTTGAGGCACTCCCAGATTTCGGTGGAGGTGACCTCTCGTGCGCCACGGGCATTTTCGCGCGCCGCCGAGATCGCCTCGACAATCGAACAACCCCCGTATGTTTCGCGGCTGAACGCGACGATGTCGGTCAGCGACCACACGTCGAGACGGTCGTCGGGCGGCTCGATGCCGAGGACTCGGAGCAGCGTGCGCGAGGCGAGGTCCGGATCGACGCTGGAGTCCTCCAGCAGCTGGTGAACGGTGACATCGAGAATCCGGGCGGTGTCGTCGGCGCGCTCGACGTAGCGGCCGATCCAGTACAGCGATTCAGCGTTTCGTGCCAACATGTTTCAGCGCCCCCTACTGCTGATTCTGCTGTTGCTGCTGGTCCTGAATGCTGTCGACTTTGCCGTTCTTGCTGCCGTTCTTGCCGGCAGCAGTCGGCAGCGAGCGCACCACCTCGGCCGCGGCGAGCTCTCGGTCGGCGACCGACGTGCGCGAGGCGAGCACCCAGGTGTCCTTGGAACCACCGCCCTGGCTGGAGTTCACCACCAGCGAGCCCTCCGGCAGCGCGACGCGGGTCAACCCGCCGGGCAGCACCCACACGTCGTTGCCGTCGTTGACGGCGAACGGACGCAGATCGACATGGCGCGGCGCCAGCTTGTCGTCGATCTGGGTCGGCACCGTCGACAGCTGCATCACCGGCTGGGCGATCCAGCCGCGCGGATCGGCGATGATCTTCTTGGTGATCGCCGCCAACTCCTTCTCCGACGCGTCGGGTCCGAAGACGATGCCGTAGCCACCCGAACCCTCCACCGGCTTGATCACCAGTTCGGCCACACGGTCGAGCACCTCTTCTCGTTCGTCGTCGAGCCAGCACCGGAACGTGTCGACGTTGGCCAGTAGCGGCTTCTCCCCGAGGTAGTACTCGATGATGGTGGGGACGTAGGTGTACACGAGCTTGTCGTCGCCCACCCCGTTGCCGACAGCGCTGGAGATGACGACGTTGCCCGCCCTCGCGGCGTTGAGGACCCCGGCGATGCCGAGCACGGAGTCGGGCTTGAACTGCATCGGATCGAGGAAGTCGTCGTCGATGCGGCGGTAGATCACGTCGACCTGACGTTCACCTTCGGTGGTGCGCATGTAGACGGCGTTGTCGCGGCAGAACAGGTCGCGCCCCTCGACCAGCTCGACGCCCATCTGGCGGGCCAGCAGCGAGTGCTCGAAGTAGGCGGAGTTGTAGACGCCAGGCGTGAGCACGACGACCGTCGGATCGGCGACGTTATTGGCGGCGGCGTTGCGCAGCGCGCGCAGCAGATGAGAGGAGTAGTCGCCGACGGCACGCACCCGGTGGGTGGCGAACAGATTCGGGAACACGCGCGCCATGGTGCGGCGGTTCTCCATGACATAGGAGACGCCCGACGGCGAACGCAGATTGTCTTCGAGGACCCGCCAGTTGCCCTGGGCGTCGCGGATCAGGTCGATGCCCGCGACGTGGATGCGCACACCGTTGGGCGGCACGATGCCGACGGCCTCGCGGTGGAAGTGCTCGCAGGAGGTGACGAGCCGGCGTGGGATGACGCCGTCGCGGAGGATCTCCTGCTCGCCGTAGATGTCGTCGAGGTACATCTCCAACGCCTTGACGCGCTGGCGGATGCCGCGCTCCAGCCTCGTCCACTCGGCGGCCGAGATGACCCGCGGCACCAGGTCCAGCGGGAAAGGCCGCTCCTGACCGGACAGCGAGAACGTGATGCCCTGGTCGATGAACG
Organism: Mycobacterium bulgaricum; assembly: GCF_041287165.2. Classification (NCBI taxonomy): domain Bacteria; kingdom Bacillati; phylum Actinomycetota; class Actinomycetes; order Mycobacteriales; family Mycobacteriaceae; genus Mycobacterium; species Mycobacterium bulgaricum. The sequence goes on along the minus strand of NZ_JBGGKV020000005.1, from coordinate 132,666 downwards.
CGCGACCGAGCGCCTCGGTGCGGGCTTCGAGCTCGGAGACGTCCGACGGGGCCAGCTCCTTGTGGATGCCCTTGTAGGGGCCCCGGACGTTGCCGTGGGCGTCGAACATCTCGTCGAACGCCTTCGAGTACGACCCGAGTTTGTTGTATCCCCCGAAAATCCCGTCGTGCCGCCTGGCAGCTGCCTTCGCGGCGGTTTTCGCCGGCCGTACCGTTTCGGTCGCCAAGATGTCCCCTACTCTTTCCCGGGCGCACGTTGCGCGAGCATCCGAATGCCATGCTGCAGCATCCCGGCCATTTCGGCAGGCCAGTGCATCTCGCTTTGGGGGTTTTACCCACTCGCTGCTACCCTGAACAGTCGCTGCCCCCGTGCGGGCGCCCCGAGACTTCAGCAACCCTGTCGAGATTTAGAAGGAATACACGCGTGGCCAACATCAAGTCGCAGCAGAAGCGAATCCTCACCAACGAGCGCCGCAGGCTGCGCAACAAGTCGGTGAAGTCGTCGCTGCACACTGCGGTCCGCGGCTTCCGGGCGGCCATCGATGCCGGCGACAAGGAGAAGGCCGGCGAGCTGCTGGTGTCGACAAGCCGCAAGCTCGACAAGGCTGCCAGCAAGGGCGTTATCCACAAGAACCAGGCTGCCAACCGCAAGTCGGCGCTCGCCAAGGCCCTCCAGAAGATCTGAGCGACGGGCTCAGCCCCCAGCTCTCTTTCCGCTCAGTCGTTGACCAGCACGCCGGCGATCATTCGCTGACCAGTTGGGCGACTGAGCGGACTGCTTTTTCCAGCGCGTAATCGGCGTCGGCTGCGGCGCCCTTCACATCGGCGTTGAGCGCGGCCACCAGCCGCACCGCCTCCGCCACCGAGTCCCGCGACCAGCGCCGAGCCTGTTTCTGCGCCTTCTGTACGCGCCACGGCGGCATGCCGAGTTCGCCGGCCAGCCGGTACGGATCCCCTGACAGCGGACCGACCCGCGCGATCGTGTGGACCGCCTCGGCCAGCGCGTCGGCGAGCACCACGTGCGGTTCGCCGGCGGTCATCGCCCAACGCAGCGCCTCCGCAGCCCCCGCGACGTCCCCGAGCACGGCCTTGTCGGCGATGTCGAAGCCCTTCACCTCCGCCCGCCCGGAGTGGTACCGGCGCACCGCCGCCGCGTCGACCGTTCCTCCTGTGTCGGCCACCAGCTGCGAGCACGAGGAAGCGAGCTCGCGAAGGTCCGAACCGACCGCGTCAAGCACGGCGGTCACCGTCGCGTCGTCGACCTTCACGCGCAGCGCGCGGAATTCCTTGCGGACGAAGTCGGCACGCTCGGCGGCTTTCGTGATCCGCGCGCACGGATACACCTCCGCTCCCGCCTTCTTGAGGTGATCGGCCAGCGCCTTCGCCCGACCGCCGCCGGAATGCACCACCACGAGCATGGTGCCTTCCGGCAGATCGGCTGCGGCGTTCTGAATGAGGGCGACGGCGTCCTTACCGGCTTCGGCGGCGGCCTCCAGCACCACGACCCGCTCGTCGGCGAACAGCGAAGGGCTGAGCAGTTCGGCAAGCTCGCTGACGCTGACCTCTCCCGCGCGCATGCGATCGACGGGCACGTCGGACGTCCCTGCGGCCGCGCGGGCGCTCTTGAGGACCTCCGCGACCGCGCGTTCGACCAGAAGCTCCTCATCGCCCAACACCAGGTGCAGGCCCGCCACTCGACTCACCGGTCGATGGTGCCACGTCGCTCCGACACCGCCCAATGCCACACCACCCCCAGTGCCACCGCCGCGGCCGCGACGGTCGCCGCGCCCGCGACGCCCGACGGAACCGGCACCGACGCGGCGGGCAGCCCCGCCGCATAGCGCGCCACGCTCAGCAACCACCACACCTCCGGGCCGGTGAAGCGGATGAGCAGTTCGGCACCTGCCGGCCACAGAGCGCACAGGGCGGCCGCAGCGGTCCCGATGACGGTGATCGGTGGGATCACCGGTGCCACAACGAGGTTCGCTGCAACGGCGACCAGGCTGACCGAGCCCGATACCCCTGCCACCAGCGGCGCCGTGACGAGTTGCGCAGCCAGCGCCACGGCTACCGCGTCGGCGAGTGGTTTCGGCCAGCCCCGCCCGGTGAGCCGGCGCGACCACGCCGGGGCGAGCACCACCAGCGCCGCGGTCGCCGACGCCGACAACGCGAAACCGACATCGACGGCCAGTCGCGGCGCACCGATCATCAGGGCGATCACCGTCGCCGCCAATGCGGGAAGCGCCTGGCGCCGCCGGTGCGCCAACACCGCCACCAGCGTGATCGCGCCCATCACGGCGGCGCGCAACACACTCGGCGACGGCTGGACGATCACGACGAACGCCACCAGCGTCACCGCTGCCAGCCCGACCGCGGCCCGCGGACCGATCAGCAGTGCGGACATCAACACCGCCCCGCAGACGATCGTCACGTTGGCCCCCGACACCGCCGTCAGATGCGTGAGACCTGACACCCGGAACTCGGCCGTCGTCTCCGCCGGCACCGCAGAGGTGTCGCCGAGGACCAGCGCGGGCAGCATGGCGGCCTCGCCGGCAGGCAGCGCGAGGCGGGCGGACTCGGCGAAGCGCGTGCGCAGGTGGTGGGCCGCCCGCTGGATCGGGGCCGCCTCCCCCCGCACCGGCGCGCCCGTTGCCGAGAGCACCGCGACGGTCAGGTCGCGCCGCTTCGGCCGACCGACCTGCGCACGGAACGCCGCCGGCTGTCCCGCCGTCAGCGTCGAGTAGTCGGCACCTGACGCGAAAACCAGGACGTCGCCCGAAGTTTCGGCCCCGTCGAGCACCAGTAACGACCCGCGGATCATCGTGCGGCCACCGACGAGTACCCGCGGCGTCTCCGCCGGCTTCACCGTGACAGAGGTGATCGAGCCGAAGTACGTGGTGATCGGGTGATCGTGGACCGCGCCGACCCGCACCGACACCGCAACCGCGAAGCCACCTCCGACGAGCGCCACCGCCAGCACGCCCGCCGCCAGGGCTCTGCGGTCCAGACCACCGGCACTTCGGCGCGCGCCCCACCAGCCTGCGAGGACGGTGCACGCCACCGCACCCAGGGCCGCCGCGGCGGCACCGGCCTGCAGCCACAGGATGCCGGCAGCCGTGACCGCCCAACTGGTCAACGCGGCCGGGACGAGTCGCAGGTCCACGGCGGTCAGACACGGACGCGGTCACGCAGCTTGTCGAGCCGGGCGGGTCCGATGCCGTCGACGTCGCCGAGCTGATCCACGCTGCTGAAGCGGCCGTTGGCATCCCGCCACGCGATGATCGCCGCGGCCGTCACCGGCCCGACGCCGGGCAAAGTGTCCAGCTCTTCGGCGGTGGCCTCATTCAGGTCGATCAAACCTGTTGGTGCCGAATCGATTTCAGCGGAACTCTGATGCGCCGGAGGTGACTGCTCCGCCACGACCGAGCTCCCCATCTCGGCCGGCTGCCCGGGCGGCGCGCCGATGCCCACCACGATCTGTTCACCATCGGCGACGCGGCGGGCCATGTTCAGGCCCAGCACATCGGCGCCGTCGAGGGCACCGCCGGCCGCGTCGAGCGCGTCGGCGATCCGTGCGCCTGGGGCGAGCGTGACCAGCCCCGGCGTGTGCACCAGACCGACGACGCTGACCACGACCGGCTGCGCGGGGCCGGCCGGGGAGCTGCCCGATGTCGGGGCGGCCGAGGATGCCATCTCGACGGGAGGGAGCTTGGCCGAGACGACTGCGGGCGGGCTGTCCCGGACCAGCGTCAGCACCGTCACAAGGACCGCGACGGCGCCGATGACGCCGAGCGCCACGACACCGGCGCGGCCCGGGTCGGCACGGACCTTCGACAGCCACGCCGACGGGCCCGCCTGCGTCTGTGTGGGCAGCCATCGAGACAGCGACGTGTCCGAGGGCTCGTCGTCATCCGCGGCATCGGCGTCGTTGCCTGATCCGAGGCGGCGTCTGAGACGGTCGGAGGGCAGTTCGGTGGACATGCGGCGACGGTATTCCGCCCCGGCGACGGTGGCGGTCCGCCACAGAGCCGACGGGCGCGGCCTGTGGATGAACTCGGCATTGGGGACAGCGGGCCCGATCGTGGCCCGCGTTTGCGGTGGCTACCATTGCTCTTTGAGATGAATCGCCGAGCCCCGATGATCGCAGGTGTCGCGTTCGCGGTGCTCTACGCCGCAGCCGTACTGCTGCTTGCCGCCCTGCCCAACCCCGATCCCGGCGTCGTCCGTGTCCAGGCTCTGTTGCTGACCTTTTCGGCACTCGCCGTCGCGGTCGTCCTCGCGTTCGCTCGGGACCGCCTTGTCGGACCGCCCGCGCACCTGTTCACCATCGGATCGGCCGTGACCGTCGCACAGATCGGCATTTCGGTGTGGTTCGTCGCCGGCCCCGCGCTGCGCCCCGGGCAGGTGACCGTCGGCACCGCACGGGCCATCGGCGACATCGGGGCCATGTGGCTGCCCGTCGCCACGATCGCCAGCATCCTGGTCGCCGTCCCGATTCTGTTGGCCGCCAACGAAGGTCAGCTGCCGCGCTGGCTGGGCACCGCCGCCGCCGTGTACACCGTCGAGCAACTGATCGAGACGATCACCGTCATCGGGCCCCCCGGCAGCTTCATCTCCCCCGGCGGACCGATGAACCATTACCTGGGCGGCACGCTGACAGCGGCGTTCTTCCTTGCCCTGGGGATCGCGCTGACACCGCGCGAACCGGTCGCGGCGGTGCCCCCGCCGGACGACAGCCCGACCGAGGACATGACCGCCGCCGAGGAAAGCCGAGGAGACTGATGGCGCTACCGCGACTGGTACCACCGTCCACCGCCGACGCCTCCGCCGGTGGGGCCCTGCGAACCGAAGTGCGCCGGTTTCTTGCCGACCAACTCGCCGCCGGCACCTTCACGCCGTCCCCCGACGCATGGCTGAGCAGTTGGGACGAAGACTTCACGCGGGCGCTGGCCGACCGCGGATGGCTCGGCATGACCGTGCCCGTCGAGTACGGCGGGCACGGCCGCTCGTTCCACGAAAGGTTCACCGTCACCGAAGAACTGCTCGCCGCGGGCGCCCCGGTGGCGGCGCACTGGATCGCGGACCGGCAGATCGTGCCGTCACTGCTCAAGTACGGAACCGAGTTCCAGAAGGCGGAGTTCCTTCCGAAGATCGCGCGCGGCGAGTGTTTCTTCGGCATCGGCATGAGTGAACCGGATTCGGGTTCTGACCTTGCCAGCGTGCGCACCAAGGCCGAACGCGTCGACGGCGGTTGGGCACTGACCGGCACCAAGGTGTGGACCTCGGGTGCACACCTCGCCCACGCGTTCATTGCGCTCGTCCGCACCGAGCCCGTCGATCCTGCGCATCGCCACGCCGGACTGAGCCAGTTCATCGTCGATCTGCGCGGGCCGGGCGTCGACATCCGCCCGATCGTGTCGATGAACGGCGCGCACCACTTCAACGAGGTGATCCTCGACAACGCCTTCGTGCCCGACAGCATGGTCTTCGGGACGATCGGCGAAGGCTGGCAACAGGTCACCTCCGAGCTGGCCTTCGAACGCAGCGGGCCCGAGCGGTTTCTCTCGACCTTCGTCCTGCTGGCCACATGCGCAGAAAGCATGGCAGCGCACGCTATCCCGCACAGCGACGACCTGGGCCGCCTGGTCGCCCGCGTCGCCGGACTACACCAGATGTCCACGGCGGTGGCAGGAGCGTTGGAACGGCACGAACCCGCCGACGTCCCGGCCGCCGTCGTCAAGGTGCTCGGCACCACGACCGAGGGTGACATCGCCGAGTTCGCCCATCTCTCTGCCGAATCCGCAGCGGGACAGGACTTGTGCACGATGGCGAATGCCGCAGTGGATCAGCGTCCCGGGTTCACGCTGCGTGGCGGCACCAACGAGGTGTTGCGCGGGGTCATCGCGCGCGGTCTGGGGATCCGATGACAACGCCCGGGGTTGAGCCGGCGCTCGCCGAGATGATGGATGCGGTGTTCGCCGAACACGGCCGGGATGCGGAGCTGTGGCGCCGGCTCGACGAGCTCGGTCTCATACGCCTGACCGGCGCCGAAGACTCCGGCGGCAGCGGTGCCGGCTGGATCGAGGCCGCCGAACTGCTGTCCGCGGCGGTGCGACACGGAGTTCGGATCCCGTTGGCCGAGCACGATTTACTGGCCTGCTGGCTCCTCGAAGCCGCCGGTGTCGGATGCGATACGGCGACGCGGACGGTGTGCGTGTTCGACGAGCGCGGCCTCGCGAGTGACGTGCCGTGGGCCTCGCGTACGGAACGGATCGTCGCCGTCTGGCCCCGCGACGGCGGCCACGCCGTGGCCGACATCGCCGCCGACCACGTGACGATCACCCCCGGCGCCAACATGATCGGCGAGCCCCGAGATGGGGTGGCCGCCGACCTGACGACGCTCGACGGGGTCCTCGTGGGCGACGAACTGCTGGCACAGTTGCGGCTGAGGTCGGCGCTGGTGCGGTCGATTCAGGTGTGCGCGGCTCTGGACCGTGCGCTCGAGCTGTCCATCGAGCACACGACATCGCGGCAACAGTTCGGGCGGCCGCTGGCCAAGTTTCAGGCCGTTCAGCATCAGATCGCGGACATCGCCGCCGAAGCCGCGCTGGCGCGGAGTGCGACAGAGTCGGCGCTGTCGGTTGCCGCAGCCTCCCATTGGTCCTCCCCCTCGCTGGAGTTCCTTGTCGCAGTTGCCCGTTCATGCGCAGGTCACGCGACGACCGTGGTGGTGCGCAATGCCCATCAGGTTCACGGCGCGATCGGGACCACCAGGGAGCATCGTCTCCACGAGTTCACCCGTGCCGCGCTGGCATGGCGTTCGGAGTACGGGTCGGTGCGCCACTGGGATCGGATGCTGACCGACATGGCTGTGCAGTCGGGCACCGGGGGGCTGTGGAGTCTGATCTGCCCGTAGCTCCTAGCGGACGACCACCGAACTGGGAACCCGCGGGGCTCCCAACATGTCCCGGTGTGACGGCGGTGTCCGCCCTTCATCGGTGATGCCGTAGCGGGCTGCCATTTCGGCCGCGATCACCGTGTGGCCGCTGATGTCGGCGAGGTCCGGATCGCGGTAGAGTCCGTCGATCACCCGCCCGGCGAACTCAGGCGTCTCGGCCTGCTGGGCGAACGTGTCGAGTGCTTCGGGGTTGCCGTCGAAGGCCGACCGGAGCTTGTCGGTCAACAGGATTCCCATCCAGACCGCCACGGTCGCGACGCCGGTGCCCCGGAAGTCGACCGCCATGTCGGCCGCCATCTTGTCGACACCGGCCTTTTGCGCGCCGTAGGCGGGCCCGTGCATGTAGCAGACCGACCCCGGCGACGATGTGAAGGCGATGAGGCCGCGTTCCTGCTCCGCCAGCAGCGGAGCCGCGTACCACGACGCGATGTAGGCCGACCGCAGGCCGACGTCGAGGACATCGGCCAGATCGCGGGGCTTCTCCCAGAAGGGTTTCGGGCTCACCAACGCATCGGAGATCACCGCGGCGTTGTTCACGAGGAGGTCGAGGCGCCCGGCCTCGGTGCTGACACGCTCGAACATGCGGCCGACGGCGTCGTCGTCGCCGTGGTCGACTCGGATCCCGACGCCCCACGCGGGTGCCTCGGGGACGGTACGGCCGGTGCCGTACACGTGCCACCCGAGCGACGCCAGGGCCGTCGCGATGCCCAGCCCTGCCCCGCGGCTCGCTCCGGTCACCACGGCCACCGGCGCCATGTCGCTCATGCGGTCACCTTAGAGGCAGTAGCTTGCTCGTTGAAGGAGAAGCGACACTCGACGAGGAGGGCCCTGCCTGCCATGTCCACCACAACCGACCGACCGCTGCGCGTCATCCAATGGACCACCGGCAACATCGGACGACGCTCGCTGCACGCGATCATCGGCCGCGACGACATGGAGCTCGTCGGCGTCTTCGCCCACGGCGCCGACAAGGTCGGGGTGGATGCCGCCGACCTCGCGGGCTGGGCCGAGCCGACCGGGGTGAGGGCCACCAACGACATCGAAGAACTGGTCGCCCTGAAACCGGACGCATGTTGTTACAACCCGCTGTGGCCCAGCATCGACGAGTTGGTGCGACTGCTGGAGTCCGGGATCAACGTGTGTTCGAGCGCCGCGTGGATCACCGGCGGCAAGCAATCGCCTGAGGATCTCGACCGCATTCGAAAAGCCTGCCAGGCAGGCAACTCCACGATCTTCGGCAGCGGCGCCCACCCCGGGATGAGCAACCTCGTCGGCATGGTGCTGTCCGGCTCGTGCGAGCGGGTGGACGAAATCCGCATCACCGAGTCTGTCGACTGCTCCACCTATGAATCCGCGGGCACCCAGACCGCGATGGGTTTTTCGCAGGATCCCGACACCCCCGGACTCGCCGAGAACGTGCGTCGCGAGAGCGAGGTGTTCGCCGAGTCCGCGGCGATGATGGCCGATGCGATCGGCGCGAAACTCGACCGTATGACCTTCGATGTCACGTTCACGCCGGCGACGGGCGACAGCGACCTCGGCTTCATGACCATTCCCGAGGGCACCGTGGGTGGCGTCATGGGCTATCACCGCGGCTGGGTCGGCGACCACAACGTCGTCAGCGTCGGATTCAACTGGATCATGGGCGAACACGTCACGCCGCCCAAGCCCCTCGAACACGGGCACGTCGTGCAGGTGTTCGGTCTGCCCAACATGCGGACCGTGGTGCACTGCCTGCCGCCCAGGGACTGGACCGAGCCGGGCTTCATGGGCCTGGGCATGATCTACACCGCCCTGCCGGTGACCAATGCTGTGCCCGCGGTCGTCGCGGCGAAACCGGGGATCGTGACGTTGGCCGACCTTCCGCCGATCACAGGGCGGTCCTCGGTCTGAGGGCACGGTGGGTTCCTGCCACGGCAGCATGCAATTTCTGCCACTGGAATTATTCGCCTGAGCTGCGGGTTTAACCGGTCAGATCGGAAAGATCTACACGACTCAAGTCGAAACCGCGCGACTCGCTCCACGGCTGTCGACCCAACAGGGAAGAGAGCAAGACCATGAAGAAGCTCAGCATCACCACCGCCGCCGTAGCCGGATTGTCCGCCGCCGTCCTGGGTTTGGCCGCCCCCGCCCTGGCCGCACCCACTGGCGCCGGGGACGCGCAGGCCACCATCGCTCAGCTGGAGGCCGACGGTAACCGCGTCATCGTCCAGAAGCAGTCCGACGTGTCACTGGCCGACGCCGACGTCGTGAGCGTCAACCGCGGCGCCCCCATCCGCGGGACCGTCATGGACGACTTCAGCGACCGCACGTACCAGCAGACGATCACGGGCTACGTCTACTACGTCAACGTCCGCTGAGCGGACAGTCCAGCACAAGTCCGCTGAGCGGACAGTCCAGCACAAGTCCGCTGAGCGGACAGTCCAGCACAAGTTCGCTGATCGACGAACCAAAAGGGGCGCCTCCTCGGAGGCGCCCCTTTCGTCATGCGGGAGCCACCTGGACAGCGACGCCGACAGCACCGCCGCCGACATGCACCGACAACACCGGGCCCATGTCGGCGACGGTGAGGGACGAGAGCTGCGGAAGTCGTTGTGTCAGTGCGGCGCCGAGCTGGTCGGCGGCGTCGTGGTTGTCGACGTGATGGACGACGACATCGGCGGCCCGCTCACCCACCACCTCCGCGACACGCTCGATCAGCGCGGCGTGCGCCTTGCTCACGGTGCGAATGCGTTGGTCCAGCACGAGCCGCCCGTCGACGTCGAGACACAGCAACGGTTTCAATGCCAGTGCCGTTCCCAGCCATGACGCCGTGGTGCGGATCCGCCCACTACGGCGAAGGTTGTCCAGACGGTGGACGACCAGAAAGACGTGTGAGCGGGTCAACGCCGATCGTGCCGCGGCCTCGACAGCGTCGATGTCGCCACCGGCGGCCGCACGCGCGGCGGCGGCCTTGGCGACGAACCCGACGCCCATGGCGGCCGAACGCGAATTGACGACCCGCACCGACGCCCCGAACTCCCGCGCCGCGGTCGCGGCCGCGCTGTAGGTGCTCGACAGCGCGGCCGAAAGATGTACCGCGACAACGCCGTCCCCGCCGCTGTCGGCGAGCGCCTGACGATAGGTGTCGACGAGTTCGGCGGGCGAGGCACCCGCTGTCGTCACCTTCGGACGGTCGTGGATGTCGAACGGGATCTCGTCGATACCGTCACGCAGATCGGTCCCGTCGACCAGTACGTGCAGCGGAACCTCGCGGATGTCCCACCGCTTGCGTTCATCGGATTGCAGGCGCGACGACGAGTCGCTGACCACGACGACCGGCATGTGCGGCTTGTCAACCGTCCGAGGCGGACACTTGCACTCCCGCCTCGGCCAGTCCCTTGAGCATCAGGTCGGCGACGGCCTGATGCGCTTCGAAGTTCCAGTGAATGCCGTCGGGGTTACCCCTGCCGCTCATCACTTCCTCGCCGACGGCGGCTTTCAGGTCGACCAGCGGCACATCGCGTTCGGCTGCCCAGCGGGTGATGGCGGCGACGGTTCCCGGCCGGCCCCGGTGCGACATCCCGTATGTCGCAGCGATGTGCACCGACGGCAGCGATGCCACGACCGGGATCCCCGGTCGGTTGAAGTCGATGGCGGCTCTGGTCATTTCGAGATACTCGGCCGTCAAGTGCGGGGGAAGCGCGGGTCGCGCGATCGGCGACAGTCGGGGCTGCAGCCACCCGTACCCGTCACGGGCCCACCGCCGCGCCCGCGGCGGACGGACGTAGCGGATGAGTTCGCGCAGGGCGGTGGGCAGCGGCGACGGCAGAGAATCCATGCCCGACGTCGCGAAGATCACGGCGCCGGCCCTGGGCAGCGCCGCCCACGAACGCGGGTCCTGCGTGGCGGCCCACCACACGTCGCGGCTGGTCCACCCGATGCGGCCGATGACCTCGACATCCCAGTCCAACTGTTCTGCAACGAGATTCGGCCAAATGCGGGGATCGTCGGAAGGCAGCCCGCCGGTCGGTCCGTAGTACGACAGCGAATCGCAGAAGACCAGCAAGGTTCTGCGACCGGAGTCGGCCCTAGAGGACATCGTTGGCGACCTGCGCGGAGGCGTTCCACACATCGAGACGCCAGCGGATGTCCTCGAACGAGGCAGGATCGCCGTCGGCGCGGGTATGCCCCGCCAGCTGTACCCAGCTCGCGTTGCCCATCCCGCCGAGCACCGGCCAGCTGTCGACGGGAAGCCCCAGCAGCGCCGCGGTCAGCGCGGCGATCAGACCTCCGTGCGCAACCAGAACCACCGGCCGGTCCGAATCGATGACACCCCACTCTGGCTGCTGGGCAACGATTTCCCGCACCAGCGGCAGGCTGCGTTCGGCGACGTCGACGCGGCTCTCCCCGCCGTGAGGAGACCACCGCGCGTCTTCGCGCCACGCGAGTCTGGCGCCGGGAGCCACCGCGTCGACCTCGAGGTGCGTCATGCCCTGCCAGTCCCCCAGGTGCGTCTCGCGCAACCGGGTATCGATGCTGACGGGCTGACCGGAGCGGTCGCCGAGCGCGACGGCGGTGTCGAGGGCGCGCCGCAGATCCGACGAGACGATCAGCAGCGGTTGGCGTTTCGCGAGTGACTCGGCGGCGGCCACGGCCTGCTCGCGACCGAGGTCGCTGAGGTCGGTGTCGAGTTGGCCCTGCATCCGGCTGCCCGCGTTGTACTCGGTCTGTCCGTGCCGCAGCATGACCAGCCGCCGGATCGTCATTCCGAGTCCTCCGCGTCCTCTGTGCCGGCGAGATCCACGGGAACCGTCGGGCAGTCACGCCAAAGTCTGTCCAGCGCATAAAAATTGCGCTCGTCCTGGTGCTGGATGTGCACGACGATGTCGACGTAGTCGAGCAGGGTCCACCTGCCCTCGCGGGTGCCCTCGCGCCGCGCGGGTTTGTAGCCGGCGCGCCGCATCTTCTCCTCGACCTCGTCGACGATCGCGTTGACCTGCCTGTCATTGTTTCCGGACGCGATGACGAAGCAGTCGGTGATGACGAGCTGACCGGAGACGTCGATGACGACGATGTCCTCGGCGAGCTTGGCCGCCGCCGCCCGCGCGGCGACGGTGGCCATGTCGATGGCTTCTGCTGTGGCGGTCAGGGGCGGTCTCCTTCACCTGCGGGGGTCTTGCTGTAGAGGTTTCGTTTCGCGACGTATTGCACGACGCCGTCGGGCACCAGGTACCAGATGGGCCGCGACTGTTCGGCGCGGACGCGGCAGTCGGTCGACGAGATCGCCAGAGCGGGCACTTCGACCAGGTGCAGCGCGTCGGGGGGCAACTCGGCCATGGCGGCCGCGATGTGCTTGCCGTCGAGTTCGTACCCCGGCCTGCTGACACCCACGAACCGGGCGATCGAGAACATCTGCTCCCAGTTCTGCCACGACAGGATCGAGGCGAGCGCGTCGGCGCCGGTGATGAAGTAGAGGTCGGCGTCGGGGTTCTGATCGTGCAGATCGCGCAGTGTGTCTTTGGTGTAGGTCGCTCCGCCGCGGTCGATGTCGACCCGGCTGACCGAGAAGCGCGGATTGGAGGCCGTCGCGATCACCGTCATCAGGTACCGGTCCTCGGCGGCAGTGACGGTGCGACTGCGTTTCTGCCACGGCTGGCCGGTAGGGACGAACACCACCTCGTCGAGGTCGAACAGTGCGGCGACCTCGCTGGCCGCGACAAGGTGCCCGTTGTGGATGGGATCGAAGGTCCCACCCATCACACCTAGCCGACGTCGCCCGCCTGATTGCACGAATAGCGAGCTTACGGGAGTGTCACGATGGCCTCCGGCCAACTCAGACCGCGGAGAGCCGCTGGGACTTCAGAACCTCGGAGACCTCGAAGGCGGCGCGGTCGGCGCGGTAGACGTCGCGGGCGTACTCGACGCACCGGCCCGTGTTGTCGACGGTGTTGCGGGTGAGCAGCGTCCCTGCGGACCCGGCACGCACACCCAGCTGCATGCTCGACGCGTCGTCCAGCACGATCGATTCGAGTACCGCGGTCGACCGTGCCAGCTCGATCCCGTAGCGGGAGCGCAACACCGCCCACAGCGAACCGTCGTCGGTCTCGTCGAGGATGCCCGGCGTCAACGCGGCGGGCAGGAACGTCGTCTCCAGTGCGAACGGCACGTCGTCCACGGTGCGCAACCGGTGGAACACGTGCACAGCCGCACCGTCGTCCAGGCCGAGCGCGCGGCGCACCGCGGGGGTGGCGACCTGATGCTCGGCCCACAGCAGTTGCGCGGCGGGCCGGCGCCCCATGCGCGCGACCTCTTCCGAGAAGCTGCCGACATGGAACCGCACCCGCGGCTCGGCGACGAACGTGCCCCGCGGCGGCTTCCGGTAGACGACGCCCTCACTCTCCAGCAGCGACAAGGCCTGCCGGGCCGTCATGCGGCTGACTTTGTGGTGCTCGGCCAACTCACGCTCGGAAGGGAGCAGGGTGTGCGGACCCATCTGTTCGGTGTCGATGCGGTCGCGGACGTCCGCGGCGATCGTCATGTACAGGGGCGTGCCAGAGGGCATCCCTGCAGCGTAGCGACGTAAGTCGACTTCGGTTGTCACAAGTGCTGTGTAAACACTTTGTGATTTCGTTGACGCATAACCCGAGCTGTCCGATACTTTGGTTCAACCACATGGTCTATACCATCGTCCAGACGGAGAGTTGAACATGTCCGACCAGTCATCGCGCAGCGATTCCGCTGATCTCGCCCAGTTCGGCTACACCCAGTCGTTGGAGCGACGGACCGGAAAATTCGCGTCGTTCGCCGTTGCCTTCGCGTTCGTCTCCATCGCGACCGGCATCTTCACCACCTACGGCGCGGTGCTCAACAGCTCGGGCCCCGCAGGCATCTGGACGTGGCCCATCGCCGTCGTCGGACAACTCGCCGTCGCGTTCGTGCTCGGCGCGCTCGCCGCACGGATCCCGGTGACCGGCTACCACTACCAGTGGATGTCCCGGCTGGCCAATCCGATCCTGGGCTGGATCATCGGATGGATCTCGTTCACGTTCCTGGCCATCGTCGTGGTCGCGGTGGATTACACGATCGCGTCGACGATCCTGCCCGTCCTGCTGAACTACGAGAGCACGGCGACCATCGCGTGGATCATGACCGCGGCCGTGTTGACCGGCCAGGCGCTTCTCGTGGCGCTCTCGACGCCGTGGGCCGAGCGGGTCAACAACAGCCTGGTGACCCTCGAACTGATCGGCATGGCCGCCCTGACGGTTCTCCTCCTCGTCGTGGCCGCGATCCGCGGCGACATGGACTTCTCCAACCTGTTCAGCACAGGTGCGATCCCGAGCGAGGGGTACTGGAGCTTCGGCGACCTCACCTCGGCCGGCCCCTGGATGCTCGGATTCCTGCTCGGCGCCTTCACGATCGTCGGATTCGAGTCGGCCGCCAACCTCGCCGAGGAGACCCACGACCCCGAGCGCGTGGTGCCGCGGGCCATGTGGCAAGCCGTGCTCGCGTCCGGCGTGCTGGGCTTTCTGTTCATCATCGCGGTCACCCTGGCGGCAGGAGATCCCGTGGCCCTCGCAGTATCGGGAACCCCGATCGCCGACGTCATCGACAGGACACTGGGTTCCGCGGTTGCCACACTGCTGCTGCTGATGGTGGTCCTGGCGATCTTCGCCTGCGGCCTGGTCATCATGATCACCGGCGTCCGCGTGACCTGGGCGATGTCGCGCGACCAGCGGTTCCCGGGGTGGCAGCAGTGGAACCAGATCTCGCCGAGGTTCCACACCCCGCTGAAAGCCACACTGCTGTACTTCTTCCTGGCCCAGTTGATCCTGGCGGTGTTCGCCCACTCCGAGACCGCCCTGTTCACCCTTTTCGGTGCGGCGACGCTGCTCCCCGCCGTCATGTACGCCTCGACCGTGGTGCTGTATCTGGTCAAACGCAAGACGCTGCCCGTATCGGGGAAGTTCGATCTCGGGGCATGGGAGATCCCGGTCCTCGTCGTCGCTGTCGTGTGGCTCGCGTTCGAACTGGCGTTGTTCCGCGACGCCGCGTTCAAGGAAGCCTGGCTCTACGTGCTCGTCATGGTCGCCATCGGAGCGGCATACCTGGCATACCTGCTCATCAGACGGGGCAAGCATGGTCTGTCGATGCCGGACATGCACTCGATCGACGCTGAATTCAGGGAATGACGGGACAAGCGATGCAGCACATCCTGGCTGTCGACCAGGGCACCTCGGGCACCAAGGCGGTCGTCGTGGACGACACGGGCCGGGTGGTCGCCACAGCGGAGGTCCCCCTGCGGCCCGAGTATCTGTCCGGCGGCGGTGTCGAGCAGGACCCCGAGGCGCTGTTCGATTCCGTCGTTGCGGCAGGCCGTCGGGCCATCGAGCAGGCCGGGGTTTCGGTGGCCGCGGTCGCACTGGCGAACCAGGGGGAAACCGTCCTGGCATGGGACCGGACTACCGGACAGCCTCTGTCCCCCGCCATCGTCTGGCAGGATCGCCGGGCCGAATCGCTCTGCGCTGCGCTCGCCGACCACGCCGATGAGCTGGCCCGACGTACCGGGCTGGTGCTCGACCCCTACTTCTCCGCGCCCAAGATGGCCTGGCTGCGCGCCAACCTGACCCGCGACGGGGTGGTGACCACCACCGATACCTGGCTGGTGCACCGGATGTGCGGCGCATTCGTCACCGACGCATCGACGGCCAGCAGATCACTGGTGACGACGCTGGACCCCCTGGCGTGGGACGACGAGCTGCTGTCCTTCTTCGGGCTCGCCGGCGAAGCGATGCCGGACATCGTCGGCAGCGACGAGATCGTCGGCACCACCCGGGTTTTCGGACCCGAACTGCCCGTCGCGGGGCTGATCGTCGACCAACAGGCCGCGTTGCTCGCCGAAAGCTGCCTGACGGCGGGATCCGCGAAATGCACCTACGGCACGGGGGCCTTCCTGCTGGCTCAGCTGGGTTCGACCCCGGTGCGTTCGACGTCCGGGCTGACCACCTCGGCGGCCTGGCGCCTGCGCGGCGACACGTCGTACTGCATCGATGGTCAGGTCTACACCGCCGCATCGGCGATCCGGTGGGCCGTCGACCTCGGGCTGGTCCCCTCTGCGGATCAGATCGACTCTGCCGCAGCCGAATCCAGTGAGGGGGTCGTCTGCGTTCCCGCCCTCGCCGGGCTCGCCGCCCCGTGGTGGGATTCCCGGGCGACGGCGTCGTTCGCCGGGATGACACTGTCCAGCGGCCGGGGCCACCTGGTGAGGGCGCTTGTGGAAGGGGTGGCGGCGCAGGTCACCGCGCTGACCGATCTCGTCGCCGCCGACCTGGGAAGCCCACTAACACGGTTGCGGGTGGACGGAGGCCTGACCCGCTCGGCCTCGCTGATGCAGGCCCAAGCCGATCTGGCTCAGATGCCCGTCGACGTGTACCCGTCCATGCACGCGACCGCGTTGGGCGCAGCCGCGTGCGCACGGCTGGCGCTCGAACCCGGCATCACCCCGTCCGAGGCGGTCAGTACGTGGTCACCCCGGCACACCTACGAGCCCCGCTGGCCCGCCGATCGGGCCGCGGAATTTCTCGATCGTTGGCGGCGCGCCGCAGAAAGCACTTTGGCACAGGAGGTTTCGGCGTGATATCGGATGTCGTCGTGGTCGGCGCCGGAATCGTCGGCTGCGCGATCGCCAGGGCGCTGGCCGGTACCGAACTTTCTGTCACGCTGGTGGAAGCCCGCAACGACGTCGGCGACGGCACCAGCAAGGCCAATACGGCGTTGCTGCACACCGGATTCGACTCGAAGCCGGGCACCCTGGAGTCCCGACTCGTCGCCCGCGGCTATCAGCTGCTGAGCGAGTACGCCACGCAGACCGGCATCCCCGTCGAGCACACGGGAGCGATGCTGGTCGCGTGGACCGACGAAGAGGCCGACGCACTTCCGCGACTCAAGGAAAAGGCCGAAGCCAACGGCTATCACGCCTGCGCGATCGTCGACTCCGACGAGGTCTATCGTCGCGTGCCCGATCTGGGGCCCGGCGCGCTGGGCGGCTTGACTGTGCCAGGGGAATCGATCATCTGCACGTGGACCACGAACCTGGCCCTGGCCACCGACGCGGTCGCACGCGGTGCACGTCTGCTGCGTGGCGCCCGCGTCACGAACGTCGTCGCGGGCGCCGATGCGACGACGTTGCACACCACCGCGGGCTCCGTGCAGGGGCGGTGGATCATCAACGCCGCCGGCCTGGGCGCCGACCGCCTGGACAACGAGTTCGGCTATCGGCGTTTCACCGTGATTCCGCGCCGCGGTGAGCTGTTGGTGTTCGACAAACTCGCCAGGCCCATGGCGCCGCTGATCGTGCTGGCCGTTCCGTCGTCACGGGGAAAGGGCGTCCTCGTCAGCCCGACCATCTACGGCAATGTGATGGTCGGCCCGACGTCGGAAAACCTCGAAGACCGCACGGCGACAGGAACTTCCGAAGACGGCTTCGAGTTCCTGGTGTCCAAGGGCCGTGCGCTGATGCCCACCCTCTTCGACGAGGAGATCACGGCGAGTTACGCAGGACTGCGTGCCTCCACCGAGCACGATGACTACCTCATCGATCTCGACGCCGAGCAGCATTACGTCCTTGTCGGCGGAATCCGTTCCACCGGGCTGACTTCGGGGATGGCGATCGCCGAGTACGTCACGGGACTCCTCGCCGAGGCCGGCGTCGACGTCACCGAACGTCACCCTCTGCCCTCACCTCCGCAGATGCCCAATATCGGCGAAGCCGGGGTACGCCCGTACCAGGACGGCGGACGCGTCGGCTCCGATCCCGAGTACGGCCGGATCGTCTGCTTCTGCGAGCGCGTCAGCGCGGGCGAGATCCGTGACACCTTCGACTCCCCCATCCCGCCGGCCGACCTCGACGGGTTGCGGCGGCGAACCCGCGTGATGAACGGACGCTGCCAGGGGTTCTACTGCGGGGCAAACACCCAGGCGCTGCTGCAGGCCGGGGTGACACGATGAGCGACGTCGCCGTGGCCATCGTCGGTGGCGGGCCCTCCGGGCTGACCGCCGCCGCAGCACTTGCGCCCCACATCGACGGCGAGGTGCTCGTCCTGGAGCGGGAATCCCACACCGGCGGCATTCCGCGACACAGCGACCATCTCGGCTACGGCATGCGGGACCTGCACCGCTTCATCTCCGGGCCGAGCTATGCGCGTCGCCTCACGAACTCGGCGATCGACGCAGGCGCCACACTGGAGACGGAGGCGATGGTCACCGGTTGGGCCGGCGATCGCGTCATGCAGGTGACGTCGCCGCGCGGGGTCCGCACCGTGACCGCCGACGCCGTCGTCCTCGCCACGGGTGCGCGCGAACGGCCCCGACCCGCCCGGCTCGTACCCGGTGATCGACCCGAGGGCGTCTACACCACCGGTCAGCTGCAGAACCTGGTCCACCTGCATCACACCGAGGTGGGTCGCCGAGCGGTGATCATCGGCGCCGAACTGGTCAGCTGGTCGGCAGTGCTGACCCTGCGGGAAGCCGGCTGCGCGACGGTGGCCATGGTCAGCGGATATCCCCGTGCCGAGGCGTATGCGGCGTTCCGCTCGGCAGGCCGCCTGCTGATGGACGGGCCCGTCATGACCGGCAGCAGGCTCGTCGGCATCCACGGGAAGCACCGCGTGCGGTCGGTGACGGTCGAAGACATCGGCTCGGGTGCGCGCCGCGAAATCCCTTGCGACACAGTTGTGTTCACCGGGGATTGGATACCCGACCACGAACTGGCCCGGACCGCGGGGCTGCAGATCGACCGGGCCACCCGGGGGCCCGTCGTGGACGCTGCACTGCGAACGAGCCGTGCTGGGGTCTTCGCGGTGGGAAACCTGCTGCATCCGGTGGACACCGCCGACGGGGCGGCACTCGACGGGCGCCACGCCGCATCAGCGGTGAGGGCGTGGCTGCGCCGCGGCGACGACCTCCCCGCAAGCACGTCGGGTGCGCCGATCCGAGCCGAAGCACCGTTCAGGTGGGTGACACCGCAGCTGCTCTCCTCCGACGGCGGCGTGCCCGCCCGCGGCGACCTGCTGCTCTGGACCGACGAATACCGCAGGCTACCCAAGCTGCGCGCCGTGCAGGACGGAAAGGTCCTCGCCACGAAGCGCACCCCCTGGCCTGCGGCGCCGGGACGGATCTTCCGCGCGCCGTGGTCGTTGGTGGCCGATGCCGATCCGAAAGGCGGAGCGGTAACGCTGACGCTGGCGTGACGACCGGCTCAGAACCGAGCGTCGGTCAGGCGATCAGAAGTCGCCGATGGGCGGGCCGACCGGGTACTCACCCTCGAAGGGTGAGGCCTTGGTGCCGACGACGGCCTTGCTGGTGTCGCGGACCTCGGTCGAGCTGCTGCCGGTGGCGGAAACCTCGCCGGCATCTCCGAGGCGCGCCTCCGAGATGCCGCGGGCGACGCCGAAGTCGTTGATCCGGATGACCGCGTTCTCCGAGGCCTGCCTGCTCGTCACCTGCGGGCCGGGAGCGATCTCCTGGATGTCGGCGCTCGCAGTGCCCGCGCTCAGCCCGGAGAAAGCTGCGGCCATCAGGAACGACCCCAGGCCGACGGCACCCAGCTTCGTCACGCCGTGGACGGGCGCTTTGGCGTGCTTCGCCATAGCTTCTCCTTCGATCGGAGGGACATGAGTGTCCGAGTATTGGTTGTTCAGGCATTGCTAGATTAGCAGCGTCCACCCTGTTGCGCGCATCGAAATCACAATGCCCGTAACACGACACACTGCCATTCGACAGTTGTTCATATTGGCCGAAACCCGTTGCAAACCAACTAGTTTGATGATTTCCGACGACGATGACCAAGCTGTTCGAAACCTTGTCGATTCCTGGCAATTCGCTGCTGATTGCATGGGTGAACAGCGTCAATATTGTTTGCCGACTGACAGGAAATACCCAGTAAAGCTGACAGGAGACACCCAGGTTGACGCGCGACATGCGCAATGCTCAGGGGTACCCGCCGCGTCATCGCCAACGCGACACAGCACGTACCTCGGAAACTAGACGGGCAGCAGCGCGTCGATGACCGAGGCGAGCTGCTTGGCAGAACGGCACTCATGCATCGTGATGACGTCCTCATAGCGCGGAACCGCCGAATCGCCACTGCCCCAGAGATGCCTCGGCTCTGGATTCAGCCAGTGCGCGTGCCTGCTGGCGTTGACCATGTGGGCCAAAAGGTCCGTCTCGGGATTGCGATAGTTGTTGCGGCCGTCGCCGAGGACGAGCAGCGAGCTGCGCGGCGACAGGACATTCGGGAACTTGTCGAGGAACGACACGAACGCGTGGCCGTAGTCGGAGTGTCCGTCACGGGTGTAGACCGCCGCTTCTCGGGTGATGCGCTGCACCGCGACGGCGAGATCGGCGTCGGGGCCGAACAGCTCGGTGACCTCGTCGGTGGTGTCGATGAACGCGAAGACGCGCACCCGGGAGAACTGTTGACGCAGCGCGTGGACCAGCAGCAGCGTGAAGTGACTGAAGCCGGCGACCGACCCCGACACATCGCACAGCACCACAAGCTCGGGCCTGGCCGGATGCGGCTTCTTGAGCACCACGTCGATAGGCACTCCGCCGGTCGACATCGACTTGCGCAGCGTCTTGCGCAGGTCGATCTCCCCGGCCCGGGAGCGTCGACGGCGCGCAGCCAGACGGGTGGCCAGTGTCCGAGCCAGCGGACCGACGACGCGACGCATCTGGCGCAGTTGCTCGCCCGAGGCGCGGAGGAACTCGACGTTTTCGGCGAGCTGGGGCACGCCGTACATCTGGACGTGATCACGTCCCAGCTGCTCGGCCGTACGCCGTTTGGTCTCCCCCTCGACCATCTTGCGTAGTTGCGCGATCCGCTGGGCGGCAAGGGCTTTGGCGATCTGCTCCTGCGTCGGGGTGGGTTCGTCGCCGTACGGGGCGAGCAGACCGGCAAGCAGCCTGCCCTCCAGATCGTCGAGGCTCATCGCCTTGAGCGCCTGATACGAGGAGTACGACGGCCCACGGCTTGAGTTGTATCGGCCGTACGCCTCGACGATCTGGGCGATCATCGCCGCCAGGCGTTCGTCGACGTTCGCGAACTCCTGGTTGTCGGTGAGCATCTGCACCAGTGCGTCGCGCAACGCCTCGATGTCCTCGGGCGGCAGGCCTTCGTCGTCGACGTCATCCTCGAGCACGGTCTTGGCACCGAGTGCGGCCGGGAAGTACAGGTCGAACAGCGCGTTATACGTCTCGCGGTGATCGGACCGGCGCAGCACCGCGCACGCCAGACCTTCGCGAAGTACGCTGCGGTCGGCCAGGCCTAGGGTGGCCATCACCTGGCCGGCATCGACCGTCTCCGACGGACCCACCGAAATGCCCTGCCCACGAAGGGCTTCCACGAACTCGACCAGGTGGCCGGGAATTCCGTGGGGCGCCAGGGGCTGTTGTGGGCGGGTACGTCGGGGCGGCATCAGTTGAGCCTCAGCTCCCCGGCGGCTTTGACCTGGTCCGACTGGTGCTTGAGGACCACACCCAGCGTCGCAGCAATCACCTCGTCGTCGATGGTGTCCATGCCCAGGGCCAGCAGCGTGCGGCCCCAGTCGATGGTCTCGGCGACCGACGGCAATTTCTTCAACGCCATTCCGCGCATCACGCCGATGATGCGCACCAATTCTTCGGCGAGGCGTTCGGGCAGCTCGGGAACCCGGGAGAGCAGGATGCGCCGCTCGAGCTCGGCGTCGGGGAAGTCGATGTGCAGAAACAGGCATCGACGCTTGAGAGCCTCGGAGAGCTCACGCGTCGCGTTCGACGTCAGCACCACCAGAGGTTTGCGTTCGGCGGTGATCGTACCCAGCTCCGGCACCGTCACCGCGAAATCGCTGAGGACTTCCAGCAGCAGGCCCTCGATCTCGATGTCGGCCTTATCGGTCTCGTCGATCAGGAGCACGGTGGGATCGGTGCGCCGGATCGCGGTGAGCAGCGGACGGGTCAGGAGGAACTCCTCGGAGAAGACGTCGTCGCGCGTCTGGTCCCAGTCGCCGCCGGTTGAGCCGGCAGATGCGACACTGCCGGCCTGGATGCGCAGGATCTGCTTGGCGTGGTTCCACTCGTACAGTGCGCGGGACTCATCGACCCCCTCGTAGCACTGCAGCCGGACCAAGCCCGATCCCGTCGATTGTGCGATCGCGCGGGCCAGCTCGGTCTTGCCGACACCTGCGGGACCCTCGACCAGCAGCGGCTTGCCCAGCCGGTCGGCGAGGAACACGGCGGTTGCCGTGGCGGTGTCCGGAAGGTAGCCGGTCTCCGCCAATCGGCGTGCGACATCGTCGATGTCGGCGAACAGCGGCTCCGTAGGCGCGGGGACGCTCAAAGTTTCTCCTCAGGCTCAGGCCGGTCGGGTGTGGCCGTCGCCCCACACGATCCATTTGGTCGATGTCAGTTCGGGAAGACCCATGGGGCCTCGGGCATGCAACTTCTGGGTGGAGATGCCGATCTCGGCGCCGAAACCGAACTGCTCGCCGTCGGTGAACGCGGTGGACGCGTTCACCATCACCGCGGCGGCGTCCACCCGTTCGGTGAAGCGTTGCGCGGCAGCGTGGTTCGTCGTGACGATGGCTTCGGTGTGGCCGGTGCCGTATTCGTTGATGTGGGCGATGGCCGCGTCGATCCCGTCGACGACCGCCAGGGCGATGTCCATCGACAGGAATTCGGCGCGCAGTTCGTCCTCGGTCGGGTCGGCGTGCACGGTCACGCCTGCCGCGTGCAGCGCATCGGTGAGCCTGGGCACTGCCACATCGGCGATGGCGGCGTCGATCAGCAGTGACTCGGCGGCGTTGCACACGCTGGGCCGGCGCGTCTTGGCGTTCAACAGGATGGCTTCGGCCATGTCGAGGTCGGCCGACTCGTGAACGTAGACATGACAATTGCCCACACCGGTCTCGATGGTCGGCACCTGCGCATCCCGCACGACGGCATCGATCAGACCGGCACCACCGCGCGGGATCACGACGTCGACGAGCCCGCGCGCCTGAATCAGATGCGTGACGCTCGACCGGTCGTCGCTGGGGAGCAACTGCACCGCGTCGACGTCGAGTCCCTCCGTGGCCAACGCTGCGCGCAGGGCATTCACCAGAGCGGTGTTCGAGTTGGCTGCGGACGAACTACCGCGCAGCAGAACGGCATTGCCGGACTTCAGCGTCAGACCGAACGCGTCGACGGTGACGTTGGGGCGTCCCTCGTAGACGATCCCGACCACCCCGAGCGGAACGCGCTGCTGGCGCAGCTGCAGCCCGTTGATCAGCGTCCGACCGCGCAGCACCTCACCGACCGGATCGGGGAGCCCGGCCACCTGCCGCAGTCCGTCGGCGATCCCCTCGACCCGGGACGGGTTCAGCGCAAGCCGGTCGAGCATCGCCGGGGGCGTCCCTGCGGCGCGCGCCACGTCGAGATCGGCCTCGTTGGCTTCCAGGATGGTGCGGGTGTTCAGCAAGACCTGGTCGGCGGCCGTGCGCAGCGCGCGATTCTTGATCTCGGTGCTCAGTGTCGCCAGTCCGCGCGACGCGGTCCGCGCACGGCGCGCGGCGTCGTGAACCTGCGCGCGCAGGTCGGGGACGGAGGGTGCCTGGACACTCATCAGGCCAGCGTATCGAACGTGCCCGATCAGTTCGACACGTGTCTAGCGTACAAGCCCACTAGGTTGGACGGTCATGGCAACCAGACTCTGCGTGGTGGGCAGCGTCAACGCCGATCTGACGTTCACCGTGGAGTCCCTGCCGCGGCCCGGCGAGACCATCCTCGCGTCCTCGCTATTGTCGTCGCCGGGCGGCAAGGGCGGCAATCAGGCGGTGGCGGCCGCGCGCGCAGGTGCGGCTGTCCAACTCGTGGCGGCGCTGGGCACCGACGGCGCGGCCCACCAACTGCGGACACATCTGACCACCAACGGCGTCGGCCTCGACGGCGTCGTCGAGATCCCCGGTCCCAGCGGCTCGGCCACGATCCTCGTCGACGCCCGGGCCGAGAACTGCATCGTGGTCGCGCCGGGCGCCAATGGCCACCTGAGCCTCAGCTCGCGGGCTGTCCAGGCCGTGGTCGCCGACAGCGACGTGGTACTGGTCTCGCTGGAGATACCGGTCGACACCGCCGTAGCCGCGGCCCGGATCGCACGCTCGTCGGGAGCCGTGGCCATCCTCAACGCATCACCCACCCCCCAGGACCCGGCCGCGTTGGCGGACCTGTTCGACGTCGTCGTCGTCAACGAGGAGGAGGCTGCCCCGTGGACCGGGCGAGCGGTGCCTCACCTGGTCGTCACGCGAGGATCCGAAGGCGCTCGGCATATCGGCGAACAGCGCTTCGACGTCGCGTCGCCCGACGTGGAAGCGGTGGACACCACCGGTGCGGGCGACGTGTTCGCCGGTGTCTTGGCGGCCAGCTGGCCCGACGGAGTCGAATACGCGCTGGCCCGCGCATGCGCGGCAGGCGCGCTCGCGACACTGGCCCACGGAGCCGGCGACTGTGCGCCTTACAGTGAGGCCATCGAGGACGTCATGGGAGCGTCCTGAGGCGACGGGAGAACCACACGATGACCACCGCCCCCCGCCCCCCGGAAGGCGATTGGCTCGGGACGCCCTACCTCCACTTCACCCGCGAGGGCCCGTTCGGGGTGTGCCGGCTGGACCGGCCGGAGGCGCGCAACGCGATGAGCCCGGCGATGTACTTCGGCATCAAGTACGCCGTCAAGCACGTGGAGGCCGACCCGGACCTGGCTGGCCTGCTCATCACCGGCACGGGAGACGTCTTCGCGCCGGGCGGCGACATGGGTGGCGGCGGCGCGGACAACTGGATGACGTTCGGCCCCGCCCTCGGCATGGACGCGCTGCCATTCGACACGCTTCGTCAGTCGGCCAAGCCGGTCGTGGCGGCCGTCAACGGGCTCTGCCAGGGCGGGGGTCTGCAGATCGCGCTGTGCGCCGACATGGCGGTCGTCAGCGACCGTGCCACCTTCCGCGTTCCCGAGCTGTACCGCGGCATCGCCGATACGTACTACAGCCACATGCTCGCCCGGTTGATCGGTCCGGTGCGCACCCGCGACCTGATGTTCACCGGGCGGACCCTGACGGCCGCCGAGGCCCACGAGTGGGGCATGGTCGCGCGGATCGTCCCGCACGACGATCTGCAACAGACGGCGCGCGACATCCTGGCTGCCTGCTGCAGGACCGCGCCCAAGGCCAGGTCGGTCATCAAGTCGAGCATCGACGACTACATCGGCCTCTACGACCGGATCGGGATGCAGGCCAGCCTCGGCGCGCCCGAATCCATCGAGGGCTTCATGGCATTCAAGGAGCGCCGGTCGCCGGACTGGGTGCATCCCGACCTGCGGATCGACGGCAGGCTGTAGCGGGCGCGGTCTCGCGGGAGCGCCACCTACTCCGCGGGAATCGACTTCTCGATTTCGTCGAGCCAGGTGCGCGCCGACATGTCCGACGGTGCGCGCCAGTCCCCGCGCGGCGACAGCGACCCCCCGTGCGACACCTTGGGTCCGTTGGGCAGCGCCGAGCGCTTGAACTGAGAGAACGAGTAGAACCGCTGGGCAAAGACCTGCAGCCAGTGCCGAATCTCCTTCAGCGAGTAAGCAGGTCGTTGATCCTCCGGGATCCCGGGTGGCCAGTCTCCCTTGGCAGCGTCACTCCACGCATGCCATGCGAGAAACGCGACCTTTGACGGCCGGAAACCGAATCGCAACACCTGGAACAACGAGAAGTCCTGCAGCACATAGGGACCCACCTTGTCCTGGCTGCTCTGAATCTCCTCGTCCTCGCCCGCGGGAACCAGCTCGGGGCTGATCTCCGTATCGAGCACGGATTGCAGCACCTCGTTGACCGCCTCGTCGAACTGCTCCGAGGAGATCACCCACCGGATCAGGTGTTGGATCAACGTTTTCGGGACACCCCCGTTGACGTTGTAGTGCGACATCTGGTCGCCTACCCCGTAGGTGGACCAGCCGAGGGCGAGCTCTGAGAGGTCACCGGTGCCGAGCACGATCCCGCCGCGCTGATTGGCCAACCGGAACAGGTAGTCGGTGCGCAGACCGGCCTGCACGTTCTCGAACGTGATGTCGTAGACCTTCTCACCACGGGCGAACGGGTGGTCCATCTCGGCGAGCATCAGCTGCGCCGTCTCCCTGATGTCGATCTCCGAGAACGTGACTCCGAGCGTCTCGCCGAGGCGAACCGCATTGCCCTTCGTCCGATCTCCGGTGGCGAAGCCCGGAAGCGTGAACGCCAGGATGTCGCTGCGTGGCCGGCCCAACCGGTCCATCGCACGGGCTGCAACGATCAGCGCATGTGTCGAGTCGAGACCACCCGACACCCCGATGACGATCTTCGGTGAGCCGATCGCCCGCAGCCGCTGCTCCAGGCCGGACACCTGGATGTTGTAGGCCTCGTAGCAATCTTGCTGCAGCCGTGAGTAATCCGCCGGCACGAAGGGAAAACGCTCCACCTCGCGGCGCAGTCCGATATCACCGGGCGGCGGGTCGAGGAGGAATTCGACGCGCCGGTAGTCGTCTGCGGTGATGCCGTGATGGACACGGTTGTCGTCGAATGTGCCCATCCGCAACCGCTCGGCGCGCAGCAGTTCCAGGTCGACGTCGGCGACGGAACGCCGAGCGCCCGACGGAAACCGTTCCGACTCAGCCAGGCAGACACCGTTCTCCCACACCATGGTTTGGCCGTCCCAGGCCAGGTCAGTGGTGGACTCCCCCTCGCCCGCCGCGGCATAGATGTAGGCAGCCAGGCACCGGGACGACGCCGAACGGGCCAGCAGCGTGCGATCCTCCGCGCGGCCGATGGTGATCGGGCTGCCCGAGAGGTTGGCCAGGACGGTCGCTCCGGCCAATGCCGCCTCCGCGCTGGGCGGGATCGGCATGAACATGTCCTCGCAGATCTCGACGTGAAGCACGAATCCGGGCAGGTCCGTTGCGGCGAAGAGCAGGTCCGGACCGAACGGCACGTCCACGTCCCCGATGCGCAACACGCCACGCACGTCGTCACCGGCAGCCACCTGCCTGCGCTCGTAGAACTCTCGGTAGGTCGGCAGGTAGGACTTGGGAACGACCCCCAACACCCGGCCGCGGTGGATCACGACGGCCGTGTTGTAGATGCGGTGGCCGAACCGCAACGGTGCGCCCACCACCAGGACCGTCATCAAGCTGCTGCTGCCCGCGACCACGTCGAGCACGGCCTCGTTCACGGCGTCCAGCAATGCGTCCTGAAGCAGGATGTCCTCGATCGAATAGCCCGACAGAGTGAGCTCCGGGAAAACCGCCAGCGCGACGCTGTCGGCATCGCATTCCCGCGCAACCTCCAGTACCGCGGCGGCATTCGCCGCAGGATCAGCGAGGGCCACCTGCTGCGTGCACGCCGCGACGCGGACGAAACCGTGTCGGTACGCCGAGTAGAAATCCATGGCCCCATTGTTGCCCGCGATCGGCGTCGTTATTCGTCGCCACGGCAACAGGGCGGGTGGGGCCGCGTTTCGCGGGATCGGCTCAGGGTAAGCGGGCACTGTGGCCAGCGATCCCATCTCGTCGCCATGGGGTGAGCGAACACCTTACGGCCGGGGTGAACTTTGGCCGCAGCGCATCAACAGCCGCCTGGCCGACGGCGTCGATCCGGGGCAGGTCACCTGGACTCGGTCGGCATCGGTATTGCATTCCAATGGCGATGCACTCGACATCGCCGCGCAGGACGGACGCATCGTCGGCGTCCGGGGTCGGCCCGAGGACCGGGTGAATCACGGCAGGGTCGACGCGAAAGACCTCTTCGGATGGCGGGCCAATGCCTCCCCAGACCGGCTCACCACACCGTGGATCCGCGTGGACGGCCGCCTCGTACCAACCGACTGGGACACGGCCATGGATGTCATCGTGTCTCGCAGCACCGAACTTCTCGACACCTGTGGCCCCGCTGCGATCGGCTTCTACACCTCCGGGCAACTGTTCCTTGAGGAGTACTACACACTGGGCGTGATCGCGCATGGCGCCATCGGCACCAACCACGTCGACGGCAACACCAGGCTGTGTACGGCCACCGCCGCTGAAGCGCTCAAGGAGTCGTTCGGCTGCGACGGCCAGCCCGGGTCTTATACCGACGTCGATCACGCCGACGTCCTCGCGCTCTACGGACACAACGTCGCCGAGACCCAGACGGTGCTGTGGATGAGGATGCTCGACCGCCTCGAAGGGCCGGATCCACCGAAGTTGATCTGTGTCGACCCGCGGATGACACCTGTGGCGAAGCGTGCCGACGTCCATCTCGCTCCGCTGCCGGGCACCAACGTCGCTTTGATGAACGGCCTGCTGTACCAGCTGATCGACCATGGATGGATCGATAGCGACTACATCGACGCCCACACCGTGGGCTTCGACGAACTACGCAAACGCGTCGAGGAGTTTCCACCCGACCGGGTGGCTGGAATCTGCCGGGTCCCCGGCGATGACATTCGGCGCGCGGCTGAGCTGATCGGCACCGCAACGGCGCTGATGTCGACGGTGCTGCAGGGCTTCTACCAATCCCACCAAGCCACCGCGGCGGCAGTGCAGGTCAACAACATCCATTTGGTTCGCGGCATGCTCGGGAGGCCGGGCTGCGGCGTCCTGCAGATGAACGGCCAACCCACCGCGGAGAACACCCGAGAGTGCGGCGCTGACGGGGACCTGGCCGGATTCCGCAACTGGGCCAACGACAGTCACATCGCTGACTTGGCCCGCGTATGGAACGTCGACCCGGGTCAGATCCCGCACTACGCCCCGCCGACCCACGCGATGCAGATGTTTCGTTATGCCGAACAAGGCACCCTCCGCATGCTGTGGATCAGCGCGACCAACCCCGCGGTGTCCCTGCCCGACCTCCGTCGCATACGCAACATCCTGACCCAGGAGCGGTTGTTCGTCGTCGCACAGGACATGTTCGCCACGGAGACGACCGATCTCGCTGACGTGGTGCTGCCGGCCGCCGGATGGGGGGAAAAGCTCGGCACCTTCACCAATGCCGATCGCACCGTGCACCTCTCCGAGCGTGCGATCGATCCTCCCGGTCAGGCGAGAGCCGACCTCGACATCTTTCTCGACTATGCGCGCCGGATGGATTTTCGGGACAAAGACGGTGCGCGGCTGCCACCGTGGACCGATGCCGAGTCGGCATTCGACGCCTGGAAGACATGCAGCGCAGGACGACCCTGCGACTACACGGGCCTGAGCTACGACCTGCTCCGTGAGCGCGGCGGCATCCAATGGCCTTGCAACACCGAACATCCGAACGGAACCGAGCGTCTTTACGCGGACGGCCGATTCTGGGCGACACCTGACTACTGCGAGGCGTACGGCAAGGATCTGGTCACCGGTACACCGCTGGAACCGACGGAATACCGCGCGATGAACCCCGAAGGACGCGCTGTCATCAAGGCAGCCGATTATCTCGAAGCGCACGAACCTCCCACCGCGCAATATCCTTTCGTGCTCATCACCGGACGAACCCTCTACCAATTCCACACCCGCACAAAGACCGGCCGCTCTCCCGAGCTGAACCGGGCCGCACCCCAACCCTGGGTGGAGATGTCGCCGGCCGACAGCTCAGCTGCGGGAATCGCCGAGGGGGACGTCGTCGAGGTGACGACCCCACGCGGCACGATCCAGGTGCAGTGCCGGATCAGCGGCATCCGAGACGGCGTCGTCTTCGTCCCGTTCCACTACGGATACTGGGACGTCGCACCACACACGGGGCATCACCGGGCCGCGAACGAACTGACACTCACCGATTGGGATCCGGTGTCCAAGCAACCCATCTTCAAGACCGCGGCCGCCCGGGTAAGGCGGATCCGCGGCGTCTCGGGGCCCGCTGTCGCCCCCACGGCGACGGCGTCGGCACCGATGACGGGGAAACGCAGATGAAATTAGCCCTCGCGATGCGTGAACTCCATCGATCCGAGCTGCGGCTCGCACGTTCCCTGAACTCGATCGCGGCACGCCACCACAACGACCACGGGGTCCACCACGTTGCGGTGGATCTCGCCGTGTGGTCGCGTGAGCACATAGCATTGATCGCGCAGACAGGCGCGCGATACGGGGCGCGGATGAACGAACATCCCCGCACGACGGCGCTGACCGAACAGGTGCAATTTTGGCTGAGCGATCGCGCCGGCCGCCGGCCCGAACCCGGTGTCCTCCTGCTTGCCGATCTGCGACGAGCGCATCGGCTCGCGGCGGGCGTGTCGTTGGATTGGGAGCTGCTGGCCCAGGGCGCATTCGCAGTCAACGACCACGATCTCGTCGCGTTGACGCAACGGTGCCACCCGCAGTCGTTGCGGCAG
Organism: Mycobacterium bulgaricum; assembly: GCF_041287165.2. Classification (NCBI taxonomy): domain Bacteria; kingdom Bacillati; phylum Actinomycetota; class Actinomycetes; order Mycobacteriales; family Mycobacteriaceae; genus Mycobacterium; species Mycobacterium bulgaricum. The sequence continues at coordinate 102,363 of NZ_JBGGKV020000005.1, read as the reverse complement.
ATGCGCTGGGCCAACGCGATGCTCAAGGAGCTTTCACCCCAGGTCTTGAGCACCTAGCCACGGTCGAGATCGTCGGCTTCGACCACGTCGCTTTTCACCTCGGCAATGGCAGCGGCGAGTCGTTTGACCAGCGTGAACACAGCCACCCGGACCGATCGCCTACATTCGGAGGGGTGGAAGCTCCCGAACTCGTCGCCCTGCTGCGGGGTAGACGCGTCGCGGTGCTGACCGGCGCGGGGATCTCCACGGATTCGGGGATTCCCGACTACCGGGGCCCCGACTCCCCGCCGAGCAACCCGATGACGATCCGCCAGTTCACCTCCGATGCGGTGTTCCGGCAGCGGTACTGGGCCCGCAACCACCTCGGGTGGCGGCACATGGACCGCACGCAACCCAACGCCGGACACCGAGCGTTGGCAGCACTCGAGCGAGCCGGTGTGGTCAGCGGGTTGATCACCCAGAATGTCGACCTGCTGCATTCGAAGGCGGGCAGCCAGACGGTCGTCGACCTGCACGGCACGTACGCACGGGTGATGTGCCTGGACTGCACATTCACCATGCCGCGCGCGGTCTTGGCGGACCTGCTCGAAGAGGCCAACCCGGGGTTCGCCGAGATGGCCGCAACTGTCGGCGGAATCGCGGTGGCCCCCGATGCCGACGCGGTGGTCGCCGACACCGCATCCTTCCGGGTCGTCGACTGCCCGCGCTGTGGCGGCATGCTCAAACCCGACATCGTCTACTTCGGGGAGAGTGTCCCCAAAGAACGTGTCGAACAAGCCTATTCACTCGTCGACGATGCGGAAGCCCTGCTGGTCGTGGGGTCTTCGCTGACGGTGTACTCCGGATATCGCTTCGTCCGCCACGCCGCCGCGGCGAGCATGCCCGTTGCGATCATCAACCGCGGCCCCACACGCGGAGATGACCTGGCGACCGTCAAGATCGACAACAGTTGCTCGCCCATGCTGGCGCTGCTCGCCGACGAGCTGCCCTCAGACCGCGACCAGGTCGTCGGCGTGCACGGCGGGCCTGCGCATCTCGGCCGGTAGGTCTGAGGTGGACCGTCCCAGCATCGTCGCCAGTTCCGCAGCGTCATAGGCCACCACGCCGCGGGCCACCATCGTGTCCGACTGGTCGCGCAATTCGACCACGTCGCCTCCGAAGAACCGTCCTGACAGGCCCGTGATACCTGCGGGTAGCAGCGAACGACGTTGCCGCACAACTGCTCTGACGGCCCCATCATCGAGGGTCAGCGCCCCGGCCGATTCCGCGGCATAGCGCACCCAGAATCTGCGCGCCGACATCCGCTCGGGCCGCGGCGCGAACACCGTGCCCACCGACGCGTCGTCGAGCGCCGCGGCGGCGTCCGACGCCGCGGCCAGCAACACCGGCACCCCGGCGTCGGCGGCCAGCAGCGCCGACGACAGCTTCGACACCATTCCGCCGGTGCCCAGATGGCTGCCGCGGCCGGCCGTCACCCCGTCGAGATCGTCCGGCCCGGACACCTCGGAGATGAAGCGCGCGTCGCTCTTGCGAGGATCGCTGTCGTACAGGCCGTCGATGTCGGACAGCAGGACCAGGGCGTCGGCGCCGACGAGGTGGGCCACCAGAGCCGACAGCCGGTCGTTGTCGCCGAACCTGATCTCATTGGTCGCGACCGTGTCGTTCTCGTTGACGATGGCCACGGCATGCAGCGCGCGCAGTCGGTCCAGTGTGCGCTGAGCGTTGGTGTGCTGCACCCTCATCGAGATGTCGTGCGCGGTCAGCAGCACCTGGCCGACAGTGCGGTCGTAGCGCCCGAACGCCGTGCTCCACGAGTTGACCAGAGCGACCTGCCCCACGCTGGCTGCCGCCTGCTTGGTCGCGAGGTCGGTGGGTCGCTTGGTGAGACGGAGCGGCTCGATACCCGCCGCGATGGCGCCGGAGGACACGATCACCACGTCGGACCCGGCCTTCATCCGCGCCTCGATCGCGTCGGCGAGGTACTGCAGCCTGCTGGTGTCGAACACGCCCGACGGCGTGGTCAGCGCTGTCGTGCCGATCTTGACGACGATCGAGCGCGCGTTGCGGATAGCGTCCCGGTGCGCGCTCATCACTCGGCGTCCGTGTCGTCGCCACCCTGCCTGCGCGCCTTGCGCGCGGCCTTGCGCTCGTCAGCGGAGACGCGGTCGCTCTGCTCGAGTCGGACGTCGGTGCCGCGGCCGGACAGATGCACATCGACACCGGCGGGGGTCTGCGGCTCCCAGTCGAACGTCATGTCACCGATCGTCACCGCACAGCCGGGTCGCGCCCCCAGTTTGAGAAGTTCGTCTTCGACGCCCAGGCGGGCGAGCCGGTCGCCCAGATAGCCGACCGCCTCATCGTTGTCGAAGTTGGTCTGCGCCACCCACCGCTGCGGCCGGGTGCCCTTGACGACGAACCCGCCGTGACCGTCCGGCGCAACGGTGAACGACGTCTCGTCGACGGCGATGGGGCGGATGACGGGGCGTCGGGGAACAGCAGCCGGCTGAGCAGCGCGGTAGGCCGCCACCATGTCCCACAAGGCGAACGTCAACGGCCGCAAGCCTTCTCGTGCGACCGTCGAGATCTCATATACGGGCCAGCCGAACCGGGTGGCCACCTCTTCGCGGACGAAGTCGGCCAGCTCGCGCGCATCGGGCACGTCGATCTTGTTCAGCACCACCGCGCGTGGGCGGTCGGCGAGGTCGCCGAGCGTCGAATCCCCCTGCAGCGTCGGCTGATAGGCCGCGATCTCGGCTTCCAACGCTTCGATATCGGAGATGGGATCGCGACCGGGCTCCAGCGTCGCACAGTCGACCACGTGGACCAGCACCGCGCAGCGCTCGATGTGTCGCAGGAAATCGAGTCCGAGACCGCGCCCCTCCGACGCGCCCGGGATGAGACCGGGAACGTCGGCGACGGTGAAGGTGTTCTCCCCCGCCGACACGACGCCGAGGTTGGGGGCCAATGTGGTGAACGGGTAGTCGGCGATCTTCGGCTTGGCCGCCGAGATGGCGGAGACCAGCGAGGACTTGCCCGCCGACGGGAACCCGACCAGCCCGACATCGGCCACTGTCTTCAGCTCAAGGGTGAGGTCACGGGTTTCGCCCTGCTCACCCAGCAGAGCGAAGCCGGGCGCCTTCCGGGCCCGCGACGCCAGCGCGGCGTTACCTAGGCCACCGCGACCGCCGGCGGCAGCTTCGAATCGGGTGCCCGTGCCAACCAGGTCGGCCAGGATCTGGCCGTGCTCGTCGAGGACGACGGTCCCGTCGGGAACCTTCACCTCCAGGTCGGCTCCCGCAGCACCGTCACGGTTGCTGCCCGCCCCCTGCTTGCCGGAGGGCGCGACAACGTGCGGATGGAAGTGGAAATCCAGAAGGGTGTGGACCTGCGGGTCGACAACGAAGACGATGCTGCCGCCACGTCCGCCGTTACCGCCGTCGGGACCGCCGAGAGGTTTGAACTTCTCGCGGTGGACCGAGGCGCAGCCGTTGCCGCCGTTGCCCGCCCGCGCGTGAATGACGACGCGGTCGATGAAGCGAGGCATCGGAGGTCCTTTCCATGACGAAATCTACGTTTTGCGGGCCGGAACGCGGAGGCGGTCGGCGCAAGACGTCGATTCCGACGTAAGGACCTAGGCCTCGGCGACGGGGGTGGGACGCACGACGTTGACCGTCTTGCGACCGCGCTTGGTGCCGAACTCGACGGCTCCCGGGGCCGTGGCGAACAGCGTGTCGTCACCACCGCGACCGACGTTCACGCCGGGGTGGAAGTGGGTGCCGCGCTGGCGGACCAGGATCTCGCCTGCCTTGACGACCTGCCCACCGAACCGCTTGACGCCGAGCCGCTGGGCGGCTGAGTCGCGACCGTTGCGTGAGCTGGAAGCGCCCTTCTTGTGTGCCATGTCTGTCGCTCCCGTCGTTACTTGATGCCGGTGACCTTGAGCACCGTCAGCTGCTGACGGTGACCCTGGCGCTTGTGATAGCCGGTCTTGTTCTTGAACTTGTGGATACGGATCTTCGGGCCCTTGGTGTGCTCGAGGACCTCGCCGGTGACCGCGACCTTCTCCAGCGCCTTGGCGTCGGTGGTCACGTTCGCGCCGTCGACGACCAGGGCGACGGGCAGCGAGACCGAGGCGCCGGGCTCGACATCGAGCTTCTCCACCTTGACGATGTCGCCGGCGGCGACCTTGTACTGCTTGCCGCCGGTCTTGACGATCGCGTACGTGGCTGTATTCGCTGCCATCGCTTGGTCTTCCTCTGCTCTACGTGCGGGCGCGCAACACCGCGGGTGTGCGTGCGGGTCTGGGTGGGATCTCGTCCCTTCTCCGGCCGGCTGTGGGCAGGCCCTGGAGACAACTGGTCAAGGGTACGTGACCAGCGGGTAGAGGGTCAAACCGCTCAGTCGTGGCTGGGCGGACCAGCGGGTCGGGCGGCTGCCCGTCTGCGCTGCCTACCCACCGGGGCGGCGACGGCGACGCGCTCCTGCTCGTCTTCGTCATCCGAGTCGTCGTCATCCGAGTCGTCGTCATCCGAGTCGTCCTCGTCATCATCCAACTCGTCGTCCGAGGCGTCGTCCTCGTCGTCGTCCTCGTCCTCGTCGTCGAGAGGGTCGATGTCGTCTTCATCGTCCTCGTCCTCGTCGTCGAGATCGATCTCGTCCTCATCGGAGTCTTCCTCGTTGCCGAATTCGTCGTCGCCCTCGTCTTGTCCGTCGACCACCGCCGTATCGGCATCGAGCTCCGCGACGCCTTCGGAGGCGACGGCGGTGTCCTCGCCGTCCTCATCGTGCTCGTGCTCGTCGTCCTCGTGCTTACCGTTGGCCGCGGCCATCGCCTTGAACATCGGGTGGTCACCGGGTGAATGCGACGGCACCTTGGCGACCTGGACTTCCTGCTCGGTGCGGCCGCCGCGCTTGCCGCGCTTCCCGCGCCGCCCACCGCCGCCGCCGTTGCCTGTATCGGACTTGCGAGCATTCGGAGCGGCGGCCGTGTCCACGGGGTCGCCGTGCAGCACGATCCCGCGGCCCGCGCAATGCGTGCAGGTCGTCGAGAACGCCTCGATCAGCCCCGTGCCCAGCCGTTTCCTGGTGAGCTGCACCAGACCCAGCGACGTCACTTCCGACACCTGATGCCGGGTGCGGTCACGGGCCAACGCTTCGGTCAAGCGGCGCAGCACCAGATCGCGGTTCGACTCCAGCACCATGTCGATGAAGTCGATGACGACGATGCCGCCGATGTCGCGCAGGCGCAGCTGTCGCACCGTCTCCTCGGCGGCCTCGAGGTTGTTGCGGGTGACGGTTTGCTCGAGGTTGCCGCCCGAGCCGGTGAACTTGCCCGTGTTCACGTCGACGACCGTCATGGCCTCGGTCCGGTCGATCACCAGCGTGCCGCCCGACGGCAGATACACCTTGCGGTCCATCGCCTTGGCGAGCTGCTCGTCGATGCGGTGCACGGCGAACACATCGGGGGCGTCGGGGGTCGCGGGTTCGTACTGCGTCATCCGCGGGAGGAGTTCCGGCGCCACCGAGTTCACGTAGTCGGTGATGGTCTTCCATGCGTCGTCACCCGACACGATCAGACCGGAGAAGTCCTCGTTGAAGAGGTCGCGAATGACCTTGACCAGCACGTCGGGCTCTTCGTAGAGGGCGACGGCCGCGCCGGCCTTTTTCCCGGTGATCTCGGCGGCCTTGGACTCGATCTCGGTCCAGCGCTTCTGCAATCGCTCGACGTCGGTGCGGATGTCCTCTTCCTTGACGCCCTCGGACGCGGTTCGGATGATCACGCCCGCATCGGACGGGACGACCTCGCGCAGGATCTCCTTGAGACGCTGCCGCTCGGTGTCGGGAAGCTTGCGGCTGATGCCGGTGGACGACGCCCCCGGCACGTAGACGAGGTAGCGGCCCGCCAGGGAGACCTGGGTGGTCAGCCGCGCACCTTTGTGGCCGACCGGATCCTTGCTGACCTGGACGACGACGTAGTCGCCGGGTTTGAGCGCCTGCTCGATCTTGCGCTGCGCACCGCCCAGTCCGGCGGCCTCCCAGTTGACCTCGCCCGCGTAGAGCACACCGTTGCGGCCGCGACCGATATCGACGAACGCCGCCTCCATCGAGGGCAGCACGTTCTGCACGATGCCGAGGTAGATGTTGCCGACCAGCGACGCGGACGCCGCCGATGTCACGAAGTGCTCGACGACGACGCCGTCTTCGAGCACCGCGATCTGCGTGTAGCGAGCCCCCTCATGCGGAGGTTCGGTGCGGACCTTGTCGCGGACCACCATCGTGCGCTCGACGGCTTCGCGGCGGGCAAGGAACTCGGCCTCGGACAAGATCGGGGGCCTGCGCCGTCCGGCGTCGCGGCCATCCCTGCGGCGCTGCCGCTTGGCTTCCAGCCGGGTCGAGCCGCTGATCCCCTGGATCTCGTCGCTCTTGTCTGCCTTGTCGCCCTTGCCGGACTTTCGGGGTTCGCGCTCGTGCACAACCGTATTGGGCGGATCGTCGGGCGAACCGCTGCTGTCACCGTCGTCGTCGGAGCCGGACTTGCGGCGCCGGCGACGACGTCGCCTGCGGTTGCTGGCATCACCGCCGGAGCCGTCGTCGTCTCCGGTGTCGTCGTCGGCATCCTCGCCGGCATCGTCCGACTGCGACTTCTCGTCGGCCTCGCCGTCCCCGTCGGCGTCGCTGCCGGACTCGTCGCCGTTCTGCTCGCCCCGGCCACGTCCGCGGCCCCGGCGCCCGCGCCTGCGGCGCTTGGCGGCAGGCCGTCCTGACTGGTCGTCGTCCGCGTCGCCGTCCGCGTCGTCGGAATCGTCGGCGTCCGTGCTGTCGTCGTCGTCGTCGCTGTCGGCATACCGCTCCTCGAAGCGGACGGGTTGCGGCGCGACGAACAGCGGCAGGTAATCGGCGGGCTCGGCGGTGGAAGGGGAACTCGGCGCCTCCAGGATCAGCCGGGACTCCGGCTCTTCCTCGGTGGGCGGCTCCTCGGCCTCCGGGATTGCTGCGGCGGGCTCTGGTTCGGTCTGCGCCTCGACGGCGTCGGTGGCGACCTCGGTCACCGGCTCGGGCACGGCCGCCCCCTCGGACGCGGCCAATGCTTCACGAACGCGGTCGGCTTCTTCGCGCCCCACTGACGAGTGGGCGCTGCGGGCTCGGCCGTCGAATTCGGCGAGCGCGTCGATGATCCGCCTGCTGGTGGTGCCCAGCACCCTGGCCAGCGAATGCACCCTGAGCTTCTCCGGCGCCGGCGCATCCTTTGCTTCGGCGGGGGCGTCAGCTACGTGCTGAGGCTCTTCCGCGAGGTCGTGAGATGGTGCTTGAAAATTCTCATTGTCGGCCACGTATTCTCCTCAAGCCCCCGGGCGCGTCAGTTTGCTGACGCGGCCACGCGAGGGCTTCCGATTCTGTATCCGGGCTACCTACTCCCGAACTTTTTATGGTCTCGCTCCGAGTGATCCCGAAGGAACGGTCTCGGTGCCTGTCTGAATGATGGCTGGACGGCTGCGCCGCACCGATGTAACGGTGGTCGCGCTCGTCAAAGTCTTCATTCGGATGGCCGACCCGGGTTGTAAGGCCGATCACCCGCGACCAGTATCCCACATCCCGGAGGGTGATCCGAGAAGGCTGGGTTAGCTCGGGCGAGACGCCGTCAGAGACCGGGGAACCAGAGCTCGATCTCGCGGGCGGCGGAGTCCGGTGAATCGGATCCATGAACCAGGTTGAACTGGGTCTCCAGGCCCAGGTCACCGCGGATGGTGCCGGGCGTGGCCTTCTCGACGGGGTCGGTACCACCGGCGAGTTGCCGGAACGCGGCGATGGCACGCGGGCCTTCGAGAACCGCAGCGACCACCGGACCCGAGGTGATGAATTCGAGCAGCGATGCGAAGAACGGCTTGCCTTCGTGCTCGGCGTAGTGGGCGCGAGCTGTTTCGTCGCTGACGTTCTTCAGCTCCAGGGCTGCGACGGTAAGGCCTTTGGCTTCGATTCGGCTGATGATCTCTCCGATGAGGCGGCGTTGCACACCGTCGGGCTTGATCAGGACGAGAGTTCGCTCAGTCACGCCCGACAGCCTAGTCGGACGACGATCAAGCGCCGACGGAGGAGGTGCGTTGAGGAGTCCGACCATCCAACTCAGTCGGACGACGATCAAGCACCGACGGAGGAGGTGCGTTGAGCTCAGTCGTCGGCGGGGCGCTGGCCCGGAAGCAGGCCCCGCTTCTGCCTACGCAGCACCTCGGCCCTCAGGTACGCGATGAGCAGCCAGACCACCAGGAAGAGCAGCCCGATGAAGCCGACGCCGGGATAGATGAACCAACCCGCGACCAGGAGCAGCTGGACACCGAGGTTGGCCCAGATGGCCCAGGACCGGCCCTGCACGCCGGACATGAGCACCAGGAGCACCGCGACGCCGATGACGTAGGCCATCGAGAACCCGGTGAGGCCGGGGCCGACAGCGCCGACCACCGGCAGCGCGAGCAGCACCACGATGGCCTCAAGAATCAGCGTGCCGGCCATGACGCCGCGGAAGCTCTTCCACGGGTCCGGCGCCTGGGTCGTCATGCCGGGTCCTTTCCGAACAGGGTGCGCGCCGCGCCCGCGGTGACCACGGAACCGGTGATGACGATTCCCGCCCCGCTCATCCCCGCGCTGTCGGTGTCATTCCCGGACTCCTCAACCACCGCGGTGGCGGTCTCGATGGCATCCGGGAGCGTCGACGCGGTGATGACGCGCTCGGGCCCGAAGATCTCCTCGGCCTTGACGGCCAGCTCGGCGGCGTCCAAGGCACGCGGTGACCCGTTGTGGGTGACGACGATCTGATCGAGCGCCGGTTCGAGGGCGGCCAGGATGCCGTCGACGTCCTTGTCGCCCATGACGGACACAACGCCGACCATGAACCTGAAGTCGAATTCGTCGCGCAAGGCCTCCGACAGTGCCACCGCCCCCGCCGGATTGTGCGCGGCGTCGATGAAAACCGTTGGCGCGCTGCGCAACCGCTCAAGACGGCCGGGCGATTTCACGGACGCGAAGCCGGCACGTACAGAGTCGATGTCGAGTTGGCGGTCGGCACCGGCACCGAAGAACGCCTCCACCGCGGCCAGGGCGACCGCGGCGTTGTGGGCCTGATGTTCACCGTGCAGCGGCAGGAATATGTCGGAGTACACCCCGCCGAGCCCCTGCAGTTCCAACACCTGTCCGCCGATGGCGACCTGCCTGCCGAGGACGGCGAACTCCGAGTCCTCCCGGGCTACGGCCGCGTCGGCCCGGACCGCCTCCGCAAGGAGAACCTCCATCGCCTCGGGCACCTGGCGGGCGAGCACCGCGACGGTGCTCAAGTCTGTACCCAAGGGAACGAGGTCGTCGGCCTGCTTGGTGATGATCCCGGCCTTCTCCCCGGCGATCGCGGCGATGGTGTCGCCGAGATAGTCGACGTGGTCCATCGAGATCGGTGTGATGACGGCGACCGGCGCGTTGACGACGTTGGTCGCGTCCCAGCGGCCACCGAGGCCGACCTCGACGACGGCCACGTCCACGGGCGCGTCAGCGAACGCGGCGAACGCCATCGCGGTCACGACCTCGAACTTGCTCATCCGGGGTCCGCCCGCGGCCTCTGCCTGTCGGTCGACGAGCTCGACGAACGGCTCGATCTCGCGATAGGTGTCGACGTAGGTCGCCGGGCTGATCGGCTTGCCGTCGATGGAGATGCGCTCGACGGCCGACTGCAGATGCGGACTGGTGGTGCGCCCGGTCCGGCGACTGAACGCCGTCAGCAGTGCGTCGACCATCCTGGCCACCGATGTCTTGCCGTTCGTCCCGCCGATGTGGATCGTCGGATAGCCCTGCTGAGGCGAACCGAGCAGTTCCAACAGCGCCGAGATCCGTGCCGTGCTCGGCTCGATCTTGGTCTCGGGCCATCGCTGATCGAGCAGGTGCTCGACCTGCAACAGGGCTGCGACCTCGTCAGGGGTGGGTTCCACAGATGACATGGGAATCCGCTCCGCTACCCGCCGGCCGGGAGTGCGGCGAGGCGGGCCTTGATCCGCTCCACTTCCTCGCCGGCCACCTGTTGACGGCCCCGGATCTTGTCCACGACATCGGCGGGCGCCTTGGCCAGGAATGCGTCGTTGCCCAGCTTCGCCGAGGTCCCCGACAGCTCCTTCTCCGCGGCGGCGAGATCTTTCTGCAGCCTGCGGCGCTCGGCGTCGACATCCACGGTCCCGGACGTGTCGAGTTCGACGACCACGGTCGCGGCCGACAACCTCACCTCCACCGATGCCGAGGCGCTGAAATCGTCGGCCGGCGGGGTCAGCCACGCGAGCGCGGTGACCGCCGGGACTTGGGCATCCAGGCCCGCCGCGGAGATCTCCGACAACCGGGCAGGCACCTTCTGCCTGTCCCCGAGACCCTGGTCGCTGCGGAACCTGCGCACCTCGGTGATCAGCTTCTGCATGTCCGCAACGCGTTGAGCCGCAGCGTGATCCATGTCGAACCCGCTTGGCGTCGGCCAGTCCGCGATGACCAGCGACTCTCCCCCGGTCAGCGTCTTCCAGAGCACCTCGGTGACGAACGGCATCACCGGGTGGAGCAGCTTCAGCAAGGTGTCCAAGACCGCCGCGAGCACCGCGGTCGTGTGCGAGATCCCTTCGCTCAGCTGCACTTTCGCGAGCTCGACGTACCAGTCGCAGAACTCGTCCCAGGCGAAGTGGTAGAGCGCTTCGCACGCCCGGCTGAACTCATAGGAGTCGAACGCATCATCTGATTCGGCCCGAACCACTTCGAGCCTTCCCAGAATCCAGCGGTCCGCGTCGGTGAGTTCGCCCGCCGGCGGGAGCGCCGCGGGTCTGGCCCCGTTCAGGAGGGCGAAACGCGTGGCGTTGAACAGCTTGGTGGCGAAGTTCCTGGACGCGCGGGCGTGGTCCTCACCGATCGAGAGGTCGCCGCCTGGACTGGCGCCGCGCGCGAGGGTGAATCGCAGCGCGTCGGCGCCGAACATCTCGACCCAGTCGAGAGGATCGATACCGTTGCCCTTCGACTTGCTCATCTTGCGGCCGTGCTCATCGCGGATCAACCCGTGCAGGAAGACGTTCTCGAACGGCACCTGCGCCCCGCGCGCCCCGCCGAGCGTGATCGTCTCGTCGCCCGACACGAACGTCCCGAACATCACCATGCGCGCCACCCAGAAGAACAAGATGTCGTAGCCGGTTACCAGAACGCTTGTCGGGTAGAACTTTTCGAGCTCGGGTGTGCGGTCGGGCCATCCCATCGTGGAGAACGGCCAGAGCGCCGAGCTGAACCAGGTGTCGAGCACATCGGGGTCCTGCTCCCAGCCCTCCGGCGGTGTCTCATCGGGTCCGACACACACCTGCTCGCCGTTGGGTCCGTGCCAGATCGGGATGCGATGGCCCCACCACAGCTGCCGAGAGATGGTCCAGTCGTGCATGTCGTCGACCCAGCCGAACCAGCGCGGCTCGAGGCTCTTGGGATGGATGACGATGTCGCCGTTGCGGACCGCGTCACCGGCAGCCTTCGCCAGCGCCTCCACCTTGACCCACCACTGCAGGCTCAGCCGCGGTTCGATCGGCTCGCCGCTGCGCTCGGAATGCCCGACGCTGTGCAGGTAGGGTCGCTTCTCGGCGACGATGCGCCCTTCGGCGGCCAGCGCCTCGCGCACTGCGACGCGCGCTTCGAAGCGGTCCATGCCGTCGAACCGGGTGCCGGTACCTGCGACGCGGCCTTTGGTGTCGAGCATCGTGGGCATCGGCAGCTGATGGCGCATCCCGATCTCGAAGTCGTTCGGATCGTGGGCGGGTGTGACTTTGACTGCGCCGGTGCCGAATTCGGGGTCCACATGCGTATCGGCGACGACGACGATGTCGTGATCCAGGAACGGGTGCGGAAGGGTCTTGCCGACAAGGTCGCGGTAGCGGTCGTCGTCGGGGTGCACCGCGATCGCGGTGTCACCGAGCATCGTCTCCAACCGGGTGGTGGCGACGACGAGATGCGGTTCGTCGTCATTCATGGAGCCGTAGCGGAACGACACCAGCTCGCCTTCGATGTCCTCGTATTTGACCTCGAGGTCCGAGATCGCGGTCTCCAGCACCGGAGACCAGTTGACCAGCCGCTCGGCCCGATAGATCAGCCCGGCGTCGAAAAGACGCTTGAAGATGGTGCGCACCGCACGAGACAGGCCTTCGTCCATCGTGAACCGGTCTCGGCTCCAGTCCACGCCGTCGCCGAGGCGGCGCATCTGTCCCCCGATGGTGCCGCCGGACTCACGCTTCCAGTCCCACACCTTCTCGATGAACAGCTCGCGGCCGAAGTCCTCCTTCGACTTCCCGTCGACGGCCAGCTGCTTTTCCACCACGGTCTGCGTCGCGATACCCGCGTGGTCCATGCCCGGCAGCCACAGCACTTCATAGCCCTGCATGCGCTTGCGCCTGGTGAGCGCGTCCATCAGCGTGTGGTCCAGAGCGTGGCCCATGTGCAGGCTGCCGGTCACGTTGGGCGGCGGCAGCACGATCGAGTACGGCGGCTTTCCGCTCGCCGGGTCGGCAGTAAAGTACCCCGCGTCGACCCAGCCTTCGTAGAGGTCACTCTCTACCGCCGCCGGGTCCCAGGACTTGGGCAGGGCATCGAGCTCGGGGACGCCGCGCGCGTCACCGTCGGCGTGGGGCTGGGAGGTCACCGCGCCATTCTAGGAAGTGGCTGCGAGATGGTGCGTCGCGCCCGACGGGCTAGTTCAGTCGCGACACGTCGAGCGACACCTGCGATGCGGGAAACCGGGCCAGCAGTGCGTCACCGATCGCGGCGGCAGGCGTCAGGATCCCGCGCAGGTCGGACAGCTTGTCGCGGTCCAGTGCGAGCGCCAGCCCGCTCTCCCCGAGCAACACCGAGGTGGCCTTGTATCCGGGATCACCCTGCTGGGACATCCGGGCGACATAGCGCGCGCCGCTGGTCGTCGTGGTGTACGTCTCAACCGTGTAGTGGCCGCGCTCACGGGTCTGCGCGTTCGGACCGGTGCCCGGCTTGGGCAGCACCTTCTCCAGAGCGGCGCGGGGTACCCGGTTGATGTAGCGGGTGCCGAGCTCCATCGTCGCGACATTGCCTGCGGTGGCCATCGCGGCGATGACGGGTGCGCCCACCGAACGGCCCAGGCTCATCTGCTCGGCGTACTCGAACCGCCTTCCGTAGGCGTACTCCAGAAGCGCATTGCTGCGGCGCACGATGCGGCTGTTGGGGATCGCCATGGGGAACGCTCCCACCCAGTAGCCGTTGAGTTCGGGAGCGATGTCGCGCCCTCGCCGCCAGCGCGCGTCGGGCTGGGCGCCCAGTTCGGGTTCGGCGCTGCGGTCGGGGCTCAGGGTGTACGGGTCGTTGACGAGTTGGCGTCCGTCCGGGTCTCCGGAGGCCTCCCTGGCGAATTCGACCATCGACGCGATCGTGCCGCCCGACGCGCCTCCTGCGAACGTGCGGACCACGAAGTTGGTGTCGCCGAGCTGGCCTGTGCCGTCCCGCTCGGCCTGCCGGTACAGCGCGAACACCGTGAGATCGGAAGGGATGGAATCGAATCCGCACGCATGCACGATGCGCGCCCCGGTGTCGACGGCCTGCTTGTGATAGAGGTCGATGGCCTTGCGGACGAAGAGCGTCTCGCCGGTCAGGTCCGCGTAATCGGTGCCTGCTGCCGCGCATGCGGCGACAAGCGGGAGGCCGTAGCGCAGGTAGGGGCCCACGGTGGTGATGACGACCCGGGTGCTGGCGGCCATCGCGTTGATGGTGGAGGGTTCGGACGCGTCGGCGACGATCAAGGGCCAGTCCTTCGCCGCGTCACCCAGCGACTCACGCACCGCCAGCAGGCGGTCGGTGGAACGGCCGGCCAACGCGATCCGCGCGCCGGCACCCGCGGAGGCGAGGTATTGCGCCGTCAGTTTTCCGACAAATCCGGTGGCGCCGTAGAGAACGATGTCGTGCTCGCGGTCGTGGTTGCCGTCGCTTGCTCCGTTGCTTGCGCTCATGTGTTGGACGCTACCCGAGCAGCTCCGGCAGGTCGGCGTCCTGTCCGAGCACGTGCTGGGCCAGGAACGCCAGCACGACCTGGTACCAGATCTTCGCGTGCTGCGGACTGAGCACCCAGTGGTTCTCGGAGGGAAAGTAGAGGAACCGATGGACGGTGGTGCCTGCCTCGGGGCCTGAGCCGCCGGCGGGAAGGGCGGAGCGGCTCAACAGCTCGTACCAGAGCCGCAGAGCCTCGCCGATCGGCACCCGATAGTCCTTGTCACCGTGGATGACGAGCATCGGCGTGCGGATCTGGGAGACGAAGAGGTGCGGTGAGTTCGCACTGGTCATCTCGGGTGTCATCTCTCTGGCCCACCAGTAGCTGCCGTCGGTGGTCCCGCCGAACTGGTCGAGGGCCCACAGGCCGGCGTGGGTGACGATGGCCGCGAAGCGGTCGGTGTGGCCGGCGATCCAGTTCGCCATGTACCCGCCGAACGACCCACCCATCGCCGCGGTCCGTGTCTCGTCGACGCGGGGGTGAGCGCACGCCGCGTCGGTGGCCGCCATCAGATCCGTGTACGGCGTGAGACCCCATGCACCCCAGCCTCGTTGGATGAAGTCCTGGCCGTAGCCGGTGGACAGCGCCGGGTCCGGGAGCAGCACCGCGTAGCCCTGCGCGACCATCAGCCACGGATTCCAACGCCAGTGCCAGGCATTCCAGCTCGCCAGCGGACCGCCGTGAATCCACAGCAGCAGCGGTGCGGGGTCCGCGCCGTGCGGGAGGACCATCCACGAGCGAACCGTTCTTCCATCGTCGGCGACCGCGACGACCTCGGTCAGTTCACCGGGCGGATCCGGGAGCTCGACACAATCGAGGACGGTGACCGATCCGTCGGCGTCGACGCGGACCGGGTGCGCGGGGGTGGCATAGGAGCTGCGCAGGGCGAACACCACGCCGCCGGGGGCTGTGCGCACATCTGAGTAGGTGTAGTCGTCGGACACCAGCGACCGCACCGCGCCGGTCTCGGGATGCACCGCAAAGATCGGGCCGCGTCCGTTCTCATCAGCGGTCACGATCAGCGCGGTGCCGTCCACCGACCACGTCACCGCGGTCGGCCACCGGTCCCAGCCGGCCGTGATCTCCCGCGGTTCCTGCCCGAAGTCCAGGACGCACAGCGTGATTCGCGGAGCCTCCTGCGGCGTCGAGATCGTCTCGCGAAGATAGGCCACAGATCGCCCGTCCGGTGCGATCGCCGGGAATCCCGCATCGGCGGCGTGATCGTCGACGATCGTGGACCTCTCGGCGGAGGTCAGGTCGACGCGGACCAGGGTGCTGCGCAGGGCCGCACCGGCAGCGGGCACGCTCCAGGATGTAACGAGGAAAGCGCCGTCGGGGCTGATGTCGAAATGCGCCTCCCGCAGCGCTTCTTCGGGTCCCGGGGTCACATCTCGTGCGCCCGCACCCTCGGCGAGGAACAAATGCGTCTGGGCGGGTCCGAGGTCGTGGTCCCAGGCGCGCACCGGGTAGCCGGTGTGCAGGATCGCCGAGACTTTGTTGTCTTTGCGAGCTGCCCGCAGCGTGGCATCGGCGTCGATGTCGGCCGCCGACGGCAGCATCGACGATGCTGCGACGGTGGCCCCGCCGACGGACCGGACATCATCCACACCCCCGGGCAGAGCGCACATCTCGTAGGCCTCGCCGCCGGTCGCGGGCAGGCACCACAGCGATTTCGGTGGCTTGTCGTCGTCGGGAGTGGGCCGCGCAGCAAGGAAGAGAAGGTCGCCGTCGGTGGTGAACTCGGGAGATGACTCTCCTGTGCGGCCGTGGGTGATTCGGCGGGCGGGCCCTTTTCCTTCCGGGTCCAGCTCCCACAGCGCAGAGACGAACTCGGTGCGCTTGTCGTTGAGCTGTGCGACCGTCGTGACGACCCTGGACCCGTCCGGCGACACCGCGAGCGCCGAAACCCGGGGCAATGCGAGGTAGCTGTCGAGATCGTGAAAGGGCGTCGGCGATACCGAGTTTGCGGCCATGCCTCTTCGTAACACAGTGCCGCTTCGTCGGCTGGCGTCGCGAGCCCGCTAGGGTCGCTGCATGCCAGCGCACATCACGATCGTCGGCGCGGGAATCGCAGGCCTGGCCACCGCTGTCGCATTGAGGCGCACCGGTCACACGGTCAACGTCATCGAGCAGCGCGCGGACGTCGGCTCGGGGGCGGGTATCAGCATCTGGCCCAACGCGTTGGCGGCGCTTGACGAGATCGGCCTGGGTGATGAGGTCAGACAGGCGGGCGGACGGGTGACCGCAGGGGCGATCCGATGGCGCGACGGGACGTGGTTGCGTCGCCCCTCGGCGCAGCGGATCGTCGCCGCACTGGGGGAACCTCTGGTGGTCGTCCGCCGGTCCGCGCTGACCGACATTCTGTGGAGTGCGCTTCCACCGGGGACCGTCGAGACGGGCCGGTCCGCGGTCGGCGTGTCGGTCACCGGATCCTCGTCGCGGGTCATGCTGTCGGATGGGACATCCCGTGAGGCCGATGCCGTCGTGGGCGCCGACGGGATTCATTCGATCGTGGCGCGGACGCTCAACGGCCCCCTGCGGACTCGCTACGCCGGATACACGGCCTGGCGCGGGGTCGCCGCGTACACGCTGGATCCCGACCTTGCCGGCGAGACGATGGCCGCCGGAGCCGAAGTGGGTCACGTGCCTCTCGGGCACGACCACACTTACTGGTTCGCCACGGAGCGTGCCGTCGAGGGCAGCAGCTCCCCGGGCGGGGAACATTCCTACCTCACGGCCAAGCTGGCCGGCTGGGCCGACCCGATCCCCACGCTCATCGCCATGACCGACCCCCGCGACCTGCTGCGCAACGACCTCTACGACCGTGCTCAGCCCCGGCACTGGTCACGTGGTCGGGCCGTGATCGTCGGCGACGCCGCGCATCCGATGCGGCCGCACCTGGGCCAGGGCGGCTGTCAGGGCATCGAGGATGCGGCGATCCTTGCTCGTTTCATCGAGCTGTCACCCGATCTGACGACGGCATTCGACTTGTTCGGCTCCTTCCGGAGGCGCCGCGTCCGCGCGCTGGTACGGGAGTCGTCGACGATCGGGCGGGTCGTCAATCTACGTCCGGCGTTCCTCAGCGGACTGGCCAGCCGGGCGACGGCCTTGATTCCGGAGCGGGTGGTGACGTCGCACCTGGCGTGGATCGCTGCCGGGTCAGCCTTCGTTCTGCCGACCGCGGCGGATGTCTCCTAGTGCTCCCTCAGCGCGCGGAGCGCGGGACGAAGAGCGCAGTGCACATCTTGCGGAGGTCGACGATGCCTCCGAACACCGACGTCGGCATCGTCGAGCAGCCGTTGGCGGCCGCGGGCCGCGAGGCCGGCATCGGAGCGGCCGGGGCAGGGTTGCCCCACACCTGAGCCGCGGCGCCCTTGGCACCGCACTTCGGCCACGCCTTCAGGCCCTGGGTGCGGAGCACGTTCTCGGCGACGCGGATCTGCTCGCGTCGCGGCGCGGACGCCGGGTTGCCGACGCCACCGTTGGCCGCCCAGGTGGCCTGCTTGAACTGCAGGCCTCCGAAGTGGCCGTTTCCGGTGTTGATCGACCAATTGCCACCCGACTCGCACTGCGCGATCGCGTCCCAGTTGACCGAATCGGCGTGGGCGGTCGCGGTGCCGCCCTCCATCGCCATCGGCACAACGGCGAGAGCGCCGGAGATCGAGGCGGCCAGGAGGCCCTTGCTGACAACCTTGCGAACGTTCATCTCTGCGGTCCTTCCCCGACCGTTATGACTTGAGGCCCGAAAGTGAAATGGAGCTGTGTTTCACGATGCGGCTACCCGGACTGTCGAGTGATGCAGGTCACCTGTTACCGAAGAGAGCAAAGTTTTAGAAGTTGCTTATATGACGTAAGAGGCGTCTGAGAACAACGAGGCCAAGGGGCCTCGCAACACGAAAAGGGCGGTGCCGACCTAAGTCGGCACCGCCCTTTGTCAGCTGTGGGGTGCGTCAGCCGTGTGAACCGCAGACCGGCCAGGCGCCGATGCCCTGAGTCTGCAGAACGTTGTTGGCCACGCGGATCTGCTCTTCTCGGCTGGCGTTGTGCGGGGAGCCCGAGCCGCCGTTGGACTGCCAGGTACCCATCGTGAACTGCAGGCCGCCGTAGTAACCGTTGCCGGTGTTGATGGCCCAGTTACCGCCCGATTCACAGGCGGCCACAGCGTCCCAGTTGACGCCGTCCGCATTCGCGGTGCCGGCTCCGAGGGCCATGGGCGCCACTGCGAGCGCTCCGGCGATGGTGGCCAGCCCAAACGTTTTGCGGATGTTCTTCAACTTCGATCCTTTCGCCGCGCGCGCGCCATCGACACCCGCAACGACGTGTCGTGTCGTGCGGGCGTGCTGCCTGCAAGCAGGCGGGGTGGTTGGGCCGTGCCGTCTCGGTCAGGCACGGCAGGGGAGGTCGCCTGGACCTCACCGGGTTATGAACCCGGCAGCGCGGGTAGTCACAAGCCACCCGGGCTCCACTCACACGCTGGTTCGTGGTTTTTGAATTATTTGCTCCGTAAGAAGCTGTTTGGGACCGTACAAACCCGATTGCGCAAAGTCATCCCGATCGAGAACGTGTCGCGATCAGATCACGGAATGATCACGGCCGGATATGTTCGGCGTCCACGCAGGTCAACCGTGTGTTTGACGCAGACGGCAGCGGCGCCTCCCCGCACGCTGGAAGTGAGCCAAATCACTGGCATTTTGTGAACTGGCCCACGGACCGGGGGCCGAGGACATGGGCAAAGCGAGGCGAAAGAGCTTGAAGGCGGCCACAACACATCCCGTGGCACCGTTCGGGTGCTTGAATGTTCGCTGGATGGCGGCGTTTTATCTATTGGTCTCTAACTGCGTTGACACGGTGCAGCGCAACAGTTTTCGTCTCATACCGCCTGCCGTCGCGTGCATATTCACAACCGTGCATTTGTCCCGATATCCGCACCTCGAAGCTCAGAACAATTGTGGTACAACATATTCCGCGCTCTTTGAGCTCGTGACCATGCGCCATCGGGCCTACCCGCGGACCGGAAACATAATTCAATTCACTATGGACACGGGCACTTCGGCGCATATCTGAACCACGCCATTGCGCCACATCCACGAAAGGCGCTCGAATGAACGCGCTTTGGTAAGCGGTCACTTCGAAACCGCTTCGCGCGCAGGCGCTTCCGCTGCCGCATGGCAGCGCGGGCGCACACCGCCGACTTCCCCTCTTTCACCAGGCACCGCCTTCTATCACGATAGAACGTGACACAATTCGGGACCGAACAATTGCGCTATAACAGGGTTGAATTCTGCAATTTCAGTTACGGGCTTTGCTGGGCAACCGCGGCGGTAGTACGGCTTCGAGATCGGCGGCGGTGTTGACGTTGGCGAGGGCGGCCTGCTGCTCGGGCAGCACTATGCGCTGCGTGTCCACAGAATCGACCAGCGCCCGCATGCTCCGCTGCCCGGCGTCCAGCAGCGCGGGGATCACGGCGTGCAGCGCGGTGCGGTAGATGCCGGCCAGATAGTGATCGCGCCCGTCCCACGGGAGCACCACGTCGACGTCGAGACGTTGCGCCGGGCCCGCGAGAGCATCAACGATGTCGATGGTGAGCGCCGGCATGTCGACCGCGCACACGAATGCGTGCTCGCGACCCGCCTCCGCTGCGGCTCGAAGCCCTCTCGCGGTGGCCAGGAGAGGCCCGACCCCGATGACCTCGTCGCGCAGCACGGCCGCATCCAGAGCGGGCAGCGCCTGGCCCGGAGCAGCGACCACGAACACGGGTTCGCATCTCGCGCTCACGACCGATGTCACCCGCTCGACGAGCGTCGGCGACCCAGGCCTACCGTCGACCGGCAGGGTGGCCTTGTCGCGGCCCATCCGTTTCGATGCCCCACCAGCGAGTACCACAGCAGCCAACGGCAGCGCTAACGTCACACCCGTGACGTTAGCGCAGCCGATAGCGAAGGTCAGTTAGTCGACGGTCCAGGTGTCTTTTCCACGCAGCAGCGACTGCAGCGCAGCAGTGTCATGTGCCCGGCTGCTACGCGCAGAGGCGATCTGCTGACGCGCCGCATCGTCGTAGGTGGGCTTGTTCACCTGACGGAAGATCCCCATGACCATGTGATCGAGGTTCTGCTCCGAGAGCCGGGACAGCGCGAACGCGTAGGCCGGGTCCTGCAGCGCCGCATCGTGAACCACGATCTCGTCGGCCGAGACGTCGGCGGTCTTGGCGACCTCCAGCCCGTAGCCCGACTTGATGACGCAGTACTCGGCATCGGCTCCGAACGTGATCGGCTCGCCGTGCACGACGTTGATCAGCCGCTCCTCGGCGCCCTCCTTACGCAGCGCGTCGAACGACCCGTCGTTAAAGATCGGGCAGTCCTGCATGATCTCCACAAGCGCTGCGCCACGATGCTGGGCGGCGCCCCGGAGCACCTCGGACAGACCCTTGCGGTCGGAGTCCAGGGCACGGCCGACGAAGGTGGCCTCGGCGCCGAGTGCCAGCGATACCGGATTGAACGGGTAGTCCAGCGAGCCCATGGGCGTCGACTTGGTGACCTTGCCCGTCTCCGAGGTGGGCGAGTACTGACCCTTGGTCAGACCGTAGATCCGGTTGTTGAACAGCAGGATCGTGATGTTGATGTTGCGTCGCAACGCATGGATCAGGTGGTTACCGCCGATGGACAGCGCATCGCCGTCTCCGGTGACCACCCAGACCGACAGATCCTCGCGGGCCAGGGCGAGACCGGTGGCGATCGTCGGGGCGCGACCGTGGATCGAGTGGAACCCGTAGGTCTCCAGGTAGTACGGGAAACGGCTCGAGCAGCCGATGCCGCTGACGAACGCGATGTTCTCGCGGCGCAGCCCCAACTCGGGCAGGAAGTTGCGGATCGTGTTGAGGATGACGTAGTCACCGCAGCCGGGGCACCAGCGGACCTCCTGGTCGCTGGTGAAATCCTTGCCCTTCTGCGGCTCGTCGGTCTTGGGGACCAGGCTGGTCTTCGTCAGCCCCGCATCCGTCAAGCCCAGGTCACTGCCGATCAAGTCAGTCACTTCGCCTCCTCGCGCAAGCGCTCGTCAGTCATACGCTTACCCCCTCAACGGTGGCCGCCGCCAATCGCGCGAACTTCGCCTTCTCGATTTCCTTTTCGGCCAGAGTGCCCTCCAGCGCCGAGTTGATGATGCCCTCCACCTCGTCGGCGAGAAACGCCATTCCCTCGACCTTGGTCACCGACTGCACATCGACCAGGAACTTCCCGCGCAGCAGCAGCGCCAGCTGGCCGAGGTTCATCTCCGGCACGACCACCTTGGAGTACTTCGTCAGCACGTCGCCGAGGTTGGCCGGGAACGGGTTGAGGTGCCGCAGCTGTGCGTGCGCGACCTTGATTCCGTTGCGCCGCGCGCGTCGGCACGCCTCGCCGATCGGGCCGTAGCTACTGCCCCAGCCGAGCATCAGCAGGTCGGCGTCACCGGTCGGATCGTCGACCTCCAGATCGGGCACCGCGATGCCGGCAATCTTCTCCTGACGCAGCCGCACCATCAGGTCGTGGTTCTTGGGCTCGTAGCTGATGTTGCCCGACCCGTTCGCCGATTCCAGGCCGCCGATGCGGTGCGCCAGTCCCGGCGTGCCGGGCACGGCGAACTGACGCGCAAGCGTCTCCGGATCGCGGGCGTAGGGCTGGAACGGCTCACCCTCCTTGGCGAAGGTGTGCTCGATGCCCTCGTAGGTCGAGATGTCCGGAATGGCCCATGGTTCGGAGCCGTTGGCGATGGCGCCGTCGGACAGGATCATCACCGGGGTGTGGTAGTTGATCGCGATGCGCGCCGCCTCAACGGCGATGTCGAAGCAGTCCGAGGGCGACCTCGGGGCCAGCAGCGCCACCGGCGACTCCCCGTTGCGACCGAACATGGCCTGCAGCAGGTCGGCCTGCTCGGTTTTGGTGGGCAGACCCGTCGAAGGACCGCCGCGCTGGACATCGATGACGATCAGCGGCAGCTCGGTCATGACGGCGAGGCCGATGGCCTCGGACTTCAGTGAGATCCCGGGTCCCGAGGTGCTGGTGATGCCCAGCGCGCCGCCGTAGGAGGCTCCGATGGCGGCACCGATGCCGGCGATCTCGTCCTCGGCCTGGAACGTCATCACGTTGAAGTTCTTGTGCTTGGACAGTTCGTGCAGGATGTCCGACGCCGGGGTGATCGGGTACGTCCCGAGCACAATCTGCAGGTTCGACAGGTGACCGGCGGCGATCAACCCGTACGCGAGCGCGGTGTTTCCCGAGATCTGGCGGTATTCGCCCGTCTTGAGCTTCGCGGGAGACACCTCGTAGGTGGTCGCGAAGGCCTCGGTGGTCTCACCGAAGTTCCAGCCGGCCTTCAATGCGAGAACGTTCGCCTCGGCGACGTCGGGCTTGCGGGCGAACTTCTCGCGGATGAACGACTCGCTGTGCTCGAGCTCGCGGCCGTACATCCACGACAGCAGCCCGAGGGCGAACATGTTCTTGGCTCGTTGGCCGTCCTTCTTCGTCGCTCCGATGGACTCGACCGCGCCGAGCGTCAGCGTCGTCATGGGGACGGCCTGCACGACGTAGTCGGACAGTTCCTCGGTCTCGAGCGGGTTGGCGTCGTAGCCCACCTTCGCGAGGTTGCGCTTCGTGAACTCGTCGGAGTTGGCGATGATCAGACCGCCGCGCGGGAGGTCGGAGACGTTGGCCTTGAGTGCGGCCGGGTTCATGGCGACCAGCACGTCGGGACGGTCACCCGCGGTCAGGATGTCGTAGTCGGCGATCTGGATCTGGAACGACGACACACCGGGCAGCGTGCCCTGGGGCGCCCGGATCTCGGCGGGGTAATTCGGCTGCGTGGCAAGGTCATTGCCGAACAGGGCGGCTTCGGAGGTGAATCGGTCGCCGGTGAGCTGCATACCGTCGCCGGAGTCGCCCGCGAACCGGATGACGACCTTTTCGAGCTTCTGCCGAGGCGCTCCTGAGACTGGGCTGGCCACGCTGCCGTTCTCTCCCACTCGCCTGCCTTTCGTGTCGTCCCCGGGTGCGGTCGGGGCCTACGTCTGGCGAATCTCCACCGAGTCGCAGTCGATGTGACGCGCCGCCAGCGGGAGCTCACCAAAGTTTGGTGTCACTGTCAGTACCGATTATTGCACTTCTCTTAGTTAGTCCTATACCGGGCGCGGAGGTTGCGTGCGTGTGGACGGCGACAGAACGCACTGTTCAGCGCGACGCAAACGACAGACATGAGACAAAAGTGTGGTTTTCGTCACGTCTGGGAGGCATGTCGCAACGCCCGCCGACTCTTAGAAATAGTTACCAATCAGTAGCAGCCAGCTAGCACCGAAGATGCTCCTAGTAATGCGTCGGCACGTTGTAGGGCGTGATGATCTGAATCGGCACCGGCCGGGCGGGCTCCACGGGCAAAGCGCCTCGCTCCTGCAGGATCAGCCGCAGCGCCATGCGGGCATCGGCACGAAGGTCGTTGTGCAGCACAGCCGAGATGCGCCCTTCCCGCAGCAGGCGACGATTGTCGGCGTCGAGATCGTGGGCGATGAACACCTTGCACTCGCGGCCGATCTTGTCGAAAGCCGCCACGGTCGCCAGATTGCCCCCGCCCACCGAGTAGACGGCCTCCACGCCCGGGTTGGCCTCGAGGGCTTCGAGCACCAGCCGCTCGTTGGTGGCGTCGATACCGTCGCTCTCACTGACCTCCACGACCGGGCGTCCCGACGTGCGCAACGCGGAACGGAAGCCGACTTCGCGTTCGCCTTCGCCGCGGAAGACGGTGCGGCTGAGCGTGATGAGGACGCCAGACGCGGAGCCTGCCAGCCATTGCTCGACCAGGTATGCGGCGGTGACGCCCGCGCCGTGGTTGTCGATGCCCACGTACCCACACCGGGCGCTGGCAGGTACGTCGGTCGTGTAGGTCACCACGGGAACGCCCGATTCAACGAGGCGGTCGACAGCTTCTGCGACATCGGGGTCGTCCTGCGCCTTGAGCACCACGCCGTGACTTCCGCGGATACCGCTCAGAGCCTCGACCATCTGGGACGCCGATCCCGACTCCCACAGGTGGAATCGGGCTCGCACCATTGCCGGCGCGAAGGCAGGAAGCTCGGCCTCGACGGCGGCACGGAACGCGTCGGAGAAGCGCCGTGGCGTCTGCATGACGACGTCGATGAGGTAGCGACGGCCGTTCAGACGCAACTGAGCGCGTTGTTTGTCCAGGTCTGCGATCGCCTGTTTGACCTCCGCGATGGTGTTCTCCCGAACCCCCGGCCGGTTGTTGAGAACACGGTCGACAGTCGCCTCGCTCAGCCCGGACTGCTGGGCTATCTCGCGGACCTTGTACCGGTGGGGCACTCGTGCTCCTGAGGCTTTTTTGATGGTTTTCTGCCGTTGATTGCGGTGCCGATCACAGCAAGACTAGCTGCCATGGCCACGTCCATCCAGCAACGCTTCCGCTCTGCACAGCCGCCCTGGCTCAGTGACTCGGACTTCGACCTCGAGGAGTTCCGCACCCAAGTCGAATGCGACACCGACGTCTCCGACTACCCACATGCCGAGGACGTCCGCGACAACGTGCTCGTCTACGACGCCGCAGCCATGCCGCGGGTGGCTGATCGCCGGGCGCTGCAGGCAGAACTGATCCGCGCCCTGGCCGACGGCCCCGGCGTGGTGGTGTTCACCTGCGCCTTCGATGCCGACGTGGTCGACCGTGCCAGCGAGGCGTTCTTCGCCATCATCGACGCCCAGCGGGCCGGCGGCCTTGCCGCAGGCGATCACTTCGGCAAGCCCGGCGCCAACGACCGCATCTGGAACGCAGCCCAGAAGCTCGCGCTGCACGACCCTGTGGTGTTCGCCGACTATTACGCCAACGACGCTCTTGCCGTCGTGTGCCAGGCGTGGCTGGGTCCGCGTTACCAGGTCACCTCACAGGTGAACGTCGTCAACCCTGGTGGCAAAGCTCAGGTCCCCCACCGGGACTACCACCTCGGCTTCGTACCCGACGAACATCTCACCAGCTATCCGGCACACATCCACCGCACCTCACCGACGCTGACGCTGCAGGGCGCCGTCGCGCACTGCGACATGCCGGTGGAAAGCGGCCCGACGATGCTGTTGCCCCATTCGCAGCGCTTCGCCGGCGGTTACATCGCGTTCAACCGCCCGGAGTTCATCGACTACTTCGACGCCCATCGCGTGCAACTGCCGCTGCAAAAGGGCGACGCCGTGTTCTTCAACCCGGCGCTGTATCACGGTGCCGGAACCAACTTTTCGACGGGGACCTCGGCGATCAAGCGCATCGCCAACCTGATGCAGATCAGCTCACCCTTCGGGCGGGCGATGGAGGCGATGGATCGCACCGCGATGGTGCGCGCCATTTATCCTTCGCTCCTGGCGATGCAGAGCGCAGGACGTCCGCACCGAGAGGTGGAGAACGCCGTCGTCGCCGCGGCAGAGGGATACGCCTTTCCCACCAACCTGGACAGCGATCAGCCGATCGGCAGCCTGGCACCGCCCAGTCAGGTCGACACCGTGCTCGACGCGCTGGCCGAAAACCTCACCGCAGAAGACCTCGACGTCGCGCTTCGCGATCAGAACGAACGGAGAATGCCATGACCACCCTCGGCCTCATCGGGCTCGGCCGAATCGGCGCCTTCCATGCCGACACCCTGACCGCTCTGCCCGACGTCTCCGGCCTGGTGATCACCGACGAGCGGCCAGAGGTCGTCCGTGAGGTCGCCGCGAAATACGGTGCTACTGCTGTCGAGTCGGTCGACGCGCTGCTGTCCTCGGGCATCGACGGTGTGGTCGTCGCGGCGGCCACCCCCGCCCATGCCGAGCTGACCCTGGCGGCCGTCGAACGTGGCCTCCCCACGTTCTGCGAGAAGCCGATCGCCTCCACCGCAGCCGAAAGTGCCCGCATCGCAGACGTCATCGCCCGGTCGGGCGTCCCGGTGCAGGTCGGCTACCAACGTCGCTTTGATGCGGCGTTCGCCGCGGTCAAACACGCCGTCGACAGCGGTTCGCTCGGCGCCCTGACAACGGTGCGCAGCACCACGATGGACCCTGCTCCCCCGCCGATGGACTACATCAAGGGCTCCGGCGGAATCTTCCGCGACTGCGCCGTGCACGATTTCGACGTCATCCGCTGGATCACCGGGCAGGAGGTCGTGGAGGTTTACGCGACAGGCAGCGTGCAGGGGGATCCCCTGTTCACCGAATACGGTGACGTCGACACCGCGGCCATCGTGGTGCGCTTCGACGGCGGAGCGCTCGGCGTGGTGTCCGCCGCCCGGTACAACGGCCGCGGCTATGACTGCCGACTCGAGGTCCACGGGTTCGACGACTCCGTCGTCGCGGGGTGGGATCAGGGCGCCCCGGTACTCAACGCCGATCCTGCGAATGACTTCCCGACCGGTCAGCCGCACCACTTCTTCATGGACCGCTTCACCGAAGCGTTCCGTGCGGAGCTCTCCGCGTTCGTCAAAGTCGTTGAGGGAGGCCCTATTCAGGGGGCAACCGTCGCAGACGCGGTGGCGGTGGCCTGGATCGCCGAGGCAGCATCAGAGTCCCTGCGCCGGGGTGTCCCGGTGCGCATCGAGGAGGTACAACAGTGAAGATCGCAGGTGCACCGATCTCGTGGGGGGTGTGCGAGGTTCCCGGCTGGGGGCACCAGCTGAGCTCGGATCGCGTGCTGACCGAGATGCGTCAGGCGGGCCTGACCGCAACCGAATTGGGGCCTGAGGGTTTTCTTCCGTCCGACACCGGCGAACTGGTGCGACTGCTCGACGGCTACGGCCTCGCGTGCGTCGGCGGTTTCGTGCCGGTGGTTCTGTTCGACGATGACCATGATCCGGCCGAGGACCTCGCCGGCCCGCTGGAGTCGCTGGTCGCCGCAGGCGCACGCATCGTGGTGCTGGCCGCGGCAACGGGCCTGGACGGCTACGACGCGCGCCCGGTGCTCGATGAGAAGCAATGGGCCACCTTGCTTTCCAATCTCGACCGACTGGCCGACATCGTCGCCGCCCGCGGCTTGACCGCGGTGCTGCATCCCCACGTCGGCACCATGGTCGAGTCGAGGGCCGAGGTCGATCGGGTGCTCACGGGGTCGCGCATCCCGTTGTGTCTCGACACCGGACACCTGCTGATCGGCGGCACCGACCCGCTTGCGCTGACCAAGGAGGTGCCGGAGCGGATCAAACACGCCCACCTCAAGGACGTCGACGCCGCGCTCGCCGCCAAGGTGCAGTCGGGCGAGATGACGTACACGCAGGCGGTGGCGGCCGGCATGTACGTGCCGCTCGGCGCGGGCGACGTCGACATCGCGGGCATCGTCAAGACGTTGGAGGACAACGGATTCGACGGCTGGTACGTGATGGAGCAGGACAACATACTCGACGGCGAACCGGCGGGTGACGGCCCGCTCGGCGATGTGCTGGCCAGCGTCGCGTTCCTGCAGGATGCCACCGCCAGCGTCACGTCATGACGTTGCGCATCGGGATCCTGGGCGCCTCACGGATCGCCGAATCGGCCATCGTCGAACCCGCGCAGGAACTGGGGCACCGGCTGGTCGCCGTCGCGGCACGAGATCCACAGCGCGCCCAGATCTTCGCCGACAAGTACGGCGTGGATCGCATCGTGCCGACATATCAGGATCTGGTGTCAGACCCTGAGGTCGACGTGGTCTACAACCCATTGGCCAACGCGCTGCATGCACCGTGGAATCTCGCTGCCGTGGCGGCGGGCAAACCGGTCCTCACCGAAAAGCCGTTCGCCCGCAACCGCGACGAGGCGACGCGCGTCGCGGATGCCGCCGACGCCGCCGGCATCACCGTGCTCGAGGGGTTCCACTACCTCTTCCACCCCGTCAATCAGCGGGCGCTGGCGCTGGCCGGAGATGGAACCATCGGTGACCTGACCCGCATCGAAGTCCGAATGGGCATGCCCACGCCGCAGCCCGACGATCCGAGGTGGTCGCTGGAGCTCGCCGGTGGCGCGTTGATGGACCTCGGATGCTATGCGCTTCACCTCATGCGTAGGTTCGGTGAGCCCTCCGTGGTGAGCGCGACGGCGACGGAACGTTCCGCCGGTATCGACGAACGGTTCGATGCCGAGCTGGTGTTCGATTCGGGAGTGACGGCGCTGACCACCAACTCCATGGTCGACGACGAGTACTCGTTCACGCTGCGGCTGCTCGGTACGCGCGGAGAAGCGTTCGTGCACAACTTCATCAAGCCCCGCGACGACGACAGGCTGACTCTTCGTACCGGGGACGACACGGCCGTCGAACACTTCGGCAACCGCGCGTCGTACACATATCAGCTCGAGGCGTTCGCCGCACACATCCACGAGGGAGCACCGCTTCCCATCGATGTCGCCGACGCGGTGGCGAACATGGCGCTCATCGACGAGGTCTACCGCGCGGCGGGCATGCAACCGCGCTGACCAACAGTGTCAGGCCCCCGCATCGAGCGGGGGCCTGAACCGATCGTGGTTCGGCGTCGTCCTCATTCGCTGCCGCCGCCAACCGCTGAAGTCAGGTAGTCGACTACGCAGGTGCGCCGACACCCGGCGCCATAGCGTCGCCACCACGGTGCGGTGGGCTCTCCGCACCCGAACGGGGGACTTCGCCATGAGAAAACTCGACAACGGCGTCAGGGACGCCGCGTCCGCCGCTTCGGCAGCCATCGACTTCATCGCCGACGACGGCCATCGAAACGCGATCACCGCCGCAGGCACCGAAATCCGCGTTCATGGCGTCGGCGACCACGCCACGTTCAGCGCTCTCGGGCGGCCCGGCTACGAGAACCGCCGTCAAAGCCAGGTCGTCATCTGCGAACCGCCGCAATTGCCCAGGCACCACCTGCTGCTGATTGCCTGGAGCCGCGCCAACCGCAGGTTGACCCGCACGCTGTGGTGGTATCTGCTGTTCCCGTTCACGCTCATCAACGTGGCCGGATACATGACGCCGCGAAGAAACCTGCAGGCGAAGGCGTTGCGCGCCAGCATCTCGGTCGTCAGCGTCGTCCTGACCGTCGCCCTCGCCGCATGGGTGACCGTCATCGCCGAGACCATCTGGCTGGCATTCGCAACCTCGGCGGACGCACTGTGGACCCGGCTCGCGCTGTGCGTGTCCGGGCCGGTGGCTGTCGGCGCCGTGATCGTGAAACGCATGCGACGTACCGACGAGACGAGCCGCTGTGGTCCCGTGTACTCGTCGGTGCACCTCGTGGCGTTGCTGGCGCTCGCTGCCGTGTGCTTCAGAAGACCGGCGTCATGGGACTACGCCATGTCCGACAAGTTCGATCCGATGGCGTGCGTGCTGATCGGCAGTGCCGGCCTCGTACTTCTCGTGTCACTCGTATTGTCCGGCGCCGCAGTCCATTCCCGTGTCACCGCCCATGACGCGTGGACCACGCGTGACTCCTCTGCCCTGGCAGGTGCGGCACTGTTGACGCTGGTGGCCACCGCCATCCTGCACACCGCCGCATCGCTGCTGCGCCTCATCGCCGAATGGTCGACGGCCCTGCTGGCCGGGATCTGGGGCGGGAAGCACAGTTTCGGGGGTACGTCAGGGGCCCGAGACGGCGCAGCCGGTGTCGCCGAGCAGGCAGGGTTCTGGGCGGGCGAAGCGACGCACATGCTCTTGCCCAACACCGAGAACCTCAGTGGACTCGATCTACTGCTGGGTTTCTTCCTCGTTCTCATGCTCATCCTGGCAATGAACGTGTTCGCGGCGGCGGGGATCAAACGGGTACTGGGAAGCACCACCCCGACCGGGCGTCCCGACCACACCCGACGACCGATGTCACTCAGCCACAACGTGTTACGCCATGTACCGGGATGTCTGAGCTTCGTTGCTCTGTCGACGTCGGCAATGACGCTCGGAGCTTGGGCCTATCTGCGGGTGCGCCTTCACTCGATGGATGGCGCCTGGATCGAACTGTGTCGCAACGTGATCCTCGTCGTCGGCGTCGTCGTGCTGGGGTTCGTCGTCGTCCGCCGACCCGAGCGAGCGGCGGAGTGGATCAAGGGCGTGTTTCAGATGGCGGCCGACATCGCGGGTTTCTGGGCGCCGAGGTCTGTGCCGCTGGCAGGCGCGTCCTACCGCCTCATCCTGATGGAGGGCGTGGACGAGGCGGTCAAACGCGCCGGACGACAACCGGTTGCGTTGGTGGGGCACAGCCAGGGGTCGGTGATCTGCGCCTGGTACATGGTGACCCGGCAGGCGCCGCAGAACCGAATCACCTTGTACACCTGCGGGTCTCCGCTGTGGTCGCTATACGCGGCGTTCTTTCCGACCCACTTCGGTCGTGACTTCTTCGACAACGTCGCACGCAATTCGGCAGGCGGACGATGGTTCAACTACTGGCGTCTGACCGATCCGATCGCAACTTCCCTGCCCCGCGCCACTGACCGTGACGTGACAGAGAGACGTGACGAGCCGCTACGCGGTCACAGCGAATACTGGCGAGAAGCCAAGTTGCGAGTCGACATCGGCGCCGCGTTGCACAGCGCCGATCTGGCGGGTCAGCCCTGATTCGTCGGTTCGGGGGCCTCCGCGCGCCGCTCATGCCACCTCAACCGCAGCAGCAGCAGCCCGCGGTGCGCACGCCAACCCGCCGACAGCGGGTCACGCCAGACCGGTGCGTGCACGCGGTATTCGCGATCACTGTCCATGCCTTCATTGTGCCGGGCACGGTCGGCTCGGGCCCGCCGACATGGCGACCGACACCATGTCGAGACCATGAACGCTTGGTGAGCGGGGTGGGAAGCCCAACCCACGCCCGCCCACCTGCGCAAATGCCCAGTTAGTGCACGTCGTACTTCTCGGCCAACGCGCGCAGGGTCGACTCGATGCCGTCGGCATTCTTCTTATGCATGCCCAGGAGCTCGATGACGAGGGGAACCTTCGCAGTCGAATAGTCGAAAGTTTCGGTCACCTTGGTCGCGCCGGGGCCCACCTCGGCGAGTTCCCAGCGCCAGCGGTGCCCGAGCGGATGCTCCCACTCCACGACGCGGTTCTCCTCGACGGTGGTGGCCTTGGACGTGATCTTGTAGGGCAGGCCGTACTGCGTCATCCCCACGGTGAACTTGTCGCCCGCGTTCAGCCGGTGCGGACCCTTGACGTCGATGTCGCGTACCGTGCCGGACCCGTCGATCTTGGGATGGCGATGCGGGTCGGCGATGAGATCGAACAGCGTGGAGGCCGGAG
This sequence comes from Mycobacterium bulgaricum, assembly GCF_041287165.2. Classification (NCBI taxonomy): domain Bacteria; kingdom Bacillati; phylum Actinomycetota; class Actinomycetes; order Mycobacteriales; family Mycobacteriaceae; genus Mycobacterium; species Mycobacterium bulgaricum. Next base: position 71,120 of record NZ_JBGGKV020000005.1, on the reverse strand, counting down.
CCGAAACCTGCACGCTGCGACTGACGGCCTTCGGTCCGGCGTCTTCTGTCTTGAGGGTGGAGATAGTCATAGGCGACACGTACCCGGCGCCCCCCGCCGTCAATCCGCGGGTCCCCGGCACACAGGCCGTGCACGCCGCTACGTTCTCCGTATGCCTAACCCCTACGACCCGCGTGAGCTGTTCGGTCATGCGCTCGGCGCGGCACGCACCGGCCTGCACGTCTACAGCTGGACCGAACGGAAGGTTGTGGAAGCGATTCGGCAGGGACTCGACGCGCTCGCCCCCTCCGACGACGCGGTGGATACCGACCCCGGCGAGACCACGGCGCCGCGGGAGCCCGTCGCAGCGGCGGCCGACACCGACTCGCTCGGCGCCAAGATGGCGCGTCTGCTGGACCGGGCGCTCGACCAGAACACCCGCGGCAGCCAGACCGAGCTCTACCATCACCTGCTCGATCAGCTGGTCGCCGATGAAGCGCGCATCCTCGGTGCGCTCTCGGACGGTTCCAGCTCACCGCTGGTCAACGTCTACGGCTGGCTCAAGCCGCGCACCCAGGGCAGACCCGTTCTGGAGAACGCCTCACTGATCGGGCGCACCGCCAATGTCGCTCTCCCGCACATGGTCTCGCAGTACATCAGCCATTTGCTGGCACTCGGACTCGTCGAGATCGGCCCCGAGGACGCCACCCTCGACACCGACTATGAGGTACTGCTCGCCGAGTCGACGGTGTTGGCAGCCATCAAGACAGCGTCACGAGGACCGGTGCCCGCCAGGGTGGACAGATTCACCCTGGCGCTGTCCCCGCTGGGCAAGGCTCTGTGGCAGGCCGCCGTGGAAGGATCCGAGCAAGGATGACGACCACCTCGGTCGCGCTGTCCAGCTGGACGGAGATCACGCAGGATTTCAGCGACTACTGGTGGGTGTACCTCTCCATGCCGATCGTCGCGGCCTTCGTGGGCTGGAGCACCAAGATCGTCGCGCTCGAGATGCTCTACCGACCCATCGACTTCAAGGGGATCGGCCCGCTCGGCTGGCAAGGGATAGTCCCGCGCCGAGCCGGAAAGGTGGGGTCGAAGACCATCGAACTCCTGACATCCAACCTGCTCAAACCCGAGGAGCTGCTCGACCGCATCGACGTCGACGAGGCGATGGACGCGCTGCGCGAGCCGCTCACCCAGGCAGTCGACGACATATCCCGTGACCTCGCCGAGCAGATCCGGCCCGGCCTGTGGGATGCCCTGCCCGAGGCCGGACGCCAAGCCGTGCAGGCCCGGATAGCCGCGCAGGTTCCGCGCATCACCGAGAACATGCTGAACGAGATCAAATCCGACCTCAGCCGCTATCTCGACATCCAGTTCCTCGCCGTGACCACGCTGGTGCGTAACAAGGACAAGCTGGTCAAGCTCATGCGCAGCGTCACCACCGACGCCATGGCGTTCGTGCGGCGCAGCGGCATCTACTTCGGGCTCGTCATCGGCCTCGTGCAGATGGTGGCGTGGGCGCTGTTCAAGAACCCCTGGATCATGCCCGCGTTCGGCTTCGCGGTCGGCTTCATCAGCGACTACATCGCGCTGAACATGCTGTTCCGTCCGGTGCAGCCGCGGAAGCTGTTCGGTATCTACCCTTTCCAGGGTCTGCTGCACGCCGAGCGGGACAAGATCACCCGCGACTACGCCAAGATCCTCGCCGACGATCTGTTCGCACCTGAGATTCTCTTCGACGCGATCATCAAGGGTCCCGGCTCAGACAAGCTGTTCGCGCTCGTCGCCAGAGAAATCGAGGCGGCGATGGACAAGCAGACCGGCATCGCCGGCCCCATCGTCGCGCTGACGATCGGCACCAGGCGCTATCGGGCGATGAAGGACCGGGTGGTCGAGCTGACGTTGGAGCGGCTACCGGAAACCCTGGAGGAGGCGCAGAACTACGCCACCAGGGTGATCGACCTCGAGAACACGATCATCGAGAAGATGAGCCAGCTGACCAACGAGGAGTACGAGTCCATCCTGCGGCCGGTGTTCAAGGACGACGAACCCCTGATGATCGCCGTCGGGGCCGTGCTCGGTGGCGCGGTCGGTGAGATCCAGGTTCAGCTGATCGAAGTGTTCACCCACTGACGCATGCCGACGCCGAACTGAGATTCCCGGTTGTGCGGACACGGCACATCACAACCGGGAATCCCAGTTCGGCGCTGACTCAGTTCTTGGCGCCGCGCAGTTCGTGGGTGAGGGCTTCCAGTTCGTCGCCGCCGGCCATCTCCTGGGTGAGGTGCTCCAGGGTGATGTCGTCGTAGGTGCAGTCGAGCTTCTGACGGCCGCGGTTGAGCAGCACGAAGTGGTCGCCGACCATGTGTGCGTGGTGCGGGTTGTGCGTGATGAACACGACGCCGAAGCCGGCTTCCTTGGCCGCGGTGATGTACTTCAGCACCACTCCGGACTGCTTGACCCCGAGCGCGGCCGTCGGCTCGTCGAGGATCAACACCCGGGCGCCGAAGAACACGGCCCGCGCGATCGCCACACACTGCTTCTGCCCACCGGACAGCGAGCCGATCGGCACGTCCACATCGGGCAGGTCGATGCCCATCTTGGACAGCTCGGTCAGCGTGGTCGCGCGCATCGCGTTGGCGTCCAGAGAGAACGGGAACGACTTCTTGCGCAGCTCCTGGCCGAGGAAGAAGTTGCGCCACACCGGCATCAGCGGCACGACGGCCAGGTTCTGGTACACCGTCGCGATGCCCTTGCCCAGGGCGTCGGCCGGCGATGCGAACTTGGTGGGCTCGCCGTCGACCAGGAGCTCCCCCTCGGTCTGCTGGTGCAGGCCGGCGATGATCTTGATCAGCGTGGACTTGCCCGCGCCGTTGTCACCGAGGATGCCGGTCACCTCGCCGGCATGTACCCGCAGGCAGATGTCCTTGAGCGCGGTGATGTTGCCGTAGGACTTACCGACGTTCTTCAGCTCGACCAGGGGCACCTTGCCGCCGGATTGTGAATCGTTGGTGGGCTTTTCGACTGAGATGGTCATCGATCACTTCTTCGCTGCGTAGTTGCGGAAGGCATTGTTGGCGATGACCGCGAACAGCAGCATGGCGCCGAGGAAGAACTTGAACCAGTCCGGGTCCCAGCCCGCGTAGACAATGCCCTGGTTGGTCATGCCGAAGATGAACGCACCGATGGCCGCGCCGATCGCGGTGCCGTAGCCACCGGTGAGCAGGCAGCCTCCGATGACAGCGGCGATGATGTAGAAGAACTCGTTGCCGATGCCCTGGCCGGACTGCACGGTGTTGAACGCGAACAGCAGATGCATGCCGACGAACCACGCGCAGAAGCCCACGAACATGAACAGCCCGATCTTGACCTTCGTGACCGGAACACCCACGGCGCGTGCGCTGTCCGCGTCGCCGCCGACTGCGAAGATCCAGTTGCCGATCTTGGTCTTGAACAACACCCAGGTGGCGACCGCGGTGAAGACCAACCACCACACGACGGTGATGCGGATGCTGACCCCGAACAACGTGAACGAGGACGCGAAGACCTTCTGCGCCGAGTCCCAGCCCTGCATGTCGCTGACGCTCTGGGTGGCGACCTGACCGGATACCAGCTTCGTCACCGCGAGGTTGATGCCGGCGAGCATGAAGAACGTGCTCAGCGTGATGAGGAAGCTGGGGATCTTCGTCTTCATCACCAGGAAGCCGTTGAAGAAGCCGACCGTCAGCGCGAGGATCAGCGAAAGCAGTGCGCCCACCCACAGATTCAGGTGCAGGTTGTAGGCGAGCATCGACGCCGCCAGCGAGCTGAACGTCACGGCGACGCCGGCCGAGAGGTCGAATTCTCCGCCGATCATCAGCACCGCGACACCGCACGCCATGATGCCGATCGTCGAGCTGGCGTAGAGCACCGTCGCCAACGAGGCCGCCTCACGGAACGGGGCCGCCACGATCAGGAAGAAGATGAAGATGCCGATGGCACCGATACCGGCACCCATCTCGGGACGGATCAGGATGCGCTGCAGTCGGTTCCGCTCCTTGACACGTTCGTCGCGCACCACCTTGTGGCCGGCGACGTCCAGAGCCTCCTGGGTAGTCATCAGTGCTGCCCCCTCTTCGCGCGAGCGCTCATCAGCGGGTGCCGCCCTTCGCGTACTCGGCCACCGCGTCGATGTTCGAGTTGTCGATGAAGGCCGGGCCGGTCAGCGTGGGCTGGCCGCCACCGATGACGTTGCCGTTGCTCAGGTACAGCCACAGCGAGTCGACGGCGAGGTAGCCCTGCAGATACGGCTGCTGGTCGACGGCCCACTGGACATCGCCGGCCTGAATTGCCTCGACGAGGGCGGCGTTGGTGTCGAAGGTGCCGATCTTCGCGGTGCTGCCGGCGTTCTTCGCCGACTGCACCGCGGTCAACGCGAAGGGAGCGCCGAGCGCGACGATGTAGTCGACACTCGGGTCCTGCTGCAGCTTGGCGGTGATCGTGGACTCCACCGACGGCATGTCCTTGCCGTTGACATTCAGAATCTCGGTGGCAGGGAAGGTTTCCTTCACGCCTGCGCAGCGGGCTTCGAGGTCGACGTGACCCTGCTCCTGGATGATGCAGATCGCCTTGGTGGCGCCCTCGCCGCGCAGGCGGTCGCCGACACCCTGGCCCGCGATACGACCGTCCTGTCCGAAGTACTCCTTGACACCCATCGGCTTCCACGCGTCCATGCCCGCGTTGAACGCGACGACCGGGATCCCCTTGGCCTCAGCTGCCTTGACGGCGGCCTGCATCGCATCCGGCTTCGCCAGCGTGAGGGCGATGCCGTCCACGTCGCTGTCGACGGCGGTCTGCACCAGGTTGGCCTGGTTCGGCGCCTCGGGGTCGTTCGAATAGCGCAGCTCGATGTTGTCCTTCTTCGCCGCGGCCTCGGCCCCCTTGCGGATCAGGTCCCAGAACGAGTCACCGGGAACCTCGTGGGTGATCATCGCGATCGTCATCCGCGGGGTGTCGACGGTGCCGCCCCCGCCGCCCTCACCGGATTGCTCGGGTGCACCGCCGGTCGACGAGCACGACACGATGCCCAGGGCCACGATGCCCGCTCCGGCGATCGCCGCGAGCCGCTTGAACGTCATTGCTTCTCCTTGTCGTCGAGACTGTCGCGACGCCCTCATCGCCCTCCCGGGGTGGTGCCGGGCGACACGCCTCCTTGGTGATGTAATACGCCTCACACCCGAAAGTCAAGACTTTGTCCTGACATTAGGACTGCAAGTCATAATTGCGCAGGCATCGTCGCAGATCACGCGATCGGCGGCGCTGTCGATCCGCGGACCACCAAGGTGGGCTCACGAACGATGTCGGCTGTCGCACCACCGGCGTCGTCGCCGTCCAGGCGGGCCACAAGACGGCCCACCGCCGCGGCCGCGAGGCCCGCCGAGTCCTGCCGGATGGTGGTCAACTGGATGTGCGCCAACCCGGCCAATGGGCTGTCGTCGAAACCCAGTATCGAAATCTGTTGCGGCACAGACACTCCGGATCTGATCAGAACGTCCATCACCCCGAGTGCGCACCGGTCGTTGAACGCGAACACGGCGTCGGGCAGGTCGCCGGCGTCGAGCATCGCCGCCGCCGCGGCGGCGCCCTCCCGTTCGGTGAGACCGCCGGGCCGCACGAGCTCGGCTACCTCGGCTCTCCTGGCCGCCCGCCGGTAGCCCCGCAGCCGTTCCGCCGCTCCGGGAGCGCCACCCCCGTCGAGATAGAGAATCCGGCGGTGCCCCAGCCCGAGAAGATGATCCGTGCCCACGAGGGCGCCCGTCACATCGTCGCTGCGCACCGCATCCACGCCGCGAACCCTGCGCGCCATCACGACGACAGGCATTCGCGATGCGAGGTCGATGAGCCGACCCGCGCGCATCTGCGGCCCGATGAGGACGAGCCCCTCGCACCGGTCGTCGACGAGGGTGCGCACCGCGCGCAGTTCGTCACGGTGCGGGGTGACCGCACTGAGCACGACGTCGTACCCCAGCGCGTCGGCCGCGACGTACACACCGTCGACCAAGTCGGCGTGAAACTCCTGCCCCGCAGCGAAAGTCAGGCCGATCAGATGCGAGCGGTGCTGCCGCAGCCTGCGGGCCCGGGGGTCAGGACGGTAACCGATGTCGTCGGCCGCGCGCCTCACCCGCTCGCGGGTCTGGCTGCTGGCACCGGGAGCGGCGCGCATCACGATCGAGACCAGGGCGCGCGAGACGCCGGCACGGGCGGCGACGTCCTCCAACGTCGGTCGGCGATTCACGCATTACAGCCTAGAACGTTCCAGCGTTGTCATTGACGAATTCCCCCGCGAGGCCCTACCGTACTAGAACGTTCTAGTTGTTCAGCCACATCTGGAGGCTCATATGCCCGCTCCCCTGTCCTTCGGGCTCACCGGCGCCGGGTGGATCGGCAGCTTCCAGGGCGAGACACTGGCCGGCCGCCTGCCCACTACGCGCCTTGCCGCCGTTGGCGTCGAACCGTCCGTGACAGGTGTAGACGCCCGGAAAGCCCTCGAAATCGCGCTTGCGGCACAGGAATCGGTTGAAACCAAGACCCCCATCGTCCTGAACGGAGTGCTGCAGTGAGCTTTCAGCTGGCGGTGTGTTCGGAGATGGTGTTCCGGGACCTGCCGATCGTGGATCGCGTCAAGCGCATCGACGAGCTCGGCTTCGCCGCGGAGATCTGGAGTTGGCACGACAAGGACCTGAACGCACTGGCTGCCACGGGCGCGACTTTCACGTCGATGACGGGCTACCTGCACGGCGACCTGATCGACCCTGCCACCTGTGACGAGGTGGTTCGCACCGCCGAGCTGAGCATCAAAGCCGCTGCGACACTGGGCGTCACGCGGCTGAACCTGCACACCGCCGAACTCGTCGACGGTCAGGCGGCGCGGCCCCGGCAGCGTGCCACCGGCCAGATGTGGCTGACCGCGGCCCGCACCCTGGAGCGCATCGGTGAGCTCGGGGCCGCGGCCGGCGTGACGTTCTGCGTCGAGAACCTGAACACCATCGTCGACCACCCCGGGGTTCCGCTGGCCCGCGCCAAGGACACGCTCGCCCTGATCGAGAGTGTCGGCCATCCCCACGTCAAGATGATGCTGGACCTCTACCACGCACAGATCGGTGAGGGAAACCTCATCGAGTTGGTGCGCCGGTGCTCCGATGCCATCGGCGAGGTTCAGATCGCCGATGTGCCGGGTCGATGCGAGCCCGGAACCGGTGAGATCAACTATGCGGCCGTCGCCGCGGCGCTGCGCGAAATCGGCTATACGGGAACGATCGGCATGGAGGCCTGGGCCTCAGGGGCCGGCGTCGCGGGTAGCGAGACAGCACTGGAGGCATTCCGCGTCGCCTTCAGCTGACCGTTGCCGGGCTCGGTCAGCGGTCGACGAGCGTGGTGTCGAAGTAGTAGCGCGACGCGCGGTAGCAATGGTTGCCGTACTCCACCGCGGCGCCGGAATCGTCGAAAGCCGTGCGCGCCATGGTCAACAGCGGAGCGTTCTGCTTCTCGTCGAGCAGCTGCGCCTCGGCGCGCGTGGCGCTGCGGGCGCCGATGCGCTGTCGGGCGAGTCGAATGTGCACCCCGCGCGCCCGCAGCGACTGATAGAGGCCGTTGCTCTCAAGCTCTTCGGCATCGGGTGCAATGTCGGCGGGCAGGTGGTTGACCATCAGCGCCAGCGGTTCGCCGTTGGCGCACCGCAGCCGGTGGATGGACGCCACCTCGCGATCCTCGGCGATGTTCAGCTCGCGCGCGACCTCTTCCTCCGGGGGCCCGATCTGGTACTTCAGCAGTTTTGTGGTGGGCTCCTGGCCTGCCCGCGCGAGGTCGTCGAACAAGCTGGTGAGCTCCACGCGTCGATGGACCGGGTTCTGGACGACCTGGGTGCCCACCCCCCGCTTGCGGACCAGCAGACCTTTGTCGACGAGTTCCTGGATGGCGCGCCTCGTGGTGGGGCGAGACAGTGTCAGCCGCTTGGCCAGCGCGAGTTCGTTTTCGAACCGATCCCCGGGTGAGAGTTCGCCATCTCTGATGGCGGCCTCGATCGCCTGGGCGAGCTGATAGTAGAGAGGAACCGGGCTTGACCTGTCGAGCTCCACCGTCAAGGGCACGTCGGCTCCGATCTCGTGTTGGGCCAGTCAACAGTAGCTGAATACTAACACCGATTGAGATAAAGATAGAATGTCAGGACAAAGTCTTGACATGGCACCGTGACCCGGGGCACAGTCTTAGGCAGCCACCCACACCTATTCCGTCGGAGTGACTTGTGATGACCAATCAGCCATATGACGTACTCGCCATCGGGCGCAGCGGCGTCGACGTGTACCCCCTCCAGGTCGGAGTCGGCCTTGAGGAGGTCGAGACGTTCGGGAAGTTCCTCGGCGGCAGCGCCGCCAACGTTGCGGTCGCCGCGGCACGCCTGGGCAATCGCTCCGCATTGATCTCCGGCGTCGGCGACGATCCGTTCGGCCGCTATGTCCGCGCGGAACTCGCCCGCCTCGACGTCGACAACCGCTACGTCGCAACGCACGGCGAGTTCCCCACCCCGGTGACGTTCTGCGAGATCTTCCCTCCCGACGATTTCCCGCTGTACTTCTACCGCAGGCCCAGTGCGCCGGACTTGCAGATCCGACCCGACGAGATCGACGGCGACGCGGTGCGCTCGGCGCGCCTCTACTGGTCGACGGTCACAGGTTTGTCCGAAGAGCCCAGTCGCAGTGCGCATTTCGCAGCGTGGGAGGCACGCTCACGGGCACCGCTGACCGTGCTCGACCTGGACTACCGGCCGATGTTCTGGGCGACACCTGCCGCCGCCACCGAGCAGGTGCGCAAGGCGCTGGCACACGTGACCGTCGCCGTCGGCAACCGGGAGGAGTGCGAGATCGCCGTTGGCGAGTCCAACCCGCACAAGGCTGCGGAGGCATTGCTCGACCTCGGTGTCGAGCTGGCGATCGTCAAACAGGGGCCGCGCGGAGTTCTTGGGAAGACCCGCCACTCATCGGTCACAGTGCCGCCCAACGAGGTTGACGTCATCAACGGCCTGGGCGCCGGTGATGCGTTCGGCGGAAGCCTGTGCCACGGCCTCCTCAACGGATGGTCGCTGGAGAAGACGCTTCGCTACGCCAACGCCGCAGGAGCGATCGTCGCCGGCCGGCTCGAGTGCTCGACCGCCATGCCGACTGCCGCCGAGGTAGCGGAACTGGCCGAACAGACCGCTGTGGAGGCCGTCAATGTCTAAGTCCGCCATGTGCCTTGACTACGTCCAGATCAATGAGCTCCGAGCCACCGACCCGGGCGCCGTCGCGCGCGCTTGGGAGCATCGCTCAGCACGCCCGACCGTGCGTGGCAACGGACGGCTGATGATCGTGGCGGCTGATCACCCGGCACGCGGTGCGCTCGCGGTGGGATCGCGTCCCACCGCGATGAACAGCCGCACCGACCTCCTCGACCGGCTGCGCGCCGCACTCGCCGATCCCGGCGTGGACGGCGTGCTCGCCACCGCCGACATCCTGGACGATCTGGTGCTGCTCGGTGCGCTAGAAGACAAGGTCGTGTTCTCGTCGTTCAACAGGGGCGGCCTGGCCGGCGCCTCGTTCGAGCTCGACGATCGGATGACCGGTGCCACGGCCGCCTCCACTGCGGCAGCGAACATGAACGGTGGAAAGATGTTGTGCCGCATCGACCTCGACGACCCGGGCACTGTCGCGACGATGGCGGCATGCGCCAAGGCCGTCGACGAACTCGCCGCCAACGGCCTGATCGCGATGCTGGAACCGTTCATGTCCTCCCGGGTCGGCGGCAAGGTCAAGAACGACCTCTCCCCCGATGCCGTGATCAAGTCGGTGCACATCGGCCAGGGCCTCGGCTCGACGTCGGCCTACACCTGGATGAAACTGCCTGTCGTGGACGAGATGGATCGCGTCATGGAGTCGACCACCATGCCCACGCTGTTGCTCGGTGGCGACCCGACCGATCCCGAGGAGGCGTTCGCCAGCTGGGAGAAGGCGCTGTCGCTTCCGTCGGTGCGCGGCCTGATCGTCGGCCGCACTCTGCTGTACCCACCCGACGACGACGTCAGCTCCGCCGTCGCGACCGCAGTGGCGATGGTCCGATGAACTCCAAGCTCTACATCCCCGCCAACAGCGCGCCGGCTCCGTTCACCGTGGCGATCACGCCAGAGGACGCTGGGTGGGCCGAATCATCCTTGCATGTGGTCGATCTCGGCCGTGAGGGCTCCGTGTCGCTGGAGACCGGTAACACCGAGGTGATGATCCTGCCCCTGTCCGGCGGCGGTGCCGTCACGTGTGGCGAGGAGAGCTTCGAACTGTCGCCGCGCGCGTCGGTGTTCGATGGCCCTGCCGATATGGTGTATCTCGGTGTCCGGCAGACCTACACGATCTCGGGCCACGGACGCATCGCGATCTGCGGCGCGCGAGCGACGAACGCGTTCCCGAATCGCCGCGTCGCCGCGGCCGACGTGTCCGTCGAACTTCGCGGTGCGGGCAACTGCAGCCGCCAGGTACACAACTTCGGCACCGCGACCGCGTTCGACGCCGACTCGCTGATCGCGTGCGAGGTGATCACGCCCGGCGGGAACTGGTCGAGCTACCCCGCGCACAAGCACGACGAGAACACCGACGTGGAGACCCAGCTCGAAGAGATCTACTATTTCGAGGTCGACGACTCTCCGGCGGGTACACCGGGATTCGGCTATCACCGGGTGTACGGCACCCCGGAACGCCCCATCGAGGTGCTCGAAGAGGTCCGCACCGGTGACGTCGTCCTGGTGCCCCACGGCTACCACGGCCCGTCCATCGCGGCACCCGGTCACCACATGTACTACCTGAACGTGATGGCAGGCTCCGGACCCACCCGCGCCTGGCTCATCTGTGACGATCCCGACCACACCTGGTTGCGTGGCAGCTGGGAGCACCAGGAGATCGACCCGCGCCTGCCGTTTACTCCGTCTTCGCGAAAAGGGGAATGACACCGTGGTTTCCACCGCGCCGAAGTCGACCGAGAAGCTCGTCGACAACGAACCCACCGTACGGCTCACCGTCTCGCAGGCGACCGTGCGCTTCCTGGCCAACCAGTACGTCGAACACGACGGCGAACGGCACAAATTCTTCGCCGGGTGCTTCGGCATCTTCGGCCACGGCAACGTGGCGGGCATCGGCCAGGCTCTGCTGCAGGACGAGGTCGAGGCCCGGCAGGCGGGTACCGATCCCGGTCTCAAGTATGTGCTCGGCCGCAACGAGCAGGCCATGGTGCACACCGCGGTCGCGTTCGCGCGCCAGCAGGACCGCACGCAGGCTTGGGCCGTGACCGCCAGTGTGGGCCCCGGCTCGACGAACATGCTGACCGGCGCGGCGCTGGCGACGATCAACCGACTCCCGGTGCTGCTGTTGCCCTCGGACACCTTCGCGACCAGAGTGAGCTCCCCGGTGCTTCAGGAACTGGAGTTGCCGTCTTCGGGCGACGTCACCGTCAACGATGCGTTCAAGCCGTTGTCCCGCTACTTCGACCGGGTATGGCGCCCGGAGCAACTGCCTGCTGCGCTCCTCGGCGCAATGCGCGTGCTGACCGATCCGGCCGAGACCGGCGCGGCGACAGTGGCACTCCCCCAAGATGTTCAGGCCGAGTCCTTCGACTGGCCCGTGTCGCTGTTCGCCGAACGCACCTGGCATATCGCGCGCCCACTGCCGGAGCGTTCCGTGATCGCCAAGGCCGCCGACGTCATCCGATCGGCGACCAAGCCGTTGATCGTCGCCGGCGGCGGTGTCATCTACTCCGGCGCCAACGAAGCTCTGGCCCGCTTCGTGGCGGGCACCGGGATCCCGGTATGCGAGAGCCAGGCGGGTAAGGGGTCACTGCTGCACGAGGATCCCCGCTCGGTCGGCGCTGTTGGCTCGACGGGCACCACCGCCGCCAACGCGTTGGCCGGCGACGCCGACGTCATCATCGGAATCGGCACCCGCTACAGCGATTTCACGTCGGCGTCGCGAACTGCGTTCAACAATCCCGACGTCCGCTTCGTCAACATCAACGTGGCGTCGCTGGACTCGGTCAAACAAGGCGGGATCAGCGTCGTCTCCGACGCCCGGGAGGCGCTCGATGCGCTCACCGAATTACTCGGCGACTACGCGGTCAGCGACGAATACACCTTGCGTGTCCGTGAACTGATGGACGAGTGGAACGACACCGTGTCGGAGGCGTTCCGCGCCGAGGACGGTGTGGCACTGAACCAGAACCAGGTGATCGGTCTGGTCAACACCCTGTCCGATCCGCGCGACGTCGTGGTGTGCGCCGCGGGCTCCATGCCCGGCGATCTGCACAAGCTGTGGCGCATGCGCGACCGCAAGGGGTATCACGTCGAATACGGTTTCTCCTGCATGGGTTACGAGATCGCCGGCGGCATCGGGGTACGGATGGCCGCGCCCGACCGCGATGTGTTCATCATGGTCGGTGACGGCTCCTACCTCATGATGGCCACCGAGCTGGTCACCGCGGTGCAGGAAGGGGTCAAGGTCATCCCCGTCCTGGTCCAGAACCACGGCTTCGCCTCGATCGGCGGGCTGTCGGAATCGTTGGGCTCGCAGCGATTCGGCACTTCGTATCAGTACCGCGGCGAAGAGGGCCGACTCGACGGCGGGCATCTGCCCGTGGACCTGGCGGCCAACGCCGCCAGCCTCGGCGCAGACGTCATCAAGGTGAGCACCCCGGCGGAGTTCGCCGATGCGGTGAAGGTCGCCAAGGCCAGTGACCGCACCACGGTCATCTACGTCGAGACCGATCCGCTGATCTACGCGCCGGACAGCCATTCGTGGTGGGACGTGCCGGTCAGCGAGGTGTCGACGCTGGAATCGACGCAGCAGGCCTACGAGAGGTACGCGGACTGGAAGAAGGTCCAGCGGCCCTTGATCAACCCGTCCGACCGCTAGCCTCGAGAACACAGAGGATGAGGTTTTGATCATGTCCGACTTACGCATTGCCGTCCTCGGCGTCGGTGTCATGGGCGCCGATCACGTCGCGCGCATCGCTTCTCGCATCTCGGGTGCCCGGGTGGCTGTGGTCAACGACTACGTCGCCGAGAAGGCCGAACAGATCGCCTCCGAGATCGAGGGCTGCCGGGCCGTCGCCGACCCACTCGACGCGATCGCCGACCCCGACGTCGACGCCGTCGTGCTCGCCACCCCCGGCTCTACGCATGAGAAGCAACTCCTGGCCTGCCTGGAGCACCGCAAGCCTGTCATGTGCGAGAAGCCTCTGACGACGGATGTGGCGACCTCACTGGAGATCGTCAGGCGGGAAGCCGAACTGGAGCGCCCGCTGATCCAGGTGGGTTTCATGCGCCGCTTCGACGACGAGTACATGCGCCTCAAGGCCCTACTGGACGGTGGCGAACTCGGCGAGCCGCTGGTGATGCATTGCGTGCACCGCAACCCCAGCGTGCCGTCGTACTTCGACAGCTCGCTGATCGTCAAGGACTCGCTCGTCCACGAGGTGGACGTCACGCGGTTTCTGTTCGGCGAGGAGATCGCGAGCGTGCAGATCGTCAAACCGTCCTCGAATCCCGGTGCGCCGGAGGGCGTCATCGATCCGCAGATCGCGATCCTGCGGACAGTGGCGGGTCGACACGTGGATGTCGAGCTGTTCGTCACCACAGGTGTGGCCTATGAGGTGCGGACCGAAGTGGTCGGCGAAAAGGGAAGCGCCATGATCGGTTTGGATGTCGGCATGATTCGCAAGAGTGCCCCCGGTAGCTGGGGTGGTCAGATCACCCCAGGGTTCCGGGAGCGGTTCGGGCGTGCCTATGACACCGAGATCCAACGCTGGGTCGACGCCGTCCGGACCGGCGTCAACATCGACGGTCCTACCGCGTGGGACGGCTATGCAGCCGCGGCCGTGTGCGCCGCCGGCGTCGAATCGCTGGAAACCGGCCTGCCCGTGGACGTGCAGCTCGCCGACCGGCCCTGAGACCCCAACAACAAGCGAGGAGAAACACACATGTCCAATACGATTTCTCACTGGGTCGACAATGCTCCCTTCGAGGGCAGCTCGAAGTCGACTGCGCCGGTGACCAATCCGGCGACCGGGCAGACGACCGGTCAGGTGGCGCTGGCCAGCGTCGAGGACGCGCAGAAGGTCATCGACGCCGCGGCTGCAGCGTTCCCGGCCTGGCGCGACACCTCGCTGGCCAAGCGGACCCAGATCCTGTTCGCTTTCCGAGAGTTGCTCAACGAGCGCAAGGGTGAGCTGGCCGAGATCATCACCAGCGAGCATGGCAAGGTCGTGTCCGACGCGCTCGGCGAGGTCAGCCGCGGCCAGGAGGTCGTCGAGTTCGCCTGCGGCATCCCACATCTGCTCAAAGGCGGCTTCACCGAGAACGCGTCCACCAAGGTCGACGTCTACTCAATCCGTCAGCCCCTCGGCCCGGTCGGCATCATCTCTCCGTTCAATTTCCCGGCCATGGTCCCGATGTGGTTCTTCCCCATCGCGATCGCCACGGGCAACACCGTCGTGCTCAAGCCGTCCGAGAAGGACCCGAGCGCCTCGCTGTGGCTGGCCAGCCTGTGGAAGGAAGCCGGGCTGCCCGACGGTGTCTTCAACGTCCTGCAGGGCGACAAGACCGCGGTCGACGAACTGTTGACCAACCCGAAGATCAAGTCGGTGTCCTTCGTGGGCTCGACGCCCATCGCCCAGTACGTATATTCCACCGGCACCGCCGCGGGCAAGCGGGTCCAGGCGCTGGGCGGAGCCAAGAACCACGCCGTGATCCTGCCCGACGCCGACCTCGATCTGGCTGCCGATGCGATGGTCAACGCCGGCTTCGGGTCCGCCGGTGAGCGGTGCATGGCCATCAGTGCCTGCGTCGCGGTCGGACCGATCGCCGACGACCTCGTCGCCAAGATCGCCGAGCGCACCACACCGTTGAAGATCGGCGACGGCACCAAGGATTCCGACATGGGTCCGCTGGTGACGAAAGTCCACCGCGACAAGGTGGCCTCCTACATCGACGCCGGGGAAGCCGACGGAGCCAAGGTCGTCGTCGACGGACGCAACGTCAAGGCCGACGGAGGTGCAGATGGCTTCTGGCTGGGACCGACCTTGCTCGACAACGTGACCCCCGAGATGAGCGTCTACACCGACGAGATCTTCGGACCGGTGCTCTCGGTGGTACGGGTCGAGACCTATGACGACGCGCTGAACCTCATCAACTCCAACCCCTACGGCAACGGCACGGCCATCTTCACCAACGACGGTGGTGCGGCCCGGCGCTTCCAGAACGAGGTCGAGGTCGGCATGGTTGGCATCAACGTGCCGATCCCGGTTCCGATGGCCTACTTCAGCTTCGGCGGCTGGAAGGCCTCCTTGTTCGGTGACAGCCACGCCCACGGCATGGACGGCGTGCAGTTCTTCACTCGCCAGAAAGCGATCACCCAGCGCTGGCTCGACCCCAGCCACGGTGGCATCAACCTGGGCTTCCCGCAGAACGGCTGAGTTCCCGGGGAATGCACCTGCACCGCGAGCGCGCGTGTCTATACCGGGACACGCCGCTCGCGGTGGCATTTCGCGCACATTCGCACGCCGGGGAGGAACCTCGTGAACACCGATCTCGTCGCAACGGCATGGACCAGCGCCGGTGACACGTCGCCGATGCTCTTCCCCGCAACCAGTCCGGTTCCGGTCACCGAGCGGCTCCACGCCATCGCCGAGGCGGGCTACATCGGCTTCGGCCTGATCGCCGACGACCTTGTTGTGGTTCGCGATTCGATCGGATTCGCCGCTCTCGGCGACCTCGCCGCCGAAAAAGGTCTGTCGCACATCGAGATCGAATTGCTGGAGCGATGGTGGATCCCGCGCGACCGCCGCGGGCACACCTACGAGACCCGCGACCTCCTGTTCGAGGCCGCGGACGTCCTCAATCCCGCGTTCATCAAGATCGGATCAGAAAACGGCTCCGCGACAACCGATCTCATGGCGCTCGTGCCGCCCTTGCGTAAACTTGCCGATGACGCCGCGGGGCTCGGAACCCGGATCGCGATCGAGACGATGCCGTTCTCGCGGCTCGCGACGGTACCGATGGGCGCCGAACTCGTTGCCGCTGCAGACCACCCGGGCGTGGGATTGTTGGTGGACGCGTGGCACGTGTTCCGCGCCGGCACGTCCCTCCCCGAGCTCGATACGGCGTTGCAGGACGGCATGGTCTTCGGCGTCGAGCTCGACGATGCCTCACCCGCGGTGGTCGGCTCGCTGTTCGAGGACACCGTCGAGCGGCGGCTGCTGTGCGGCGAGGGGTCTTTCGACCTGACCGGTCTCATCGAAGTGCTGCGCGACAAAGGATTTGACGGACCCTGGGGTGTCGAAATCCTGTCCAGGTCGTTTCGCGAGCTGCCCGTCGGGCGAGCCCTGCGGCTCGCGGCGGACTCCGCTTCGGGCATCCTCTAGGCGCCCCTCCTACGAATCGGTGGACCCGCGTGCGTCGAGGCGGCGCAGGACCGCGTCGACGACAAGGGGGTCGCTGCCCGACGCGCTGCGGTGTTCGACGACCGCGTCCCGCGCCGCTTCGAGCATCTCCTTCTTGAGTGCGTTCAACGTTCCGGCGTCGTGGGCATGAACGGACCCGCGATCCCCGGCGTCCTCGGACACGCCCAGCGAGTGCCACATCCGGTCCGCGTTCTCCCTGGCCTCGTCGACAATCTGCACACTCACGTCACCGCGCTCGCGGATCTCCCCGAGCCGCTCGAAACCCGCGGCCCGGCCTGCGCGCAACAGGTTTCGTTCTTCGGCCTCCTGATCCTCCTCGGAGGAGGTGACCCCGAGCGCACGAACCAGCAGCGGGAGCGTCAAACCCTGCCCGAGCATGGTCGCGATGATGACGAAGAACGCGATGAAGATCAGCCGCTCCCGCTCCGGGAAGCCCGGCGGCAGCGCCAGTACCGCCGCCAGCGTGACCACCCCTCTCATACCGGCCCACGACGCCACCGTCATCTCCCGCCAGCCGACAGGTTCGGCGATGCCGCGTTTTCTGCGCAGCAGTTTCTCGTCGAGCGCAGAGACAGGAAAGATCCAGGCGAAGCGGACCACCACGACGACGGCGGTGATCAACAACGCCTGCGCGATGAGTGTGCCGATCGAATCCGACGCCTGCTCGGCGACAGCGCGCAGCTCGAGACCCACGAACGCGAAAGCGGCACCAGTCACCAGCAGTTCCACGATCTCCCAGGTGGTCACGGTGACGAGCCTGGTCTGCGCAGACTCGTGGTCGGAGTAGCGGCTCAGCGCCAGCGCGATGGTCACGACCGCAAGCACGCCGCTGCCGTGCGCCGCGTCGGCAGCGATGTACGCCGCGAACGGCATCACCAGGACCAGAGCGCTGCCGGCGGGGTGGGCGGGCAGTTTGCCGAGCAGCCACCTGGTCGCGACCGCGATCGCCAGCCCGACGGCAACGCCGATCGCAATGGCGCCGGCGAGGGTCGCCCCGGCATGCGCAGGAGCGAAGGCGCCCGCCATCGTCGAGGCGACCGCGACCTCGTAGAGCACCAACGAGGTGGCGTCGTTGGACAGGCCCTCGCCTTCGAGGATGGTGCGCAGGCGGCGGGGCAGATGCAGCTTGTGCGCCACCGCCGTGGCCGCCACGGGATCAGGAGGCGCGACCGCGGCGCCCAGCGCGACGGCGGCAACGAGCGGAAGCCCTGGAACCACGGCCTGCAGAACGAAGCCGACGACGAATGCGGTGATGCCCACCAGTGCCACCGCCAACAGGGCGATCGCGCGCCGGTTGTCGAGGAACTGCCGCCACGACGTCCGGCGAGCAGCCGCGAACAGCAGCGGTGGCAACACCAACGGAAGGATGAGCTCGGGGTTCAGCGAGGACACCGACAGACCGGGCACGAACGCGATGGCCAGGCCGAACATCAGCATCACGACGGGGTGCGGCACGCTGATGCGCTCGGCCAGCGGCGCGAGCAGCACCGTCGCCGCGGCCAGCAGCAGCAACAACGTCAATCCGGCCACGATCACCTCTTTCTTACGGTCGGCGCCGTGCGGCTTTCCCACTCGGACGCGTGGGTATTCCCCCACGATGCGCTTCTACGCCGCCGTTGCCGCCGCCGTACTGCTGGTGGGCGCATGCGGCAATCCACCCGCCGAGACAGACCCCGCCACGGATACACAGGCCGCCACGACCGGCACGCAAGCCACCACGACGACAGGACTGATCCCGCCCGGGGTGCCCACCGAAGGCACGCGGCCGCCCACCGAGGACTTGCCCGCGGCGGCCGAGCCGCTGGCGGCCGGGGTTCCGACGCAGGCCCCTGCCGGGCGTCAGGTCCAGGTCGGCACCGCACCTGAGGGCATCGTCGTCGATCCCGTCACCCGGGTCGTGGCCGTCGCGACGCGCGACCCCTTCGAACTCGTGCTGCTCAACGCGGACACCGGCGACATCACCGCAAGGACACCGTTGCCCGGCGCGGTGCGTCACCTTCAGCTCGCAGCACCGGGCGGCCCGGTCCTGGTTCCTGTCGAAAGCGCCAACGCGTTGGTCAGGGTCGACCTGCCCGGCGGGCAGGCGAATCCGGAGATCATCACAGGGACGGTTCCGCACGACGCGTCGCAGGCCCCCGACGGAACCACCTTCGTGGCCAACGAACTCGGCGGCACCGTCAGCGCGGTACGCGGCGGCGACATCGTCAAGGTGTTCACCGACAGCGTGCAGCCGGCGGGGCTTGCGCCCGTCGGTGATCGCATGGGCCTGCTCGACGTGCGCAAGAACGACCTGACGGTGTACGACACGGTGAACCTGACCATCGTCGGCTCCACACCCGCCGGAGCGGGCCCCACGCACCTGGTCGCCGACAAGCACGGCCGCCTGATCGCCGCCGACACACGCGGTGACGCGGTGCGCGTGTTCGATACCACGCCAACGCAACTCGCAGAGACCGCGCAGCCCGGCGGCCCGTACGGCATCACCTACGACGCAACCCGGGACCGGCTGTGGGTGGCCTCGTCGGGCACCAACGAGGTGGTCGGCTACGACATGTCCGAGGAGACGCCCCGGGAGGTCATGCGAGTGCCGACGGTGCAGAACCCCTACACCGTCGCCGTCGACTCGAAGACCGGCCGGCTGTTCGTGGCCGGCGTGACGACCGGTGTGGTGCAGATCGTCGACCCGAGGTGAGCCCGCTCGGCCAGGGCAACGCCTTACAGGATGTAGAGCATCTCCTGGTAGGTCGGAAGTGGCCAAAGGTCGTCGGCAACAACGCTTTCGAGCGTGTCGGCGGCCGCGCGCACGGCCTCCATCGCAGGTAGCAACGCCTTCTGCGCATGTGTGGCCTCGTCGAGCGCCGACTCCGCGCAATGATCACCCAGTGCGCTTTTCAGCGCGCCGAGTGCCGCCGTCAGTTCACCGATCGGTGCCGAAACCGACTGCAGCAGTCTCACATCAGCGTCGACGCCGGCGGCCTTCAGAGCCCCGACGTTCTGTGCCAGTTCGGTCTGATAGCGCACCGCAGCGGGCAGGATGACCGTGGTGCCGAGTTCCAGGGCCAGCTTCGCCTCCACGGCGATCGTCAACGCGTACTGCTCCAAGCGGACCTCGTAGCGGCTGTGCAACTCCCGCTCGCTGAACACGCCGTAGCGCTCGAACACCTCGACCGCCTCGGGTTTGATCAGCTCGGGGATCGCGTCGAGGGTGGTCTTGAGGTTGGGCAGGCCACGTTCGGCGGCCTCGGTCTGCCAGTTCTCGGAATAGCCGTCGCCGTTGAACACGACGGCACCGTGGTCGGTGATGATCTCGGTGAGCAGTGTCTGCACGGCACTGTCGAAGTCCACTCCGTCGGCAGTGGCCTTCTCCAGGGCGGTCGCCATGTAATCGAACGAATCAGCCATGATCGTGTTCAGCACGATCATCGGCACAGCCACTGTCTGGCCAGAGCCGGGCGCCCGGAACTCGAATCGATTGCCGGTGAACGCGAACGGGCTGGTGCGGTTGCGGTCACCTGGATCCGTCGGCAGCGACGGCAACGTGTCGACGCCGATGTGCATGACTCCCTTGCCCTTCGACGACGTCGCAGCACCTTTGGCGATCTGCTCGAACACGTCGGCCAGCTGGGCACCCAGGAAGATCGAGATGATGGCCGGCGGCGCCTCGTTGGCGCCGAGCCGGTGGTCGTTGGTCGCCGAGGCGACCGAAACACGCAGCAGCCCACCGAACTTGTGCACGGCGCGGATGATCGCGGCGCAGAAGACCAAAAACTGGGCGTTCTCGTGCGGGGTGTCACCGGGCACCAACAGCGAGCCCAGTTCGGAGTTGCCCATCGAGAAGTTGACGTGCTTGCCGGACCCGTTGACCCCGGCGAACGGCTTCTCGTGGAACAGACATTCCATGCCGTGCTTTTTGGCGATCGTCTTGAACACCGTCATCAACAGCTGCTGGTGATCAGAGGCGATGTTGGCGCGCTCGAACATCGGCGCCACTTCGAACTGCGCGGGGGCGACCTCGTTGTGCCGCGTCTTGGCGGGGATGCCGAGCTTGAACAACTCCCGCTCGGTGTCCATCATGAATCCGAGCACGCGCTCGGGCACCGCACCGAAGTAGTGATCGTCGAACTCCTGGCCCTTGGGCGGCTTCGCGCCGAAGAGCGTGCGGCCCGCGTTGACGAGGTCGGGCCGGGCCAGGAAGAAGTGACGGTCGACGAGGAAGTACTCCTGCTCCGGACCGCAGAAGGAGACGACCTTCTGCAGATCCTTGTGTCCGAACAGTGTCAGGATCCGCTCGGCGTGCACGCCCATGGCCTGCTGACTGCGCAGCAGCGGGGTCTTGTAGTCGAGCGCCTCGCCGGTCATCGACACGAAGACCGTCGGGATGCACAGTGTGTTTCCGTTGGGGTTCTCCAGGATGTATGCGGGGCTGGTGACGTCCCAGCCGGTGTAGCCGCGGGCCTCGAAGGTGCTCCGCAGCCCACCGGAGGGGAAGCTGGACGCGTCCGGCTCACCCTGGATCAACGTCTTGCCCGCGAACTCGGCCAAGGTCTCCCCGTCAGAGACCGGCTCCAGGAAGCTGTCGTGCTTCTCGGCCGTCAGACCGGTCATCGGATAGAAGACGTGCGCGTAGTGGGTGGCACCCTTCGACAAGGCCCAGTCCTTCATCGCCGAGGCAACGGAATCGGCGATCGCCGGATCCAGCTTGGCGCCCTTCTCGATGGTCGCCACGACGGACTTGTAGACCGATTTGGGCAGGCGCAGTTGCATCTCGGCTTTGGTGAAGACGTTCGAGCCGAAGATCTGGCCGGGCGCCTCGGCCGGATCGAAGCTGATCGCCGGCGGCACATACGCCTCGACGTTGTTGATCGCCTGCAGGCGTACCGCATTACCGCTCAATGGACTTCCTATCACTGCTGTGTCCGCGCCCTGGCTCGACGGACAGTTGACCGGCCAACAGTAGGAACATTCGATGCCGAACTTGTTACGCGAGCGTCAACGTCAGAATGCGCGGGTTACCACCGGCCATTGCGGCCCTTCGTGGCCAGCTGTTGCGCGAAAGACCACAATGGAGAACATGTCCACGCGCCGCCATCCAGACCGAGACATCGACGCCGATGTCGACGAGCGCAGCCTGACCGTCACCCAGCGCAAACGCGAGGCGGCCGGCGTCAAGGCGGTCATGGTCTCGCTCAAGCGTGGCCTGGAGTCCATGGGTCTGCTCCGCACGACCAGGACGCTGTCCAGACTAAACCAGCGGCACGGCTTCGACTGCCCCGGCTGCGCCTGGCCCGAGGAGCACGGCGGCCGGAAGCTGGCCGAGTTCTGCGAGAACGGTGCCAAGGCTGTCGCCGAGGAAGCGACCACGCGCGTCGTCACCCGTGAGTTCTTCGCACGGCACTCGGTCGCCGAACTCGAGTCCCAGCCGGAGTTCTGGCTCTCCCAGCAGGGCCGCCTCACCGAACCGATGGTGCTGCGGCCCGGCGACGACCGATACCGGCCGATTGGGTGGGACGACGCCTACCGGTTGATCGCCGACGAGCTCCGCGGGCTCGACAGCCCGAACGAAGCCGTCTTCTACACCTCCGGGCGCACCAGCAACGAGGCCGCGTTCCTGTACCAGCTGTTCGTGCGGTGCCTGGGCACCAACAACCTTCCCGACTGCTCGAACATGTGCCACGAATCGTCGGGCACCGCGCTCATCGACTCCATCGGCATCGGCAAGGGCTCGGTCACCGTCGAGGATCTCATCCTGTCCGACCTCATCGTCATCGCCGGCCAGAACCCCGGCACCAACCACCCGCGCATGCTGTCGATCCTGGAGAAGGCGAAAGCCAACGGCGCCAAGATCATTGCGATCAACCCGCTTCCGGAAGCCGGCCTCATCCGGTTCAAGGACCCCCAGAAGGTGCACGGCGTCGTCGGTGACGGCGTCCCGATTGCCGACGAGTTCGTCCAGATCCGCCTCGGCGGCGACATGGCGTTGTTCGCGGGGCTGGGAAAGCTCCTGCTGCAGGCCGATGACCGAAATCCCGGCAGCGTGGTGGACACAGCGTTCGTCGCCGACCACACCGCCGGTTTCGGGGAGTACGAGGCCCGCACCCGCGACGTCGACCTCGACACAGTGCGCGAGGCCACCGGGATCGAACGAGAGCAACTCGACCGAGTCGCCGCGATGATGGCATCCTCGCAGCGCACGATCGTGTGCTGGGCCATGGGATTGACCCAGCACAAACACGCGGTGCCCACGATCACCGAGATCACCAATCTGCTGCTGATGCGCGGCATGATCGGCAAGCCCGGCGCGGGCCTGTGCCCGGTGCGGGGCCATTCCAACGTGCAGGGCGACCGCACCATGGGCATCTGGGAGAAGATGCCCGAACGGTTCCTGACGAACCTCGACAAGCGATTCGGCATCCACAGCCCGCGTGAGCACGGACTCGACACAGTCGGCGCGATCCGTGCCATGCGCGACGGCAACGCCAAGGTCTTCATGGCGATGGGCGGCAACTTCGCGTCCGCGACCCCCGACACCGAGGTGACCGAGGCGGCCCTGCGCAACTGCGCGCTCACCGTGCAGGTGTCGACGAAGCTCAACCGCAGCCACCTTGTACACGGTCGCACCGCGTTGATCCTGCCGTCGCTGGGCCGCACCGACCGCGACATCCAGGCCGGCGGCAAACAGCTGGTCTCCGTTGAGGATTCGATGTCGATGGTGCATCTGTCCCGCGGCAGCCTCCACCCACCGAGCGATCAGGTACGCAGCGAGGTGGCGATCATCTGCCAGCTCGCCCGCGCTGTCTTCGGCACCGACCATGCCGTGCCGTGGTCGACGTTCAACGCCGACTATGACGCCATCCGTGACGCCATCGCCGCCGTCGTCCCCGGCTGTGACGACTACAACCGCAAGGTGCGCGCTCCCGATGGTTTCCAGCTGCCCCACCCGCCCCGCGATTCGCGCGAGTTCCACACCGCGACAGGCAAAGCCAACTTCGAGGTGTATCCGCTCGAATGGGTCCCGGTACCCCAGGACCGGCTGGTGCTGCAGACGCTGCGCAGCCACGACCAGTACAACACCACGATCTACGGCCTCGACGACCGCTACCGCGGCGTCAAGGGTGGTCGCCGCGTGGTGTTCGTGAACCCCGCCGACCTCGCGAAATTCGGGCTGTCCGACGGCGACCGCGTGGACCTGGTGTCCGAGTTCACCGACGCCGACGGGCACCTGCAGGAACGGCGTGCCAAAGACTTCGCCCTCATCGCGTACTCGACACCGGTGGGCAACGCCGCGGCCTATTATCCGGAAACCAATCCTCTTGTCCCGCTGGATCACACCGCGACGAAATCCAACACCCCCGTGTCCAAGGCGATCGTGGTCCGGCTGGAACGGGCGTGATGATGGGCGAGCGAAGCGACGGGGGAAAGACATAGTGGGACGAGTCACCGCCCGTCGGCGCGCGCATCACGTCACCGCGCGGGACGCGGTCGCACGGCCGGAGACCGTGGTGGTCGAGGAGCCGCTGGAGATCCGCGTCGACGGGCGCCCCATCACGGTCACGATGCGCACGCCCGGCTCGGATGTCGAACTGGCACAGGGGTTTCTGCTGACGGAGGGGATCGTCAGCCGCCGTGACGAGATCCTGTCGGTGCGCTACTGCCGCGGCGCCCAGGAAGATGGGGTCAACACCTACAACGTGCTCGACGTGACCCTGGCCCCCGACGTGCCCCCACCGGACGTGGAGCCGACGCGCAACTTCTACACCACGTCTTCGTGCGGTGTCTGCGGCAAGGCCTCACTGGATGCGGTCCGACTGATCAGCAAGCACGGGCCCGGCGACGACCCGGCGGTCGTCGGTGCCGCCATCTTGTCGGCGCTGCCCGGCAAGCTGCGCGCCGCACAAAAGGTGTTCGCCGCGACGGGTGGACTGCACGGCGCGGCGCTCTTCGACACCGCCGGCGAGACGCTGGTCGTGCGGGAGGACATCGGTCGCCACAATGCCGTGGACAAGGTTGTGGGCTGGGCACTGGAGCAGCGCCGGATACCGTTGGCCGGCACGGTTCTTCTGGTCAGCGGACGGGCATCGTTCGAACTCACCCAGAAGGCGGTGATGGCCGGCATCCCGGTGCTCGCCGCGGTGTCGGCGCCGTCGTCACTCGCGGTTGACCTTGCCGGCCAGTCCGGTCTCACGCTGGTGGCCTTCCTGCGGGGCGACTCGATGAACGTCTACACCCGCCCGGACCGCGTCAAGTAGGAAAGCTGACCGCGGCGTGGTTCGCGCATGCAATGCTGCAGTCGCCACTTTGCGCTTGCAAGGATTGACGTGGGAGATGGAGCGATGGAATTCGCTTCAGATTGGTTAGCCTAAGGTCTTACCTGCAACGATGACGGATCCGACATCTCGGCCAGACGCGCCTTCGGCGTCCGATATTCTCCAGAATGTTTGCTGAATGGTGGAGAACATGTGAGCGCTTGGATCCTGCGAAGCTGGTGGGCAAACCCTGACAGCTACGACTGGCTCGTCAGATACCTGCACAGCCGGGGGCTGCAGAGGTTCACCCGTCATGTCGTACTGGTGACTGTCGCCTCGCTAGCCGCGGTGCCGATCGTCCTGACGCTCAGCCCTCAATCCACGACGTCCGTCGGCGCCAGAGGTGTGCTGGTGGTCGTTTCCCTCCTGTGTTTGGCACTTGTCGCGCTCTGGGCACGCCCCCGTTGGCCGTCGAAGCGGCAATCGCAGCTGTTCACGGTCGCTGCGATGGTGTGCCTCAGCGCCGCCTGCCTGGCTGACGCCCAACCTTTGGCGGGGCTGACCGGATGCGCCTCCTTCGCCGCCGTCGGCGGCTACATCGCCTTCTTCCATTCGGCCCGGCTCATGGTGCTCAACCTGTCGACCGCTCTGCTGACGATTGCCGTTCTGTCGGTTCGGCTTGCTGCAGAGGACACCCTGCTGGCAGCCTGCAAGTTCGTCGTGCTCGTAGTAGCTGTCGTATCGATCCCGTTCAGCCTGCAGACGCTGCTGCAGTTCGTCGGTCTCGATGTGCTCAATGCCGATGTCGACCCTCTCACCGGCCTGCTGAATCGGCGCGGACTCGAGCGAAGAATGAGCGAAGCGTTCACGGCAGCATCGCGATTCGGGGATCGGGGCATCACGGCAGTAATGATTGACCTGGATAATTTCAAGTCGATCAATGACTCCGCGGGGCATGCGGCAGGCGACGCCGTCCTCGTCGGAGTCGGTCAAACCCTGCTTACCGCCGTCCGACCATCAGCCACTGTGGCCCGTGTTGGCGGCGAAGAGTTCCTCGTCATCGACGACATCGATGCAGGCGGCGTGGTGGCGATGGCCGAACAGCTTCGGGCTGCGATAGCTGCAACCTCTCCGGCGATCACCGCCAGTATCGGCACCGCACATGCGAAAAGCGTCGATGCACGCACGACAGACCATGCGACCTTCGTCAAGTTCCTCGTCGCCGAGGCCGACAGGCAGATGTACATTGCCAAGCGCGGCGGAGGCGACCGGAGTTCCCATGCGGTGGTGACCCTGCCGCCCCTTGCCTGACGCCGCTCATCTGCATCCATGGTCTTCGCGCAAGCGCTCATCTACCGCCGATCTCCACGCAATCTCCACCCAAGCTCCAAGCCCCCACACCCGTCCTGCGGCGAGTATCGACGCCATGCCAGAGATCCTCATCGCCTCCTGCCCTCCCATCGGACACATCGGACCACTGCTGAACGTGGCACGCGGACTCGTCACGCGCGGCGACCGCGTCACCGTCCTCACCAGCGCCCGTCACGCCGACAAGATCCGGGCCGTCGGTGCGCACCCGCGTGCCCTGCCCTTCGGCGCGGACTACGACGACTCCAGCTTCGACGCCGACCTTCCCGGCCGCGCCGAGACGTCGGGTATCGCGCGCATCAACTTCGATGTCGAGCACGTCTTCGTCCGGCCCATGCCCCATCAGTTCAGTGCGATACAGGAACTGTTGGCCGCCAATGACTTCGACGCCATCATCACCGATGCCTTTTTCCTCGGCACACTTCCGCTGCTGCTCGGCACATCGGCGCAGCGGCCCCCAATCCTGTCCTACTGCACCACCCCGCTGTTCCTGTCCAGCAAGGACACCGCACCCGGCGGACCCGGCATCACCCCGATGCCCGGCCCGATCGGACGGCTCCGCAACCGCCTGCTGACATTGGCCGCGCACAAGGTGATGCTGCGGCCGGCCCACCGCGCCGCCGTCCGCATGCTCGAAGCGATGGGGCTGCCGAAACTGCCTGTGTTCGTGCTGGACTGTGCGGCGTTGGCCGATCGCGTCATCGTTCCGACGATCCCCCAGTTCGAATACCGCCGCAGCGACTTGCCCAGCCACGTGCGGTTCGTCGGAGCCGTGAACCCGCTGCCCAGTGACAACTTCATCGCCCCGTCGTGGTGGGGCGAACTGCACGACGGCCGCCCCGTCGTGCACGTCACGCAGGGCACCATCGACAACGCCGACCTCACCCGTCTGATCGAACCGACCATCGAAGCGCTTGCCGGCGAGAATGTCACCGTCATCGTCACCACCGGCGGCCGACCGGTGACCCAGATCGCAACGCCGTTGCCCGCCAATGTGTTTGTTGCCGAGTACATCCCGCACGACGTGCTTCTCCCCCTCGTGGACGTGATGGTCACCAACGGCGGATACGGCGCCGTACAGCGTGCCCTCTCGGAGGGAGTGCCTATGGTCGTCGCCGGGCAGACCGAGGACAAACCGGAGGTGGCCGCCCGCGTCGAATACTTCGGTGCCGGAGTGAATCTGCGCACAGGGACGCCCACACCGGCGCAGGTGCGCCGCGCCGTCCGCCTCGTATTGGACGACGCGACATACCGCGCCAACGCCCGTCGACTGCGAAGTGCCTACGCCGCATGCGACAGCGTCACCGAGATCGCCACCGTCGTCGACGAGGCCATCGCCGACACAACGCCTCGGCTGCAAACGGTCTGAGAGGGACGCGGATGGCCTCCATCTTGATCGCCGCGCTGTCACCGGTCGGTCATGCCGAGCCGCTGCTCGCGGTCGCCGAAGATCTGGTGAACCGCGGTGACCGCGTTACCGTGATGACCGGGCCCGCTCACGCTCGCGCTGTGCGAGCGGTGGGCGCTGCGCATCACGTGCTGCCACCGGCCGCGGACCTCGACGACGCCCCGTTCGATGCCGAAAAGCGGGCCGCCCATTCCGGCATCGACGCGCTCAGCCAGGCCGTCATCCGGCTCTTCCTGAGGCCGATGCCCCACCAGATGACCGAACTGTGCAACGCGCTGGCCGATCGGCATTACGACGCGATGATTGTCGACTACGGATTCTTCGGCGTGCTGCCGCTGATCCTCGGCAGCTGGGGCGGCGTCCCGCCGCTGCTGTCCTTCACGCCCACTCCCCTTCTGCTGTCGAGCCGCGACACGGCTCCGACCGGGATGGCGTTGCCGCCCGCCAGGACAATTGCCCGCCGTGCCGCATATCGGGCCCTGACTCTGCTGTCGCAGAAAGTGTTGCTGCGCAACGCACAACACGTCGCCGACCGAATGTTGAGAGCGTGCGGCGCGAAGCCGCT
The DNA here is from genome assembly GCF_041287165.2 of Mycobacterium bulgaricum. NCBI lineage: Bacteria > Bacillati > Actinomycetota > Actinomycetes > Mycobacteriales > Mycobacteriaceae > Mycobacterium > Mycobacterium bulgaricum. The sequence continues at coordinate 43,051 of NZ_JBGGKV020000005.1, read as the reverse complement.
GCCGGTACCTCTACTGGATATGGGGTTGCTCGCAGATCGTTTGATCGTGCCGACGGTGCCGAGCTTCGAATATCCGCGCAGTGACCTGCCGCGCCACGTGCGCTTCGTGGGTGCGGTCCGGCCGCGGGCCTGCGACACATTCGTGCAACCGGCGTGGTGGCACACTCTCGACGGTGACCGCCCGGTCGTCCACGTCACCCAGGGCACCGTCGACAATCGCGACCTCTCGCGGCTCATCGAACCCACCATCATCGCGCTCGCCGACAGCGACGCCATCGTGGTGGCCAGCACCGGCGGCCGGGATCCGAGGACCCTACGGATTCCGATCCCGGACAACACCTATGTCGCCGAACACGTCCCGCATGACCGCCTGCTGCCCAAGGTCGACGTGATGGTCACCAACGGTGGCTACGGCGCCGTACAGCGTGCCCTCGCGTCCGGCGTGCCAATCGTGGTCGCGGGCAGCACCGAGGACAAGCCGGAAGTCGCGGCCCGCGTCGAATGGGCCGGTGCGGGGATCAACCTCAAGACCGGCACGCCGTCGCCGGCGCACGTGAGGTCGGCGGTCGCCCGGATCCGCACCGACGACCGCTATCTGCGCAACGCGCGTCGACTGGAGGCGGCGTTCGCGCGCAGGGACGGCGTCGCCGAGATCGCGGCACTGGTCGACGAAGTCATCTGCGAACGGTCCGTGCGGTCGCGTAGTCCGCTACGCACGACGCCCGATCTCGCGAGCAGAAGACTCGAATCATGATCGACGAACTGCAATTCATCGCCGTTGCCGCCTTCCTGCTGTGGGGCCTCGCCAGCGCGGTGTGCGATGCGTGGCTGCCCGACGACAGCGCCTGCATCGGACGCAAATGCACTGAGGGCCGTCAGTCCGATCAGACTGAACAGCCCTCAGTGCACACCCGGTGATGGGGTCTCGGCGCTAGGCGCTCTTGTCGCGACGCTCGGTGCGCGACGGCTTGCGCGGCACGATCGTCGGCAGCACGTTGTCCTGGACGGTCTCCTTGGTGACGACCACCTTGGCGACATCGTCGCGGCTGGGGATGTCGTACATCACCGGCAGCAGAACTTCTTCCATGATGGCGCGCAGGCCGCGGGCACCGGTGCCCCGGTGGATGGCCTGATCGGCGATGGCTTCGAGCGCGTCGTCGGCGAACTCCAGCTCGACGCCGTCCATCTCGAACAGGCGGGTGTACTGCTTGACCAACGCGTTCTTCGGCTTGGACAGGATCTGAACCAGAGATTCCTTGTCCAGGTTCGTCACCGACGCGACAACCGGGAGGCGGCCGATGAACTCGGGGATCAGGCCGAACTTGATGAGGTCCTCGGGCATGACCTCGGCGAAGTGATCCTGGGTGTCGATCTCGGCCTTCGAATGCACCTCGGCGCCGAAGCCCAAGCCGCGCTTGCCGACTCGGTCGGAGACGATTTTCTCCAACCCCGCAAACGCACCGGCCACGATGAACAGGACATTCGTGGTGTCGATCTGGATGAACTCCTGGTGCGGGTGCTTGCGGCCGCCCTGCGGGGGTACCGAGGCCTGGGTACCTTCCAGGATCTTCAGCAGCGCCTGCTGGACGCCCTCACCGGAGACGTCGCGGGTGATCGACGGGTTCTCGCTCTTGCGGGCGATCTTGTCGACCTCGTCGATGTAGATGATGCCGGTCTCGGCGCGCTTGACGTCGTAATCAGCGGCCTGGATCAGCTTGAGCAGAATGTTTTCGACATCCTCGCCGACGTAGCCGGCTTCGGTCAGCGCGGTGGCGTCGGCGATTGCGAACGGCACGTTCAGCATCTTGGCCAGCGTCTGCGCGAGGTAGGTCTTGCCGCAGCCGGTCGGGCCGAGCATCAAGATGTTGGACTTGGCCAGCTCGACGGGTTCAGAACGCGAGTCACGGGACTTCTCGCCCGCCTGGATGCGCTTGTAGTGGTTGTAGACCGCGACGGCCAGCGTGCGCTTGGCAGTGTCCTGGCCGATGACGTATCCCTCGAGGAAGTCGCGGATCTCCGCCGGCTTGGGCAACTCGTCGAGCTTGACGTCGTCAGCGTCGGCGAGCTCCTCCTCGATGATCTCGTTGCACAGGTCGATGCATTCGTCGCAGATGTAGACGCCCGGTCCGGCGATGAGCTTCTTCACCTGCTTTTGGCTCTTACCGCAGAACGAGCACTTCAGCAGGTCGCCGCCATCTCCAATGCGTGCCATGGTGCTGGGGTCCTACTTCCTGTAGCTGTCGATACCTGTCGTTGCGTGCCGTCCGTACCGGGCACCGGGAACCGAAAGTGTGTAGCCCCGACGCTACCCGCTGTTTCCGTCGCCGTGCGACCGATAAAGCCGAATAGCGTCGGTGGTATTCACATGTAGTTGCGACAACATATCGCCTGATTCGTCCCCAACGGCCGCGGAACGCGCCACCGTGTCTCTGGCGTGTCGCCGCCGTTACCCGACCGAGAGTACCTGTCCGGCGGAAACGTAAACGGCAAGTGTCCGGCCGACGTCCCAAGAGCGCTGTCGCGCGGTCGTGAGGCGGCCGCGACGTGGGCTTTTCGCCACCTTCGGAGCTCTTCGCCCTCAGCGCACCGGCAACCGTCGTCGCGGCGCGTGTCGACTCGTGCGTCAGCGCGGCCCGGGGCCGAGCGGCCCAGGGCCGACCGGTCCGGGACCGACGGGACCGGGCCCCACCGGTCCGACGACGCCGCCCGCGCCGACAGGGCCAGCCGGCCCGACTACCGGATTCACCCCGTACGGCAGGCAGCGCACCGCGACCGGATTCCAGTACGTGCCCGCCGGGCAGACGGGCTCCTGGGCCTGGGCGACCCCTAGCTGGAACATCGCCCCGGCGGCCGTGCCGATAAGTGCAATCGCTGCCGTCTTCCGCATCTCCATGAGGTACCCCCTAGCTCGGCCGCGGTCGCCCGGCAAACTGACGACCTCGTGGAATATCAGCCTGACACGGGCGAACGCCAGGGGAACCTGCTTTCGCAGCATTAGCCTGCCCAGCCCGCCGTAGTCTGCGGTCATGACCACGCTGACCGACGCGTTCGCCTTGGCTGAAAACGACAACGGCCTGGCGGTGGTGTCGACGCTGCGGGCGGATCTCACCATTCAGTCGTCGCTCGTCAACGCCGGACCACTCGCCCACCCGTCCACCGGACAGGAGGTGCTCGGCTTCGTCACCTACGGCAAGGTCAAGCTGGCCAATTTGCGAGCACGGCCCCAGGTTGCGCTGACCTTCAGAAAGGGTTGGCAGTGGGCAGCCGTGGAGGGCCGCGCCGAACTGGCCGGCCCCGATGACCCCCAGCAGTGGCTCGGACCCGACGCGCTGGCTCCGTTGCTTCGCGAGATCTTCACCGCGGCAGGCGGAACGCACGACAACTGGGACGAGTACGACGCGACGATGCGCGAACAGCGGCGCACCGCCGTCCTCGTCACACCGACGAGGATCTACAGCAACGGCTGAGTCGGGTCAGCCCTTCTGCGCCGAGAGCTTGCGGTACTCGAGCACCGTGTCGATGATCCCGTAGTCCTTGGCCGCCTCGGCGGTCAGGATCTTGTCGCGGTCGGTGTCCTTGCGGATCACGTCGGCCGGCTTGCCGGTGTGGCGCGACAGGGTCTCCTCCATCAGCGTGCGCATGCGCTCGATCTCGGCGGCCTGGATCTCGAGGTCCGAGAACTGACCCTGGATCACCCCGCCCAGCGCGGGCTGGTGGATGAGGACGCGGGCGTTCGGCAGCGCCAGGCGCTTGCCGGGGGTGCCCGCGGCCAGCAGCACGGCCGCAGCCGACGCGGCTTGACCCAGGCACACCGTCTGGATGTCGGCGCGCACGTACTGCATGGTGTCGTAGATCGCCATCAGCGACGTGAACGAGCCACCGGGCGAGTTGATGTACATCGTGATGTCACGGTCGGGATCCAGCGATTCGAGCACCAGCAGCTGAGCCATGATGTCGTTGGCCGACGCGTCGTCCACCTGCACGCCGAGGAAGATGATGCGCTCCTCGAACAGCTTGTTGTACGGGTTGGACTCTTTGACGCCGAAGCTCGAGTGCTCGATGAACGACGGCAGGATGTAGCGCGCCTGTGGCTGCACGCGGGCGTCCAGGCTCGGGTGGATTGACGAAGAGATTTTGTCGGTCATTTGTCGAGTCCTGCTCCTGGTCCGTCGCCGTTGAAGTTGACGTTGGTGATGATGTGGTCGACGAAGCCGTACTCCAGCGCTTCCTGAGCGGTGAACCAGCGGTCGCGATCGGAGTCGGCCTCGATGCGCTCGATGGTCTGCCCGGTGAACTCCGCGTTGAGGCGGAACATCTCCTTCTTGATGACGGCGAACTGCTCTGCCTGGATGGCGATGTCCGCGGCGCCGCCCGTGATGCCGCCGAGGGGCTGGTGCATCAGGATTCGCGCGTGCGGCAGCGCATGGCGCTTGCCCTTGGTGCCTGCGGCGAGCAGGAACTCACCCATCGAGGCGGCCATGCCCATCGCGTAGGTCGCGACATCGCACGGGGCGAGCACCATCGTGTCGTAGATCGCCATACCGGCGCTGATCGAGCCGCCGGGCGAGTTGATGTAGAGGTGGATGTCCTTGGTCGGATCCTCGGCCGAGAGCAGCAGGATCTGGGCGCACAGCCGGTTGGCGATGTCGTCGTCGACCTGGGAGCCCAGGAAGATGATCCGCTCGGCCAGCAACCGCTCATATACCGAGTCGACAAGGTTGAGGCCCGAAGAGGCGCCACGCATGTCAGTCACGACTGGATACCTGCTTTCTTGTTTTACTTCCGACGCGGAGACCGGTCTTACGAATGACACTAACGAACCCGCGCCGCCGGGGAGTCCCCAGACGGCGCGCGTTCGCTCAGAGCGTCACTTCGTGTCGTCGGCCTTGTCGTCTGCTTCATCGACGACTTCGCCCTCGACACTGGCCTCGACACCGCCCTCGACCATGGCATCATCGCCGCCTTCATCGCCCTCACCGGTCGCTCCGGCGTCGGCCGCGGCAGCCTGCTCGCCGGACGGTCCGAAGAATTCGGTGGTGTCGATCTCGGTGCCGTCGGTGTCGGTGACGGTCGCGCCGAACACGACCGCGGCCACGGTCAGGCCCCGTCGCACGTCGGCGAACATGGCGGGCAGCTGATTGTTCTGCTGCAACATCTGCAGCAGCTGCTGCGGCTCCAGGCCGTACTGGCGCGACATCAGCACGAGTCGTTCGGTGATGTCGTTCTGGCCGACCTGGATCTCGAGTTTGTCGGCGATGGCGTCCATCAGCAGCTGGGTCTTGATCGCCTTCTCGGCGTTGGTGCGGTTGTCGGCGTCGAACTCTTCGCGACTGCTGCCCTGCTCCTTGAGCGTCTCGGCGAACTTGTCCTCGTCGTGGTCGAGACCGTGGATCGCGTTGTGCAGCGTGTCGTCGACCTGCGCCTGCACCACGGCCTCGGGCAGCGGAATCTCGGTCTGCTCGAGAAGCACCTCGATGGCCTTGTCGCGGATCGCCTCGGCCTGCTGGACCGTCTTGACCCGGCTGACCTTCTCGCGCAGGTCGGCCTTCAATTCGTCGATGGTGTCGAATTCGCTTGCCAGCTGGGCGAAGTCGTCGTCCAGCTCCGGCAGCTCGCGCACCTTGACCGACTTGACGGTGACGGTGACCTCGGCCTCCTGGCCGGCGTGCTCACCCGCGACCAGCGTGGTGGTGAAAGTCTTGGACTCGTCGTCCTTGAGACCGATGATCGCCTCGTCGAGGCCCTCGATCAGCTGACCGGAACCGATCTCGTGCGAGAGGCCCTCGGTCTTGGCTTCGGGCACGTCCTTGCCGTCGACGGTCGCCGACAGGTCGATGGATACGAAATCGCCGTTCTCGGCGGGCCGGTCGGCGCCGGTGAGGGTTCCGAAGCGCTTCTGCAGCGCCTCGATCTCGGCATCGACATCCTCGTCGGTGACCGTCACGGGGTCGACGGTGATCTTCAGGGTCTTGAGGTCGGGCAGGTCGATCTCGGGACGAACGTCGACCTCGGCGGTGAAAACCAGCTCCTCGTTGTCTTCGAGCTTGGTGACCTCGATCTCGGGCTGGCCGATCGGCTGCAGCGACTCCGAGGTGATGGCCTCGCTGTAGCGGGCGGGCAGCGCGTCGTTGACGACCTGCTCGAGCACCGCGCCGCGGCCGACGCGGGCCTCCAGCAGCTTGCGGGGTGCCTTGCCGGGGCGGAAGCCGGGGAGACGGATCTGCTTGGCCAGCTGCTTGAACGCCTTGTCGATATCGGGTTCGAGCTCCGCGAAGGGCACCTCCACGTTGATGCGAACCCGGGTGGGGCTCAACTTCTCGACGGTGCTCTTCACGATTGGTGCTCCTCTTATTGCTTCTATGTTGGTGGTGCAGGGGGGTCGTGCTGGTCGGGGTGACAGGATTTGAACCTGCGGCCTTCCGCTCCCAAAGCGGATGCGCTACCAAGCTGCGCTACACCCCGGTCATCGCCGCAACGCGCATGCGCGCAGCATTGGACCACCGGCGATCCTACGGCCTGGCCACACCGAACCATCAATTGGATTTGAGTTAGGTGGGACCGGTACAGTCTGCCGGTACTCTCACGTAGTGCAGCACACGCGGGCGTAGCTCAATGGTAGAGCCCTAGTCTTCCAAACTAGCTACGCGGGTTCGATTCCCGTCGCCCGCTCCGAAGGAATCAGCGTAAGGGCCGCGAACAACTGTTCGCGGCCCTTTTCGCGCGGCCGATTTCGCGTCGACTACGCCAGCGAGCTGCCGTTTGCGACGTCAAAGACAGGTAGTGCACTACCCAATCCGTTCGGCCGTGCGGCTCTTACGTTGATCGCAGCTGGGGGGACCAGCCGCTGAAACCAACGTTCGAAGGATGATTCACATGGCTACCAAGGCCGACTTCTGGAAACTGACTCCGCTGCCGATCGCGGTGGCTGCAATCGCGACCGCCATACCGGCGCCGGCCGTTGCCGCGCCGCTGCCCTACGGCCCGGACACGTGCATCTCGGGGCTGGTGTGGCGGGAAGCGCGCGCCGGTGACACCGTCTGTGTCACACCGGCTTTCCGCCAACGCACGGCGCTCGAGAACTCCACCCCCGGCGCCAACAAGAACCCGAACGCGGGGTCCGGGCCGGAGTCCTGCTCGCAGGGCTATGTCTGGCGCGAGGCGTTCGACGGCGACACCATCTGCGTGACACCGGACATCCGCGCCGAGAACAAGGCGGCCAACGCGAACGCGCAGGCCAACTACCAGCGCAACCAACCCGGCGCCGGAGGAGCCGACGTGGTCTTCGAAGTCACCGGTGGCGGCACCGTCTACAGCATCAACACCGACCCGGATCAGGGAACCGCACCCGAGGACACCGCAGCGCCGTGGTCGAGGAGGGCGACGGTCGCGCCGGATGTCCATCTGCTCCAGGTCGTCGTCGTGACCAAGACCGGGATGCAGGGCTGCCGCATCTCCATAGACGGCCGCGTCGTCGTCGAGCAGCCCCCGGGGATGGCCGCGCACTGCATCTACAACCGGTGACACCGCGCAGTCCGTAGGTCGCCGTGATTGGCGCGCGGCGACCTACGGGCCTGTCAGGCTCCTCGTCCCGGCCTTGCCCGCCTGCCCGTTCGTGCCGTTGAATCCCGCCTGTCCGGCCGTGCCCCGGACACCGTTCTTCCCGCCTGCGCCTCCGCGGTTGCGCCATGCACCCGATGCGTTACCGCCTCGGCCACCCCGACCGGCGCTTCCGCCGTTGCCGCCATTGCCGCCGAAGCCGCCTGTACCCGCTGTCCCGCCTGTTCCGGGCGTTCCGTTGACCCCGGAGTTGCCGCCCGCGCCGCCGCTACCGCCGACTCCACCGTTGCCCCCGCGGCCGCCATGGCCACCGTGGCCCCCGTGTCCCCCGTTGCCGCCATAGGCGTAGTTGTTCCTGCGGTTCTGGCGGGCCGTACTGGCGTATCCACCGTTGCCGCCGTGACCGGCGTTCCCGCCCGCCCCGCCGAAGCCGCCGTTGCCTCCGATCCCGCCGTTTCCGCCGCTGCCTCCGTTGCCGAAGTTCACCCCGCCGTTCCCGCCCCGGCCGCCACTGCCGGCCCGGCTCCCGTCCTGGGCGCGGCCGCCGTTGGTGGCGCTGGTTCCGTTGCCGCCGTTGCCGCCACGCACGTTGCTGCCCGCCCTGCCGCGCACGCTCTGTCCGTTGCGGGCACTGACGCCGTTCCGACCGACAGTGCCGTTACCACCATTGGTGCCCACGCCGCCACGGCCGCCGTTGCCGCCGTTGCCGTAGAACACGGCGTCACCGCCGCGGCCCCCGTCGGCGCTCGATCCGCCGTTGCCGCCGTTGCCGCCGCTTCCGAAGATTCCCCCGTTGCCGCCGTTGCCACCGACCTTGCCGGCGTAGCCGCCGCTGTTGAATCCATGGCCGCCGTTGCCCGCCAACCAGCCGCCGTCTTCGCCGTTGACCCGCCAGTAGTTGCCGTTGCCGCCGTTGCCGAACATCTCGCGCCCCGCGGGGTTCTGGCTCGCTGCGACGATCGCGGTGATGATCCCCGAATCCTGCGCTGCAGCGCGGATCTGCGTCGCGCTCATACCTGTCAATCGTTGAATCCGGTCGACGATGGCCGGGTCGCGCAGCAGAGCCCTCGCCTGGTCCGGCGTCAAAGCCGCTGCGGCAACGGCATTCTGGCCACCGCCTGCGTCAGGCACCGCCGCGGACCGTCCGGTGCTCGCGGCATCCGCCGCTGCTTCGACGAAACTGATCGCCGGGGCTGGGCCGAGGTGAACGGACACGGTGGCCGTGGTGACGCCGGTCCTGCTGAGCAATCGGAAACCGAGGTCGCGCGCGGTCACGGTGAAGGTGTCGGTGCCGATGAAATTCGGGTCGTCGGGCACGTACGTGAACGTGCCATCGGCGCCGATCGTGACCTGCCCGTGCGCCGCAAGCTGATCGAGCCTGAACCGCAGTGGGTCGCCGTCGGGATCTGTCGCTCCGAGGCCACCCCTCCAGGTACCGCCTTCGACGGCAGCGGGGGCCGACGGCGCGAACGTCGGCCGCCCGTTGGTGAAAGCGCCCTGGACTTCTCGGCGCCACCACTGCAGGAAGGCGGCGAGCGCTGCCTGGCCGCCACCGACGGGCGCCGGTGTGGGGCCGGCCTGCGGCGGCTCGGCCGTCGCCTGCCCCCTCTGGGACACCTCGACCGTCGTCGTGGCGGAGGTCTGCGGATCTTCGTCGCCGACATCGTCGACGGCTTCGTCAGCGGCGTCGGCCTCGTCGGCAGCGGTTTCGGGGAGCGGTTCGTCGTCACTCGCGTCGGACTCGCGGGAGCTGTTCGTCGGCGCCTCACGGTCGCCCGCGTCGCTGCCCGACTCGTCCTGCGAGTCCGCCTGTGCCGCAGTGTTTCTCGTCACGGATTCACGGTCGTCGTCGGATCCGCGGGCATGTTTGGCGCGGGCGGGGCCGGCATCGGAGGAGGCCGAGGACGACGAGGTGCTGGACGCTTCGTCAGCCCAGGCCACCGCGGTGTTGCTTGCTATGGCCGCGCCGACTCCCAGCGCCACAGCGAGAGCACCCACCCGGCCGACGTTTGCGGCATAACTCATTGACCCCCCTAGGCCTTCGGCTCGCAAGCAAAGTCCTTACGACACAACTGTTGACGTCCTCGCCGCCCCTGATGCATTGCGGCGCTTAACCGCTTCGCCGCCGCACGATGGGGAAGAGGAACACGTTGACGAGACATTCATATCAGTCAGCAAATATTGACTGAGGCGCAATTCGAAGATTTGGCGGTACCAGTTTTGATTGCCCCGCCCGCCGGCCACCGGTGAGACCACCAGCGACCGAGGCGTGGCGTTCTCGCTCGAAGGCCTACTCGGCGCAGACCACGGGCCAGATGCGGTCGGGTGCATGCTCCCTCGACGCCCAGGGTTCTCACGGTTTCTGTCGGTACGCTGTGAACCATGAATGGCGCTTTGATCGTCCTCATCCTGTTGGTCGTCGCGGCGATCGGTATCGCCGTGTACGCGTCGTCCAAAGCCACGGGCAAGCGCAACGCGGCGTCGCTGGCCGATGCCAAAGCCGATGCGCGCCGCGTCATCGAGCGCCTCGGCGGTCAGGTCTTCGCCCTCTCCGGGACCGACGATGCGTCCAAGCAGGCACTCGCCGACGCGTCGGAGCGCTACACGGCTGCCTCCTCGCAGATCGACCAGGCCACCACGGCCAAGCAAGCCGAGCTCGCCAAGGAAAGCGCGATGGAAGGCCTTTACTACGTGCGCGCCGCGCGTACCGCGATGGGGATGGACCCGGGCCCGGAGCTCGAGTCGCTGTCGGGTCAGCGGTCGGCGGGCACCGTGACCGAGGATCGTCGCGTCAACTTCGAGGGCCGCGAGATCGAGGCGTCACCGACACCGTCGGAACGCACCCCGAACTACTACCCCGGCGGGCGCGTCGCGGGTCGACCCGTGCCTGCTGGGTGGTACTCGGAGCCGTGGTGGAAGCCGGCGCTGGTGGCGGGCGCGTGGGGTCTGGGCTCGGCACTGTTGTTCAGCACCATGTTCTCCGGGATGGCCGGTGTCGGGTATGACGCGCAGGCATTCGAGAACGGCTACGGCGACGGGTTCCAGGACGGGCTGGATCAGGGCCAGCTCGATGGCGCAGGCGATGCCGGCGGCGGCGATTGGGGCGGCGGTGACGCCGGCGGCGGTGACTGGGGTGGCGGCGGCTGGGATTCCGGCGGCGGCGACTTCGGCGGCGGCGACTGGGGCGGCGGCGGCGACTTCGGCGGCTTCGACTTCTAGAACCTAGAAGCGACTCTCCAGCCGCGCGGACACACCCGCCTCCTGCAGGTCCAGCCGCTCCAGCATGGCCCGGACCGCTTCGTCGTCGATTCGGCCCGCGTCACGTTCACCGATGAGCGCCAGCCGCTGCGCGGCGAGCACATCGCGGTACAGCTGAGCGAACACCTCGGCGCGCAGCGTATGGGCTTCGGGATCGGGCATCTCGTCGGCGTCCTGGGAATGGCGCTCCACGATGCCCCGGATCTCGGCGAGCACCCGCAGGTCCAGTCCTGCGGGAGGGTTCGCCCGGAAGTCGGCGAGCACGACGTCGGCGGCCTCATGCACCACCCGTTCTGCCTTTTCGGTCTCGCCCAGCGTTTCTGCCTGATCCGCGTCCGCCGACACGTTGAGCTTGCGGATCAGCAGCGGCAACGTCCACCCCTGCAGCAGCAGGGTGCCGACGCTCACGACGAACGCGATGGCCTGGATGGAGGCGCGTTCGGGGAACGGTTCTCCGGACGCCGTCGTCACCGGAATCGCCGCTGCCGCAGCCAAAGTCACCACGCCGCGCATCCCCGTCCACGAGACGACCACGTTCTCCTGCCAGCTCAGCGCGCGGTTGCCGGTGCGCGGACGCCGATTACCGCGCGACGGGTCCCGGCGCCGCACGCCCAGTGCGCCCCGGCCGCCACCCTCGGGAATCGGCACACTCAACCGTTTCTCGACCTGGTTCGCCAGCTTCTTGCGGCCGAACATCGCGAACACCGACACAGGGCGAATCACCAGCACGATGAGGAGCACGACCAGTGAGGCGACGGCGACCTGCGCGAGCGACTCGTGCGCCTCGCGCAAATCTTCCAGCACGAAGCGCAGATGCAGGCCGATGTAGGCGAAGACGAACGCCTCGAGCAGAACGTCCACGGAGTTCCACACGTACCGTTCCTGTAGCCGGGTCTGGTAGCCGGCGTCCACCGTGCCGGTGCCGACGACGAACCCCGCCACCACGACGGCGAGGACGCCGGATGCGTGCATCTCCTCGGCGAGAATGAACGCCGCGAACGGCACCATGAGTCCCTGCACTGTCTCCAGCGCCGGGTTGGCCAGCCGACGACGGATCCACAGCGTGATGTAGCCCAGCGCTGCGCCGACCACCGGACCGAGGATCGCGCTGTAGGTGAACAGCAGCAGAGGGTTTTCGATGAAGGTGTGACTGCCTGCAACATGCGCCACCGCCACCGAGAACAGCGCGAGTGCGGCCGCGTCGTTGATCAGGCTCTCGCCGGTCAGGATCGACATGACCCGCTTGGGCAGTCCCAGCTTGCGGCCGACGGCCACGGCGGTGACGGCATCAGGTGGGGCGACGATCGCGCCGAGCACCAGCGCGGTCGCGAACGTCAGCGGGACGAACACGAGCCAGGACGACACCGCGGCCACCGTGAAGGCGGTGACGACCACCAACCCGACGCCGAGGCCGAGGATCGGTTTGATGTTGCGCAGGAATGTCGGGAACGAGAAGTCGAGTGCGGCCGAGTACAGCAGCGGTGGCAGGACGACCGACAGCAGGATGTGTGAATCCAGCTCGGGCGCCTCGAATCCGGGCACAAACGACACGGCGATGCCGACGACGACGATGATGAGCGCGGGTTCGAGTCCGCGACGATGCGCCATCGCGGTGACGACGATCGCGCCGACGACGACCAGAATCAGTTCCACGCGCGGATTCTCCCGACTCTTTCTGAAGATGTCCCGCTGACACCCCCGGCTAGGCCTGGCAGGTCGGGCACCAGAACAGGTTGCGACCTTCCATGACCTCGGTCCGGATGGTCGTGCCGCAGATCCGGCACGGGTCCCCCGCCCGGCGGTACACGTAGGTGCGAGGACGCCGCGGTGCGTACGAGGGCATGCCGTGGTCGTCTTCCGGGCGAAGGGTGATGATCCGGCCGCGCCGCACACCGACGTTCATCAACTCGACGAGGTCCGTCCACGCTTCCCCGAATTCGCTTTCGAGCATCCGCGTCCCGGGTCGGTGGGGGTTGAGGCGGTGGCGGTAGAGCAGCTCGTTGCGATAGACGTTACCGATGCCGGCGATGACCTTCTGGTCCATCAGTAGCGCGCCGATCACCCTGCGGGACTTGCTGATCCGTTCCCACGCCGCCGTTGGGTCGGCGTCCTTGCGCAACGGATCAGGGCCGAGCCGGGCCAGGATCTCCGAGACTTGCGCTTCGTCGATGACCTCGCATGCCGTCGGCCCGCGCAGATCCGTCCCCTTCTGCGTGCCGACGATGCGCATGCGCACCTGCCCGACCGGTTCCGGCACGCCCGCGTCGACATCGAATTCGGTGAACTTGCCGTAGAGCCCCAGGTGGACGTGAACGATGCGGCCGCCCGAATAGTGGTGGAAGAGGTGCTTGCCCCAGGCGCTGGCCCGATCGAAGACGTGGCCGTTGATGGCGTCGGCTCCGTCGATGAACCGGCCCTGTGGGCTGCTGACGGCGACCTGCTGGTGGCGGAAGATCTTCTGATGGCGCCGGGCGAGTCGGTGAACGGTATGTCCTTCGGGCATCCCCCAAGTCTGCGATACCGCGCCCGCGGCAAGGGCGGCCGGCCAGCTGCCGTAATGACTGACGTCGGCGCCTTCGGCGGATCCGTCACATCGTAGCGAGGCGTTCGTCGACTCCTAAAGGGTCGGCCTCGCCGGCTCAGGCGCCGGGAACAGGCGGTGCCACGTGGCTTTTCTCATACTCGGCGAGGATGTCGATCCGGCGCTGGTGCCGCGGAGCTTCCGACCACTTGGCGCTCAGGAACGCATCGACGATCGCGAGCGCTTCCTCGGTCGAGTGCATACGACCACCGATCCCGATCAGTTGCGCGTTGTTGTGCTCCCGGGCAAGCGTCGCGGTCTCGGTACTCCACGCCAGCGCGCACCGGGCACCCGGCACCTTGTTAGCTGCGATCTGCTCACCGTTGCCCGACCCGCCCAGGACGATGCCGAGGCTGCCGGGATCGGCCACCGTCTTCTCGGCAGCGGCGATGCAGAACGCCGGGTAGTCGTCCTCGGCGTCATAGGTGTACGCACCGCAGTCGATCGGTTCGTGCCCGGCCGTCGCGAGGTGGTCGATGATGGTCTGCTTGAACTCGAACCCGGCGTGGTCGGCCCCTACGTAGACGCGCATGGCGCTTACCCTAGCCGCCCCCTTGCACCGCGAGCGCGCGTGTCTGCCCGGGGACGCGCCGCCATCAGCGCGCAGTTTCGTCACCCTCGCCGAGCACTCGCTCAGCCGCCCCAGCCAGCTCGTCGGCTCAGCCGACCCCAGCCAGCTCGTCGGCTCAGCCGACCCCAGCCAGCTCGTCGGCTCAGCCGACGGTGATCGCGTCGAGTCGCTCTTTGATGAAGTCCCCGCACGTGACCGGGTCGAGCCCCGACACCTTGCCGACCGGCGGGTCCAGCGGCGTGACGAGCGCGTCGTGGTTGGCTTCGTAGAAATAGATCAAGGACACGAGGTCCTCCTCGGGGGCCTGCGGCTGCGGCGGCAGGACCCGGTGCCGCCCCGACGGCCAGCGGCGGCCGCTCCAGTACTCCAACAGATCTCCGATGTTCACCGTCAAGGCCGAGGGGTCGTACGGCGCGTCCTGCCAGCCGGCCTCTTCCGAGTGGACCTGCAACCCGCCCGCACCGAGTTCGCGATCGAGGATCGTGACGGTGCCGAAATCGGTGTGCGGGCCGATACGGAACTGGCCCTCCTCCGGTTCTCCGACGATGCTGACCGGCGGGTAGTGGTTGATGTTCAACGTCCACGTCGGCATGCTTGCCATTTCCGCGAAGGGATTGGCCGGCAACTTCAGTGCGTACGCGAACAACGCCAAGAGCTCGTCGGCCACCCGGCGCATCTGCGCGGTGTACTCGCCCACCAACCGTTGCAGCGCAGGCACTTCGGACGGCCACACATTGGGCGCGAACCAGATGCGATCCACGTCGGGGTCACCGGTCGCTGTCTCCGCTCCCAGGCTGAAACTCTCCTTGAGATCGGGCGGCGTCTCCGTGCCTTCGGCGTAACCGTTGGCCTCGGCGCCGGGTCCGATCCACCCATGACCACCCACCGGCACCGAGTATCGCGCTTTGACGTGCTCGGGCAGCGCGAAGAACTGGCGCGCCGCCGCTCTCACATCACGAGCGAGCGACGGGTCCACACCGTGTCCGCGCACCAGAATGAAGCCGGCGCGCTGAAGACCCGCGTCGACCTCGGCGGCGACCGTGTCAGCCCCTGCACCACCGCCTCGCCAGAGCGAAAGGTCAACTGTCGTAATCATTCTCCGATATCCTCCGCCCACAGATCCGGATTCTTCTCGATGAAGTCCCGCATCAGCGTGACGCAGCGTTCGTCGTCGAGGACCGTGACCTCGACACCGTGCTCGGCGAGCCAGCCGTGCCCCCCGGTGAATGTCTGGCATTCGCCGATCACCACCGCACCGATGTTGAACTGGCGGACCAGCCCACTGCAGTACCAGCACGGCGAGAGCGTCGTGACCATCGTCGTCGAGCGATAGCCGCGCTGCCGCCCTGCGTTGCGGAACGCGTCGGTCTCGGCGTGGATCGACGGGTCGTCGAGCTGCACCCGCCGGTTGTGGCCGCTGCCCAGCAGTGTGCCGCCGGCCGAGAACAACGCGGCTCCGATCGGAATACCGCCCTCGGATAGTCCTTTTCGAGCCTCTTCGACCGCGACGTCGAGCATCTCCTGCAGTGTGGTCATACGGCCTTCTTCTGCGCGTCGATCCTGGACCGGCACAGAATCAGGTAGCTGCCGGCGGCAATGACGAAGCCGACGAAGAATCCGATGTCACCAAGATCGGGCAATGCCCGGACCACGTATCCCACGAACAGCTCCTGATTGCAGAACAGCACCAACGACACCACAAGGCCGATCAAGAACGACAGTAAACCCGGCCGGTTGGAATACGTCTTGTCATAGAGGAGTCCGTCCACGGGTTGCCCGCGGCGCAGGAACTGATCGGCGAACACCACACCGAGCCACGGTCCAACCCAGTAGGCGATGAGGAACAGGAAACTCTTGTAGCTGGTGGCGGCATCGGCCAGCGCCCACCATGCGACCAGGAAACCCGCCAGACCGAAAAACACCGTGGCCAGTGCCCGCGCGATATGGGCGGGCAGCTTGACGCCGGTCGTGACGAAGGCCATTCCGGCCGAATAGACATTGATTGCGTTGGCAGCGACCGCGCCGATCGCGATGGCCAGTAGCGTCGCCGCGGCCAGCCAACCCGGCAGCGAGCTGGTGAAGGCGTCGGTCGGGTTGTCGGTCACCGCGGCGGAGACGATCGTGACCGACGCGGCTCCGACGATCGCCAGGACGACGCAGGCCAGAAACAGGCCGGCCGCGGCGAACAGGCCGGTGCGCACTGCAGAGACGTCGCGAGGCAGGTAGCGGCTGAAGTCCGCGGCATACGGCGCCCAGCCCGCGACGTAGCCGAAGGTGGTGCCGACCGTCAGCAGGAAGCCGCCGACTCCTCCGACACCGCCGTCGAGTGCGGGGGCGCCCAGATCGGCTTCGGACATGATCAGCACCGAGGTGATGGCGAAGATGACCGCCAGCACCGGGAAGGCCAAGCGCTCGAACGCCTGAACCAGGTTGTGCCCGAAGAAGGCAAGCGCGGTTTGGACGGTCACCACCAGGACCAGGCCCAGGAGCGGCCCGATGCCGAACAGGGTCGACAGCGCGAACGCGGCGCTGATGCTGTTGGTCGCGAACCAGCCGACACCGGCGGTAATCGCCATCAGAGTCGAGGGCACGGCATTGCCCTTGTAGCCGAAGGAAAGCCGGCCCACCACCATCTGCGGAACGCCGAGTAGGGGTCCGCGCGCCGACAGGAAGAAATGCGCCAGCGCACCGAGTCCGGCTCCGACGACGATACCGCCGGCGGCCTGCCAGAAATTCATGCCGAAATAGGACACCGCCAGCACACCGAGAAAGATGGTGGCGAATTCCAGGTTCGGCGACGCCCAGGTCCACAACAGCTGGCTCGGTTTGCCGTGGCGATCCCCTTCAGCGATGTACTCGTTCCCACCGGGTTCCACCGCGACGATGCGGTCGCGGTAAGTGCCTTCGGTGGTCGGTTCGGCCACAGTCATCGGTACAACATCGCCCCGAACCTGGCGCGCCGCAACCGGAGTCAACGTGCCGGAAACAAACCGGTCCCCGGCGAGGTCACCGGCGACGGCGGCGCTGTGATCCCAGAGCCCGCGCGGTCAGTCGAACTGCGGTTGCTCGGTGCGAGAGCGCTTCAGCTCCCAGAAGTGGGGGTAGGACGCGAAGGTCACGGAGGCGTCCCACAGCTTGCCCGCCTCCTCACCGCGGGGGATCTTCGAGAGCACGGGACCGAAGAACGCGACACCGTTGACGTGGATCGTCGGGGTGCCGACGTCGTCACCCACGGCGTCCATGCCCTCGTGGTGGCTCTTGCGCAGCGCCTCGTCGTATTTGTCGGTGCCGGCTGCCTCTGCCAGCTCGGCGGGCAACCCCACCTCCTCGAGCGACTCCTTGATGACCTTCTCGAAGTTCGGATCGGTCTCGCGATAGCCCTGATTGTGGATGCGGGTTCCCATCGCCGTGTACAGCGGTCCCAAGACCTCGCGTCCTTTGAGTTCCTCGGCGGCGATGGCGACACGCACCGGCCCCCACGCCGTCTTCATCATCTCCTTGTACTCCTCGGGCAGATCGCGGCCCTCGTTGAGCACGGCCAGGCTCATCACCCGGAAATCGACGTCGATATCGCGCACCTTCTGCACCTCAAGGATCCAGCGCGACGTGATCCAGCACCACGGGCACAGCGGGTCGAACCAGAAACCGGCGACATCCTTCTCGGCCATCTACAGATCCTCTCGAAGCAGTGGGGACAGATATCCGTTCAGCACAACCATGCGCCGCCAGCCTGTGTTCCCGTTCACGGCTAGTGTTGACCAGCGTGGCACTCCCCAATCTGAACCGTGACCAGGCCGCCGAACGCGCCGCCCTCGTGACCGTGGACAGCTACCGCATCGCCCTCGACCTGACCGACGGCGCCGGCAAGCCGAGCGAGCGGACGTTCCGATCGGTGACGACCGTCGAATTCGATGCACTCGCCGGCTCCGACACCTACATCGACCTCGCCGCCGACAGGGTGCGCGGCGCCACCCTCAACGGCGTGGACATCGACGTCTCGGGCTACGACGAGTCGACCGGCATCCCCCTTGCCGGCCTCGCCGCGCACAACGTCCTGGTCGTCGACGCCGACTGTCTCTACTCGAACACCGGCGAGGGTCTGCACCGCTTCGTCGACCCCGTCGACGACGAGGTGTACCTGTACTCACAGTTCGAAACCGCCGACGCCAAGCGGATGTTCGCCTGTTTCGATCAACCCGATCTGAAGGCAGCCTTCGACGTCACGGTCATCGCGCCTGCGCACTGGGAAGTGATCTCCAACGGAGCCACCGCCGACGTCACCTGGGACGGCACCGCCAAGCACCACACGTTCAAGGCCACGCCGCGGATGAGCACCTACCTCGTGGCGCTCATCGCGGGCCCCTACGCCCGCTGGGACGACGTCTATTCCGACGATCACGGCGACATCCCCCTCGGCATCTTCTGCCGTAAGTCGCTTGGCGAGTACATGGACGCCGAGCGTCTCTTCACCGAGACCAAGCAGGGTTTTGGCTTCTACCACAACAACTTCGGCACCCCGTATGCGTTCGGAAAGTACGACCAGCTCTTCGTCCCGGAGTTCAATGCCGGCGCCATGGAGAATGCGGGCGCGGTGACGTTCCTGGAGGACTATGTCTTCCGCTCGAAGGTGACGCGCTACTCCTATGAACGCCGCGCAGAGACGGTGCTGCACGAGATGGCGCACATGTGGTTCGGCGACCTGGTCACCATGCAGTGGTGGGATGACCTGTGGCTCAACGAGTCCTTCGCGACGTTCGCGTCGGTGCTGTGCCAGGCGGAGGCGACCGAATACACGCAGGCGTGGACGACATTCGCCAACGTCGAGAAGTCGTGGGCCTACCGGCAGGACCAGTTGCCGTCCACGCATCCGGTTGCCGCCGACATCCCCGACCTGCACGCGGTAGAGGTGAATTTCGACGGCATCACCTACGCCAAAGGCGCCAGTGTCCTCAAGCAATTGGTCGCCTACGTCGGGCTGGAAGCGTTCCTGGCCGGCCTGCGTGACTACTTCCGCGACCATGCTTTCGGCAATGCCACCTTCGGCGACCTCCTGGGCGCGCTGGAGAAGTCGTCGGGGCGCGACCTGTCGGGGTGGGGCCGTCAGTGGCTCAAGACGACCGGCCTGAACACGCTGCGACCCGATTTCGACGTCGACGCCGACGGCGCGTTCACCCGGTTCGTCATCGACCAGGGCGGTGCGAAGCCCGGCGAGGGTGAGACGCGTGTGCACCGCCTCGCGGTCGGGATCTACGATGACGACGGCTCGGGAAAGCTGGTGCGCGTGCACCGCGAAGAGCTCGACATCGAGGGGTCTGCCACTGAAGTGCCTGCACTGCAAGGCGTTTCGCGCGGCAAACTGATTTTGCTCAACGACGACGACCTGACGTACTGTTCGCTGCGGCTCGACCCCGACTCGCTACAGACGGTGTTGACGCGAATCGCCGACATCGCCGAGCCGCTCCCCCGGACGCTGGCGTGGTCGGCGGCATGGGAGATGACGCGCGACGCCGAGCTGCGGGCCCGCGACTTCGTGGCGCTGGTGATCAGCGGGCTGCGCGCCGAGACGGAGGTGGGTGTCGCGCAGCGCCTGCTACTTCAGGCGCAGACGGCTCTGGGTTCCTATTCCGATCCGGGCTGGGCCGCAGAGAACGGCTGGCCCGCCTTCGGCGACGCGCTGCTCGATCTCGCGCGCGAATCGCAGCCGGGCTCAGACCACCAGCTGGCCTTCGTCAACGCGTTGTGCTCGTCAGTGCTGTCCCCCAACCACGTTGCGGTGCTGGAGACCCTCCTGGACAACGAGCCCGCGGCGGTGAATCTGGCCGGCCTGGTGATCGACACCGATCTGCGCTGGCGGATCGTGACCGCGCTCGCGCGCGCCGGCGTCATCGATGCCGACGGCACCGAAACCCCGTTCATCGATGCCGAAGCGGAGAACGACCGCACGGCGGCGGGCCGGCGTCAGGCGGCTGCTGCTGCGGCGGCACGGCCGCAGGCGGCGGTCAAGGACGGCGCGTGGGAACAGGTCGTCGAAGACGACACGCTGGCCAACATCACCGCTCGAGCGATCATCGGCGGCTTCGTACAGCCCGGCCAGGGCGAGGTCCTCGCGCCGTTCCGGGATCGCTACTTCGGCGCGATCTCCGGTGTGTGGGAGCGACGTTCGAGTGAGGTCGCGCAGACGGTCGTCATCGGCCTCTACCCGTCGTGGGAGATCAGCCAGGACGCCTTGAGCGCCGCAGACGCGTTCCTGGCCGATCCCGAGGTGCCGCCGGCGTTGCGCAGGCTGGTCCTCGAAGGCCGCGCCGGTGTGGAGCGCTCGCTGCGGGCCCGCGAATTCGATGTGAGTTGACCCCGGGTCCCACCCGTGGCACCGCGAGCGAGCGTGTCTGCTTCGCGACATGACGCTCGCGCCGCATGCTGGTGCCATGCCAGCCAACAACAGTCGTAAAGCCCGTGCCGCGCGCCGGCGACAGCGCCGGGTGGCGGCCGTCGTCAACGACCTCACCGAGGCACAGTGGGCGGCGCTGAAACTGGCATGGGAGGGGTGCGCCTACTGCGGCAGAACCACCGGGTCGATGCAGCGTGACTGCGTCATGGCGATCTCGCGCGGAGGGCGCTACACGATCGACAATGTCGTGCCCGCCTGCGGGGCCTGCAACGCCAGCAAGTGCAACGACGAAGTGACCGGCTGGCTGCGCCGCAAACGGCTGGACGAGCGACGTTTTCTGGAGCGTTACGTCCGCATCAGGGGCGAGCTGCTCGCTGCATCTGGCGAAACGGCCACCACGGCAGTCGAGGAGGCCCGACCACTACCGTGAAGGCGCTTTTGCGAAAGCGTCAGCGCGGCGAGACGCCCGCGGAGAGCACCCGCACGCCGCTGATCAGTCCGTCGATCAAGTTGCCCTCTTTGAACGACGCCGCAGCCGCGGACACACCCAGCGGGGCAGACTCCTCGATGCCGCGGCCCTTGACCGCAGCACCGTAGACGACCTCGATCGCCTTCTGGTCCGGAGAGACCGCGAGCAGCACGGCGTTGTCGGGCGTCGGAACCCTCGCCAGGATTTCGCGGGCGCGGGCCGCGGTGTCGACGCCGAGGTCACCGATGTACACGGCGAAACGCGCCTTCGCCGCCCGCGATCCGTACTTGAGCGCGTTGTCGAGGATCACCAGATCCTTGTTCGGGAACGGGTAGTGCACCGACAGCTCGCCGGGTTCGGTCACCCCCGAGATCCTGCCGCTGGCCGTGATGACCGACCCGTGGGGCAGCTCCGCCAGGTCCAGCGCGCCCGCCCTCGTCACTTCACCACTTGCCACTTGCGCCACCTCCGATGGTCACGTGCGAGCCATGGCCGCCGTGGCCGTGATCCGCCGGTTCGTCAGCCGCCCACAGGATGGGCTCGTGCGTCCAGTTGTCCGACATGACATAGGTCTTCGGGTGCGGACCCTTCTTGGAGTAGATGAACAGCGCCAGAACCGCGGCGAGAGCCAGCGGAACCAGCAAGAAGCTTGCGTGCACCAGAGCTGTCGAGTTCACGCCGAAACCGTATCCCACGGCCCGGTCAGGCCGCGCCCTCACCCAGGTATCGCACCCACGCCGGGTCGAGCTCCTTCACGCTCGACAGCAGGCGCCAGTGCTGCCCCTTCGGAGGCAACGGCGTCGTGTGCAGCGCCCACCCCAACTCGCTGAGCAGTTTGTCCGCTTTGCGGTGGTTACAGGACGAGCACGCGGCGACGCAGTTCTCCCACGAGTGGTCGCCGCCGCGGCTGCGCGGAATGACGTGGTCGACGGTGTCCGCCTTGGTTCCGCAGTACGCGCATCGGAACCTGTCGCGGTGCATGAGGGCTGCGCGGGTCATCGGGATCCGCGCCCGGTACGGCACGCGCACATAGGTGCGCAGCCGGATGACGGTGGGGACGACGATCGAGCGCGACGCCGAATGGATGACCGGGCCCACCGGGTCGTCGTGCACGACGTCGGCCTTGCCGCACATCAGCATGATCACCGCGCGGCGCAGAGGCAGGGCCGTCAACGGCTCGAAGGTCGAATTGAGGAGCAGTACCCGCCGGCGGCCCCAGATGGAGGGTTCCGGCACGGGCGGGTGTGTGTCCACGGCGGGGACCACGCTGTGCAGCGCGCGCGACGTAGTCGTCGTTGACCCGGTTGAGACCACCGCGGCCCGGTGATTCCGGTGGCCGCGTCCGTTCTTGCGCTGCGCCATACGTCCTCCGACCGACAGTCCACCACGGATCTCTTCTGATCGCATGGCAATTCCGGTCGTGTTCGCTGGTCAGTCCGATGAACTTCCGGTGTCCGAACTCGCCTACCCGCAACCGGCGCGTCGCCGGAGGGAACTGACGCCCGCGAAAACAGGTAGTCGGTTACTCATGCCCGCGGGGCCGCCGAGCGCCACACTGGTCGCCATGGGGGCAACACCAGATCCCGCGACCAGGTTCGTGGAGTTCACAGAAGAGCACAGCGCGTGGCAGCCCGCCGAGGAAGCCCTGATCGACCAGATGATCGAGGACCTCCACGGCAACAACGAGTTCCAGTACCGCAAGAGCGTCAAGAAGCACAAGCCGCACGCGATCCGCGACGCACACGCCAAGAGCTGCGCGATCCTGTACGGCGAGCTGACTGTCGACGCCGACCTCCCCGAGGAGTACCGACAGGGAATGTTCGCCACGGCGGGCAAGACCTATCCGGTGATCGCACGCATCTCCGCGACCTCCGGGGCCATCCGGTCCGATCGCGTGCGCGGCGTGCGCGGACTGGGACTGAAGGTTCTCGGCGTCGAATCGGCCGACCGCGCGCATGCCGACTTCCTGACGGACAACAACCAGGACTTCGTCTTCGTGACCGAGCCGGAGTTCCTGTTCAAAGACGCAGCGGACTACGCCAAGGGCGGTATGAGGACCGCCAAGATCCTGGCGCGCATGCCCGACGCCGTGATGATCTCGGCCAATACTCTGCTCCGAGGCGCACGCAACGTGGCCGATGCCCTCGGAAAGCAACTACCCCCGAAGCTGCGGGTGTTCTCCGAGCCGAACCACCACCCGCTGGGCCAGACCTTCTACACGGCGGCGCCGGTGCGCTACGGGAAGTACATCGCAAAGCTCAGCGTCTCGCCGCTGTCTGCAGAAGTCGTCGCGCTTCGGAAGCAGACAGTTCCGTCCGACGGATTCGACGCGGCATCCAGCGCGGTGAAGAAGCACTTCGACAGCCACGGAGCCGAATATGCCGTCTCGGCCCAGCTGTGCACCGACACGACCGAGATGCCGATCGAAGATGCGACCAAGCCATGGTCGGAGAAGAAGTCGCCCTACGTCCAGGTCGGCGTCATCCGTTACCCCAGGCAAACCGCCTACAGCGACGCCCTCCGAGAGTTCGGCGACGACAAGCTCACGTTCAACTCTTGGCGCGGGATCATCGAGCACACTCCTCTCGGCTCGATCAACCGACTCAAGCTGAGGGTGTACGCCGCGTCCAGCAAATTCAGGCACGACATGAACGACGTGCCGCAGACCGAGCCGGCGGACCTGTCCGGCTTCCCGGACCGCGACCTGGGCCGAATCGGTAACTAGCACACGGGGTATTGCCGAGAATTGGCGGCGTCGGCGACCTAGAATCCACGACATGGCGGGGGTTTGGCAAATAGTCGACCGCCCGACGGAGTTCGGCGCGGTCCGCTCCGCATTGACGGGTAACGAGTCATGCGGCGTGGTTCTCGTCGGCGCCGCGGGGGTCGGCAAGACGACACTGGCGCGCACGGTCACCGAATCGTTGCGCTCCCCGGTGCACTGGGTGGCGTCGACCGAGTCGTCACGCAGCATCCCGCTGGGGGTCTTTGCCCACCTCGTCGGATCGACGGGCTCTCGCGACGCGACGGCGCTGCTGGCGACTGCACGCGAATCCCTTGTCTCGCAGGGGAACAACAACATCGTCGGGGTGGATGACGCTCACCTGCTCGACGAGCTGTCCGCGACGCTGCTGCACCAGATCGCGGTGGATCGGACCGGCCGCATCCTGGCCACGATCCGCAGCGGAGAACCGGTGCCCGACGCGGTCACGTCGCTGTGGAAAGACGGCTACCTACGCCGGATCGAGCTGAAGCCGTTCTCCAAAGAGCAGAGCGTCGCGTTGATCGAATCGGTGATCGGCGGACGTCTCGAAGGCCTGTCCGCGGATTTGATGTGGGAGTCCTCCGGCGGCAATCCGCTGTTCCTGCGCCACCTGGTCGAGGGCTCGATCGACGCGGGCACCCTGAAGAAGGTCGGCGACGTCTGGCAGTTGCGAGGCCCGACCGCAGTGCCGGCCGGGCTCGTCGAACTTCTCGACACGCGACTCGATTCGGCCGGCGACGACGTCATCGGCGCGCTCAAATTGCTGGCGCTGTGCGAACCGCTCGACATCGACGCGTTGACCGAGCTCGCCGGCGAAGCCGCGGTGGACGACGCCGAGACGCGCGGGCTGATCCGCTGCGTGCCCAACGGCCACACCCTCAATGCCCGGTTCAGCCACCCGCTGGTCGGGGATGTGGTGCGCAGTCGCATCGGCCAGGCAGCGTCCCGCCGGCTCAAAGGCCGGATCGTCGAAGTCCTGCGCCGTCGGGAGATGGACTCCGCGGCGAGCCGCATCCGAATGGCGCAGCTGTCCATCGACAGCGACCAGACCGTCGACGACACCCTGCTCATCACGGCCGCCAAGGACGCGGTCTATCTGTCCAACCTGCCCCTCGGAGAGCGCCTCGCCCGAGCGGCGTTCGAACGCAGCGGCACGGTGCAGGCCGGCGAGCTGCTGTCCCGGGCCCTGCTGTGGCAGGGCAAACCCGCGGAGTCCGAAGCCGTCCTGGCCGGGTTCGACCCCGACGAACTCGACGAGCTGCAGCTGGTCCAGTGGGGCGTGCCCCGCGCGTCGCGGCTGTTCTGGTCTCTCGGCGAGGTCGACAAGGCGCACGAGGCGATGTCGCTGGTGCGTGAACGCACACAGCACCCGTCACTGCAGCTGTTCGCCGCGGCCGCGGCCGCGGCGATGGCCGTGCACGAGAACAAGATCGAGCAGGGCATCGCCGAGGCGCTGACGGTCCTCGAGGATTCGCGGTCACCGAACCAGGCCGTCGAGTTCGCGGCGTTCGCCGCCGGGATGGCGATGCCCGTCGCCGGGCGCGGCGACGAGTTCGAACCGATCGCCGCCCGATGCCGTGCCGAGCTCAGCTCGACCGACGGCATGATCCGGGTGATGGTGCGCTACTGCGACGTGCTCGCGCTGACGCACACCGGCCAGCTGGACCTCGCCGACCAACGCGCCGCCGACTACGCGAACTTCTCGTCGGTGGGGCAATTCCTCGCCTGGGCCATCGCGAAGATCATGGCGGGCGTCGTCGCCACCGCCCGAGGCGATTTCCCGGAGTCCATCCAGTCGATCGAGCAGGCGTTGGCGGCGCTGAACGCGGAGAACTCCCTGCCGTGGCAACTGCCCGGGCGTCTCCTGCTCGCACGCGCGTACGCGGCACTGGGTCGCACCGGCGAGGCCGAACGCGTCCTCACCGACGCGGCCGAGCATTCCGGGCCGTCGATGGCGGTGCACGAGCCGCAACGCCTGATCTCACGGTCGTGGCTGGCTGCGGCCAACGGTATGGAACGCCGCGCCGCCGAACTCGCCAGGGCCGCTGCCGACAGCGCCGGCCGGTCGGGCCAGTACGCGATCGAGGCCGAGGCGCTGCACCACGCCACGAGATTCGGCGACCGGACCACGGCCACGCGTCTCGGCGAGCTGACCGAGGTCGTCTACGGTCCGGTGGTGGGTCTGCTGGCCCGCCACGCGGCGGCCTTCACCGCGGGCGATGCGTCCGCGCTGGACACCGTGAGCGCCGACTTCGAGCAGGCCGGCCTGCTGCTGGCCGCAGCCGATGCCGCCGCGCAGGCTGCATCGCTGCACGACGCCGCAGGCGATCGCCGCCGGACCAACGAGTCGGGCGCCAACGCCCTGCGGCTGGCCGAGAAGTGCGGCGGTGCGACCACGCCCGCGATCAAGGCCGCAGCGCGCCCGCTGCCGCTGACACCGAGGGAACGCGAGATCGCCGAACTGGTCGCGGCCGGGCTGGGCAACCGGGAGGTCGCCGAGCAGCTCACGCTCTCAGTGCGCACCGTCGAAGGCCACGTGTACCGGGCGTGCTTCAAGCTCGACGTCGCCGACCGCGATGAGCTGGCCAAACTGATCAGGCGAAAGTCCTAGCCGCGCCCGGAGCGGTCCGCGCGTGGGGCCCATATCGGCGATGGCCCACAATGGAGTCAATGGACCCGCAGAACAAGCAGCAGTCGTTCTACGACGCCGTGGGCGGTCACGCCACGTTCAACACCATCGTGTCGCGGTTCTACGAACTCGTGCGCGAAGACGAGATCCTGCGCCCGCTCTACCCCGAGGACGACCTCGACGGGGCCGAGGAGCGGCTGCGCATGTTCCTCGAGCAGTACTGGGGCGGACCGCGCACCTACTCCGACCAGCGCGGCCATCCGCGGCTGCGGATGCGCCACGGCCCCTTCCGCATCGGCTACCTGGAGCGCGACGCGTGGCTGCGGTGCATGCACACGGCGGTGGCCGAGATCGACTCGTCGACCCTCGACGACGCGCACCGGCAGGAGTTGATCGCCTACCTGGAGATGGCGGCGCAGTCCATGGTCAACTCCCCGTTCTGATACACCGTCAGCGCAGCACCACCGCGGGGTCGCCCCGGCGCCGATAGACGGTGCCGAAGCGGGCGTCGATGCGCAGCCACGCCGACGTCGCCCGCACCCGCACCACCTCGTCGGCGCTGACGGACTCGGGGTCGAACCGATCACGCGACGGCGACTGCGGCAGGAAACCCATTGCCGTCAATGCGAACACGCACCGCATCGGAATGCCGACGCTGTCGCGCTCCGACGTCACACCGACCACCTCCTGGTCCAGCAGGGAGGCGGGCGGACCGTGAGCACTGGAGTGCTCTCTGGCCAGGCTCGTCCCCCGCTGGGCGAGATCGAGGACGACCCGCGCCGGGAGGTCGTCGAGGTGGACGAAGCCGGCGTCGGGGGGCAACGCACCGCGCCAGGCGGAATCCATCGCGAAGCCCGGGTCGACGTAGCCGTCGGCGGTCATGGCCTGCAACGCCGGCTGCAGCGCGTCGGCGCCGGCACACAGATCGGCCGGGTTGATCCGGCCGCCCACCACCCGGCTGGCCAGGACGTCGAATCCCGTGGCAACCCAGGCGACGATCATGCCGCCCGGACGTTCCCGCAATCGCACGACGCCCGCCTCGTCGAGTCGCAAGGCGCGCTCGACGAACGTCGCGAGATCCTCGCGATGGGCCGCACGGTTGTCGGGGCCGAGCCATACGCCGCGCTCGGTCATCGGATCCAGCGTTGTAGGTACTCGCGCTGGGACTCGGAAAGCCGTTGCAGCCGTTGCTCTTCGATGTGCACGGCGGCCAGCTGGGTGTCAGCGACGACAGCGGGCCTGGAATCAGGAGCCGCTCCGACCGAACGCACCTCGTAACCGATCGTGAAGTCGACGGCCCGCACCCGTTTGGACCACATGGTCACCTGCAGCGGGGAATCGACGAGCCGCAGCTGCGCCTTGTAGGAGATGTTCACGTCCGCGATCAGCAACCCGATCGTGGTGATCTCGTCGCCGAAAGGTTCTGTCAGGAAGGGGATCCTGGCCTCTTCGAGAATCGTCACCATCGTGGCGTGGTTGATGTGCTGATACATGTCGATGTCCGACCACCGCACATGCACCGGTGCCGTGAAGCCGTGCAATTGGGTCACCCGGTACTTCCCGTTCCACTCGTCCTGGTCATACTGCGAATTTGCCGCGCCGCCACCGACAGAGTCGCCAGATCGTGTTCCCCGGACTCATAGAGCTCGGTCAGCGTCCGGCGCGCACGGCCGATCCGGAAGCTGTTCGTCATCTCCCACTCCGCGATCTTCTCGACACCGTTCTCGTCGGGCTCGCCAGCGGACAGAACGTCGAAGCACAGCGCCCGCAGCGAGCCGTAGATGTCGTCACGAATCGCCAACCGCGCCAGCGAATGCCAGCGATCGTTGCGGGCAAGCCGGGAAACCGCGGTGAGCAGTCCGTCGGTGCCGAGGTGGTCCATCAACGCGAAGTACGCCTCGGCGACCTCCGCCGGGTCCCGGTCGACGATGTCGGCTATGTCGATGACGTCGAGCAAGCTGAACTGGTACAGCCCGGTCGCCACCATGTACGCGACCTCGCTCGGCACGCCCTGTGCGCAGAATTCGCCGGCTTCCTTGTCCACGATCGCCTTGTCGTCGCCGCGCAACCATTCCGGCATCCGCGGCCTCAACGCCGCCAGCTTCTCGGCGAACCGGTTGATCTCGGCGCCCACCGCCAGTGGCTGCGGCCGGTAGTTGAGCAGCCAGCGTGCGGCGCGGTCGATGAGGCGACGCAGATCCAATGTCATTCGGTCGGTCACCGCCACCGACACCCCGTTGTCCCCGGCTCGACGGATCTGTCGCCACACCTTCCCGAAACCGAAGATCGCGTCGGCGGCCGCGAAGCTGCGGATGGCGTCGAGCGGGGACACCCCGACGTCCTCGGTGACGCGGTAGGCGTACGAGATGCCCGCGGTATCGACGACGTCGTTGACGAGCATCGTGGTGACGATCTCGCGGCGCAGCTGATGGGACCGGATGTCACTGGTGAACTGCTCGCGCAGCGGGGCCGGGAAATACCAGGGCAGCCTGGCGGCGAACACGTCCTGGTCCGGCAGATCGGTGGCGAGCAGATCGTCCTTCAGCGCCAGCTTGACGTGGGCCATCAGCGTGGCCAACTCGGGCGAGGTCAAGCCGATCCCGGCGTCGATGCGGCGCCGGATCTCCTTTTCCGACGGCAGCGCCTCGAGCTCACGGTTGAGCCCGCGCTCGTCGACGAAGTCCTTGATCATGCGGGCGTGCACGTTCAACAGACTCGCCGCATTGGCCCGGCTGGTGCCCATCAGATCGTTCTGACTCTCGTTGTCGGCCAACACGAGCCGGCCGACCTCGTCGGTCATGGACAACAGCAGATCCGTGCGGTCCTCGGCGCTGACCTTCCCCGCCGTCACCAGCGAGTCGATCAAGATCTTGATGTTGACCTCGTGGTCGGAGCAGTCCACCCCGGCAGAGTTGTCCATCGCGTCGGTGTTGATACGACCGCCGCAGAGGTCGAACTCCGTGCGCCCCAGCGATGTCACGCCGAGGTTGCCTCCTTCGCCGATGACCTTGGCGCGCACCTGGTTTCCGTTGACGCGGACCGCATCGTTGGCGCGGTCGCCCACATCTGCGTCGGCCTCCGTCTCGGCCTTGACGTACGTGCCGATGCCGCCGTTCCACAGCAGGTCGGCCGGCGCCTTCAGGATCGCCTTCATCAGCGCGGGCGGGGTCATGTCGGTGACACCCTCGTCGAGCCCGAGCGCCGTTCTGGCCTCGGGGCTGATCGGAATGGACTTCTGCTCCCGGCTGAACACCCCGCCGCCCTGACTGATCAGCGATTTGTCGTAGTCGTCCCAACTGGAGCGCGGAAGGTCGAACATCCGTTGCCGCTCGGCGAACGACGTTGCGGCCTCTGGTGTGGGATCGATGAAGATGTGGCGGTGGTCGAACGCGGCGATCAATCGAATGTGTTCGGACAGAAGCATTCCGTTGCCGAACACGTCGCCGCTCATGTCACCGACGCCGACGACGGTGAAGTCCTCGGACTGGGTGTCGATGCCCATCTCGCGGAAATGGCGCTTCACCGACTCCCAGGCGCCCTTGGCCGTGATGCCCATCGCCTTGTGGTCATAGCCCACCGATCCGCCTGAGGCGAAGGCATCGCCGAGCCAGAAGCCATAGGACTTGGCGACGTCGTTGGCGATGTCGGAGAACGTCGCCGTGCCCTTGTCGGCCGCCACCACGAGGTAGGCGTCGTCGCCGTCGCGACGGACGACGTCGGCGGGCGCGATGACATCCCCGGTGACCTTGTCGACGTTGTCGGTGATGTCGAGCAGGCCGGCGATGAACAGCCGGTAGCAGGCGACGCCCTCTTCGCGGGTGGCGTCGCGGTCGACGGCCGCATCCCCGGTACGCGCGGGCGGGTTCTTCACCACGAACCCGCCCTTGGCGCCCACCGGGACGATGACCGCGTTCTTGACCGCCTGCGCCTTGACGAGCCCCAGGATCTCGGTGCGGAAGTCCTCGCGGCGGTCCGACCACCGCAGGCCGCCTCGGGCGACGAAGCCGAACCGCAGATGCACACCCTCGACCCGAGGCGAGTAGACGAAGATCTCGAATTTGGGTCGCGGCAACGGGAGTTCGTCGATCAGTTGCGGGTTGAGCTTGAACGACAGCACGTTCTCGGCCCGAGCCGACTCCGGGCGGGTGATGAAGTAGTTGGTGCGCAGGGTCGCCTGGATCATCGACGCGAACGCCCTCAGCACCCGGTCGGTGTCGAGGCTCACCAGCGCATCGATGTCGGCGGCGACGGCTGCCGCGGCCGCCTGCGCGTCCCGGTTCGCGCCGCCGGGGTTCTGGTCAGCGGCTGGGGCGGCCGGAAAATACAGCGCTTCGAACAGTTCGACGAGTGACCGCGCGGTGCGTGCGTTGTCGTTGAGCACGGTCTCGATATGGGACTGGCTGTACGGGAAGCCGGCCTGCTTCAGGTATTTGGCGTAGGCGCGCAGGACCGCGACCTGCTGCCAGGTCAGCCCGGCACGCAACACCAACTCGTTGAAGCGGTCGATCTCGGCGTTGCCGTGCCAGATGGCGGTGACGGTATCGGCGAAACGCTCTGCAGTTGCTTCCCGTTCGGGCCCCGGCGGCGCCTCCGGGATGCCACGGTGCGGCGACACGTTGAACTGGTAGATCCACACGGGCAGACCGTCGGGCCGTGTGACCGTGAACGGCCGCTCCTCGAGAACGACGACACCCATCGACTGCAGCATCGGCAGCAGGTGACTCAGCGATGCCGACTGCCCGCCGAGATACCAGGTGAGATGTGACACGCCAGGATCGTCGCCGTCGGCGAGCACGAGCTTGACCGAATTGTCCTCCAGCTCTTCGATGATCGCGATATCGCCGAGAGCATGATCGGGCGGAATGGCCTGCTTGTACACCTCTGGGAAGGCGGACGCGTAGTGCTCGGCGGTGCTCTGGTCGATCGGGCCACCGGCGCGGATGGAGCCCAGCAGCCGGTCGCCCCAGGTGCGGGCCGCCTCGGTCAGCAGGTCCTGGATGCGCGACTCGTTCTGCTCGGACACGTCGATGTCGTTCTTACGAGAGCCCTCCGGCAGGCGCACCGTGAAATGCACGACAGCCCAAGGGGATTCGCTGACCCGCGCGGCGTAGTCGATGCTCACACCGCCCAGCTCTCGCACCAGGATGTCCTGCATCTCGAGTCGGACGGCGGTGGTGTAGCGGTCGCGGGGCAGGTAGACCAGGCAGGATGCGAAGTGTGCGAGCGGATCGGCGCGCAGGAACAGCAGGGTGCGCCGCCGCGACCCGAGGTCGACCACGGCCATCGCCATGTCGAGCAGGCCACGAGCGCTGAGCGCGAACAATTCCGAGCGCGGAATGGTCTGGATGATGTCGAGCAGCAACTGCCCGGGGTGGCTCGGATCGCGGTGCGCCATGGCCAGCGCATCGTTGACGCGACGGGACACCAGCGGGATCTCGAGAACATTCGCGTTCATCGCCGCGACGGTGAACAACCCGACGAAGCGGTGCTCGACCGCCTCGGAGTCGTCACCGTCCGGGGACTGCTCCCGGACCACCACGATCTGCGGATAGGCGCCGTAGCGCAGAAAGCTCGGGATCGTGGCCTGCGCCAGCGCCAGGAGTTCGTCCTTGTTGGTCAGCTGTGGCAGCACGTCCTGGCGCAGGCGCAGCACGCCGAGACGGCTGGCGGGGTCGACGGTGGCGTCCCCGTCGCGGACGGTGCAGCGCTGGTAGCCGAGCAACACGAAGTGGCTGTCGGCGAGCCAACGCAGCAGTGCAGCGACGTCTTTCCGATCCGGGCTCGGGAAGCGCCTGCCGGTGTCGCCGTCGAGCTCGGCGGCCAGGATCCGCAGCGCCGCGGCCATGTCGGTGGAATCCCTCGCCACCTGCCTGGCGTCGGCCAGTACACGCGGCAGTAGCCGTTCGGCTTCGTCGAGCGCACGCTGGTCGACGGTGCTCGCCAGCTGCACATGCACCCACGTCTCGTCGACACCGTCGATGACGGTGCCGTCCGAGGCGGCGGCGATCTCCAGGAGCTCACCCGTGGCGCCGCGCCGAACGCGGAACACCGGATTCATGATGGCGGTGTAGGCGACGCCGATGCGGTGCAGCAGCACCGTCACCGAGTCCATCAGCATCGTCGCGTTGTCGGTGACGATCTGCAGCGCGGGTCCGAAGCCGCCGGCGTGGTCGGCGGAGTACACCGCGACGTTCGTCTCCCCCGGCGCCCGCCTGCCGCCCAGCTGGAGCTGCGCCGCAACCAGGGCCGGGCTGTTGACCGTGTCGCTGCCTTGTCTGCGCAGCGGTCCGGTCACCGCTGCTTCGGCGCCGGGCGCGCCACCGTGCGGTCCCCGGTAGGTGGCGAGATAGGTGGGGATGAGCCGGTCGGCGACCTCGGGAGGTAGGGCCGCGCGCTCTGGATCGCCCGAGGCGCCGGGGTTCAACGACATTCGCCGCTCCTGACTCACACGTGCGCACCGGCCGTCGTTGGCTGCAACCGGGCGCCCTGGGGCTCGGACTGGACTGCTTCTCGGATGCGCACCCGGTTACCTGGTCGCAGAACGAGACTAGTCCCGCGTGAGCTTCCGGTGGGTGACCCTGTGCGGACGCGCGGCGTCTGCTCCGAGGCGTTCGATCTTGTTCTCTTCGTAGCCACCGAAGTTTCCTTCGAACCAGAACCACTTGGCTTCGTTGTCGGAGTCACCCTCCCACGCCAGGATGTGCGTGCAGGTGCGGTCCAGGAACCAGCGGTCGTGGCTGATCACCACCGCACATCCGGGGAAGTTCTGCAGCGCGTTCTCCAGCGAGCTCAGGGTCTCCACGTCGAGGTCGTTGGTCGGCTCGTCGAGCAGGATCAGGTTGCCGCCCTCTTTGAGCGTCAGCGCCAGGTTCAGCCGGTTGCGCTCACCACCGGACAGCACGCCCGCGGGCTTCTGCTGATCGGGGCCTTTGAAGCCGAACGCCGACACGTAGGCGCGCGACGGCACCTCGTTCTGGCCGACCTCGATGTAGTCGAGCCCGTCGGAGACGACCTGCCACACGGTCTTGGTGGGGTCGATGCCGCCGCGGCTCTGGTCGACATAGCTCAGCTTGACCGTCTCGCCGACCTTGACCGTGCCGCTGTCCGGCGCCTCGAGTCCGACGATCGTCTTGAACAGCGTCGTCTTGCCGACACCGTTGGGGCCGATGACGCCCACGATGCCGTTGCGCGGCAACGTGAACGACAGGTCCTTGATGAGCTGCCTGCCGTCGAAGCCCTTGTCGAGGTGCTCGACCTCGACCACCACGTTGCCCAACCGCGGGCCCGTGGGGATTTGGATCTCCTCGAAGTCGAGCTTGCGTGTCTTCTCCGCCTCGGCGGCCATCTCCTCGTAGCGCTGCAGGCGGGCCTTGTTCTTGGCCTGACGGGCCTTGGCGCCCGACCGCACCCACTCCAGCTCGTCCTTGAGGCGCTTCTGCAGCTTGGCGTCCTTGCGGCCCTGGACCGCGATGCGCTCCGCCTTCTTCTCCAGGTAGGTGGAGTAGTTGCCCTCATAGGGGTAGGCGCGGCCGCGGTCGAGCTCGAGGATCCACTCGGCGACGTTGTCGAGGAAGTACCGGTCGTGGGTGACCGCGAGGATCGCACCCTTGTACTCGGCGAGGTGCTGCTCGAGCCACAGCACGCTCTCGGCGTCGAGGTGGTTGGTGGGCTCGTCGAGCAGCAGCAGGTCCGGCTTGGACAGCAGCAGCTTGCACAGCGCGACGCGGCGCTTCTCGCCGCCGGAGAGATGGGTGACGGGCTCGTCGGGCGGCGGGCAGCGCAGTGCGTCCATCGCCTGTTCGAGCTGACTGTCGATGTCCCACGCATCGGCGGCGTCGAGCTCCTCCTGGAGCTTGCCCATCTCTTCCATCAGCTCGTCGGTGTAGTCGGTCGCCATGAGCTCGGCGACCTCGTTGTACCGGTTGAGCTTCGCCTTGACGGCGACGCCTTCCTCGACGTTCTCGCGCACGGTCTTGGTCTCGTCGAGCTGCGGCTCCTGCATGAGGATGCCGACTGTCGCGCCGGGCTGGAGAAAGGCGTCGCCGTTGTTGGGCTGGTCGATACCGGCCATGATCTTCAAGACGCTCGATTTACCGGCGCCGTTGGGCCCGACGACACCGATCTTCGCGCCCGGAAGGAAGTTCAGCGTGACGTCGTCAAGGATGACCTTGTCGCCGTGCGCCTTGCGGACCTTCCGCATCGTGTAGATGAACTCGGCCATAGCCTCAGATGTCGCCTTTCTCAGATCTCGGGTCTCGAACTCAAGCGATCGGTTCGAACCACGCGATAGTCGGGAACCATCCTAGGCGCGCCCGCATCGACGCTGTTGGCCGCTAGGCGGTCAGCGGCAATGCCCCCTCGTCGACCTCCGACGCGTCCTCGTCGAGTGCGTCCTCGCCGGGCTCGACCTGCGCGGCCGGGGTCGCGGCGGGCGGTTCGGGATGCTTGCGGCTCTCCATACGCACGATGCAGCGCGCCAGATCCGGACCGACGGAGGTCGCGCGGATCTCCAGGGAAGACCGGCGATTACCGTCACGGTCCTCGTACTCGCTGGTGTAGACGTTGCCGACGACGATCACCGGGTCTCCCTTGCCCAGCCCCGCGCCGACGCCGGTGATCAGACGGCCCCAGCAGTTGACCGTGGCGTACAGCGAGTTGCCGGGCTCCCAGGTGCCGTCGGCGGTGCGCCGGCGGGAATTGCTGGCCACCCGGAACTTGATGAGTTCCTGGTCGCCGACCCAACGGCGGTCCGGCTTGGTGGCGATGGTGCCGACAATGGTGATGGGCGTCTCGAACATGGCGGTGCCTCTCTTTTCCTTGGCTACGGGTCAGGCACCTGCCTGGCCCGTCGATGACACCGCCATTGAGCGCTTCGCCGCCGACACATCCGTCCGGAACTCGGGTGCGGCGACCGCGGGCTGTGGATGAAATCCGATGTGGGGATGACCGACGCCCGTCAATTGGTGCGGGCCGGCCATGGCGTCGATGTGCTGCATCGCTGTCGCCTGGCCGGCCCGTGCCGCAACGCTAGCACAACACCTGAATATCTGAACATCTGAAAATATGACGGAGCAGGTGGCCGCCGGTCATCGCAGCGCGGCAGCGTCAGCCGCGTTCGCGCTCGCGGCGCGCCAGTTCGGCGAGCATGTTGTTGTACGCCGCCAGGTCGGCGTCCTCATCGCGGTCGGCGGCGCGGTCCAGTCGTTTGGCGGTGCGGTCGTCGCTGCGGCGCCACTGCACGAACAATGCGACGAGCACGACCACGAGTGGTACTTCCCCTGCAGCCCAGGCGATTCCACCGCCCAGGCGCTGGTCCCCCAACAGGTCCGTGTGCCACGGCAGCTGCAGTGACCGGTAGAACGTCTCGGCGATCACCGACTGGGTGCCCATCAGCACGACACCGAAGAACGCGTGCAGCGGCAGCGATGCGAACACCATGCCCAGCTTGGCCAGATGCGGAATCGGCCGCGGGGTCGGGTCGACACCGATCACCACCCAATAGAACAGATAGCCGCTGAGCAGGAAGTGCAGGTTCATCGCGAGATGGGCGGTGTGGCTGCCCGCGACCGCGTCGAAGATGCCGCCGAAGTAGAGCCCGTAGAAGCCGACGATGAACAGCGCCGTCGCGACGAACGGGTTGGTCAGCACCTGTGACACCCGCGAATGCAGCGCGGCCAGCAACCACTCCCGTGGACCCGGCGGGGCGTCGCGCCCGGCCGTTGGCAGCGCGCGCAGGGCAAGTGTCACCGGCGCGCCTAGCACCAGCAGGATCGGCGCCAGCATCGACAGCAGCATGTGCGCGATCATGTGAATGCTGAACATGGCGGGCATGTACCGGCCGATGCCCGACGAGGTGGCCAGCAGCAGAACCAGGCAGCCGAGCAGCCACGCGACCACCCGCCCGGTGGGCCACGCGTCACCGCGCCGTCGCAACCTGCGCACCGCGGCGAGGTAGACGAGCGCCAACACGATGGCCGCCGTGCCGAAGATCAGGTCGAACCGCCAGTCGAACAGCAGCCGCGCCGCGGTCGGCGGGCCGGCGAGGTCGTAGCCGATCTCCAGCGCAGGGATCGAGAGGTTCGGGTCGAACGGGGCAGGCGGGGGTGTGCGACCGAGCGCGACGGCGACACCGAACGTCACGCCGAAGATCACCGCCTCGACGACGGCGAGGCGGATCAGCGCGCCGCGCGCCCGGGGGTCCTTCTGGAGAACCGCCACTCCCCTGCGTCGCTGCTGCCAGCCCAGGGCGCCGAGCGCCAGCAGCGCGACCACCTTGACCAGAACCAAAGCGCCGTAGCTCGTGCTCACCAGGTCCGCGGGCCGAACCCGGACCAGCGCGTTGATCACCCCGCTGAGCGCCATCGCCACGAAACACCACAGGGCGACCGCGGAGAACCGGCGCGCCGCGAGGTCGCCGTGTTCGCCTCCCCGCAGCGCGTGCACCAGCAGTGCCAGCAGTCCGCCGGCCCACAGCGCGCCGGCGATCAGGTGGATCAGCAGGCTGTTGGTGCCGACGTCATGAGAGCCACCGGCCGAGGAATGCCCTGTCAACGCCAACGGCAGCAGTGTGAACAGAGAGCCCGCGAACAGCACCGGCGTCCACGACCAGCGCAGCACGGGGATGCTGACGACGGTGACCAGAATCGCGAACAGAGCCGTCCACCGCCAAGCGCCTGCGATCTCGATCAGGTCGGCCACCGACCAGATGTCCGCGAAACTCAGTCGCGTCGTCAGAGGCTGCCCGCTGACGTCGGACACCGTCAACGGCACCATCAGCACAGCGCAGACCGCCCAGATCCCCGATGCGAGGGTTCCCGTGCGCAACGCGCGGTAGCCGGCGGCGTCGAGCACCTGGCTCTTCTGGGGCGGCACCAGGAACGCCGCGAACAGGAACGAGCCGACGGCCGTCACCGCGGCGATCTCCCCGACGGCCTTCACGAACGGCAACCCATAGGTGGTCGTCGGGCCGGGGTCGGGCAAGCCCGTCGCGGTCAGTGCAGCGGTCAGCGACAGCGCGGACAGTGCGGCGGCCGTCACCCCGGCCAGCAGTGCCACCCCGTAAAGCACCGACCAGACCGGCGCGGTGCGCAGGCCGGATGGCGTGCTGCGGGCCGGCAGCTGATCGGACGTGGTCATGAAGCCAGCGTATGACCTCGCCAGACGCGATCTACGACACAGGTGCGTTGCGCAGTTGCCTGCGGCTGCGCTCCCGCTCGAAGAACTGCTCGCGCGAGTACGCATCGACCTTGTCCATGTCGGTCAGGATGCCGCGCAGTTCGTCGCGGAACGCCCGGCGCCGCTCGGCGAGGTCGGCGGCCGGCTCGAGCAGTTTCTGGTCGGCGGCGACCTGTCGCGCGGTCGTGAACAGCAGCGCGGACACCGACTCGTTGCTCTGCACCCGCCCCTGGGCCACATACTGCTGCCCCAACCCGAGGGCCCTGGTGGTCAGATCCTTCTCCGAGATCTCCGCCGGCGCATCGAGCAGCACATCGGCGACGATCTGGTAGGCCTCGAAGAACGGCCGAAGAAGCGGTCCGGCGATCGCCGGGCGCTTGGCCCGCAGCAGCGCGTCGATCTGTTCGCCACCGGCGTCCACGTGACTTTCCCAGTACTCTGCCTTTTCCCCTCCTCGTGTGCGGGGGTACCAGGACATCTCCTCCGCCACATGTGCACGGAAAGCCGCGGAGTCGGCGAAGTAGAAATCGAACTTCAGCAGATCGCGCAGGCGCATCACCTGAGCCCAGAACGCTTCGAGGCGACCCGATTCCGCCCGCGAGGCGAATGCCAGTGCCAACTCGACCAGCGAGGTCTCCAGGAACGCGTCGATCAGGGAATTGCGGTAGAAGGACGCTTCGAGTTCATCGTGAGGTGCGATGTACCAGACAGGTTCGGTGCCGCTGTCGACGCGTGTCACCGGGTGGCCGTTGGACAACGCGTCGACCGCGACGCGGACACCGTCGGGGGTGCGTAACCGCAACGCGCTGTTGGTCATCGGGGTCTGCTTGCGCTCGAGATAGTCCAGCGAGTCCTGCAGCGTGTGGTGCAACTGATCGAGGGTCAGCGCGACCCCGCGGGTGCTCAGCAGCAGTGCCGACACCAGGGCCGTGGCATTGACGGGGGTGACCTGAAGGATCCGCCACGCCACCTCGAACGCCATCTTCTGCATCGCGAGACGCTTGGCGGACTCGTCAGCCGTCATCGGACCGTGCGGTTCACCGAGGTACTCGCGCATCGAAACCGCTTCGGGGAAGCGGACATAGATCTTGCCGTAGTTGCGTTCGCCCTGCGCCCGGATGTAATTGACGAGCCACGACAGGCCTTCGGGGGCCTTCTCGCCGCCGCGGGCGTAGCGTGCGTACTCGGCGGTCTCGTGGAGCTGGTCGAAACTGATCGACACGGGCTGCAGCAGGATGTCGTCGCTGCGCCCGTCCAGGTATGCGTCGGCGACATAGGCGAGCAGACCGAGCTTGGGCGGCAACATCTTTCCGGTGCGCGACCGCGTCCCCTCGATCGCCCACGACAAGTTGAACCGCTTCTCGACGATGTAGCCGACGAACTGGCGCAGCACGAACTTGTAGAGCGGGTCGTCGAGCTTTCGGCGCAGGAAGATCACACCCGAGCGCCGCATGAGCGGGCCCATGAAGCCGAACGACAGGTTGATACCCGCGAAGGTGTGGACCGGCGGCAGCCGGTTCTCCTGCATCGCGACAGGCACGATCGCGCCGTCGAGGTAGGAGCGGTGCGAGAACAGCAGTACGGCCGGATGCGTTTCCAGCGAGCGGCGCATGACCTCGACCTCGGCGCGGTCGTAGTCGATGTTGGGATCGAAGCCGCGGCTGAAGATCGCGCGGCCCAGCGACGGGATCAGATCCACCGAGAAGCGGCTCCAACCGGTGCCGAGTTCGTCGAGCATCTCCCCGGCCTGTTCGATCGTCGCACCGGGGATCTTCTCCAGACCCTCCCGGAACCGGGCCGACGCCAGCACTTCCGGCTTGATCAGTTGCGGCGACTTGTATTCGGGGCCGAGCAGACGCAGTTCGACGCGTTCGATGGCCAGGATTGCGCGACGGATCACGAAGCGGGCGAATTCCCTGGGGTTCTCGGCGACGGTCGTCTCGCTCCAGTGCCGATGCAGCTCGGACACCTTGGCCGGTTCGCCGGCGACGACGCGGGCGCGGGACGAGTCGCGCTTGAGAATGCTGTGCTGCAACACTTTTGGCGGACGGTATGTGTCGCGGCCGGATATCAGGGCCACCACTTTGGAGCGGGTCGGGAGGCCGCCGGGGATCCAGAACACCCGCACCGGGACCACAGATCGATCCGCGTCGGCCTCCAGCAGTTGGACCAGCCGGGCGAGCGTGGCCGGCGGTGGGTCGTCGTCGGCGGGCAGCTTGAGCACTTCGATCGTCGACTCGGGATGCGCGCGGCGCTGGGCCTCCAGCCAGTCGTTGAGCAGCGCCTCCTCGGCAGGCGAGGACGCCGCGGCCAGGACCAGGGTGTCGCCGACGGCGGTGTAGGCCGCGATGTCGTCGGCGCGGATCTTCACCGCCGCCCCTTGGGCGCGGCGGTCTTCTTGGCCGCCTTGCGCGCCGGCTTCTTGGCGGGTTTCGCTCGCGTGTACAGCTCGGGGAGTGTCAGTTCTCCGTGCGGCCAGTCCTTCAGCGTGTCCAGATACAGCTGACGGATTTCCTCGATGCGCTCGGGCAGGGTGTCGTGCGTCCAGTCGTCCACCGGGATCGGTGGGTACACGACGACGTCGACAGTTCCCGGGTTGAAGGTGCTGGAGTCGCGGGAGGCGATCACCTCGGCATTGCGGATGACGATCGGCACGACCGGGATGCCGGCGGACATGGCGATGCGGAACGGACCCTTCTTGAAGGCGCCGACCTCGGTGGTGTCCAGGCGCGTGCCCTCGGGCGCGATGAGGATCGAAACACCTTTGCGCGCAAGTTCTTCGACCTTCTTGAGGCCCTCGATGGCCTTCTGCGGATCGTCGCGGTCGATGAACGCCGCGTCCATGATCTTGCCGATGGTGCCGACGACCGGATCGTTCTCGAGTTCCTTCTTGCCGACCGAGGTGAAGTTGTCGCTGACGAGCCGGCCGGCGATCAGCGGATCGGCCTGGTTGCGGTGGTTGAAGATGAACACCGCGGGCCGCTGCGCGGTCAAGTTCTCCTTGCCGAGAACCTGCAGGTTGATGCCGACGATGTCGAGCAGGGTGCGGCCGAACGTCGACGTGAAGAAGTTCACGCCGGTGCGCCTGTTGCGGGTCAGGAGTCCGACGCCGAGGGCGCCCGCCGCGATCGGCACCATGCTGGCGATGCCGGCCACCGTGCGCAGTTGCGAGGCGGGACTCGAACCGCTGCGGCTGCTGAACCGCAGAATCGGCCATCCGCGTTTGGCGGCGACCGCAGCCATCTTGCCTGCAGGGTTGGTAGGGCGCGGGTTCCCGACGAGGTACATCAGCGCGACGTCCTCGTCACCGTCGGCGTAGAAATAGCTCTTGGAAAGATCCACGTCATGGGCGGCGGCGAATTCCTGTACCGCCCTGGCCTTCCCGGGACCCCAGATGACGGGCCGCTGGACCTCACCGGTGATCAGGCCGTCGTCGTCGGTCTCGAACTTGTTGCTCAGGACGTTGTCGATGCCCAGGAAGCGGGCGACAGGCTCCACCTGGACCGTCAGGGCCGACGAGCTGAGCACGACGGTGTGGCCGCGGGCCATGTGGGCGCGGACGAGCTCACGCATCTCGGGATAGATTCTGCCGACGACCTTCTGAACGAACAACCGTTCGGCGAGCTCGTCGACGTCGGCGACCGAGTTACCGCGCAGCATGCGTGCGCCCTTGCCGATGAGGTCCTCGAATTCGGACCGGCCGAGCTGGTGGTTGAGACCGGCCTGCACCATGCCGATGAATTCGCCCGCCGACATCTGCCTGCGCCGCAATCGATCCTGCGTCATGATCACGCCGGTGAACCCGGCGACGAGCGTCCCGTCGAGATCGAAGAACGCTCCGACGTGGGGGCCGCTTTCACTGGCCCGGACCTCGGCGACCGATCCTGGAAGACGCATCTCGGCGCTGCCCGGTGTCGTCACTGCTGGCCACTTCCGTTCAGTTCGACTCTGCTTGCCAGGGTTTCGGTGTCTTCGGTGAACGTCGAGGGCGTCGCCCGACCGTCGCCGCCGAGGGCGAGCACCTCGTCGAATCCGGCTACCAGACACTGCGCGAAGAGGTCCGGATCGGTGATGGATGCCCGGTCGTAGCGCGCGGTGATCGTGCAGTAGCCCGCCCGCGAGACCAGCACGACCATCATCGCGACACCGGGCAGCGGTCCGAGGCCGTACTGACGCAACACTTTCGCACCGGCGATGAAGGTGTCTCCCGCGTAGACGGGAACGTTGCTCGCCTGAACGTCCGAGCTGACGATCGACCCGGCCATCGACTCAAGCACGCTGTCGGGCAGCAGGCTGACCATGGGCGCGATCGCACCGACCATGTCGAGAGCCCGTTCGTCGCGCTTGCTGGTCATCTGCGAGCGGATGTTCTGGATGCGCACCTCGGGATCGGACAGTCCGATCGGCGCCGCGAGGTTGACCCCGGCGAAGCGGTTGCCCCCGGCCGGGTCGTCGTCGGACCGCGTGTTCACCGGGACGGCCATCGGCAGCGTGTCGACGGGCACCCCCTTGGCCTGGTGGTAGAGCCGCAGCGCGCCGCACAGACCCGCGAGGTAGGCGTCGTTGATCGACCCGCCCGCCGCCTTGGAGGCCCGGTGCAGGTCGCCGAACTCGATGTCGATGGCTTCACTGCGGGACGACAGGCTGCGCCGGCGCAGGATCGGCGACGGGTCGGCCACCGGCCCCACCACGCGAGCCCCCGACATCGCATAATCGATGGCGCTGCCGAGCCGGGTGACGGGGTCGCGCACGACGTGACCGACGCCCTTTGCGGCGCCGAAGAGTACGTCGCGCACATTGCCGACGATGGTGCCGGGCAACCGGTTGAGCCCGCGGCGCATCAGATCGTTCGGCGACAGGTCGGCAGGGACGGGCAGCGGCGGCGCCGGCTGCGGCGGCGGATCGCGTTCGAGGTCGTAGAGGTTGGCGAACATCTCGACGCCGCCGACGCCGTCGGTGACCGCGTGGCTGAAATGCACCATCAGGGCGGCCTGGCCGTTCTCCACCCCCTCGATCAGCGTGGCCGTCCACAGGGGCCGGGATATGTCGAGTGGGGACTGCGCGGCGATCTCGGCGAGGTCCATGACCTGACGGAAGGTGCCGGGCTCCGGAACCCGCACGCGGCGCAGATGGAAATCGAGATTGAAATCGGGGTCGACCACCCAGCGGGGCGCCGCGGTCGGCAGGGTGGGTGTGACGACCTTCTGACGTAATCGAAGGACCTTGCGCGACGCATGCTCGAAGCGGGTGCGGAACCTGTCCCAGTCGGGGGTCGTGTCGAGAAGCTCGACCGTCATGATGCCCGAGCGGGTTCGGGGGTTGGCCTCCCCGCGATGCAGGATCTGGTCGAGCGGGCTGAGTTCTTCCGGAAGTCCGGCCGCGTCCAAGTTCGGCGCATTGCTCATGCGCACCACGCTAGTCGGCGGCCGTCGGACGCGGAGCGGCTTTAGTCGCTGTTGCCACACCGGTCACAGCTCTCGCGCGCGATACACTCCTGGACGCAGCCTCCGTAGCTCAGTCGGATAGAGCAAGGGCCTTCTAATCCCTAGGTCGCAGGTTCGATTCCTGCCGGGGGCGCTTTGTGATGTCGCAAGACATCGGAATAGCCGCGGACCTACTTTAGGTCCGCGGTTTTTTCCGTTTGGGGCCTTTGGGGGCG
>NZ_JBGGKV020000004.1:0-438743 GCF_041287165.2 Mycobacterium bulgaricum | reverse complement strand
ACGGCGCCATCGGCTAGCGCCGGTACGGCGCCATCGGCTAGCGCCGGTACGGCGCCATCGGCTAGCGCCGGTACGGCGCCATCGGCTAGCGCCGGTACGGCGCGCTGTGCTTACTTCAGTGTCTGGCCGGCATCGAGCGGTAGAGCGACACCCGTGACGTAGCGGCCCGCGGGCCCGCACAGGTAGACCATCGCGTCGCTGACGTCGCCTGGCTCCATCATGGGTAGCTGCAACAGCGGCTGCTGGGCGGTGCTGAACGACGGATGCTGGCCGGCCCAGTCCGCCATGGCCTGGTTGAGGACCATCGGCGTCGCGACGCCGCCGGGGTGCACCGAGTTGACCCGGATGTTCTTCTCCGCCAGCGACCGGGCGAAGTGCCGCATCAGACCGACAACGCCATGCTTGGCCGCGGTGTAGCCTGCCGCGCCGTGGTTCATCGTCCCGAATTCTGTACTGACCGAGGTGAATCCGGCCGCGGAGCTGGTGATGACGATGGCGGCGCCTTCGGGATTCCGCAGCAGCGCGGGCAGGGCGGCGTCGATGGTGAAGTAGACGCCGTTGAGCATCACGCCGACGGCGTCGGTGAACGCGGAGATGCCGCGGCCCTGCTCGCCCGCGGCGGGCAGGATGCCGGCGTTCGCGAGGACGAAGTCCAGGCGGCCGAACGCCTGCACTCCGTTGGCGACCGCCTCGGCAAGGCGGTCGCGATCGCGGACGTCGCCTCGTTCGACCACGATCCGGCGGCCGGTCTTCTCGACAAGGCGTGCGGTCTCGTCGAGATCCTCGGGCGTGGCCATCGGGTACGCGACCGAGTCGAGTTGCTCGCACAGGTCGTAGGCGATGACGTCGGCGCCCTCTTCGGCGAACCGGACGGCGTGGGCCCGCCCCTGCCCGCGCGCAGCGCCGGTGACCAGCACGACCTTGCCCTCGAAGATGCCTCGCGGACCCTGACCTGTCATGACGGGCCAGCCTACTGGGACATGTGTCCCGGCTCTACGCCAGCGCGTAGTAGAGCTGTGTCAGAATCGTGTCGGAAGTACCGCCCGCTCATCCCGACCCAGAGGAGCCAGCCGTGGCAAGCACCGAGGTGGAACGACGCACCGGCGTGGATGTCGAGGAGGTGCCGTCCGCAGAGTGGGGTTGGTCGACCGGCAGTGTCCGCGGTTACCAGATCGGCGGCCTGCTGGCCGCGGCGTTCCTGCT
The DNA here is from genome assembly GCF_041287165.2 of Mycobacterium bulgaricum. Taxonomy (NCBI): domain Bacteria; kingdom Bacillati; phylum Actinomycetota; class Actinomycetes; order Mycobacteriales; family Mycobacteriaceae; genus Mycobacterium; species Mycobacterium bulgaricum. Next base: position 437,540 of record NZ_JBGGKV020000004.1, on the reverse strand, counting down.
CCTGATGATGCACGGCAACCATACGGGCAGGGTCGAGGATCTGTTCCTCATCGGATTCGCCCTCTTCGTGCTGGGCTTCGTCGCCCGTAGCTTTTACACGACACGCAACCGCGACACCCGCTAGCGGCGGGTCACACCGCGTAGAGGCGGCGGAACGACCCGCCGCGTACCCGGTACAGCGACTCGACGGCTTCTGCGACGCCTTCGACCTGCGCAGCACGCAACGCCGACGCCTTGTACGCCCTCGCCGCTGTGCTGGGCGCATGGGGTACGGGTTCCAGACCCTGCTCGATCTCGGCGTGCGAGGGCCGGCCCCACACCGTGACCGTGCCGTAGCCCCGTGCCGCGAGGCGGGCGAGAGCCTGCCGGGCAGTCACGTTCTCCGTCAGGAGGTCGGCGCCGACCGCGAGCGGGGTGCCCGGCGTAAGCCCGGCGATCACCGAGGCCGGTTCGTCGACGGCCTCGTGCGTGCGGATGCCGAGGATGTTCAGTGGCCGCGCGTCCCCGGCCACAGACAGGGCCACCGCGACATCCCAGCCCTCCCGGACCCGGTCGCACAGGTAGCCGCCTGCCGACACCACCAGTGCGTCCACGGTCGATGAGACGACGACGATGCGGCAGTGGTTCCCAGGTGCGCTTCCGGCGCCGCTGCCGGACCGATGAGATCGCCGTGGCACCATCTAGCGTCCCGCAACGGGCACCAGGTCGGCGCCGTCGGGCGGGTACCACAGCGCGGTGCTGACGAATTCTTCGGTGGGCGGCCAGGCGACCGATCCCCCGGGCGCCCGCATCGCGCCGGCCTTGAAGGCGCGCGCCGCGGTGCTGAGCCGGTGCCGCACGGCGTCGAACCGTCCGTCGGATCCGAACAGAGCCGACTCGCCCCACACGGTGACCTCGATATGGCCCGCGTCGACGACGCCCAGCACCGCCCGCCTGAGTTCGTCGTCGCGGCGTAGGACCCGGGCGTCCACCGCGATGGCCGCTGCGGGGTGTTCCAGCGCGTCGGTGGCCGATTCGGTCGGCTCGGTGTGGACGCCGAGGATGGTCAGCGCTCGCACGTCGGATCCCGGCGGCACGAGGACGGTGACCTGCCAGCCCGCCCGGACCCGGTCGCACAGCCAGCCTCCGGCCGCTGCGACCGTTCCGTCGACGTCGGCGGCGATCACCGTGAGGTCGTAGGAACGCAGGACCTCTCTGGAGGTCCGCACGCCGGTCCCCCTGCGTGGATCCGCCCTGAGGTCGTCCGCCTCGAACATCGTCATCGCGCCACCCTTCGGCGCGTCACGTCGCGCCGTTGACAGCGTGACACTATGGAACCGATCTGTAAAGTATCGATCGGGTTTCGAACGCGAAGCAGTACGCGTCACCGGAACGCGAAATTGCGCTCCGACAACGGGTTTAACGAATCAGAGAGCGGGGGCGGTGGGCATCGCCAGCTCGACGGGTGTCAACTCCCCCGTCAGCCCGGCGGCTCGGCGAATCTCGGTGAACGCCGCGATGAGGGCATCGGTGGCCTCGTGGGGATCTTTCAGGGTGCGGTCGTCGGTGAGCACGGAGATCGAGAGTTGGTCGACGTAGCTCCACACCGTGATGTTCATGCCGCTGCCCGCGACGATCGGCCCGACCGAGTAGATCTCGTTGATGACGGCGCCCTCGAATCGTCCCCGCTCCCGCGGGCCCGGAACGTTGGACACCGTCAAGTTCATGACCATCGCCGATTCAACGCGGCGAGCCTGCGTCCGGAAGACCCGCGGCGCCGTGCCGGGCGGCAGGTATGTCAGCCAGGACGGCAGCAGGTTGGGACCGAGGAGGTTGTGGTTCTCCTTGGCGATCGCCGTTGACGTCGCGGTGAGCTTCACCCGTTCCAGCGGGTCCGCGATGTGGACGGGCAAAGATGGTGTCATATAGGTGAATTCGTTGCCGGCGAGGCGGTCCGGGGACGTGTTGACGCTGACCGGGACGCCGGCGATCAGCGGCGAGTTCGCCGCGCCGTCATAGCGCAACTGCAGCTCGCGCAGCGCTCCCGCAGCCGTGGCGAGGACGATGTCGTTGAGCGTGACGCCCAGATGCCTGGCGGTCTCCTTGACGTCCGCCAACGCCAGCGGTGCCGTCGCGAACCGGCGCCCGGGGCTGACCACGTGGTTGATGAAGCTCGGGGGCGGAGCGAAGTTGCGTGCGAGGTCTGGATGCCTCCCGCGCTCCTTGGCCTTCTTGCGCACCCGTGACACCCCCGAGGCGGTCTCGTTCATCAGCGTGGGCAGTCGACGGAGCTGGCGTAGGTGATCTCGTCCTGCGCCCCTGAGAAGGTTCCCCGGCGCCATCGAATCGGCATGGACCTCGTCCATCTGGCCACCGACCTCCGGCTGGTGGGGCTGGATGGCCCTCGCCAGCTGGTTCGCCGACGCCATGCCGTCGGCGAGGACGTGATGGACCTTGTGGATCACTGCGATCTTGTTGTCCGCCAGGCCATCTGCGATGTACATCTCCCACAGCGGGTAGTTTCGGTCCAGCGGCGTGCCGGCGATCTCACCGATCAACTGGTCGAGTTCACGGCGCCCGCCCGGAGCGGCGACACGAGCCTGGCGCAGGTGGTAGTCGACATCGATCTCGGCGTTCTGCACCCACATCGGATGATGGAACTTGAGCGGGATGTCCACCAGCTGGTAGCGCAGCGGAGCCAGCGCATGAAGGCGCGGGAGCGCGATCTTGCGGAACAGGTCGAAATCGAACCCCCCGACGTCCGAGACGTCCAGAACCCCGATCTTGAGGGTGTGCATGTGAATCTCGGGCGTTTCGCTGTAGAGCATCATGGCGTCGACGCCGTTGAGTCGTCTCACCCGCCACCCCCGTTCGTCGTCGACACGCGAAGTGTCATACCCATTCCACCGGATTTCGCCAACCACGAGACGGCGAAACGAGGGAACTGACAATTCTTGTTAGCAGAAGTCCGACCGGCAGGCGGTACGGCGCACATTGGCTCTCATGACATTTCGCCGATGATTTGTAAACTCTGATGCAAGTCACGAACAGCAACAGCAACCGAAAGAGCAGGGCGCGATGAGTCGCAGGAGAATCGTTGCCGCCGGGCGGCTTCGATGAGCCTGGTCGCGGGGAGTGGACCGCTGAGCCGCGATCGCGCGGGACGGCTGAGTCCGCCCGCAGAGGGTGACCTGGTGTACATCGAGCCGCATCCGCGTCGCGTGCAAGCCGTCCTCGCCGGCCGGACCGTGATCGACACCGAGCGGGCGCTGATGGTGCACCGCCGCGGCGAGCCGTTGAGCTATGCGTTCGCCGCCGACGAGGTCGGCGATCTTCCCAGCAAACAGGTTCCCGAGGCACCCGGTTTCGTCGTGGTGCCCTGGAGGGCCGTCGACACCTGGTTCGAGGAGGGCCGGCGCCTGGTCCACTATCCGCCCAACCCGTATCACCGGGTGGACTGCCGCCCCACCCATCGCGGTCTGCGCGTGACGGCCGCCGGAGAAACGCTGGTGGACACCGTGGAGACGGTCATCCTGTTCGAGACGGCGCTGCGCCCACGGCTCTACGTGTCCCCCTCCCTCGTACGCACCGACCTGCTCCGCCGCTCGGAGACGTCCACCTATTGCAACTACAAGGGTTCCGCGACGTACTGGGATGTCATTGTGGGCGGCATTCGTATCGACGACGCGGCATGGAGCTACGACGACCCCCTGCCCGAGAGCCTTCCGATCGCGGCACTGCTCAGTTTCGACGAGACCAAGGTGGAGGTGCTCGCCGAACTCCCGGATTCCGCCTCGTACGACGATTGCGGATGTGACCTGTGAGCGCGTCAGGGCACGATCGCCGCGGCGTCGTCGATCTGACGGCGTTGCCGGGAGAGGCATTCTGGGCCAAGCTTCTCTCCTATGGCCCGTTGGTTCGCCCTGAAGCCCGCCGACGCCGGCTTCTTCACGTCCGCGCCGCACGTCTTCCGCTACGTGAAGCACTTTGACGCGACTCCCGAGCAGGTGTGGGTGTCCCTGCAGTCCGACGAGTCGCTCGCCGCGTGGGGCAAGACCGTCGGATCGCTCACGTGGACGTCTCCTCGCCCGTTCGGCGTGGGCACCACCCGGGAGGTGGGCACCGGCCCTGCCCTGGTGCGTGAACAGTTCTTCGAATGGACCGAAGGCAGCGGGTACTCCTTCTTCGCCACCGAGGCCAACCTGCCGCTGTTCCGCCGCTTCGCCGAGGACTATCGGATCGAACCCGAGGGCACTGGAACGCGATTCACGTGGCTGGTGGCCATCGAACCGGTCGGTCCGCTGAAGCTGCCGTTCACAGTTCTCGCGCCTGCGCTCAAAGCCGGTTTCGGCCGTGCGGCCGCCGACGGACAGAGGTACTTCGCCACCCGATAGGGTCGGCACCTGATGACAGGTGTCAAACACAGTTGGATCGCGCGGCTGCTGCAGTTCGAACGGGACGGCGACGTCTTCGTCACGACCCCGCCGCCGGAAGGTCCGGGACCGAGACTGTTCGGCGGTCTTATCGCGGCCCAGTCGCTGGGAGCCGCCGGTGCCACGGTCGAGCCCGGCAAGCTGCCGCAGTCGCTTCACCTGTACTTCGTGCGGGGCGGACGGTACGGCGTCGACGTGGAGCTGCACGTGGGGCGCACCCGGGACGGTCGTTCGTTCGACACCCGTCGAGTCACTGCAATCCAGCAGGGGGCGGTCATCCTGGAGATGATCGCATCGTTCCACGCCGCCGAGCCGGGCGCCGACGAGTACCCGACGCCGACCCCGTCGCTTGAGCTGGCCGAGGCTCGGCTGAAAGATCCCGACTTCGGGTATGCGTCGCGGTTTCAGATCCGCACACGCCCCGAAGACGACTCGGTGTTCGCCGTGCCGCCGTTCTGGATCCGCACTCGCGAGGAGATCGAGGACGACCCCCTCGTCCGTGCGTGCACACTGACCTTCATGTCCGACTTCGGGCCCGTGCCGGTGGCGCGGCCGAGTGGTGTCCCGCTGGAGGAGGGCGAGGGTTCGGCGTATGCGGCCAGCCTCGACCACTCGGTGTGGTTCCACCGCCCGTTCGTCCCCCACGACTGGCATCGCTATGAGGTCCACCCGCTCAACGTCGGAGACTCTCGCGGCCTGGTGCACGGATCGCTCTATGACGCGGGAGGCACGCTGATCGCCACGACGACGCAGGAAGCGTTGTGGCGTTGTCCGTGATTGCGAGCCGATGACAGCGCGGCTTCGGTAGGTTCTGGCTCGTGCCGACGCTGACGAACCGCCAGATCGTGTTACGCCGCCGCCCCGACGGGCTGGTCGCCCCCGGCGACACCGAACTCGTCACGTCCTCTGTTCCGGAACCCGGCGAGGGCGAGGCCTTGGTGCGCACGACCTATGTCGGCATGGACGCCGCCGTGCGGACATGGCTCGACGACCAGCCGAGCTATCTGCCCCCGGTGCAGCTCGGCGAGGTCATTAGGGCAGCAGGCATCGGCGAGGTCGTCGAATCCCGTTGCGAGGCATACTCTGTCGGTGACGTCGTGACCACGCTGACCGGTTTCCAGGAGTACACGATCGTTCGCGACGACCTTTTCACGACGCCGGTGCCCGGCCCGGGCGCGGAGGTCGACCAGCTGGCCGTGATGTCGATCTACGGTCCGACGGGCGCCACCGCATACTTCGGAATGACGGGAATCGGGCGTCCGCAGCCGGGCGAGACGGTCGTGGTGTCGGCGGCCGCCGGGGCCACAGGATCGGTCGCCGGGCAGATCGCGAAGATCGCGGGAGCCCGCGTCGTCGGCATCGCGGGCGGTCCGCACAAGTGCCAGGCCGTCGTCGAGGAGTTCGGGTTCGACGCCTGCATCGACTACCGCAACGACGACGTGCCTGCCGCACTGAAAAAGCATTGTCCGCAAGGCGTCAACGTCTACTTCGACAACGTCGGCGGGCCGATCCTCGACGCGGTGCTCGGTCGGCTCGCCCACAAAGCTCGCGTGGTGCTGTGCGGCGTCATCTCGAGCTATCTGACAGGTCAACACCCCGGTCCCGCGAACTACGTCAACCTGCTCGCGAAAACCGCGCTGATGCAGGGCTTCAACGCACTCGACGAGTGGGGCCGCTTCGACGAAGCCTTCGCCGCGCTCCGCGGGTGGGAGGAGCAAGGCCTGCTCACACATCGCGAACACATCTTCGAGGGCATCGAATCGTGCGTCGATGCTCTCAACGGATTGTTCACCGGTGCCAACATCGGCAAGACGCTCGTCAGAATCGCGTAAGTGTTCTCATTCACCGGCCCGCGCTGAGGAATACCAGCGCGTGACGTCTTCGCCGCGGTCCCAGCGTGCGAACCATTCGTCGGCGAAGGTCGGCAGGGGCTCATGCGCGGGATCGTGGAATGGTGTCTGGCTCAGCAGGATTCGCGCGCCGGCCACCACCTTCTGTTTGCGCGGCACACTGGCGAACGCCGGCGGCTGCTGGGATTCGCGGCCCAGCCGTTGGCGCAGCGTGGTGCGCAGCCCGTGTATCGGCAGCATGGTGCGGGCGTCGACCTGCCGCTCGAATTCGGGGACGTGTTCGTTGACACCGTCGGCGATCACCGCGATGACACTCAGCAGGTGCTTGACGACTGCGGGCACCATACGCAAGCGGTACCAGGGCTTTCCGACAACGGCGTCATAGATCACCAGTGCGGAACTCCGGTGCTCGACCTCTTCGACGAAATGCCATAGGAACAGCGACGCGACCCGCTCGTCACCCGGCCGGAACAATTCGGCCTCGTTGTCGAGCATCAGCTTGAACGTCGGCGTGAACGTCGCCTCCAGATCGGCGATGTAGGCGAGCCGGTACGCCAGCGGGGTCGTCGCGGTTACGTTGTCGAACTCCGCCATCGCGGCATCCAGCGTCTGCTGCAGGCCGGGATAGCGTTTGATCAGCGCAGTCACGTGCTTGCGGTGGCTTGCGGAATGCTGGGCCTCCTGCCGCAGAAATGCCGTCGCCTCCTCGGCGACAACGGGATCGGTGATCAGCGGTTTGGCCTCGGTCACCGCCCCGACGATCATCTGCTCGAAACAGATCGCGATGATCGATGTCGCGTTCATGAAGAACGAGAACGCCGGACTCTGCGGATTCCACTGCCACGGAACGTCGCCACTGAAGTCGAAGCGAGGGCGACGTATCTCAAGGTCCGTCATGGCCATGCACCACCCAACACATTGCACACTGTGACATTTGATGTATCTTCTGTAATGATTACCTGCCGCCGCCGAAGGAGTCAATTGTCATGGGCCGCAAGGGTTGGGCCGGATCACCACCGCGGGACGACGACGAGGCACGTGAGCGGATCGTCGATGCCACGCTGACGTGCATCGAGCGCCGGGGGCCGAGCCAGACCAGCCTGTCCGACGTCGCCGACGCCCTCGGCATCACCCGCCGGACCATATACCGCTACTTCGCGACGACCGAGGATTTGTTCACCGCGGCGGCCGAGGTCGCCCTGAACGGGTTCGTCGCGAGGATCGAGACCATCACCGCGGACATCGACGATGTCGCCGGACAGCTGGTGGAGGTGGTGGCATTCATCGTCGAGCGCCTACCCGACGAACCCTTGCTGACACTGCTGCTGGAGAATGACCGCACCAATCAGTTCAGCCGCCGGATGCTGGCGCCCCCGGTGATAAATCGCTGCCGAATCATCTTACGGCACAGCCAAATCGACTGGGAAAGCTTGGGATTCCACAGCGACGCGGACATCGACGAACTGACCGAGTTCCTGCTGCGGATCATTCAGTCGATGGTGATCGCACCGCCCGACCCGCCGCGCGACGGACCGGCGCTGCGGGCGTTTCTGCATCGCTGGGTGGGGCCCGCGCTCACAGCCTGCCGATGACGGACTCGCCGAACCCTTCGATCGCCTCGACCGCGTGCGCCAGGCTGTCCCCCGGCACGTTGACCTGAATCCAGGTCACGCCCGCCTTCTCCAATTCGGTGACACCGTCCAGGAATTCGTCGGCATTGAAGTCGTCAGACCCCGGGGTGCCGCCCGCGCTGTTGGTGAAGGTGACGTCGACATCCAACGGATCGCGGCCCGCCTCGTCGAGGCGGCGCCGAAGATCGTCGATGCCCGTCTTGAGGTGGTCGGTCGTCTCGAGCGCCGCCGTGCGCGCCGTCTGGGCCAGGAGCGCGGGCGCGCGGAACGGGCACCACCCCTGGGCGTACTTCGCCACGCGGGCACGAGCCGCCGACGTGTTGCCGCCCACCCAGATCGGCGGGTGCGGGGCGCTGACCGGTTTCGGGTGCGCCGTGATGCCTTTGGCGCTGAAATGCTTACCCTCGTAGCTCAGGTCATCGGAGGTCCAGACCTCGCGGATGACGTGCAGCGCCTCTTCGAACAGGTCGGCACGCTCGTCGAAATCGACGCCCAGTGCCACGAATTCGCGTTTGAGGTAGCCGACGCCGACAGCGAGGGTGAACCGACCGTCGGAGATCAAGTCGAGAGTCGCACCGGCCTTCGCGACGACGAACGGGTTGCGGTACGGCAGCACCACGATGTTCGGGATGAGCCGCAACGTCGTGGTGTGGGCTGCCGCAAAACCCATCGCGACGAAGGGGTCGAGGGCGTCGTGCCCGCCCGATTCGAGCCAGCGTTGCGTCGGTGCGGGGTGGTCGGTGAACCCGAAACCGCCGAAGCCCGCCTTCTCGGCCGCCGCGGCGACCGTGGCGATACCGGCACCCGTCACCAGTTCCGGGTTGTAGGGATGGCTGTGCATCGGATGGGTGATCGCGAACTGCATGCCCGGCCTCCAAGGTCAGAATAATCTTCTCCAGTATCGAGAATGTCGTTACCATGCAGGCGGCGGAATGTACAGAATCAGCGTGCCGGGAGGCGTCATGAGCAGGCCGGAAATCGGCGTCTACCTGCCTCAGATGGGTTTTGCGTTCGACGACCTGGTGCACCGCGCCCGGCGCTGCGACGAGCTCGGCATCGACTCGTTGTGGCTGTATGACCACCTGTACGGGCCCGGGATGCCGGACTATCCGTCGATGGAGGCGTGGACGCTGGCAACGGCATTGCTCAGCCGTACGGAGCGACTGCGGATCGGCCACATGGTGCTGTGCAACCAGTTCCGCCACCCGGTCACGCTGGCCATGATGGCGACCACGCTGGACCAGATCTCGGGCGGGCGGCTCTCGCTCGGCATCGGCAGCGGGTCGATCGAGGACGAGCACCACCGCGCCGGATTGCCCTGGGGCACCTTCGCCGAACGCTCCGAACAGCTCGGGGAGACGCTGCAGATCCTGCATCAGGCCTTCGCCGACGAGCGAATCGATTTCTCCGGCAAGCACTTCAGGGTCACCGATATGCCCGTCAAGCCCGGCCCGGTCCAGAAGCCTCGGCCGCCGATCGTCGTCGGTGGTGTCGGCGAGAAGTTCACGCTACCCCTCGTCGCGCGCTACGCCGACGTGTGGAACGTGCCCACCTACGCGCTGCATCAGATCGAGGCGAAGATCGGGGTGCTGCGTGCGCTCTGCGACGACATCGGCCGCGACCCCGCCGACATCGTGCTGTCCATCGAGGCGGTGATGGCGCTCGCGCCAGACGACTCAAGCCTGGAGTCCGTGCGGTCCCTCGCCGAAAAACGTTTCGGCGGGGAAGGATTCGGGCTCCACGACACGAACCTGATCGGAACACCGGCGTTCATGGTGGACCGTTTGCGCGAGCTGGTCGAGATGGGGTTCGACCAGATCGTGTTGTTCACCCACGACCGGTGCTCAGACCAGACCCTGGAGTTGTTGGCATCCGAGGTGATTCCCGCGCTCTGACCGTCGAGCGTGGGCCTCGTGCTCAGCGTGGTGGTGAGTAATTCGGCTTGCCCAGCCCGAGCGCATGCTGGGCGATCATGTTGCGGAACACATCGAGCGTGCCCGCATAAATGCCCATGGGCGACGCCAGCCGGAACAGGTACTCGGCGCTGAGCCCGTCAGGCAACGCCGACGCGGCGCCGGAGATATCCATCAGGTCCGGCGTCACGTCCCGTAGCGTCTGGGCGATCGCCACCCGGCCGAACATGCCGGGCGCGCTCATCGAGGCTTCCAACCGGGCGATGCTGCGCCCCAACCGATAGGCGACGGCGTCGTCGTCGACGTCCACAACTCCTGCGATCCGGTCGATCTCGTCGGCGAGCAGCAGCGCATGCTCGGTCATGACGGCAATCCTGTACAGCCCGCTCGTGTCTCTCTCGACGGTGCCGTGTTCGGCGTTGAGGGCCTCACGCAGAACGGCCCAGCCCCCGTTGACCTCTCCGATGCGATAGCGGTCGTCGATGCGGACGTCGCTGTAGAACGTGATGTTGGTGCGGTCCCCGTCGACCGTGCGGATGGGCTGGATCTCGACACCGGGCACGTCCAGCGGAACGAGGAACATCGTGAGGCTCTGATGCTTGGGCGCGGTGGGATCGGTATTGGTGATCAGGAAGACGTACTGGGCGTGATGGGCGTTCGAGGTGAACATTTTCGAGCCGTTGATGATCCACGTTGATCCATCCGCTTCCCGCACGGCCCGCGTCTTGCACGTCGCGACATCGGATCCCCCTTCCGGTTCGGTGTAGCCGAGACACAACCGGTAGTGGCCGGACAACGTCTTGCCGAGCACCTCTGCCTTGAGCTCCTCGGAGGCGAACTGGTTGACGGCGGTCGCGACCATCGACGTCGTGCCCCAGTGGAACCACGGGGTGTGCGCCCGCCCGATCTCGAGGTCCCAGATTCGCCGCTGCACGGTGGTGAACCCGCCGTCGTTCTCGGGACGCCAGTCCCGTTCCAGGTAGCCGGCCGCACCGAGCGCCAGGTGGACGCCCTCGTCGAAGTTGTCACCGGTCTCCCGGTCGCGCCTGATGACGTCCTCGGTCACCACCGACGCAAGGAACTCGCGCAGCTCGCGTTGGAAGGCCTGGTCCTCGTCTGACAGCGCGACTTCCGAGAAGTCCATACCCGACATCCCCCATTCGCTTGGCGCACCAAACGCAGCGTGACATTATGGCGTGAGTTTGTAAAGCGACCGCAGAAGGGCTGCCAGCGTGGGAATCGTGACGACGACATCGGAGACAGCGTTCACCCAGTCGCCCGAGGAGATCTACGATTTCGTGACCAACCCGGTCAACTGGACCAAGACCTACCCCGGCAGCGCGCACATCGGCAGAGTTCCCGAGAAGTTGCCCCTGGAGGTCGGCGACACCTGGACGGAATCGGGCCCCGACGGCACGCGCATCTTCACGTGGCACCTCGCGATCGCGATGCGCCCGAAGTTGTGGATGTTCAACTCGGTCGCCACCTGGGGCATGATGGCGAGGGCAACGGCGGCATGCCGGGCCGAATCACGGTGCAGTACAAGTTCACCCAGCCCGGACAGGGCGTCACCCTGTTCAGCCGCACGATGACCGTCGAGGCGTTCAAGGACTCCCCGCTACCCGACGGCTTCTTCCGCACGGTCAACCCGGCCAATATCGACTCCTACCACGAGGCGATCGCGCGCGAGTTGGCAAAGGAACGCTCAGCGTGAAAAGGCCCGGCGGAGCGCGGCACCCTGGATGTCGAACAGCTGGCCGCTGACCTCCCAGTCGGGAATGAGCGAATCGAAGCCGTGGCACGTACCCCCGAAGACATGCAGCTCGGTCGTCACTCCCGCCCACATGAGCCGCAGCGCGTAGTCGACCGCCTCGTCGCGCAGCGGGTCCAGCTCCGAGCATGTGATCAATGTGGCGGGTAGCGAGGACAACTCGTCGGCGCGCGCCGGAACGGCATCGTCGGGGACGGACGCACCCGCACCGTAGTGCCGCCACATCCACGCCACGGCCTCGGCATCGAAACCCGGAGTCGCGGTGAACTCCTCTTTTGACGGAGTCGGCCTGTCGTCGAGCACCGGCTGGTGCAGCAGCTGGAACATCACCGGCGGTGCGTACCCTTCGGCCGACCGCTGTGCGAGCCGGGCCGCCAGCGAGGCCCCTGCGCTGCTGCCTGCGACCGCGAGGGCAGAAGCGTCGATGCCCAGTTCCGCGGCGCTGCGTGCTGCCCATTCCAGAATTGCCGCCGCGTCGTCGAGTGCGGCGGGATACGGCTCCTCAGGCGCGAGACGATAGTCCACGGACACCACCGTGACGCGGGCCCGCCGCGCGATCTCGATGCACTGCCGATGATCGGTGTCGAGGTTACCAAGTACGAAAGCACCTGAATGGCAATAGATCACCGCAGGAGACTGCGGAGGCCCACCCCGGTAGATCCGCACGGTGACGAGGTGGCCGTCTCCCACGGCGACCTCACGCTGCTCGACCTCCACCCCGACGAGGTCGGCTGTTCTGGCAGCCTCGGCGCGGCGTTGGTTCAGCGAATCGCGCACCGCGCCGAGCACCGGTGGTGACAGATCGGTGCGCGCGGAGGCGAGATGCCGCAGCGCCGGATCGAGACGGTCCGCTAAGTCGCGGATCGGGATGCTCATCGCTTCGCCGCGGACTGGGCGCCGACATGGATGGGCGCGCGATCCGAAGGCGCGTCGAACGTGTACTCGCCGGGGCGGAACCACCGGGTGAGTCCCCAGAAGTCGCGGGCGCTGCGCGGCCACTGGGTGACGACGCGTCCGTTGGGGGCGCGGAAGTAGTTGCTGCACCGAGTCAGCCATACCGTGCCCTGCATCCAATCGTCGATCCTGCCGAGAAAGCGCTTCACGACGTCGCTTTTCACCTCGATCGACGACTTGTTCCTGCGCCGCATGTATTTCAATGCGCGCACGATGTAATGAGCCTGGGCCTCGAGCATGAAGATCACGCTGTTGGATCCGACGTTCGTGTTGGGCCCGTACAGCATGAAGAAGTTGGGGTAACCGGGCACCGACATCCCCAGGTAGGCGAATGCTCCGTCACTCCATGTGTCGCGCAGCGCAACTCCGTCGGCGCCGCGAACGTCGATCTGGCCCAGGTAGTCCGCGGCGGCGTAACCGGTGGCGCACAGGATGACGTCGACGTCGAGTTCGGTGCCGTCCTCGGTGACCAGCGACCGGGACCGCAACGCGCGTGCCGGGCTGGAAACCACCCGGACGTGCGCCTGTGTGAGCGTCTGCAGGTAGTCGGTGGCGAAGACGAGCCGTTTGCACCCGAACGGGTGGGTGGGCGTCAGCCTGGCGCGCAGCTCGTCGTCGGTGACGGTCGCCTCCAGCGTCCGCAGCGCGATGCCCTTGAACTCCTCGGTCTTGTCACTGCCGTTCTCGATGACCGAGATGTTGGACTCGCTGCGCAACCACAACCGGGTGCGGTAGATCTTCTTCGCCAACGGGACGTGGGCGAACATCCACTTCTCCCGGGCGGTGTACTCGCGGTCCGGCTTGGGCAGCACCCAGGTCGGTGAGCGTTGCACCGAATAGACCGCCGAAGCGTGCTTGGCGACCTCGGGAACCAGTTGCGCTGCAGTCGAACCCGTGCCGAGGACGGCCACCTTCGCACCATGCAGGTCGACCGAGTGGTCCCACTTCGCGGTGTGCATGATGGTCCCGGTGAACGGCTCCTCCTCGACGAGGTCGGGCATCACGGGCTGGGTGAAGAGCCCCACGGCCGACACCACGATATCGAAGCGGTGCTCCTCGCCGGCCGATGTCAGCAACCGCCACTGCTGCTCGTCGGCCACCCATTGCGCTGAGACGATCTCGGTGTTCAGGCGGAGCTTCTCGGACAGCCGGTAGCGCTGTGCGCACCGCTCGAAGTACGCCAGGATCTCCTGCTGGCCCGACCACAGCCGCGACCATCCTGCGTTGAGGTCGAACGAGTACGAATACAGGTGCGACTTCACGTCGCAGGCCAGGCCCGGGTAGGTGTTGATCCGCCACGTGCCTCCGACGCCGTCCTCGCGGTCGAAGATGGTGAAGTCGTCGAATCCGGCCTTGCGCAGAAAGATTCCGAGGGCCAGCCCGCCGGGTCCGGCTCCGATGATGCCGACGGAGAGGTTTTTCGCCATGGAGGTCGTCATCCACTCTGGAGGGACTGCCCACCGTCCACGATGAGCTCGGAGCCGGTGATGAACGTGGCGTGCTCGGAGACCAGGAACGCGACGGCATCGGCGATCTCCATCGGCTTTCCGATCCGCTTCATGAGGGCCTGCGCGGCGAGACGAGTCTGGGTCGCACCGTCGAGCATCGGTGTCTCCACGGGCCCGGGGAACACCGAATTCACGCGGATCCCGGCGGGCGCCAGCTCGACAGCGGCGACCTGGGTGAGTCCGCGCAGCGCCCACTTCGACGACCCGTAGGCGCTGTGGTGGGGAAAGGGCCGGATCGCGCCGGTGCTACAGGTGTTGACGATCGCCGCGTTGTCGACGTCCCGCAGGTGCGGTAGTGCGGCCTGGATGCCGAGGAAGGGGCCGAGGCAGTTGACGCGCCAACTGCCCTCGAAACCGTCGGCGGTCTCCTCGGACAGCGAAGCCCGATGCAGCACACCGGCGTTGTTGACCAACGTCGTCACACCCCCGAAATGCTCGACAACGCGGGTGACCGCGCTCCCCCACTGTTCGGCCGACGTGACGTCCAGCGACACCGCCAGCGCCCGGTCGGTGCCGAGGGCGGCGACGGTGTCGGCGACGTCGTCGGCGAGCAGATCACACGCCGCAACGGCGAATCCGTCCTGCAGCAGCCTCGCGGTGATCGCGGCGCCCTGGCCGCGGGCCGCGCCGGTGACCAGTGCGACGCGGTCGGCGGGCATCAGGTGTCCTCCCCGCGTGCGTCAGCGAGGTGCGCGGCAGCCCCGCGCCGCAGCGCCTGCGATTCGGAGGCCAACGTGATCATGTCGAATCCTTTGTGCGCAAGCATGTTACCGGCTGCACCGGTGCTGGCGTGGATGGCGCTTACCAGGCCAGCCGTCGACGCCGTGCGTTGCACCTGCAGGATCACGTCGAGCACGTCACGACGCGACCACGCGTCAGTCGGCCCGTGACCCATGGAGATCGCCAGGTCCGCGGGACCGACGTAGATGCCTGTGAGACCGTCGACACCGCAGATCTCCTCGACAGCCGCGAGTCCCCTTGTCGTCTCGATCATCGCGAACACCGATGCCCGGTTCTGCAGCGCCGCGGGGTCGATGCCGAGGCTCGCCCGAAGCGGCCCGAAACTTCGTATTCCGCTGGGGCCGTAGCGTGTCGCGGCGACGGCTGCCGCGGCGTCGGCCGCGGACTCGACCATCGCGATGACGACCCCGTCGGCCCCGGCGTCGAGTACCCGCCCGATCGGGGCCGCCGCGGCGTCGGGTAGCCGGACGACAGTGGCGATGGGTACGTGCTCGAGACGGCGCAGCATCAACGCGACGTCGGCGTCGCTGAGATAGCTGTGCTGGACGTCGAATCCGACGTAGTCGTAGCCGGCGGCCGCGTACTCCTCGGGACCGATCACCGTCGGACCCACTACCCAGCCACCCCACACGTGGGCGTTTGCGGCCAGGGCTTCCTGAAGTCTGCTCGCCATGTCAGGCCGCGATCGCGATCTTGATGCGCCCGGGCACGGGCCGCGACGCCAGCTCGAACGCGGCCTGCACCTCGTCGACGCCGAAGGTGTGGGTCAGGTAGCGATCGAGCAGGCCGGGGTGTTCCGAGGCGAAGGTGTCGGCCTTCTGCAACACGCGCCTGCGATCCATCGTGACCCCCGACTTCAGCGTGAGGTTGTTCCTGAGCATGGTGCGCATGCTGATTGGATAGAAATCGTCGTCGGGCACACCGAAATAGAACACGGTGCCGCCGAACGCGGCGGCCTCCACCGCATGGCCCAGGGTGGCGACCTGATGCCCTACCGCTTCGATCACCACATCGGGCTTGGCGTCCGGCGTCAGGTGACTCACCCAACGGTCGCTGGAAGCGCGCACGACGGTGTCCACCCCGAACGACGGCCCCACATCCTGACGGTCGATGGGGTCGACACCGGTGACGTGCCCGGCGCCCAGGGATTTCGTGACATAGGAGAAGAGCAATCCGATCGACCCCTGGCCCAGCACCGCGACATGCCGCCCGGCCAGGTCAGGAAGCTGTTCCACGGCATACAGAACACAGGCCAACGGCTGCAGCGCGACGGCGTGGGCGGGACTCAGCGACGTGTCGTAGGCCATCAGCCCGTCGCCGTCGGCGACCACCTCTTCCATCAGCCCGTCGAATCCGGATGCCCACCCGACGACACGGTCGCCCTGTCGGTGAGCCGGATGGCGGCTTGCGATCACCTCACCGGCGATCTCGTGGATCGGGAAGCCGTCCTTCTCCGCGGCCCGCTTGCCGGTGTCGAAGGGCAGCCGCCCCTTGGCGCCGCGGAAGCCGGGTAGGTCGCTTCCGCAGATTCCGGCCGCCAGGAAACGCAGAAGCACCTGCCCGTCACCAAGGGATTGCGGTGAACGCGGCAGCACATCGCTTTTCGCGAACGTGTACGGAGCGATGAGTCGGTAGGACCACATGTCAGACCTCTACCGGGAGACTATTCCAGCCCCACTGGAAACTCGACGGAGGCCGCGACGCGGCGGCCACGTCCACCTCGAACTCGGGGACGCGCTTGAGCCATTCGGTCACCATGATCGCGATTTCCAGCCGCGCCAGGTGCGCGCCCAGACAGAAGTGCTGGCCGCGCCCGAAGGCCAGCAAGCGGGGAATCGGTCGGTTCCAGACGAATTCGTCAGGGCGGTCGTACTCGCGCTCGTCGCGATTCGCCGAGGCGAGCAGCGAGATGATCCGCTGCCCCGGCTCGATTGTGGTGTCGTGCAGCGTGAATGGCCGGCGCACCGTGCGCGCGAACCATTGCGCAGGTGCGCAATAGCGGATCATCTCCTCGCGCGCGACGGGCACCGTGGCATCGAGGTCCGCGCGCACCTCGGCGAGTTGGTCTGGCCGCGCGGTCAGCTCCCACAGTCCGTGCGCCACGATCTTGGGCACGGTCTCGGTGCCACCGATGAACACACCGAGCATCTGCACGGCGGCTTCTGTGTCGGTCAGCGCCGAGCCATCGGGCAAGCGGTAGGCCAGCAGGTTGTCCACGATGGGCAACGGATCGGATTCGCCCGCCCGCCGACGTTCGACCACCGGGGTGAGGTACTCCAGGTAGCCCGGCCGCGCGTTGGCGACCTCCACGCCGTCGCCAGGCTTGGCCAGACTGCCCGCGTTGACGGTGGCCAGCACGTCAGCGGCGAGTTCTGCTGGCAGGCCCACGAGTTCGCAGACGATCGAGGCTGCGACGATCCCGCCGTAGTCCTGCGTCAGGTCGAACCGGCCGAGTGGCAGCAGCTCGTCGAGACGTTCGTTGGCCAGCGTCCGGATCCGCTCGCGCAGCGCAGTGACGTTCTTGGGGCGGAACGGTGCGGCGGTGCACCGGCGCACCTCGTCATAGATCGGTGAATCGAAGTTGGCGTGGAACGGCATGGGGTGCAATGGCGGTTCGGGGACGGGCCCGTCGTGATGGTGCGCAAGAACGGCCGCGGCCGGCAGCGTGCCGTCGGAGGCGACGAACGTCCCGTCGTTGATCTCCAGCACATTCCAGATGTCGTCGAATCGCGACAGCGCGAACGTGTCCCACTTGTCGAGGTAATAGACGGGGTACTGATCGCGCAGCACGCGATAGAACGGCAACGGATCCGCCATCACTGCCGGATTGAACGGGTCGTAGTTCACTGCAGTGGCGACGGCGGCAGGGCCGCCAGGATCGAGTCCTCCCACCCGTCGCGCAACGCAGGAGCGACGCTCATCCACGTCACGATCTCGGCCGGCGGACTGTCCTTCCAGGACGGGTAGTGGTTTTCAAAGCATGCCCACTCGTCTTCGAGCGCCCAGTAGTGGATCACCTCGTTGAAGCGGAACGTCGTGATGAAGGACCCGAGCCAGCGCTTGCCCGTGGATTCCGACCAGGGCACGTAGAGGCGTTCGAGTTCGCGGATGTAGTCGTCCTGCCGACCGGGTTTGGTCTGCATGACCTCTTGAATCACCAGGCCGGCCTTGAAGTTCGCGTCCTGCAACTGCTTCAGAGTCTTGTTGGCGCGGCCGGCGTACATGATCCGGCCCTCGCCTCTGGCGCCGATCTCCCGCAGGTAGGTCGACCATGCGACCGAGGCGGCTTCGTGACTGCCGCCGCGCGATCGCGCCCGACCGATGCGGGCGTAGTCGGCGAAGGCGTCGATCTCCCAGATGATGGTGACCTGGGGCCAGTGCCCGTTGTAGGGCGTCGTTTCCCACAGCGCGAACAACCGCGCGCCGAGCTCGGTCATCATCGGGTGGTAGACACCGCTGAACTCCTCGGTGAACCGGTCGCCGCCCGCCGCCCCGAGATCGATCGTCTCGTGCAGATAAAGCAGGGTGTGGCTGTGATATTTCTTCATGGTCACGACATGCTCCCGGTTGACAGCTGCACTCAGCGAGCGTGACACTTTTGGCGTGTTTTGTAAAGTAGTGAAACGCCGTCGGATAGTCTTCGGCTGATGACACTCACCCCGTTGGCCGATGGCTTCTCTTTCGGCGAGGGCCCGCGTTGGTTCGAGGGCCTGGTGTGGTTCTCCGACATGCTCGGCGAGGCCGTACACACCGTGACCCTCGACGGCCAGATGAGCACCCTCCCCCTGGTCGGCCATGCACCGTCCGGCTTGGGTTTTCGACCCGACGGGTCGCTGCTGATCGTCTCCACCGACCGCAGGCAAATCCTGCGCTATGACGGCGAGTCCGTCGACATCGTCGCCGATGTCTCCGCCATGGTGCCCGCGAGCCTCGGCGACATGGTCGTCGATGCCCACGGGTGCGCCTATGTCGGGTCTCAGGCCCGCGCAAGCGGCGTCATCGTCCGCGTCGACCCCGACGACGGGCACGCCACCGTCGTGGCCGGCGATCTGGACTTCCCGAACGGGATGGCAATCACGACCGATGGCACAACCCTCATCGTTGCCGAATCAACGGGCCGGCGGTTGACGGCCTTCACCGTGGGCGCAGACGGAATGCTGTTCGACAGAAGGACTTTCGCCGATGGACTGGACGGCCCACCGGACGGCATCTGCCTCGACGACGACGGCGGCGTCTGGGCGGCCATGACGCTGGCGCACCAGTTCGAGCGCATCGTCGACGGTGGGCAGGTGACCGACCGGATCGACATCGGGGACCGCACCGCGATCGCGTGCACGCTGGGCGGCCCCGAAGGCGTGACGCTGTTCCTGGTGACCACGACCGACGCCTATCCCGAACGGCTTCGCGGCACCAAACTCTCGCGGCTGGACGCGACCACCGTCGGCTTCCCGGCCGCAGGCTTCGTACCCGAGGCGCACGTCCACTGAAAGGCGACCGACGATGTCCGATGCGTACTACGAGCTGATCGACGCGGACGACGAAGGCGGCGAGAGGTTCGCCGCAACAGACTTCGTCCGCAGCACATGGTCGGCCGCCATCCAGCACGCAGCCCCGGTGTCAGCCCTGCTGGTGCGCGGTCTGCAGCGCTGCGAACCGCGCGACGACACCAGGCTGAGCCGGGTGCTTGTCGACCTTCTCGGGCCGGTGCCCGCCGAGGGCGACTTCTGGATCCACGCTCGCAGGGAGAGATCGGGCACGCAGATCGAGCTCGTCAGCGCCGAGATGCTGGCGCTGGGACCCGGCGGGAAACCGCGGCCGGTAGCCAGGGCCAGTGGATGGCGACTGCAAACTGTGGACACGGCCGCGGTGATGCACGCTCCTGCCGAGCCGTTGCGGCCGGTCGCCGAGGCGCGCAGCCGTGACATGAAAAAGGATTGGGACCGCAACTACGTCCACAGCCTCGATTGGCGGTGGCTGACCACGCCGATGGGCGAGGGTCCCGGCGAGTCGTGGATCAGACCGGAGGTCGACCTCGTCGCCGGTGAGTCGATGACGCCGCTGGAGCGACTGTTCGCGGTCGCCGATGACGCCAACGGGATCGGAACGAAGCTCGACATCCGGCGGTGGACGTTCCTCAACACCGATCTCGCGGTGCACATCCATCGCCTGCCCGCAGGCGAGTGGGTGGGTATTCGTGCCGAAACCAACTACGGCCCAGACGGAATCGGCACAACGCTGGGCACACTGTTCGACGAGTCAGGTGCGGTCGGCGCCATCCAGCAGTCGGTCCTCGTCCGTCCACGCCCACCCAAGCCCGCTCCCGCGGAATAGCATTCCTGGTCGCGCCCAGCGGTCGAACGACAGCCAGGATTGCTATTCCGCGGCGAGAAACAGCGCTGCCGCCGGGCACTGCGTCACGGCCAGCTGCATCCGTGGACGGTCGGCCTCGGGCCGCTCGGCGTCGTGGATGATCACAGAGCCGTCGTCCTGCACCTCGAATACCTCTTCGGCGATGGATTCGCAGATGCCGTGTCCGGTGCACTTGCTCAGATCTACTCCGACTTTCACGTGCGGAACTCCCGCTCGCCCACCGAAACAACAGTCACAGATTTAGCGTGACACTTCGGCAATAATTTGTAAAGCTGTCACCATGCATCCAACGGTGCCTGACAACTCGACGCGTCAGCGTATCCTGGCAGCCACCGCAGAGGTGTTGGGCCGCAACGGTACTGCCAAATTGTCGCTGTCCGAGGTGGCGACTCAAGCCGGGGTGTCGCGGCCCACGCTGTATCGGTACTTCGCCGACAAGCGGGAACTCCTCGACGTGTTCGTGGTTTGGGAGCGCCAGTACTACGAACGGGCCATCGCCAAGGCTACCGCCGATCTGCCCGCGCACGAGCGCCTGGATGCGGCCCTGCGCGTCATCGTCGAATACCAGTTGTCCTACCCGGGTCTGCGGATGGTCGACGTGGAACCCGATCAGGTGATCAAGCGGATGGAACGGGTGCTACCACTGATGCGGGAGCGGCTTCAGCGCCTGTGCACGGGTCCGGATGCCGCGCTGTCGGCCGCGACCGCGGTCCGCGTCGCGATCTCGCAGTACCTGGTCCGCAGCGATGATTCCGACGACTTCCTCGCTCAGCTGCGTCATGCCGCCCGTGCCAGGTATCAGCGCGCCGCGTCACCCGAGGTCGTCCAGGGCTGACCGCAACTCACGTCGAGCGATTCGTCCCCTGCGCCAACTCCGCGAGTATTTCCTCGGTGTGCTGACCGAGTTCAGGTGCGCTGCAACGTACTTCAGCGGGAGTACCGTGAAAGTCAGCCGGCGTGGCCACCATCGGCACGGCGCCGGCGTCGTCGTCGGGCACGTAGACGATCCCGCCCGCGGCGTGGAACTGTTCGTCGCCGAGGACGTCCTCGATCGAGTTGATCGGCGACCAGAACAGATCCGGTTGTGCGGAAAACACTTCCGCCCACTCGTCGAGGGTTCTGCCCGCGAAGATCCCATCGAGTTCGGCGATCAGCTCGGCGGCGTGGGCGGCGCGGTCGCGCGCGTAGGCGTACCGCTCGTCAGTCAACCAATCGGGTCGTTGCACCGCCGCACACAGCGCCGGCCAGTGCCGGTCCCCCTGCAGACCCACCAGCCAGAACCGCCTGCCGTCTGCCGCGGTGTAGTTGTTCATACACGGGTTGCCCATCGTCTCGCGCTGACCGATCGCGATGGCGTGGCCGGTGATCAGGAAGGTGTTGAGGTCGAAGCTGATCGTGTAGGCGCCCTGTCGATAGAGAGACGTCGACACCAGCTGCCCCGTCCCCGTCCTACCGCGGGCGACCAGCGCCGCGCAGATCGCGCCGGCGAGTGTCATACCGGCCATGTGGTCGCCCATGCCGCCCCGCTGGAACGGCGGCACCTCGCCGGGTCGGGTCAGCAGGTGCGCCAGGCCCGCCCGCGCCCAGAACGCGGCGACGTCATACGCCGGTCGATCCGCGTCCGGCCCCTCGGCGCCGTAGCCGGTGATCAATCCGTAGATCAGCCGGGGGTTCGCCGCGGCGACCGCTTCGAAGTCGAGCCCGATCCGCCGCAGTGCACCGGTGCGGATGTTGGTCAGGAAGACGTCGGCACCGTCGAGAAGGGCGCGGGCATGGGCCCGTCCGTCCTCGGTGGCCAGATCCAGCACGACGCTGCGCTTGCCGCGGTTGTCCATCTGGAACGGCGGGCTGACGTGGTGGCGATCCTGTGGCGCGATCCCCAGCATCCTGCCGAACGTGCGGGCGGGATCACCGGCGGGCGGTTCGATCTTGACGACGTCGGCACCCCAGTCCGCGAGGATGCCGCCCGCTGCCGGACCGGCCACCCACACCCCGAGTTCGACGACTTTGATCCCCTCGAGCGGACCCGCCATGCTCGCCCTGCCCTTCCGGCTTTACAAAAATGATCCTTTTTGTAACCCTGTGTGGGCTACTGGTCCAAGCCTAGGAGGCTCGTGGTGTCCGTCATCGCCAATCGGGTCGCACCCGCCGTAGGCCTCGCCTCGCATCTTGGCCGGGCTTTCCGGCGGATCGGGACCGACACGCTGATCGGCCGGCTGCTCCCGCTTCCCCGCACGATCGGCGATCTCGACGCCGCCGCGATGTCGGCGCTCATGGACCGGCGGGTGACGTCGGTGTCGGTGATCGGCGGCGACGCCGGCACATCGTCACGTGCTCGGCTCGCCCTCACCGGTGACGACGTCCCCTCGTCGGTGTTCGTGAAGATGGCGGCCGAGACGGTCGCCACCCGTTTGATGGGCGAACTCGGCAACCTGGCCGGCACCGAGACCCGCTTCTACAGCCAGCTCGCCCCCGAGCTGACGGGCGTGCCCCGCAGTTACGGCTCCCGGTTCGATCCGTATACCGGTCGCTTCGTCCTCGTGCTGGAAGATCTCGCGGTCGGCGAGTGCGATTTCCCGGACACGCTGCACCCCATCGACGCCGACCGCGCCGCACTCGTCGTCGAACTCCTGGCCCGACTGCACGCCACGTTCTGGGGCCGGCTTCCCGCGCGCAGCGGGACCGGGCCGTTCGGCTGGCTCTACAGCGCCTCCGAGGACAGCGCCTCACTGCTCACCGCACCGTTGCTGAAGGCGTCGGCGCGCAAGTTGTCCGAGCGTACGGAGCTGCCCATCGGACGTGGCCGCTTCATCGACGACCATTATCGAGCGGCCGCGGCGCTCGTCGATCGCGGCCCGCACACCGTGATGCACGGCGACGCGCACCCGGGCAATCTGTACTTCCGCGACGGGCGGGCGGGGCTACTGGACTGGCAGGCCGTGCGCCGCGGCCACCCCGGCCGCGAGCTCGCCTACACCCTCGTCACGAGCATGACCACCGGTACCAGACGGGAGTGCCAGCGCGACCTGCTCGACGTCTACCGGCGCGCCCTGGCCGACGCGGGAGGACCCGAACTCGCGGCATCTGAGCTGTGGGACCGCTACCGCCAGGGCGCGCTGTACCCCTATGTCGCGACGCTGATCACCGCGGGGATGGGCGGCATGCAGAACGAGGACATCGCGCACAAAGGTCTCGAACGCGCGCTGGAGGCGCTCGACGATCTGGAGACCGTCACCCTGCTCCAGAACAGCCTGTGACCAGAAATGCCGCGCGCGCCGTCGGCCGTAGGCACGTCCACGCTTTACGATCGACACCGAACCCGTAAGTAAGGCCAGGTACGTGAACCATCCAGCACGCGACACCGACGACACCACCGACGACACCTCGACCAGGAACCGAATCCTCGTCGCGACCGCCGAGGTGCTCGGCCGTAGCGGGCAGACGAAGCTGAGCCTGTCCGAGGTGGCACTCCAGGCGGGGGTGTCCCGTCCGACGCTCTACCGCTGGTTCGCCGACAAGCAGGCGCTGCTGGAGGCGTTCGGCATCTACGAACGGGAGATGTTCGAGACGGGCATCATCAAGGCGACCGCCGGCCTGCGCGGCACCGAACGGGTCGACGCTGCGATGCGGTTCATCGTCGAATACCAGCAGTCCTACTCGGGCGTGCGCGTCGTCGACATCGAGCCCGAGGTGGTGATCGCCCGGCTGGCCCACATCATCCCGCTGATGCGCGCCCAGCTGGAGAAGCTGTTGCCGGGTTCCAACAGCGCAGTCAAGGCGGCTACGGCCATCCGGGTAGCGGTGTCGCACTACATCGTCCGCGCCGACGACGACGATCAGTTCCTGGCCCAACTTCGCCACGCGGTGGGGATCAAGACCACCTGAACGCGTGACACTCGGCTGAATTCTTGTAAAGCTAGCTGTCATGACGACAGCGGAGACCGAAACCGGCGTGCTCGCAGGCGACGAGCGCATGCTCATCGATGGAGAACTGCAAAACACCCGCAGCGGCGCCACATTCGACGTGGTGCATCCGGCCAGCGAGGAAGTCGCAGGCCGGGCCACCGACGGCACCGTCGACGACATGGCCCGCGCGGTCGGGGCGGCGCGCCGCGCGTTCGACGAGACCGACTGGTCGCGCGACCTGGAGTTCCGCTATCACTGCCTCACGCAGCTGCACGAGGCGCTGGAGCGCAATAAGGAACGGCTGCGGCGCGTCCTGATCACCGAAGTGGGTTGCCCGGTCAAGGTCACCGGCAGCCAGATCGAGAGTCCGATCGACGAAGTCAGGCACTGGGCCGAGCACGGCAGGAACTTCGACTACCTCGCTGACAACGGCGTTCACGACACGCCGCTCGGGCCTGCTCACCGCAAGATCCACTACGAGGCTGTCGGGGTGGTCGGTGCCATCACGCCGTGGAACGTACCGTTCTATCTCAACGTCGCCGAGACGGTCCCCGCACTGATGGCCGGCAATACTGTGGTGCTCAAGCCCGCTCAGC
The DNA here is from genome assembly GCF_041287165.2 of Mycobacterium bulgaricum. NCBI lineage: Bacteria > Bacillati > Actinomycetota > Actinomycetes > Mycobacteriales > Mycobacteriaceae > Mycobacterium > Mycobacterium bulgaricum. Next base: position 412,888 of record NZ_JBGGKV020000004.1, on the reverse strand, counting down.
TGACGCCCTGGTCGGGCAGCGAGTACGGCCGTATCGTCGCCGAGGAAACCGACATTCCGTCCGGAGTGTTCAACGTCGTGGTCTCCAACGCCAACGAGGTGGGCGCGGCGCTGAGCGCCGACCCCCGAGTCGACATGATCACCTTCACGGGTTCGACGGCGACCGGACGGGCCATTCTCGCCGCGGGCGCGCCTACCGTGAAGAAGACGCTGCTCGAACTCGGAGGCAAGAGTGCCCACATCGTGCTCGACGACGCCGACTTCAACATGGCGCTGCCGATGGCCGCGTTGATGGCGTGCGTGATGTCAGGCCAGAGCTGCATCCTGCCCAGTCGGATCCTGTTGCCCCGCAGTCGCTATGACGAAGGCATCCAGATCATGAAGACCATGATGGAGAACTTTCCCGTCGGCGACCCGTGGGACCCCAACAACATGCAGGGACCGCAGATCAGCGAAACCCAGCGCCAGAAGGTGCTGGGGCTGATCAAGTCCGGCGTCGACTCCGGAGCCCGCCTGGTCACCGGTGGCGGCGTCCCGGAAAACCTGCCCGTCGGTTATTACGTGCAACCGACGCTGCTGGCCGACGTGGACCCCGATTCGCAGGTGGCGCAGGAGGAGATCTTCGGTCCCGTCCTCACGGTGATCCCCTACGACACCGACGACGAAGCCGTCGCGATCGCGAACAACTCGATATACGGCCTGTCCGGTGAGGTCAGCGGCGGTGACCTCGACCGAGCCTTCAGCGTGGCCACCCGCATGCGCACCGGCAACGTCACCATCAACGGCAAGAGCCACTTCGGCATCGGCAGCCCGTTCGGCGGAACGAAGCAGAGCGGGCTCGGATACCGCAACGGTGAAGAGGGTTACAAGGAATACCTGGAAGCGAAGACCATCGGTATGCCGGCCTCGTGAACGTTCAGGGCGTCGCCGACCAGATCGACATCGGCAATCTGCTCACCCGGTACTGCCGGGCCGTGGACTCCAAGGACTGGACCCTCTATCGGTCGCTCCTGACCGATGACGCGCATCTGGATTATTCGGCGGCCAACCTGTTCGTCGGCGGTCCCGATGATGCGGTCGAGTATCTGACGCGCCACCAGGAATCGATCAGCGTCGGGATGCATTACGTCACCAATGTCGAGAGCCGCGTCGGCGGGGACGCCGCCTCCGTTGTGGCCATGTGGTTCAACGCTGTTGCGCTTCCGCGCACCGAGGGCATCACCTTCTTCCATGGCCGCTGGCGCGACGAGCTCGTCAGATCCGAATCGGGCTGGCGGATCCGGAAACTGCGGCTGGAGGTGGCGGGGTGACCGACCTTGGCCGCCTCACCGACGAACTGGAGATCAGGGCGCTGCTGAACCGCTACGCCAGGGCCGTCGACACGAAGGACTGGGATCTCTACCGGTCCGTCTTCACCGACGATGCGCACATCGACTATTCGTCGGCCGGGGCGGCGGCGGGCACCCGCGATGAGGTGGCCGCGTGGCTGGAAGCGGGTTTCGCCGCGATTCCGTGGACGATGCACTACGTCACGAACGTCGAATGCGAGATCGCAGGCGACAGTGCGACGGTGCGCGCGATGTTCTACAACCCGATGCAGCTGCCCGGCACGGACGTCCAAAGTTGTTGCGGCGGTTACTACTATCACGAGCTGGTGCGCACACCCGACGGGTGGCGCAGCCGCAACCTCCGCGAAGACAACGTCTGGTTCGTCGGCAGACCCTGACGCAGTTGCGTGACGCTGTGGCGAAAATCCGCCCGCGATTCCGCCGTGGCGTTACGTAACTCAGCCTTCGGCGGCCAATTGCCCACAGGCGGCAGCGATTTCGCGACCGCGAGTGTCGCGCACCGTGCAGGACACTCCGCGTTCGCGCACCCTACGGACGAATTCCCGTTCGACCGGCTTGGGGCTGGCATCCCATTCGCTTCCCGGTGTCGGGTTCAGCGGGATCAGGTTGACGTGCACCAGCGGCCCGAGTGCGCCGTGCAGCTTTTTGCCGAGGAGGTCGGCCCGCCACGGCTGATCGTTCACGTCGCGGATCAGCGCGTACTCGATGGACACCCGGCGACCGGTGACATCGGCGTAGTAGCGCGCGGCGTCGAGCACCTCGGAGACCTTCCAGCGGTTGTTCACCGGGACGAGGGTGTCGCGCAGTTCGTCGTCGGGCGTGTGTAGCGACACCGCCAACGTCACGTTGAGCTTCTCGTCGGCGAGTCTGCGTATCGCGGGCACGAGCCCGACCGTCGACACGGTGACCGACCGTGCCGAGATCCCGAAGCCGTTCGGTGGTGCGGCAGTGATTCTCTGCACCGCGGCGACCACTCGGTTGTAGTTGGCCAGTGGCTCCCCCATGCCCATGAAGACGATGTTGGACAGCCTTCCGCCATCGCGGTCGCGGAGCTCGGCACTGGCGGCGCGCACCTGCTCGAGGATCTCGGCGGTCGACAGGTTGCGCTTGAGTCCGCCCTGACCCGTCGCACAGAACGGGCAGGCCATGCCGCAGCCCGCCTGCGACGAGATGCACACCGTGTTGCGGTCGGTGTAGCGCATCAGCACCGATTCGAACGTCGTCCCGTCGCCGGCCCGCCACAGCACCTTGCGGGTCTCGCCTGCGTCGCATTCGATCTCGCGCATCGTGCTGATCAGCGTCGGGAACAGCGCCTCGCCGACCTGGGCGCGCACCCCGGCGGGCAGGTCGGTCATCTGTGACGGGTCGGCGATCAGCCGGCCGTAGTACTGGTTGGCGAGCTGCTTGGCGCGGAAGGCCGGCAGCCCAAGTTCGGCGGCTGCCGCGGCACGGCCGGCCTCGTCGAGATCAGCGAAGTGCCGCGGCGGCATGCCGCGGCGCGGAGCGTCGAACACGAGGGGCAGTGGATTGGGCATGGCCCAGCCAGTATCTCACCGAAATGTGCAGGCTCAGGCCAACAGGGACAGCACGACCCAGGTCGCCACGGCCGACGGCAGGACGGAGTCGAGCCGGTCCATCAGCCCGCCGTGCCCGGGCAGCAACGTGCCCATGTCCTTGATGCCCAGGTCACGCTTGACCTGCGACTCGACCAGGTCGCCGAGGGTGCCGGTGATGACGAGCATGATTCCGAGCGGTATCCCCACCCACCACGGGTTGTCGGTGAGGAACTGCACAGCCAGCGACGACACGACAATTCCGAAGACGAGCGACCCGGCCAGGCCTTCCCAGGATTTCTTCGGGCTGATCGCCGGCGCCATCGGGTGCTTACCGAACAGCACACCGGCGGTGTAGCCGCCGACGTCTGAGGCGACGACACCGAGCATCAGGCAGAACACCCGGCCTGCACCGTCGTGCGGATAGATCAGCAGCGCGCCGAAGGCTCCGAACAGCGGCACCCATGCCGCCAGGAACACCGTCGTGGCCATATCGCGGAGGTAGTTCTGCGGGGCGGTGGACAGTCCGCCCGACACGAGCCGCCAGATCATGCAGACGACGACGGTGGCGCCGAACGCGCCGAGGGCACCGGCCGCGCCGAACGGCCAGGTCAACCACACCATCGCCTGGCCGCCGACCAACAGCGGGATGACGGGAATGGAGAACCCGCCCTCGCGGAGGCGGCGAACGACCTCGTGGGTGGCCACAGCCATCGCCACCGCCACGACGCCGACCCACACCTTCGGCGCCAACAGCAGTATCGCGATCAGCGACCCGCCGAGCCCGAAGCCGACCGCGAGCGCCGCGGGCAGATTGCGCCCGGCGCGCGACGTCTTGACCGGCTTCTCTGCCACGGGAGTCGACTGCTGATCGGTCATGGTCAGACCTCCAGCAGCTCGCCTTCTTTGTGCTTGACGATCTCATCGATCTGGCTGGTGTACTGCTGGGTGCTCTTGTCGAGGTCCTTCTCGGCGCGGGTCACCTCGTCCTCGCCGGCGTCGCCGTCCTTCTTGATCCGCGACAGCTCTTCCATCGCCTTGCGGCGGATGTTGCGGACCGAGACCTTGGCGTCCTCGCCCTTGGCTTTGGCCTGCTTGACGAGGTCGCGGCGGCGCTCCTCGGTCAGCTGCGGGATCGCGATCCGGATGACGCTACCGTCGTTGGTCGGGTTGACGCCGAGGTCCGAGTTCCGGATCGCGTCCTCGATGTGTTTGAGCTGGTTGGACTCGTACGGCTTGATGACGACCAGACGCGCCTCGGGCACGTTGATGCTGGACAGCTGCGTGATCGGCGTCATCGCGCCGTAGTAGTCGATGTTGATGCGGTTGAACATGCCGGGGTTGGCGCGGCCGGTGCGAATCGACGCCAGGTCGTCCCGTGCCACCGACACGGCCTTCTCCATCTTCTCCTCGGCATCGAAGAGGGTTTCGTCGATCACTGTCTCTCCCGTCGCTTTCGCTCGCACCCACCGGTCACTTGGTGACCAGCGTTCCGATCTTCTCACCTGCGACGGCACGGGCGATATTGCCATCGATAAGCAGGTTGAACACCAGGATCGGCATTCCGTTGTCCATGCACAAACTGAAGGCCGTCGCGTCGGCCACCGCCAGCCCGCGGTCGATGACCTCACGGTGGGTGATCACAGCGATCATCTCGGCGTCAGGATGCACGCGCGGATCGGCGGTGAAGACTCCGTCGACGGCCTTGGCCATCAGCACCACCTCGGCGCCGATCTCCAGCGCGCGCTGCGCGGCGGTGGTGTCGGTGGAGAAATAGGGCAGCCCCATGCCCGCGCCGAAGATGACGACGCGGCCCTTCTCCAGGTGCCTGCGCGCGCGCAACGGAATGTAGGGTTCGGCGACCTGGCCCATGGTGATGGCGGTCTGCACCCTGGTGTCGATGCCCTCCTTCTGCAGGAAATCCTGCAGCGCAAGGCTGTTCATGACGGTGCCGAGCATCCCCATGTAATCGGAGCGGGTGCGCTCCATGCCCCGCTGCTGCAACTGGGCGCCTCGGAAGAAGTTGCCTCCACCGATGACGACGGCGACCTCCACACCGCTGCGGACGACTTCGGCGATCTGGCGCGCGACCATCGCCACCACATCGGGGTCGAGCCCGACCTGTCCGCCGCCGAACATCTCGCCGCCCAACTTGAGCAGCACTCTGGAGTAGGCGGGCCGGTAGGAGGAACTCTGATCAGAAACGGGCTCTGTCATCGGGGCCGACAGGCTCCTTTCGGGTCCGCACATGAGGTTGCCATCGACGAGGCGATACCCCAATCCTGCCAAACCTTGACGTACCCGATGGCGAATGGGTGGAACGCGGTGCGTTATCCGAGGTGCGCGGTGAGCAACCAGGCGCCCACCGACTTGCGGCCCTTGTCCTCGTCACGGATGTCGGCGCCCGCGAAACCCTCGAAATGGTCGGCGAAGCCCTTGGGAACATTGGCGTGAATGCGCGCCGGACGGATGTCGTCGACGGTCCAATACTTGCCCACCACGTCGCGCAGTTCGTCGGAGGTGACGGCGTTGACCGGGCCCTCGGCGGGCATCGACGTGCGGTCGAAGACCAGGACGAAGTACGAGGCGCCGGGAGCGGCCGCCCGCACGATGGACTGCTGGTATCCGTCACGCAGTTCCACCGGCATGGAGTGGAACAGCGTGCTGTCGACGATGGTGCCAAAGCGCCCGTCGTAGCCGGTGAACGCGCTGATGTCGGCGACGTCGAAGGTGGCGGTGGTCAGTCCTCGCCTCTGGGCTTCTTGTCGGGCGAGCTCGATGGCCGTCGGTGACTGGTCCAGGCCGACCGTCGTGAATCCGCGCTCGGCGAGATACATCGACACTGCGGCTTCACCGCAGCCCGCGTCGAGGACGTCGCCATGGAACTTCCCCGCGTCGATCAGCGCCCTGATCTCCGGCTGCGGCTCGTCGATGCTCCACGGTGGCCGGATGGGTCCACCCATCTCGGGAGCTTCGCCCCGGTAGGCGGACTCGAACATCTCATTGGTATCGGTCATGACACCCTTGGTATCAACGCAGTTGATATATGTCAATATGGTTGACATGTCAGGCTCCGACGATCAACCACTGGGCTACCTTCTCCACCGCCTCGCCACGTCGCTGCGCGGCGATGTGACGACGATGGTGCTCGAACCGTTGAATCTGACCTTCCCGCAATACATTTGCATGCGGATGCTGTCTCGCTATCCGGGACGGTCCAATGCCGAATTGGCACGCGACGTGTTGGTCTCGCCGCAGGCCATGAACATGGTGGTCCGCGGACTTCAGGAGCGCGGGTTGGTTACCCGCCCCGCCGAGGTGTCGTCGGGGCGGTCGCGGCCCGCGGAACTCACCCGTGACGGCGCGGCGATTCTGCGGCGCACCGACGACGGCATCCGTGAGGCCGAGCAACGCGTCCTGGCGTCGCTGAGCGAGCGCGACCGACGGGAGCTGCGCCGCATCCTGTCCCAACTCGGCTGAAACGCACCGCGAGCGCGCGTGTCTGCTCCGCGACACGCCACCATCCGCGGGCTTTCGGGCACGCTCGTCGCAGTCCATTGTCACGTTCGCGCCGCGCTTCTCGTCTTAACCTCTGAACAGACCCCACGGACGAACGGAGCACGCTCATGTCCACCCGGCCCATGCTGAACAAGGCAGTACCCGCCGCCTACAAGACGACGATCGCGCTCAGCGAGCAGGCCGAGAGGGCTGCGCTGGACGCAGGCGTCGAACCCCTGGCCATCGAGTTGGTGCGGATCCGCGCTTCACAGATCAACGGGTGCGGCTTCTGCCTTCGCATGCACGTGCGCGACGCACTGGCCAAAGGCGAGACCACCGACCGCATCGCGGTGCTACCCGCGTGGCGGGAGACGGGCTACTTCTCCCCCGCCGAGCGGGCCGCGCTCGCGATCGCCGAGGAGATCACGCACATCGACACGCGTGCGGCCGGCGTCGACGAGGACACCAAGGCGGTCAGCGACGAGCAGGCCGCCGCGCTGCGCTGGGTCGCGATCTCCATCAACGCGTTCAACCGCGTCGCGATCTCCAGCCACTACGCCGTCAAGCCGTGAGACCGATGTCCGCCACTGTGCACCGAGTACTGCTCGGCTTTCTCGCGCTGGTCGCCGTCGTCACCGGTGCCTGGGCCTATTTCGCACCGCAGCACTGGTATGGCACCTTCCCGGGTCTGGGCTTGAGCTGGCTTCCCCAGCTCGGCCCGTACAACCAACATTTCGTCGGAGACGTGGGAGCCTTCTTCCTCGGCCTGGCCGTGCTCAGCGTGGCGACGTTCGTTCACGTCTCCAATACGACACTCGTGCGCGTCTCAGCGGGTGCGTGGTCGATGTTCAACCTGCTGCACCTGATCCTGCATCTGCAGATGTTGCATCACTACAGCCCACGCGATCAGGTCCTCAACGTAGTCACGCTGAGTGCGCTGCTGATCGCCTCGCTGGCATTGTTCGTTCCGGTGCGGAGCGCACATCGAGCGTGATGTGCGCGATGAAGCTCCGCGAGCGCGCGCGAAACTCCAGGAAAGACGGCGTGTTGCCGTACAGACGCGCGCGCTCGCGGTGCAAGAGTTCCCGCTAGGACTCCAGGGCGCGCTCGGCCACGGGCAGCCCGGCATGGTTGGCGTGGCACGCCTTCGGCGGCGACGGCGGCAGGTCCAGGGCGGGGTTGCCGTCGAAGAAGCCGATCGGCTTGAGGTGGAAACCGGTGTAAGCACAGGGCATCACCGGCCAATCCTCGGGCCGCACCACGTGGTGGGCGCCGAGGGTGTACCAGAGCACCACGTCGGCGTCCTCCAATGATTCGTCACCGGAGACGAACTCCGGCAGGCCCTGAACATCCGCCGACTGATACATGTAGTCGCCGGCGGCGAACTTCTCGGCCGGGTCGTACCTGGTCACCCACAGGTTGTGCTGCAGGAACCTGGCCCGGTCGTAGATGTAGGAGCCCTCCTGCACCATCACGGGCACGACGTCCTTGGGCACCAGCTTGTAGGCCACCGGGATGCCGAGCTCGTTCTTCTTCGACGGGTTGCTCACCTTCCAGTACCGGCCGGTCGACCAGTTCCAGTCGCGGGCGCCGTCGGACTCCGAGGCCACCAGCGTGTCCTGGGTGATCCAGGCGTTGTGGTGGGGATTGAGCGCCGGGTCCGGTTCGGGTATCGAATCCACTTCGTACACACTGTTTCCCGTCCCGTCGACGCTCATGTCGAGGCGGAAGTTGAAGAAGTGCTGATGATTCGGGCCGTAGATGCCGGGCGCGACCATCTTGCCCCAGCGCGGCTGCTCCCCCGGTGCGACCTCCACGGCCCCCGTCGTCAGCACACCCGACAGCTTGACCTCCACCTCGATGGAGGCGTCGTTGTAGAAGTACCAGAAAAATCCGTACTCGTAGTTTCCGACGGTGCAGATCATCGAGATCACGAGCCGCCGCGACCGCCGCACCTCGACCTCTTCGGTGCGGAAGTCGGTGTGCTTCCACGAGATTCCGAAGTCTTCCTCGTGCATGCAGATCGCGTTCGGGATGGTGACCGCATTGCCACTCGAGTCGTTGACCGTGCCGTCGAAGTAGTGGATCTCGCCGAGGCAGTCGCACCCCAGCGTCAGCGGGTTGGCCGAGAAGCCCATTCCGACCTCACCCATGTCGAACACGTTCTTGTTCCAGTGCGTCGGCGCGGTGTCGCCGTAGGGCACGACCATCTCCGACAGCGAACCGCGGTACATGATCGGACGGGTCTCGCCACGATCGGTGTAGGTCACCTCGTGCAGGGTGATGCCTTCGCGCGGATTGAAACCGACACGCAGAGACCACTTCTGCCACTGCACCTTCCACCCGTCGACGGTGAAACTCGGTCCGTCGGGCTGGGTGATCTCGATCGGTTTGACGTCATCGCGGAATTGCGTGAAAGCCGGCCGGTTGTTCGCATCGAACATGAACTGCTCGGAGTAGTTCCCCGCGGTCGGCGGCAGCGGGACCACCCCGTGATCTTCGACATCGATGACCTCCATGGCATCGAGGTCGAAGGTCACGATGAGTCCCTCGACGGGTCGCGCGTAGCCGTGCTCTGACGGGGCGGCGCGCATGAACGTCAACGGCCGGCAGACGAGCGCCGAGTTGTCGTAGTGGTCCTGGGCGCCGTAATACCCTGCGGGCCAGGGATCGATCATCGCGAGGCTGAAATCGGTGACGCCGCGCTTGCGCATCGCCTCTTGCCAGCGCGGGTCCTCGCGGACCTTCTCCTCGACCCCGGTCATGTGCTCGACCAGGTAGGACGGGAAGCGGCCGGGGATCGGCGTCCACGACTCGATGACGCGCGCGGTCAGGTCGACGACAGCTTCGTAGATCATCTTGGCCGCCGCGTCGTACATCGTGACGAACGCACACCGTGGGACCTCGACCCCGTCGGGAAACGTCAGATCCGCGGTCTTGGCCGGTTCGGCTAGTTGGATCATGACGAATTTCAGTGTGGGGGTGGCATATTCCGATCCGGTGACCACCGCCGCGGCCGCCTCGATCTCGGCCCCGGTCAGCGGGTCGAGGGGATAACCACCGAGTTCTGAACCGTGCTCGCCCCGCGTCCGGGTGTCCTCCATCGTCATTTCGCTGTTTCCTCTGTTTCTGTCTTGGTGAGGTCGAAGACGGCCAGGTGGGCCAGCGCGTCTTCCTGGGTGGTCTTGTGCGCCGAGCGGCGGCCGAAGAAATACACGACGACGCCGAGCGCCACCATCGCGAGGCTGATGCTGCCGACCCACATCATCCACTCGGCGTCGCCGACACCGGAGCTGGCGAGCCACGACTTGGCGAACGAGTAGTAGATGCCGCCGATGGTGCCGATCGTGCCGACGATCACCGTGATCCACACGCCGACCATCCCGCCGGGAATGCGCCAGAAGGTCTCGTTCTCATAGCGATCCGCGCATTTCTTGCGGGCGATGACGACCGGGAACAGGAAGAAGAAGCCCGAGATCAGCCACACGGTCGACAACCCGCCCTGCAGGAAGATCGTGGTGTTGACCAGGCTGCTCTGTGAGTACAGCCCCACGATCAGCAGCGACGAGATCACACCCTGGATCAGGATGGCCGACACCGGGTTACGCGTGCGCGGGTTCAGATGGGTGAAGATCCGCGGCAGGTGGCGCTCCAAACCGGACACGAAGATCAGTCGCGAGTAGGCGACCTGGTAGGTCATCAGGGCCACGATGATGATCAACGCCAGGACCACCGCGCAGATCTCCATCAGACCCGGGAAGCCGGCCACGTCGAGCATGCCGATGACACCGGTGACCGCGTCGATCTCTTCGGTGGGCAGCGCCATCATCGTCCCGAGCGTCGTCAGCAGGTAGATCGCTACCAGCGCCATCGATCCCCACAGGATCATGCGCGGGCCACTCTTGCGCACCGACAGGAACTCCGCGCCCATGTTGTACGGCGTCTCGACGCCGAGCAGGTACAGCAGCACGGTGCCGTACAGGAAGCCCGCCACCGCGAAATTCGGAACCAGAGCTTCTGACCAGCTGAACGGCGTCGCCGAGCCGTTCTGCACTGCGAACAGCAGTCCGCAGACGAAGATCGTCAGCGCGAGGATGCCGAAGACGACGAAGACGACGTTCATGATCCGTTGGCTGGCAGCCAGTTTCGCCAATGCCAGGCCGATCACCGTCCACAGGATGACCAGCTGCAGGATGACGCTGGCCGTCACCCCCAGCTCGGCGTGGAAGGCCAGCAGGAGGAAGGACAGCACCACTGCCGGCGAGGAGGCGGCGTTCAGGATCACCGGCACCCACGACAGGTAGCCGCCGATGAAGCCCCACGTCTCCCCCATCGTTCTGGTGGCCCAAATGTACACCCCGCCCTGGCCCGGCCACAGATTTCCGAGTTCGACGACGGCCATGCCCGCCGGGACGAGGAATGTGAGGATGCCCAGGACCCACATCGGTATGGCGGTCCAGCCGCCGGTGGCCATCACCGACGAACCGGTGATCCAGCAGATGATGAACACATAGGCGGCCGTGAGGCCGAACGTGCTCATCACCTTGGGCAGGATCTGCTCGGGGACCAGCTCCGTGGTCATCAGTTTGTCGCGGTCTGGTGCCGCAGGCTCGGTCTGGGTCATGACTGTTCTCCCACTGCGTTTTTGGTCATCAGACGATTTGTCCGTCTTTCATCCGGACGACACGGCTCGCTTCGTCGGCCACCGTGGGGTCGTGGGTGCTGGCGACCACGGTGACGCCCATGGTCGAGCACAGGTCGCGCAACATGCGCACCACCGTCTCCCCCGTGCGGTGGTCGAGGTTGGCTGTGGGTTCGTCGGCGAGAACGAGGGTCGGGTTGCTGATCAGCGACCGCGCGATCGCCGTACGCTGCTGTTCCCCGCCCGACATCTTGGTCGGCTGGTGATTGATGCGGTGCCCGAGGCCGACCAGCTCCAGGAGTTCGATAGCCCTCTTGCGCAGCGACTTCCGGTCATAGGGCTCGAACATCAGCGGTAGCTCGACGTTCTCGACCGCCGACAGGAACGGGATCAGGTTGTAGCTCTGGAAGATGAAGCCGATGGTGTCGTGCCGCAGCGCCGCGTACTGGCTCTCGGTCAGCGACGCGGTGTCCTGACCGGCGATCTTGACCGTGCCCTTCGTGGGACGGTCCAGTCCGCCGATGATGTTGAGCAGGGTGGACTTGCCGCTGCCGCTGGGACCCATCAGGCAGACGAACTCACCCGGCATCACCGTTAACTCGGCGGCCATCAGAGCCTTGACGACCTCGTCGCCGAGCTTGTGCAGTTTCCAGACGTCCGAGATCTCGATCACCGGGCCGGCACCTGCCCCGGTATCGGCGGCAGCTCCGGATGTCTCGTCGAGCGTGGTCATGGGATCAACCTCCAGAGGCGAGCGAATGGATGGGCGGCCGGGATGCGGCTTTCCATGTGGGCAGGACGCTGGTGGCCAAGGCGGCCACGATGCTGACGACGACCGCGATGCCCGCCCCGATCGCCAGGCCGCCGTAGGACACGCCGGTGGCGACGACGCCGACCGTTCCCAGCAGGACGCCGGTGACGACTGCCAGGAGGGAGCCGGCGAGCGCGCCGAGCACCGCGGCGACGACCGGTTCGACGAGCAGTGCCGCCACGACGGGCGCCCGGGGCACCCCGTTGGCGGCCAGCACTCCGAGCTCGCGCGTCCGATGGGCGACCGTCCGGGTGGTGGCCACAGCGACTTCGGCCACGCCGACGAGGAGGACGGTGACGGCAATCAACACCACGGCGCGCGAGATCTCGTCGGCATGGCCCAAAGCTGCTGACTGGGTCCGGATTCCGTCGGACATACCGAAGACGAGGACGACCAGCAGCGCGCCGGTGGCGGTCGTGACGGCCGGGAGCACCATTTCCCCGAGCCTGCGCCTGGTGGCGAGCCAGCCGTAGGACAGACCTCTGCCGATGCTCAATTCACCTACCCCCCAACAGTTCGACCGGCTTCTGCTGCAGCAGCCGGTGCACAGGGACCAGCGCACCCACGATGGCCATGGCCGGCAGGAACATCGCGGTCAGCGCCGCGCCCTGCAGCCAGGACGACAGGGAGGCGATCCCCGGTATCACCAGGGCGACAGCGATGCCCGCGCCGGCGACCCCGACCAGATAGGCCGTGACGAAGACGATCGCGGATTCGACGAGGAAGAAGTAGAGGACTTCGTCGGCGAGGCCGATGCTCGACATGATGCCGAATTCACGTCGCCGCTCGGTGACCGCCGCAAGGAAAGACGACACCGCGATGACGAAGCCGAGTCCCAGACCGACCATCGAGATCATCCCGAGCGTCGAACCGGTTACCTTGCCGGAGAACAGCGCAGAATAACGCTGCTCGAACGACAGCGGACTGGAGCCGCCGACCGTGTCGTAGATCAGACCCCCTCCTTGCGGATCCGGTTGCGTCGACGGATCCGTACTGAACGGCAGATCCACTGCAGCACCAAAGGTCTGACCCAGGTCTCGACGCTGTTGTTCTCCTTCGGGAGCCCGCACGGTCCACCAACCGCTGTCACCCACAACCGCCTGTGCCGCCGAAGTCGGCACGGTAACGGACTGACTGTCGCCGTCCACCACGACCGCGAGGGTTCGCCCGCCGATCTCCACCTGCGTGCCCCCGGCCACGCCGAGACGCTCGGCGAGAGCCGGGCTCAGCACCGCCTGCCCGGCCGCAAGTTCGTCGCTGCCGCGCAGCGATACTCGTTGCCCGGCGAGTTCGATCACCCCGGACGGCGTGCGGGTCGCCGTCCAGCCTTCTGGTACGGCGATCGCCGGCGCCGGACCGTCGGCGATGATGGAACCGACGTCGGGGTCGTAATGCACACCGGCGGCCGGGACAACCCACAACTGTTGTCCATCAAGCACATCGGCGATCGAGGTCTCGCCAGTTGCCGCGAATCCGGCTGAAATCGTGCGCACGACGGTCACGCACGCGATAGCCAGGGCGATGCCGAGGACGGACAGCACGAAGCGTTCCGGACGGCGCCGGATGTTGGCCAGCGCGAATCGGACCAGGCACCCGAAGGTGTTGCCGGTCGAGGGGGCGATCGGCGGCGATCCTGCCCGCGCTGTGGTCTCCACAATGGCGATGCTCGGATCGAAACGTTTCGCCGACAGCCGCGCACGGTCTCGGTGGCGTTAACGAAACCGTGGCGACGTTACGTCGATGTGTCGGTGCCGCTACGGATTTCGTCGTGCCCGCACGATCTCCACGGAGCGTGCCACTGCTATGACTGAATCTTCGCCCACGGATGCGCCTCTTCGAGTTCGAACGCGAGCTCGACGAGGCGCGCCTCCTCACCGACGGCGGCGGCGAACATCATGCCGATGGGTAGACCTGATGCGGACTGCGCGAGCGGCAGTGAGATCGCCGGCTCACCCGTGGCATTCTGCAGCGGCGTGAACGCCACCCAGTCCACGAGTCGCTCGATGATCTGTGGATAGGGCGCGGTCGGATCCAGATGCCCTACGGGTGGCGGAGCATCGGCCAGGGTCGGCGTCAGCAGCACGTCGTAGGTGGAGTACAGCCGCGACGTGATCCGCCGAATACGTTGCAGCCGAACGATCGCCAACGGCACGCGATGCAGATTGCGTGCGGCCCGCTCTTCGAGGCCACGCGAGAGGTTGTCGAGCCGTTCGCGGTCGAACGTGGGCCCGAAGGTCCGGCGGCCGCCCCGGATCAGCGCATAGGCCAGGAACGACCAGTACAGCAGGAAGTCGTCGATGAACCGTGCCGGAATGGGGTTGTCGATGACCTCGATGCGGTGGCCGAGACCCTCAAGCAGGGACGCGGTCTGGAGCGTCAGATCGCAAATCTCCGGACTCGACTCCCGCGAAATTGAGCTGGTGCACACCGCGATGCGCAACCGCTGTCGGCCGGGGGCTGCGATGTCCCCCATCGGTGGCAATTTCGGGTTGGCCGACACCTTCTCCATCTCGCGATAGAACGCCGCGGTGTCGCGGACCGACCGCGTCACCACACCGTTGGCGACGATCCGCAGTGGCATCTGGCGCATGTCCCTGTCCAGCGGAAGCCTGCCCCGTGAGGGCTTGAGGCCGACGAGTCCGTTGCAGGAGGCCGGGATTCGGATCGACCCTCCCCCGTCGTTGGCGTGGGCGATCGGCACGACGCCCGCCGCCACGAACGCGCCGGAACCCGAGGACGACGCTCCGGCAGTGTGTCCGGTGTTCCAGGGGTTGCGCACCGCGCCGAGCCGCGGATGTTCGGCGACGGCACTGAACCCGAACTCCGACATTCGCGTCTTACCAAGGGGCGCAAGGCCGGTCGCGAGAAAGGAGCGCGCAAAGTCACCGTCGCCTGTCGCGTGTACCGGGTCCCATGCGTCGGTGCCGTTCATCGTGGGCATTCCGGCGACGGCGACATTGTCTTTGAGGAACGACGGCACCCCGTCGAAGAAGCCGCCATAGGAATGACGAAGGTCGCCGCGTTCCCGGGCCCGGTCGTAGGCTTCGTAGGCCAATCCGTTCAGCGCGGGGTTGACCTTCTCGGTGCGGGCGATCGCGGCCTCGACAACCTCGGCCGCCGAGACCGTCCCGGCACGCATCGCGGCTGCGAGGCCTACCGCGTCGAGATCTCCGAGGGCGTCGTCGGCAAAGGCATCAATGCGATCCATCCGTCCGACGGTACCAAAGCGTACCGGCCGACAGGCGGCTCTTCAGCAGGGGATTCACTCCGCGCGACGCAGTACCGCGCCGACGGTCATCGCCAGGATCTTCCAGTCGAGCCACAGCGACCAGTTCTCGATGTAGAAGTTGTCCCATTCGGCGCGGTCGGCGATCGATGTCTGCCCACGAAGGCCGTGGACCTGAGCCCATCCGGTGATCCCGGCTTTCACGCGGTGGCGGTCGCCGTAGCGCGCGATTTGGACGTTGAACAGATCGACGTATTCGGGCCGTTCCGGGCGCGGGCCGACCAGGCTCATCTCTCCTCGGACCACATTGATCAGCTGAGGGAGTTCGTCCATCGAGGTGGCCCGCATGATCTTGCCGATCGGTGTGCGGCGGTCTTCCCCTTCCACGCCGCCTGGGGCCGAGTCGTCGGTCCGCACGAAAGTGGCATCGGTATCCCGCGGCGGACGCATCGAGCGGAATTTCAGGCAGCCGAACTCGCGCCCGTCGCGGCCGATTCGCGGCTGACTGAAGAAGATCGGCCCGGGGGAACTGAGCCGCACGAGCAGCATGAGAGTGAGGAAGAACGGCGAGATCAGGAGCAGGCCAAGAGCGGCGAAGAAACGATCGGACAGATGCTTCGCGGTGAACTGCCAACTCCGCGGGTCGGTCCGCGGCACCGCGATCAGAGGGAGGCCACCGATGTGCTCGATGTGCGCGTGCACTCCCACGGTGTCGTAGATGCGCGGAACGATCCACACCGCCACACCGCGCTGGTGGGCAGTCTTGACGGCGGCTGTCATCGCCTCGTCCCGGGTGCGTGAGAAGGCGACGATCAGGCATTCCGCACCTGTACGGGTGATGACCTCGTCGAGCATCTCGAGCCTGCCCAGGTACGGAATGGTGGCCGGCTGATCGCGGTCGATGCCCATCATGGGGATCTCGTCGTCGATGATCCCGACGGGACGCAGCCCGTACTCCGGCGTGATCTCGAGTCGATCGACGACCTTCGCGGCGACGCGGCCGTTGCCCACGATCAGCGTCGGGGCGGTCATCCGGTCGTGACGAAAGTGGTGGTTCTTGATAGCGATCCACAGCAATCGTCCCGCTGGGATCAACACCGCGGCGCACATCCACACTTTCGCGACGGCGCTGCCCCGCGGCGCGGTGATTCCGGTATTGAGGACGAGCCCGCTCAGAAGAAGCATCGCCGCCACCGCGGTGATCGCTTCGACCGTCGGGAGCTCGTCTAGGAAGGTCCGCTTCAATGTCCGCCGATACATTCCGCGGAGGGCGCTCAGCGCGACGACGGTCGGCGCGAAGAAGCACAGCATCCACGTCGGTGGCAGATCGGGGTTCGACTGGCTCGCCCACGTCATGCCCAGCGCTACCGCGAGCGACGCCGTCGACAAATCGATCAGCGCGCCCAGGTACGGCTCCCAGGCCTTGTGCTTATGTAGCTGAACGTTCTCGACCGGAGCTACCGCCGGCGTTTCCCCGCTGACATGTGCGTTTGCCGTGCGGGCCGTATCAACCGTGTCGGTCACCGTGACCTGAACCGTTCGCGCAACCCGTCATGGACAGAGATTAACTCGGCAGGTCGTCCGCGGTCGGCAAATGTCTGTTTCAGGTCATGACGGTTGGGCGATATTGATTAGCTGTAAAATTTGCCAGCATTATCACCGGCAGTATCCGGCAAACATCTTCAGCTCATCAACACAACGTCTTACGGCGCGATACGACACTCCTCGGCACTCAAGCAAATAATCATGGCGCCGTGCGTCATTTTCCTGATCTGCCGAACGCGTCATTGTCCGGTTCGCGCACGAAATGCCGGCCGATAAACGAAGCCCCCGAGACCGAGGTCTCGGGGGCTTCGCGACGGGTGTAGATCAGGCCTGGCCGACCTCGAAGCGGGCGAACCGCGTCACGGTGACACCGGCCTCATCGAGGAGAGCCTTGACGGTCTTCTTGTTGTCGGACACCGAAGGCTGATCGAGCAGCACGACATCCTTGTAGAAGCCCGTAACCCGGCCTTCGACGATCTTGGTGAGCGCCTGCTCCGGCTTGCCCTCGGCGCGGGCGGTCTCCTCGGCGATGCGCCGCTCGTTGGCGACGATGTCCTCGGGCACGTCCTCTCGGGTGAGGTACTTGGCCTTGAGCGCGGCGATCTGCAGAGCGACCGCGTGCGCGGCCTGCTTGTCGTCACCGGTGTACTCGACGAGAACACCCACCGCGGGCGGGAGATCCGCCGCGCGCTTGTGCAGGTAGGTCTCGACCTGGCCATCGAAGTACGCGGCGCGACGAAGCTCGAGCTTCTCGCCGATCTTCGCCGACAGGTCGGCCACGAGCTGCTCGACCGTGGACACGCCGACGTGGGCCGCCTTGAGTGATTCGACATCACCGGCCTTGGCGGTCGCGGCGGCGGCCACGATCTCCTCGGCGAGCGCCTGGAACTCGGCGTTCTTGGCGACGAAGTCCGTCTCGGAGTTCAGCTCGATGAGAGCCCCGTCCTTGGCGGCGACCAGGCCCTCGGCGGTGGCGCGCTCGGCGCGCTTGCCGACATCCTTGGCACCTTTGATGCGCAGCAGTTCGACGGCCTTGTCGAAGTCACCCTCGGCTTCGACCAGTGCGTTCTTCGAGTCCAGCATTCCGGCGCCGGTCAGTTCGCGCAGGCGCTTGACGTCGGCAGCGGTGTAGTTAGCCATGAAGCCTTTCCTTTAAAAGACGTCGCGAAAACGGATTAGGAGGACTGCTCGGTGGTGGCAGCCTCGGGCGCAGCAGCTTCGGGTGCGGCGGTGGTGGCACCTGCCAGCAGCTCCTGCTCCCACTCGGCGAGCGGCTCGGCGGCTTCGGACTCCGATTTGTCGGAACCCGCGCCGGCACGGGCCTGCAGACCCTCGGCGACGGCAGAGGCCACCACCTTGGTGAGCAGCGCAGCCGAACGGATGGCGTCATCGTTACCCGGGATCGGGTAGTCGACGAGGTCCGGGTCGCAGTTGGTGTCCAAGATCGCGATGATCGGGATGTTCAGCTTACGAGCCTCGGCGACGGCGAGGTGCTCCTTGTTGGTGTCGACGACCCAGATCGCCGATGGCACCTTCTGCATGTCGCGGATACCACCGAGGCTGCGCTCGAGCTTGTTCTTCTCGCGGGTCAGCATCAGGATTTCTTTCTTGGTGCGACCCTCGAAACCACCGGTCTGCTCCATGGCCTCGAGTTCCTTGAGACGCTGCAGGCGCTTGTGCACGGTGGAGAAGTTGGTGAGCATGCCGCCCAGCCAGCGCTGGTTGACATACGGCATGCCGACGCGGGTCGCCTCTTCGGCGATGGATTCCTGCGCCTGCTTCTTGGTGCCGACGAACATGATGGTGCCGCCGTGCGCGACGGTCTCCTTCACGAACTCGTAGGCCTTGTCGATGTAGGTCAGCGTCTGCTGCAGATCGATGATGTAGATGCCGTTGCGGTCGGTGAAGATGAACCGCTTCATCTTGGGGTTCCAGCGACGGGTCTGATGCCCGAAGTGGGTGCCGCTGTCGAGCAGCTGCTTCATGGTTACAACAGCCATGGTGGTGTGGCCAGCCTCTTTTATTGTCGGTTGTCGCGCGGCGTCGGGTGACGCCGAGCCCTGGCGACTGCTTCGATGCCGGACCCGATTTGGGATCGGGACCGCCCGGCATGCGAGGTGACGGTGCGCCTCAACAGAGGACATCCGTGACGCAGACGCGCGAAGTCAGCCCGCGCAAGCGAGCTGCGGGTAGGAGTTTACACGCTCACAACAGGTGCTTTTACCACCGCGTACAGCCATCCACAGGCGGAGTTCCCCTTCTTCTGCCCGGTCCACAAAATCCGCTGAACTGGGCTAATGCGGATTTTCGCGCTGGTGGTGATGCTGACGCTGGCCGCCGCTGCTCCGGCATCGGCAGACAGCAGACTCACCTGGCCGTTGCATCCCCGTCCTGCGGTGTTGCGTCATTTCGACGCCCCGTCCCCCAACTGGCAACCCGGTCATCGCGGGGTCGATCTGGCTGGAACCATCGGTCAGACGGTCCATGCGGCGGGCCCGGGCACGGTGGTGTTCGCCGGCGAGCTGGCCGGGCGGCCGCTGGTGTCGGTGGCGCACCCTGGCGGCCTGCGCACCACCTACGAACCCGTCCGCCCCGTGGTCGGCCGGGGTCAGTCGGTGGCGGCCGGGACGCCGATCGGGACACTGATGGCCGGGCATGTGGGCTGCGCGGCGACGGCCTGCCTGCACTGGGGTGCGATGTGGGGACCGGCGTCGCGGGCCGATTATGTCGACCCCCTGGGGTTGGTGACGACGACGCCGATTCGCCTGAAGCCGGTGGGATGACCGCGGGTCCCGGGGCCGAACGCCAATTCCGCTCCGCCGCATCACATTGGCGCGTGAAGCGTTGAGGCGCGGTAACTTGACCGGGTGAATCTTTCGGGGGGACGTATTCGCTGGTCGGTCCTCGTCGCGGCCGCGTTCACGGCGTTGTCGGCGGGCGTCGCGGGTGCGCAACCTGTGGACACCGGGCCTTACCCCACCGTGCCCTCGCCGCCGCTGGGAGCAGCCGGCTCCTTGCAAGCCGGAGCACGTGTCGAGGGGCAGCGGATGGCGGATTTCGTCGTAGGTCCGTGGGAAGTCGATCCGACTCTGGTCGGCAAGTTCGACACGAGCGCCGTGGTGATCGACGGTCCGGAGGCCCTGCGCGTGGAGTTGCCCACCGAACTGGCCGACGCCGCAGCGCGTCACAACGCGATCGACGGATTCGGATCCGCGCGGTGGGCCGACGATATCGAGTTGCAGCACATCGTGATTCGTTTCGCCGACGCCGACACCGCGTCGGCGGCAGCGCGCGATCTTGCCAGTGCGCTTGCCGCGCGGACTGTGCCGGGCGGCCCCGTCGTGGCTGCGATCGTTCCCGGGCACCCGGATACCGCGGCGTTCGCCAACCCCGTCGACGAAGAAGATGGCCGGCAGGTGACGTACGTGCGGGCGATCACCGCCCACGGGCCGTATGTCTTCTCGCAGCGGGCGATGGCCGCCGACGGAGTCGACGAGGCTGCGCGACTGATCGCGGGGATGCTGGACCGGCAGCCGGCCCGGATCGACCGGTTCCAGACGACACCGCCCGCCCTGCTCGGCACGCTCGCCGTCGATCCGACCGGATTACTGGCGCGTACTTTGGCACCAGATGCCGCCGATGCCACCGCCGCGGTCCCGGGCAGCTACGGCACCCACGGCGCCCTGCACTTCCAGGACGATCCGGTGCAGTCCGGGCAGGCGTTCGGTAAATATGGAGTCGGCACAGTCGCGTACGGGCAGGCTGCGATCTACCAAGGGCGCGACGTGGGTGCCGCCTCACTGCTGAGGGACCACCTCTTCGAGGAATATGCTCCTTTCGGCGACGAGGCGACGGCGGTGAGCGGGGTTCCGGGCAGCCGCTGCGCCGGGCTCACGTTTCCGACGACGGGGAATTTTCGCGGTTACTGCCTTGCTGCCACCGGTCCCTACGTGGTCGAGGCAGAAGGCGCCACACTCATCGATGCTCAACAGCGGCTGGCGGCGCAGTTCCTCTTGCTGACCCGCTGAGCGATTTAGGCGCGCGGGTGGGCCTGGTCGTGCACCGCGCGCAACCGCGCCACCGTGACATGGGTGTAGAGCTGGGTGGTCGCGAGGGTGGAATGGCCCAGCAGTTCCTGCACCACACGGAGGTCGGCGCCGCCCTCGAGTAGGTGCGTGGCGGCGCTGTGGCGCAGTCCGTGCGGACCGATGTCAGGTGCCCCGGCGACCGCGGCCATCGTCTGGTGCACCACGGTGCGCGCCTGGCGGGGATCGAGTCGCCCGCCGCGGGCGCCGAGTAGCAGCGCGGCCTCCGAGGTGGCCGTGACGAGTTCGGTCCTTCCGTGGGTCAGCCACGCGGTCAGGGCGGCCTGGGCGGGTTGGCCGTAGGGCACGGTGCGCTGCTTGTTGCCCTTGCCCAGCACTCGCAGAAGTCGGCGCGAGGTGTCGACGTCGTCGACGTCGAGTCCGCACAGCTCGCTGACGCGAATGCCGGTCGCATAGAGCATCTCGACGATCAAGCGGTCCCGCAGGGCAAGTGGATCACCCTCCTGCGCACCGCTTTTCGCGGCGTCCATGGCATCGATCGCCTGATCCTGCCGCAGCACCGCGGGCAGGGTGCGACGCGCTTTGGGTACCTGCAGCCGGGCCGCGGGATCGTTGTCGATGAGCCCGCGGCGAAGCGCCCATGCGGTGAAGGTCTTGACCGAAGAGGTGCGGCGGGCCAGCGTGGATCGGGCGGCCCCGGCGCCGGCCTGGCCGGCCAACCAGGACCGCAGCACCGGAAGCGTCAGGCCGCGCAAGCTGGCGGCCGCATCCCGCGCGGCGACGAAGTCGAGCAGAGATCGCAGATCACCCAGATAGGCACGGCGCGTGTGCTCCGAGCGGCCGCGTTCCAGCTCGAGGTACTGGTCGAACTCCTCAAGCAGGGTCTCCACCGACCCACCGTCGCAGACCGTGCCGCAGTGTTCTACAGGACGCGCCGCACCGTGTCCGGAGTGAGATCCGCCAGCGATCGATACCCGTCCACGGCCATGATGAGGTCGGTCTCGGCCAGCAACGACCGCAACACGTGGACGAGTCCGTCCTCGCCGCCCATGGCCAGTCCATAGGCGTAGGGCCTCCCGATGCCGACCGCGGTCGCGCCCAGCGCGAGCGCCTTGACGATGTCGGCGCCGCTGCGGATGCCGGAGTCGAACAGCACGGGCAGGCCGTCGGCGGCCTCGACCACGTCGGGCAGACAGTCGATCGCGGGCAGTCCGCCGTTGGCCTGGCGGCCGCCGTGGGTGGAGCAGTAGATGCCGTCGACCCCACCGTCTTTGGCGCGCCGAACGTCATCGGGGTGACAGAGGCCTTTGAGCAGCAGCGGAAGGTCGGTCAGCGACCGCAGCCACGGCAGGTCGTCCCAGGTCAGAGGATTGCCGAAGAGTCCGGCCCATTGCAGGACCGCAGCCTGCGGGTTCTCCTCGGGCGTCTGGGCGAGCAAGCCACGGAACACCGGGTCGCTCAGGTAGTTCGACAGGCAGCGGCCGCGCAATTGAGGAAAGTTCGCGGTGGACAGGTCGCGGGGACGCCAGCCCGGGATCCAGGTATCGAGGGTGACGACGATCCCCTTGTAGCCCGCGGCTTCGGCGCGGTGGACGAAACTCGCCGCCAGGTCGCGGTCGGTGGGGGTGTACAGCTGGAAGAAACCCGGCGTCTCGCCGAATTCGGTGGCGATGTCCTCGATGGGGTCCTCGGTCAGCGTCGACACCATCATCGGAACGCCGGTGCGGGCGGAGGCGCGCGCCGCCTCCAGGTCGCCGTGCCCGCTCTGCGAACAGATGCCCGCGACGCCTATCGGCGCCATGAAAACCGGCGACGGCAGCGTCAGGCCGAACAGGTCGACGGTCAGATCGCGCTCCTTGGCGCCGACCATCATCCGCGGCATCAGACCCCAGCGATCGAAGGCGGTGCGGTTGGCGCGCTGAGTGTTCTCGTCCCCCGAGCCGCCGGCGACGTACGACCAGACCGACGGAGCCATCGCCGCCTCGGCTTTGGCTTCCCAACTCGCATAGTCCATGGGAAATGTCGGCATGATGCCGGACAGGCCCTGCAGGTAGATCTCGAGCTGATAGTTACCGAAGGTCATGACGTAAGCCTGCCATCGACCGGCCGCGCATCCGTGTTATTTCGACTCTGCCTCAGCGAGTTCCCGCTTCCATTCGCGGAACGTCTCCTCGGTGCGGCCGCGCCGCCAATAACCCGAGATCGACGATGCCCACCGGGCATCGACTCCGCGTTCCTTGCGGATGTAGGGCCGCAGGTTGTGCATCACGGCCTGGGCTTCGCCGTGGATGAATACCTGCACCTGACCGGGAAGCCACGCCGCTTCCTTGACCGCGGTGATCAACGGCGCGTGGTCACCCGCATTGTCTTCGGCCACCAAATCGGCACGGCCGCCGCGATAGATCCACGACACTTCGACACCTGCGGGCGCCTTGAGCTCGACCTGGTCTTCGGGGCCGGCGACCTCGATGAACACCTTACCGATCGCGTTGTCCGGCAGGGCTTCCAGCGCGGTGCTGATCGCCGGCACGGCTGATTCGTCACCGGCGAGCAGATGCCAGTCGGCCTGCGGGTCGGGCGAGTAGGCCCCGCTGGGACCCATGACGAACAACCGTCGACCCGGCGTTGCCGACGCCGCCCACGGACCGGCGATGCCGTGCTCCCCGTGGACGACGAAGTCGATGGTGATCTCCCGCCGGTCCGTATCGGCGTCGCGCACCGTGTACGTGCGCACGGTGGGGCGCTTCTCGGGGGGCAGCTTGGTGAAACTGTCGAGTGTCAGCTGACCGCCGAACGACGTCAACGAGCTGACGTCGATATCGTCGTCCACGAAGACCAGCTTGACATACGAGTCAGTGTTGTCGCTGGGCTTGAATGTGTCGAATCCGTTGCCGCCGAGCACAACTCGAACAACATGCGGGGTCAGCTGCTCGGTGCGCACAACCTCGAAGGTGTGCACGGGACGTCCTGCCACTTCGTTTCCTCCACTGCTTAGCTCTCGTCTCGACTATACGAGCGCCCAGCCCGCCGCAGGCTCCTAGCGTTTTGCCAGCTTCCAACAGCCGTTCTCCTGGATCGCGAGGCCACGCACGTTCAGCATGGTCAGCGGCCCGAGCACCTGCGTCGCGGGTTTTCCGGCAGTGACGGCGATCTCTTCCACGCTGCGCGTGCCACGCCCTGGCAGCGCCTCGTAGACGGCGAGTTCGTCGTCGCTGAGGCCGTCCAGGTCGCTGACCGGGCGTTCATGTTCGGGTGCGAACTCACCGATTCTGCCCACCAGCTCCACGACCTCGGCGGCACGGCTGACGAGGATGGCCTTGCGATCGCGGATCAGGACGTGGCAGCCGATCGACGACGACGACGTGATCGGGCCGGGTACCGCACATACGATTCGCCCCAGCGCGTCGGCCCATCCCGCGGTGTTGGCTGCGCCGCTGCGGATCCCGGCCTCGACGACGACGGTTGCCTTGCCGAGTGCTGCCACCAACCGGTTGCGCGTGAGGAACTGCCTGCGGGTGGGCCGTGTCCCCGGCGGATACTCGCTGACGAGCAGCCCCTGTTTGCCCACCCTGTGCAGCAGCGCGGAATGCCCTGCCGGATAGGGCACGTCGAGGCCTGCGGCGAGCACTGCGACGGTCTCGCCGTCGGATGCCAGCGCGGCGCGATGCGCCGCTCCGTCGATGCCGTAAGCCCCACCCGACACGACCGCGACATCCTTTTCGACCAGACCCGCGGTGAGGTCGGCGGTGGCGTACTCGCCGTAATTGGTCGCCGCACGGGTCCCGACGATGGCGGCGCTGCGATCCTGGATGTCGCTCAGCCTCGACGGTCCGAGAACCCAGAGCACCAGCGGTGGCAGCGCGTGGGGCCGCTTCGTCCGGTCCACGGTGCGAAATGCCTGGAACGCCAGGTACGGCCACTCGTCGTCGCCGTCTGTGAGCAACCGGCCCCCCATCCGGTCGAGGACCTCGAGATCCTCTGCAGCGCAGTCGAGGTCGCGGCGAGCCTCGGTCGCCTTTCGCAACTTGTCGTGGACATCCCCGCGCCGGATCCGTTCCGCCGCCGCCACGACTCCTTCGCCGGCCACCAGGGCGGCCAGCTGTTCGTTCGGGGGTTCGGCGACGCGGGAGACATACGCCCACGCCCGCCGCTCGACCTCGTCCATCACAGACCACCCACTCCTCGAAAGCTCATCGCCGTTGCGACGTCGTCTTTGCCCGGCGAGCCGCGTCCCGCGAGGTCGGCCAACGTCCACGCCACACGCACCGTGCGGTGCATGCCTCGGATGCTCAGCGACCCTCGGTCGACAGCCGTCCGCAGCGGCTTCATCGCCTCAGCGCCCAGCGCGAACTCGCGCCGCAGCAGCGCACCGCTGACCTCGGCGTTGGTCGTGAAGCCGTAGGGACGCCAACGCTCGGCGGCCGCCGCACGAGCGGCCCACACCCGTTTGCGGACAACAGAAGTCGGCTCACCTTCGACGTCGTCGAACGTCCCCTCGCGCGACGCGTGCATCTCGACGCGAAGGTCGACTCTGTCGACGAGGGGACCCGAAAGCTTGGTGCGGTAGCGGCGCCTCTCGGCCGCCCCGCACATACAGTCACGCGGGTCCGGAGGAGCACATGGGCACAGGTTGGCCGCCAGCACAAGCTGGATCCGGCAGAGGTAACGCGCGACCCCTTCTCGGCGAGCGATCCGGATCTCGCCGTCCTCCAGCGGTGTACGCAGTGCCTCAAGGGCATTGGCATTGATCTCGGCGAATTCGTCGAGGAACAGGACGCCGCGGTGGGCGCGGCTGACCGCACCGGGGCGGGCCATCCCCGATCCCCCGCCGACAAGCGCGGCGACACTCGACGTGTGGTGGGGAGCCACGAACGGCGGCCTCGTGATCAACGGCGCGTCACCGGTCAGTGTGCCTGCCACCGAATGGATGGCGGTGACCTCCAGCGACTCGGCATCCGACAATGGCGGCAGCAGGCCGGGAAGACGTTGCGCCAACATCGTTTTCCCTACACCGGGAGGGCCCGTCATCAACAGGTTGTGTGCGCCCGCTGCCGCCACCTCTATCGCATAGCGCGCATGCGTCTGCCCGACGACGTCGGCGAGGTCCACCGCCGCCTCCGGCGCTTCCCGAGGACTGTCGACGCGTGCGTCGAGATCCCCCTTGCCGATCAGCCAGGCCTGCAGCTCGCGGAGACTGCGGGTGCCCCATACCTCGATGCCGTCGACCAGGCTGGCCTCGGCCAGGTTGTCGATCGGCACCACCACCGCCGGCCAGCCTTGACGCTGCGCCGCAAGGACAGCAGGCAGCACACCCTTGATCGGCCTTACCCGACCGTCGAGGGCGAGTTCGCCGAGCAGCACCGTCTTTTCCAGGCGCGGCCACGACTTCTTCGCATTCGCCGACAACACCGCGGCGGCCAGGGCGATGTCGTAGACCGAACCCATCTTCGGCAGGGTCGCCGGCGACAACGCCAGCGTCAGCCGCGCCATCGGCCACGTGAAGTGGCAGTTGGTGATCGCCGCACGCACCCGGTCACGCGACTCCCGCAGCGCCACATCGCCCAGCCCCACCAGATGCACCCCAGGCAGACCCGCGGTGATGTCGGCCTCGATCTCGACGATCTCACCTTCCACACCGCGCACCGCCACCGAGAACGCCCGCCCCAACGACATCACCCCACCCCCCGAATGTGGACGATCTCAGGGTCACGCCTGCGACCCATCCGGACCGTCACGACGTCGACACGCACCGAGGCCCAACTCCCGTCCTGCTGCGCCAACCACAACCCCGCGAGGCGACGCAGCCGACGCACCTTCTCCGGAGTCACGGCCTCAGCGACGCCGCCGAACTGATCACTGGTGCGGGTCTTGACCTCGACGAACACCACGCCGCGTGACGGATCGTCGGCCGCGACGATGTCGAGCTCGCCATAGCGGCACCGCCAGTTGCGCGCGATCACCCGCAAGCCCAAGCCCCGCAGGTAGTCCGCTGCGAGTCGCTCGCCCAACGCCCCGATCTCGGCCCGGCTCTCTGTTCTGGTCATGCCCACACACTGCTGACCGCAGCCGACAACACCGTCGATTCATCCCCAAACCCGAATCCATCCCCAGCACACCGGAATCGCAGTTTCACCAACGTCAAATCCGGGGTACACGCCACCATCAGCCGACCAGGAGGACATGATGGCCACCCGCACCCCAGGGGGATCGATGCCGCGCTCGCTACACGGCGCTG
The DNA here is from genome assembly GCF_041287165.2 of Mycobacterium bulgaricum. Classification (NCBI taxonomy): domain Bacteria; kingdom Bacillati; phylum Actinomycetota; class Actinomycetes; order Mycobacteriales; family Mycobacteriaceae; genus Mycobacterium; species Mycobacterium bulgaricum. The sequence continues at coordinate 385,984 of NZ_JBGGKV020000004.1, read as the reverse complement.
CCGACCGCGCGACCGACAGCAACACCTTGGAGAAACTCGCCCGCATCGGCTTCGCGGCCAGCGGTGTGCTCCACCTTCTCGTCGGCTACATTATCGCCCGGCTCGCGTTCGTGGGAGGCGGCGGCAACGCAGACCAGTCCGGCGCACTGGCCACCCTGGGAAGCCAGACGGGCGGCGCGATCATGCTGTGGGTCGCCACAGCCGGCCTCGTGGCCCTCGGCCTGTGGTACGTCGCCGAGGCGATCATGGGCTCCAAACCCAGAGACGGCGAGGACAAGCCGGGCTGGAAGCGGCTCAAAGCGCTCGGTCTCGCCATCGTCAACTTCGCGATCGCGTTCTCCGCAGCCCGGTTCGCGATGGGCAGCGGCCAGTCGAACGCACAGCAGAACGCCGGTCTGTCCGCCCAGCTGATGCAGTCCACCTGGGGTAAGGCTCTGTTGATCGCCGTGGGCATCGGAGTGGCCGCCGTCGGCGCCTACCACGTTTACAAGGGCGCATCGGAGAAGTTCCTCGACGAGCTGCGCGTCTCGGGCGGTAAGGCCATCACCCCGATCGGCGTCACGGGCTACGTCGCCAAGGGCCTCGTCCTCGCCGGCGCCGGTCTCCTTGTCATCCTCGCCACCATCCAGGCAGACCCGTCGAAGGCGACCGGTCTGGACTCGGCCGTCAAGACACTCGGACAGGCACCCTTTGGCAAGTTCCTGTTGATCGCCGCCGCGGTCGGCATCGCCGCATTCGGCATCTACAGCTTCATCAGGAGCAAATACAGCCGCATGTGAACGAGGTAGCCGATACGGACCTGGGCTGGGCGCCAGTGCCCTAAGGTTATCCTTACCGAATGAGTCGGCTCGTCGATCACCTGCGCAGTCATGGTGACCGGATCGCGGTGCTCACCGGCTCCGATCAGCTGACCTACTCTGCGCTCGCCGACCGCGTCGACGCCTTTGCCGCCGCGCTGGGACCGCGGCGGCAGCTCGTTCTCATCGAGACCCGCAATGACGTCGCCACACTGATCCGCTACCTGGGCGCCCTTGCCGGTCGACATGTCGTCCTTCCCGTTCCCGACGGACGCGATCACGCCGACATCGTCGCCACCTATCGGCCCGACGTCGTCATCGACAGGACGGGCGTTCACCGGCGCGGCGACGCCGGACACGTACTGCACGACGACCTCGCGCTACTGCTCTCCACCTCGGGTAGTACGGGATCCCCGAAGCTCGTGCGCCTTTCGCACTCCAACCTGACCGCCAACGCCGCCTCGATCGCCGAATATCTCGCTATCGACGAAAATGACCGCGCTGCAACCACATTGCCGATGTCCTACTGTTACGGACTCTCGGTCATCCACAGCCATCTCCTGGTCGGCGCGGCACTGATCCTGACCGAACACTCCGTCGCGGACCCTGAATTCTGGGAACTGTTCCGCCGCCACGGCGGCACCTCCTTCGCCGGCGTCCCCTACACCTTCGAACTCCTCGAACGCGTCAACTTCCCCGCGATGAATCTCCCGCGCCTGCGCTACGTCACGCAGGCCGGCGGCAAGATGGCGCCCGACCGCGTGCAGCACTTCGCCACCGTGGCACAACACCACGGCTGGCAGCTGTTCGTGATGTACGGAGCCACCGAGGCGACCGCTCGAATGGCCTACCTGCCACCGCATCTGGCACGGAGCCGCCCCACTGCCATCGGAGTCCCGATACCGGGCGGCGATTTCTCGATCGAGAAGCTCGACGAGTGGCCCGACGACGGTGCGGGGGAACTGGTCTATCACGGACGTAACGTCATGATGGGCTACGCCCGATCCCCTGCCGACCTCACGCTCGGAGCATCACTCGACGCGCTCCGCACCGGAGACATCGCGCGCCGGGCCGACGACGGGCTCTACGAAGTCATCGGCCGTCGAAGCCGTTTCGTCAAGATGTACGGCTTGCGGATCGACCTCCAGCAGCTCGAGACGACGCTGCGTCGCGACGGGCTGCAGACGTTGTGCACCGACCGCGACGAACGGCTCGCCGTGGTCGCGGCCGGTCATCGCGATGCCGACGACGTGCGCCGGGCGGCGGCGACCGCCGCAGGGATCCCGGCCGGGGCCGTCGACGCCGTCGTCGTCGCCGAACTTCCCCAGCTGCCATCCGGAAAGCCCGACTACCCCACGGCGCGCGCCCTGGCGGCCGACGCCGCCGCCGAGGCGGCGGAGCCCGACGGCGACCTGCGCGCGCTGTTCGCCGATGTCCTGCACGTCCCACCCGCCGCCATCGACGACGACGCCAGCTTCGTCGACCTCGGCGGCAACTCCTTGACCTACGTGACGATGTCGGTGCGACTCGAACGGACGCTGGGCTACCTACCCGCCGATTGGCAGCGGAAGTCGTTGCGCGAACTGGCCGCTGCACCCGCACCGATGCGCCGGTGGTGGCAGTCCTGGGGAAGCACGCTCGAAACCAGCGTCGCCCTTCGTGCCGTGGCGATCGTGCTCATCGTCGGATCCCACGCCGACCTGTTCAATATGTGGGGCGGCGCGCACATCCTGCTCGGCGTGGCCGGGTACAACTTCGGCCGGTTCTGCCTGACCCCGTTGCCGCGTACCGTCCGAGTTCAGCACCTCCGCACGACGATCGCGTGGATCGCCGTGCCCTCCCTCGCGTGGATAGCGCTCGCGCTGATGATCACCGATGATTACCACCCGTCGAATCTGCTGCTGGCCAACAAGTTTCTGGGTCCGCATGACAGCATGACCGCCGGCCGGCTGTGGTTCGTCGAGTTGCTGGTGTGGACGTTGATCGCGCTCGCCGCACTGTTCTGGCTACCTGCGATGGACCGGGCGGAGAGACGGTATCCGTTTGGGCTGGCGATGGCTTTCCTCGCTGTGGGTATCGCACTGCGCTATGACGTGCTCGGCCTCGAGCTGGGCCGCGACGCGTGGTTCACGATGTTGGCCTTCTGGTTTTTCGCGGTCGGCTGGGCCGCGGCGAAGGCGAGCACCACGGTCCAGCGCGCAGCGGTGACGGTCGTCCTGGCCGCCTGTCTGCACGGCTACTTCACCACCACCGTGCGCGAACTGCTCGTGCTTGGTGGGCTTGCCCTGCTGATCTGGCTCCCCGCGGTCCGCTGCCCCTCGGGACTCGCCGTCGCCGCGGGCGTGCTCGCGGAGGCGTCGCTGTACGTGTATCTGACCCACTACCAGGTGTATCCGTTGTTCGGCGACCAGCGTCTGGCCGGCGTGGTGGCGTCTCTCGTCGTCGGGGTCGTGCTGGCCGCGATGGTCACCCAGGGGCGTCAGCGGCTGCGGGACCGACGGCTCACAGCGGGGGATTCGGTGCGGGCTCCCGCTCTGCGATGAGTCCTTCCTGGACCATGGTCGCTGCGACGACGCCGTCCTGACGGATCAGGCTGGCGCTCACGACGCCGCGGCCGCGCGCAGCGGCAGGTGAGCGGGCTTCGAGGAGGTTCCACTGATCAGCGCGCACGTGCTGGTGGAACCACACCGACGAATCGGTGGTGCCACTGCGGTGGGTTCGCGAGCGCATCGAGTGGCCGTGTACCCGCAGCGCGGGGTCGATCAGATAGACGTCGGTGACATAGACCGCGATCAGCGTGTGCAGCAGCGGATCCCCGGGCAACTCGACGTCAGCCCTCCACCACAGCCGCCGGACGAATTCGGCGCCGGAGCCTTGGTCGACGACGCGGATGTCGAGTTCGTCGAGAGGCATAGACGGTGCGGGACCCGCGGGACCGGTGGAAGGCAGCGCGTCCGGATCGTCGGGCAGCTGGTCCCGTCGGCCGTGCTCGGGGCCGGGCAGCGGCGCGGCGAAAGACACGGTAGCGGTGGTCAGTAGACGCCCGCCCTGGGACGCGTCGACGCGGCGCGACGCCGCGGTCCGACCGTCGTAGGTCTGGACGACGCCGTAGTCGACGGGGTCGCCGGCCTCGCCGCCGCGCAGGAATTGCAGATGCATCGCGGTCGGCGCCTTCGCGCGGTCGACGGTGCGGGCGGCTGCGGCCAGGCTCTGTGCGACCAGCTGGCCACCGTACGCGCGCTTGCCTTCCGGACCGCTGGCCGCACCACGCCATGTCTGCGCTCCGGCGTCGGCGACATCGAGGAGGTCGAGCAACCTGCTCATGCCACCGTGCCCGATCCGCGCAGTTCGTCGATCTGGGCGCTGTCGAGTGACAGCCAATCCGCCAGCACCGCGTCGGTGTCGTCGCCGAGGGCAGGCGCCGGGACCGCCTTCGGATAGACGCCGTCGATCGACACCGGCATCCCGGCGGCGTGGTGACGGCCCACTCGCGGCTGATCTAGCTCGGTGAACAGCGGGTTGTCGGTGACGCGAGGATCCGAGGCCGTCTCCGCGAAACTCTGATAGCGCTCCCAGAGCACCGACGTGGCCGACAGCGCCGCCGCGATCTCCGCGCCGGTGTGGGTGCTGAACCATTCCGCGTACAGCGCGCTGAGCGCATCGCGGTGACGATAACGCTCCCCTTCGTCGGAGAGGTCGGCACCGAGTGACTCCGCCAGTGCCGCTACGGCTTCCGTCGTCTCGGTCAGGGTGTTGAGGTCGCGGAAGTGCCTGCCTGTGAGCGCCACGACCATGAACGCGACACCGTCGCTGCTGGTGAAATTCTGCCCGTAGGTGCCATACACGGCATTGCCGATGCGCTGACGGGAGGTGCCGTTGATCATCGCCTCGGTCAGCAGGCCCAGGTTGCCCGCCGTCGCGAGGGCGACGTTCTCAAGCGGGATGCTGATCTGCTGGCCCTCGCCGGTGGCGTCGCGGTGGTGCAGTGCCGTGACCACCGACAGCGCCGCATAGAGCCCGCAGCTGACATCCCAGGCGGGAAGCACGTGGTTGACGGGGGTAGCCAGCCCCGCCGGGCCGGTGACGAGCGGGAACCCGATGGCCGCGTTGACGGTGTAGTCGACGCCGGTACCGCCGTCGGCCCGCCCGGAGATCTCCACGTGGATGAGATCCTGCCGACGCCCGCGCAGTGCTTCGTAGGAATGCCATTGACGGCCAGCGACATTCGTGATGAACACACCGCTGTCGGCGACCAGCTTCGCGACCAGGTCCTGGCCGTCGTCGGAGCGCATGTCGACCGCCAGCGATCGCTTGCCCTTGTTCAGTCCCGCCCAGTAGATGCTGTCGCCGGCCTCGGTGAGCGGCCAGCGTTTGTAGTCCGCGGCACCGCCGACGGGGTCGACGCGCAGCACCTCGGCGCCGAGCTGGGCCAAGGTCATGCCGGCCAGCGGAACGGCGACGAAACTGGAGATCTCGACGATCCGCACGCCGGCCAGTGGCCGCGCCGGATCAGGCCCTGGTTCGGTCATCCGCTCAAGCTAGCAAGCTCACCCTTCGGTGCTCAGATGAGCTCGATCGCCTCGGCGATGGAAGGCAGAACTCGGCTCGGCCGGAACGGGTAGCGCTCGACATCGTCGATCGTGGTCGACCCGGTGAGGACCAGGATGGTCTCCAGCCCGGCTTCGATGCCCGCGACGACATCGGTGTCCATGCGGTCGCCGACCATGACCGTGCTCTCCGAGTGGGCCTCGATCCTGTTGAGCGCGCTGCGGAACATCATCGGGTTGGGCTTGCCGACGAAGTAGGGTTCGCGCCCGGTGGCCTTGGTGATCATTGCGGCGACGGATCCGGTGGCGGGTAACGGACCTTCGGCGGACGGCCCGCTGACGTCGGGGTTGGTCGCGATGAAGCGGGCCCCGCCCAGGATCAGGCGGACGGCCTTGGTGATCGCCTCGAATGAATAGGTGCGCGTCTCGCCGAGCACGACGAAGTCGGGAGCGACGTCGGTCAGCGTGTAGCCGGCTTCGTGCATTGCGGTGGTCAGACCGGCCTCACCGATGACGTAGGCCGAGCCGCCTGGCAGTTGATCGGCGAGGAATGTCGCGGTCGCCAGCGCCGACGTCCAGATGGCGTTCTCGGGGACAACGAGGCCCGATCGGGCCAGCCTCGCGGCGAGGTCGCGTGGCGTGAAGATCGCATTGTTGGTGAGCACAAGGAAGGGACGCTCACGATCGACGAGGCGTTGCAGGAACTCGGCGGCCCCGGGAGGGCGTGTTCCTCGCGGACGAGTACCCCGTCCATGTCGGTGAGCCAGCACAGCGGTGTGGTGCGCACGAGTTCAGTCTGTCAGCTGCGGACGGGCACTGCGAGCTCGCAATGATCCGCATCGTGGTCCTGACCCCAAAGCTCCACTGGGACAGTGGAAGAGTCTCAGAAAGAGTTCAAAAAAATCCAGGAATCAGGACTAGCACTCGCCGGACTCGAGTGCTAATCTCGGCATCGCACAGTGATTTGGTCGCCCGCCAGGGTGGCGGGCTCTGAGACATAGGAGGTGGATTACTGTGCTTCGTTTTGATCCGTTCAGTGACATCGACGCTCTGACCCGGGGCCTGCTCGCCAGCCAGAGCGGATCGAATCGTGCGCCCCGGTTCATGCCGATGGACCTCTGCAAGATCGACGACCACTACGTGCTGACTGCCGACCTGCCCGGTGTCGACCCCGGTTCGGTCGACATCGATGTCGACAGCGGCACATTGACGATCTCGGCGCACCGCACCGCCCGATCCGAGGACTCGGCGCAATGGCTGGCCAACGAGCGGTTCTTCGGCCGATACCGCCGCCAGCTCTCGCTCGGCGACAACGTGGACACCGGAGCCATCACCGCGACGTACGAGAACGGAGTTCTGACGGTGACGATCCCTGTGGCCGAACGCGCCAAACCACGCAAGATCGAGGTCAGTCGCGCCGGCTCGCAGACATCGATCGAACCCAACACCGTCGACGCCGACTGATTTTCAAACCTGCTGTCGCCCAGGGCGGTTCGGCACCGCCGGACCGCCTTGGGCCCGTTATCGGCGCAGGGATCGGGCGTATCGCGGGATCCCCGCGGCTAATCCCGGCAGACCCTGGTACGTCCGAGGGTTGAGCACGGCGGGCCAAGAGCTGCTGTCGTGGCGGTGATCGCGCGCGCGGAATCTGCGCTCGAGCCACCGCAGGCTCAGCGGGACCGCGAACGGATACAGCAGGAGATGGTCCGCCAATGGATCGCGGTGATACTTCACCGTCGCTCCGCCCTGGGTGTAGTAGCGGACCAGCGCATCGACGTCGGCTACGTCGACGATTCTGTCGTGTACGCCCTGGATCATGAGTACCGGCATAGCAGGCGTGGACTGACCAAGACGTGTCATCTCGAACACGCGCCGCAGTTCGGGCAGCGCGAACAATTCGTCCAGCGTCATATCGACGTAGTCGGCGATATCGGCATTGCGCAGCCGCCGAATGGCCGCCCCGGTCGACATCTGCTCGATCTCGGTCAGCAGTGCCTTCCCCGAGTCGGTGGCGTGCTCGTCGACCACCTTCTGCGCCTCGGGGAAGACGTGGACCAGCGACGCGATCATGAGTGCGGCCAGACCGGCCCACGCTGTGGAGTTCAGCCGTCGCGCAACGTTTTCCGGATCCACCACCGGTGAGCCGAGCACCGCACCGACCAGCGTCAGCTCCGGCGCGTAGTCGGCAGCCGCCTCGGCTGCCCACCCGGTGGCCAGGCCACCGCCCGAGTAACCCCACATCGCCATCGGCGCCTCAGGCGACAGACCGAGTTCGGCATGTCCCACGGCCGCGCGCAGACCGTCGAGGACCCGGAAACCGGCCTCGTACGGTGCGCCCCACATACCCTGCAGCCCTTCGTGATCCGGGATCGACACGGCCCATCCGCGCGCAAGCGCGGCTGCCACGAAAAGGAATTCGGCCTGTACCGAAGCGCCCACCACCTGCGAACCGAGGCGAAGGGCATAGGACGGGAAGCAGCGCGCGGCGACGGCGTCGATCGCGCACTGGTACGACAGGATCGGGCAGGTCTCCGGCGCACGGCCCCGTGGGACGACCACCGTGGTGACGGCGGCCTCCGGTACACCGTGGGCGTCGGTGCTGCGATACATCAGCTGCACGGCCGAGCCATGCCGGACGCGGCCGAAGAACGCCAAGGGAACACGTCGACACCTCAGTACCGTGCCCGGCGCGAGGTCGCCCAGGCCCGGTGGAGGCGCGTAGAAGTCGTCGTCGCCGGGCATCGGCACAGCGCCATTACTCATGTCGCCCACTGGTGCGGGAGCAGGCATTCGACCGAACCCGCATCGCGAGACCGCTACTCCGGAAGCCGCAGCTCGGGCTGCTCGACCTCTTCGATGTTGACGTCCTTGAACGTGATGACCCGGACCTGCTTGACGAACCGCGCGGGCCGGTACATGTCCCACACCCAGGCGTCGCCGAGGCGCAGCTCGAAGTAGACCTCGCCGTCAGCGTTGCGGGGCACCATCTCGACACTGTTCGCGAGATAGAACCGTCGTTCCGTTTCGACGACGTAGCTGAACTGCCCGACGATGTCCTTGTACTCGCGGTAGAGCGAGAGCTCCATCTCGGTTTCGTACTTTTCGAGATCTTCGGCACTCATCGGCTCAGCTGTCCTTCACGTAGTACGCCGTCTCCAGGCATGTCCACAGGCATTTTCCCGCACTCCAGTTCACCACGCTCCCCGGGTTCCCCGTCTACGACCAGCCGCCGCACGTTGATGAAAGAGAATCGGTGCTGGCTCGACGGACCCAGCCGGTTCAGCGCCGCGCTGTGGGCCCGCGTGCTGTAACCCTTGTGGTCGGCGAACCCGTAGCCGGGGTGGTCGTTCTCCATCGCGACCATCAGCCGGTCGCGGCTGACCTTGGCCAGCACACTGGCCGCGGCGATGCAGGCCGCGGCGGCATCGCCGCCCACCACGGGCAACGACGGCATCGGCAGGCCCGGTACCCGGAAGCCGTCGGACAGCACGTACCCTGGCCGCACCGGCAGGCCCGCAACGGCCCGGCGCATCCCTTCGATATTAGCCACGTGCACGCCGCGGCGGTCGACCTCCATCGACGGGATGAACACGACGTGGTAGGCCAGCGCGTAACGCCGGATGATCGGAAACAGCCGCTCCCGCTCGGCCTCGTTCAATTTCTTCGAATCATCGAGCGCCGACAGGCTTTCCAGCCGATTGGGCCCCAGCACACACGCCGCGACGACGAGCGGGCCGGCACAGGCGCCTCGGCCGACCTCATCGACACCGGCGACCGGACCGAGACCGGCACGGTACAACGCGGATTCCAGCGTGCGCAGGCCCGACGATTTGCGGATGACGGCCCTTGGGGGCCACGCAGCCGGCAAGTGTCAGCGTCTCCTTCCGAGCTGGTCGATGCCGACCGTCAGCTCTGGGGGTTGACCGAGGACACGCCACCCCACCGGCCCGGCGGCCAGGCGATGAACTGTGCCTTCCCGATCACATTCTCCACCGGGATGGTTCCCGCCGTCGGATCGCCGGTGCACAGCAGACCCTTCTGCGCGTCCGCGGGCACATTGGTGCAGTGGGTGCGCGAATCGGCGGAATGGGTGCGGTTGTCGCCCATCACCCACAGTCTGCCCTCGGGGACGGTGACCGGGCCGAATTCGTTGCCGAGGCACGGGTAGACCGCGGGATCGGCCATCATCGTCTCGGCGTTCAGGTAGGGCTCGTTGAGCTTCTTGCCGTCGACGGTGAGCCCGGTGTCGAGCCGGCACTGCACCGTCTGTCCGCCGGTGGCGATGATGCGCTTCACGAGATCGTTCTCGTCGGGCGGGACGAACCCGACCACCGACAGCGCGTTCTGCACCCAGCGGATCGCGGTGTTGTCCGAGCGGATCGACTTGTAGCCGATGCTCCAGTTCGGCGGCCCCTTGAAGACGATGACGTCGCCGGGTTCGGGTGCACCCCACCGGTAGGACAGCTTGTCGACCATGATGCGGTCACCGACGCAGCCGTTGCAGCCGTGCAGGGTCGGTTCCATCGACTCCGACGGGATCAGATACGGCCGGGCGATGAACGTCAGCATCACGTAATAGAGCACGAGAGCGATGCTGATAAGGATCGCGAACTCTTTGAGAGCCCCACGCTTCTTCTTGCCGGACGTCTCGTCCTGCGCGTCCTCGTCGCTGTCGACCGGGTCTTCGAGCGTGCGCTCGGTGGACGAATCGTCGGACGGGTCGGGATTGCCGGAGGGCCCTGAGGACAGCGTCACGTGATCAGACTAGCCAGAGCACCGTCAGACCACGCACGACCTGGAGCGTCAGCGCTTTTCCTTGATCTTGGCCTTCTTGCCGCGGAGCTCACGCAGGTAGTACAGCTTCGCTCGGCGCACATCACCGCGAGTGACGATGTCGATGTGGTCGATGTTGGGCGAGTGCACCGGGAAGGTGCGCTCGACACCCACGCCGTAGCTCTCTTTGCGCACCGTGAAGGTCTCGCGCACGCCACCACCCTGGCGGCGGATCACCACGCCCTTGAAGACCTGGATGCGCTCCTTGGAGCCCTCGATGACCTTCACGTGGACATTGACGGTGTCGCCGGGGCCGAAAGCCGGGACATCGTCGCGCAACGACGTCTGGTCGACGAAATCCAGCGTGTTCATCGGTGACACTTCCTTGTTGTTCGCGGCCCGTGCCGGCGTCCTGAGGACGCACGCAGAGCCGATGTGTTCGGACGTCTTGGTCGAGTCGTGCGACCGAACCGGGGCATGCCACCCCAGCCGTGCACAGACAACTGCCCAATTGTGCCAGACGGAGTCCCGTTCCCCGAAATCCGGTGAACCGGGCTCCGCGGCCCGCTTCGCCAACAACGCGGGGCGCGCCGGCAGCAGTTACCCTGGACGAGCCCGGGTGTGCGTCGATACGCAGCCCGATCTGGGGGGACAGCGTCGGCCCACACATTCTGGAGGAACGAGCGATGCGACGGCCGTTGAGGCTGTTCACCAGTGGCGCGGCGGTGTCACTTCTCGCCGCCTGCACGGCGACGGGCTACGGCGCTCAGCCCGTCTCCCCGAGCCCTCCTCTGACGGTCACCGCTCCGCTGGGCACAATGGCGCCGCGGCCCGAGATCCCCCCCGACGAGCCTGCCCCGACGTTCGCCGGGCTGGCCGATCGCGGACGGCAGGCCACCACCCAGGCGGCAGCGGCGGGTGCCGACATCACCGCGGCGGTGCTCGACCGCAACACCGGTCAACTCGTCACGAACGGCAACACCATGCCCATCGCCATCGCCTCCGTGGTGAAGCTGTTCATCGCCGACGATCTGCTGTTGCAGGTCGCCCAGGGCAAGACCACGCTGACCCCTGAGGACCACCGATCGCTCGACGTGATGCTGCGTTCCTCCGACGACAGTGCAGCCGAGGTGTTCTGGAACCGCAGCGGCGGCACCGCGATCATCGATCGGATCGTCAGACGCTACGGTCTCACCTCCACCAGGCGGCCCAGCGACGGCCGCTGGTTCAACACCATCAGCACGGCCCCCGACCTGGTGCGCTACTACGACATGCTGCTGTCGGGGACGGGCGGACTTCCCAGAGAACAGGTCAACCTCATCCTCTCCGACCTGTCCGCGTCCACGCCGACCGCACCCGACGGCATGGTGCCCGGCGGCGTCTACCCCCAGCGGTTCGGCATCCCCGAGGGACTTTTCGCCGAACCGGTCGCCGTCAAGCAGGGGTGGATGTGCTGCATCGGCTCGGACTGGATGCACCTGTCCACCGGCGTGATCGGCCCTGACCGTCGCTACATCATGGTGATCGGATCGATGCAGGCCGTCGGCGACGACGCCGCGCGACAGACCATCACCGATGCCGTGAAGACGATGTTCCCGGCCGGGAAGATCTAGCGGCCCTGCTCGCCGAGCAGGTCGGGACGGCGCTCACGGGTCCGCTGCAGCCCCTGCTCACGGCGCCACGCGGCGATGCGCGCGTGGTCACCGGACAGCAGCACATCGGGGACGTCCAGTCCCCGCCAGTGGGCGGGCCGCGTGTAGCTGGGCCCTTCCAGGAGGCCACCGACCGACTCGGAATGCGAATCGTCCCGATGTGACGCGGGATTGCCGAGCACATCGGGTAGCAAGCGGACGACGGCCTCGATCATCACCACCGCAGCCGATTCGCCGCCGGGCAGCACATAGTCACCGATGGAGACCTCTTCCACCCGCATCCGGGTCGCAGCGTCCTCGACCACCCGCTGGTCGATGCCCTCGTACCGGCCGCAGGCGAACACGAGGTGCCGCTCCCCCGACCAGCGCTGCGCCGCGGCCTGGTTGAACAGGCGACCTGCGGGCGACGGGACCACGAGAAGCGTTTCCTCAGAACAGATGTCGTCGAGTGCGGGGCCCCACACAGGCGCCTTCATCACCATCCCCGGGCCGCCACCGTACGGCGAATCGTCGACCGACCGGTGCACGTCATGGGTCCAGTTCCGCAGGTCGTGTACGGCGAGTTCCACGATGCCCGCGTCGATCGCCCTGCCCGGCAACGACTGTCGGAGCGCGTCGAGGAACGCCGGGAAAATGGTCACCACATCGATCTTCACGGGCTGTGCATCCTCAGAGTTCGAGTAGGCCCTCGGGCGGATCGATGACGATGGCCTGGTCTTTCAACGACACCGACACGACGATCGCCGACACGAACGGCACGAGCACCTCGGCGCCATCTGCATTCCGCACGGCGAGCAATTCGCCTGCAGCCGTGTGCAATACCTCGGCCACCGTGCCCACGGTCCCACCCTCGGACGTCGCGACCGTCATGCCTTCGAGCTGATGGTCGTAGAACTCGTCGGGGTCGTCGATCGCGGGAAGGTCGCCCGAGTCGACCAGGAAAAGGGTGCCTCGCAGCCCGTCGGCCGCATCGCGGTCACCGACGCCTTTGAGGCGGACCAGCAGCCGATCACCATGCGCCCGAACGGATTCGATGACGAATTCGCGTTCGGCGCCGCCACGGCCGGGACGGCCCCGCAGGGTGACCCCCGGCGCGAACCTGCCCTCCGGGTCGTCGGTGCGGACCTCGACGGCCAGTTCGCCCGTCACGCCATGAGCTTTGCTGACGCGCCCCACAACCAGATCCATCAGGCAGGGCCCTTCGGTTGTTACTGGTCGGTGTCCACCACGTCGACACGGATTCCGCGACCGCCGATGCCCGCCACCAGGGTGCGCAGCGCGGTCGCCGTACGACCGCCGCGTCCGATGACCTTGCCCAGATCATCTGGATGAACGTGGACCTCGACGGTGCGGCCGCGGCGGTTGGTCACCATGTCGACGCGAACATCGTCAGGGTTGTCGACGATTCCGCGCACCAGGTGCTCGACGGCGTCGACGACGACAGAACTCACTGCCGACTCAGCTTTCAGCCGGAGTCTCGGCGGCGACCTCGGCGGAGGCCTCTGTCGCCTCGGCGCTCTCGGCCGGCTGCTCGTCCTTCTTGGCCGGAGCCTTCTTCTTCTTCGGGGTGGTGGCCTCGGTCGAGGGGCCGTCCGCGTCCGCGAGGGCGGCATTGAACAGGTCGAGCTTGCTGGGCTTGGGCTCCTTGACCCTCAGCGTTCCCTTGGCGCCGGGCAGACCCTTGAACTTCTGCCAGTCACCGGTGATCTTGAGCAGCTGCAGAACCGGTTCGGTGGGCTGAGCGCCGACGCCGAGCCAGTATTGGGCGCGCTCCGAGTCGATCTCGATGAGGCTCGGCTCTTCCTTCGGGTGGTACCGGCCGATGACCTCGATCGAGCGGCCGTCGCGGCGGGTGCGCGAGTCGGCGACCGAGATGCGGTACTGAGGATTGCGGATCTTCCCGAGGCGGGTGAGCTTGATCTTGACAGCCATGATTGAGCGATCTCTCCTGTGATTGCCACGCTGCAATTCAGCGATCGCGGCGGGATGCCGGATCCGGTTTTGCCTTACGTGTGTGACGCGGCACGGCGCATCCTTGCGGAAGCCGTGCTCGGACAGCCGCCTATTGTGCCAGACCTGCGCCCATCGGCGAAAATCACGCTCGCGGCCGGGTGCCCGACCTTTACAAGATGAGCCGCAAATGTCACCTTCTAGGGCATGGACGACGCTGCCTCGCTGCTGGAGATCGAGTCGATCAAACAGGTGAAGGCACGCTACTGCCGATTCTTGGACACCAAGGACTGGGAGGCGTGGCGGTCGCTGTTCAGCGACGGCTTCCACAGCGACACCTCGCAGGCCGGCGGCAAGGTCATCGTCGGCGCGGACGAGTTCGTCGCGTTCACCCGGCGCAGCCTGCGTGGCAATGCCACCGTGCACCAGGTGCACGCGCCCGAGATCGAGCTGACCTCAGCCACCACCGCAGAAGGGGTGTGGGCGCTCGAAGACGTGGTACGGCTGGCACCGGGGGTGAACCTGCGCGGCTACGGGCACTACCGCGAGAAGTACGAGAAGATCGACGGGCGCTGGTTGATCACCGCCTCGACGCTGACGCGGCTTCGCGAGGACATCTTCAACGTCGCGTTCTCGCTCTACGTGTCCGACCGCATCAAGCGCACCGCGGCGAAGGTGGCCCGGCGCGCCACCCGCTGACAGGTCACACGATCTTGTCGAAGCACTTCTCTTCGACGCGCTTGCTCATCCGCCACCCCTGTTCGGTGCGGACGAACTCGTCGACGTACCAGATGCCGACGAAGTAGACCTGGGCGGAGTCCTGCCCCTCGCCGCCGCCCATCACCATCGGGTTGAAACAGATCGCACGGGAGGTGGCCGTGTCGCCCGAGACCCGAACATCTGCGTTGCCGACCAGGTGGTAGTAGGCCGGGAAGCTGGGCAGCACCTCCTTGAGCCACGCCTTCACCTCAGGGAAGCTCCCGTCGATGCCGCCCGCCACGCGGTAGTCGATGTAGGCGTCCGGGGTGAAGACCGCGTCGAGGTCGTCGAACCGTCGTCGGTCGATCGCCGTGGAGTAGTCGATCAGCAATTGCTGGATTTCAAGCCGGTCCGAGATCTCCTCGATGCTCAACATGGGTCTGATTGAACACGATGAGCCGGCCGCATCGGCCTTGAATAGACCCCGGTTCGACCCCCGTTAGACTCAGCCGCCATGACAAGGCTTCTCGCGGGCCTCGCGGCCACGCTGTGCCTGGTCGCTGCGGGGCCGTCCATCTCTCCCCCGTCGGCGTCGGCCTTACCTGCATCGGGAATCGTTCAGCCCGCGGGCTCGGTTCCTGTCCCCGACGGCCCGGCGCAGGCCTGGGTTCTCGCCGACATGGACACCGGAGCAGTGCTGGCCGGGCGTGACGAGAACAACCGCTTCGCTCCGGCCAGCACCATCAAGATCCTGCTGGCGATGGTGGTCCTCGACGAACTGCCGCTGGACGCGACGATCGTCGCCAACGAGGCCGACACGTTGGTGGAGTGCAACTGTGCGGGGGTGGCCCCTGGCATCACCTACACGACCCGCCAACTCCTCGAAGGACTGCTGCTGGTGTCGGGCAACGACGCCGCCAACACGTTGGCGACGATGCTGGGCGGTCGCGAGGCGGCGGTCACGAAGATGAACGCCAAAGCCGCGATGGTCGGCGCCTACGGCACCAACGCCGGATCGCCTTCCGGTATCGACGGCCCCGGCATCGACATCTGGTCCACCCCCCACGACCTGGCCGTCATCTTCCGCGCCGCGATGGCCTACCCGGTGTTCGCGCAGATCACCGCCCAACCCAGCGCCGTGTTCCCCACCAAGACCGGCGACGTCGTGCTGGTGAACCAGGATGAGCTGCTGCATCGCTACCCCGGCGCGTTCGGCGGCAAAACCGGCTACACCGACCTCGCCCGCAAGACGTTCGTCGCGGGGGCCTCGCGCAACGGCAGACATCTGGTGGTCGCGCTGATGTACGGGCTGGTCAAGGAGGGCGGACCGACGTACTGGGATCAAGCCTCGGCGCTGCTGGACTGGGGCTTCGCGCTCGGCCCGAACCCCGGTATCAGCAGGCTCTAAACCGGCCGAGACCGGATGGATACCTGATCGCGCGCAAGTCGAGTCCTGACGCGATTAGCGTCGCCAATCGTGCGAAGACAACTCGCGGGGCTGGCGCTCGCCCTCGGCGCGCTGCTACCTGCCATGTCGGTGTCCATCGCACCTACGGCCCTGGCTCAACCGGCTGTCGAACCGGCTGCGGCACAACCCCTTCCGGACGGCCCCGCCAAAGCTTGGCTGGTCGCCGACCTGGACACCGGCCGCGTGCTCGCCAGCAAGGACCCGTACGGCACCTACGCTCCCGCGAGCACGATCAAGGTGCTGCTCGCGATGACCGTGCTCGATCATCTCCGCCCCGACAACTTCGCGCGGGCCAACGAGTCTCACACCAAAATCGAATGTTCCTGTGTCGGACTCAAACCCGGGCAGGCCTACACCACGGCTCAACTGGTGGCGGCGATCCTGATGGTCTCGGGCAACGACGCCGCGACGATGCTGGGCGACATGCTCGGCGGGCAACAGGTCGCCGTCGCCGCGATGAACCGCAAGGCCGCCCTTGTCGGCGCCCGCAGCACCAAGGCGTCGTCGACGTCCGGGTTGGACGGTCCGGGGTGGGAATCGGTCACGACGCCACACGATCTGGCGGTCATCATGCGCGCGGCGCTGAAATATCCCCTGATCGCCCAGATCATGCGGTCGCCGTCGGCTCCGTTCCCGGGCAAGACGCTCCACAACCAGAACGAGCTGTTGAGCCGCTATCCGGGTGATCTCGGCGGCAAGACCGGTTTCACCAACCTCGCCCGCAAGACCTACGTCGGTGCGGCACAACGCGGGAACCGGCGGCTGGTCGTGGTGCAGATGTACGGCAGCGGCGACCTGTACGGGCAGGCGATCGACCTGCTGGACTACGGATTCAGCCAGCCGTAGGGATTTGCGTGACGTAGTGGCGCAATTCGGTCCCGAAAATCGCCGCGGCGTCACGTAATCGGCTCAATCCTCCACTTCGGCGAACGCGCGCACCGGGAACGTCCCGAAACCTTCGATGGCGGGCGGAGCCGCGGTGAACCGCGCGCCCGTCTCGGGCAAGGCGCCCAAGTTCGTGAGGTGCTCCACGATGTGCACCCCGGCGCCGAGCAGGAGCGTATGCACCGGGCGCCGGCCACCCGACTCGGTGTCGTCGATGTTGACCGAGTCGATCCCGACGAGGACGGCGCCCGCGTCGGCGAGATACTGCGCCGCTTCGGCGGTCACGAACGGCGCACCCGAACCGTATGCCTCGGAGCCGAAGTGCCTGTCCCATCCGGTGTGCAGCAGGACAGCACAGCCGCGCACCTCACGACCCGAGAGATGAGCGACGGTGATGGCGCGCACTCCTTCGAGGTGGAACACCTCAGCGGGCAGTCCCACCAGGGTCGCGAGGTCCAGGCCCGCGAGGTCGGCCCCGTCGGCGTACCGGTGGAACGGCGAATCCAGATAGGTGCCGGTGTTGCCGATCATCGTGATGATGTCCATCGCGAATTCGGTTCCGGGAGCGTACTTCTCACGGGAGTCATGGCGGGTCAGGTGAGCAGTGATGACAGGTGCGGGCAGGCCCGGGTAAGTGATGAGACCGGCCCGGATGCGGTGGCTCAGATCGACGAAGCGCGCCATGTCAATAGACGACTCCGCGCAGGATCACCGTGGCCGGGTTCCCCAGCACGCCGGCCCCCGTGCGCGGATCCTCGGCGAAGCACACCAGGTCGGCCGATGCGCCGTGTTCGAGGGAAGGCCGCCGCAGCCATTCACGGGCGTCCCAGCACGCGGCGCCGAGCGCCTCGGTGGGTGACATCCCGATCCCCTTGAGCGCGTCGACCTCCTCGGCGATTCGGCCGTGCGCGACCGCGCTGCCCGCATCCGAGCCCGCGTAGATCGGCACCCCGGCTTCACGGGCGGCACCGATTCTGGCCGAGCAGGTTTGGTACAACGACCGCATGTGCTTCTGGTAGTCCGGATACTTGTGCGCCGCTGCGGCGATGTCCGGAAAGTTCTCGATGTTGATCAACGTCGGAACCAGGGCGGTGCCGTACTCGACCATCAGGTCGATGGTGTCCTCGGTGAGGCCGGTGCCGTGCTCGATGCAGTCGATGCCCGCCTTGATCAGACCGGCCAACGCATCCTCGCCGAACACGTGGGCGGTGACGCGGGCGCCGTTGGCGTGTGCGGCGTCGATCGCAGCGTGGAGGACATCGTCGGACCACAGTGGCGCCAAGTCCCCGGTCTCGCGGTCGATCCAGTCCCCGACCAGCTTCACCCAGCCGTCGCCCCACCGGGCCTGCTGCGCCGCCGCGTCGGGCAGCTGCCACTGCTCGTCGAGTTCTGAGGCGAAGCCGCGCTGATACCGCTTCGGGCGGGCCAGATGGCGTCCCGCCCGAATCAGCCGCGGCAGGTCCGGTCGATCGTCGAAACTGCGTGTGTCGGTGGGTGATCCGGCATCGCGTAGCAGCAGCGCGCCGACGCCGCGTTCGGTCTCGGCCTGCGCGACGGCTTCGTCGAGTTCGATCTCTCCGCCGGGCCCCAACCCGACATGACAGTGGGCGTCGACGAGACCGGGAAGCACCCAGCCGCCATCGAACACCGTCTCGGCGCCGGCCACGGGTTCAGCGGACAGGCGCCCCTGGACGATCCACCATTCGACGGGCTCGCCGTCGGGCAAACCACGGCCCCGGACGCGCAGAGGCGTGCTCATCGCTAGTTCTTCGGGAACTTCAGCTTCGACAAGTCGATGTCGGCAAGACCCGGCGGCAGCTCGTCGAGCCCCTTCGGCATGTTCGACAGGTCGGGGAATCCGGGGGGCATCCCCGCCATGCCCGGCATTCCGGCGCCGAGCGGGTTGCGGTTCTTGGGGGGCGTCGGCCCCCTGCCGCCCTTCTTCTTGCCTGCCTGCTTGTTCTTACCCTTCGCAGCCTTGCGAGAGTTCTTGCGCCCGAACGGCATTCCCATCTGTCCGGCCATCTGCGACATCATCTTGCGGGCTTCGAAGAACCGGTCGACGAGCTGATTGACCTCGGCGACGGTGACTCCGGAGCCGTTGGCTATGCGCAGCCGCCGGGAGGCGTTGATGATCTTGGGGTCCGCCCGCTCCTGCGGAGTCATCCCTCGGATGATCGCCTGCACCCGGTCGAGCTGGCTGTCGTCGACAGCAGCCAGCGCATCCTTCATCTGCCCCGCCCCCGGCAGCATCCCGAGC
Source organism: Mycobacterium bulgaricum (assembly GCF_041287165.2). Lineage (NCBI taxonomy): Bacteria > Bacillati > Actinomycetota > Actinomycetes > Mycobacteriales > Mycobacteriaceae > Mycobacterium > Mycobacterium bulgaricum. The sequence goes on along the minus strand of NZ_JBGGKV020000004.1, from coordinate 366,953 downwards.
AGATTGCCGATCGGGCCCATCTTGCGGATCGCCAGCATCTGCTCGAGAAAGTCCTCAAGGGTGAGCTCGCCGCTGCCGATCTTGGCGGCGGTGGCCTCGGCCTGCTCGGCATCGAAGACCTGCTCAGCCTGCTCGATGAGGGTCAGCACGTCACCCATGCCCAGGATCCGGCTGGCCATCCGGTCGGGATGGAAGACGTCGAAGTCTTCGAGCTTCTCCCCCGCCGACGCGAACATGATGGGCTGGCCGGTGACCTCCCGGACCGACAGCGCGGCACCACCGCGGGCGTCGCCGTCGAGTTTGGTGAGCACGACGCCGGTGAATCCGACGCCTTCGCGGAAGGCGTCGGCGGTGGTCACGGCGTCCTGGCCGATCATCGCGTCGAGGACGAACAGCACTTCGTCGGGATTGACGGCGTCGCGGATCGCCGCCGCCTGAGCCATCAGCTCCTGGTCGATACCGAGCCGGCCGGCGGTGTCGACGATGACGACGTCGTAGTGCTTAAACCTGGCCTCGGCAAGGCCGCCGGCGGCCACGGCCACGGGATCGCCGGGGGCCGTGTCGTCGGAGCCTTCGACCGTGCCCGCATGCGGGGCGAAGACGTGCACTCCTGCGCGCTCGCCGACGATCCGCAGCTGATTGACCGCGCCGGGGCGCTGCAGGTCACAGGCCACCAGGAGCGGCGTATGCCCCTGCCCCTTGAGCCATTTCGCCAGCTTGCCCGCCAGGGTGGTCTTGCCCGAGCCCTGCAGACCCGCCAGCATGATGACCGTCGGTGGGTTCCTGGCGAACGACAGCTGGCGCGTCTCGCCGCCGAGGATCCCGATGAGCTCCTCGTTGACGATCTTGACGACCCGCTGCGCGGGGTTGAGCGCCGCGGACACCTCGGCGCCCTTGGCGCGGTCCTTGATGCGCCCGATGAATTCGCGCACGACAGGCAGCGAGACATCGGCCTCCAGCAGTGCAAGTCGGATCTCGCGCGCGGTGGCGTCGATGTCGGCATCGGTCAGCCGGCCTTTGCCCCGCAAGCCCGAAAGGGCGCCGGTCAACCGGTCGGACAGGGATTCAAACACGAGGCCAAGCCTATCGCGGGTGCCGGGAAGCCCTGACCTGGGCGCTACTGCGCACTCAGCCGTTCTGGATGATCTGGCCGGCGACTTCCACGGCACGGTCGATCGGCACGGCGAACCCGATGCCGATGTTGCCGGCCTCCGGGCCGCCGACGGTGGCGATCGCAGTGTTCATGCCGATCACCTGGCCGTCGAGGTTGGCCAACGGCCCTCCCGAATTCCCCGGGTTGATGGACGCGTCGGTCTGCAACAGCTGCTGGCCAGGGCTGGGGCCCAGGCGGGCGGTCCGGTCGACGGCGCTGATGATGCCGGCCGTGACCGTGCTGTTGAGCCCCAGCGGCGCGCCGACTGCGATGACGGGCTGCCCGATGGCCAGGCCGTCGCTGACCCCCAGCGCCGCGGCCGGCGGCGGCGTACCGCTGATCTCGAGCACCGCGACGTCCGTGGCGGGATCGGTTCCCACGACGCGCGCGGCGCTGCGCCGACCGTCGGCCATCCTGACCAGAACCCGCGAATAGCCGTCGATCACATGACTGTTCGTCATGATCCGGCCCTGTGCGTCGATGGCGAAGCCGGATCCGATGCTGTTGCCCGCGCTGATCTGGACGACGCTGGGCAGAAGCGCCTGAGACGCGCTCTGGGTGCTGCCGCCTTGCGCCGCCGGCGCGGCCGCCGACGGCAAGCTCTGTCGGAAGACGGGTCCCCGGTCGGTGTCGGCCGCCAGGAAGCCCGCGCCTCCACCCGCGGCCGCACCGACAAGCAGGCAGGCACCGACGAGCAGCGCCGACACCCCGGAACGCCGGGGCGCCGCCGGTACCGCGAGGGGGTCAGGTACCGGCGGCGCGGCCTGGGGCGCCGTCCCGACGTGAACCCGCGTCGGGACAGCGGCGGCCGGCTCGGGCCGCGGTGATGCGGCGGCCGTCGTCGCCGGCGGCAGGAACGTCGGACCTGAGGGCCTGCCGCCGAGGTCGAAGCGCTGTTCGAAGGTCATGGGTGCTCCTGTCAGACGAGGCGGGCAAACCAGCGCATGGACAGGCCGGCGGCGACGATGCCGCAGACCAGAGCGATACCCGCCACCAGCGGGGTGACCTCGCGCCACTCGGTGCGCCAGCCGATGGAGGTGCTGATGTCCCGGTAGACCGCGTCCAACTCATCACTGCTCTCCGCGGAGTAGGCGACACCGCCGGTCGCTTCTGCCAGCGCTGCCAACGTCTCTGAGTCCACCGGCACCGGCACCTCGTAGCCGCCGCTGTCGAAGACGCCATCGGGTGTTCCGTAGGCGATGGTCGAGACCGGCACTCCCGCTGCGACCGCCGCGAGCGCGGCGTCATCGGTGTCGCGACCGCTGGTGTTGGTGCCGTCGGAGAGCAACACCACGTGGGCCGGCACCCGGTCCTGACCCTCCTCGGGTTCCTGGGTGATCGCCAGGATCTGATCGAGCGAGGTGAACACGCCTTCGCCGATCGCCGTCCGCGACTGCGTCGTCAGCATCTGCAGGCTGTCCTTGGCCGACTCACGGTCGGTGTCGGGCGCATGCACGACCGCCGTCGTCCCGGCGAACGTCACCACCCCCACGTTGAACGTCGGCGGTAGCTGATCGATGAAGTCACCAGCGGCGGCCACCGCTGCCGTCAGCCGGTCGGGGCTCACGTCCTCGGCGCGCATCGACTCCGACGTGTCGATCGCCACCATGATGGTGGCGCGTTCGTAGGGCACCCGCACCGGCATCTCGGGCCGCGCGACAGCGAGCGCACACAGCGTGAACGCCGCGAGCAGGAACACCGCGGGTAGATGGCGCCGCCACTTCGGACGTTCCGGAATCACCTTGTCCAGCAGCGGAAGTGCCGCATAGCGGACCGCGTAGCGCTGGCGTCGACGGACGGCGACGACGTAGGTCGCCGCGAGGAGGCCGACCGGCAGGAGCATCAGCAGCCCGAGCGGGAACAGGAACGTCACCGCCGGCCCCTTCCCCGGGTGGTGCGCATCGTGCGCTGCCGTTCGCGCAGGAACTTCGCGAGGTCGCGCACCCAGTCGCCGGCAGTGGAGGCCCGCAGGTGGTCGGCGCCCGAGGCGGCGATCGCCGCGGCCACCGCACTCCGGTGAGCGGCGGCCGCCTCCCGATAGCGTCTGCGCAGCCCTGCGTCGGACGTCCACACCTGACGCTGACGTCCCGACTCGGGATCGACGAGCGTCACGGCGCCGACGTTGGGGAGGTCGAGTTCGCGGGGGTCGAGGATCTCGACGGCGACGACATCGTGGCGTGCGGCCAGTCTGCGCAGCGGCACCTGCCAGTCGAAGGGAGCCTCGTTGGCACCGTTTGGCTCCAGGAAGTCCGATACGACGACCCGCAGACCCGGGCCACCCCGGCGCGTACCGAACGCCGCCAATGCGCCCGCGAGCGTGGGCGAACCGGCGCCGCTGCGGGCGCCGCCGAAGGTAAGCGTCCGCGCTGCTCTCGACGCAGCGAGCCGCGCGCGCTCGGGGCGATACCAGCGGACTCCGTCGGGTCCGAAGGTGGCCATCCCCAACGTGTTTCCCGGGGCATCGGTGAGCAAGCCGAGCGCCGCGACGATCCGTGCAGCCAGCTCTGCCTTCTCGTCGGCGACGGTGCCGAACGCCATGCTCGGCGTCATGTCGACCAGCACCTGGGTGTCGAGCCGGTTGTCCGCGCGGGGCCGCCAGACGTGCGGCTCGCCGGCGCGCGCAGTGATGTTCCAGTCGATGCGGCGCACATCGTCTCCCGGCTGATATCGGGCGAGCTCCTCGCGCTCTGTGCCGACACCGAGCCGCAGCCCCTCGTGGTCCCCCGCCATCAGGCTGTCCACCCGTCGGCGCACCCGCAGGTCGAGCGCCCGCCACGGGTACCCGCTCACGACGCCACCTCGGCGAGGTCGTGGCTGTTGGGCGCGATCTGAGGCGGAGCAACGCATTGCAGGACGCGCGCGACGACCGATCGCGGGTCCACACCGTCGGCGACGGCGTCGAACGTCAGCACCAGCCGGTGGGCGAGCACGTCGGGGGCGATGTCGGCGACGTCGGCGGGCAGCACGTAATCGCGCCCCCTGAGCATCGCCAGCGCCCGGCTCGCAGACAGCAGCCCCAACGATCCGCGGGGCCCGACACCGTAGTCGAGTACACCTCCGATCGCGGCGGCGCCGTACTCGGCGGGCTCGCGGGTCGCCATCACCAGCCGCACGATGTAATGCGCGACCGCGTGGTGCACGAACACCTGCTCGGTGATGCGTTGCAGGCGCAGCACGTCGGCGGGGGTCATCAACGCTCGGGCCGTGGGTGGTTGTGCTCCCATCCTGGCTAGGATCGCCAACTCTTCGAGTTCGTTGGGGTGGGTCAGGTCGATCTTGAGCAGGAAGCGGTCGCGTTGGGCTTCCGGCAGGTGGTAGACGCCGTCGGTCTCGATCGGGTTCTGGGTGGCCAGCACGAGGAAGGGCTCCGGCAGCGCGAACGTGCGCCCGCCGATGCTGACCTGGCGCTCGGCCATCGCCTCCAGAAGCGCCGACTGCACCTTTGCGGGCGCACGGTTGATCTCGTCGGCGAGCACCAGGTTGGCGAAGATCGGCCCCAACTCGATGTCGAAGGTCTCCGTGGACGGCCTCCACACCCGGGTGCCGAGGATGTCGGCAGGCATCAGATCCGGTGTGAACTGCAACCGGTGAAACGTCCCGCCGACCACGGTCGCCGCCGTGCGTACCGCCAGGGTCTTGGCCAACCCCGGGACACCTTCGAGCAGCACATGGCCGCCAGCGAGAAGCCCTACCAACAACCGCTCCAACATCGAGTCCTGGCCGACGACAACATGTTTCATTTCGAACAGGGCGCGTTCGATGAGCGCCCCCGCGCTGTGTTCGCCCTCGTTGTTGCTCATGGCCCCCAGTCGACCATCGCGGTGCGAAAACCCCAGGAAACTGCGGCGAAAGCGGACCGAAAGCACAGTGGTCGGTCCGCGGTCGCGGCGCTACCCTCGGCGTACATGCGGATTCTGATCGTCGAGGACGAAGAAGGGCTGGTCAGCGCCCTCCGCATCGGCCTACAGCGCGAGGGCTACGCCGTCGACGCCGCCATGACCGAAGCCGAGGCTGTCGAGCGGCTCACCGTGAACGCCTACGACGTGGCGCTCGTCGACGTCAACCTTCCCGACGGCGACGGGCTCGAATTGGCCCGCCGGTTGCGGACCGGCGACCTCGCCTCGCCGGTGGGACGCGAGATCCGCATTGTCATGCTGACGGCGCGGGGCACCCTGCCCGACCGGGTCCGCGGCCTCGACGCAGGGGCGGACGACTATATCGTCAAGCCGTTCGCGCTGGCGGAGCTCACGGCCAGGCTGCGCGCGGTCCTTCGCCGCGAGGTCTCCGGCGACTCGTCGGTGTTGCGGCTCGGCGACATCTCCGTCGACACCGCGCGCCAGATCGTGCGCCGCGGCGGGCGGGAGGTCGATCTGACACTCAAGGAGTTCTCGGTACTGCGCTATCTGATGACACGGCCTGACCATGTCGTGTCCGCCGAACAGATCCTCGAACACGTCTGGGACGAGAACGCCGACCCGTTCACCCAGACCGTGCGGGTGACGGTGGGGACGCTGCGCCGCAAGCTCACCGTCGGCGGCGAACAGCAGGTATTGCACACACTCGTCGGCCGCGGATACCGGCTCCGCACTCCCGCGGAGCAGCCCTCGACGAAAACGTCCTGATGCGCACCATCCGCGTGCGGCTGGCACTGACCACCTCGCTGTGGTTGTCGGCCATCTCCGCGGCCATCCTCGCCGGGGTGTACCTGGCGCTGACCGCCACGATCGACGCCGCGCCGCTGGACCCGGTGACCGTCAAGAAGTTCGACCGCAAGTCCGACGGCACCATGGTCTACCGCGTCGGTGAGAGCTTCCAGGCGGCGGACCTCGAAAGTGTCCAGCGCGCAGTCAATTACTCGACGCTGGAGAGCTTGCGCAACTACTCCATGCTGGCTCTCGGGGTCATCTTCCTCGTCAGCCTCGTCGTCGGCTGGTTTGTCGCGGGGCGCCTTCTGCGTCCGGTCGGCGAGATCACCGCCACGGCCAATCGTCTTTCGGCCAGCGATCTCTCGCAGCGCATCAACGCCACCGGCCCGAAAGACGAACTGCGCACGCTGGCCGACACCATCGACAGCATGCTCGACAGGCTCGACGACGCTTTCCGCACCGAACGCGCTCTGGTGGAAGATGTTTCGCACGAACTGCGTAACCCGGTCGCGGTGGTGCAGGCCAACGTCGAAGCGGTCCTCGCCGATGAGCGGGCCACAGCGGAGGAACGCGCGCACGCGCTGGCCGTCATCTCGCGAGCCACCACTCGGATGTCGCGGCTTCTCGAGGATCTGCTGGCCACCGCCCGCCGCCGGTCGGGATCCTTCGCCGACCAGAAGGTCGACCTGAGCACCTTCGTCGGCGAAGTCGTCGACGAGCACCGTCTCCTCGCGGCCGAACGGCCGCTGCGGGTCACCACCAGGCTCTCCCCCGGGCCGGTCGTCTACGCCGACCCGGAATCCCTCGCCCGTGCGCTGGCCAATCTGCTGTCGAACGCAATCCGCCTGGCGCCCAGCGATTCCGAATTGACCATCGGTAGCGGGAGCAGCGCCGGCTGGGCGTGGATCGCGGTGCGCGACGAGGGACCCGGTATCGCCGAGGGCGATCAGCAGCGGGTGTTCGACAGGTTCCGCCAGGGCGGCACGGCCAGCGAGAGAAGAGGAGGCCGCGGGTCGGGCCTAGGGCTGGCGATCGCCAGGCAGATCGTGGAGAGCCATGAGGGAAAGATGGCGTTGTTCAGCACTTTCGGGGCCGGAAGCACGTTCGTGATCTGGCTGCCCGACCGCGCCATCGCCGACCGCCCGGAACGTACCGACCAGCCGCCGCAGGCCTGCCCGATCTGATCAGCTGGCCTCCTCGACCGGCTTCGGCCGCGGCGGCGGAGCGGGCAGCACCGCGAACAGTTCACGCTCCAGGTTCTGCCGTACCTCGGTGGTGGCGTCGGGCAGCACGATTCCGAAGGCGTCCACCACCGAGGACCCCAACGTCGTCACCTTCGCCCACTCGATGTCGGCTCCCGCGCGTTCGAAGACGCCGGTGAGCACGGCGAGCAGCCCCGCGCGGTCGGTGGCACGGATCTCGGCGACGGCTCGTCCGGCGGCGGCGCCGTCGTGCCACAGCACCCGCGGCGGTGCGGCGGGAGCGTTGATCGGGACAGCGGCGCGGACTTCGCCGGCGCGGCCCGTGGTCGCGCTCTCCGCCTCCTTCTTCTCCAGTGCAGCCACGACGTCGAGATCGCCGTCGATGGCCAAAATCAGCTGTTGGCGCAGCAGTTCGGCCGCGGGCGGCGATCCGAAGTGCGGGGACACCACGAAGGTGTTGATGGCGGAGCCCTCATGTCCGTTGACCGACGCAGAGTGCACGCGCAGTGAGTTCAGCGCCAGCACCCCGGCGGCTTTCGAGAGCAGCCCGCGGCTGTCGGGCGCGATCATGGTCACGTTGAAGATGTGCGCGGTGTCGGCAGGGGTCAGCTCGACGTGCACCCCGCCGCGTGCGAGCGAAAGGAACCGGGGCTCGACGGGATCGGGATGTGGTAGCGGCTCGCCCGCCATCACGAGCCGGCAGCGGCGGACCAGGTCGCCGATCAGCGAGGCCTTCCAGTCACCCCACACACCCGGACCGGTGGCCAGCGAATCCGCCTCGGCGAGCACGTGGAGCAGTTCGAGGACGACCAGATCGCCGTCGAGCGCATCGACCACCGCGGCGATGGTGGCCGGATCCTGGAGATCGCGCCGGGTCGCGGTGTGCGGCAACAACAGATGGTGACGAACGACCTGGGACAGGATCCTGATGTCGGACGGCCACAGGCCGAGCCGGCCGCCGATCTGCTGCGCGAGCTCCGAACCGATGACGCTGTGGTCGCCACCGCGGCCCTTGCCGATGTCGTGCACCAGCGCGCCCAGTAGCAGCAGGTCGGGTCGCGACACCCTCGTGGTGAAAGCACTTGCCCTTGACACTGTTTCGACGAGGTGGCGGTCGACCGTCCAGATGTGCACCACATCCCGCGGCGGCAGGTCGCGGACCGCACCCCACTCGGGGAAGAGCCTGCCCCACAATCCGGTGCGGTCGAGTGCTTCGATGGTGCCGACCGCGGACGGGCCAGCGGCGAGCATCACCAGGAGATCCTTGAGTGCCTGCCGCGGCCACGGGGTGCGCAGTTCGGGGGCCGCCTCGACAAGTCGGCTCAGCGTCGACGACGCGATGGGCAGCGCGGTGGTGGCAGAGGCGGCGGCGACCCTCAGGATCAGCCCGGGGTCGCGTTCCGGGCGGGCGTCCCGGGCGAGGATCACCTCACCGGCGAACTCGATGACGCCTTCGTCGAGCGGGCGGCGCACCGGACGCCGCAGCGCGGAGAGCCCGCGACGCGGCAAAGCATTTGCCGCCGTCCGGATTCCGGCGTCGACGTAGAAGCTGACCGTGCGCGCCGCATCGGACAGCGTGCGCGCAAGGTCGAAGCGGTCCCCGATGCGCAGCGAGGCGCCGATCTCGTCGGCGTGCTGTGCGAGGAGCAGCTCGCGGTCGCGACCCGCGACGCGGTGCAGTTCGGTCCGAACATTGAGCAGTGAAAGATGAGCTTCACCAAGCGTTTCGGTCGGTGAAGCGAGCGACCGGCTCGGGTAGACGTCCGCGAGTTGCGCGATGGCGAGGGCGTTGAGGAGTTGGACGTCACGCAGACCGCCTCGGCCGCACTTGAGATCCGGCTCGGCGCGGTGGGCGATTTGGCCGCTGCGCTGCCACCGCGCCCTGGTGTGCTCGACCAGTTCGTCGAACCGTGACGCGATGCCGGTGCGCCACTGGCGTCGCGCCCCGCCGATGAGCAGTGCGGAGAGGTCTCCGTCTCCGGCGATGTGCCGCGCCTCGAGCATCGCCAGCCCTGCGGAGATGTCCTCTCCGCCGACGCGTAGTGCCTCCGGCACGGTGCGTACGCTGTGATCGATGCGAATGTTGGCGTCCCACAACGGGTACCAGAGCAGCTCGGCAACCTCTGCGACGATCTCGGCCGGCATGTTGTCGTGCAGCAGCATCAGGTCCAGGTCGGAGTACGGCAACAGCTCGCCGCGGCCGAGGCTGCCTGTGGCGACGATCGCGAACCCACTCGTCGGGGTGATCCCGATCTCGGTTGCCTTGGTGTTGAGCCAGAAGTCGTGCAGATCGAGCAGAGCCTCACGCAGCGCTGCCGAGTCGAGTTGACGTGCGCTACCCGACAGCAGCTGCTCCGCCGCGGCCTTGAGATCGGTTGCCGGACGGGACGATACCGCCGCCGGACGCTCCCATCGGGAAGCGCCGGCGGCGGACCGCGAATTCGAATCCTTCATGAGTTGTCCTCCCGGCACTTGACGATCCAGCACTCACACGGCGCAACTGCCGGGAGACGACCTCTCATTCCACGATGCGGGTCAAAGGGCGTCAGCCCCGCGCTCGCCGGTGCGAACCCGGACGACGGTCTCGACCGGGCTGACCCAGACCTTGCCGTCACCGATCTTGCCGGTGCGCGCCGCCTGCACGATGACGTCCACCACCTTGTCGACGGCTGCATCGTCCACGACGACTTCCACGCGGACCTTGGGGACGAAGTCGACCGAGTACTCCGCGCCGCGGTAGACCTCGGTGTGGCCCTTCTGCCGCCCGTAGCCCTGCACCTCGCTCACGGTCATTCCGAGAATGCCCGTCTGCTCAAGGCCTGTCTTGACATCTTCCAGCGTGAACGGCTTGACGATCGCTGTTATCAGCTTCATGTGTAGATGATCCCTTCCGATCAAATTGTCGCCGGTCAGGCGAGCTCGTAAGCCGTTTCGGCGTGTTCGGTCTCATCAATACCAGTGTCCTCGTCCTCCTTGGACACCCGCCAGCCCAGTGGCTTGACGATGAACGCGATGATCGCGGTCAAGACGGCCGTGAAGATGACGGCGACGAGCGCGATCACGACCTGCACGACGAGCTGCTGGATTCCGCCGCCGTAGAACAGGCCGGTTTCGAGGGCCAGGAAGCCGATGCCGATGGTGCCCCACAGGCCTGCGACGAGGTGCACGCCGACGACATCGAGCGAATCGTCATAGCCGAACTTGTACTTCAGCGCGATGGCGAGCGCCGACAGGACACCGGCGATGGCACCGAGGATCAGCGACCCGATGGCGCTCAGCGAGCCGCAGGCGGGGGTGATGGCGACCAGGCCCGCGACGATGCCCGACGCGGCGCCGACGCTGGTGGCGTGACCGTCGCGGATCCTTTCCACGAGGAGCCAGCCCAGCATCGCGGCCGCGGTGGCGGCGGTGGTGTTGACCCACACCGAGCCGGCAATCATGTCGGCGGCACCTTCGGATCCCACGTTGAACCCGAACCATCCGAACCACAGGATGGCGGCGCCGAGCATCACGAATGGGATGTTGTGCGGACGGTACGGGGTCTTGCCGAAGCCGGCGCGCTTGCCGAGCAGGATCGCCAAGACGAGCGCGGCCATGCCCGCGTTGATGTGGACCACGGTGCCACCGGCGAAGTCGATCGGCGACACGTTGGCCACGCCTTCCTCGTCGACACCGAAAAGCTTTGCGGCGATGCCGTCTTCGGAGCCCGAGAGCAGACCGCCACCCCAAACCATGTGCGACAGCGGGAAGTACACCAGCGTGACCCAGAGCCCGCCGAAGACCAGCCAGGTGCCGAACTTCATCCGCTCGGCGACCGCGCCGCTGATCAGCGCCACGGTGATCACGGCGAATGTCAGCTGGAACGCCACCCAGACGATGGCAGGCACCGTTCCGAACCCGCCGGAGACGAAGGTCTCGACGCCGTCGATCTCACGGACTTCGGTCAGTTGGCTGAGGCCGAACAGGGAGAACGGGTTGTCGAAGACCCCGAAGAAGTCGCTCTCGCCGGTGTGCGCCGATGCGAAGGACATCGAGTAGCCCCAGAGCACGTAGATGACGCTGACGACACCGATCGAGCCGAACGACATCATCATCATGTTTAGGACGGACTTCTGGCGGGACAGGCCGCCGTAGAAGAACGCGAGCCCCGGTGTCATGAACAGCACGAGTGCGGCCGATGTCAGCACCCAGGCCGTGTCGCCGGCGCTGAGGCCGCCCTCCGCGAACGGCAGAAAATTCTCGTCCGGTATGGCCAGGACCGCATCGTGTAAGCCGAATGCCACTTTGTGTGAACCTCCTTGGGATGGCGGCCGACCGTGATCGGCCTCCCGAAGAGACTCTTTTGCAAGCGTTTCACCTGTGATTCTGTTGTGTTTCACCCAGGTGAACGGACACGCCTATGCCGTTACGCTCGTGTTTCATCGGCATGAACAGCGAAAATTTCACACCGGCACACCGGAATTCGGCGACTAACCGAGCAGCGCGTCGACGAACGCGGCCGGCTCGAACGGCGCCAGATCGTCGGGGCCCTCCCCCAGCCCGACGAGCTTGACCGGGACGCCGAGTTCCTGTTGCACGCGGAACACGATGCCGCCCTTGGCCGTCCCGTCGAGTTTGGTGAGCACCACGCCGGTGATGTCGACGACTTCGGCGAAGACGCGCGCCTGCGGCAGGCTGTTCTGGCCGATCGTTGCGTCCAGCACCAGGAGCACCTCGTCGACCTCGGCGCGCTTGGCGACCACGCGTTTGACCTTGCCCAGTTCGTCCATCAGGCCGGTCTTGGTGTGCAGCCGGCCCGCGGTGTCGACCACGACCACATCGGCCCCCGTGGCGATTCCCGTGTCCACGGCGTCGAACGCCACCGAGGCGGGATCGGCGCCCTCGGGGCCCCGCACCACCTGCGCACCCACGCGCGAAGCCCAGGACTGCAACTGGTCGGCCGCCGCGGCGCGGAAGGTGTCGGCCGCGCCGAGCACGACACGGCGCCCGTCGGCAACCAGAACGCGGGCGAGCTTGCCCACCGTGGTCGTCTTGCCGGTGCCGTTGACTCCGACGACGAGCAGGACCGAAGGCTTGTCGGCGTGCGGCAGTGCCCGGATCGAACGCTCCAGGTCGGGCTGGAGTTCGGCGATCAGCACCTCCCGCAGCACGGCGCGCGCATCGGCCTCCGTGCGTACCCGGCTGCTCGCCATCTTGGCCCGCAGGGAGGTGATGACGGACTCGGTCACCACCGGCCCGAGATCGGCGATGAGCAGCGTGTCTTCGACCTCTTCCCAGGAGTCCTCGTCGAGATCGCCGCCGCCGAGCAGGCCCAGCATGCTGCGGCCCAGGGTGTTCTGGGACTTGGACAGCCGCCCGCGCAGGCGGTCGAGGCGGCCTTCCGGAGGCGCGATCGTGTCGATCTCCGGCGCGGCGGGGGCCTGCACCTCGGTGACGGGTTCTGCGACCTCACGGGCCGGCTCAGGGGCCTCCGCGGGCGGTACGACGAGATCCTCGGCCGGCGGCGGCTCGGGCGCCGCCGGGATGTCGCGGGGCTCGCGCTCGACAACCGGCGGTTCGGGCAGTCTGACGTCTGCGATGGGCCGTTTGGGCGCGTCGCGCGGGATGGTGGCATCATCGCCGACGGCAGGTAAGCCGCTGGTGTCCAGCCGCTGCGGGCGCTCGGGCGCCCTGGGCGGGGTCGCCGGGGCTTTGGGGGGTGCCGACTGGGTAAACGTGATGCTTGACGAGGCGGTGTAGCCGCCCGAGCGATCGACGGGAGTAGCAGTGTCCGGTTCCGACAGGCTGATCCTGCGGCGGCGGTACCGCACCAGGCCCACGACGAGCGCGACGACGAGCAGAACGGCGATGACCGCGATCGCGATCCAGAGACCCTCACTCACCGTGCCATTGTCTCAGGGGGCATAACCCGTGACGCCTGACCCCGGGTCCGCGCTGCGGCACCGCAAGCGCCGCCACATCGACGTCTGCCTGACCGAACCGGTCGACTACCAGACGCTGACCACCGGCTTCGAGCGCTATCGGCTGCCGTACAACGCGCTGACCCAGACCAACCTCGACGGCGTCGACCTCAGCACGGAGTTCCTCGGCTCGCGCCTGCGGGCGCCGGTGCTCATCGGCGCGATGACCGGCGGCGCCGAACTGTCGGGCATCATCAACCGCAACCTGGCCGCGGCAGCTCAGCAACTCGGCGTCGGCATGATGCTGGGCTCGCAGCGCGTGATGATCGACGACGCCGTCGCCGCGGCGAGCTTCGACGTCCGCGGGGCGGCTCCTGACGTGCTGCTGATCGGCAACATCGGCATGGCCCAACTACAGGCGTCGCCGGCGCCGGTACTTGCGGGGATGCTGGATCGGGTCGGCGCGAACGGCCTTGCCGTGCACACCAACCCGTTGCAGGAGGCGATGCAGCACAACGGCGACACCGACTTCTCGGGTTCGATGGTGCGTCTGCGCGAGATCGCCGGCTCGCTCGGCTACCCCGTCATGCTAAAAGAGGTGGGGCACGGAATCGGGGCGGCGGCGGTCGCCGAACTCGCCGACTGCCCGGTCGCCGCCATCGACGTCGCCGGCGCGGGCGGGACGTCGTGGGCACGCATCGAGCAGTTCGTCCGCTACGGCGAAGTGCGCTACCCCGCGCTCGCCGAATGGGGCATCCCGACCGCTCAGGCCCTCACCGAGGTCAGAGCGCAGCTTCCGCGCATGCCGCTCGTCGCCTCCGGCGGCATCCGCACCGGCATGGACGCCGCCAAGGCGATCGCCATGGGCGCCGAAGTGGTGGCGATCGCCCGCCCGCTGCTGGCTCCAGCGGTCGAATCTGCTGCGGCCGTTGCGGATTGGCTTCAAGGGTTCATCGAGGAGCTGTTGGTCTGCCTGCACGGGTGTGGCGCCGCCAACCTCGCCGAGCTGCGGAAGCGCGGTGTGACGGAGGTCTGAACGGGGCGACCGTCAGGTCGGGCTGGCGACCAGCTCCTGGCCGCGCATCCGCTGCGAGATGACCGTCGTGATGCCGTCGCCGCGCATCGTCACGCCGTAGAGGGCGTCGGCGACCTCCATCGTCGGCTTCTGGTGTGTGATGACGATCAGCTGCGACCGCTCGCGCAACTGCTCGAACAGACTGATGAGCCGGCGCAGGTTCACGTCGTCGAGGGCGGCCTCGACCTCGTCCATCACGTAAAACGGTGACGGCCGCGCACGGAATATCGCGACCAGCATCGCCACCGCCGTCAGTGACTTCTCGCCACCGGACAGCAGCGACAGGCGCTTGATCTTCTTGCCCGGCGGACGGGCTTCGACCTCGATGCCGGTGGTGAGCATGTCGCCCGGATTGGTCAGCAGCAGCCTGCCCTCACCGCCGGGGAACAGCGTCGAGAACACCTGGGTGAACTCGCGTTCCACGTCCATGTAGGCCTCGGTGAATACCTGCAGGATCCGCGTGTCCACGTCGGCGATGACGTCGAGCAGATCCTTTCTGGCGGCCTTGACGTCTTCGAGCTGGGTAGAGAGGAAGTTGTAGCGCTCCTCCAGTGCCGCGAACTCCTCCAGCGCAAGGGGATTCACGCGGCCCAGTTCCCTGAGCTCCTTCTCGGCGCGTTTGGCCCGCCGCTCCTGTGTGGCCCGGTCGTAGGGCATCGGGGCCGGCGCGGTGACCTGTTCGCCGCGTTCCTTCGCCTGCTCGTATTCGGCGATCTCCAGCTCGGACGGTGGCAACGCGACGTCGGGCCCGTACTCGGCGATCAGGTCGGCCACCGCCATGCCGAACTGTTCGAGCACCTGCTGCTCGAGTTGCTCGATGCGAAGCGCCGCTTGGGCTTTGGCCACCTCGTCGCGGTGCAGAGCGTCGGTGAGGGCGGTGATCCGCGAGGTGAGCTCGGCAACCGATTCGCGCGCCTTCGTCAATGCGGCGGCGCGAACCTGGCGCTCGGCGGCGACCTCGTCGCGAATGCGCGACGCCACGGCCACCGCCTCGCCCAAACGTTGCGCGACGATCCTGCCCGATTCCGCGACCGCGGCCGCCACCTCGGCCGCGCGCACGCGTGCCTCGCGGGCACGCTGGGCCCGCGCCCGTGCCTCGCGTTCGGCCACCGCGGCCCGGCGTAGCGAATCCGCCCGCCCGCGAACGGCATTGGCGCGCTCCTCTGCGGTGCGGACTGTCAGGCGCGCCTCGACCTCGGCCGACCGGGCTGCCTCGGCAGCAGCGGTCGACTCGGTGCGGTCGACGACCTCGACGTCGAACATCGGCTCCTGCTGGGCGTTGTGCAGCCGCGTTTCGAGTTCGGCGAGCTCCTCCACCGTGCGGTTGCGGCTCGCCTCGAGCTCGTCACGCTGTTTGATCAGCCGCTGCCATTCGTCGTCGGCGGCGCGCGCATCCTGCCCGAGCCGGCCGAGCTGCTCGTAGATGGACGAGATCGCCGCGTCGGACTCGTTGAGGGCGGCCAGGGCCTGCTCTGCGGCGTCCTGACGTGCCGACTGTTCGGCCAGCGCGCCGGCCAGTGCTGCCGACAGCTCGCCGGTCTGCCGCTCGGCGTCGGCGAGTTCGGTGCGCGCCTTGTCGACTTCGGAGGTGATCTCCAGTGTGCTGGGCTTCCGGTCGGAGCCGCCGTTGACCCAGCCCGCCCCCACCAGGTCCCCATCGGCGGAGACGGCACGCAACTGTGGTTGTGCGGCAACGAGTTCCAGTGCCGAGGCGAGGTCGTGTACTACGGCCACACCGGCCAGCATCGCAGCGACGGCGCCCTGCACACGCGGTGCCGGTTCCACCAGATCCACGGCCCACAGCGCCCCGGCGGGCAGCTGAGCCGACACCGGCGCCTGAGACGGCCAGTCGCCCAGCACGATCGCGGCACGGCCACCGTCGGATTCCTTGAGCGCGGCGACCGCCGCCTGCGCGGCGCCGAAGTTCTCGGCCGCGAGGGCGTCCGCTGCGGCGCCGAGCACTGCCGCGATCGCCGCCTCGTGCCCCGAGCGCACCTTGACCAGATCGGCGATCGACCCGAAAAGTCCTGCACCGCCGTGATTTTCCTGCAGCCAGGCGGCGCCGTCCTTGCGGTCGAGGCCCACCGACAGGGCGTCGATACGCGCCTGGAGAGACGCGACCTGCCGTTCGGCGGCCCTTTCGGCCGACTGGAGCTCGGCAACGCGCTCATCGGCAAGCCGCAGCGCACTGACGGTGCGATCGTGGTGCTCGTCGAGACCGACCTCGCCTGCGTCGAGCTCCCCGACGCGGCCCTGCACCGTCTCGAACTCGGCCTGGGTCTGCTGGGCGCGGGCCGCGGCCTCATCGATGTTCGCGGTCAACCGCGCGACGGTCTCGTCGACCGACTCGACCCGGGTGCGCATCGTGTCGACCTGACCGGACAGCCGCGCCAGTCCTTCGCGGCGGTCGGCTTCGGCGCGGGCGGCGGCCATATGCGCGCGCTCGGCTTCGGCGGCGGCCTGCTCGCGTTCGGACAGTTCGGCGCGCGCCGATTCGAGCCTGGCCTGCGATTCGGCCAGCTCGTCGAGCAGCTGGCGTTCCTGCTCGGCGACGGCGTCTGCCTGGGCTTCCAAATCGTCGGGGTCGGGCCCGGCGGAGAAGTCGGGTTCGCCGTCGAGGTGCTGGGCGCGCTCACTGGCGATGCGCACCGTCGCACTCACCCGCTCGGCCAGCGCGGAAAGCCGGAACCAGCGCTGTTGAGCGGAATCAGCCCGCTCACTGAGGTCTTCGACGGCGCTCTCGTGAGCGTCGAGTTCCACTGTCCTGGATTCCAGCTGCTCGCTGAGCTCTTCGTGCTCGCGGCGCAGCGTCGTCTCGGCCTGGTTGGTGTCGTCGAACTCGGTCTTGCGCGCGACGAGGTCGTCGGCGGCCAGCCGCAACCGCGAATCGCGGAGGTCGGCCTGGATCGTCTGGGCGCGGCGGGCCATCTCGGCCTGCCGTCCCAGGGGTTTGAGCTGGCGACGCAGCTCGGTGGTCAGATCGGTGAGCCGCGCCAGGTTGGCCGACATCGAGTCGAGCTTGCGGACGGCCTTCTCTTTGCGCTTGCGATGTTTGAGGACGCCCGCCGCCTCCTCGATGAACGCGCGACGGTCTTCCGGCCGCGATTCGAGGATCTCCGAGAGCTTGCCCTGACCCACGATGACGTGCATCTCGCGGCCGATGCCGGAGTCGCTGAGCAACTCCTGCACGTCCGCCAAACGGCAACGGCTGCCGTTGATCTCGTACTCGCCGGCACCGTCGCGGAACATCCGCCGGGTGATCGACACCTCGGAGTACTCGATCGGCAGTGCGTTGTCGGAGTTGTCGATCGTCAGCGTCACCTCGGCGCGGCCGAGTGGCGCCCGCGAGGACGTCCCGGCGAAGATGACGTCTTCCATCTTTCCGCCGCGCAGCGTCTTGGCGCCTTGCTCGCCCATCACCCAGGTGAGGGCGTCGACCACGTTCGACTTGCCGGACCCGTTGGGGCCGACCACGCAGGTGATGCCCGGCTCGAAACGCAGAGTCGTCGGCGAAGCGAAGGACTTGAAGCCCTTCAGCGTCAGACTCTTCAGATGCATGACGCGTTACCCTACCGCCGAAAACGTCACCTCTCGGTGAAGCCCGCGATCGCGTCGGCAGGTTCTGACCAGTCGGAGATCACCTTGTCGACCCGGCCGGGCGTACTCCCACCTTCCACAGGTCAAGCAGGCTTTCGCAGGCATCCCGACGCCCCTGGGCGACCACCTGGACGCGCCCGTCGGACTTGTTGGCCGCGTACCCGGTCAGCCCCAGTTCGAGCGCGCGCGAGCGCGTCCACCAGCGGAAACCCACCCCCTGCACCTGTCCGTGCACCCATGCGGTGAGCCGAACGTCATTTTCCCCCAGCATTTTTCACCTCAGAAACCTCAAAAGTCACATCGGTACCAGACTTTAACGTCCGTCCCACCGTGCACACCGTGTCGATCGCGCGCTCGACGACGGTGAGCAGTCGCGCCTTGTCCTCGTCGCCGAGTCCCGACAGATCGACTTCGAGTACTTCGTCGAGCAGCGGGTAGCGCTCCTGCTCTCGATCGGCGGCCCCGGACACCCGGATCGTCGCCTGGTAGTCGTCGCCGAGCCGGCGACGCAGCGGCTGATCGCTGGACATCCCGCTGCAGGCGGCCAGCGCGATCTTCATCAGCTCGCCGGGCGTGAACACGCCCTCGACATCCTCGGAACCCACCAGCACCTCGGCACCGCGCGTGCTGCGGCCCGTATAACGGCGCACCCCGGTGCGCTCCACCCACAGTTCGGTCACGCCCTATTTCTACAACGTCCGCCGAACTGAGATTCCCGGTCGTGAAATCGGCGCATTTCGCAGCCCGGAATCTCAGTTCGGCGAAAGTCAGACGCGCGGGCGGGGCTGGCAGCGCGGGCAGTAGAACGACGAGCGGTTCATGAACTTGTCGCGACGCATGATCGCGCCGCAGCGCCGGCACGGTTCGCCCTCGCGGCCGTAGGCGTCCAGCGAGCGGTCGAAGTAGCCGGACTCGCCGTTGACGTTGACGTACAGCGAGTCGAAGGACGTGCCTCCCTGCCCCAGCGCGTCGGTCATCACCTCGGCGGCCGCATCGAGCAGCTGGGCGAGCTTGGCCTTCGAGATTCCCGACGCCAGCCGCGCGCCGTTGATCTTCGCGCGCCACAACGACTCGTCGGCGTAGATGTTGCCGATCCCCGAGACGACAGTCTGGTCGAGGAGCTGACGCTTGATCTCAGAGTGCTTGCGCCGCAACACGTTCACCACTGCACCCCGGTCGAAGAGCGGATCCAGCGGGTCGCGGGCAATGTGCGCGACGGGGGCCGGGACATCGGTGCCGTCGACGTCGACGAGGTCGGCGAGCATCCATCCGCCGAACGTGCGCTGGTCGACGAAGCTCAGCGTGGTGCCGTCGTCGAGCAGGGCGGCGATGCGCAGATGGTTCTCGTTGGGCACCTCACCGAGCAGCATCTGGCCACTCATCCCGAGGTGGACCACCAACGCGTTCTGGTCCGAGAGCGTCAGCCACAGGTACTTCCCGCGCCTGCCCGTTCCGGTGATCGTCGAGTCCAGCAGTCGTGCGGTCAGGTCTGCGGGCCCGGCCTCGTGACGTCGCACCGCACGCGGATGATGTACGCGCACAGCGGTGATCGTCTTGTCGGTGACGTGCTCGGCCAAGCCCCGACGCACGACCTCGACCTCGGGGAGTTCAGGCATCCTGTTGCGACATCAGCGCGTTCCACGCCGCCGCCGCGGCTTTGAGCTCGGCCTCTTTCTTGGTCCTGCCAACGCCGCGGCCGTACTCCGTCTCCCCGATCAGCACGACGGCGGTGAACTCCTTGTCGTGGTCGGGCCCCGTCGACGTCACCAGATACGCCGGCGCCCCCAACCCCCGCGACGCCGTCAACTCCTGCAGGCTGCTCTTCCAGTCCAATCCTGCGCCGAGCGTCGGCGCGGTGTCCAACAGGGCGGCGAACAACCGCAGGATGACCTCCCTGGCGACCTCCACCCCATGCTCCAGATAGATTGCGCCCAACAGTGATTCGACACCGTCGGCCAGGATGCTCGACTTGCCGGCGCCGCCGGAGTTCTCCTCACCCCTGCCGAGGAGCAGGTAGGCGCCGAGGCCGTGGGTCGTCAGGTGGCGGCCGACGTCGGCCAGTGCCTGCGTGTTGACGATGCTGGCACGCAGCTTGGCCAGATCACCTTCGGAACGGTCGGGGTGCCGGTGGTAGAGCTCTTCGGTGATCGTGAGCCCCAGCACCGAATCGCCGAGGAATTCCAGGCGCTCGTTGGTGGGCACGCCGCCGTTCTCGTAGGAGTAGCTGCGGTGGGTCAGCGCAGTGGTCAACAACTCCTCGGGCAGCTCGACCCCGAGCGCTTCGAGCAGAAGCGCGCGGTCGACCGTCACGAGTCGTCCTCGGTGGCACTCTGCTCGCGAAGCTCGGCCAGCTTGGCCCACCGCGGATCGATCTTCTCGTGGTGGTGGCCGGGCTCGGCATCGGCCAGCGGCACCCCGCAGTCGGCGCACAGCCCCGCACAATCCGGACCACACAGCGGCGAGAACGGCAGCGCGAGCCCGACGGCGTCGATGATCGGCTGCTCGAGATCGACGGTCTCGGCACCGCCGTCGCGACCCACGCGGGGGACCTCGTCGGCTTCGGTCGTCTCATCGGTGGTGCTGTCCGGATAGGCGAACAGTTCGGTGAGGTCGATCTCCACCTCACCGGTTATGGGCCGCAGGCAGCGTGCGCATTCACCGGAGGTGGGGGCTGACACGGTGCCGGTCACCAACACCCCCTCCGACACGGACTCCAGGCGCAGGTTGAGCTCCATCGGAGCGCCTTCGTCGATCGCGATCAACTCGACCCCGATGCGCGCGGGACTGGGAACGGTGGATTCGACGGTGATCATCGAACCCGGACGCCGACCGAGCCGGGAGATGTCGATCACCAGGGGCGACCGTGAATTTCGGTGCGCCGCCGCGTTAACGTGCGTCGCCATGCCCGTATCGTACGGTCACCTCAGCTACAGATCTTCGGCCGTGCCTGTCTTGAGGTCGCAGGGGGTTACCGGGCCGCGTAATCGTGCATGCCCGCCGACGTGCGCAGCTGATGACGGCCGCGGCCGACCGACCGGATCGTGCCGTTGAGGAAGTCCTCGAACTCCGCCAGCTTGCTGTCGACGTAGATGTCGCATTCCCCGCGGAGCCGGTCGGCTTCGGCGTGGGCAGAGTCGATCATCCGGGTGGCCTCGGCAGTGGCGGTCGCGACGACCTCGGTCTGCGACACCAGGCGCTGCTGCTCCTTGATGCCTTCCTGGACCGCCTTCTCGTAAGCCAGATTGCCGCTCTCGATGAGCCGGTCGGCCTCGGACTTCGCGCGCCCCGTGCTGGCCTCGTACTCCCGCTTGGCCGTTGCGTTGAGCCGGGCAGCCTCGTCGCGCGCCTCGGTGACCATGCGCTCGCTGTGCTGGCGTGCCTCGGCGACCATCCGGTCGGCCTGCGACTTGGCATCGGCGAGCAGTCGGTCGGCTTCCGCCCTGGCATGGTTGACCATCGAATCGGCCTCGGCGTTGGCCGTCGACACCATCGACTCGGCGTGCTCCTTCGCCTCGCGCAGCACGGAGTCACGCGCGTCGAGGACGTCCTGGGCGTCGTCGAGCTCTCCCGGGATCGCGTCCTTGATGTCGTCGATCAATTCGAGGACATCACCGCGGGGCACCACGCAGCCGGCCGTCATCGGCACACCGCGGGCTTCTTCGACGATCGCACCCAATTCATCGAGAGCTTCAAAAACTCGGTACACGGCGACACCCTCCAGGCCTAGTTGACAGTGACCAGTGTGCCTGGTGTTACGCCTGTGACTCGATTTCGCAGCCGGTGTGTCGCGTACGAATAGTGCGAAAGCCGGATCCGGCCGGCACCCTCGATGCGGGCTCAGCCCCGTTCGGCCAGCTTCTCCGTCAGGCGCGCATTGACCGGCGCGGGCAGTAACGCCGACACGTCGCCGCCGAGGGTTGCGACCTCCTTGGCCAAGGACGACGACACGAACGAATACCGGGGCGTGGTGGCGACGAAGAAGGTGTCCACGCCGGCCACGTGCTTGTTCATCTGCGCCATCTGCAGCTCGTACTCGAAGTCCGC
This sequence comes from Mycobacterium bulgaricum, assembly GCF_041287165.2. Taxonomy (NCBI): domain Bacteria; kingdom Bacillati; phylum Actinomycetota; class Actinomycetes; order Mycobacteriales; family Mycobacteriaceae; genus Mycobacterium; species Mycobacterium bulgaricum. The sequence continues at coordinate 345,336 of NZ_JBGGKV020000004.1, read as the reverse complement.
GCCGGTGCGGAGCCCCTTGACGATCGCGGTGAGCCCCCGCTGCCGGACGAAGTCGACGATGAGGCCCTGCCCCGATTCGACACGCACATTCGGCAGGTGTGTGGTGGACTCCTCGATCAACCCGATCCGCTCGTCGAGGGTGAACATGCCCTTCTTGTTCGGGTTGACCATGACGGCCACGACGAGTTCGTCGAATTGGGCAGCCGCCCGCTCGAAGATGTCGACGTGACCCAAGGTCACCGGATCGAAAGATCCTGGACACACCGCACCGCTCATGAGGTGTGACCGTAGCAGGCGAGCGAGCGCGCTAGGCGTTTCGGCGGCGACGCACCCGCGCGCCGACGGGCCCTGCCGCGACCATCGTGAACGGCACCTCTACCGGGAATCGCGTTGCCAGAGAGGTTATCTCGATATCACGCACGATGGTGGCCAACGCCAGTGTCGCTTCGAGCATGGCGAAATGGTCTCCGATGCACGACCGCTGCCCCGCCCCGAAGGGCAGGTACTGCCAGCGGTTGTGCCGCGTGGCCGCGCCGTCGGCGAACCGATCGGGATCGAACGTCAGCGGGTCGTCCCACAGCGCCGGATCACGCTGCACCGCATAGATGCCGACGAGCAGCATGGTGCCCGCGTCGACTCGATGGCCGTCAATCGCCATGTCGTGCAGCGCTACCCGGCTGGTGGCCGGGGCCGGCGGACAGAGCCGCAGCGCTTCGCGCAGCACGGCGACCGTGTATCCGAGCTGCGCGACGTCGGCTGGGCCGAGGCTGCCGCAGTCCCCCACCGCGACAGCCTCGGCCATAACCTTGTCCTGCAACTCCGGATGCCTGCCCAACTGCCAGAGGGCGTAGGCGAGTGTCGTTGCAGTGGTGTCGTGTCCGGCAATCATGAAGGCCACCAGATCATCGGCGATCTCGTGGTCGGACAACGGCGCACCGGTGTTCGGATCGACGGCGTCCATCATCGCGCGCACCAGCGCCGCGTCGTGCGACGGATCCTCCCGGCACGCCTGCACAATGCTGGCGGCAAGTTCACGCAGGACGGCGCCGGCCGCCCGTGCCCGGCGCCGTGCAGGTGTCGGCAGCCAGCGCGGCGGTCTGATGGGCGACGCAGTCCGGTTCGCCAGATACGACAGCGCAATCTCGATCGGAGCCGCGATCGAATCAGCCTTCTCGTCGAGACCGACGCCCAGCACCGACCGCCCGAGCGCCCGCAGCGTGAGCCGACGACACTGCCCGTCGAGATCGATCTCGGCGCGGTCGGACCACCCGCCGGAGATCGTCTCGGCCGCCTGAGCCATGTGGCTGCCGAACTCCGCCACCCGCTTCTTGGTGAACACCGATTGCACGGCACGTCGCCGTGGCAGCCAATCGTCGTGCTCCAGGTCGAAGAGGTTGTTGCCCAACAGGTGTCGCATCTCGGCGTGCAAGACCGTCTTGTCGACCACTGTGCCGGGACGGCCCAGGATGTCACGGATGCCACGTGGCGAGGTCGCGACCACCACCGGAGGCATCAACCACCGCGGGGCGAGCTCCAGCCGGGTCACCGGGCCTCCGGCATCGCGAAGCACCTCGGGCCCTGTGTGAAAGTTGCGCACCGCTTCTATCTGTCGCCGCCGCGGCAGCGGATTGCGGGGTACCGGCGGCAGCGAGTGGATCGCCGGCTCTTGGACCGTCGTCGAAATCGGCATAGCGGACAGCCAACAACGTATCGGCGGGCACGTCGTCAACCGAACGGATGAGATCGGTGTTCCGCACGAAAGCAGCGAATACGGATTACAGTCACTTCACTACCAGCAGTCCGGGGGGTATCTGTGATGGTGGCGATCGAGGATTTCTCGCGCATGGTGTCCGGCGTCTACGGCGCGGCGGCCGCACCGGACAGGTGGGCTTCGGCCATGGCCGAGATACGCGCCGTATTCGGAGGTCTCACGGCCGCGATGATCGAAAACGACGGCGTCGACCGAGTCGTGAAGAGTGCCAACCTCTCCGACGATGCCGCCGCAACCTACGTGGGCTACTACCGGACGATCGACTACGTCTTGTCAGCGGTCGAGCACAGCCCTGTCGGGTTGGTCCGAGGCGGCCGCGAATTGATCGAACTGCAGCCGCGATCGGAGTTCGACGCCGATTGGATGCGGCCCAACCACCTCAATGACGGCCTCTTCGTTCGGCTCTCGGGAGCCGGTCACACCACGAGCTTCCTTGTCGCCGGAGACCGCACCCGCGACGATTTCGACACACCTGAGCGCACCGCGTTGCTCGACAGCTTCATCCCTCACCTGCAGCAGGCGCTGCGAACCGAACGCTCCCTGCGCAACCATGCCGTCGGCCGCGAAGCCTTGGTTTCGGTGATTGACACCGTGCGCCACGGGGTTGTTGTCATCGGAATGAATAGTGTTGTGCAGCAGATCAACCACGCCGCCGAGCGGATGGTCCGCGACGCCGATGGGATCGCGCTGCACTCGGGTGCACTCTCGGCCTCAGACCCCGTCGCCGCACGGAGGCTCGCGCGAGGGGTCGCCGGGGCTCTGGGGCACACCGGTGACAGGGTTCGCCGCGGCGATTCGCTGCTGTGTCCTCGGCCTTCGGGATTGCGTCCCTACGTGGTGCACGTCCTGCCGTCAGATGACGACGGCATGACTGGGTGCGCCGTGGCGGTCGTCATCGATCCAGAGCTGATTCCTGAACCGCCGATCGCCATGCTGCGCCGGCTCTACGAGCTCACGCACAGCGAAGCGCTCGTCGCGACCCACGTGCTACGCGGAGAGGGAATCCGCGCGATAGCCGAGGAACTGTCTGTTTCGCCGGCGACCGTCAAAACCCATGTGCAGCACGTCTTCGCCAAGACAGGTACGCATCGGCAGTCCGAGCTGGTGCGTCTCCTGCTCTCGATCAGTCGCTGACGGAGGCCAGCTCGATGCGGGTGTCGCCGTATTTGCGTGACTTCCACACCGACCATCCGTCGGGCCAGTCGATCGCGGCACCGGATGCCGGACGTTCGACGACGGCGACGGTCCCCCGCCCCGCCCACCCGGCAGATCCGAGCGTCATCACGACCTCGGCGACATGGGTAGCGCCGACGTCGTAAGGCGGGTCGGCGAGTACGAGATCGACGGCCCTCGCCGCGCCCGCGGCCAGGACGGCCGCCACGTTTCCCCGCCGCACCACCGCACCGGTCGCACCGAGGGCCGCGATGTTCTGCTCGATCACCGCTGCTGCGCGCGGATCGGATTCCACGAACAGCGCCGTCGCGGCTCCTCGGGACAGCGCCTCCAAACCGAGCGCGCCAGAGCCCGCGTAGAGATCGAGCACGCTGATGCCGCTAAAGTCCATCCGCGCCGACAGCAGATTGAACAGAGCTTCGCGCACCCGGTCCGTCGTCGGCCGGGTGCCCCGGCCCGACTTCTGCTGCGGCACCGCGATCCGGCGGCCCCCGAAAGAGCCGGCGACGATCCGGGTCAGGATTCGTCCCCGGTCGCTTCGCCGCTGCTCGCCGAACCGATGACCACCAGAAGATCTCCGCCTTCGACCTGCGCGGTCGCCGCGACGGCGACGCGGCCGACGGTGCCCCCCTTGGGCGCGGTGATCGCGGCCTCCATCTTCATCGCCTCGATGGTCGCGATGGTCTGCCCCGCTTCGACGGCGTCGCCCTCGGCCACGCTGACCGTGACGACTCCCGCGAACGGGGCCGCGACGTGGTCGGGGTTGGTCCTGTCGGCCTTTTCGGCGGCGGGCACGTCGCTGGCCACACTGCGGTCACGCACCACGACCGGCCTGAGTTGTCCGTTGAGGATGCACATCACTGTGCGCATACCGCGCTCGTCGGGGTCCGAGATCGCCTCGAGACCGATCAGCAGTTCCACACCCCGCTCGAGCTGAACGCGATGCTCGTCGCCGTGGCGCAGGCCGTAGAAGAACTGGTTGGCCGACAGCGTCGATGTGTCGCCGTAGAGCTCGCGATGCGCCTCGAATTCCTTTGTCGGACCGGGGAACAACAACCTGTTCAGCGTCGCCTGGCGCTCCGGGCCCGCCTTGGCGAGTGCCGCCGTGTCCTCCGCGGAAAGATCCTCCTGCGGTTTGGCGGGCGCGCGTCCGGCAAGCGCCTTGGTCCGCAGCGGTTCCGGCCAGCCACCAGGCGGGTCACCCAGTTCACCGCGCAAAAACCCGATCACCGAATCCGGGATGTCGTAACGCTGCGGCTCGGAGGCGAATTCGTCGGCGGACACTCCCGCGCCGACCAGCGCCAGCGCCAGGTCGCCGACGACTTTCGAGGACGGGGTGACCTTGACCAGGCGGCCGAGGATCCGGTCGGCCGCGGCGTAGCTGGTCTCGATCTCCTCGAAGCGGTCGCCGAGCCCGAGCGCGATGGCCTGCTGCCGCAGGTTGGACAATTGCCCCCCGGGAATTTCGTGGTGATACACCCGTCCCGTGGGCGTGGTCGGGCCCGCCAGGGCAACATCGAAGGGGGCGTACACCTTTCGCAGCGCTTCCCAGTACGGCTCGAGGTCGCACACCGCCGCCAACGACAGCCCGGTGTCGTATTCGGTGTGCGCGGTGGCCGCGACGATCGAACTCAGTGCAGGCTGGCTCGTCGTCCCTGCCAGCGGCGACGACGCGCCGTCGACGGCACTCGCGCCGGCCTGCCAGGCCGCCAGGTAGGTGGCCAACTGCCCGCCCGGGGTGTCGTGGGTGTGCACGTGCACAGGCAGGTCGAAGCGGCTGCGCAGCGCGCGCAGGAGCATGTCGGCGGCCTGCGGGCGCAACAGACCGGCCATGTCCTTGATGCCGAGCACGTGCGCGCCCGCGTCGACGATCTGCTCGGCCAGCTTGAGGTAGTAGTCCAGCGTGTAGAGGTTCTCCCCCGGATCGGACAGATCGCCGGTGTAGGACATCGCGACTTCGGCGACGGCCGTTCCGGTTTCGCGCACGGCGTCGATCGCCGGGCGCATCGAGTCGACGTTGTTGAGGGCGTCGAAGATGCGGTAGATGTCGATTCCGGTCGCCGTGGCCTCCTGGACGAAAGCGTGGGTCACCGATTCCGGGTACGGCGTGTAGCCGACGGTGTTACGACCGCGCAGCAGCATCTGCAGACAGATGTTGGGCACGGCCTCGCGCAGTGCGGCGAGGCGGTCCCACGGATCCTCCTTGAGGAAGCGCAGCGCGACGTCATAGGTTGCGCCGCCCCAGCATTCGATCGAGAGCAGCTGCGGGGTCATACGGGCGATGTACGGCGCGACCATCAGCAGACCCGAGGTGCGGATTCGGGTGGCGAGCAGTGACTGGTGTGCATCGCGGAACGTGGTGTCGGTGATGCCGACGGATTTCGACTCGCGCATCCATCGCGCGAAGGCCTCCGGTCCCACCTCGGAGAGCAGATGCTTGCTGCCGCGGGGTGGCATGGAGTCGAGGTCGATGTCGGGCAGCTTGTCCTGCGGGTACACCGTCGACGTGCGGGGGCCGTGCTGCTGGTTCACCGTGACGTCGGCCAGGTAGTTGAGAATCTTGGTGCCACGATCGGCCGGCGTGTGCGACGTCAGTAGCTGCGGCCGTTCGTCGATGAACGACGTGTTGATGCGGCCGGCGCGAAAGTCCGGGTCGTCGATGACGGCCTGCAGGAACGGGATGTTCGTGGAGACGCCGCGCACCCGGAACTCGGCGAGGGCACGGTGGGCGCGCGCCACTGCCGTTGCGAAATCCCTTCCGCGGCAGGTCAGTTTGACGAGCATCGAGTCGAAGTGCGCGCCGATCTCGGCACCGAGCACAGCGCCGCCGTCCAGCCGGATCCCCGCGCCGCCCGGCGAGCGGTAGGCCGTGATCCGGCCCGTATCGGGCCGGAATCCGTTGGCCGGGTCCTCGGTGGTGATCCGGCATTGCATCGCCGCCCCACGGATCACGAGATCGTCCTGGTTGAGGCCCAGATCGGCCAGGTTCTCCCCCGACGCGATACGCAGCTGGCTGGCCACCAGGTCGACGTCGGTGATCTCTTCGGTGACGGTGTGCTCCACCTGGATGCGCGGATTGCACTCGATGAACACGTGATGGCCGCGTTCGTCGAGCAGGAATTCGACGGTGCCCGCGCACGTGTAGTCGATCTCGCGCGCGAAAGCGACTGCGTCGGCACAGATCTTCTGCCGTAGCTCCTCGGAGAGGTTCGGTGCCGGGGCGAGCTCGATGACCTTCTGGTGCCTGCGCTGCACGCTGCAGTCACGCTCGAACAGGTGCATGACGTTGCCGTCGGCATCCGCGAGGATCTGGACCTCGATGTGGCGCGGGTTCAACACCGCCTGCTCCAGATACACCGTGGCGTCGCCGAACGCCGACTCCGCTTCGCGGCTGGCCGCTTCGATCGCCTCGGCCAGGGCACCCCGCTCGCTCACGCGGCGCATGCCGCGTCCGCCGCCGCCGGAGACGGCCTTGACGAACACCGGGAATTCCATCGACTCTGCCGCGGCAACCAGCTCGTCGACAGACGCCGACGGCTCCGACGACGCCAGCACCGGCAGGCCTGCGGAACGGGCCGCGGCGATCGCGCGCGCCTTGTTGCCCGTCAATTCCAGCACCTGCGAGCTCGGCCCGACGAAGGTGATGCCCGCCGCCGCACACGCGGCGGCCAGTTCCGGGTTCTCGGAGAGGAACCCGTATCCCGGATACACCGCGTCGCAACCGGCTTCAGTGGCGACGCGCATGATCTCGTCGACAGACAAGTACGCCCGTACCGGATGTCCGACGTCACCGATCTGATAGGACTCGTCAGCCTTCAGACGGTGCAGTGAGTTGCGGTCCTCGTGCGGGTAGACCGCCACTGTCGCGATGCCCATCTCGTAGGCGGCGCGAAACGCACGAATCGCGATCTCACCACGGTTGGCGACAAGAACCTTCGTTATCCGACCAGCCACGGTTCACCTTAACCTTGCTGGTCAATCTCACAGAGCCGGACTGAGCGCTGTGATCAGATCCGTTCCTGCGGGTCGATCAGATGAGCGTCGACCAGTAGTTCCAGAAGCGTTCGAGGATCAGCAGCAGCACGCCGGTGAACCACAAGGTGACCAGCGACCAGCGCCAGGTGTGCAGTGTCCGCAGCAGGGCATTGCCGCTGCGCTGGGGTTGCACGGCGATGGAGGCGACGACCACCAGCAGCGGAATCGTCACTGCCCACACGACCATGCAATACGGGCACAACGCGCCGATGCGGTAGAGGCTCTGGAAGATCAGCCAGTGCACGAACACGGTGCCCAGCAGCGTGCCTGCGGCCAGACCGGCCCAGTACCAGCGGGGCAGATTCACCTTGGCCAGCGCCAGGATTCCCGAAACCACGACGACGGTGAACGACACGATGCCGATCAAGGGATTGGGGAAGCCGAACAGCGATGCCTGCGGCGTGATCATCACCGAACCGCAGGACAGCACCGGGTTGATGCTGCACGACGGGATGTAGTCCGGGTTGATGAGCAGCTCGATCTTCTCGATCGTCAGCGTCAGCGCCGCGGCGAGGCCGACGACGCCGGCGATCAGCACCCATACGGCGCTGCTGCGGGGGACCGCGACCCTCGCCGACTCCTCCGCCGCCGGATCGGTGTGCTCAGGCGAACTGGTCGCGGTCACCGTCATGACGCGGGAACCGGCTGCGGTTCAGGAGCCGGAGGGGCGGCTTCGAGACCCGGCACGTCACCGACGATCTCCTTGATCTTGGCGACCAGGGCGTCCGGCGTGCTGTATTGGTAGTCCTCGCCGTTGATGCGCACCGTCGGAGTGGACTTGATGCCCGTCGCCCCGGCCAGTCCGCTCACCAGGTCGACGTAGGTGCCGTTGTTGATGCAGTCGGGCACTCCGCCCGCTGCGCCGGACTGGCGGGCCACCTCGACGAGGCGGGCGTTGTCGGGGTAGCTGGAGCCGGTCTCGCCGGGCTGCTGGGCGTAGAGCGCGGCATGGAACCGGCGGAATGCCTCCACCGATTCGTCGGCGACGCAGTACGCGGCGCCGCCGGCGCGCGCCGGGTAGTTCTGGTTCTGTGGCCGGTCCAGGATGCCCACCATGTAGTAGTCCGCGGCGATCGCGCCGGCATCGACGAGCTTGTTGATCGTGGGGCCGAACTGCTGCTCGAACGCGCCGCAGTGGGGGCACAGGAAGTCCTCGTACATGCTCACCACGGCCTTGGGCTCGTCGGTACCTTCCTTCTTGATCAGGCTGGCCGACTCCACCCGGATCGCGCGCGACTCGCCGGCAGTGGGCTTGTCGTCGGCGGACAGCACGATGTAGAGCACCAAGCTGACCGCGAAGACGACGACGACGGCGGTCAGACCGATCTGGACGAGCAGGTTGCGCTTACGGTCGGCTGCCTTCAAGTCGTAGCGCGCGTTCTTCTTGGGTTTGGTGGCCACGGAACACAGAGTACCGGGGGCACGGGGCCCGCTTAGCCGACGCGGGTCAGATGCGCTCGGATGGCGGAGATGAAGTCGGCTGTGGCCGTGGCGCTGTCACCGCCGAGTGCGAAAAAGTTGGCGAAGCCGTGCACCACGGTGCCGTATTCGCGGTAGTCGACGGGTGTGCCCGCGGCACGCAGCGCCTCCGCGTACTGCCGGCCCTCGTCACGCAACGGATCGAAGCCCGCGGTGAGGATCAGCGCGGGCGACAAACCGGACAGATTGTCGGCGTGCATCGGCGACACCCGCGGATCGTCGGTCTTCATCCCGGTGCCGTCGAGGTGTGTCGTCTTGAACCACTCGATGTCATGCCTGGTCAGGAAGAATCCGTTGGCGAACAGCGTCATGGAGCGGGTCTGCGCGGCCGCGTTCGTGCCCGGGTAGATCAGCACCTGCAACGCGGGCAGCGGCGCTCTGTCGTCCCTGGCCCGCTGCGTCACGAGCGCGGACAGGTTGCCGCCCGCGCTGTCGCCGCCGACCGCGACGCGGGCCGGGTCGGCGCCGAGCGTGGCGGCGTTGTCGACGGCCCACAGGTAGGCCGCGTACGCGTCGTCGCAGCCGGCGGGCGCCTTGTGCTCGGGCGCGAGACGGTAGTCCACCGACAGGACGTGCAGGCGGGCGCCGCGGCAGATCTCACGGCACAGGTCGTCATGGGTCTCGATGCTGCCCATCGCATGACCGCCGCCATGGAAGAAGACCAGAAGCGGGGCATCGGCGTGGTCGGTGCGGTAATGGCGTACCTTGATCGGCCCTGCCGGGCCGGCGACGGTGAAATCCGTCACCGACGCGACCGGGATGTGTTGTTTGAAGCTGGCCGACAGGAGTTCCAGCTGCGCCCGCGCCGTGACCACGTCGTCGTCGCCGACCAGTCCGTCCAGTCCGAGCGCACGCTGACCGGCCAGCATCAGATGCAGGGTGGTGTCGAGTGTGTTGCCGTCCACGGTGATCGACCGTCCGCCGAGCATCAGTCGCTTGACGGCCTCAGGGATGTGGGGCAAGCCGCGCAGAGTGAGTCCGGCGGCCCTGTTCGCGACCTTCTCGGCCGTGCCCACCGTGCGGCGCGCGGATACGGCCGCCGGCGGGGGTGAGGTGGCGATATCGGTCATGGCAGCTCCTGTTCGTGGTCGTCACCGCGAATTCCGCGCCAGCCTACGGCGTGGCGCACGCCATCGGCGTTGCCAGGCCGGTATTAGGGAGACACAGCCGACGGCAATATAGTCGTCGCCAGCAACCCACTTCAGAGAAGAAGGTGACATGACGTCGGCGGCATCGATCCCCACCGTCACACTCAACGACGACAACACCATGCCGGTGATCGGCCTCGGTGTGGGTGAGTTGTCGGACGCCGAGACCGAGCGGTCTGTGCTGGCTGCGCTGGAGACGGGTTACCGGCTGATCGACACCGCCGCCGCGTACGGCAACGAGGCCGCGGTCGGCCGTGCCGTCGCCGCGTCGGGTGTGCCGCGCGAGGAACTGTTCATCACGACCAAGCTCGCCACCGCCGAGCAGGGTTTCCAGTCGTCGCAGGACGCCATCAAGGCGAGCCTGGAACGCCTCGGTCTCGACTATGTGGACCTGTACCTGATCCACTGGCCCGCGGAATCCGAGGGCAAGCACATCGACAGCTGGGGCGGACTGATGAAGTCCAAGGAGGTCGGGCTGGCCCGCTCGATCGGTGTCTGCAATTTCCACGACCACCACCTCGATGACCTCATCTCCCTGTCGTTCTTCACGCCGGCGGTCAACCAGATCGAGCTGCACCCGCTGCTCAACCAGGCACAGCTGCGGGCGGTCAACGCCGGGCACGGCATCGCGACCGAGGCCTACGGGCCGCTGGGCGTCGGAGCCCTTCTCGACAACGCTGCCGTGACCGCCATCGCCGAGGCACACTCCAAGACCCCGGCGCAGGTGCTGATCCGCTGGAGCCTGCAGCTGGGCAACATCGTCATCCCGCGCTCGTCATCGCCGGAGCGCATCGCGTCCAACTTCGACGTGTTCGGCTTCGAACTCACCGACGAGCAGATGTCGTCTCTTGACGGGCTCGACGACGGCACCCGGTTCCGTCCGGATCCGGAGACCTATACCGGCGCCTAGTTCGCGCTCTACTAGTCCTTGTAGTAGAAGGGCGGTAAGGTTCGCGCATGCGTACGCCGAAGGCGCGGGCCCGCTGGGCCCGCGGCGCCCTGGTCGGCGGCTCCTCGGCGGTCATGACCATCGGCGCGCACGCTGCGGCGGGCGCCGGCCTCCCGCACGGGAGCGCGCTGATACTCACCCTGCTGCTGTGCGCCACCGTCGGCGCCCTTGCCGCGAGCGTGCGCGTTCAGGGGCGGGTCTGCGGCTGGACCGCCACCACCGCCGCCCTGGGCGCCGCGCAGTTCCTCGGGCACGCGTCTCTCGCAGTCACCGGTCATCACCCTGACGGCTTCGACGTCATACCCGGGCCGTCGATGATCGCGGCCCATACGGCCGCGGCGGTCATACTCGGCGCGGCGATCTCGGCGGCCGAATACCTCTACGTCGTCTGCTCCTCGGTGCTGTGCTGGCTGCGACTGTTCGCAAGTTCTGCGCCGCGGCCGGTCCCCCGCGTTCGACGCCGCGCCACCAAAGTCGTTGCCGTCCGCCCTGTTCTGGTCACCGGACTGGGAATGCGCGCCCCGCCACGGGGTTTTGCGACCGTCTGACGGTCCGCTTCACCTTCGTATTCCTCTCGCGCCGGCGCATTCTCGTGCTGCCCGGCGATTGCCCGCTGTGGCGCCTGCGTGCGCCGACGGCGAACTCAGCGTCGCAACGACCGATAAGGCCTCCTGCATGACCATTCCCGATGACACCCTCGAACCCACCTCAACCCAGCCGCCACAGGCGATTCCGGCGCACCGTTGGCGCGCGCTCGTCGTGCGGCTCCATTTCTACGCCGGTGTCCTCGTGGCACCGTTCCTCATCGTCGCCGCCCTCACCGGCGGGCTGTATGCGCTCGCGCCGACCATCGAAAGTTTTGTCTACCGCGATGTTCTGAGCGTCGAACCGGCCGACAGGCCGGTGCCCCTCGACGTGCAGGTCGCCGCAGCGCTGTCGGCCCACCCGGGGCTGACGATCACCGGAATGCGACCTCCGGCAGCATCGGACGAGTCCACCCGTGTCTACTTCGCCGATCCCGGGCTCGACGAGGAACTGTTGCGCGCGGTGTTCGTCGACCCCTACTCCGGAAGGATTCTCGGCGAAGAGATCACCTGGCTGGGCTACCTGCCACTGAGCACATGGCTGGACGGTTTGCACCGCCACCTCAACCTCGGGGAGCCCGGCCGCATCTACAGCGAGATCGCGGCGTCCTGGCTGTGGGTGGTTGCGCTCGGCGGCCTGTACCTGTGGTCGGTCAAGGCTGCCGGTGACCGCCGCCGCGGCCGCAAGACCCGCATCCTGTCGGTCGATCGCACGACGACAGGGCGGTCGCGCACCCTCAACTGGCACGGAGCGACGGGAGTATGGCTTCTGGCCGGATTGCTGTTCCTGTCGGCCACCGGGATCACCTGGTCCACCTATGCGGGGGCGCACGTGAGCGACCTCCGTACGGCACTGAATTTGCAACGCCCACAATTGAATACGGAACTCTCCGGCGACGAGCATGCCGGCCACGCAGGGCATTCGGCCGGCCAGGGCGGGGCCGACCCGGCCACGGTCGATTACGCCGCCGTGCTTGACGCCGCCGCCGGGGTGGGTGTGCACCAACCGGTCGAGCTGACGCTGCCCTCCGAGCCGGGTCAGGGCGTCACGGTCACCGAGATCGACGAGCCGTTCCGCTGGACGACCAACTCGGCGTCGGTCGACCCCCGCGATCTCACCATCACCGGCGAAGTCGATTACTGGCGCGACTACTCGTTGATCGCCAAGCTCGCCGACTGGGGCATCCGCGCCCACATGGGCTTCCTGTTCGGTCTGGTCAACCAGCTCCTGCTGCTCGGTATCGCGGTCGGACTTCTGACCGTCATCGCCCGCGGATACCGAATGTGGTGGCAGCGCAGACCAACTCGCGGTTCGCGCTGGGCGGTCGGGAGGCCGCCCGTGCGTGGTAGTGTGCGGCGCCTGCATCCTCTCGCGACAGCCGGTGTCGCCGTGACGGTAGCGGCCGTCGGCTGGTTCCTGCCTCTACTCGGCCTCACGCTTGTGGCGTTCGTCGTCGTCGACGTCGTGCTCGGAGCCCTGAAGCGGCGGAAGGCGGGGTCCCATGCGTGACAGGGCGCTCGTCACGCTGCTGGCCGTCGTTGCCATGCTCGCACCGGCGTGTACGTCGACGGAAACCCGGGAAGCGCCGGCGATGGCGTCATCGGTGACGTTCGACGACCCGTGGGCCCGCGCCGCGGACTCGGGGATGACGGCGATGTTCGGCACGCTCACCAATGCCGGTGGCCACGAGGTGCGTATCGTCGGCGGCGAGTCCCCCGTCGCAGGGGTGGTCGAAATCCACGAGATCACCGCGGACGGCGGCACCCGAGTGATGCGGCCCAAAGACGGTGGCATCGCCATCGCTGCGGACAGCAGCCACGACCTGGCGCCCGGCGGTGATCACCTCATGCTGATGGATCTCAGAGAGCCGTTACGGCCCGGAGCGGACGTTGCGATCACGATCACGTTCGAGGATGGCTCGACGCTTCCCGTGACCGCTCAGGTACGCGACTTCGCCGGAGGAAACGAGGAATACTCCCCCGGCGGGCACCCCCATGGCTGAACGCAACGGGGCCCTGAGCCGACGCCGCCTCTTCACCGGGGGCGCCGCGATCGCCGCCGCCGCGACGGCGACGAGCTGCGCCACAGCCGAATCAGCCACGCCGGCAGCCGGTTTCGGCTCCGACGCTGAGGCATTCCACGGCCCGCACCAGGCCGGCATCGCCACTGCACCCCAGGCGCACGCCCTGCTGATTGCGCTGGATATGAAACCCGGTACGCGCGAACCACGAGACGCGCTCGCAGCGGTGCTCAAACTGTGGACCGCCGATGCGGCGAGGCTCACCCAGGGCCGGCCGGCGCTCGCCGACACCGAACCCGAACTCGCCCACCGACCCGCCCGACTGACAATCACGGTGGGCCTCGGCCCACGCGCGTTCGATCTGATCGGCCTGCCGCACCGTCGCCCGGACTCGGTCACCGAGCTGCCGTCGTTCGGCACCGACCGGCTCGACCCGCGATGGTCCGGAGGTGACCTGCTGCTGCAGATCTGCGCCGACGACCCCGTTGTCGTCGCGCACACGGCGCGTGTGCTGCTCAAGAACGTGCGGGCGATGACGTCGCAGCGGTGGCGGCAGCGCGGGTTTCGAACCGCGCGCGGCGCCGACGGGTCCGGAGTGACGATGCGCAATCTCATGGGCCAGGTGGACGGCACCGCCAACGTCCGCGAATCCGCCGAGCTCGCTCGATGCGTGTGGGACGACGGTTCGCGGCAGCCTTGGTTCGCAGGCGGTACGGTGCTGGTCCTGCGCAGGATCCGCGCCGAATTGGACACCTGGGACGAACTCGACCGCGCCAGCAAGGAATTGGCCGTAGGCCGGCGTCTCGACACCGGTGCGCCGCTGACAGGCACCGATGAGTTCGACGAGCCCGATCTGGCGGCCACGGAGAACGGAATCCCGATCATCCCGCCGAATTCGCATGTCGCGCTGGCACGGCACCGCTCTGAGGACGAGCGTTTCCTGCGGAGGGCGTACAACTACGACGACACACCGACCGGCACCGTCAGCGAGGCCGGCTTGATCTTCGCCTGCTATCAGCGAGATCCGTTGCGACAGTTCGTCCCCGTCCAGCGGCGCTTGGCCGAATCCGACGCGCTCAACCCCTGGGTCACGACGATCGGGTCAGCGGTGTTCGCAATCCTGCCAGGTACGGGTGAAGGCGGCTATCTCGGTCAGAGCCTCGTGGAGTGACCGTCACATCGTCGAGGGCATGCCCGCGCCGCCTGACATGGTGGGCGAGATCGACGGCGTGGGGATGGTAGGTGGCGCCATGACGGGGGGCGGGGCGATCGGAGGAGGTGCCATCACCGGTGGCGGTGCCATCACCGGTGGCGGTGCCATCACCGGTGGCGGTGCCACGGGTGGCGGCGCGGGCGGGACGGGCGGCGCGATCGGCGGCGCGGGCAGGTACGGACTTCCGACACACGCCGCGTCGGCGGGGTTGGACATGCAGTTCGGATCGAGGGGGCCCGTCGGTGCAGGCGGGGCGTACGGGCCGCCCTGACACACCGGGTCGGTCGGCATCGAGATGCAGCGCGGATCGGACGGGCCCGTGGGGCCACCCGGGTCCGGCGCCGCCGTGGCCGCTACGGCCGTGCCGGCCACGGCGGAGGTACACAAGGCCCAACCCACGACCACTCGCCGTAACGCGATGGTCACCGCTGACGCCGTCCCGCTCATCGCTGACTCCTTGTCCGTGTGCTCGATACCGCGGCCGCCGGAATTGTCGGCCTGGGCTCTTCATGGCCTCCAGCACCGTCCAGTCCACCGAATGACGACATCGACGCCGATGCGCGGGGTCCGCCATGACATACCGGACCGGTAAGCGTCAGGGAGACCACCGATCTCGTCGTCGCCGAGTCGGCCACCGCCGACGCCTTTCATCCACCACCCCTCAGGAGCACCCCGAACCCGCCCCGGAGATTTGCTGCTTTCGACATCGGACTTCCATAGTTGCACCTCTTCGCGACGAAGGGCAACCGTTCCCCCAACTTGGCGATTAGCTGCTCGCGTCAATAATCCCGACATGTCTACGAACCGGCGGCATGAGCGCGCTCACGCCGCGGGACACGTTCGAGCCGCCTCCCGCAGCACCGGCGCGGACGGCGCGTCGACAGGCAGTCCGTAGCCACGCAACACCTCGATGTACTGCATCGCGTACTGGCAGTGGAAAGCCGCGTTCGGCGGCATCCACAGCGACGGTTGCTTGTCCCCTTTGTCCTGGTTCGCCGCGCCGGACACAGCGAGGAGGTTGGCGGGATCGTTGGCGAAGCGGACCCGCAATTCGTCAGTCCAGTTGCGGGCACCGAGATCCCACGCCAGCGCCAGCGGCACCAGGTGGTCGATCTGCACGGACGCCCCCGTCTGGTTACCGCGGGTGAACGCCACTGCGGCATTGGTATAGGGGTCGAGGAGCTTTCCGGTCGCCACGGCGGTGGGGCACCGTGAAATCGACACGTAGGTTTTGTCGAGCAGGTCCCGGTCGAGGATGTCGTTACGGGTGTCGCAGCCGTTGTGACCGCCCGGGGCCGTCGTGTCGTCGGTCCACGACTCGCCGAAAGCGTCTCTGCGGTAGTCATTTCCGCGAACCCTCACCGGAATCTCGGCGATACCGGCCAGCACGTCGGAGCCGGGGGCAACAGTGGGGATGTCGGCTTCGGCGATGAACCGCGACGGGCCCTCCGACGTCGCGCTCACCTGGTAGGCGACGATCACCGCCAGCACGACGGCCACCGCGAGCCACAACGTCTGCTTGCGACTCACGACATGTCCAGGAACTGCACCTTGTCGGCGTCGATGAACGGCGCGGACAGGGCTGCCATGCCGGGGTCGAGCGGGTCGGCGTCGTACACCGTCTCGCAGAGTTCCCTGGCGGCCAGGATGATCTCGAGGTGATGGGCCAGCGACAGGAACTGCAATGTGATCGCGCGTCCCGATTGATGGAACCCCAGCACGTCACCTTCGCTGCGCTCCAGCAGGTCGAGGTCGGCCAACGCGAAGCCGTCCTGGGTGCTTGCCACCGCGGTCAATCTCTGCCCAGCTTTGGAGGATTCGGGAAGCTTGGTGACCAGAAGGCAGAGGCTCGGGTGCTCGCCTCGGCCGATGCGGCCGCGCAGCTGGTGCAGCTGGCTGATCCCGAAGCGGTCGCCGTCCATCACCACCATGACGGTGGCGTTGGGCACGTCCACGCCGACCTCGATCACCGTGGTACACACGAGGACATCGATCTCGCCTGCCCGGAACGCCGCCATCACCGCGTCCTTCTCGTCGCTGGGCAATCGGCCGTGCATCAGCCCGAGCCGCAGACCCGCCAAAGGGCCACGCTGCAGCCGGGCGAGCAGCTCGACAACGGTGACCGGCGGGGGTCCCTTCTCAAACGTCTCCTTCGCCTTTTTTGCTCTCGCCGCGGTCTTGCCTTCGGCGGGGGTGTCGTCCTCGTCGATGCGTGAAGCGACGACATAGGCCTGCCGTCCGGCGGCCACCTCTTCGGCGATCCGTTCCCACGCCCGGGCCAGCCACCGCGGATGTTCAGTCTCGAAGATCGTCGTCGTGGTGATGGGCTGACGGCCGCGGGGCAACTCGCGAAGCGTGGAGGTTTCCAGGTCCCCGTAGTACGTCAACGCCACCGTCCTGGGAATGGGCGTCGCGGTCATCACCAGCAGATGCGGCGTGATGCCGTCAGGAGCTTTGGCGCGCAACCGATCCCGTTGCTCGACACCGAACCGGTGCTGCTCGTCGACGACAACCATTCCCAGTCGGTCGAATTCGACCGCATCCTGCAGCAGCGCGTGTGTGCCGATCACGATCCCGGCCTCACCCGAAACGATCTCCCGGCGCACGTCGCGCTTCTGCTGGGCTGTCATCGACCCGGTCAGAAGCGCCACCCGGGTGCCGTGCTCGGCGCCACCGAGCTCGCCGGCACTCGCGAGCGGACCCAGCATCCCGCGCATGGACAGCGCATGCTGTGCGGCAAGGACTTCCGTCGGCGCGAGCAACGCGCACTGGTAGCCGGCGTCGATCATCTGCAGCATCGCCAGCAGCGACACCACCGTCTTGCCCGAGCCGACCTCACCCTGCAGCATGCGGTTCATCGGACGCGGGGCGCCGAGCTCCGCGGAGACGACGCCGAGGACGTCGCGCTGTCCCGCGGTGAGCTCGAACGGCATCTGCGCCATCATCGCGCTGAACAGGCCGCCGTCACGGCGCGGCGCGGACGGCCCCGAGGCGCCGAGCTCGCTGTTCCTTCGCGCGACAAGGCCCCATTGAAGGCCGACGGCTTCGTCGAACGTCAACCGCTCGATCGCTCGGGCGCGGTCCGCCTCGTTCTCGCTGATGTGGACGGCACGCAACGCCTCGTCTTCGGACATCAGATTGTGTTCACGCACAAACCAATCCGGCAGTGTCTCGGGAACGGGATCGAGGACGGCGAGGGTCTGCCGGATGCACGCGTAGATGTCCCAGGTCTGCACCTTCGACGTGGCGGCGTAGATCGGGAAGTAGTCCTTTTCGAACTCGGCGAGCAGGTCGTCGCCGGTCGCGCTCGAGGTCGACGCGATCGACGTGAGCGATTTCGTGCCCACGGTCTTGCCGGATTTCGCATTCAGCACCATGAACGCCGGGTGCGTGAGCTGCATCGTGCCGCGGAAGAACCCGACCTCCCCGGAGAGCATCACCTCGGTGCCTTCGACCAACGTGTGCTTGAGCCACTTGGCGTTGAAGAACGTCGCCGTCACCTTCGGCCGCCGGTCTCGCAGCGTCACGACCAGGAACTCGCGCTTGGGCTGTCGATTCGTCCATTTGGACTCGGCTTTCGCGATCACGTCGACGAACGTCACGTGCTCGCCCTCTTCGAGATCGAGTTCCTCCCCCTCACCCCGGACCGTCATCGCATCGCTGTACTTACGCGGGAAGTAGCGAAGCAGTTCGCCGACCGTACGCAGGCCGAGGTATTCCTCCAGCGGGCCGGCGGCCTTCTTGCCGATCACGAAGTCCAGGCGGTCATCCAGGGTCGCCACGTCACTCCACCCCGAGGAGCAGTGCGTCGGCGCGGTGGCCGGTGTGGAACGTGACCATCTCCGTGCCGGGATGGTTGCGGTGGACGTGATCGATGAGCGCCGCACCGACTCCGGGTTCCACGCCGTCGCCGGTAAGAACCGTAACCAGCTCTCCGCCCGCCGCGAGCAGAAGGTCGATCAAACCCGCTGCGGCAGAGGCGATGTCGTCACCGACGATGACGACCTCGTCGCCGGCGACTCCGAGCCCGTCGCCCGGTTTGCAGGTACCCGCCCACGTCAGGGCCTCTTCGGCGGCCACCCGCACCGATCCGAAACGCGCGCCTGCGGCAGCCCGAGCCATCGTGTAGCCGTCGTCGACGAGGCGGCGGTCGGGGTCGTGCACGGCCAGTGCCGCCAGCCCCTGCACCATCGACCCCGTCGGCACCGGAACCATGTCGATCCCCCAGTCCGACGCGACCGCGCATCCGGCGACGATCTCCTCGGCGGCCACGTAGCCGTTGGGCAGCACCATCACCTGCGCGGCGCCGGTGTTGACGAGGGCGTGCAACAGCTGCTGCGCGCTGACCGGCACATCGGCGGTGGGGCGCAGAACCTCTGCGCCCTCCCCGGTGAACAAGCTCTCCGCACCGTCGCCGTCCACGACAGCCAGCACCGCGCGCTCCCTGCTCCAGCTGCCGACAGGTAGCCGGTCGGCGCCACCGCTGAGCGCGGTGATCTGGATGCGGCTCAGCGCCCCCACCGCGAGTCCCGCCTCGACAGCGGCGCCGGCGTCGTCGGCGTGCACGTGAACCGAGTAGCGGCCGGCACCCGCTTCCCCCGACTCGCCGAATCCGGACGCGGCGATCGCGACGGAATCGCCCAATTCGTCGAGGCGGGCTCGCAGCCGTTCGACGTTTCCGGCCTCGCAGTCGCTGAGCAGGTACATGACCTCGAAGCTCGGGGACGATCTCGACGCCGGCGCCGCCTCGGCAGAGGCCGTCTTCCGGGCCGGCTGGTAGACGGCACGGCGCGTGGTCTGGCCCGTGAGCGTCGCCCCGAGCGCGTCGAGCAGGACCAGCAGGCCCCGCCCTCCGGCGTCGACGACACCGGCGTCGGCCAGCACGTCGAGCTGGGTGGGGGTGCGGTCGAGCGCGGACGCCGCGGCGCGGGTGCTCGCGGCAACGACTTCGGGGAGATCGGCCTGGTCGGAGACGGCGTCCTCGGCCGCGGCCGCGGCGTCATGGAGGACCGAGACGATGGTGCCCGGCACCGCTTGCCCCATGGACGCGACGACCAGGGTCACGGCGTGCCGCAATGCGGTGCTCAACAGCGGACCGCTGATGTCGCTGAGCACGCCGTCGCGGTCGTCGGCAGCCGCGGCGGTGACCTCGGCGATCGCCCGCAGGATCTGGGACAGGATCACCCCGGAGTTGCCCCGCGCGCCACGCAAGGCCCCGTCCGCGAGCGCCGCCGCCACCCGGGTGACGTCGTCGCCGGTGTCGGCGGCATCGGCCTGCGCCCACGCGGCACGCATCGTGAACAGCATGTTCGTGCCGGTGTCGGCGTCGGCGACCGGGAACACGTTGAGTCGGTTGATCTCATCGGTGTGGTTGATCAGGTCGGCGACGGCGGTGTGCGCCCAGTGTCGAAGGCCGGAACCGTCCAGCCGCCGCGCCGCCATCCCACCTCCAATTGTCGCCCCCGTCGGCGCCAGCCTAGTCAGTGTCACGGACACCACCGAAGACCCTGGTTCGGCGGTTGTGGACATGTGGAATCGGCGCGTTTTTGCGATCCCTGCGGGGGCCGGTATCCTGATCAGGTTGTCGGGTCACCCGGCCCTGTGCCGGTCGTTGGCCCCCAGTACTGACTTAACAAGGAGTTCTCACTATGGCTGCCGTGTGCGAGATCTGCGGGAAGGGCCCCGGCTTCGGTAAGTCGGTGTCGCACTCCCATCGCCGGACCAGCCGTCGGTGGAACCCGAACATCCAGTCCGTGCGCGCCGTGGCGACCCCGGGTGGCAACAAGCACCGCGTGAACGTGTGCACGTCGTGCTTGAAGGCCGGCAAGGTCTCGCGCGGCTAGTCGCTCGCTACGGCAGGCGCCAGTCGATCGGCTCGGCGCCTCGCTGCGTCAACAGTTCGTTGGCGCGACTGAACGGTTTCGATCCGAAGAATCCCCGCGACGCCGACAGCGGCGACGGATGCGGCGACTCGATGACCGCGGTGTCTTCGAGCATCGGCTTCAGCGTCGAGGCATCCCTGCCCCACAGCACGGCCACCAGTGGTTGCCGTCGTGCCACCAGCGCCCGGATCGCGCATTCGGTGACCGCTTCCCACCCTTTGCCGCGGTGGGATGCCGGCGTTCCCGGCCGCACCGTGAGGACTCTGTTGAGCAGCATCACGCCCTGTTCGCACCACGGTGTCAGATCGCCTGTCGACGGCGCGGGGTGGCCGAGGTCGTCGCGGTACTCCTTGAAGATGTTGTCGAGGCTGCGAGGCAGCGGGCGCACGTCAGGGGCCACCGAGAAGCTCAGGCCCACCGCGTGTCCCGGTGTCGGATAGGGATCCTGTCCGACGATCAGCACCCTGACCTTGTCGAGCGGGAATGTGAACGCGCGCAATACATTCGGGCCCGCAGGCAGATAGCGGTGCCCGGCGGACAGTTCGCTGCGCAGGAACTCACCCATCTGGGTCACCTGGGATTCGACGGGAGCAAGGGCGCATGCCCAACCGTCGTCGATCAACTCGCTGAGGGGACGTGCAGTCACGAGAGGCCAACATAGCGGGCACCGTCCATCAGAACGACTGCCAACCCGCATTGCCTGCCCACGTGTCGCCGTCGACCGTCACCCCGGGTCGGCCGGCGACGACGATTCCGATGGCACGCCAACCGCTCGGCACCGTCCCGGGAAAGGTCGCCACGAGCGCGTGGTCCTCCCCTCCACCGAGCACCCACTGCAGCGGATCGGCACCGGTCCGCGACGCGGCATCAGCCACCGCGTCTACCTCGGGCCGCAGGGCATCGCGCGCGATGTCGATGTGCACGCCGGAGGACGTCGCGATGTGCCCGAGGTCGGCCAGCAGACCGTCGGACACGTCCGTCATGGCGGTCGCGCCTGCACGGGCGGCGGCCGCACCCTGCCCGTAGGGCGGACGAGGGACGAGGTGGCGCGATCGAAGCTCATCGAATCCCGGAAGTGCCCTGTCCCACAACGTATATCCAGCTTGGGAGCGGCCCAGTTCGCCGGCGACCGCCACGACGTCGCCCGGCTGTGCGCCATCCCTGGGCACCGGTTGCCGCCCATCGAGGTCGCCCAGCGCTGCGACGGAGATCACCCACAGGGGCGCCTTGACGGTGTCGCCTCCGACGATGCCTGCGCCGACGAGGTCCGCCTCATGCCACATACCGTCGGCGAGCTCGACGGCGTGCGCGGTCGGGGTGTCACCGGGTGCGCCGAAGCCGACGACGAAGGCGGTGGACCTGGCACCCATCGCTTCGATGTCAGCGGCGTTCTGCGCGATGGCTTTTCGGCCGACGTCGTGCGGTGAAGACCAGTCGAGCCGGAAGTGCCGGTTCTCGACGAGCATGTCGGTGCAGACCACGGTCCTGCCGTCCCGGGCCGCTACGACGGCCGCGTCGTCGCCTGGGCCCAGCGTCACGAACGGCGGTTGACGACGGCCGGCCACCAGCCGGTCGATGACGGCGAACTCGCCCAACCCCGACAACGTCGCGTCGGCGTCCTCCGCCGTCATGTCAGTTCCTTTCACCTGCGGTACGTTTGGTCCCTGCGGCGTGGAGTCTATGCAGCCAGATGGAGGGATTTCGGCGTGGTCGAGGCTTTCGTTCTCATCCAGACCGAGGTCGGCCGCGCCGAGGTGATCGCCAAGCAGCTCGCGGCCTTGGCCGGCGTGCTGTCGTCGGAGTACGTCACCGGGCCCTACGACGTCGTGGCACGCGTCGGCGCCCCGTCCCTCGACGAGCTGAAGACCGCTGTGGTTCCCAGTGTGCAGCAGGTCGTCGGCATCACCCGCACCCTGACCTGTCCGATCGCCGACGGAGTGCAGCCCTAGAGTTTGGCGTGTGAACAGCCAGACCGGGGACAACCCGCCGCGCGCCGTGCTGATCGCCGCACTGGCACTCGCCGTCGCCGGCATCATCGGCGTGCTGGTGGCGGCCTTTGTCATGCAGCGCTCCCCCGCGCAGGATCCGGTCGCGGTCAGCGGTTTGCCCGCCCCGCAGGCGGACAGCCCGGAATGCCGGGCTCTGCTCGATGCGCTGCCCGACGAGCTGGGCGGCTACCGCCGGGCTTCGCTCGTCGATCCCGCGCCCCCGGGTGCCGCGGCGTGGCAGCCGGACGAGGCGGGCGAGGCGCTGATCCTGCGGTGCGGACTGGACCGGCCTGCCGACTTCGTCGTCGGTGCGCCGCTGCAGGTGGTCGACACGGTCTCGTGGTTCCGGGTGGACGAAGCCGGGGTGGGAGAGGACGTGGCAGATCCCGCCGGTGACGGCCGGAGCACGTGGTTCGCGGTCGACAGGCCGGTGTACGTGGCGCTCACGCTGCCACCCGGATCCGGGCCGACACCGATCCAGACGCTGTCGAAGACCATCGCGGAGACGCTTCACCCACGGCAGCCAGACCCGGCGCCCGTGCGTTGACGAGCGTGCCTTCCGGGCGGCGAATGGGTCCCCGAACCGCCCTCACCGCACGTTCGGTGGCCGCTAGCGCAGGCCGGTCCCCCGGGCCACGGCGGTCTCGACCATCGTGGCGAGCAGTGTCGGGTAGTCGACGCCGCTGGCCGCCCACATGCGCGGATACATCGAGATGGTGGTGAAGCCGGGCATCGTGTTGAGCTCGTTGATCACGGGTCCGTCGTCGGTGAGGAAGAAGTCGACGCGCGCCAGCCCCTGGCAGTCGATGGCCTGGAACGCGCGGATCGACAGCGCGCGGATCTCCTCGGCCACGGCGTCGTCCACCTTGGCCGGAACGTCGAGTTCGGCGCCGTCGTCCAGATATTTGGTCTCGAAGTCGTAGAACCCGTCTTCGCGTCCGCCGACGCCGGTCACGCGGATCTCGCCGACCGTGCTCGCTTCAAGATGGCCGTCCGGAAACTCGAGGACGCCGCATTCGAGTTCGCGTCCGGGAACCGCGGCCTCGACGATGACCTTCGGATCGTGGCGGCGGGCTGTTTCGATGGCCGCGGGCAGCAGATCCCAGCTGGTGACACGGCTGACGCCGATCGACGAGCCGCCGCGGGCAGGTTTGACGAACACCGGCAGCCCCAGGCGTTCGCGCTCTTCCAGTGACAGCGACTCGTCGCGTGGTCGCAGTACCACCTGATCACCGATCGGCAGGCCGGCGGCGGCGAGCAGCTTCTTGGTGAACTCCTTGTCCATGCCGGCTGCGCTGGCCAGCACGCCGGCGCCGACGTACGGCACGCCCGCGAGTTCGAGCAGACCCTGGACGGTGCCGTCCTCGCCGTACGGACCGTGCAGGACAGGGAAGACGACATCGACGGCGGCGAGCACGTCGCCCGCCGCCTCGCCCAGGGACAGCAGTTGACCACGACGAGCCGGATCGGCGGCCAGAGCGAGTTCGGTGCCTGAGGCTCCGGTGACGCCGGGCAGTGTGCCGTCGGTGATCGCAAGCGTTTCCGGCCGTCCGTCGGTCAGCACCCACGACCCGCCCGGTGTGATGCCGACGGCGGTCACCTCGAACCGTTCCGGATCGAGGTTGCGCAGGATGCTGCCTGCGGAAACACACGAGATCGCGTGTTCGGAGCTACGTCCGCCGTATACGACGGCGACGCGGATGCGGGCATTCACAACCTGGAGACGCTACCGTCTGAGCCGGTTCACGCCGGTCCGAGTGCCTGGCCGAGGTCGTTGAGCAGGTCGTCGGTGTCCTCGATGCCCATCGAGATCCGTGCGAAACCGGGCGCGACGGGGTCGCCCCACCGTGCTCGCCGGTCCACCGAGGTGTGGATGCCGCCGAAGCTGGTGGCAGCGACCAGGAGCTCGCTGCGGCGAACGAGGTCGTGGACCGCCCCAGCGTCGGCGAGCTCGACGGCGACGATGCCGCCGAAGCGGCGCATCTGCATCGACGCCACGGAATGGGACGGGTCTCCCGGCAGACCCGGGTACCGGACTGACCGCACGGCGGGATGGGAGCGCAGCATGAGGGCGACGGCCGCAGCGTTCTGGCACTGCCGCTCCAGCCGCAGCCCGGCGGTGCCGAGACTGCGCAGCACCAGCCACGCCTCGAACGCACCGAGGATCGGCCCGGAGAGCAATCGCTCGCGCTCGACACGCTCCATGAGTTCCGGATGGCTGCCCGCAACGTAGCCCGCGAGCACGTCGCTGTGTCCGGACAGCGCTTTGGTGGCGCTGGCCACCACCAGATCGGCGCCGAAGGACAACGGCTGCTGGCCCAGCGGCGACGCGGTGGTGTTGTCGACGACCAGCAGCGTTCCTTTCGACCGGCAGATCATCGCGAGCCGGTGCAGATCCACCACGTCCAGGCCGGGGTTCGACGGGGTTTCGGCCAGGACGACGTCCGCTTCGCGGGCCGCGTCACACATCTCGGCGCACCGCGCTTCGACGACGGTGACGCCGCGGCCGGCCAGGAACTCACCCGCGTAGGCACGCACCTGGTAGTAACCGTCGGCGGGGACGACCAGTGTGCGCCCCGGCTCGGCGACGACCCGCAGCACCGCGGTCAACGCGGCCATTCCCGACCCGAAAGACACTGCCGCAGAAGCACCTTCGAGTTGGGCCAAGGCGAACTCCAGTTGCCGCCACGTCGGATTGGACCGGCGACCGTAGCTGTCGAGGGAGTCGTCCTCGTCGGGGGGAAGGTGATAGGCCGAGGCCGGAACCGGAGAGGGTGAGACGGGGCCTCCGGGAATGGCTTCCGAAGAAACGGCTTTGACGCTCCGCGTGGAATCGCCGTGCGCGGCCGCCACTGTCTATTCCGGCTTCGTCGAGCGTCCGAGGAGCAGGGCCACCGCTTCGTCGACCGACAGGCCCTTGTGGCACACGCGATGTACGGCTTCGGTCAGCGGCATCTCGACGTCGTAACTCGACGCCAGCGCCAGGACCGACTGGCAGGAGGTGACGCCCTCGGCGACGTGCCCGCCGGTCGCGTCGAGTGCGGCCTGCATCGTTCCCCCCTTGCCCAACCGCTCGCCGAACGATCGGTTCCGCGAGTGCGGAGACGTGCACGTCGCCACCAGATCACCGATTCCGGCAAGTCCGGCCAACGTCGCGGGCTTGGCCCCCAAGGCAATTCCGAGTCTCATGATCTCCGCGAGTCCCCGGGTGATGATGGCGGCCGCGGTGTTCTCCCCCAGACCGACGCCGGCAGCCATGCCACTCGCGAGGGCGATGACGTTTTTGCAGGCGCCCCCGACCTCTGCGCCGATCACGTCGGCGTTCGTGTACGGGCGGAAGTAACCGGTGGCCAGCGCGCGCTGCAGCGCGACGGCGCGACCGGAGTCACTGCAGGCGACGACGGTGGCCGCCGGTTGTTCCTCGCCGATCTCGCTGGCAAGGTTGGGACCGGTGACGACGGCGATCCGGGACTGATCGGCGCCGGTGACCTGCGCGATGACCTGGCTCATCCGCATGAGGGAGTCGAGTTCGATTCCCTTGGCCAGGCTCACCAGTGAGGCGTCGGGACCGAGGTGACCCTTCCACAGTTCCAGGTTCGTCCGCAGTGTCTGGGACGGTACGGCGAGCAGCACCGTGCAGGCACTCGCCAGTGCTTCGGCGTGGTCGCTGGTGGCGCGGATCGACTCCGGCAGCGCGACGTCGAGGTAGTTCGCGTTGCGGTGAGTGGCGTTGATCTCGTCGGCGAGTTCGGGTCGCCGGGCCCAGAGCGTCACGCTGTTACCGGCGTCTGCCAATACTTTGGCCAACGCCGTGCCCCACGCTCCGGCACCCATCACCGCCGCCTCAACCACGGCTTCAGAGTAGCCGGGAATAATCGGCTGGCAGGATGACGCTCGTGACCGGCATGAGGAACTCCGATCCGGACGCCGACATCGCACTGGTGATCGCGGTCAAGCGGCTCACCGCCGCCAAGACGCGGCTCGCTCCGGTTCTTTCGGCGACGGCGAGGGGCGACGTCGTCCTGGCCATGCTGGTCGACACGATCACGGCGGCGCTGGCAGTTCCTGCGGTGCGGTCGGTGCTGGTGGTCACGCCCGACGAGGTGGCGGCAACTGCCGCGCGGCGGCTCGGCGCCGAGGTGCTCGCCGATCCGACGCCGGCAGGGCACGCCGACCCTCTCAACAATGCGCTGACCGCCGCCGAAACGGTCGTCCGGGGTGAGAACTCCAATATTGTTGTGCTGCAAGGCGATTTGCCGGCATTGAAATCAACCGAACTGGCCGAAGCCATCGAGGAGGCGCGCGCCCATCCCCGTAGCTTCGTCGCCGATCGGCAGGGCACCGGCACGGCTGCGTTGTTCTCCTTCGGGGTGCCACTCGCTCCGCACTTCGGCGCCGGCTCTGCGCGACGCCATCGGCAGTCCGGTGCCGTCGAATTGACGGGTGCCTGGCCGGGTCTGCGTTCGGACATCGACACCCCCGAAGACCTGGCCGCGGCGCGAGCACTCGGCATCGGTCCGGCGACGGCACAGGCCATCGCCCGTGCCGGATGAATTCGCTTACCCGTTGCCCCACTCGGTGGCATGAGCACCGGCGGATAGGGAATCATCGGACCCATGACCGAAGCCCAGACCCGACCTGATCAGACGGAGTCATCGGAGGCGGCCAGCGCGCCGGTGACGGGGTCTGCGGATTCGGCGCCGGAAGCGCCTCCCGCGGCGACCTCCCCCGCGGTCGAGAACCCTCTTCCCGAAAAGCGCTACCTGAACCGAGAGCTGAGCTGGCTGGACTTCAACGCCCGCGTTCTCGCGCTCGCCGCGGACCCCTCGCTTCCGCTGTTGGAGCGCGCGAAGTTCCTGGCGATCTTCGCGTCGAATCTCGATGAGTTCTACATGGTCCGCGTCGCCGGCCTGAAACGGCGTGACGAGATGGGGCTGTCTGTCCGGTCGGCGGATGGCCTGTCGCCTCGCGAACAGCTCCGCCGGATCAGCGAGCGCACACAGCAGATCGCCAGCAGGCACGCCACCGTGTTCCTCGATTCGGTGCGGCCCGCCCTTGCCGACGAAGGCATCTTCATCGTCACGTGGGCCGAACTCGACGACGCGGAGCGCGGGAGGCTGTCCACCTATTTCCACGAGCAGGTCTTCCCGGTTCTGACGCCGCTGGCCGTCGACCCCGCACACCCCTTCCCGTTCGTGAGCGGCTTGAGTCTCAATCTCGCCATCACCGTCAAGCATCCAGACGACGGAGGTCAGCACTTCGCGCGAATCAAGGTGCCCGACAACGTCGACCGGTTCGTCGAACTCAGCGCACGCGAGGACTCCCCCGGCGTGGTCCGCTTCCTCCCCATGGAGGAGTTGATCGCCGCGTTCCTGCCGGTGTTGTTCCCGGGCCTGGACATCGTGGAGCATCACGCCTTCCGGATAACGCGCAACGCCGACTTCGAGGTCGAGGAAGACCGCGACGAGGATCTGCTGCAGGCGCTGGAACGTGAGCTGGCGCGTCGGCGGTTCGGTTCGCCGGTCCGACTCGAGGTCTCCAACGACATGACCGAGAGCATGCTCGAACTGCTTCTGCGCGAACTCGACGTCGCGCCGGGCGACGTGATCGAAGTGCCCGGGCTGCTGGATCTCTCGTCGCTGTGGCAGATCTACGGCGTCGACCGGCCAGCGCTCAAGGACCCGCCGTTCGTGCCCGCCACCCCATCAGCGTTCGGCGAACGCGAAACCCCCAAGAGCATCTTCTCGGCGCTGCGCGACGGCGACGTCCTCGTCCACCATCCGTACGATTCCTTCTCGACGACCGTGCAGCGCTTCATCGAGCAGGCCGCGGCGGACCCCAATGTGTTGGCGATCAAGCAGACGCTCTACCGCACATCCGGTGACTCACCGATCGTCAACGCGCTCATCGATGCGGCCGAGGCGGGCAAGCAGGTGGTGGCGCTGGTCGAGATCAAGGCGCGGTTCGACGAACAGGCCAACATCAAGTGGGCCCGCGCACTGGAACAGGCGGGCGTGCACGTGGTCTACGGACTGATCGGATTGAAGACACATTGCAAGACCTGTCTTGTGGTGCGCCGCGAAGGTTCGACGATTCGGCGGTACTGCCACATCGGCACCGGCAACTACAACCCGAAAACCGCCCGCCTCTATGAGGATGTCGGCCTGCTCACCGCCGCGCCCGACATCGGCGCGGACCTCACCGACCTGTTCAATTCCCTGACCGGCTACTCCCGCAAGGAGTCCTACCGCAATCTCCTGGTCGCGCCGTACGGCGTCCGTCGCGGCATCATCGAACGCATCGAACGGGAGATCGCCGCGACGCGCGAGGGCGCCGACGGCCGGATCCGGTTGAAAGCCAACGCTTTGGTCGACGAGCAGGTCATCGATGCGCTCTACCGCGCATCCCAGGCCGGGGTCCACGTCGAGGTCGTGGTCCGCGGTATCTGTGCGCTGCTGCCCGGCGACCCTGCCTTCTCCGACAACATCGTGGTGCGGTCGATCCTCGGTCGATTCCTTGAGCATTCACGGATCATTCACTTCCGTGCCATCGACGAATACTGGATCGGCAGCGCCGACATGATGCATCGTAATCTCGACCGGCGCGTGGAAGTGATGGCGCAGGTTAAGGATCCACGATTGACCTCACAACTGAATGACATCTTCGACTCGGCGGTCGATCCGAGCACCCGGTGCTGGGAACTGAGCCCCGACGGCCACTGGACGGCGCGTCCCCAGGAGGGGCACACCGTGCGTGACCACCAGATGTCACTGATGGACCGCCACCGGCATCAATGACCGCGACGACGCGCGCACGGGGCGAGGCATGAGGGCCGGCAGGCCCCGCCCAGACTTTCCCGACACGCAGGAGTTTAGGTGCCGAAGGAGAAAGACCGGATGCAGCTGTGGTGAAGAAGTCCCCGATCCTGGCCGCCGGCGCCGTCCTGTGGCGTCCCCAGGACGGCACGGGCGAGCCGGAAGTCGCGATCGTCCACCGACCGCGCTATGACGACTGGTCGCTGCCGAAAGGCAAGCTCGACGCCGGTGAGACCGAGGCCGTCGCCGCTGTCCGGGAAATCGAGGAGGAGACCGGGTTTCGGTCACACCTCGGCCGGCGCCTGCCTTCGGTCACCTACCCGGTGGATCACGGCATCAAGAAGGTGCGCTACTGGGCATCCCGCGCCGGCGGAGGCGAATTCTGCCCCAACGACGAAGTGGACGAACTGAAATGGCTTCCGCCGAAGCAGGCGATGTCCGAGCTGGTCTACCCTCACGACCGCAAGGTCCTGCGCCGGTTCCTGAAGCTGCCCGCGGACACCCGAACGGTTCTCATCGTCCGGCACGGCACCGCGGGCGACAAGAAGCGGTATCGCGGTGACGATCGAAAACGACCGCTGGACAAGCGCGGCCGTGCCCAGGCCGAGTCTCTGGTCGGACAACTGCTCGCCTTCGGTGCCCACGATCTGTTCGCGGCTGATCGCACGCGCTGCCACCAGACGCTGGACCCGCTCGCCGCGGAACTGGGTACCACCATTGGCAACGAGGCGGCGCTGACCGAGGAGGCTTACGCCGACGACCGTAAGGCCACGCGCCAGCGCATCCTCGAGATCGCCGACACGGCACAGACGCCGGTGATCTGCACTCAGGGAAAGGTGATCCCGGACCTGATCGCCTGGTGGTGCGAACGAGACGGAGTGCGGCCGGACAAGTCCCGCAACCGCAAGGGCAGCACGTGGGTGCTGTCGCTGGCCGACGGGAAACTGATCGCGGCCGACCACATCGACAGTCCGCTACCGCCGAAAAAGTGACGCGGCAATTGAATTCAATTCAGGCTCGCGTCTTCACACGAAAACGCCGCGGATCCGGAGGATCCGCGGCGTAGTCGTCAGAACGTGACTACTTGCGTCCGCGCTTGGCCGGAGCCTTCTTGGCGGGCGCCTTCTTGGCGGGCGCGGCCTTCTTGGCCGGAGCCTTGGTAGCAGCCTTCTTGGCCGGAGCCTTCTTGGCGGGCGCAGCCTTCTTGGCAGCCGGAGCCTTCTTGGCCGGAGCCTTCTTGGCGGGCGCAGCCTTCTTGGCAGCCGGAGCCTTCTTGGCCGGAGCCTTCTTGGCCGGAGCCTTGGTCGCAGCCTTCTTGGCAGCAGGCGCCTTCTTGGCGGGAGCAGCCTTCTTCGCTGCGGCCTTCTTGGCCGGAGCCTTCTTGGCGGCCGCCTTGCGGGCGGTGCTCGCCGCGGCGACGCCACGCTTGACTGCGGGGCCGTCGGCCGGAAGCTTCTGTGCGCCAGCCACAACGGCCTTGAACTGAGCGCCGGGGCGGAATGCCGGAACGGAGGTGGGCTTGACCTTCACCGTCTCGCCAGTGCGCGGATTGCGGGCCACACGGGCCGCGCGGCGACGCTGCTCGAAAACACCGAAGCCGGTGATGGTGACGCTCTCACCCTTGTGCACCGCGCGGACGATGGTGTCAACGACGTTCTCCACCGCGGCGGTCGCTTGCCGACGATCCGAGCCCAACTTCTCCGTGAGTACGTCGATGAGCTCTGCTTTATTCATGCAAAACCTCCGAAACCAGTGGCCCTCCTTGGACCGACTAGTGCACACGGTAAACCTTTTGCCTGCTGATTTCCAAGAGCCACGCGCAATTTCAGGACCGCTCAGCGAATATTTTTCAATCCGCTTGGCCCCCTTACCGTCCTGGGAGGGCCTGCGAAAAGGGGGTTACAGGCGCGGGATTTCGGTGATTTCAGCCGCGGATCACGCGGGCAGAGTACGCGGTTTCCATTGCGGCCGGCGGCCCTCGAATTCTTCGATCTCAGGCAATTTCCGCAGCGTAAGGCCTATATCGTCGAGTCCTTCGAGAAGCCGCCACGCGGTGTAGTCGTCAATGTTGAACGGCACCATCATGGTTCCGGCAGTGATCGACCGATCTTGAAGATTTACAGTGATTTCCGTTCCGGGGTGCTGCTCGATCAGCTTCCACAACAATTCCACATCATCTTGTGAAACTTCGGCCGCGAGCAGACCTGCCTTGCCGGCGTTGCCGCGGAAGATATCGGCGAATCGGGGCGAGATCACCACCCGGAATCCGAAGTCCATCAGCGCCCAGACCGCATGCTCGCGCGACGACCCGGTGCCGAAATCCGCTCCGGCGACCAAAACCGAACCTTTGTCGAAGGGCGCCAGATTGAGCACGAAAGACGGATCGTTACGCCAGGCGGCGAACAACCCGTCCTCGAATCCCGTTCGTGTGACCCGCTTCAGGTACACCGCCGGGATGATCTGATCGGTGTCGACGTTCGAGCGGCGCAGTGGCACACCGATCCCGGTGTGGGTGCGAAAGGCTTCCATCTTCGGTCTCCTGTCAGGTTTCAGTGGCTGGTCTCGGCGAGGTCGGCAGGCGATGACAGCCTGCCGCGGACGGCGGTCGCGGCGGCGACCGCCGGCGACACCAAATGCGTACGGCCGCCCTTGCCTTGCCTGCCCTCGAAGTTTCGGTTGGACGTCGATGCGCAACGCTGCCCGGGCGAAAGCTGGTCCGGATTCATCCCGAGGCACATCGAGCAGCCGGCCTGACGCCATTCCGCTCCTGCCGCAGTGAAGATCTCACCGAGGCCCTCGGATTCGGCCTGCGCGCGCACCCGCATCGACCCGGGCACCACCAGCATCCGGACGCCGTCGGCGACCTTGCGACCACGGAGTACGTCGGCGACGACACGAAGGTCCTCGATCCGGCCGTTGGTGCACGAGCCGACGAACACCGTGTCGACCGGGATCTCGCGCATCGGGGTGCCCGCACGAAGGTCCATGTAGGTCAACGCCTTTTCGGCGGCGAGGCGCTCGGCCTCCTCGAAGATCAGTTCGGGGTCGGGCACGGAGTCCGACAGCGGGACGCCTTGGCCGGGGTTGGTTCCCCAGGTGACGAACGGGCTCAGCGTCGACGCGTCGATGTGGACCTCGGTGTCGAAGACCGCGCCCTCGTCGGTGCGCAGCTGCCTCCACGCCTCGACCGCGGCGTCCCAGTCCGCACCCTGCGGCGCGTGCGGGCGCCCCTTGAGGAACTCGAACGTCGTCTCGTCCGGGGCGACCATGCCGGCGCGGGCTCCCGCTTCGATGCTCATGTTGCAGACCGTCATCCGGCCTTCCATCGACAGCGATTCGATGGCGCTGCCGCGGTATTCGATGACGTGTCCCTGCCCGCCGCCGGTTCCGATCTTTGCGATGACGGCGAGGATGATGTCCTTGGCGCTCACGCCCGGCGGCAGTTCACCGTCGACGTTGACGGCCATCGTCTTGAAGGGTTTGAGCGCGAGGGTCTGGGTGGCCATCACATGTTCGACCTCAGACGTGCCGATCCCCATGGCGATCGAGCCGAATGCACCGTGGGTGGAGGTGTGGCTGTCGCCGCAGACGACCGTCATCCCGGGCTGGGTCAAACCCAGCTGCGGCCCGATGATGTGAACGATGCCCTGCTCGGTGTCGCCCATCGGGTGCAGCCTGATTCCGAATTCCTCGCAGTTGCGGCGCAGTGTCTCCACCTGGGTGCGCGACACGGGATCCGCGATCGGCTGGTCGATGTCGACAGTCGGCACGTTGTGGTCCTCGGTGGCGATCGTCAGATCGGGCCGACGCACCGGCCGTCCGGCCAGTCGCAACCCGTCGAAGGCTTGCGGGCTGGTGACCTCGTGGACGAGATGGAGGTCGATGTAGATCAGATCGGGCTGGCGCGCGGCGCCCTCACCGGTTCCGGGGACGACGACGTGGTCGTCCCAGACTTTTTCGGCGAGAGTGCGGGGCTGGTTCGCGATGGCCATCTTGACTATCTCACAATCTGGGAAGCTAGTATCTCCTTGTGAGACAGGATAGCGGCATCGGCGTTCTGGACAAAGCGATCACCGTGTTGCACGCGGTCGCCGAGTCGCCGTGCGGGCTGGCCGATCTGTGCGAACGGACGGGCCTGCCGCGCGCGACGGCGCACCGTCTGGCGGTCGGGCTCGAGGTACACCGGTTCCTCGCCAGGGAGGCTGACGGACAGTGGCGTCTCGGTCCGGCGCTCACCGAGTTGGCAGGCCATGTCAAAGATCCGCTGCTGTCGGCCGGGGCTGTCGTGCTGCCGCGCCTGCGCGAATTGACCGGCGAGAGTGTGCAGCTGTACCGAAGGGAAGGCACCACACGGGTCTGCGTGGCGGCCCTGGAACCGCCTGCCGGCCTTCGCGATACCGTCCCCGTCGGGACGCGCCTGCCGATGACGGCGGGCTCGGGGGCCAAGGTGCTGCTCGCCTATGCCGATGCGGGCACTCAGCAGGCCGTGCTCCCCGGCGCATCTTTCACCGACCGCGCACTCGCCGAAGTCCGCAAGCGCGGCTGGGCCCAGAGCGCCGCCGAACGCGAGCCGGGGGTGGCCAGCGTCTCGGCGCCTGTGCGCGACGGCCGGGGTGCCGTGATCGCGGCGGTGTCCGTGTCCGGGCCGATCGACAGGATGGGCCGCAGGCCCGGTGCGCGCTGGGCGGCTGACCTCGTCGCGGCCGCCGACGCACTGACGCGCCGCCTCTGACGTTCACGCCTCGAACTCGCGAGTGCGGTCACAGCGTCGAATCGCGTGAATCCGCGATCTGACGCACGCTCACGTGAGAAAGGTCTCACCGCGGCGACAAAAAAGCTCCGGACCTCGGTGAGGCCCGGAGCGATGTTGTACCCCCGATGGGATTCGAACCCACGCTACCGCCGTGAGAGGGCGGCGTCCTAGGCCGCTAGACGACGGGGGCTAGAACTGCTTTCCGGTTGGTCAGCATAGCTCAGGCGAGAATGCTGACCTAATCGCTGCCGTTGGCTGGGGTACCAGGACTCGAACCTAGAATGGCTGAACCAGAATCAGCTGTGTTGCCAATTACACCATACCCCATTGGCTGCTTGTAACCGCTGGTCACAAGCCGTTTTTCGGCTCTGCCCCGCCCCGGCTCGATCGTCTCGAGCCGACGCGAACCAACTCGCGAGCCGACGAGCAGACTACCAAAGATTTCGGACTGCTTTTCACGCCGGCGCTGTCACGCCTCCGGCGTTGCGGCCGCTGCCGCATGGTCGCGGCCGGCGCGCAACCGGTCCAGGCTGCGGTCACGGCCGAGCAGTTCCAGCGACTCGAACAGCGGAGGGCTCACCGAGGATCCCGTGGCGGCGACGCGGACCGGGCCGAACGCCTTCCTCGGCTTCAGTTCCAGGCCGTCGATGAGTGCCGCCTTGAGCGCCTCCTCGATCTGCGGCGTCCTCCACTGCGCGATGCCCTCCAGCGCCGCCACCGCAGCCGTCAGCACGGGAACGGCGTCCGGGCGCAGCTCCTTGCCCGCCGACTTTTCGTCGAGGGCGAAGGAAGAGTCGTCGAGGAACTTGAGCAGATCCCAGGCGTCACCGAGCACGACGATGCGCGTCTGCACCAGTGCCGCGGCTTCGGCGAACTGTGCGTCGTCCAAACCCGTTCGGTGGCCGCGGGTGGCGAAGAACTCCGCCAGCCGCCGGGCGAACTCGTTTTCGTCGAGCATCCGGATGTGCTCGGCGTTGAGAGCGTCGGCCTTCTTCTGGTCGAAACGGGCCGGGTTGGAGTTGACGTCGGCCACGTCGAAGGCGGCGACCATCTCGTCGAGGCTGAAGATGTCGCGGT
The DNA here is from genome assembly GCF_041287165.2 of Mycobacterium bulgaricum. NCBI lineage: Bacteria > Bacillati > Actinomycetota > Actinomycetes > Mycobacteriales > Mycobacteriaceae > Mycobacterium > Mycobacterium bulgaricum. Next base: position 310,448 of record NZ_JBGGKV020000004.1, on the reverse strand, counting down.
CGTCGGCGATCGACCAACCCAGCAGCGCAAGGTAGTTGAGCAGCCCCTCGGGGATGAACCCGCGCTCGCGGTGCAGGAACAGGTTGGACTGCGGGTCGCGTTTCGACAGCTTCTTGTTGCCTTCGCCCAGGACCGGGGGCAGATGGGCGAATTGGGGTGTCATCTCGGCGACACCGATGCGAATGAGCGCCGCGTAGAGCGCAAGCTGGCGCGGGGTGGACGGCAGCAGGTCCTCCCCACGCAGCACATGGGTGATCTTCATCAACGCGTCGTCGACCGGATTGACCAAGGTGTACAACGGATCTCCGCTGCCACGGGTCAGCGCGAAGTCCGGCACCGATCCGGCGGGGAACGTCGTCTCGCCGCGGACGAGATCGACCCAGGTGAGGTCGGTGTCGGGCATCCGCAGGCGCACGACGGGCCGGCGACCCTCGGCCCGGAACGCGGCGCGTTGCTCGTCGGTCAGGTCGCGGTCGTAGTTGTCATATCCGAGTTTCGGGTTGCGGCCCGCGGCGATGTGCCGGGCCTCCACCTCCTCGGCCGTCGAGAATGCCTCGTAGGCCTCCCCCGCAGCCAGCAGGCGCTCGATCACATCCGTGTAGACGTCGCGGCGCAGGGACTGGCGATACGGGCCGTACGGGCCCCCGACTTCTGGTCCCTCGTCCCAGTCCATCCCGAGCCACCGCAGCGCATCCAGGAGCGCGAGGTAGCTCTCCTCGCTGTCCCGTTGGGCGTCGGTGTCCTCGATGCGGAACACGAATGCGCCGCCGGTGTGTCGGGCATAGGCCCAGTTGAACAGCGCGGTGCGGATCAGTCCGACGTGCGGGGTGCCGGTTGGCGACGGGCAGAACCTGACGCGAACCTTGGGCGCGGTCACGACTTGCCCTTGCGCACAACGGGATTGGTCAGCGTACCGATCCCTTCGACGGTGATGCCGACGGTGTCGCCGTGCTCGAGCGGGCCGACACCCTCGGGGGTGCCGGTCAAGATGAGGTCACCGGGAAGCAGCGTCATCACCGCCGAGATCCATTCGATGATCGCGCCGATGTCGTGGATCATCAGCGAAGTCCGGCTGCGCTGCTTGACCTCGCCGTTGACCTCGGTGCGGATCTCGAGATCGCCCGGATCCACATCGGTGACGATCCACGGGCCGACGGGACAGAACGTGTCATGCCCCTTCGCCCTCATCCACTGACCGTCCTTCTTCTGCTGATCGCGCGCGGACACGTCGTTGGCGATGGTGTAGCCGAGGATGTTCTCCGCCGCGCGGGACGCCGGAACGTCCTTGCAGGGCCGCCCGATCACGGCGGCCAGCTCGCCCTCGAAATGCACCGGATTCGCGTCGGCGGGAAGCTGGATCGGGACGCCCGGCCCGATGATCGCGGTGTTGGGTTTGAGGAAGATGATCGGATCCTCGAACGTCCCGCCGCCCATCTCTTCGATGTGCGCGGCGTAGTTCTTGCCCATACACACCACCTTGCTCGCAAGGATCGGTGCGAGGAGGCGGACATCGGCCAGCGGCCACTGCCTGCCGGTGAACGTCGGGTTGCCGAAAGGATGCTCGGCGATCTCGCGCGCGATCGCCTCGGCCGGATCGTCGGGCGGGCCTTCGATGGCGACGAAGGCGACTCCATCTGGACTGGCGATTCGACCGAGACGCATGAGGCCAGCCTAGTGCCCGGCCCCAGAGCCTCGGCGAGTGCGCCGGGAACGGCAACCGCTTCCCAGATTATGAGATAGTTGTTCGGTATTTTGAGACGACTGTGCGAGCATGGCGACATGCCCGCCGCCGAAATCAGTTCGATGAGGCGGTGGTCGATGCTGGTCATCGGACTGCTGGCGACTTTGTGCGCCAATGTGTTCATCAACGGTGTGGCGTTTCTCATCCCGACGTTGCACGCCGAACGCGGCCTGGACCTCGCCGCTGCGGGCCTGATGTCCTCGCTGCCCAGCCTCGGCATGGTCGTGACGCTGATCGCCTGGGGCTATGTCGTCGACCGCGTCGGCGAACGTCTCGTGCTCGTGCTGGGGTCGGCGTTGACCGCGGCGGCGGCATTCGCCGCCGCGTCGGCGGACTCACTGCCGATCACCGGGGTGTTCCTGTTCCTCGGCGGCATGGCGGCCGCCAGCAGCAACACCGCCAGCGGCAGGCTCGTGGTCGGATGGTTCGACGCCGAACGACGCGGGCTCGTGATGGGAATCCGCCAGACCGCCCAACCGCTGGGTGTCGGCGTCGGCGCGCTGGTGATCCCGCGGATCGCCGAGTTCCACGGTGTGACAGGCGCACTGCTGTTCCCCGCTGCGGTGTGCGGAGCCTCGGCACTGCTGTGTGCGGCGGCGGTGATCAATCCGCCCCGCCCGCCGCGCGCCGAGGCCACCGACACCGATCTCGCCAACCCGTATCGCCGATCGGCAATGCTGTGGCGGATTCATCTGACGTCGGTTCTGTTGGTGATCCCGCAGGTGTTCGTCTGGACGTTCACCTTGGTCTGGCTGATCTCCGAACATCGCTGGTCTCCCCAGTCGGCGGGCATCCTCGTGATGCTGGCCCAGATCCTCGGGGCCGCCGGCCGCATCGGCGCGGGCCGCTGGTCGGACTTCTACGTCACACGCTCCGGCGACGTCGTATCCTCACGGTTGCGGCCGATCCGCATCATCGCGGTGGCAGCGGCAGTGGCGATGGCGTTGCTCGCCGTCACCGACTGGCTCGACTCGCCTCTGAGCATTGCCGTCATGATCGCCGCGTCGGTGATCACGGTGTCCGACAACGGGTTGGCGTTCACGCTCATCGCCGAATACTCCGGCCCGTTCTGGAGTGGACGCGCGATGGGCACGCAGAACACGAGTCAACTGTTCGCCCAGGGCGTCGCACCGCCGCTGTTCGGCGGACTGATCGCAGTGGCCGGCTATCCGGTGGCGTTCGCGGTCTGCGCCGTTTTCCCGCTGCTCGCGATTCCATCGGTGCCGTTGGCGGTCGATCCGGATCGTTAAGCCCCGCCTGGCGATCTGGTGCGAGGCAATTCGATCAGCGCGGCGGCCAGAAAACACATCGCTCCGACGAACGTGCCGAGGTTGGCCAGCACTTCATCTTCTGTGACACCGTCCGTGCGCACGAAAGCCGCGGCAGCAGAGACCCCGAACGCCACGCAACCGATCAGGTTGACGACTGCCGCGAGCCGGTCCCCGCGCCCGAGCTCGCGCACTCCGAAGACCGCCATCATCGCCAGGGCACCGCTGACGAGAAAGAACAGAGACCCTGTCGCGTCAGGGACCCAGACGTAGCGGCGCTCCTCCAGCACGACATGCGCCCATACGGCAGCGCCGGTGCTGATGTTGAACAGCAGTGTCCCCGCGAATTGCACTGCCGCCGAGTACCATTCGAACCGCTTCGACCCGTCGGAGAGAACGAGCTGTATCCATGCCGCAGTCGTGAAGAACCACGAACCGATGAAGCACAACAGATTCGCCGTCCCCGCGCCGGCCCACGCCGCAAAGCCCGGCGCGGTCGCGAGCGCGAAGAATGTCGAACCGATCGCGAACAACCAGCACTGCCGCCCCAGGGACGCGAGCGCCGCGATGGCTAGAGCTTCCCGAGGATCCGGTCGCCGACCTGTGTTGTCGAGAGCTTCTCGTCGCCGCGGGTGGCGAGGTGTTCGGCGACCGCCTTGTCGACTCGTGCCGCCGCGTCGAACTCGGCCATGTGTGCCAGCAGCAGCGACACCGACATCACCGCGGCGGTCGGATCCGCGATCCCCTGGCCCGCGATGTCGGGAGCGCTGCCGTGCACCGGCTCGAACATCGACGGATTCGACAGCGTCGCATCGATGTTGCCGCTGGCGGCCAGTCCGATGCCCCCACACACGGCGGCAGCCAGGTCGGTGATGATGTCGCCGAACAGGTTGTCGGTGACGATGACGTCGAACCGGCCCGGGTCGGTCACCATGTGAATGGTCGCGGCGTCGATGTGCTGGTAGGCGATCTCGACGTCCGGGTATTCGGCGGCCACGGCCTGAACCGTGCGCCACCACAGGGATCCGGCGTTGGTCAGAACGTTGTTCTTGTGTACCAGCGTCAGGTGCTTCCGACGCTGCACCGCCCGGCCGAAGGCGTCCTGCACGACGCGGCGCACACCGTAGGCGGTGTTCACGCTGACCTCGGTGGCGATTTCGTGGGGCGTGCCGACGCGGATCGCGCCGCCATTGCCGGTGTAGGGGCCCTCGGTGCCCTCGCGGACGACAACGAAGTCGATCTCCGGATTGCCCGCAAGAGGGCTCTCCACCCCCGGATACAGGCGGCCGGGCCGCAGGTTGATGTGGTGGTCGAGCTCGAAGCGGATGCGCAGCAACAGCCCTCGCTCCAGCAGCCCGCTGGGCACCGACGGATCCCCGATGGCACCGAGCAGGATCGCGTCGTATCCCTTCAGCTCTTCCAGCACCGAGTCCGGGAGCACCTCGCCGGTCTTGTGGTACTGACGGGCCCCGAGGTCGTACTCGTTCTTCTCCACGCCAGGCAGCACCGCGTCGAGCACCTTCAGCGCTTCGCCGATGACTTCCGGTCCGATGCCGTCGCCGGCGATGACTGCGAGTTTCATGTCAGATCAACCACTTCCAAGGTCACGGCGGCGACATCGCTGCCGATGGCGGCGAGTACGTCCTGAGGTACCTCGCGGTCCAGTCGCAGCATGATCGTCGCGCCCTGACCGTCGGCGTCCTGGCTGAGCTGCGCGGCGAGGATGTTGACGGCCGCGCCTCCAAGAAGGGTGCCGATCTTGCCGAGCGCGCCCGGCTGGTCGTCGTAGTTGATGATCAGGTTGACGCCCTCGGCGCGCAGATCCAGGTTGCGGCCGTTGATCTGGACGATCTTCTCGACCAGCTGTGGACCCGACAGCGTGCCGGACACGTTGACCGTGGAACCGTCGGCAGCCACCGCGCGGACATCGACGAGGCTGCGGTGGTTGGGGCTCTCGGACTCGGCGTCGATGGAGGCCTCGACGCCGCGCTCGGCCGCCAGCGCCGGCGCGTTGACGAAGGTCACCTGATCCTCGATGACGGCGGAGAAAAGACCACGCAGAGCCGAAAGGCGCAGCACCTCCACCTCTTCGGAGGCGAGCTCACCGCGAACCTGCACGCAGAGGTTGGTGGGCAGCTCCGCGGAGAGGGCGCCGACCAACAGGCCGAGCTTGCGCACGAGGTCGAGCCACGGCGCGACCTCCTCGCCCACGACGCCGCCGCCGACGTTCACCGCGTCGGGCACGAACTCTCCTGCCAGCGCCAGTTTCACGCTTGCGGCGACATCGGTGCCGGCACGGTCCTGGGCCTCGGCGGTCGACGCGCCGAGGTGGGGTGTCACGACGACCTGGGGCAGCTCGAACAGCGGGCTGTCGGTGCACGGTTCGGTCGAGAACACGTCCAGACCCGCGCCGCGGACATGACCGCTGGTGATCGCGTCGGCCAGCGCCTGCTCGTCGATCAGGCCACCGCGGGCGGCGTTGACGATGATGACGCCCGGCTTGGTCTTGGCAAGCGCCTCTTTGCCGATCAGCCCGGCGGTCTCCTTGGTCTTGGGCAGGTGCACCGAGATGAAGTCGGCCCGACCGAGAAGTTCATCGAGGGTCAGCAGCTCGATGCCCAGCTGGGCGGCGCGCGCCTGGGAGACGTAGGGGTCGTAGGCGGTGATGTGCGCGCCGAACGCGGCCAGCCGCTGGGCGACCAGCTGGCCGATGCGGCCCAGGCCCACCACACCGACGGTCTTGCCGAAGATCTCGGTTCCCGAAAATGCCGACCGCTTCCAGGTGTGCTCACGCAGCGTGGCGTCGGCAGCAGGAATCTGGCGGGCTGTGGACAGCATCAGCGCCAGCGCGTGTTCGGCCGCACTGTGGATGTTGGATGTCGGAGCGTTGACGACCAGGACGCCGCGTGCCGTGGCGGCATCGACGTCGACATTGTCCAGCCCCACTCCGGCGCGGGCGACGATCTTGAGCTTCGGGGCCGCGGCGAGCACCTCGGCATCGACCGTGGTCGCCGACCGCACGAGCAGCGCATCGGCGTCGACCACCGCGGCGAGCAGCTTTTCTCGGTCCGGGCCGTCGACCCAGCGGACCTCGACCTGGTCGCCCAGGGCTTCCACCGTCGATTGGGCCAGCTTGTCGGCGATCAGTACAACAGGAAGACTCACGAGGCCTCAGCCTAATGGGCTCTAATGGCCGCGTGGAATTGACCGTCGTCGGGAGTGGGCCCAACGGGTTGTCGGCCGCAGTGATCTGCGCGCGAGCCGGTGTATCGGTGCGGGTCATCGAGGCCCAGCACACGTTCGGGGGCGGGGCGCGCACGCTGCCCGACCCGGAATTCAGCGGCGTCGCACATGACATCTGTTCAGCGGTGCACCCGCTGGCGCTGGCGTCGCCGTTCTTCGCCGCGTTCGACCTTCGGGCACGAGGAGTGGAATTCGCAGTGCCTGACATCTCCTATGGGAACCCGTTGCCGGGAGGTCGATCGGCCATCGGCTACCGCGACATCGAGCGCACCTGCGACGAGCTCGCGCAGGGCGAGTCGTGGCGCAGGCTCCTCGGGCCTCCGGCGGCGGACTGCGAAGGCGTCGTCGGGTTGCTGCTGGGCGACAAGCGCTCGGTCCCGCCCAGCATTCCCGCCGCGCTGCGGGTCGCGCCGCGGCTACTGGCGCAGGGCAGCCCGGCCTGGGGCACCCTCAAGGGCGAGGATGCCCGAGCATTGTTCACCGGCGTTGCTGCACATACGATTTCGCGGATGCCGTCGCTGGTGTCCGCAGGCGCGGGCATGATGCTGGCCACCTTGGGGCACGCGGTGGGCTGGCCCATCCCGGTTGGCGGTTCCCAGGCGATCCCCGACGCGCTGGTCGCCGACCTGCGCGCGCACGGCGGCGAACTGGTCCTCGGCGAGGAAGTGACCGCCCCGCCCCCGGGCGTGGTTCTCTACGACACCGCACCGACGGCGTTGCTGCGGATCTACGGCGACCGGCTGCCGGCCGGTTATGCGCGCACGCTGCGCCGCTACCGCTACGGGCCCGGGGTCGCGAAGGTCGATTTCGTGCTGTCGGACGAGATCCCGTGGCTGGATTCCCGCCTGGCCCACGCTCCGACACTGCACCTCGGCGGGGACCGAACAACGATGGCGCTGGCGGAAAGCGAAATCGCCAAAGGTCGCCACGCCGAATGGCCGATGGTCCTGGCCGCGCTCCCCCACCTGGCCGACCCAACCCGCGTGGATTCGCAGGGACGGCGCCCGCTGTGGACCTACGCCCACGTGCCCGCGGGGTCGACCGTCGACATGGCCGACGCCATCTCCGCAATATTCGAGCGTTTCGCTCCGGGCTTCAGGGACGTCGTCGTCGGGGTGCGCAGTGTGCCCGCGGCACAGATGTCCGAGCACAACGCCAACCTCGTCGGGGGCGACATCGGGGTGGGCGGCAACAACATGTTCAGCGCGCTGACAGGACCCGCGTTGCGGTGGAATCCGTGGGCCACGCCGATCCCGCAGACTTACCTGTGTTCCTCGGCGACCCCACCGGGTGGCGGGGTGCACGGGATGGCCGGGTTCTACGCTGCGCGCACAGTGCTCAAGCGGGAGTTCGGGATCACGGATATGCCACCCCTTTTCCCGTGATCGGAGCGTCAAACCGCGTGAGTAGGCTGCCGGTATGACGAAGCTTGCGGTCATCTATTACTCGGCGACGGGACACGGAACGGCGATGGCCACGCGGGTCGCCGCGGCCGCGGAGGCTTCGGGCGCCGAGGTCCGCCTGCGTCACATCGCCGAGACGCGCGACCCCGAATCGTTCGCGAACAATGCGGCGTGGACGGCCAATTACCACGCGACCAAGGATCTTCCGGCCGCCACCGGAGACGACATCGTGTGGGCCGACGCGGTGATCTTCGGCTCCCCCACCCGATTCGGCAACACCGCGTCGCAATTCCGCACATTCATCGACTCGCTGGGCGGGCTGTGGGCCAAAGGTCTACTCGCCGACAAGGTTTACGCGGGCTTCACGTCCTCGCAGACCGCGCACGGCGGCCAGGAGACGACACTGCTGACCCTCTACGTCTCGCTCATGCATTTCGGAGGCATCCTCGTGCCGCCCGGCTACACCGACGGCGTCAAGTTCGCCGACGGAAACCCCTACGGCGTCGGACATGTGACCGGACCGGAGAACCGCAACGAACTCGACGACGCCACGCTGGCCGCGCTCGACCACCTGGCCCGCCGCGTCGTCAGCGTTGCCGACCGGTTGAGCTAGGCCGGGTCGATGCCGCGCGGCAGCGCCCGCATGCCCGTCCGGATGGCGAGATAGATGAACGTCGACGTCACCAGGAAGATGGGCCATCCCATGGCAATTCGCGCCACAGCGAGCATCCCTTCCTGATCGGTGTCGTAGAGGTAGAACTGCACCGCGAACCGCGTCGCCGACACTGCGGCCATCATGAGCGTGACGAGATCGAACGCCGTCCGGACGCGTCGGGTGCGCCGCCAGGTGTCGTCGCGTCCTGTCATCCACGCCCACACCACCCCGATCAACGGGCGCCGGACCACCACGGAGACGGAGAACACCACCGCCATCGCCAGGTACATCCAGATGCCCGGCAGATAGAAGTCTTTGGCCTGCCCCGTCACGAGGGCGAAGCCCGCGCCGACGGCGATGCCCGCGAAACCGAAAAGCGCGGGCCGGGTGGATTCCCGCCGCACCAGCTGCCATGCCATCACGACGGCCCCGACGCCCACGGCCGCGATCAGCGCGGGCATCAAGCCTGCCAGCGCGTTGAGCGCGGCGAACACGATCACCGGAAGCGCCGAATACACCAGTCCGCTGATACCACCTGCACGGGCCAGCAGTGCGGCGGCCGGCGTGTCAGTGCCCGTCATGAAACCCGAGAGTACCGACCGCAGCGATTTCGGCGTGATTATCGCCGCTGAGCGGTGAAAAGCACGCCGAAATCGCTCCTGACTAAGCGGTTTCGGTGATGGGCCGGTCGACCCAGCTCATAAGGTCGCGCAGCTTCTTGCCGGTGACCTCGATCGGGTGCTCGGCGTTCTCCTTGCGCAGGCCTTCGAGCTCTTTGTTGCCGCCCTCGACATTGGCGACCAGACGCTTGACGAAGGTGCCGTCCTGGATCTCGGTCAGAATCTGCTTCATGCGCTTCTTGGTGTCGGCGTCGATGACACGCGGGCCCGACAGGTAGCCGCCGAACTCCGCGGTGTCGGACACCGAGTAGTTCATGCGCGCGATGCCGCCCTCGTACATCAGGTCGACGATCAGCTTGAGCTCGTGCAGCACCTCGAAGTAGGCCAGTTCGGGCGCGTAGCCCGCTTCGACCATGGTGTCGAAGCCGGCCTTGACCAGTTCCTCGGTACCGCCGCAGAGCACGGCCTGCTCGCCGAACAGGTCGGTCTCGGTCTCGTCCTTGAAGGTGGTCTTGATGACGCCGGCGCGTGCGCCGCCGATGCCCTTCGCGTAGGACAGCACCAGGGCAAGCCCTTCACCCTTGGGGTCCTGCTCGACGGCCACCAGGCAGGGCACACCCTTGCCGTCGACGAACTGGCGACGCACCAGGTGGCCGGGGCCCTTGGGGGCGACCATGCCGACGGTGACGTTGGCGGGCGGCTTGATGAGGCCGAAGTGGATGTTGAGGCCGTGCCCGAAGAACAGCGCGTCGCCGTCGTTGAGGTTCGGCTCGATGTCGTTGGTGAAGATCTCCGCCTGGGCGGTATCGGGTGCGAGCACCATGATCACGTCGGCCCACTTGGCGACCTCGGCGGGGGTGCCGACCTCCAGGCCCTGCTCTTCGACCTTCTCGCGCGACTTCGAGCCTTCCTTGAGGCCGACCTTCACCTGCACGCCCGAGTCGCGCAGGCTCAGTGAGTGCGCGTGCCCCTGGCTGCCGTAGCCGATGACGCCGACCTTGCGGCCCTGGATGACCGACAGGTCCGCGTCGTCGTCATAGAACATCTCAACTGCCATCTTCGTGAATCTTCTTTCTGTACTTGGCTTCTCGGGTTACTACTTGGTGCTGATCCCGCGTGGGCCGCGAGACAGCGACACCACACCGGATTGGACGATCTCGCGGACCCCATAAGGCTCGAGAACACGCAACAGCGCCTCGATCTTTTCAGGTGTTCCGGTGGCCTCGACAGTCAGTGACTCGGTGGAGACGTCGACGACCTTGGCGCGGAAGAGATTGACCGCCTCGATGACCTGGCCACGCGTGGTGGCATCGGTGCGCACCTTGATCAGTGCGAGCTCACGGGAGACGGAATTCTCCTCGTCCTGCTCGACGATCTTGATGACATTGATCAGCTTGTTCAGCTGCTTGGTGATCTGCTCCAGCGGAGACTCCTCGACGTCGACCACGATGGTCATCCGCGAGAGATCCTTGTGTTCGGTGGCTCCGACGGCCAGCGACTGGATGTTGTATCCGCGGCGGGAGAACAGCGACGCCACGCGAGCCAAGACGCCGGGCTTGTCCTCGACGAGCACCGACAGCGTGTGCGTGGTCGCCATTATGCGTGTCCCTCTTCGTTGTCGAACAGCGGACGGATGCCGCGTGCCGCCTGGATCTCATCATTGCTCGTGCCTGCGGCCACCATCGGCCACACCTGCGCGTCGGCGCCGACGACGAACTCGATCACGACGGGGCGGTCGTTGATCGCACGCGCCTGGGCGATGACGTCGGCGACGTCTTCGGCGCGCTCGCAACGCAATCCGACACATCCCAGCGCCTCCGACAACTTCACGAAGTCAGGGATGCGACGGGTGTGCGTGGCCAGATCCGTTTGGCTGTACCGCTCTTCGTAGAACAGCGTCTGCCACTGCCGAACCATGCCCAGGTTGCCGTTGTTGATCAGGGCGACCTTGATCGGCACGCCCTCGATGGCGCAGGTCGCCAGCTCCTGGTTGGTCATCTGGAAGCAGCCGTCGCCGTCGATCGCCCACACCTCGGCCTCGGGCCGGCCCATCTTGGCGCCCATCGCCGCGGGCACCGCGAAGCCCATCGTTCCCAGACCACCGGAGTTCAGCCAGGTCTTGGGCTTCTCGTAGGAGATGAACTGCGCAGCCCACATCTGGTGCTGACCCACGCCGGCCACGTACACCGCGTCCGGGCCCGCCATCTTGCCCAGCGTCTCGATCACGTACTCGGGGCTCAGGCTGCCGTCGCTCTGCGGGCCGTAGCTCAGCGGATAGGTGGACTGGATGCCGCGCAGGTACTCCCGCCAGTTGTCCAGGTCAACGGTGGTGCCGTCACGGCGCAGCGCCTCGACGAGATCGGTGATGACGTTCTTGACGTCGCCCACGATCGGCACGTCGGCGTGCCGGTTCTTGCCGATCTCGGCCGGGTCGATGTCGGCGTGGATGACCTTGGCTTCCGGCGCGAACGAATCGAGCTTGCCCGTCACGCGGTCATCGAAGCGGGTGCCCAGCGCGACCAGCAGATCACTGCGCTGCAGCGCCGCCACCGCCGCCACGGTTCCGTGCATGCCGGGCATACCCATGTTCTGCGGGTGACTGTCGGGGAACGCCCCTCGCGCCATCAACGTGGTGACCACCGGAATGCCGGTCAGCTCGGCCAGCTCGAGAAGCTGCTCGGACGCCTCGCCGCGGATGACGCCGCCACCGACGTAGAGCACCGGCTTGCGCGCCTCGGCGATGAGCTTGGCAGCTTCGCGGATCTGCCGGTTGTGGGGCTTGGTGTTGGGTTTGTATCCGGGCAGCTCGAACTGCGGTGGCCAGGCGAAGGTGCACTGACCCTGCAGCACGTCCTTGGGGATGTCGACGAGGACGGGCCCCGGCCTGCCGCTCTGGGCGATGTGGAACGCCTCGGCGATGACGCGGGCGATGTCGTCACCGTTGCGGACCAGGAAGTTGTGCTTGGTCACCGGCATCGTGATGCCGGAGATGTCGGCTTCCTGGAAGGCGTCGGTGCCGATGAGGGACCGGCCGACCTGGCCGGTGATGGCCACCATCGGGATGGAGTCCATGTAAGCGTCGGCCAGGGGTGTCACCAGGTTGGTGGCTCCGGGACCCGAGGTCGCCATGCACACCCCGACCCGACCGGTCGCATGGGCGTACCCGCTGGCCGCATGGCCACCACCCTGCTCGTGGCGCACCAGCACGTGGCGCAGTTTCTGCGAGTCGAACAGCGGGTCGTACACGGGCAACACGGCCCCGCCGGGGATACCGAAGATGACGTCGACACCGAGTTCCTCGAGCGAGCGGATGACCGCTTGCGCACCGGTGAGCTGGTGCGGGGCAACAGAATTCGGTTGGCGGTTGGCGTGCGCCTGGGCCGTCGCGGAGTTGTGCTTCGCGGCGGTCGCTGTCCCGTTCGTCGGGGTCACCGACTGCTCGGGCGGTCGCGTGGTGGGTGCGCTCACGGTGTCCTCTGGTCTCTCTGTTCTCGGTGCGATCTTCTCAAATCGGTGCTGGGGCAACAAAAAACCCCCGTCAGCCCAGCGGCTGTACGAGGGTTGCGCGTCGATGCTGTTGTGCTATGCCCGTACGAGGGCTAGCGCGGCATCAACGCGCAACCCAATTACTACGAGCATGGTCTGCATAGCAGACGACGGTAGCCGCTGAACTGGCCGAAGGTCAAATTACTCCCCACGAGCGTGCGCGCGAGTAGCAAGCACTGAAGCGATGGAATGATGGCGACATGCGTAAGCCCGCGGCATCGGAGTTGTCCCCGGTCGTCATCAGGATCTCGCCGATGGCCCACATCGCGGTCGGCTTCCTCGCGCTGGGGCTCTCCGCGACGGTGTTCGCCGGGCCCCCGTGGTTCGTCGTACTGCTGTTGATCCCGGTGGCCATGTCGATTGTGGTGGCGCGCTACCGAACCCTCGCCGACCGGGAAACCGTCACTGCACGCACGTTGCTCGGACGTCAGACGGTGCCCTGGGAGGACATCGACGGGTTGCGTTTCGGACGGAGGGCGTGGGCGGTGGCGCGACGCCGTGACGGCACCGAGTTCACTCTGCCTGCGGTGACGTTCTCGACGCTGCCGGTGTTGACCGAGGCCAGCGGCGGCAAGGTGCCGAATCCGTACGAACGGGAGGCTTAGCCGAGCGGGTTCGCGCCGTTGAGTAGAACCCAGATCGCAATGCCTGCCCCGACGCCGAGGATCAGGGCCGCGAACGAACCGACGAAGGGCCGCCGCGCCCAGCCGCGGCCTGCGTCGAGGCCGTACTTGCCGGGGCCGACCAAGATGATGGCCACCACGGCGAACAGCAGGATGATCTGGTATTCGTGGCCGTCGGTGAGGAACTGCGAGAGCCTCGCCTCGTTGTGCGCGGTCATCGCCTCGGCCAGCGTCGCGGTGACGAGGTAACCGAGCGCGCCCGCCGCCGCGATCGGCGTGAAGAGGCCGATCACCAACAGCACGCCGGCGGCTATCTGACCGCCCGCGGCCACATAGGACAGGATGTCGGCGTTGCGGAAACCCACGTCGGTGAGCTGATCGCGGAAGCCGCCGAGGCCCGGACCGCCCCACCAGCCGAACACCTTCTGCAGGCCGTGGCCGATGAGCAGGGCGCCGACCGCGACGCGAAGCAGCAGCAACCCGAGATCCTGGGTGCCCCTGCGATCGTCACCGACCCGGTCCGGATCGACGCCGACCTCGGTGGGCGCCGCCGTCGTCGCACCGTAGGCGCCCGCGGCCAGACCCGTGGTGGGCTGCACGTAGGGCAGTGGTTCCGGGTCGTTGAGCAGGGCGAACGGCTGCGGCTCGGAGGGCTTTGCCGAGTCGTAGCGCGGGATCGCGGTGGTTTCGAAGTCGCCGCCGTAGTGCGCGGACGGAAGATCGTCCTCGGGGTCCACCAGGCTCGCCGACGCGGGCCGGCCAGCCGAGTCGTCGGGCCGCTGCCAGGGGCGTGGGTCAAGGGGACTCGTCACGACAGCCAGGGTAAGTGCAGACGCAGCGGTCGCCGGGAATTGGCGCGGCGCGTTGAGCACGTGTTTTTCGGCAGGACCGCAGGTCCGGGCCGGTCGCGGCCGACGGCCACGTGGCGGGCCACTCCGTTCGATCCGTAACCTGGCGTGCATGAACGTGCGTCGGTCGTCAGGGGCTCTTGTCGCGCTGCTCTGCGCGTCACTGCTGGCCGGTGCCGGCTGCGCACGGTTCGACTCGGCGCAGTCGCAACCGTTCACCACCGAACCCGAACTCGCGCCGGGGCCGACGTCGACGCCACCCCCTCCGCCTCCGCTGCCGGCCAAGCCGTTCCCGAAGGAATGCCCTGCGCCCGGCGTCATGCAGGGCTGCCTGGGCAGCACCAGCGGCCTGATCATGCTGCCGGACAGCCAGTCGGCCCTCGTTGCCGAACGACTCACCGGCGACGTCAAGCAGGTGTCGGTGAAGGCGGAGCCGATCCAGAAGATGCAGATCCCCGTCGACGGCAGTGGTGACGGCGGGCTGATGGACATCGTGCTGTCCCCGACTTACGCGCAGGACCGGTTGATGTACGCCTACATCAGCACCCCCTCCGACAACCGGGTGGTCCGCATCGCCGAGGGCGATCCGCCCAAGCCGATCCTGACCGGGATCCCGAAGGGCGCCACCGGGAACACCGGCGCCCTGGTGTTCACCAGCCCGACGACGCTGGTGGTGCAGACCGGTGACGCGGGCAGCCCGGCCCTAGCCGCCGATCCCGGTTCGCTGGCGGGCAAGTTGCTGCGCATCGAGCAGCCGACGACCGTCAACCAGGCGCCGACGACGACCGCGCTGTCGGGCCTGGGCCCGGGCGGCGGCATGTGCATCGATCCGGCCGATCAGTCGCTTTACGTCACCGACCGCACGCCGACCGCCGACCGCCTGCAGCGGATCACGAAGGACTCACAGGTGTCGACGGTGTGGACGTGGCCGGACCGTCCCGGCGTGGCAGGGTGTGCCGCGCTGGACGGCACGGTGCTGGTCAATCTGGTCAACACGAAGCAGACCGTCGCGGTACGGATGGCACCGGAAACCGGTGCGGTGACCGGGGATCCGGAGGTGGTCCGCCAGGACCAGCACGGACACGCCTGGGCGCTTCAGGTCTCGCCGGACGGCAACGTGTGGGGAGCCACCGTGAACAAGACGACCGGCGACGCGATGAATCTCGACGACGTCGTCTTCCCGCTCTTCCCGCAGGGCGGCGGGTTCCCGCGCACGAACGCCGACAACACCTGATCGGCCGCCCCGGCTAGCTCGGACCGGAACCGGGCAGCCGCAGCATCAGCCGGGTCCCGCCCTGCGGGCTGTCCTCCAATGACGCTGTGCCGCCGTGTATTTCGGCTTGCTGGGCGACCAGCGCCAATCCGAGTCCGGACCCCGACCGGGATGCTGTCGTTCCGCGGTGGAACCGGGCGAACACCTCGGAGCGTTCCTCCTCCGGCACTCCCGAACCGTTGTCGTCGACGGCGATCTCGACACCCTCGTGCGAGCTGACGACACTCAGGCGGATCTGATTCGCGCCACCGTGTTTGACCGCATTCGCGATGGCATTGTCGATGACGAGCCGAAGGCCGGCCGGCATTCCCAACATCAGCACCGTCGTCGACGATGCCAGCGACACGTCGAGACCGGGATAGTGGTGCATCGCGTCATGGGCGGCGCGATCGAGCAGTTCGGCGACATCCACGGGCACGAAGTCGTCCACGGTCGTCAACTCGCCCTGGGCGAGACGCTCCAGAGCGGTCAGTGTCGCCTCGATGCGGGACTGGGTGCGGATGACGTCGCCGATGACCTCCTCGCGCTGCTCGGCTCCCAGATCCAGGGTGGACAGCACTTCGAGGTTGGTGCGCATCGCGGTGAGCGGAGTGCGCAACTCGTGTGACGCGACGGCGGCGAAGTCGCGAGCGGATTCCAGCGCTGCCCTGGTGCGCTGTTGCTCGTCCCCGATCCTGGCGAGCATGCCCTCGACGGCCTCGGAGATCTCGACGGCCTCCCACACCCCGCGCACCTGCACTTCGTCCGGATTGGACTGGGCGTTGATGGCTCGTGCCTGCTGAGCGAGCAGCCGGAACGGGTTGACCATGATCAGCGCGATCACCCAGCCCACCAGCATGGTCGTCAAGATCACCCCGGAGCAGATCCAGAAGACGCGCCAGTGCAGGGAGTCGATGCGGGCCTGGGTTTCGGCCAGCGGCGCGCCCAGTGCGACCGACGCGTTCCCGGTCTTGATTGTCCGAACCCGGTACTCCACGCCGTCGATCGTGGCGTCGGCGTAGCCGCTCTCCAGTTCGGGCAGCACGATGTCGGCGGGGATCGAAACCGTGGTTCCGCCGAAGCGGGCCGTCCGCACCAGGCCGCCCTCCGTGGGTTCCGGTCCGACGCCTTCCTGCGCGCTGCGCAGCAGCGTGTTGACGTCGCCGAGGCTCGACAGCGAATCCAAGCGTCGGTCCAGCTGGTCGTATTGGTCGTTGGTGACCCCGACCCACACCCACACTCCGAGGGTCAGTACGAGGATCGTCACGCCCAGCTGGGACAGGATGACGATCGATCGCAGCGACAGCCACCGCAGAGGATGTGCGAGGACGCGGAAGACCAGGTCCTGAATGCGCGTCATCGCGTTCGACTTTAGGCGCTAACTGCAGGCAGCCATGACAAGCTCGCGCACCCGCGCGGCGTCGGCCTGCCCTTTTGTCGCCTTCATCACCGCGCCGACGATCGCGCCGGCGGCCTGCACCTTGCCGCCACGGATCTTCTCGGCGACATCGGGATTGGCGGCGAGCGCCTCGTCCACGGCGGCTTGGATGAGCGAATCGTCGCGGACCACGACCAGCCCGCGGTCGTTCATCACCTGCTCGGGTTCGCCCTCACCCGCCAGCACGCCCTCGACGACCTGCCGCGCCAGCTTGTTGGACAGCTTGCCGTCGTCGACGAGCTTGACGACGGCAGCGACCTGCGCGGGAGTGATCGGCAACGCTTCGAGCTCCACCCCGGTTTCGTTGGCTTTCTGCACCAGGAAGTTTCCCCACCAGGCCCGGGCTGCGTCACTGGACGCGCCGTGCTCGACGGTGGCGGCGATGAGGTCGAGTGCACCGATGTTGACCAGATCGCGCATCACCTCGTCACCGATCCCCCATTCCTCCTGAATTCGCTTGCGCGCCAACCACGGAAGCTCGGGGATGGTGGCACGGAGCTGTTCGACGAGCTCCGCGCTCGGCGCCACCGGTTCCAGGTCGGGCTCGGGGAAGTACCGGTAGTCCTGCGCGGTCTCCTTGCTGCGACCAGGCGAGGTGTACCCGTCCTCGTGGAAGTGGCGCGTCTCCTGCGTCACCGTCTCGCCAGACTCCAGAACCGCTGCCTGCCTGCGCATCTCGTAGCGGACGGCCACCTCGACACTCTTGAGGGAGTTCACGTTCTTGGTCTCGGTGCGGGTGCCGAACTCGGCCCGGCCGATCGGCTTGATGGACACGTTCGAATCACAACGCATCGAACCCTGATCCATTCGGACATCCGAAACACCCAGGGCGCGCAACAGGTCCCGCAGGGCGGTCACATACGCGCGGGCGATCTCGGGTGCGCGCTCTCCGGCACCCTCCACAGGTTTGGTGACGATCTCGATCAGCGGCACACCGGAGCGGTTGTAGTCGGCGAGCGACGTCGTCGCCCCCGCGATGCGCCCGGTGTCACTGCCCAGGTGGGTGAGCTTGCCGGTGTCCTCCTCCATGTGGGCACGTTCGATCTCGATGCGCCACGTGGTGCCGTCGTCGAGAGGCACGTCGAGATGACCGTTGATCGCGATCGGCTCGTCGTACTGGGAGATCTGGTAGTTCTTCGGCTGATCGGGATAGAAGTAGTTCTTGCGCGCGAACCGGCCCCACGGCGCGATGTCGCAGTTCAGCGCCAGCCCGATGCGGATCGCCGACTCGACGGCTGTCTCGTTGAGGACGGGCAGCGAGCCCGGCAGGCCGAGGCAGACGGGGCAGACCTGCGTGTTGGGCTCGGCACCGAACTTGTTGGCGCACCCGCAGAACATCTTGGTCTCGGTCGACAGCTCGACGTGCACTTCGAGGCCCAGCACCGGCTCGTACTTGGCGATGACCTCGTCGTACTCAAGAAGTTCAGCGGTGGCCGAAGTCGTGGAAGACATGCAACGATCCTAGTGTTCACGACTCGGCGAGTTTCGGGTGCACGCCGGGGCTCATACCGAGACCCGTGGCCACCTTCTGCAGCAGCGCCAGCAGATCGGCGAGAAGCTTTCGCAGGCGCCTAACCGAAGAACTCGGCGGCGTCGTCGTAGCGGCTCTGCGGTACCAGCTTGAGCTGCTTGACCGCATCGGCCAGGGGAACCCGCCCGATCTCGGTGCCGCGGGCCGACACCATCATCCCGTATTCACCGGCGTGGGCCGCGTCGGCGGCGTTGACCCCGAACCGGGTGGCCAGCACGCGGTCGAAGGCGGTGGGGGTGCCGCCGCGCTGCACATGGCCGAGCACCGTGACACGCACCTCCTTCTTGATGCGCTTCTCCACCTCGATCGCCAGCTGCTGCGCGACGCCGGTGAACTTCTCGTGGCCGAACTCGTCCATACCGCCCTGGCGCAGCTGCATCGAGCCCTCGGCGGGCTTGGCTCCTTCGGCGACGACGCAGATGAAGTGCGCGTCGCCGCGCTGGAAGCGCCGCTTGACCAGCCGGCACACCTCTTCGACGTCGAATGGCTGCTCCGGGATCAGCGTCATGTGGGCGCCCGAGGCCATTCCCGCGTTGAGCGCGATCCAGCCGGCGTGCCGGCCCATCACCTCGACAAGCATCACGCGCTGGTGGGATTCGGCGGTACTGTGCAGCCGGTCGATGGCTTCGGTCGCGATGGTCAGCGCCGTGTCGTGGCCGAATGTGACGTCCGTGCAGTCGATGTCGTTGTCGATCGTCTTCGGCACGCCGACGACCGGCACCCCCTCTTCGGACAGCCAGTGCGCGGCGGTCAGTGTGCCCTCTCCCCCGATCGGGATGAGCACGTCGATGCCGTTGTCCTCGAGGGTCTGCTTGATCTGGTCCAGCCCGGCTCGCAGCTTGTCGGGATTGGTGCGGGCGGTGCCGAGCATCGTGCCGCCCTTGGCCAACAGGCGATCGTTGCGGTCATCGTTGGCCAGCTGAATGCGGCGATCCTCCAGGAGGCCGCGCCAGCCGTCGAGGAAGCCGACGACCGACGATCCGTACCGGGCGTCGCACGTGCGCACCACCGCCCTGATCACCGCGTTGAGGCCAGGACAGTCGCCACCGCCGGTCAGTACTCCGATACGCATGCGCCCCATCCTCCCCTGTTACAGCGCAGTTGGCAGCGGTCCTCGGGCCTTCTCGTAGGCCGCCCCGACCCGGTAGAGCCGATCGTCGGCAAGGGCGGGCGCCATGATCTGCAGGCCGACCGGCAGGTTGTCATCCGTCGACAGGCCCGACGGCACCGACATTCCGCAGTGCCCGGCCAGGTTCAGCGGCAGGGTGCACAGGTCGAACAGGTACATCGCCAGCGGATCGTCGACCTTTTCGCCGAGCGGGAACGCCGTGCTCGGGGTCGCGGGCGACACCAGCACGTCGACCGTCTTGTAGGCCTCGTCGAGGTCCCGTGCGATCAGTGTGCGGACCTTCTGCGCCTGGTTGTAGTAGGCGTCGTAGTAGCCGGCCGACAGCGCGTAGGCGCCGATCATGATGCGGCGCTTGACCTCCGGGCCGAACCCGGCGGCGCGGGTCAATGCCATGACCTCTTCGGCGCTGTGGGTGCCGTCGTCGCCGACGCGCAGGCCGTAGCGCATGCCGTCGAACTTCGCGAGGTTCGACGACACCTCCGACGGCAGAATCAGGTAGTAGGCCGGCAGGGAGTAGTCGAAGTGCGGGCAATCGACCTCGGTCACCTCGGCGCCGAGCGCCGTGAGCTGGTCGACGGCTGCGGTGAACGAGGCGAGCACACCGGGCTGATAGCCCTCGCCGCTGCGCAGCTGCTTGACCACACCGACCCGCACACCCTTCAGATCACCCTCTGCGCCTGCCCGGGCCGCGGCGACGACGTCGGGCACCGGCGCATCCACCGAGGTGGAATCCCGCGGGTCGTGACCGGCGATGACCTCGTGCAGCAGTGCGGTGTCGAGGACGGTCCGCGCGCACGGCCCGCCCTGGTCGAGCGACGATGCGCAGGCGATCAGTCCGTAGCGCGACACCGTGCCATAGGTCGGCTTCACCCCGACGGTCGCGGTCAGCGCCGCGGGCTGCCGGATCGAGCCTCCGGTGTCGGACCCGATGGCCAGTGGGGCCTGCAACGCGGCCAGCGCCGCGGCGCTACCGCCTCCGGAGCCACCGGGCACCCGATCGACGTTCCACGGGTTGCGTGTCGGCCCGTACGCCGAGTTCTCGGTCGAGCTGCCCATCGCGAACTCGTCCATGTTGGTTTTGCCCAGAATCGGGATACCGGCGGCGCGCAGCCGCGCGGTGACCGTCGCGTCGTACGGCGAGGTCCAGCCTTCGAGGATCTTCGAACCGCACGTCGTGGGCATGTCGGTCGTGGTGAAGACGTCTTTGAGCGCCAGCGGGACGCCCGCGAGCGGGGACGCCGGCTGTTCGCCCGCCGCGATGGCGCTGTCGACCGCGGCAGCGGCCTCGAGCGCCCTGTCCGCAGCAACATGCAGGAACGCGTTGTAGGTGCTGTCGGTGGCGGCGATCTGGTCGAGGTGCGCCTGCGTCGCCTCGGTCGAGGACACTTCTCTGGCCGCGATCTTGGCGCCCAGGGTCGCGGCGTCCAGCGTGATGAGCTCGCTCATTCGGCCTCTCCCAGGATCCGCGGCACCGCGAAGCGGCCGTCGACGGCGTTCGGGGCGGCGGCAAGTGCTTCCTCCTGCGTGAGGCACGGTGCCGGCTCATCGGAACGGAACACGTTGACCGATTTCAGCGGATTGTCGGTGGCCTCGACGCCGGTGACGTCGACTGCCTGGATCTGGCTGACGTGGCCGAGGATGGCGTCCAACTGCCCGGCGAAGCTGTCCAGTTCACTGTCGGTCAGGGCGAGTCGCGCAAGGCGCGCGAGGTGCGCAACCTCGTCTCGGGAGATTTGTGACACGACCAAGAAGCCTAGTCGAGGCTGCACGCGCAGCCTTCCGTCGAGTCGCCCGCTTCGGGCCCTCCGTGACACAGTGTTGGCCGTGCCTTCCTATCTGCTGCGGGTCCAGCTAGAGGACCGGCCCGGCAGCCTCGGCTCTCTGGCCGTCGCGCTGGGGTCGGTGGGCGCCGACATTCTGTCCCTCGACGTGGTGGAACGCTCCGTCGGCTACGCGATCGACGACCTGGTCGTGGAACTGCCGCCCGGCGCGATGCCCGACATGCTCATCACGGCCGCGGAGAACCTGCACGGTGTCTACGTCGACAGCATCCGTCCGCATACCGGCCTCCTCGAAGCGCATCGGGAACTGGAGCTCATCGACCATGTCGCCGCCGCCGACGGGAAACTCAAACAGCTTCAGGTGCTCGTCGACGAGGCGCCCAAGGTGCTGCGCGTCGGATGGAGCACGGTCGTCGACCTGACGGAGGCAGGGGTCGCACGCGTAGTCGGCAGTTCGGGGGCGCCCGAAACCCGGGCCGCCGAGCTGCCGTGGCTGCCCCTCGAGCGGGCCGAGGCACTGGAATCGACCGCCGACTGGGTTCCGCAGGTGTGGCGCGACATGGACACCACGCTGGCTGCCGCGCCTTTGGGCTCGTCGCGGACCGCGGTCATGCTGGGACGCGCAGGCGGTCCCGCGTTCCGCCCCAGCGAGGTCGCCCGGCTCGGCTATCTGGCGGGGATCATCGCCACCATCATCGGCTGACGCCTACTCGGGGGCGTCTTCCGGTGCCTCTTCGGTCGCAGGCCCGTTCTCCAGCAGAGCCCGGAAACCGTCTTCGTCGAGAACCGGCACACCCAGTTCGATCGCCTTGTCGTACTTCGAACCCGGTGAGTCGCCGGCCACCACGTAGGCAGTCTTCTTCGACACCGAGCTGGCTGCTTTCCCGCCCCGAGCAATGATCGCTTCTTTGGCCTCGTCTCTGCTGAACCCCGTCAGCGAGCCGGTGACCACGATCGAGAGGCCTTCCAGCGTGCGTTCGATGGTGGCGTCGCGTTCATCGGCCATCCGGACACCGGCGTCGCGCCATTTGTCCACGATCGCGCGGTGCCAATCGACGGTGAACCAGTCGATGACAGCCGAAGCGATCGTCGGACCGACGCCCTCGGTCCCGGCCAGCTGCTCTTCCGAGGCGGCCATGATGGCGTCCAGGCTGCCGAACTCGGTCGCCAGCGCCCGCGCGGCCGTGGGGCCCACGTGGCGGATGGACAGCGCGACCAGTACCCGCCACACCGGCTGCGCCTTGGCCTTGCCGAGATTGGCCAGCAGGCGCTTGCCGTTGGCCGACACCTCTCCGGCCTTTGTCGTGAACAGCTCGGTGCGCAGCAGGTCATCGGCGGTCAGGCTGAACAGGTCACCTTCGTCGGTGATCACCTCGGCCTGCAGCAGGGCGATGGCGGCCTCGTAACCGAGACCTTCGATGTCGAACGCGCCGCGGCCGGCAACGTGAAAGACGCGCTCGCGCAACTGCGCCGGGCACGTGCGCGAGTTGGGACAGCGGATGTCGGCGTCGCCTTCTTTGGCGGGCTTGAGTTCGGTACCGCATTCCGGACAGTGGGTGGGGAACTCGAATTCCCGCTCGCTGCCGTCGCGGAGATCGACGACCGGCCCGAGCACCTCGGGGATCACGTCGCCGGCCTTGCGGATCACCACCGTGTCGCCGATCAGCACGCCCTTGCGCTTGACTTCCGACGCGTTGTGCAGGGTGGCCAGCCCGACAGTGGAGCCGGCGACCTTGACCGGTTCCATGTACGCGAACGGTGTCACCCGCCCGGTACGCCCGACGTTGACGCGGATGTCGAGCAGCTTGGTCTGCGCCTCCTCCGGCGGATACTTGTAGGCGACCGCCCAGCGGGGGGCGCGCGATGTCGCGCCGAGGCGGCGCTGCAAAGAGACGTCATCGACTTTCACCACCAGACCGTCGATTTCGTGCTCGACGTCGTGGCGATGCTCCCCCCAGTAAGCGATGCGCTCGGTGACCGCCTCGAGACCTGTCACCTGAGCGGTGTGGTCGGACACCGGCAGACCCCAGGCCTTCAGGGCGCGATAGGCGTCATGGAGGGTCTTGGGCGCGAAGCCCTCGGCATGTCCGAGGCCGTGGCAGATCATTCTCAGCCGCCGCTTGGCCGTGACCGCCGGGTTCTTCTGGCGCAGCGAGCCCGCCGCGCTGTTGCGGGGGTTGGCGAACGGCGGTTTGCCCTCGGCGACAAGCCCCGCGTTGAGGTCTTCGAAGTCGGCGACCCGGAAGAAGACCTCACCGCGCACTTCGAGAACCCTGGGTAGTGGGAATTCCCGTGTGCCGCTCAGCTTCTCAGGGATGTCGTCGATGGTGCGGGCGTTGAGGGTGACGTCCTCTCCGGTGCGGCCGTCGCCGCGGGTGGCCGCGCGTTCGAGCCGTCCGTCGCGATACACCAGCGCCAGCGCGACCCCGTCGATCTTCAACTCGCACAGATACTGTGCGTCCGCACCGATCTCGTTCCTGATCCGCGCCGCCCACGCGGCCAGCTCCTCGGGATCGAACACGTTGTCCAGACTGAGCATGCGTTCGAGGTGATCGGCGGAGGTGAAATCGGTGGCGAAGCCGGCGCCGCCCACCAGTTGCGTCGGCGAGTCGGGCGTGCGTAACTCCGGATGCTGTTCTTCCAGGGCCTGCAGTTTGCGCAGCAGCGCGTCGAACTCCGCATCGGTGATGATCGGAGAATCCCGGACGTAGTAGCGGAACTGATGCCCACGGACCTCATCCGCGAGCTCCTGCCAGCTACGGCGTACATCGGCGTCGGGCGCGTCCTGGGCCTGTTCGGCCAGCACCGATTCTGGATCCGGGTTCGGCGCCTGGTTCCCCTTCGCACTCACCCTCGCAGGCTATCGAAGGGTCCCGACACGGTTGGGCACAGTTCGCCGGACCCACCATCGGCCGCTGCGTAGGCTGCACCCATGCCCCACCCAGTCATGTTTCGCGACGACGACCCGGGGCTTGCCGAGGTGCGAGAGATCGCGTTGGGCTTTCCGGAGGCGTTCGAGAAGGTGTCGTGGGGCCGGCCGGTGTTCTGCGCGCCGAAGATGTTCGTCATCTACGGCGGCAGCGTGAAGGGTGACGCCAAGGGCGAATACGTCCAGTACCCCCATTCGATCCTGGTGAAGGTCGACGCCGGCGAGCGCGCCGCACTGGAACAGGACCACCGCTTCTTCTTCCCCGCCTACATGGGGCCCTTCGGCTGGCTCGGCCTCGACCTGACCGCCGCGAAGGTGGACTGGAAGGAGGTTGCCGAACTGGCCGACGCGTCGTTTCGCATGGTGGCCGCCAGGAAATTGATCAAGCAGCTCGACCAACGTTGACCGTCCCAGCCCAGCGCCTTTCTCGATCGGAGACACCATGAGCTTCGCCAGCCCCTTCCCCGAGGTCGACATCCCCACCGCGAGCGTCTACGAATATCTCTTCGCCCAGATCACCGACGCCGAACTCGACACCGTCGCACTCATCGACGCGAAGTCGGGCCGCGAGACCACCTACCGGGAGATGGTTGCCCGCATCGACTCATTCGCCGGCGCCCTGGCTGCCCGCGGGATCGGTGTCGGCGATGTGGTCGGCTTGCTCGCCCCCAACAGCTCGGCGTTCGCCGTCTCCTTCCACGGCATCCTGCGCGCCGGCGCGACCGCGACGACGATCAACGCGCTGTTCACCGCCAAGGACATCGCCAAGCAGCTCACCGATTCGAACGCCACGATGCTGATCACGGTCACGCCGCTGCTGGCCCAGGCCAAGGAGGGGGCGTCGCTGGCGGGGCTCCCCGATGACAGTCTGGTGGTGCTCGACGGAGCGGGTCGCGACGGTACGGGTGACGGGGCGGGACACCCCAACGCCGCGGACCTTCTCGGCTCGGAAACCGCGGCGCCGCAGGTGAATTTCGCGCCGTCGTCGCATCTGGCGGCGCTGCCCTACAGCTCGGGGACGACCGGCAATCCCAAGGGCGTGATGCTCACTCACCGCAACCTGGTCGCCAACGTCGCCCAGATCCGCCCTCTGCACGGGATGCAACCCGACGACGTGGTGCTCGCGGTGCTGCCGTTCTTCCACATCTACGGAATGACCGTGCTGCTCAACGCCGCACTGCACGCGCGGGCCCGGTTGGTCATCATGCCGAGTTTCGACCTCGGCGAGTTCCTCGGCAACATCGCCGAACATCGGTGCACGATCGCGTTCATCGCACCGCCCGTCGCGGTGGCGCTGGCCAAGCATCCCCTCGTCGACGAACACGATCTGTCCTCCCTCAAGGTCGTCATGTCCGGGGCTGCGCCGCTCGACGCCGACCTCGGCCATGCCGTCGCAAAACGGTTGGGCTGCAAGGTTGTTCAGGGCTACGGCATGAGTGAGCTCAGCCCCGTCAGCCACATCACACCGTTCGACGGCGGCCGGGTGAACATGCATGAGGAGGCTCCGCTGAGCTCGGTCGGGTGGACGGTCTCCAACGCCGCATCGAAGCTGGTCGATCCCGAGACCGGCGACGAGATCGAGGTTCCGGATCAGGGTTTGAGCCAGACAGGCGAGTTGTGGTTCAAGGGTCCCAACGTGATGGCCGGCTATCTCAACAACGAAGCCGCGACGAAGGAGACCATCGACGACGACGGCTGGTTGCACACCGGTGACCTCGCCCAGGTCGACGACAAGGGGCTGGTCTACATCGTCGATCGGCTCAAGGAGCTGATCAAGTACAAGGGCTACCAGGTGCCGCCCGCCGAACTCGAAGCAGTGCTGCTCTCCCACCCCGACATCGCCGATGCCGCGGTGATCGGGGTGCGCGACGAGGAGGGTGAAGAAGTGCCGAAGGCGTTCGTGGTGGCGCAGGAAGGCGCCGAGCTGACCGACGCCCAGGTCATCGAGTTCGTCGCGAGCCATGTCGCCCCGTACAAGAAGGTGCGCCAGGTGGAGTTCATCGATGCCATCCCGAAATCGGCTTCGGGCAAGATCCTCCGGAAGGATCTACGGAAGTAGCGACCCGCCGGCTGGTTTCGGCCCAGCCGATCGATTCTCAGATTCCGTCGGGATCTTCGGCCATGGCGTCGACGGCCCGCTGGGTCAGTTCGATCGCTGCGCGCGCCCACGTCGCCGTCGCCGCGGCGAGCCCACACGCGGGGGTGATCCCGATGCGGTCCCGCAATACTCCCCGAGCGAAACCCAGCCGGTCGGTGATGCCCGCGACGGAGGTGGCGATCTGCTGCGGTGAAGGCCTCGGACCCGAGACGGCGGTGGGCACCGCGCCCAGCAGCACGGTCCTGCCCGAATCCACGAACTCACCGATGCCGTCCAGATCCGCGGCGGTCAGTGTGTCCACCTCTACCGATACCGCGCTGATCATGCTGCGCTGCAACATCTTCCAGGGCAGGCCAGGTGCGCAGCAGTGAAGGGCGACGTCGCCGCCCACCGCTGTCGCGCACTCGTCGAGCAGCGCGGTGACGACCGATTCGTCGACCGGATGCACGGGGCTCAGGCTGGTCACCCCGGTCAACCTTCCCGCCAGCGCCGCGGGAAGTGACGGCTCGTCGAACTGCACCACCACTGTGCTCTCCAGCCTGCGTTCGAGCTGCTGTCGATGCGCAGCGACGCCTTCGGCGAGCGAGGCGGTCAGGTCGCGGACGGCGCCGGAGTCGGTGATGGCACGGTGCCCGCCGGGCAGCTCAAGCTGGGCAGCAAGAGTGATCGGCCCGGGTGCCTGCACCTTGACCACACGCTCACCACCGCGCAGGCCCGCCTTCTCCCACGCCTCCTCCAGCGCGTCGAGATCCTCGTCGAGGAGACTCGCGGCACGCCGCGTCACCGAGCTTCGCCCCGGCGCGATGCGATAACCGCGCGGCACGGTGTCGATCGCGATGTCGACGAGCAGAGCCCCGGCACGCCCGATCATGTCGGCGCCGAGTCCGCGGCCCGGCAGCTCGACGAGATGCGGCAGGCGGTGGAGTTCGCCGACCACCACCTCGGCCGCCTCTCTCGCGGACGTGCCCGGCCAGGATCCGACGCCTGTCGCGGCGGCGAAAACACTCACTCGCCCGACGATATTCGACGCACTACAGTCCTGGTATGACGGGCCGCGCATCCACGGCGCTGATGTGCGCCGCCGCGGTGCTCACGACGGCCTGCAGTCAGACGGTGACCGGGATCGCCATCCGTCCGCCACCGGCCATCGACGAGAACTCACGCTCACCGGTCGACGTCGACCGCGTGCTGCTCGACCGCGCCCAGATGCAGGCCGTCACCGGCGCGGGAACAGACCTGACCGCGATCCCCGGAACGGAGAGTAAGTTCCCGGTCGACATCGAACAGATGATGAAAACCGTTCCTCCGCAATGCGACTGGGTGTATGCCGAGACCCAGGTGTTCGGCTCGGAGGTTGAGGAGTTCCACAAAACCACCTATCAGAATCCGCCCGACGGCGGCCTCATCTCGCAGGCCGCTGCGGGATACCGCGACGCGGCCACGGCCGAGCGGGCATTCGACGCGGTGGTGGAGCAGGTCGCACAGTGCGAGGCCAGCGGGTCCGGAACGGCGGTGGTAGGCGAGGTGACGGCATCGGAGAACTCGATCCACACCCGTCCCGGCAATTGCGGCCGCGATTACCGGGTGAAGTCCGTGGTGCTGGTCGAGGTCACGTTCTGCGCGTTCCCCGACTCGGTGCCCGACATCGTCATGACGAACATCCTGGCGAACGTGCCGGACTGAAGGTCGCCTAGTGCGCGGCGCGAATCGTGGCGCTCGCCAGTACTTCGTCGCCGTCGGGGTCGGGACGGTAGAGCACCAACGTCTGCCCGGGAGCGACGCCTCTGAGCGGATTGCGCAACGCAACCTCGAGGGTGTCGGCGCGTAGTTCGGCCACGGCATCGGCGATGCCGCCGTGAGCACGGACCTGGACCACGCACTCGACCGGTCCTGCGGGCGCGACGCCGGAGGTGAACACCGGCGCGTCGCCCAGCAGATTGCTGACTTCGAGGTCGGCGCGGTCCCCGACGTGGACGGTGCCGGTCTGCGCATCGATGCCCGTCACGTACCTCGGGCGACCGTCGGGACCCGGGCCGGGAATGCCGAGACCCTTGCGCTGGCCGATCGTGAAGCCGTGCACCCCGTCGTGTTCGGCGAGCACGGTGCCCGCCGCGTCGACGACGTTGCCGCGGCGCACGCCGATTCGCGCGCCGAGGAATGCCTTGGTGTCGCCGGACGGGATGAAGCAGATGTCGTGGCTGTCGGCCTTGTCGGCCACCGCCAGACCGCGCTGGGCCGCCTCCTCACGGATCTGCGGCTTCGGGGTGTCCCCGACCGGGAACACGGCGTGGCGCAGTTGCTCGGCGGTCAGCACCGCAAGCACATACGACTGATCTTTGTCGGCGTCGACGGCGCGCCGCAGCCGCCCCTCGGACAACCGAGCGTAGTGACCGGTGGCCAGCGCGTCGAAGCCGAGCGCCAGCGCGCGAGCGGACAACGCGGAGAACTTGATCCGCTCGTTGCAACGCACACACGGGTTGGGGGTCTCGCCGCGGGCATACGACTCCACGAAGTCGTCGATGACGTCCTCTTTGAATTGATCGGCGAAATCCCAGACGTAGAACGGGATGTCGAGCACATCGGCCACCCGGCGCGCGTCACCGGCATCTTCCTTCGAACAGCAGCCGCGCGATCCGGTGCGCAGGGTGCCCGGCGCCGACGACAGCGCCAGGTGCACGCCCACGACCTCGTGTCCGGCGTCGACCATTCTGGCAGCGGCCACAGAGGAGTCGACGCCGCCGCTCATCGCGACCAGTACCCGCATCGCTAGTGCCGCCCGGAACTGGCCAGGGCCGCCTGCCGGGCCCGCTCCACGGCGGCGGGCAGCACGTCGAGGACCGCGTCGACGTCGGCATCAGTGCTGGTGTGCCCCAGCGACATCCGCAGGGAGCCACGCGCGCTGGCCGGATCGGCGCCCATCGCCGTCAACACGTGCGAAGGTTGCGCCACGCCCGCCGTGCACGCAGAACCGGTCGAGCATTCGATTCCCTTGGCGTCCAGCAACATCAGCAGTGAGTCACCTTCGCAGCCGCGGAAGGTGAAGTGCGCGTTGCCGGGCAGCCTGCCCTCGCCGGGCGCGCCGTTGACTTCGACGTCGTCGATCGCGTCGAGCACACCCTCGACGAGCCTGTCACGCAGTTCGCGCACGCGGGCGGTACCGGCACCCAAGGCTTCCACGGCCGCACCGGCTGCGGCAGCCATCCCGACCACGCCCGCGACATCCTGTGTGCCAGAACGCACGTCACGCTCCTGGCCGCCGCCATGCAGTTGAGGCACGCACGCGGCGTCGCGGCGCAGCAGCAGTGCGCCGACACCGGTGGGCCCGCCGAACTTGTGCGCGGCAATGCTCATCGCCGACAGGCCGCTCGCGGCGAAGTCGACCGGAAGCTGACCGATCGCCTGGATCGCGTCGCTGTGGATGGGGATCCCGAATTCCGCTGCGACAGCAGCGAGTTCGGCGATCGGCATGATCGTGCCGACTTCGTTGTTGGCCCACATCACCGAGATCAGTGCGACGTCTGCGGTGTCGCTGAGCACGGCGCGCAGGTCGGCGGCGCTCACGGCGCCGTGTTCGTCGACGGGCAGCCATGTCACCTCGGCGCCTTCGTGTTCGACGAGCCACTGCACGGCGTCGAGGACTGCGTGGTGCTCGACGGGCGTGGTCACGATGCGACGAAGTTCCGGCGACGTGTCGCGACGAGCCCAGAAAATCCCCTTGACCGCGAGATTGTCACTCTCGGTGCCGCCCGCGGTGAAGATCACCTCCGAGGGGCGCGCGCCGAGCAGATGCGCGAGGGTCTCCCGGGACTCCTCGAGCCTGCGGCGCGCCAGCCGCCCGGACCCGTGCAGCGAGGACGCGTTGCCCACCGTCGCCATCGCAGCGGCCATCGCCTCGATGGCAGCGGGACGCATCGGGGTGGTGGCGGCGTGGTCGAGGTAGACCGGCCTGGGAGCTGGCGCGGACATAGCCGTTCCAGGATAGCCGTCGTGCTGCGGCTTCCCCCATCGCACTCAGGCGACGAGCGCGTGACCCTCACCGCACCCGGCGCTCGTCACCTGCGCCGATCGTTCCGCGCCGCGCACCGCGGCCTCACACCGGGCTGCCAGTTCGCGGCGGTCGTCTCCGGGCAGCTGCAGCGATTCGACGTGGATGTGACAGACGGTGCGGCGGGCCGTGATGACGCGCTTGACGGAGGTCAGCAGCGTGTCGTCACCGACGAACGCCGGCACGGTGGACTGACGTCCGTTCTTGTGGCGGTAGGTGAGACGCAGCGGCTGAACGGGCCTGCCCGCGTCGACGGCGGCCTGGAACATGGCGGGCCGGAAACGACCGAACCCCAGACCGCACCACGTGGTGCCCTCCGGGAACGCGACCACGGTGTGGCCGGACCGGAGGCGGTCGGCGACGGCGGCGACCACGGCGGGCAGCCTGCGCAGGCGGGCGCGGTCGATCGGGATGACCTTCATGATCCGTACGACGGGGCCCAGAGCCGGCCAGTCGGTGAGGTCGGCGCGGGCCACGAAGGACCCCGGCAGCACGGTCCCGATGGCGAACACGTCCAACCACGAGACGTGCCCGCTGACGACGAGTACGCCGCGCAGGTTGCGGATCGGTCCACCGGAGACGGACATCCGCACCCCGAGGGCACGCAACATCAGGCGGCAGTAGCCGCGCTGCAGGTGCGATCGGCCCGGCAGCGGAATCGCCAGCAGCCACACTCCGGAGAAGAGCGTCACGGCGGCGCAGACACGCAGAGTGGTGCGTAGGGCGACCACCCACTGGCGGCCGGGGCCGTCGGCGCCGGCGTGCACGCACCCGGCGCCACAGGTTGCGCGCTGCAACCAGGGGTGCTCGTCGGTGACCGTCATGCCGGCGATCCGACCGCATCCGCGGCGGCGCCCACGGAGCGCAGCCGTTTCAGGTACCTGACGTCGGCGCGGCGCTTGTCGAGCAGCGCCGGGAAGTCCCCGACCCCGAAGTCCGGGTCGTGGGCGGGTTCGCCGCAGATCTGCGCGCCGAGCCGCAGATAGCCGCGCATCAGCGGCGGCACGGTGACCCGGCCGGGCGGGTCGATGTCGTCGAGGGCGAGACCGTCGATGACCACGGGACGGTACGGGTGGACGGTGTACTCGGTCGGGGCGGCGTTGCGGCGCATGACGAAGTCGCGAACGCCGCGCAGCTGACTGCCCGGCGCATTCAGGCCCTGCGGATCCGCGACGGGAACCGACACACAGCCGGTGACGTAGTCGTATCCGCTGCGATCGAGGTAGGCCAGGATGCCCGCCCACATGAGCAGCACGACGGCCCCGTTGCGGTGATCGTGGCGTACGACCGCGCGGCCCATCTCGACCAGTGAGGGGCGAAGCGAATCGAGGGCGGTGACGTCGAATTCGGTGGCGGTGTAGAGCCCGCCGGCGGCGATGGCCCCCGGAGGGGGAAGCATGCGGTAGCAGCCGACGAGCTGGCCGCTGTCGTCGTCGCGCACCAGGAGGTGATCGCAGAATTCGTCGAACCGGTCGGCGTCCAGACCCGCTATCTCGCTCCCGGACCGGCGGCTGTCCTTCAGCGCGAACCCGGGCTCGGAGGTGAACACGTCATGGCGAAGGCGCTGGGCGGCCTCGATGGAATCGGCGTCGGTGCACAGCAGCATGGAGTATCGCGGGGCTGAACCGACCGGCCCGCTCGCACCGTAGGAATCGCTGGGGATGAGTACAGATGCAGTGCTCATGCCTGCACGGTCGCGCAGGCGTCGGGCGCGGCGGCAATCGACACGTGACGTGTTCGTGAGCGCCAGGTGACGGTTGGGTTCGTCACGATCGGAACGAGCGGGGGGCGCGCGACGAGCGAAGAAGCAAGTGGCCCCCGTCCCGGAGGGACAGGGGCCACTGCTGTTGCGTGAGCTGCGGGAGTTATCCCTTGCGCGCCTTGACGGCGTCGGTCAGCTGCGGGGTGACCTTGAAGAGGTCGCCGACGATGCCGAGGTCGGCGATCTCGAAGATCGGGGCCTCTTCGTCCTTGTTCACCGCGATGATCGTCTTGGACGTCTGCATACCGGCCCGGTGCTGGATGGCTCCCGAGATGCCCAGCGCGATGTAGAGCTGCGGGGACACCGTCTTACCGGTCTGGCCGACCTGGAACTGGCCCGGGTAGTAGCCGGAGTCGACGGCGGCGCGGGAGGCGCCGACGGCGCCACCCAGGGAGTCGGCCAGATCCTCGACGACCTTGAAGTTCTCCTCGCTACCGACACCGCGGCCGCCAGAGACGACGACGGTCGCCTCGGTCAGCTCCGGACGGTCGCCCGCGACGGCGGGTTCACGCGACGTGATCTTCGTGGCGTTCTCGGCCGCGGCGGGCACCTCGACGTTGACGACCTCACCGGCGCCGTCGGCCGGTTCGGCTTCGATCGAGCCGGGGCGCACGGTGATGACCGGGGTGTCACCGACAGCCTCGGCCTCGACGGTGTAGGCGCCACCGAAGATGGAGTGGATACCCTTGCCGCCTTCCCGGACCTCGACGACGTCGCCCAGGATGCCGGAGCCGATGCGGGCAGCCAGGCGTCCCGCGATCTCCTTGCCGTCCGCGCTGGCAGCCAGCACGACGCCTGCGGGCGTTGCGGACTCGGCGAGCGAGGCCAGCACGTCCACGTACGGGGTGATCAGGTAGTTCTCTGCGTCGTCCGACTCGGCGACGTAGATCTTGGCGGCGCCGGCGGACTTCAGGCCGTCGACGAGGCCATCGGCGGTGCCGGGCTTGCCGACGACGACCGCGGCGGGCTCGCCCAGTGCCCGGGCGGCGGTGATCAATTCGGCGGTGACTTTTTTCAACGCGCCTTCGGCGTGCTCGACGAGCACAAGTACTTCAGCCATGGGAGTTTCTCTCGTTTCTCAAGTCCGAAAGGAATGGTCTGCTAGATGATCTTCTGACCGACCAGGTACTCGGCGATCTTCTTGCCGCCTTCGCCCTCGTCGGTGACCTTCTCGCCCGCGGTCTTGGGCGGCTTCGGCGTCGACGACAGCACCTTGGATCCGGCGTTGGAGACGCCGACCTCGTCGGCTTCGACACCGATCTCGGCGAGCGTCAGCTTCGTCACTTCCTTCTTCTTGGCGGCCATGATGCCTTTGAAGGACGGGAAGCGCGGTTCGTTGATCTTCTCGTTCACGCTCACCACGGCGGGCAGGCTCGCCTCGAGGGTGAACACGCCGTCGTCGGTCTCGCGCTCGGCGGTGACCTTGCCGCCGTCGACGGTGAGCTTGCGCACGTGGGTCAACTGCGGCAGACCGAGGTACTCGGCGATGATGGCCGGCACGGCGCCACCGGTGCCATCGGTGGCCTCGTTGCCGGCGATAACCAGCTCGGTGCCCTCGATGGTGCCCAGTGCGCGGGCCAGGGCCCAGCCGGTCTGCACCATGTCGGAGCCGTGGAGGCCCTCGTCGACGAGGTGGACCGCTTTGTCGGCTCCCATGGAGAGCGCCTTGCGGATGGCCTCGGTGGCGCGCTCGGGACCCGCGGTCAGAACCGTGACGGTGCTGTCTCCGCCTTCTTTCTCCTTGATCAGCAGCGCCTCCTCGACGGCGCGCTCGTTGATCTCGTCCAGCACGGCGTCCGCTGCTTCCCGGTCGAGGGTCCAATCACCCTCGGAGAGCTTGCGCTCGGACCACGTGTCAGGGACCTGTTTGATCAGGACCACGATGTTCGTCATGACTCTGGTTCGTCCTCCTCGATGAGGCCGGCAACCGGCCTGGCATTACCACGTTCGAAGCGATCACCCCCATGTTACCCGCGGGTAACTTCAGGTGGATCTGAGAAACACCATAGCTGGTCGAACTTTGCGATCTGCTTCGCCCGGGGCTGGCGAAGAGTTCGTCATCTGCCGGTTAGGGGTTAGCCTGCCTTCCAATGAGCGCAACTGTGAGCAACGGCACGCGTGGGGACGACACACCCATGGCGTTGACCGGTGAGCGGACCGTCCCCGGCCTGGTCGAGGAGAACTACTGGTTCCGTCGTCACGAGGTGGTGTACCGCCGGCTTCTTGAGCACTGCCGCGACCGAGACGTGCTGGAAGCCGGCTGCGGCGAGGGCTATGGCGCCGACCTGATCGCCGACGTCGCCTCCAGCGTCATCGGCCTGGATTACGACGAGTCCGCGGTGGCGCATGTCCGCGCGAGATACCCCCGTGTCGACATCCGACAGGGAAATCTGGCGAATCTGCCGCTGCCGGACGGCTCCGTCGATGTCGTCGTCAACTTTCAGGTCATCGAGCACCTCTGGGATCAGGGCCAGTTCGTGTCCGAGTGCGCCCGCGTCCTGCGCCCGGCCGGGGTTCTGCTGATGTCGACACCCAACCGCATCACGTTCTCCCCCGGCCGCGACACTCCCGTCAACCCGTTCCACACGCGCGAACTCAACGCGGCGGAGATGACCGAGCTCCTCGAATCCGCCGGTTTCGTCCTCGACGGGGTCTACGGCGTTTTCCACGGCACACGACTCGGCGAGATGGATGCCCGGCACGGTGGCTCGATCATCGACGCCCAGATCGCCCGTGCCCTGGCCGATGCACCGTGGTCGGCAGAGTTGCTCGCCGACGTCGAAGCCGTGACCATCGATGACTTCGATCTGACGTCCGCAGCGGAGCGGAACATCGACGACAGCCTCGACCTGGTCGCGATTGCGGTACGCGCGTGAGCGCAGCGCCACCCGTCCCGGGACTCTTTACTCTCGTCCTGCACACACACCTGCCCTGGCTTGCGCACCACGGGAGATGGCCGGTGGGCGAGGAGTGGCTGTATCAATCCTGGTCCGCGTCCTATCTCCCGCTGGTCCGGGTACTGCGCACCCTGGCCGCCGAGAATCGCAGGCATCTGGTCACCCTCGGCATCACACCGGTGGTGGCCGCGCAGTTGGACGACCCGTACTGCCTTCAGGGCATGCATCACTGGCTGGCGAACTGGCAGCTGCGAGCCCTGGAGGCCGCGTCGACCCGCGTCGCGTCGGGCACCTCACCAGCATCGCAACCGAATGCGTTGCGACAGTTCGGTTCCCGGGAATACGCCGAGGCCGAGCGCGAGATCGCCGAATTCGACGCGCTGTGGCGGCACGGCGCAAGCCCGCTCGTGCGTGAACTGCTCGACGGTGAGGTCATCGAGTTGCTCGGCGGTCCGCTGGCCCACCCCTTCCAGCCGCTGCTGAACCCGCGACTGCGCGACTTCGCACTGCGGGAGGGACTCGCCGACGCGGCAGCGCGATTCGCCCACACACCCACCGGAATCTGGGCGCCCGAGTGCGCGTACGCCCCTGGCATGGAAGCCGGCTACTCCGCCGCAGGGGTCAGCCACTTCATGGTGGACGGGCCCTCCCTGCGCGGCGACACCGCACTGGGACGGCCGGTAGCCGATTCCGATGTCGTGGCGTTCGGCCGCGACCTGCAGGTGAGCTATCGCGTCTGGTCCCCGCGATCCGGCTATCCCGGCCATGCCGCCTACCGCGATTTCCACACCTATGACCACGCCACCGGCCTCAAACCGGCGCGGGTGACCGGCCGCAACGTGCCCTCAGAAGACAAGGCGCCCTACGATCCTGCGCGTGCCGAGGCCGCGGTGGACATCCATGTGGCCGACTTCGTCGAGACGGTCCGGCAGCGGCTGTCCGCCGAGAGTGCGCGCATCGGCAGGCCCGCACACGTGGTCGCCGCGTTCGACACCGAATTGTTCGGCCACTGGTGGTACGAGGGTCCGCTATGGCTGGAGCGGGTGCTGCGGGCACTGCCCGCCGCCGGAATCAGGGTCGGGACCCTCTCGGATGCCATCGACGGCGGCTACGTCGGGGCGCCTGTCGAATTACCGCCCAGCTCTTGGGGTTCGGGCAAGGACTGGCAGGTGTGGTCGGGCGAGAAGGTGGCTGACCTCGTGCAACTCAACAGCGAGGTCGTCGACACCGCATTGAGCACAGTCGACAAGGCGCTCGCACACGGCGCCTCGCTGGGGTCGCCGGCGCCAAGGGATTTCGTGGCCGACCAGATTCTGCGTGAGACCCTTCTGACCGTCTCCAGCGACTGGCCGTTCATGGTCAGCAAGGATTCGGCGGCCGACTACGCGCGCTACCGCGCCCACCTGCACGCGCACGCCACGCGTGAGATCTCCGCCGCGGTGGCCTCCGGCCGACACGAACACGCACAGCGATTGGCCGGGGGCTGGAACCGCGCCGACGGACTGTTCGGCGCGCTCGACGCGCGGAGGCTGTCTGCCCCATGAAGCTGAAAATACTTCTGGTGTCATGGGAATACCCGCCGGTGGTGATCGGCGGTCTGGGCCGCCACGTCCATCACCTGGCGACTGAACTCGTCATGGCGGGCCACGAGGTCGTCGTGCTGAGCCGCCGCCCCACCGGCACCGACCCGCAGACGCATCCGACCACCGACGAGGTCCACGAAGGCGTGCGGGTGATCGCGGCGGCCGAAGACCCCCACGAGTTCGCGTTCGGAACCGACATGATGGCGTGGACTCTTGCAATGGGTCACGCGATGATCCGCGCCGGCCTCGTGCTCACCGATTGGCACCCGGACATCGTGCACGCACACGACTGGCTCGTCGCGCAGCCGGCTGTGGCACTGGCCCAGTTCTTCGACGTCCCACTGGTTTCCACGATCCACGCCACCGAAGCGGGCAGACACTCCGGTTGGGTCTCCGGCGCCGTGAGCCGCCAGGTGCACGCGCTGGAGTCGTGGCTGGTGCGCGACTCGGATTCGTTGATCACGTGTTCGGCGTCCATGCGCGACGAGATCAGCACACTGTTCGGACCCGAACTGTCCGACATCACCGTGATCCCGAACGGGATAGACACCGACGGATGGCCGTTCGCCGAGAGGAAGCGGCATCCGGGGCCCGCGGAGCTGCTGTACTTCGGCCGCCTCGAGTACGAAAAGGGTGTGCACGACGCCATCGCCGCGCTGCCCCGGATCCGGCGCAGCCATCCGGGCACCACCCTGACGATTGCCGGCGACGGGACGCAACTGGACTTTCTGCAGGAGCAGGCGCGTAAACACAAGGTTCTCAAGGCAACGAATTTCGTCGGCCGCGTTGATCATTCGCAGCTACTTGCGCATCTTCATCGCGCCGACGTTGCGGTGCTGCCGTCGCACTATGAGCCCTTCGGGATCGTTGCGCTGGAGGCCGCAGCCGCCGGCACGCCTCTGGTGACGTCGACGGCAGGCGGGCTCGGCGAAGCCGTGATCAACGGCGTGACGGGAATGTCGCACCCGCCGAACAACATCGGAGCTCTGGCCACCGCGGTCCGCGCTGTCCTCGACTCCCCCGCCGCCGCCCAACGGCGGGCGATCGCGGCGCGGGAACGCCTGACATCCGACTTCGCCTGGCACACCGTGGCCGCCGAGACCGCTCAGGTGTACCTGGCGGCAAAGCGCGCGGTACGCAGGCCGCAGCCGCGACGACCGATCGAGGAACGCCCGCTGCCGGACCGGTAGCGCCTAGGATTTCTTCTCTCGCCACGCGCGCTCGAACGGAAGCCGCCAGGCATTGGGCGCTATCAGCTGGTGGATGGAGTTGGGTCCCCAGGTTCCCGGCTGGTAGCTCTTCACCGCGGGCGGATCCTCGAGCAAATCCATCGAACGCTCCCAGAGGGATTCGATGCCCTCGGCGGTGGTGAACAGCGTGTGGTCGCCGCGCATGGCGTCCAGGATCAGGCGTTCGTAGGCCTCGAGGACGTCGCCGAGTTGCTCGGTTTCCTGGGTGGAGAACTGCATCGACATTTTCTCCAGCTTCATTCCCGGCCCCGGCCGCTTGCCGTAGAAGGACAGCGACACCTTCGAGGCGTCGGCGAGATCGAACGTCAGGTGATCGGGACCCTGGGAGCCGACGCCGGAACCGGACGGGAACATCGTGCGCGGGGCCTCTTTGAACGCGATCGAGATGATGCGCATGCCCTCGGCCAGCTGCTTGCCGGTACGCAGGTAGATCGGCACCCCCGCCCAGCGCCAGTTGTCGATGCCGACCTTCAGGGCGATGAACGTCTCGGTATCGGAATCCCTTGCCACACCGTCGAGTTCGCGGTAGCCGACGAACTGACCACGAACCACGTTGCGGCTCTCGATCGGCAACATGGAGCGGAACACCTTGTTCTTCTCCTCGCTGATGGCCCGGGGTTCCAGCGCGGTCGGCGGTTCCATCACGACGAACGCCATCACCTGGAAGAGGTGGGTGACCACCATGTCCTTGAACGCGCCCGTGCTCTCGTAGAAGTTGGCCCGCTCGTCGAGGCCGAGCGTCTCGGGGATGTCGATCTGGATGTGGTCGATGAAGTTGCGATTCCAGATCGGCTCGAACAGGCCGTTGGCGAACCGGAACGCCAGAATGTTCTGCGCGGCCTCCTTGCCGAGAAAGTGGTCGATCCGGAAGATCTGCCGCTCCCGGAACGTCTCGTGGACGAAGTCGTTGAGTTCGACCGCACTGGCCAGATCGGTGCCGAACGGCTTCTCCATCACCACGCGCGACCGCGCCACCAAATCGGCTTCACGCAACATCGTGATGACCGCCCGCGCCGCCTTCGGGGGCACCGAGAGGTAGTGCAGCCGCTGCACCTGCGTGGTGTCGTCGGGAGCGAGGCGGCGCTCTGCCTCCGCAACGGCGGCGCCCAGCGCCTCGGGTCCCGCGCCCTGCGGCACGTACGTCAGAATTTTCGCGAAGTTGTCCCACTGCTTGTCGGTCAACTTGTGGGTGCCGTACTTCTCGATGGACTCCTTGGCCACTTCGCGGAACTCATCGTCGGTGAGATCCTCCAGCGATGTCCCGACAACCTGGATGTGGGGCGCCAATTCGGATTGGTCCAGGTACGCCATGCCGGGGATCAGCTTGCGCTTCGCCAGGTCGCCCGTAGCACCGAACAGCACGATGACGTGGGGCGCCAACGGTTCCTCATCCCTGCGGTAGGGGCGAGCGCCGGGTGCGGGATAGGAGATCGTCTGGGGCGTCCTTGTGGTCACGGGAAAATGCTGTCACCTGTGCCAGGCCGACGCAGCCCCTGCCGCGAACGACTCGGCCGAGTCGTCAGCGCGCCGCTTTCTTGTCGGCCGCGAACCCCTCGGCCGAGTCGTCAGCGCTGTTTCTTCCTTGTCGGCCTCGTCCCTCGGCCGAGTCGTCAGCGCGCCGCTTTCTTGCGTTCGATGTCGGCCAACGCCGCCGCCAGTTCGGCGCGCTCGTTGGCCGAGGTCTCCCACGACAGTTTGCGGTTCTTGACGACCTTCGCGGGCGCGCCGACGGCGATCGAGAAATCGGGGATGTCGCCACGGACCACGGCATGGGATCCGAGCACGCAACCGCGGCCGATCGTCGTGTTACGGAGCACGCTGACTTTGACGCCTACCCAGGTGTCGGGGCCGATGCGCACCGGGCCCTTGACGATCCCCTGGTCCTTGATCGGCAACTCGATGCTGTCCATCTTGTGGTCGAAGTCGCAGATGTAGCACCAGTCGGCCATCAGCACCGAATCGCCGAGCTCGATGTCGAGGTAGGTGTTGATCACGTTGTCCCGTCCGAGGACCACCTTGTCGCCGATGCGCAGCGACCCCTCGTGGCAGCGGATGGTGTTCTTGTCGCCGATGTGGACCCACCGCCCGATCTCCATCTGAGACAGCTCCGGCGTCGCCTGGATCTCGACGTCCTTACCGAGAAAGACCATTCCCCGGGTGATGATGTGCGGGTTTGCGAGCTTGAACTTCAGCAGACGGAAGTAACGGACGAGGTACCACGGGGTGTAGGCGCGGTTGGTGATCACCCATTTCAACGATGCGACCGTCAGGAATCTGGCTTGGCGCGGATCCTTCAAACGCGAACCTCGCCACCGCTTGTGCAACGGTGCACCCCACATCGTCGTCATGGCCGGACAGCCTACGCGCTCCTGGCACTGTGCAGCGGTTACCCTCACGTGGGCTCGAACTACGACGCGATCAGAAGGGATCTCGTGCTCCGGCGAATCACCGCGGTGGCTGTGACGGCACTGATGGCCGGTGTGCTCGCCGGTTGTGGCAACACCGATTCCTGGGTCGACGCCCGCGCCGCGACGGGCTGGCCGGCGCAATACGCCGACGCCGCGAACACGAGCTCCGCGCCCGTCTCAGGGGCCGAGAACCTGCGGCTGGAATGGGGGCGGTCGGTCAAGGGCAGCCTCGCCGCCCAGGTCGCTCTCGGTTCGGGCAACTATCTGGCCGTCAACGGACAGACCGAGGCCGGCTGTTCGCTGATGGTCTGGGAGGTCAACAACCGCGCCCGCCAACGCTGGTGCACTCGGCTGGTTCAGGGCGGCGGAGTCGCCAGCCCTCTGTTCGACGGTTTCGACAATCTTTACATCGGTCAGCCGGGCCTGCTGCAGTCCTTCCCGTCAACCCAGTGGGTGCGCTGGCGCACCCACGTGATCGGGCTGCCGCTGACGACGCGGATGGTGGCACCGGGCCGACTGCTGGTGGTCACCCACCTCGGCCAGGTGCTGGTCTTCGACGCCCATCGCGGCACGGTGACGGGCAATTCGCTCGATCTGGTCGGGGGGCTGGACCCCACCGACTCCGAGCGCGGACTCGCCGACTGCCGGCTGGCGCGGCGCGGTTGCCCGGTTGCTGCGGCTCCGGCCTACTCGGAGGCGACCGGCATGATCGTGCTGTCGCTGTGGGAGCCCGACGCCGAGAAGCCGGTGCTGGTCGGTCTGCGCTACCAGCAGGGGCAGACCCCGGAGCTGACGCGCGAGTGGACCAGCGACGCGGTCGGCGGCGGCCCGCTGGCCAGCCCGGTGCTGTCCCTGGATGGAACGACGGTCTACGTCAACGGCCGCGACGAGCATCTCTGGGCGATCAACAGCGCCGACGGCACCGAGAAGTGGGCGGTGCCGCTGAACTACCTCGCCCAGACTCCGCCGTCGGTGACCCCGGAAGGCTTGGTCATCGCCGGAGGTGGACCGGGCTCGCGGCTGACCGCGATCCGCGACACCGCCGAGGAGGGCGAGGAGGTGTGGACGAGCGAGGAGACGTCCCCACTGACCACGTCGAGCCTTGCCGACGTCGGCTACGCCGTGGTGCGTGACGGCGAGGGTGACGCGGCGGGCTTGGCCTTGCGCGTTTTCAATCTGGGCGACGGCAGCACGCTCAACACCTATCCGCTGCCGAATGCGAGCGGGTGGCCTGTCGGGGTGTCGATCGGGCATGACCGCCGGGTGATCGCCGCGACCAGCGACGGTCAGGTCTACGGATTCGCGCCGGCATGACCGGACAGTGACCGGTCTGCTAACAGCCAGTTCACACTAATGCAACACCCGCCACGGCCGGCTCTGCGACCATGCGTTCTGGAGCCTCACCCGCTGCGATGACGAAGGATGCGAAATGACTGACTTCCTCGGTGCCGTGAACGATCTCGTCTGGCACGAGACACTGGTCTACCTGTGCTTGGCGGCAGGGGTTTACTTCTCGATTCGATCCCGCTTCGTACAGGTCCGTCAGATCCCCGAAATGGTGCGTCTCATGCTCAGGGGCGAGAAATCGCCGTCCGGGGTCTCCAGCTTCCAGGCGCTCACCATGTCCCTGGCCGGACGGGTGGGCACCGGCAACATCGCCGGTGTGGCCACGGCCATTGCCTTCGGCGGACCTGGCGCCCTGTTCTGGATGTGGACGGTGGCCTTCCTCGGTGCGTCGACGTCGTTCGTGGAATGCACGCTCGGTCAGATCTACAAAGAACGCGACCAGTTGACCGGCGAGTACCGTGGGGGGCCGGCGTACTACTTCCGCACCGCGCTCTCCCACACCGCGGCAGCCGGGGCGATGAAGGTCTACGGGTACGTTTTCGCCGCGGTCACCCTGCTGGCCATGGGGCTGCTGCTGCCTGGCGTGCAGTCGAACTCGATGGCGTCGGCGATGAGCTCGGCGTGGGGCTTCTCCAAGTGGTGGGTGGCGATCGGGACAGTGATCGTGCTGGCCTTCGTCATCATCGGCGGGGTGAAGCGCATCGCGACGTTCGCCTCGATCGTCGTGCCGTTCATGGCGGTCGTCTACATCGCGCTCGCGCTCGTCGTCGTCCTGGTCAACGCCTCGGAGATCCCGGCGATCATCTCGTTGATCTTCTCCAGCGCCTTCGGGATCGATTCGGCGTTCGGCGCCATCATCGGCCTCGCCGTGATGTGGGGCGTCAAGCGCGGCATCTACTCCAACGAGGCCGGCCAGGGCACCGGACCGCATGCGGCCGCGGCGGCGGAGGTGTCACACCCCGCCAAGCAGGGCCTGGTCCAGGCATTCGCGGTGTACGTCGACACCTTGTTCGTGTGTTCGGCGACCGGCTTTCTCATCCTGTCCACCGGCGCCTACCGGGTCTTCGAAGGCGGAACCGCGG
Organism: Mycobacterium bulgaricum; assembly: GCF_041287165.2. Lineage (NCBI taxonomy): Bacteria > Bacillati > Actinomycetota > Actinomycetes > Mycobacteriales > Mycobacteriaceae > Mycobacterium > Mycobacterium bulgaricum. The sequence continues at coordinate 267,969 of NZ_JBGGKV020000004.1, read as the reverse complement.
ACGGCGCAGTGATCAGCGAGGGCGGCCGCATCCTTCCCGCCGACGCTGAGGTCGGGCCCGCATTCGCCCAGGCCGGGTTCGACACGCTGTGGAACGGCGCCGGCTCCAGCTTCATCGCGATCTCGCTGGCCTTCTTCTGCTTCACGACCATCGTCGCGTACTACTACATGGCGGAAACCAACCTGCGCTTCATTCTGGGACGCTTCGCCACCGTCAATGCCCGGTTCCTGCCCGGATCGTTGGGCGCCACCATGACGATGCTGCTGCAGGGGCTCATCCTGGTGGCGGTGACCTTGGGCGCCGTGTCGACCGCCTCGGATGCCTGGACCCTGGGCGACATCGGCGTCGGGCTGATGGCGTGGCTCAACATCATCGGGATCCTGATTCTGCAGCAGCCCGCCTACAAGGCCCTGCGCGACTACGAGAAGCAGAAGAAACAGGGCCTGGATCCCCAGTTCGATCCGGTGGCGCTGGGCATCAAGAATGCGACGTTCTGGGAGAACAGGAACCCTGCCACCGGCAAGGACCGCGAAACAGCTAAGGCGTGACCGGCGGCAGCGCCAACATCGAAGCGATGGCCGTCCGAGGAATCGTGGCCTGCAGCGCGCCGCCCGCGCCGGCCATGATTTCGCCCTGACCGAAGTAGAAAATCACTGAGTCGTCGGTGATGGCGAACTCCGTGTACTTGGCCGGGTCGAGGCCCGCCGATGGTGAGATCGGGGCGTCGACGCCGAGCTGACGGGCGATGTCGGCCTGCACGATCGGGAAGATGACGTCCAACGGCTCAGCGCCGGGCTTGAACAACGTGTCGAACGTGATCGGCGCCTTCGCGGCGACGTCCCAGTTGAACGACTTGAACCACGTCTGAGGATGGGCCCCGCCCACGTTCTCGTAGACCTCGAAGACCACGCTGCGCGTTCCGCCGTCATCGGGACCCGTCCGGTAACCGGTCCCCCGGGCGTCGAGGACGTAGGGCAGGTTCCACGAGCCGGGCATCTCGGAGACGTTCACGAAGCCGTCCCGGGTCTGCTTCAGGTACGCCGTGAGCGACTGCTGGTCGGGGTAATCCGCGGGGAACGTGTAATCCAGCCGGTAGGTGGGGTTTTCGGCGTGTACCCGACAGATCTGGTCGGCATCGACCAGGCCGCCCAGTTCGGCGCATGCCGAAGGGGCAGCGGCAACGACGGGTTGGGCGGGCGCCGTCGGCGCGGTCACCAAACCGGCCGTGATACCGGCCGCCGTCAGAGCAGCAGCGAGAAAGCGCATCGTCGACGTCCTCAGGATTGGGGGGCTACACATGAGATTTCGGTGCTGGTGTCAGCGTCGTTACGGCCAGGGTACGTGAGCGTTCACCGTGACGGACGACATAGGAATGCCGTTGCCCGGCTTGCGGCCCCGGAGCCCAGCCGGGTGATGACGACCGTCACCTGTGTCGAGCCCCGCAGGCGCAGCCGGGTGCGCAGCGCGTCGGGATCGACGTCGACACCGCGGACCAGGATTTCGGCCGCACCGACGTCGCGGGCCGAAAACGCCTGCCGGAGGTGGCGTTCGTTGAAGGCCAGCGTCTCGAGCACCTCGAAGCCCCGGACGCCGTGGGGCAGCTGGTCTCCGGACAGGTAGGCGATGTCGGGGTCGAGCTGCCACAGACCGTGCCGGACGGCGTAGTGGCGAACCAGACCGGCGCGCACGACGGCCCCGTCGGGATCGACGATCCAGCGGCCGGCCTCGGCGACGCCGCAGTCGTCGGGCGCGGTGTCGTCAATCTGTTCGCCGGTGTCGAGCATGGTGGCGCGGCGCCGCACTCCCCTGTCTCCGAGTCCGCGTGACCACAGGCACGCCTCCCGCACACTGCCGCCCAGTGACGTCACCTCGATCTCACCGTCGAAGCCCATCTGCTCGACGACGGCGAAATCGATTCCGGGAGCGCACTTCACGGCGTAGTTGCGCTCGCGCAGCACATCGAGGAGCTCATCGAGCGGCGGCAGGTAGGCACGCGGGTCGAAGCGGCGACGGGAGCCGCTGCGGCGCGCCGGGTCGACGAGGACGACCGCGTCGCCGGTGACGGGACGCAGCGCGTCGGCACGACACAGGGCGACGTCGGGTCCGTCGAGTCCGAGGTTGTGGCCGGCCATCGCCAGACGCACCGGGTCGATATCGCTGCCGACCGCGAAGCTCGCCCAATGGCGTAGCGCCGCAAGCTCGGTGCCGATCGAACACGTCGCATCGTGGACGACGGCTCCGCGGAGACGTCGGGCGCGATGCTCGGCGACCGGCCCCGCCGTCGACTGCTGTAGCGCCTCGTCAGTGAACAGCCACTCCGCCGCGCGCTCGAACTTCGCCGCACCCTTGCGGCGCAGCTTCACGGTCTCCACGATTACCGCGGTCCGGTCCCCGAATTGTTCTCTGGCCGAGGCGATATCGGGCACCAAAGACGAGTCGGTCAGCGCGTAGCGGGCGACCTCGGCCAGCGCGAGGCGTCCCGCATCGCTGCGGAGATACCTCACATCGTCGAGGCCGAAGGCTACGACTTCTCGGCCCCTGGCTTGACCCCCGTCACCATGACGTTGTAGAACCAGCCCTTCGGCACGACCCGGCGCCAGACGTTGGCATCCACCCACGACAGCGTCGTCCAGCTGCCGAACGCGAATTTCGCCCAGCCCCAGCCCAATCGGCCCGGGGGCACAGCGGCCTCGAACGTCCGGATGGGCCAGCCCAGCATGGCGGCGGTGAATTCCTCGCTGGCCGTACGCACCTCGATCGCGCCCGCGTTGGTCGCCATCGTCTCCAGATCGGCGGGATCGAAGGTGTGCAGATCGACGACCGCCTCGAGCGCCGCGGCACGCGACGATTCGTCCAGCTCGGCCTGCGGGCGGCGCCAGTCCGCGAGCATCGGAAGCTTCGTGATGTTCGTCGCCGCATGCCACGTCAGCGTGGAAAGCTCACGGGCGTAACGGTTTCCGACAGTCGTCGGCTCTCCGGCGAACACGAACCGCCCGCCCGGCTTGAGCACCCGCACGACCTCACGCAGCGACAGTTCGACGTCGGGGATGTGGTGCAGCACCGCATGGCCGACCACGAGGTCGAAGGTGTTGTCCTCGTACGGGATGCCCTCGGCATCGGCGACGCGGCCGTCGATGTCCAGGCCCAGCGATTGGCCGTTGCGGGTGGCCACCTTGACCATGCCGGGCGACAGGTCGGTCACCGAACCGCGACGCGCCACCCCGGCCTGGATGAGGTTGAGCAGGAAGAAGCCGGTACCGCAGCCGAGCTCGAGTGCTCTGTCGTAGGGCAGTTCGCGCTGGATCTCCTCGGGGACCGCGGCGTCGAACCGTCCGCGGGCATAGTCGACGCACCGCTGGTCGTAGGAGATCGACCACTTGTCGTCGTAAGTCTCGGCTTCCCAGTCGTGGTAAAGCACCTGGGCCAGTTTGGTGTCGTGCATCGCTGCTTCGACCTGCTCTTTGGTCGCACGCGGCTGCGGAGCGGGATCGGTGACATCAGAACTCGTCATGAGGGCAGCCTAACGTCTCGCGAACGAAGCTTTCGCCGCAGCCAGGACCTCGGGCGGGTAGTCCACGAAGCGTCTCGCCCAGGCCAGCGCGGCGTCGTACACGCCGTCGGGGGCCACCATCTCGTCGATCAGGCCGAGCTCCAAAGCCTCGCGCGCGTCCACGAATCGCCCGCTGAACACCAGGTCCTTGGCCTTGCTCTTGCCGACGGCGTCGGCCAGCCGGCCCGCCCCGTCGCCCACCGGCGCCAGGCCCGCCAGGATCTCTGTCGCTCCGAACTTGACGTTGTCGCCGCTGACCCGCCAATCGGCGGACAATGCCAGTGTCAGGCCCGCCCCCAGCGCGTAGCCGGTGATCGCTGCGACGGTCGGCTTCGGCAGCGCCGCCAGCGCGTCGATCGCTTCCTCGCAGACCCGCGCCGCCACCGCGGCTTCGTCGGCGGTGAGGGTGTGCAGCTCGGGCATGTCCTCCCCGGCGGAGAAGATCTCGTGACCGCCGAAGACGATGACGGCGGCGATGTCGTCACGTCCGCCAAGTTCGGCGGCAGCGTCGGAGATCTCGCGGTGCACCTGCCGGGTCAGCGCATTGGTGGGAGGCCGCGACAGGAGCAGCGTCGCGATGCCGCGCTCGGCACCGTTTTCGGGGTACACGACCCCGACGAATTCCCTCACGCGAGCGGTGCCCCGTCGGTGTATCCCTGCGGTGCGCGCCTGTTCCGGGCCTCGTTGTAGCGATCGCTGTTGAAGAACTCGATCTCCCAGTTGCCACCCTTCTTGGCCTCCAGCGACGGTTCGACCGCGACGATCTTGCGTTCCACCGCCAACACCTCGGCGACGGTGCGCCCGTTGAGTGCGTCGAGCTGGGTCCACGTCGGAGGGAGTAGGAAGCTGCGGCCCTCCGCGAAATCGTCGAGGGCGGCTTGCGGGGTCACCCAATCAGCTTTGTCGGTCTCGGTGTTGTCGCCGTCGGCGCGCTGCCCGTCCGGCAGGGCACCGACGAAGAAGAACGTGTCGTAGCGGCGGGTCCGCTCCTCCTTCGGTGTCACCCAATTCGCCCACGGCCGCAGGAGGTCCGCCCGCAGCACGAGCTTTTCCGCGTGCAGGAACTCACCGAACGACAGCGACTTGTTCTCCAGGGCCGCCCGCTGCTCGCGGTACACCGAGGCGTCGTCGACCAGCAGATCGGGGTCGTCCGCCGGGCCTGCGAACAGGACTCCGGACTCTTCGAACGTCTCCCGGGCGGCGGCACACACCAGCGCCTCGGCGAGTTCTTCGTCCACACCGAAGCGTCGCGCCCACCACGCCCGGTCGGGTCCGTGCCACGCGACGTCGGCGTTGCGGTCACGGTTGTCGACGCCCCCGCCGGGAAAGACCATGACGCCCGCGACGAAGTCCATCGCCGAATGGCGCCGCATCAGGAAGATCTTGATTCCTTCCGGGGTGTCGCGGACCAGCATCACCGTCGCAGCGGGGCGGGGTACCAACGGGTCGCTCACTGGCGCCTCCTGTGTGCGGCGCGGCTGCGCACGCGCCGCGCGAAATAGCGTCCGTCGAGAACATCCAGGGCGATGGACTGCCCGAACGCCTTGGACAGGTTGTCGGCGGTGAGCACGTCGGGCAGGAGCCCGGCGTCGACGACCTTGCCCTCCGACAGGATCAGGCAGTGTGAAAAGCCCGGAGGGATCTCTTCGACGTGGTGGGTGACCAGGACCAGGGCCGGGGCGTCCGGATCAGCGGCGAGGTCGCTCATCCGGGCAACGAGCTCCTCGCGGCCGCCGAGGTCGAGACCTGCCGCGGGCTCGTCGAGCAGCAGCAGCTCAGGGTCGGTCATCAGGGATCGCGCGATCAACACCCGCTTGCGTTCACCTTCCGACAGGGTGCCGTAGGTGCGCTCCGCGAGATGCTCGGCGCCGACGCTCTCCAGCGTGTCGACCGCCTGCTCGTAATCGACGTCGTCGTACTTCTCCCGCCATCGCCCCATCACCGCGTAGCCGGCGGAAACGACGACGTCGCGTACCACTTCGTCGTCAGGGACCCGTTGCGACAGCGCGGCGCTGCTGAGACCGACGCGGGACCGCAACTCCGACATGTCGACCCGGCCGAGCCGCTCGCCCAGCACATAGGCGGTGCCGGATGACGGGTGCTCCATGGCCGCGGCCATGCGCAGCAGCGAGGTCTTGCCCGCCCCGTTGGGGCCGAGGACCACCCATCGCTCGTCGAGTTCGACCGACCATGTCACGGGCCCGACGAGGACCCGGCCGTTGCGGCGCAGACTGACCTTCGCGAAGTCGATCAGCAGGTCGGGGTCGGCTGCTTCTTCTTCCTCGACAGGCACCCGCTCATCGTAGTCAGGCCGAGAACGCCCAGCCGCGCGCGCCGTTGACGACGACGCGGTCCGCGGCGCCGGCAGTGGACGAGACCAGTTCGGCGTTGCGCTCGTCGACGTCGGTGACCCAGGCGTGGGCGGCGTCGGGACGCTTGCCGAACTCGACATGGCGGGCGAGCAGCCGCTCGATGCGGGTCCGTTCGTCGGCGACGACGAACCACACCTGGTCCATGGCCCGCCGGGCGCGCCGCCACGGTGGACGATCCAGCAGCAGATAATTGCCCTCCGTGATGACAAGTCGCGAGGAGGGCGGCACGACGACAGCGGCGGCGAGCGGCTGCTCCAGGTCTCGTTCGAACCCGGGAGCGTAGACGTCGCCGTCGATGTCCTGGCGTAGGCGTTCCAGCAGGCTGGCGTAGCCCGCGGCGTCGAAGGTCTCCGGCGCGCCTTTGCGGTCCGACCACCCGAGGCGGCGCAGCTGCACGTCAGCGAGGTGAAAGCCGTCCATCGGAACATGCGCGACCCATCCCGGCCCGCGTCGCTGCGCGATGACATCGAGCAGCGCCCGCGCCAGTGTGGACTTGCCCGCTCCGGGGCTGCCGGCGATCCCGAGCACGGCCCGGGGTGCGCTCTCCCCCAGCGCGATGGCGTCAGCCGCCAACGACTCCAATACCTGTGGGCTGCTCATCCTTGTCATCATCGACGGCTCGCTGCGCCGAATCCACGGGGGCCCAGCCACTCACGGCGAGTATCCGGTCGGGCGTCAGCCGGACGAACAGCTGCACCAGCGGGCCGATGCCGAACGCGTACACCACGGTGCCGATGCCGACCGTCCCACCCAGCAGCCAGCCGACAGTCAGCACAGAGACCTCGATTGTCGTGCGCACCAACCGAACCGATCGTCCGGTTCGCACGACCAGTCCGGTCATCAGGCCGTCGCGGGGCCCCGGGCCGAGGCCGGCGCCGATGTAGAGAACCGTGCTGAACGCGTTGAGGACCACCGCGCCGAGCATCAGCGCGATCCTCACTGTGATGGACGTCGGCGCAGGGAGGAGCCACAGCGCGACGTCGACGGTGACCGCGATGACGATGACGTTGGCGACGGTGCCTACGCCGGGCCGGTTCCGCAGCGGGATCCAGGCCAGCAGCACCGCCACGCCGACCACCGCGGAGGCCAGTCCGATCGTCATGCCGGTCCGCAACGCCAGGCCCTGGTGGAAGACGTCCCAGGGGTCCAGTCCCAGGCCACTTCGCACCATCATCGCCATCGACAGGCCATAGCCCGACAGCCCGACGAGCAGTGCCGTTGCGCGTGCCACGGCGAACAATTACGCGTGGTCCGGAAAGTGCATGCGGATCGCGTCGAGTTCGCTGCGCACGCGGCGAGCGTCCGCATCGCGTTCATCGAGCATCCCGCCCATGGGCGGCAGGTAGTAGAGATCAGCGAGTCGGTGCGCCAGACGAGATATCCAGTGGGTCATGTGGCTATCGTCTTCCACAACTGGCTTGCTCTTCAATATCCAGTCGGGCCATACTGGCTCCAATGACTGAAGCACTGGCTACCCGTTCGCTCGATGTGGACCTCCTGACGCGCGAGCTCGGCAATTGGCGAACGTCCAGTCGTAGCGGCCCGGCCTATGTCGGCCTGGCCGACGCAATCCGCCTGCTGATCATCGACGGTCGGCTACCGGTGGGCGCGCGACTACCGAGTGAGCGCGCACTCGCCGACGCGCTGCGGGTGTCCCGCACCACCGTCACCGCCGCCTACACCCAGCTGCGCGACGACGGATACCTCAATGCCCGCCGCGGTGCGCGCAGCACCACCGCGCTGCCCGTCGAGCCGGTGCCGCCGGTTCGCATCACATCCTCGGCGGCGAACCTCGCCGCCGCCACACTGGCCGGCCCGGCCGCGGTGCTGTCGCGGGCGTTCGCCGAGGCCGCCGAACAAGTCACCCCCTATCTGCACGACATCGGCATCGAGCTGACCGGGGTTCCCGCGCTGCGCTCCGCTATCGCCGAAAGATACTGTGCGCGTGGACTTCCCACCGATCCCGACGAGATCATGGTGACGACGGGTGCGCTGCACGCCATCGGCCTGATCCTGGCCACCTACACCCAGCCCGACGACCGGGTACTCGTCGAGCAGCCGACCTACCACGGAGCGCTGGCGGCAATGGCGACCCGCGGCGTGCGACCCGTACCCGTGGCGCTGGCCCCTGGCGGTTGGGAACTCGACGCGGTGGAAGCCGCCATCGGACAACTCGCGCCGAATCTGGCCTACTTGATCCCGGACAATCACAACCCGACCGGGATGACGATGCCGGTGGCGGATCGAAAGCGACTGGCGCACATCATCGGTGAGACACGAACCCGCACCATCATCGACGAGACGATCACCGACATGTGGCTCGACGAGCAGGTGCCGCCACCATTCGCGTCCGTCGTCACGGCGCGTCGTGACCTGGTCATGACGGTCGGGTCGATGTCGAAGTCCTTCTGGGGCGGGTTGCGGATCGGATGGATTCGGGCCGACCGCACCACGCTGGCGACCATAGGCGCACTGCGCCCGGCGATCGACATGGGCACCCCGATCGTCGAACAGATCGCTGCCGCAAGGCTTTTGGCCGCAGAAGGCGAGGTGCTTCCCGAGCGGCGCGACATTCTGCGGTCGCGACGTGCCCTGCTGCTGCGGCTTCTGGCCCAGCATCTGCCCGATTGGGAGCCGGTGCCCGGCACGGGCGGGCTGTCACTGTGGGTGCGGCTGCCCGCGCCGATGAGTTCGGCATTGTCGGCAGCCGCGTCACGGATGGGTTTGGAGATCCCTCCCGGCCCGCGGTTCGGGCTCGACGGCACGCTGGAACGCTTCATCCGGGTGCCGTTCACCCTGCCCGACGATCAGCTCGTCGAGGCCGTCGAACTGCTCGCGCGCGCGTGGCGCAGCGTCACCGGGCTGACCACACCGGAACCGGCGGCCGTGGTGGTGTGATTTCGGTGTAGTTGGTCAACGCCAGCGAGACCACGTACACCGAAATCCCGGCGTCAGTCGGGGATGTCGACGCGGCGGACGACACCGTCGAGCGCGTCGGCGGCTTCGATCTCCCCACGGGTCACCCCGAGGATGAACAACACGGTGTCCAGGTACGGGTGGTTCAGTGACGCGTCGGCCACCTCGCGCAGGGCCGGCTTGGCGTTGAACGCCACACCGAGCCCGGCGGCCGACAGCATGTCGATGTCGTTGGCGCCGTCGCCGACGGCCACCGTCTGCTCCATCGGCACCCCGACCTGGGCCGCGAAATCGCGCAGCGCCTTAGCTTTCGCGGGCCGGTCGATGATGGGCCCGACCACCCGTCCGGTGAGCTTGCCGTCGACGATCTCCAGGTGGTTGGCGGCGACATAGTCGAGCATCAGTTCTTCGGCCAGCGGTTGGATGACCTGGCGGAAACCACCGGACACCACACCGCAGTGGTACCCGAGGCGCCGCAGGGTCCGAATGGTCGTACGCGCCCCTGGGGTCAGCTCCAACTGGTCGGCCACCTCGTCGACAACCTCGGCGGGCAGGCCTTCGAGAGTGGCCACCCGGCGGTGCAGCGATTCGGCGAAGTCGAGTTCGCCCCGCATCGCCGCTTCGGTCACCTCGGCGACCGCGGCCTCGGCGCCGGCGTGCGCGGCCAGCATCTCGATCACCTCGCCCTGGATCAGAGTGGAATCGACGTCGAACACGATCAGCCGCTTGGCCCGCCGCGTGAGGCTGTAGTCCTCGACCGCGATGTCGACGCTCTGCTCGACAGCAACTCTGGCGAGTACCGCCTGCAGTTCGCGGTACGCGCCCGACGGTACGGACACCCGTAGCTCCAGGCCCGTCACCGGGTAGTCAGAGACTCCGCGGATCGTGTCGATGTTGACGCTCAGGTTCGCGGCTTCGCGTGCTACGACCCCGAAGGCGCCCGCGGTGATCGGCCTGCCCAGCACCACGATGGTGTGCGTGGACGGGTCCCGCAGCACCGGCAGGTGATCGCTGCCCTCGATGGTGACATCGAGGCCTACGTTCCAGATCGCCTTCTGCACCTCATCGCGCAGCGCTGTTCCGCCCGCGACGTCGGCGGGACCTGCGACGAGGACGCCGAGCGTCAACCGGCCGCGGACGACGACCTGTTCGACGTTGAGCAGTTCGACGTCGTGTCCCGACAGCACCTCGAAGAGCGCAGACGTGACACCTGGTTTATCGCGACCGGTGACGGTGATGAGCACCGACACCCTCGACGTTGTCACCCCGGTGAACCGCTCCGCGTCAGGTACGGACGTTCTCTTCGTTGCGCGTCACGTCGCCGTCCTCCGGACCGTGGGCACGACCCACGTGGGCCTCGCGGCGCATCCGCTCGACCATGTGCGGGTAGTGCAGCTCGAAGGCCGGACGCTCCGAACGGATGCGCGGCAGCTCGGTGAAGTTGTGCCGCGGCGGCGGGCAGCTGGTGGCCCACTCCAGGGAGTTGCCGTAGCCCCACGGATCGTCGACCGTGACGACCTCGCCGTAGCGCCAGCTCTTGAACACGTTCCACAGGAACGGCAGCGTCGACAGGCCGAGGATGAACGCACCGATCGTCGAGATGACGTTCAGCGTGGTGAATCCGTCGCTGGGCAGGTAGTCCGCGTAGCGCCGCGGCATGCCCTCGTCGCCCAGCCAGTGCTGCACCAGGAACGTGGTGTGGAAGCCGATGAAGGTGAGCCAGAAGTGCACCTTGCCGAGCCGCTCGTCGAGCAGACGGCCCGTCATCTTCGGGAACCAGAAGTAGATGCCCGCGTAGGTCGCGAACACGATGGTGCCGAAGAGCACGTAATGGAAGTGCGCGATGACGAAGTAGCTGTCGGTGACGTGGAAATCCAGCGGCGGGCTGGCCAGCAGCACGCCCGACAGACCACCGAGGAGGAATGTCGCGATGAAGCCGACGGAGAACAGCATCGGTGTCTCGAACGTCAACTGGCCTTTCCACATCGTGCCTATCCAGTTGAAGAACTTGATGCCCGTCGGCACGGCGATGAGGAAGGTCATGAAGGAGAAGAAGGGCAGCAGCACGGCGCCGGTGGCGTACATGTGGTGCGCCCACACCGCGACCGACAGCGCCGCGATACCCAACGTCGCGTAGATCAGGGTGGTGTAACCGAAGATCGGCTTGCGGCTGAACACCGGGAAGATCTCCGACACGATCCCGAAGAACGGGAGCGCGATGATGTACACCTCGGGATGCCCGAAGAACCAGAACAGGTGCTGCCACAGCAGAACACCGCCGTTGGCAGGGTCGTAGACGTGGGCGCCGAGATGGCGGTCGGCGGCAAGACCGAAAAGAGCGGCGGTCAGCAGCGGGAAGGCCAGCAGCACCAGGATCGACGTCACCAGGATGTTCCAGGTGAAGATCGGCATCCGGAACATCGTCATGCCGGGAGCGCGCATGCAGACCACCGTGGTGATCATGTTGACGCCGCCGAGGATGGTGCCCAGACCACCGACTGCGAGACCCATGATCCACAGGTCGCCACCCGGGCCGGGCGAATGAATCGCATCGGTCAGCGGTGAGTACGCGGTCCAGCCGAAGTCTGCGGCGCCGCCGGGGGTGATGAAGCCCGCGGTGGCGATCAGCGCGCCGAACAGGAAGAGCCAGAACGAGAACGCGTTGAGGCGCGGGAACGCGACGTCGGGGGCGCCGATCTGAAGCGGCAACACCAGGTTGGCGAACCCGAACACGATCGGGGTGGCGTAGAACAGCAGCATCACCGTGCCGTGCATGGTGAACAGCTGGTTGTACTGCTCGTTGGAGAGGAACTGCAGGCCGGGCGCGGCCAGCTCCGTGCGGATGAACAGCGCCATCAGGCCGCCGATGAGGAAGAACGCGAAGCACGCGACGCAGTACATGATGCCGATCAGCTTGTGATCGGTCGTCGTGATCAGCTTGTAGATCAGGTTGCCCTTGGGGCCGATCCGCGCCGGGAAGGGGCGACGGGCTTCGAGCTCACCGATTGGGGGCGCTTCGGCTACCAACTGGTCCTCCAACCTTCCGTGACGCTGACCGGATACCCGGATTGAGCGTCGGGAGACCGACAATTCGGACGTCGGCGAACCGACACATCGTCTTGAATCCTAGACCCCCAGTCTGCCCGAGGTCGCGGTGGTCCTACAAACTGTCGTAATCAATTCACGCCCGGTGCCGCGACGGGCGTTGAGCTGCTGCAAAGCACCAGGATGTTACGGTCGGCGCGTGCTGTTCACGGGAGCGCGGGCGGGCCGACGGGTCTCCCGGTCGGCGGCGCAGGCAGCGCTCGGCGCCACTGTCGTCGTCCTCGCTCTCAACGGCTGCGGCGCCGGCGGGGCCCCGGTCACCGGCAACGGCGGCAGCGGCAGTTCGGTGATCACCAGCACGACGCGCATCGCGGGCGCCGGTGTGCTCGGCAACGATCGGCGGCCGGACGAATCGTGTGCGCCAGAGCCTGCGCGTCTCGACGACGGACCTGCTGACCGTGAGGTGCGCAATGCGACCGGACACGGGGTTTCCCCGCCGATTCCCGAGACAACGACGGTCCGCGCCGATCCGCAGCGCATCGTGGCGCTCTCCGGTGACCAGCTGGATGCGTTGTGTGCCCTCGGCCTGCAGTCGCGCGTCGTCTCTGCGGCCCTGCCGGACGGCTCCGACACCCAACCTTCCTATCTGGGGGCCGTCGTGCACGAGCTGCCCGGAGCCGGAAGTCGAACCACTCCGGACCTCGAAGCGATCCGCGGAGCCGGCCCCGATCTCATCCTCGGTTCGGTGGCGCTGACACCCGAGGAGTATCCGGCGCTGTCGGACATCGCCCCGACCGTGTTCGGCGGTGCGCCGGGGGCCGCATGGAAGGACAACCTGCGTCTCGTCGGCGCGGCCACGGGTCGCCGCGAAGCGACCGACGCGATGATCGAGGACTTCGACCGGGCGGCCGACAGGACCGGTGCGGACAACGATGCGACCCACTTCCAGGCGTCGGTCGTGCAGTTCACCGATACCACGATGCGGGTGTTCGGCGTCGACAACTTCGCCGGCAGTGTGCTCGCCGATGTCGGCGTCGATCGTCCTGCGGCACAACGTTTCACCGACAAGCCGTACCTCGAGATCGGAGTCACCGACGAGGACCTCGGTGACTCCCCCGACTTCTCGGCGGCCGAAGGCGACATCGTGTATGTGTCGTTCGCCACCTCGCAGGCGCGCGACCGCGCACCCGAGGTGATGGAAAGCGATGCGTGGAAACGCTTGTCCGCCACCCGAGACAATCGTGTGTTCGCGGTGAACAACGAAGTGTGGCAAGGGGCAGACGGTGGCGGGAACATCGTCGCCGCCCGCGGCATTCTCGCCGATCTGCGCTGGGTGAACTCGCCGATCAACTGACGTCACGCCCTGCCGGGAGTGATGACCGCAACTATCTTTGAGGTCCCGGTATGGGACTAACCGGCCGCAGCCGAGGTGTTGTGAGCAGTGTCTGCAACGTCGCGGACCCGTTTTGTCGCGCCTCTTCACGGGGTAGGCGAATTCCACAGACGATGACCGAAAGGTTGAGATGAGCACCGTAACCGCCTATGCAGCCCCTTCTGCGACGGAGGCGCTGAGCCAGACCACGATCACCCGACGCGAGGTCGGCGCGAACGACGTGTCGATCGAGATTCATTTCGCCGGCATCTGCCATTCGGACATCCACACCGTGCGTGGCGAGTGGGGCAAGGTCAAGTACCCGATGGTGCCCGGCCATGAGATCGCCGGCCTGGTCACCGAGGTCGGATCCGACGTGACCAAGTTCAAGGTCGGCGACCGCGTGGGTGTCGGCTGCTTCGTCGACTCCTGCCGCGAATGCGAATACTGCCTGGCCGGCGAGGAGCAGTACTGCAACAACCCCGGCATGGTCGGGACCTACAACGGCACCGGTCGTGACGGGCAGCCGACCCAGGGCGGGTACAGCGGCGCCATCGTCGTCGACGAGAACTATGTGCTGAACATCCCCGAGTCCATCCCGCTGGACAAGGCGGCACCGTTGCTGTGCGCCGGCATCACCACGTATTCGCCACTGCGGCACTGGAATGCGGGTCCCGGCACTCGTGTCGCGGTCATCGGCCTCGGCGGCCTGGGGCACCTCGGCGTCAAGCTCGCCGTTGCATTGGGCGCTCACGTGACCGTGCTGAGCCAGTCGCTGAAGAAGATGGAGGACGGTTTGCGGCTCGGCGCCTCCGAGTACTACGCCACCAGCGACCGGGATACCTTCACGAAGCTGAAGGGCTCCTTCGACCTCATCCTGAACACGGTGTCGGCGAATCTCGACCTCCAGGATTACCTGGGGCTGCTCACGCTCGACGGCACGCTCGTCGAACTGGGCATGCCCGAACACCCGATGGAAGTTCCTGCGTCAGCGCTGATCTTCGGTCGCCGCCGAATCTCCGGTTCGCTCATCGGCGGTATCGCCGAGACGCAGGAGATGTTGGACTTCTGCGCCGAGCACGATGTGACACCCGAAATCGAGGTCGTCACACCCGACTACATCAACGAGGCCTACGAGCGCGTCCTGGCCAGCGACGTGCGCTACCGCTTCGTGATCGACACCGAAACCCTTCGCTGACTGCGACTCGGCCGTCTCCGCCGCCGGAGACGGCCGAGCTGGGAGTTGTCTGGGAGCGGTGTTAAATCTGGATGACCCCGGTTGAGGGGTGGTCTATACAGTGCGACGCTCTCTTCGGTCTGCAGCGTGGCAGGCAGTCAAACGATTGCAATCCGAAGGAGAAACGCCGTATGGCGAGCGATTCCGTTTCGGCGTCCACGACCGTGGAGCCCGCGCCGGCAGGATTGAAGAAGGGCGCGGTCGGCATGGTCGCGGTCATCTTCATGGCCGTCGCAAATGCTGCGCCGATCACCGCGATGACCGGCAACACACCGATCGCAGTGGGTTACGGCAACGGACTCGGCGCACCCGCAGGCTTCCTCTTCGCAACGATCATCCTGACGCTGTTCGCGCTCGGATACGTCGCGATGGCCAAGCACATCACCACCACCGGTGCTTTCTACGGCTTCATCTCCCACGGTCTGGGCCAGGTGTGGGGCATGGCCAGCGGCTTCCTCGCCACCTTCGCCTACATCGTCTTCGAGGGATCGCTGATCGGCGGTTGCGCCTATTTCGCCAATGACGCGGTGAACACCATTGTGGGAGTCGACATCCCGTGGCTGGTGTTCGCGGTCGGAGCGATTCTGATCATCGCCGCACTGTGCTACTTCCACATCAGCTTCACCGCGGCAATTCTCGGAGTGACTCTCGTGGCAGAAGTGTTGATCCTGTTCGGACTCGCCTTCTCGGTGATCGTCAAGGGCGGCGGACCAGACGGATTCATGCTGGATCAGACAGTGCTGCTGAACAATGCGTTCGAAGGTCTGCCCGGCGGCGCGTTCGGGACCGCCGCGGCAGCCGGTTCGATGGCGATCGGCCTGTTCTTCGCGTTCTGGTCCTGGGTCGGGTTCGAGACCACCGCCGTCTACGGCGAAGAATCACGCAACCCGAAGAAAATCATCCCTAGGGCCACGCTGATCGCGGTCATCGGCCTGGGCCTGTTCTACACGTTCATCTCCGCGATGGTGCTGGCAGGCAACGGCGCCAAGGCTTCGGTCGAGGCGTCGATCAGCGCATCGCCACTGGACCTGTTCTTCGGGCTGGTGGAGACCAACCTGGGCGGGTTCCTGCTCGACGTCTACAAGATCCTGCTGGTCATCGGGTCCTTCGCCTGCGCGCTGGCCTTCCACAATGCGGCCTCGCGCTACCTTTTCGCCCTCGGGCGCGAGATCCCCTCCGCCGCAGCGCGAAAGACCATCGGCGCCGCGCACCCCAAACACGGTTCGCCGTACATCGCGTCCACGCTGCAGAGCGCCATCACCTTGGTGATCGTCCTGCTGTTCGCCGGCTTCACCGCGGTGCAGGTTCCCGACGCCGACGGCGTGCCCGTGGACACCCCGGCGCTGGTTCCCTACGTGAACATCTACGGGCTTCTCGCGTTGATCGGCACTGCAGCGATCATGCTGGTGCAAGCGATCTGTTCGGCTGCGGTGATCTCGTACTTCTGGGCGCGGAAGACCCACCGCGGCAACGTGATCACCACCTTGATCTGCCCGGCCATCGGCGGTGTGGCGATGCTGTACGTGGTGTGGCTGCTGTGGGACAACCGCGCGTTCGCGGCCGGACTGGCCGCGAACTCCCAGGTGTTCAAGGCCGGCCCGTACATGATCCTTGCCGTGTTCGTCATCGGTCTGGCGTATGCCCTGTGGCTTCGCTCGGCCAAACCGGACGCGTACGCCGAGATCGGCCGCACCGTGATCGAGGACAGCCACGAGCGTTAGGACATCCTGGCGGCGGCTTCACTGAGAGCTCGCACGACGCTGTTCTTCGCGAGAGGAACCTTGAAACCGTTGTGCTGCAACGGTGAGGCGCCTGCGAGCGCAGCCTCGGCCGCCGCCAGGAAGGTTTGCCGCTCGGGTGCCCGGCCGATGAGTGCCGCCTCTGCGGCCGGCACCCTCCACGGTGTGGAGGCGACGCCCCCGAGGGCGATGGCAGCCGAGCGAATCACGCCGTCCTCCACATGTACGGCCGCAGCCACCGACACCAGGGCGAACGCGTAGCTGTGCCGGTCCCGGACCTTGAGATACCAGCTGTTCGGCCCGAACGGCGACGGCGGCAACTCGACGGCGACGATGAGTTCGTCGGGGCTCACCGAAGTGTCGCGGTCCGGGTGCGCACCGGGTGGGACATAGAAATCGCCGATGGCGATCGCGCGCTCCCCCTCAGGTCCGCAGACGTGGATCACGGCGTCGAGCGCCGCGAGTGCCACGGCCATGTCCGACGGGTGGACGGCCACACAGGGCGAGCTGGTTCCGAACACCGCATGCTCGCGATTGAAGCCGTCGCGGGCCCCGCACCCCGAGCCGGGGATGCGCTTGTTGCACTGCGCGAAGCCGGGATTCATGAAGTACGGGCACCGTGTGCGCTGCATCAGGTTTCCACCCGCGGTTGCCATGTTACGGATCTGCGTTGTCGCTCCGGACAGAATTGCCTGGGACAGCAGCGGATACCGAGTCCGTACAAGCCTGTGATTGGCGACCGCACTGTTGGTGGCGCCTGAACCGAGACGGATTCCCCCGTCCCGGGTCTCGGTGATCGTATCGATGCCGAGCCCGCCGACGTCGACGAGCACTTGAGGTTGCTCGACCCCCGACTTCATCAGGTCGAGAAGGTTGGTCCCGCCCGCGAAGAATTTCGCCCCGGTCTCACGTGCACGCGAGATCGCGTCGGGCACCGTCGTTGCGCGCTGGTAGTCGAAGGGCTTCATGACTCGTCGTGAACCGATTTGATCGCCGCGACGATGTTGGCGTGCGCACCGCATCGACAGATGTTTCCTGCCATCCGTTCCCGAACTTCGCTGTCCAAGAGACTTTTCGGGCCGTTCGTCACGTCGGCGACCGCCCCGTTGAACGACTCCCCGGACAGGTCACCGCGGTCGAACTCGCGCAGCATGGCCCGCGCCGAGCAGAGGTGGCCCGGGGTGCAGTAGCCGCATTGGAATCCGTCATGCTCGACGAACGCCCGTTGAAGCGGATGGAGCTCGTCACCGTCGGCGAGGCCTTCGACGGTACGGATGTCGGAGCCGTCGATCGACACGGCCAGGGTGAGGCAGCTCAACACCCTCTGCGTGTCGACCTCGACGGTGCACGCGCCGCAGAGGCCGTGATCGCACCCCTTCTTGGTGCCTGTCAGCGACAGGCGCTCCCTCAGCAGGTCGAGCAGTGTCGACCTGACATCGACATCCACCGGTGTGCTGACCCCGTTGACGGTCAGACGGATTCGATGGGGGAAGGTCATGTCCGCTCCTTCGTGCTGGGCTCCAGAACTGCTTCGATCGTCATGGGCAATTCACGCAACCTCTTTCCCGTCGCGTGATAGATCGCGTTGGCGACGGCGGCGGGTACCCCGCATGCGCCGATCTCGCCGATTCCCCGGACGCCGATCGGATCGAGCGCATAGTCCGCGCCGCTGACGAACGCGATGTCGAATGCAGGCTGGTCGGCGTGCGTCGGGACGTAGTACTCGCCGATCATCTGACCGGTGTGGGGGTCGAACGGCACCTGTTCCATGAGTGCCATCCCCAAGCCGAACGTGATGCCACCCATGATCTGGTTGGTGGCCAGTTTGGGGTTGAGCACGCGCCCGCAGTCCATCACGGCGACCCAGCGGGTAATCGTGGCCCGGCCGATGTCTTCGTCGACCTCGACTTCGCAGAAATGCGCGCCGAACGACTGCGACACCGAGCCGTTGTGTTCTGGCTCGACGCTGGATCGCGTAAAGGTCAGCGCCGCCGCCAGATCCGGGCCCGCGTGGGCGATCAGCTCGGCAAGGCGCGGCCCGTCCATCGGATTGGCGAGCTCCGGCCGGGAGGCTTCGACCCACGCATCGAGTCGCCGTCGCCACTCCCGAGCGGCGGCGAACACCGCGGAGCCGACGGTCGCGGTGGTCTGCGAGGCGCCGCTGTACGGAGCATCTGGGAACTCCGAGTCGCCCGAGTCGAACGCAACGTGAGACAGGGGCATACCGGTTCCGTCCGCAGCCAGCTGTGTCATCACGGTGCGGACTCCGGTGCCGATCTCATGCGTCGCCGCACTGAAGCGGACCGATCCGTCAGGCCGTGTCTCGACACCGCAGGCCGCCGGCATCCTGCGGCCGGGATAGGTCGCGGTCGCCATCCCCCACCCCACACGAACCCCGTCGCGCTGCATCACCCTTGCCTGCGGCGGACGCCCGGCCCACCCGAATCGCTCCATTCCCTCGACGTAGCACCGGGTCAGGTGAGCGGCCGACCACGGACGACCGTTGGTCTGGTCATAGGGAACGAGGTTGGCCATCCGCAGCGCCACCGGATCCTTTCCGGTCGCGGCTGCCATTTCGTCCATTGCGACTTCCAGCGCGAACAAGCCTGGCGCTTCACCCGGACCGCGCATGAAACACGGTGTAGGAGCATTGATCCGGGCCACGGTGTGTGTCACCTCCAGCCGCGGAGAGCGATACAGGAACCGAGAGGAGAGGCCTGCAGGCTCGCAGAAGTGGGCGACCGTGGACGTCTCCGTGACGGTGTGGTGTTCGGTGCTGGCGATCAGACCGTCATCGTCGGCGACCATACAGACGCGCTGCTCGGTACGGGGCCGGTGCCCGGTCGAGGTGAACATCTGATCTCGGGTGAGCACCAACTTCACGGGGCGATTGACCGCGCGCGCTGCCACGGCACAGAGGACGACATGCATCCACAGAAAGCTTTTCGACCCGAACGCCCCGCCGACCACCGGCGACACGATCCGGACCCGATCTTCCGGTATCCCCAGATAAGCCGCGAGAACTCGTCGTTCGCCCGTGATCCACCGTGTGGAGTCGTGGACGGTGAGGCGGTCTCCTTCCCAGTGCGCGATCGTGGCCGACAGCTCCATCGGATAGTGCGCATTGACCGGGGTTCGGTAGGTTTCCGCGACGGTGATGCCGCGTGGTTCGTCGACGGCCCCCCTCCGGTCCTGGAGTTTCTCGTCGACCAGCTTGACGAAATGGTCTGGGCGGTAAGCGCCGTGTCGGATCAGCGCTCCCGGTGGGTCATGGGCCGGGGGCCCGTCGACGACGTCGGCTGCGCACAGCTGAGCTGTCGATCGGATGTAGTGAAAGTCCAGTGTCGCTGCGGCCTGCGTCGCATTCTCCAGCGAGTCGGCCACCACCAGAGCCATGTGCTGACCGGCGTGCTGCACCGTCAGATCCGACAGCGGTGTGCGGCGTTCCAGTGGTAGGTCCCATGTCAGGTCTTCTGGAAGGACCTGCAGACGTGGGCAGTTCAACGGCGTCAGAACGTATTTCACACCCGGAGCCGCTTCAGCCCGGCTCACGGCGGCAACGATGGACGCGGCGGTGACCCGGCCGTGCGTGATCGGAGACTGCACCAGTGCCGCGTGCCACAACGCGCCCACCGGGGTGTCGGCGGCATACTGCGCGCGCCCTGTCACCTTGTCGATTCCGTCGACGCGGTCGATGGAGCGCCCAGCGGAGTCGGCCATGCGTTCAAGTTTCGCACTGATGCCGCGTACGGGTCGTCGATGTTGGCTGGACTCCTCGGTTACCGGTAGCACCCAAATCACGCCGCAACACTGCCGATTCGCCGGTTGATGCGACAATGTGACGCTATGTGCGCGCTGAGGGTGGTCGTCGCCGACGACGACGTGCTGTTGCGTGAGGGGCTGGCCAGCCTGCTCGAGCGTTCGGGGTTCGAAATCGTCGGGCAGGCGGGCGACGGCGAGGCGCTGCTGGAACTGGTCCGCGGGCAGCAACCCGATCTCGCACTCGTCGACATCCGCATGCCGCCGTCACACACCAGCGAAGGTCTCGACGCGGCCCGCGTGATCCGAGACGAGTCACCCCAGGTCGGCATCGTGGTGCTGTCGGCCCACGTCGACGTCGACCACGCCATGGAGCTTCTGGCGGGTGGCCGCGCCATCGGCTACCTGTTGAAGACGCGGGTGACCGATGTCGCGGATTTCGTCGACACCTTACAGCGCATCGCCAACGGCGCCTCGGTCGTCGACCCTGCTCTCGTCGCCGAACTCGTGTCGGCGCGTAAACGCGACGATCCCCTCGGCGCGCTCAGCGTGCGCGAACGCGAGGTGCTGACGCTGATGGCCGAGGGGTTGTCGAACGCCGGTATCGGGCGACGGCTCTGGGTCACCGAGGGTACCGTGGAAAAACACGTGCGCAGCATTCTCACCAAGCTCGACCTGCCCGAGACAGGCGATGACCACCGGCGGGTGCGTGCGGTCATCATGTACCTGGAAACCCGCTAGGAGTCTTTCCCCAGAAGCCGCATGACCGCCGTGGGCGACAACGCGAATTTGGGAAGGAAGCCCAGCGCCGGACTGGCGGCGATCAGGTCGGCGAAGTCCTGTTCGTCATGGGTGGACGTCAGGATCACCGGGATGTCGCACAGCCGCTCGGCGATGTCGAATCCGCTTTCGGCGCCCAGGTCCACGTCGACCAGCGCGACATCGGGACGAAGTTCAGCGGCCCGGCGCACCGCCTCCTCGCCGTCGCAGGCAGTACCGACCACCTCGATTCCGCCTCGCTCGAGCATCGCGCGGGCCGCGTCGCGGAAGTCGGCACTGTCGTCGACGATCAGGCAGCGCGGACCATTCATGCCTCGAGCTTGTCAGGCGGGACCGCCGATGGCATTCCTGTTAACGGGAAAGATCGCCGATTACCATCGGCCGGTGACCTGGCAATCAGCGCCCACCCGCTTCCTGGAGGAGGTCGTGCGCTCCCCCGCCCGGCCCCTCGGCCTGGGCATTGTCGTGGCGGCGGGCTTTCTCGCCGGTGAAGTGCTCGCCGTTTTCGCGCTCAAGAAGATCGCTCCCGAGAACGCTTTCGGGGCGATCCTGTTGCTGGGTGTGTTGGTCGTCTCCGCCGGATGGGGTTTCGGTCTCTCCATCGCCACCTCGCTGGCCAGCGCGGTCGTGTACGCCTATCTCCACCTCGAGGGTCGCGACAGCCTCGCGCCCGCTCTCGCCGTGTTTCTGACCCTTGCGTTCCTGACCAATGCCCTTGTGGGACAGGCGCGACTGCGCGCCGCCGAGGCGGAGCAAAGGCGCCTGGAAGCCGACCTGTCCGCAGATCTGGCCCGGGTGATGTTGCGTGCGCCCGCGCTCGGTCCTGCGCTCGACGACGCGGGCAGGCGCCTCGCCGACGTGCTCGGATTGCCTTACGCGACGTTGTCGGTCGGGGCTGCTGCCCCGGGCAGCGACCAGATGGCCATCGGCCTGCGTGACGGAACCGAGGACAGCGGAACACTTCTCGTCCCGCGAGATCTGCCGGTCGCCTCGGTACGGCGCGTGCACCGCATGGTGCCTTCGCTGCAGGCACTGCTGGCCGCGGCGTGCGACCGGGAAGGTATCACCGCCGAACTCGAGGCCAGCCGCCGCGAGCTCGAGCGGTTTTTCGCCGTCGCCACCGATCTGCTGTTCATGGGCGTGAGCGAGGGCGGCTCCGCACGACTCACACGGATCAACCCCGCGTTCGAACGGGCTCTGGGTTACTCGGCTGCCGAACTGGTCTCCCGCCCCCTCGTCGACCTCATCCATCCCGATGACCGGCAAAGCACACGCGCCGCGCTTGCCGAGGTGCCGCAGTCAGACGGGGCCATCAAGTTCGAGAACCGGTGCCGGCGCCGCGACGGCGATGTGCGCTGGCTCGAATGGAACGTCGTCTTTGATCACGGGGTGCTTCTCGGCGGAGCGCGGGACGTGACCGATCGTCGGCGCGAGCAGGACCGACTCCGAGCGGCCCGCACCCAGCAGGCGGCCCTAAGGCGGGTGGCAACCTTGGTGGCGCGCGGGGCCGCATTGCGCGACGTCTACGAGGTCGCCGTTGCCGAGCTTGCGGACAGCCTCGGCGTCGAGCATGTGACGTTGGCCGCCTTCCACAACGACGACATCGGCGTCGTCCTGGCCGGGCTCAACCACGGCGACCAGCCGGGATGGGTTGTCGGCGAACGCTTTCCGATTGAAACGGGCAGTGTCAGCGACCAGGTCCGCACCACCGGCGCGCCTGCCCGCATCGACGACTATGACGCGTTTTCCCCTCACATCGCCACGCGGCTGCGCCGGTTCGGGGTCCGCGCCGGCGCGGGAGCCCCGCTGATCGTCGACGGCAGGATCCACGGCGTGCTGCTCGTCGGATCCTATGTTCCGCACGGGATCCCCGAAACCGCCGAGGCACACATCCGCGATTTCGCCGACCTCATCTCCACGGCGATCGTCAACGCCGAGACCCGCGCCGAACTCACCGCGTCCCGGGCACGCATCGTGGCCGCGGCTGACGAAGCCCGTCGCGGATTCGAACGCGACCTCCACGATGGGGCCCAGCAGCGGATCGTCTCGCTCAGCCTGCAGCTGCGCGCGGTCGAGGCGGCCGCCGAAGGCGACGACGAGCTGCGCACCCAGTTGTCGACGGTGGTCGACGGGCTGGCGGGATTGCACTCGGATCTACAGGAGTTGTCACGGGGTCTGCACCCTGCGGTGTTGTCGCGGGGCGGGCTACGACCGGCTATGCGCAACTTGGCGCGCCGATCACCGGTGCCGGTCGAACTGGACGTCGACGTGGAGCACCGCCTTCCGGAGCCCGTAGAGGTCGCCGCGTATTACGTTGTGGCGGAGGCGTTGACGAACGTCGCCAAACACGCGAACGCCGATTCGGTCACGGTGCGGATCGGACTCGCAGAAGATGACAGCGTGCTGCGCCTGACGGTGTCCGACGACGGATCAGGAGGTGCGTCCGCCGGCGGCGGCTCAGGGCTGGTGGGCTTGCGGGACCGGGTGGAGGCGTTGTCGGGCGAGCTTACGGTGACGAGCCATCCCGGTGACGGCACGACCGTGACCGCCACCATCCCGGTTTCGCACTCAACCTGAGGTCTCGGCCCCTTTCAGGATGAGGTCGGCCACCGAGGCTGCGACGTCCCGCTCGGATTGATCGGTGCTGATCACGTTGTGCAGCATCGCGGTGATCATGACGGCGCCGAAGATGCTGATCGCGCTGCTCTGCGGGTCGGCGAATTCGCGCAGCGAACCGTCGGCGGCGCCCGCCTCGAGCACCCTGGCGATCGGGTCGTAAAACGCCTGCTGTGCGGCGCTCGCCAGCTCGGGAAGTCGGATCGCTCGGCCGAGGTCACCGACCAGTGCCCGGCTGCTTCCGGGGCGTCTCATCGTGTGTTCGACCTGAACGGTGATGACCGCGACCAAGCGGTCCTTGCCGCGGCCTGGCCCGTCCGCAGCGGCGGCGACCTCGCGGGCGATCGCTGCCAGCGAATCTTTGAGCAGGAACGCCAGGATCTCGTCCTTGCCTGCGAAGTGGTAGTACAGCGTGGCTTTCGGAACGCCGGAAGCCTTCGCGATGTCCTCGATCTTGGTCTTTTCCAAGCCGTTAGCAGCGATCACGTCGGCGGCGGCATACAGCTTCTCGGCTACCGACGCCGGCACCTTGCGACCGCCCTGCTCCTCCACTTCCTCAGTCTAGGGGCGCAACTGGACTGCAATGTTGTACTTTGAGTACAAACATTCGATCCAAGACGACGGGAGGGCACGGTGGCCGATCAGAGCGCTGACGTCGTAGTGGTCGGATTCGGCGCCGCGGGCACGTGCGCAGCTTTGGAAGCGAGGTCTCGCGGAGCCGACGTGCTCGCCATCGACCGCTTCAACGGGGGCGGCACAACCCAGGTTTCCGGAGGCATCGTCTACGCCGGCGGTGGAACGTGGGTCCAGAAAGAAGCCGGAATCGAGGACAGCAGCGAAGCGATGCTGGCGTATCTGCGGGCCGAAATCGGCGATTCCGTCCGCCCGGAAACGCTCCGCCAGTTCGTGGATGCCAGTCCCGGGATGATCGACTGGCTCACCCAGCACGGCGTTCCCTTCGAGGCGTCGGTGTGCCCGTATAAGACGTCCTTCCCGAACAACAAGTACTACCTGTACTTTTCGGGCAGCGAGAATTCGGGACGGTTCCGAAGCGTTACTCCGCCCGTGCAGCGCGGACACCGCGCCAAAGGGGCGGGTGCATCGGGTAGGAAGATCTATCAACCGCTCGCAACCGCAGCGGCACGCCACGGGGTGCGCACTCAATTCCTCACTCGCGCAGAATCTCTGCTGACCGACGGCGGCAGAGTCACCGGCCTGCGAGCCACCACGCTGGCCGACGCGCCTGCTTCGGTACGGTCGCGCTACAGCTGGTACGCCGCACTGGCGGTCAAACCCGGCATCTATTACCCGCCGCTGCGCAGGGCGATGGAACGGCGGATGGAACACCTGGAGCATCGCCACGGCCGCACGATCGACATCCACGCCAGAAAAGCAGTGATCCTGTGCGCCGGCGGATACATCGCCAACCGGGACCTGATCGCCACGCATGCTCCCGACTACCTTGACGGACTGCAACTCGGCACCTCCGCCGACGACGGTTCCGGGATGCGCCTCGCGACCGACGTCGGCGCCGCAACAGACCGCCTCGACAACGTTTCGGCGTGGCGGTTCATCACTCCCCCGAGCGCATTCCTCGGCGCACTGGTGGTCGACGCGCACGGTCATCGCTTCATCGACGAAACGCGCTACGGCGCCGCCGTCGGCCACGAGATGGTCCGACACCACGACGGACGAGCCTGGATTCTGGCCGACGACCAACTGCTGCGGCAGGCCCGCAAAGACCTCAAGCGTCAGGCGATCTGGTTTCAGCGTTTGCAGATGGAGGCGATGCTGCGCTTCGATCGCGTGCAGGCCGACACAATCGAGGCCGTCGCACTCAAGGCCGGTGTCGATGCACAGGGCCTGCACGACACCGTTGCGGCTCACAACGCGGCCGCCCGCGCGGGATTGCCGGACCCGATGGGCAAGCCCGCCGAATTCGTCCGGCCCGTGGCGCGAGGCCCGTATTCACTGATATCGATAGCGGTGAGGCCGAGCTTGATCAATCCGTGCCCGATGTTCACCCTCGGCGGCCTGGTCGTCGACGAAGCCACCGGCGCAGTGACAACGGCTGCGAGACAAGCGATTCCGGGGCTCTACGCCGCTGGTCGCACCGCGGTCGGCATTTGCGCCAACTCGTATGTGAGCGGCTTATCGCTGGCCGATTGCGTCTTCTCCGGCCGCAGGGCCGCAGAGCACGCCGTCATGCAGAGCCCGCAGCGCTAGAAGTCCCAGTCCTCGTCTTCGGTGTTCACGGCCTTGCCGATCACGTAGCTCGACCCCGAGCCCGAGAAGAAGTCGTGGTTCTCATCGGCGTTCGGTGACAGCGCCGACAGGATCGCCGGGTTGACGTCCGTCTCATCGCGCGGGAACAGCGCCTCGTAGCCCAAATTCATCAGTGCCTTGTTGGCGTTGTAGCGCAGGAACTTCTTGACATCCTCGGTCAGCCCGACCTCGTCGTACAGATCCTGCGTGTACTCGACCTCGTTGTCGTAGAGCTCGAAGAGCAGCTCGTAGGTGTAGTCCTTGAGCTCCTGGCGGGTCGCGTCGTCGGTCAGCGCGAGGCCCTTCTGGAACTTGTAGCCGATGTAGTAGCCGTGCACGGCCTCGTCGCGGATGATCAGCCGGATCATGTCGGCGGTGTTGGTCAGTTTCGCCCGGCTGCTCCAGTACATCGGCAGGTAGAAGCCGGAGTAGAAGAGGAAGCTTTCCAGCAGGGTGGAGGCCACCTTGCGCTTCAGCGGCTCGTCGCCCTTGTAGTACTGCATGACGATCTCGGCCTTGCGCTGGAGGTTGGGGTTCTCCTCCGACCAGCGGAACGCGTCGTCGATCTCCGACGTCGAGCACAATGTCGAGAAGATGTTGGAATAGCTGCGGGCGTGCACGGACTCCATGAATGCGATGTTGGTGTACACCGCTTCCTCGTGCGGGGTCAGCGCGTCGGGGATGAGGCTGACGGCGCCGACGGTGCCTTGGATGGTGTCCAGCAGCGTCAGGCCGGTGAAGACCCGCATCGTCAGCTGCTTCTCGTGTGCGGTGAGCGTGTTCCACGACGGGATGTCGTTGGACACCGGCACCTTCTCGGGCAGCCAGAAGTTGCCCGTGAGCCGCTCCCACACCTCGGCGTCTTTGTCGTCTTGCAGGCGGTTCCAGTTGATGGCCGAGACACGGTCGATCAGTTTCATGCCTTCGCTCACAAGAACCCCATTTCACCTGCGAAAAGTAGTCACACCGGGCCGATCCGGACCGGCAGCACCGACACTACCCCTGGTGCCTGACGCCACGCGGCAACACGAGATGTTGTGTCTGGCGTGTCGCGTCGCGCACCCTGGATCCCGGCTCGGCAGAAGCCGCCCAAGTCGCCGGGCAACGTCGTCCGGACGGCTACTCTGCCAGGCATGGCGTCCGACGCACCTCCGCAGGAGGTCCGTTTCTGCCGCAGTGCCGACGGCACCCGGATCGCGTTCGCCATGCATGGTTGCGGGCCTCCGCTGCTTCTCACGACATGCTGGCTCAGCCATCTCGAGTTCGACTGGGAAAGCCCGGTATGGCAACACTTCCTGCGCGACCTCGGCCGCATCGCGACGGTGATCCGCTACGACGAACGCGGCTTCGGCATGTCCGACTGGGATGTCTCGGACTTCAGCCTGTCCGCGCGCGTGGCCGATCTCGCGGCGGTTGTCGACGCGGCACACCTGGATCGGTGCGCGATGGTGGGCATGTCGCAGGGTGGGCCGGTCGCGATCCGATACGCGGTCGAGAACCCTGACCGCGTGTCCCGGCTGATCCTCTACGGCACGTACGGGATAGCCGATCGCAGCGAGGAGTCCAGAGAACTCGAAAGCGTGTTCCAGCAGATGATCAAGGTCGGGTGGCGGCGCCCCGACAGCACATTCCGGCGCGTCTTCACCGATCTGATGATCCCGGGCGCATCCGAAGAACAGGCCGGCTGGCTGGACGCCCTGCAGGCCCGTGCCACGTCGACGGAGAACGCGATGCGCTCACGTGCCGCCCGCGCCGACGCCGACGTGGGCGCGCTGCTCCCCGAGGTCACGATGCCCACCCTGGTGGTCCACGCGCGGGGCGACCGGATGAACGATTTCGCCGACGGCCGCGAACTCGCGGCACGGATACCGAATGCCAGGCTGGTGACACTCGACAGCGACAACCACATCACTTTGGCCGACGAACCTGCCTGGGGCGTGTTCGTCGACGAGGTCGGCGCGTTCCTCGCCCACGACCGGGCCGCCGCCCCGAGCACGCCGGCTGCCTTGCGAACCCTCACCGACAGAGAGCGCGACGTGCTGCGGATGGCCGGTCTGGGACGGGACAACGCCGAGATCGCCAGAGAACTCGCACTTTCGGTGCGTACCGTCGAACGTCATCTGACGAGCATCTACACCAAGCTGGGCCTGGCCGGCCGGTCTGCCCGCGCCGCGGCGGTCGCCCGCCTCCTGCGCGGCTGACCTGCGTGTCGGCCGCCATCGCAGCCGCGTCCACGCCTGCGAAGTCGGCGGTCAACACGGATCCGGCGGGTCACGTCAGTCCATAGCGTCCTAAGTGTCAGCACCCAACACTCATGGAGGACAACATGACCAACGACCGCAAAGCCGCGATCAGCCTCACCACCGGCCTCGAAGACGCCGAGAAAGTGACCGTGGCATTCCTGGTCGCGCTCGGCGCTGCCGAGGCGGGCCGGCCCACGATGATGTTCCTGGCGAAAGAGGCTGTCCGCCTGGCAGTTTCCGGTGTCGCCGTCGCGACCGCGTGCGAGAGCTGCCCGCCCCTTCAAGACCTCGTCGAGCGCTACGAGAAGGCCGGCGGCCGCTACCTCGTCTGCCCGCTGTGCGTCAACGCGAAGAAGCTCGATCCGTCGACGTTCATCGCAGGTGCTGAAATGGGCGGCACAATCCAGCTCTGGGAGTGGATCGGCGACGGCGCAACGACGTTCAGCTATTGAAGCGACGACGACGAGCCGTTGCGATGGCCGCGGGCACCACGCTGCTGAGCAGAACTCAGGCGACCTCTTCGCGTCGTTTGACGCCTTCGTGCAGCGGCACCTCGGGGTCGATCTTGATACCGAGCACCTCGCAGGTGCCGTTGATGGAGCCGACCATGATCGTCGTCAGATAGTCGACGAACTTCTCCGACGGCAGTCGCCGTGGGCTGTCCTGATCGCTCCCGAGCCACCAATCGGTGGCCGACGCCGCGGCGCCGAATGTCGCGAAACCGGCCAGCTCGAAGGCCGCGTAGTCGAGCTCCATCTCTTCGAGCTCGTTGTTGAACATGTCGGCCATCGCGAGCGTGATGTGGCGTCCCTCGTTGAGCGCCCGCATCGCCGATTCGCTCTGCTCGGCGAACCGGCCCTGCATGAGGAAGCGCACCACGTTCGGGTGCTCGTCGACGAGCCGGACGTACTGCTCGACGGCGCGAAGGATGACGGTGCGCGCCGGGTCGGTGGAGATGTTGATCGACGGGAAGATCGCCGACCACAGCATGTCGCGCATGCGCTGACCGATCGCCTGGAACAGGTCTGATTTGTCCGTGAAGTGGCGGTAGATCTTCGGCTTCGCCGTGCCCGCTTCCTCGGCGATCTCGCGCAGCGATACCTCGGGGCCCAGTTGGTCGATCGCCCGGAATGCGGCGTCGACGATTTCGGAGCGCACCTTCTTGCGGTGCTCGCGCCAGCGCTCACTGCGGGCGTCCACCTTGACGCCCGATTCGTCGCCCGGGCGTGCCCTCGACCCTCGTCGCACCCGATCACTGTACCCGCTCGGGCCCCGCTGACCTGCTCAGACCGCGCCGCCGGGGCGCATCTCACAGCTCTGTGACGGTGCAATCCCTCGGCGCGATGGATAGCGCGAGTTTGGGTACTATCGCTGCGACATCCGCTCGACGAGAGAGTTCTATGACGCAGCGATACGACGTGGTCATCGCAGGCGGTGGGCCGTCTGGCGCCGCCGCCGCATGGCAGGCCGCGCAAACCGGCGCCAAGGTCGTGGTCTGCGACAAGGCACAGTTCCCGCGCTCGAAGCCCTGCGGCGACGGGTTGACGGCACGCGCGGTCAGTTATCTGCAGAAGATGGGCCTGGCCGACGAGGTCGCCACCTACCACCGGGTGAACCGGGTCACCGTGTTCAGCCCGAGCCGCTGGGAGCTGTCGTTCCCGAAGCGCCCCGGCATGCCCGACCACGGCCACACCGTCAGCCGCGAACACCTCGACACGGTTCTGCTCAAGCACGCCGAGTCCGCCGGCGCCGAGATCCGGCAGGGCGCCGAGGTGTCCGGGCCCGAGTTCGACGCCAACGGCCGCGTCATCGGCGTCGTCCTCAAGGGCGGCGAGAAGGTGTATGGCGACGCGGTGATCGCCGCCGACGGCGCCTACTCCCCTATCAAGCGAGCACTGAAGATCGATTCCGAGTACAACGGCTATTCGGCGATCGCAATCCGCTCGGAGATGCCGGCCAACCGCGCGGACTCCGACTCGCTGGACATCTACCTGAAGCTGCTGTTCGACGGCGATCAGTTGCCCGGCTACGGCTGGGTGTTCCCGATGGGCAACGGGATCTTCAACATCGGCCTCGGCTACGTGAACAGCTACAAGAACTGGCAGTCGATCAACGCCACCCAGTTCCTCGGCGAGTTCCTGCGCACGCTGCCCCGTGAATGGGAGCTGCCCCCGATCGAGGAACTCAAGAAGAACAAGAGTGTGCGGGCCTGGCGTCTGCCCATGGGCTTCACGGCCTGGCCGCCCTGGCGTCCGGGTGTGCTGTTCACCGGCGACTCGCTGGGTGCGGGCAAGCCGGCCTCGGGTGCGGGCATCTCGAAGGCGCTCGAATCCGGTTTGGCCGCGGGCGAGTGCGCGGTGGCAGCACTGACCAACGGCGGGCCCGACGACTTCACCAATTACGCGCAGCGGATGGAAGCGGCGTGGGGCAGGGAGTACAAGCGGGGCCGCTACATGCACAAGTTGATCGGGCAACCCAAGCTCGCGAACGCGGGCGTGAAGCTCATCGACAATGCGGCATTCCGCGATCGCATGCTCAAGGCGTTGTACAAGAAGGCCCAGGGCCCGCAGCACAGCTTCTGATCTGTCGATGGTCGAGCCGGGGCTGACCGACGAGGAGATCGCGCGCGTCGAGGACACTTTCGGCTTCCAGTTCGCCGACGACCACCGGGAGTTTCTTTCCGCCGGGCTGCCCGTGGGCCCGTCGTGGCCGAACTGGCGCGGCGAAGGCCGCAAAAGCCTCGTCAAACGACTGCAACTGCCGGCAGAGGGCATCCTGTTCGCGGTCGAGTGGAGCCGGTTCTGGCACGACGGGTGGGGGCAGCAGCCGGCCCGGATGAAGGACGCATTGCGTTCCGCGAGATACCACCTCGCACGTGCCCCGCAGCTTGTCCCGGTTTTTTCTCACCACTACCTGCCCGCCGGTCGTGGGACGTCCGGCCATCCGGTCTTGTCGGTCGTCCGAACCGACGTGGCCGTCGCGGGGGTGAACCTTGCCGGCTACGTGGACGGGAAGCCCGGTGACGGCGCGGTGTCGACCGTCGAGTTCTGGTCAGATCTGGTTCCGCGAAGCGGTGTCGGTCCTCAGCGGTAGACCTGTCGCATGACCACAGCTCACCTGTCTGCGTTCATCTGTTATCGCGATCCGGATGCCGCTGTCCGATGGATCAGCGATGTCCTGGGCTTCGATCTGGTGCGCGAGTTCCGCTTTGAAGGCAACCTGACCCATGCCGAGTTGAGGCGCGGTGATGCGGTGGTGTGCGTGCAGCGTGACGACCGGGGCTACGACGTCCCGGCCCCCAAGGGGGATTGCGTCGGCGCAGGCATGTACGTGGTCGTCGACAAGGGCGGCATCGTCGCGATCCACCAACGGGCGGTGGCCTCCGGGTCGACGGTGCTCATCGCGCCGGAGACGACGGCGTGGGGCAACTTTCGGACGGAGCTGCTCGATCCGGAAGGTCGCCAATGGTCGATCGGTGCCTATCACCCCGGCCAGTAGCCTCGCGGTCATGGAGCAGCGAATCAGTTTGATCACGCTCGGTGTCGACGACCTCGCGAGGGCGCGGCGCTTCTACGAGGAGGGCCTCGGCTGGGTTCCGAAGGCAACACCAGACGGTGTCGTGTTCTACCAACTCGCCGGGATAGCGCTGGCTCTGTTCGGCCGTGCAGATCTTGCCGAGGATGCGCATCACCCCGTCGACGGCAAATTCAGTGGCATCACGATCGCGATCAACCAACGTTCCGAGGCGGACGTCGACGCGGTGCTGGCGCAGGCGGAGGCAGGGGGCGCGACCATTCTCAAACCGGCTGAAAAGGTGTTCTGGGGCGGCTACTCCGGGTATTTCGCCGACCCGGACGGGCATGTGTGGGAGGTTGCGCTCAATCCCGAGTGGACCATCAACGACGACGGCACATTGACGATCTAGCTGCCAGAAGAACAATCGGCGCAGTCATCCCGCCGCACACTAGCGGCCGCGCCGCGCACCGCCACCCGGCTTGCGGGCGACCTTGCCGGCGGCGGCGCGGGCGGCCTGTTTGGCCAGCGTCTTCTCCCGGGCGGAGCGTTTCGGTGCCGGCTCCGCCTGCGTTCGGGATGAACCGGGTTTACGCCCACGCACGATGCCGATGAACTCCTCGACGAGTTCCGACTGGGGCCCCTCCGGGATCGCGAGCGCCACCGGACAGGTGGGCGCATCGACTATCGGGCGATACGTCAGATCTTTGCGGTGATAGAGACGGGCCAGTGACTGCGGAGCGATGAGTGCGCCCATCCCCGCCGCGACGAGTTCTATTGCACCTTCTGTGGTTTCGGGCCGGTGGTCGACCGGGACGCCGGGAGCGTCCGCCCAGACGACGACGTCGTCGAGCGGCAGCAGCGTGGGTTCGTCGACGAGGTCGGCGGCGGTGAGCTCGTCGACGGCGGTGAGAAGGTGATCGGCGGGCACCACCGCAACGGTGGATTCGTCGTACAGAGGGATCGTGGCCAAGCCGGAGGTGTCGGTGGGCAACCGGAGCAGCGCCACGTCGACGGCACCCGCCCGAACTTGGTCGGCGGCGTCCGCCGCGGCGACGCTGTGCAACTCCAGCCGGATGCCGGGACGGCGCTGGGCCCAGATCCGCGCCCACTTCGCAGGCGTCCCGCCGGGCACGTACCCGAGGGTCAGCGAGGGCCGGGTCATCGCCTCAGGCTACCGATACCCTGAACCCATGAGCAGGCCGAACGCGCAGTCCATGAAGCCCGCCACGGCGGCCAAGAAGCTGGACGTGTACCTGCCCGCGACACCGACCGAGTTTCGGGAAAACGCGATCACCCGGGATGAGCTCGCTGCGCTGCAGTCGGATCCACCGCAGTGGCTCAAAGATCTCCGCAAAGACGGGCCGCATCCGAAGAACCTGGTCGCGGCGAAGCTCGGCGTCTCGATTGCCGGGCTGGGACGCGGCGGCATCACCGAGGCGCTGACCACCGAAGAGATCGAGGCGCTTCTTGTGGAGATGCCCGATTGGCTGGTCGCGGAGCGCGAGAGCTATCAGAACGTCCTGAGCGAAGAGCGACGCCTGAAGGCGCTGCGCACAGACAAAGCCCGGAGAGGCTGATGACCGGTCAAGGCTGAGGCGTCGCATCGCTCGCCGAAAATTGGTGTCAGGCGGTATGTGGCGGCAGTCCTAGGCTGGAAGTGCCCGAAACCGGGTGAATCGCCACGAGAAAGCGAGACCGGCATGACTTCCAAGAGGATCGGTTTCCTGGCCACCGCGGCTGTTGCACTCGCCGCCGGGTCGGCTCTGACGGTGAGCATCGCACCGGCATCGGCGTGGCCGATACCGTTCACCGCTGAACAGCAGAACTTCATCAACCAGTCCCGAGCCGCGGGCTTCCCCGGCAACGACGACGCCATCATGACGGCCGGGCTGCAGGCGTGCCGGGTGCTCTACACCGGCCAAGGGCATGACGCCGCCGTGGCCGCGGTGACCGCGCCCTATGGTGCGAGCCCGCAGCAGGCCAGCGCACTGGTCGGCGCCGCCCGCGGCACCATGTGCACGCAGGCCCCCGGCTGATCGTCCGAAGACGCCGAAATGCACAGCGCCGCCGGGGAAACCACCGGCGGCGCTGGACGTTTCAGCTCACAACATGCAGCTGACGCAACCCTCCACCTCAGTACCCTCGAGAGCCATCTGGCGTAGGCGGATGTAGTAGAGCGTCTTGATTCCCTTGCGCCAGGCGTAGATCTGCGCCTTGTTCACGTCGCGGGTGGTGGCGGTGTCCTTGAAGAACAACGTCAGGCTCAGCCCCTGGTCCACATGCTGAGTGGCCGCGGCGTAGGTGTCGATGACCTTCTCGTAGCCGATCTCGTAGGCGTCCTGGTAGTACTCCAGGTTCTCGTTGGTCATGTAGGGCGCCGGGTAGTAGACGCGACCGATCTTGCCTTCCTTGCGGATCTCGACCTTCGACGCGATCGGGTGGATCGAACTCGTCGAATGGTTGATGTAGGAGATCGATCCGGTCGGCGGAACCGCCTGCAGGTTCTGGTTGTAGATGCCGTGCTGCTGCACGGACTCCTTCAATCGTTTCCAGTCGTCCTGGTTGGGGATTCGGATACCGGCATCGGCAAACAGCCCGCGCACCTTGTCGGTCTTGGGTTCCCACACCTGATCGGTGTACTTGTCGAAGAACTCCCCTGACTTGTACTTCGACTTCTCGAACCCGCCGAATGCCGTACCCCGTTCGATCGCAAGGCGATTCGAGGCGCGCAGCGCGTGGTAGAGCACGCAGTAGAAGTAGATGTTGGTGAAGTCGACGCCTTCTTCGGAGCCGTAGAAGATCTGCTCGCGGGCGAGGTAGCCGTGCAGGTTCATCTGGCCCAGGCCGATGGCATGTGAGCTGTTGTTGCCCTGCTCGATGGAGGGCACCGACCAGATGTGGGTCTGGTCGCTCACCGCGGTCAGCGCACGGATGGCCACCTCGATGGTCTGCGCGAAGTCCGGCGAGTCCATGGCCTTGGCGATGTTGAGCGAACCGAGGTTGCACGAAATGTCCTTGCCGACTTTGGCGTAGGACAGATCCTCGTTGAACAGTGACGGCGTCGACACCTGCAGGATCTCCGAGCACAGGTTGCTGTGCGTGATCTTGCCCTCGATCGGGTTGGCCCGGTTCACCGTGTCCTCGTACATGATGTACGGGTAGCCGGACTCGAACTGCAGCTCGGCCAGCGTCTGGAAGAACTCGCGCGCCTTGATCTTCGTCTTGCGGATCCGCGCGTCGTCGACCATCTCGTAGTACTTCTCGGTGACGGAGACATCGGCGAACGGAATGCCGTACACACGCTCGACGTCGTACGGCGAGAACAGGTACATGTCCTCGTTGTTCTTCGCCAGCTCGAACGTGATGTCCGGGATCACCACGCCCAGCGAGAGCGTCTTGATGCGGATCTTCTCGTCGGCGTTCTCGCGCTTGGTGTCGAGGAACCGGTAGATGTCGGGGTGGTGCGCGTGCAGATACACCGCGCCCGCACCCTGCCGGGCACCGAGCTGATTGGCGTAGGAGAACGAGTCCTCCAGCAGCTTCATGATCGGGATGACGCCGGAGCTCTGGTTCTCGATGTTCTTGATCGGCGCGCCGTGTTCGCGAATGTTGGACAGCAGCAACGCCACTCCGCCACCACGCTTGGACAGCTGCAGCGCCGAATTGATCGAGCGCCCGATCGACTCCATATTGTCTTCGATGCGCAGCAGGAAGCACGACACCGGCTCGCCGCGCTGCTTCTTGCCCGAATTGAGGAATGTCGGCGTGGCCGGCTGGAACCGGCCGTCCATGATCTCGTCGACCAGCTGCTCGGCCAGCGTGGTGTCGCCCGAGGCCAGCGTCAGGGCCACCATCACGACACGGTCCTCGAAGCGCTCCAGGTAGCGCTTTCCGTCGAAGGTCTTCAGCGTGTAGGAGGTGTAGTACTTGAACGCGCCGACAAAGGTCGGAAACCGAAACTTCTTGGCGTACGCGCGATCCAGCAGCGTCTTGACGAAGTTCCGCGAGTACTGGTCGAGCACCTCGCGCTCGTAGTAGTTCTTCTGGACGAGGTAGTCGAGCTTCTCGTCCTGGTTGTGGAAGAAGACCGTGTTCTGGTTCACGTGCTGCAGGAAGTACTCCCGCGCCGCCTGAACATCCTTCTCGAACTGAATCTTGCCGTCGGCGTCGTACAGATTCAGCATCGCGTTCAGCGCGTGGTAGTCCATCTCCCCCGGGAGCGCATGCGCGCCGGTGGAGGTTAGCGGTTCTGCAGCTGTGACGGTTGGTGGCACGTCTGGTCCTTCCAGAAGTCTTGTAATCCTGCGCGGACGGCGAAGACGTCGTCCGTCGTTCCCATGAGTTCGAACCGATAGAGAAATGGAACGCCGCATTTCCGGGACACGACGACCCCCGCGTAGCCGAATTCGGCGCCGAAATTGGTGTTGCCCGCCGCGATGACGCCGCGGATCAACGACCGGTTGTGTTCGTTGTTGAGGAAGGCGATCACCTGCTTGGGGACGTATCCCCCGCGATCGGGATCGGGACCGTTGGCGTGTCCACCGCCGTAGGTGGGCAATACCAGGACGTAGGGAACCCCAACCTGAATCCGGTCCTTGAGCGGGATCCGGATGGCAGGAAGCTCGAGCTTTTGCACGAAACGATGGGTGTTCTCCGACACGCTGGAGAAGTAGACGAGATTGCTCACGATCACCTCTCCGATGTCACTTGATCGACTGAAACTCAGTCGTGGCCGCGCTGCGTGCCACCGACTAAGCGGTGGCCGCTACCGCTGCCAGCGCCTTGATCCGGTCGGGACGGAAACCCGACCAGTGGTCGTTACCTGCCACGACGACGGGGGCCTGCAGGTAACCGAGGGCCATGACGTAATCGCGCGCCTCGCTGTCGACGGAGATGTCGACGACGTCGTAGGCGATGCCCTGCTTGTCGAGAGCCTTGTAGGTGGCGTTGCACTGGACGCAGGCGGGCTTGGTGTACACGGTGACAGTCATTTGCGGGCTCCCTCAGCGAAATTCTTCTTCGACGACCTGTGGTTCGTTGTCACTCCACACCCCACCTGACGAACGGCCGGCTGGACGATCGACGCTCTCTCATCCTCAACGTCGAGCCGAGCAAGGAACTTCCTCCCGGACTCCCCGGTGAAGATAAAGTGCATCTTCGGTCGCTCTCCACCCTAGCCACTAGATGTTGTGCCCCGTTAGTAGAGCACACACAAGATGGTCGTAATCACACGTTTGGAATTTTGCCTGGTAACTGCGGTGTGTCGCGTCGCCTTTGGCGTGTCGCAGATCACAACGGCGATGCCGCGACTGCCTATGTCCGGTGTATCAGAGGGCACCGACATTTCCCGTCAGGCGGGCCCGGGAATCGTCCGAAGCCCAGCAAATCGCCTCCGCACGCCCCCGACCGGTGGCCGAAAGCGCCCGCGCATGCGCGGGCACACCACGCAAAGCAGAAGCCACGTCCATCGGGACGTGGCTTCTGCGATCGAGCCTGAGGTCAACCGATCTCGGCGGCCAGCTTGCCGACGATGTCACGCAGGCGAGCCGCAACTTCGGTGTTCTCGCGAGGGTGCTTGCCGTCGAGGGAGTTCGTCGGGACCGAGAGATCGAGGCCCTCGACCACCCGCGGACCCGCGATCCCGAAGGACTTGCGGGTCTCGTCGTGCGCCCACACACCGCCGTACTGACCGAGCGAAGCCCCGACGACCGCCAGGGGCTTGCCCTTGAGCGCGCCCTCGCCGTACGGACGGGACAGCCAGTCGATGGCGTTCTTCAGCACCCCGGGGATGGACCCGTTGTACTCAGGAGTGACGACCAGGGCCGCGTCGGCGCGAGCCGCCGTCTCTCGCAGCGCGACGACGACGTCGGGGACGTCGTCGTTGTCGATGTCCTCGTTGTAGTGGGGCAGTTCGCCAAGCCGGTCGAACCACTCGAACGTCACGCCTTCGGGCGCCGACTCGGTGGCCAGTTCCGCCAGCTGGCGGTTCACCGAAGCCGCACGCAGACTCCCGACGAGCACAAGTACCGTATTGCCGACGCCGTCCGACATCGCTCTCCTCCTCGTTGGTTCATTCGATCCTCCCACGGCGTAACCGGACCATGGTCCGTTCTATTCCTGCTGAGTTAAAGTTGCAGGGTGAGCGTGGTGGAGAATCGGAGCGACCTGCCGGTGCTGCCGGCGGGTGAACCGGGGCCCCCCGAACGCGGAGATGCGGCCCGCAATCGCGCACTGCTGCTCGATGCGGCACGGCGTCTCGTCGACGAGCGCGGGGCCGACTCCGTCACCACCGATGACATCGCAGCCGCCGCGGGCGTCGGCAAAGGAACGCTGTTCCGCCGCTTCGGCAGCCGGGCCGGGCTGATGATCGTGCTCCTCGACGAGGACGAGAAGATCCAGCAGCAGGCGATCCTGTTCGGCCCGCCGCCGCTGGGGCCGGGCGCTCCGCCCCTGCAGCGCCTGCTGGCCTACGGCCGAGAACGCCTGAAGTTCGTCGACACCCACCGGGCCCTGCTCTCCGACGTCGGCCGAGACCCGCAGATGCGCTACAACGCGCCGATGATGTTGCATCACAGCCACATCCGATTACTGCTCGACGCCGCGGGAACCACAGGAGATCTCGACACGCAGGCCACCGCGTTGCTGTCGCTGCTCGACGCCGACTACGTCCATCATCAGCTCACCGACCTCGGCCGCACTCTGCAGGAACTCGGTGACGCATGGGAGACGGTGGCACGCAAGCTCTGCGGGTCATGACCGGCTCCGGGACCACGGCCCGGACTCAGTGGATCCTGCACGTCGATCTGGACCAGTTCCTCGCCTCGGTCGAATTGCAGCGCCATCCCGAGTTGGTCGGCGTGCCGGTCATCGTGGGCGGCAACGGCGATCCGACCGAGCCGCGCAAGGTGGTCACCTGCGCGTCCTACGAAGCCAGAGAATTCGGCGTGCACGCGGGAATGCCGTTGCGCACCGCGGCGCGCCGATGCCCCGACGCCACATTCCTGCCGTCCGACTCGCAGGCCTACGATGCCGCATCCGAGCGCGTGATGGGCTTGCTGCGCGATCTCGGCCATCCGGTGGAGGTGTGGGGCTGGGACGAAGCGTACGTCGGTGCGCGCGTTGATGATCCGGTCGAGCTGGCCCGCCGTGTCCAGGACGTGGTGGCCACGGAAACGGGCCTGTCGTGTTCGGTGGGCATCAGCGACAACAAGCAACGCGCCAAGGTAGCCACGGGCTTCGGCAAGCCGGGCGGGGTGTTCGCGCTGACCGAGGACAACTGGATGACGATCATGGGCGATCGTCACGTCGACGCCCTGTGGGGCGTGGGGCCCAAGACCGCCAAGAAGCTTGCCGCGATGGGTATTACGACGGTCGCTGACCTCGCCGGCACCGATTCCGCAGAACTGACGTCGGCATTCGGGCCGACGACGGGACTGTGGATCCTGCTGCTGGCCAAGGGCGGCGGGGACACCGCCGTCAGCGCCGAGCCGTGGGTGCCGCGGTCGCGCAGCCACGTCGTCACCTTCCCGCAGGACCTGACCGACCGCGCCGACATGAATTCGGCCGTGGTCGATCTGGCGCGGCGCACGCTCGCGGAGGTGGTGGAGCAGCGGCGTATCGTCACCCGTGTCGCAGTCACCGTGCGTACGAAGACGTTCTACACCCGAACCAAGATTCGCAAGTTGACGACACCGACCACCGATCTCGGCCCGATCGTGGAGACTGCGCTGGATCTCCTCGGCCATTTCGAGCTAGATCGTCCGATCCGCCTGCTCGGGGTGCGTCTGGAGCTCGCCATGGACGACGTCGCAAGCCCTGTTGTCGCCGCGGGCGGCTAGCGTCGGGTCCATGCTGCAGACAGTCGCGATCCGCGGATACCGCTCACTGCGCGACCTGGTCTTGCCGTTGCGCGGGCTCACCGTCATCACCGGCGCCAACGGCACCGGCAAATCGTCGCTCTACCGCGCGCTTCGACTGCTCGCCGACTGCGGCAGCGGCGAGGTGATCGCGTCGTTCGCCCGTGAGGGCGGCGTCGAATCGGCGAGGTGGGCAGGTCCCGAGCACCTCAAGGGCGCACGACGCACAGGGGCCGCGCAGGGCGGGCCGCGCACCAGATCGGTGTCGATTGAACTTGGTTATGCCTCAGACGATTTCGGTTATCTGATCGACCTCGGCCTGCCGCAGGCGCGAGAGACCGCGTTCGCCCGCGACCCCGAAGTCAAGCGGGAACTGGTGTTCGCGGGCCCGGTCGCCCGCCCCGCGACCACGCTGGTGCGCCGGGTACGTGGACTGGTCGAGGTCGCCGCCCAGTCCGGACGTGGTTTCGACGAACTCGCCCGCAACCTGCCGGCGCACCGCAGCGTCCTCACCGACTGGGCCGGTGCCGCACCGGAACTCGTGATGGTCCGAGAACGCTTGCGGGACTGGCGATTCTACGACGGCTTCCGCGCCGACAGTCACGCACCTGCCCGCCTCCCGCAGGTCGGAACTCGTACGCCGGTGTTGGCTGACGACGGGGCCGACCTGGCCGCCGCGGTCCAGACGATTCTGGAGACCGGGACAGACGACCTCGCCCGGGCTGTCGCCGCGGCGTTCGACGGCGCGACGGTTTCGGTGTCGATCACCGACGGCCTGTTCGACCTCCAGCTGCACCAACGTGGCATGCTGCGCCCGCTGCGCAGTGCCGAGATTTCTGACGGCACACTACGTTTTCTGCTCTGGGCAGCCGCCTTGCTGAGCCCTCAGCCACCGTCGCTGATGGTGCTCAACGAACCGGAAACTTCGCTGCACCCGGACCTGGTGCCTCCGCTGGCCGAGCTGATCAATGCGGCGGCCAACCGAACGCAGGTCGTTGTGGTCACGCACTCCGCGCCGCTGCGGGAACGACTCGGCGCCGAACCGATCGGATCCGACGGCGACGCCTGGGAGATCGAGCTCTACAAGGACTGGGGTGAGACCAAGGTCGCAGATCAGGGGTTGCTGACGACGCCACAGTGGGACTGGGGTAAGCGGTAACCTCAGCCGCGCTTGGCTTTTGGCCGCAGCACGCGTGTGAAGATCGGGTTCACCTGCTTCATCGCCACGCTGTAGGGACCCCACATCGTGCGCTTGAACAGATACAGCGCGCGGATGTCGGAAGACGTGTAGATCAGGTAGCGGTTCTTCGCGACGCCCTGCAGGATCTTCTCGGCGGCGAAGTCCGGTGACACCGCATGTCCCGAGAAACGGCCGATCCACTTCTGCACTCCCGGATCTTCGCGGTCGACGCCGGCGATGTGGACCGTGTCCACCAGCGGGGTCCGCACCGCTCCGGGCACCACCACCGACACTCCGATCCGGTACCGGGCGAGGTCGAATCGCAGAACTTCGGAAAGTCCGCGCAGACCGTACTTGCTCGCGCTGTAGGCAGCGTGCCACGGCAGCGCCACGATGCCGGCGGCCGAGGACACGTTGACGAGGTGGCCGCCGCGGCGAGCCTTCATCATCGGCGGGATGAACGCCTCGATGACGTGGATCGGGCCCATCAGGTTGATGTCGATGAGCGATTTCCAGTCCCGGTGGGTCAGCGTGTCCACGGTGCCCCATGCCGAGATGCCGGCGATGTTCATCACCAGATCCATCGCCGGATGCGCCGCGTGGATGTCGTCGGCGAACGCGACCACCGCGTCATAGTCCGAGATGTCGAGCGTCCGATGTTCGGCCACCACACCGCCGAGGGCCCGCGCATCGGCGACCGTCAGCGCGAGACCCTCGGCGTCCCGGTCGGTCAAATAGAGCTCGGCGCCCTGGGCGGCGAGCTTCAGCGCCGTCGCACGCCCGATCCCACTGGCGGCCCCGGTCAGGAAGCACCGCTTGCCGGTAAAACCGTCAGATCCGTTCCGCTGCGCCATATGAGGTGACACTACCGTCGCGACGTCGGCGTCCAATGAAGCCCGACGGCAGGCGCGCACGCAATACGATTCGGAGATGATCAAGAACGGCACCAGATTGCAGAGCCAAGTCTGCGATACGCAGGTCATCGTGGTCCGCAGCGCCGACAGCCTCGACGATCTGCGTGCCGGTGGCGCTGCGATGATCGCCCTCGATGCCGAGAAGGACGCGTCGCTGTCGCTGGATCCGGAACTGTCCGGCGGCAACGCGATGGGGAAGCGTTACGTCGACGACGGCGGCGCCGAAGTCCTGGTGACCAAGGCCGGCGCGGGGACGCTGACGGTCGGATCGACTCCGCTGTCACTCAAGGAGGCGAAGCCGCTGCCGGCGAGCGACTAACCCACCGACGAGCGCTTGCGCGAGGAGCGACTAACCCGACGAGCGCTTGCGCGAGGAGCGACTAGACCTCAGGGCGCAGATTGTCCCCGCCCCACAGACTGCTCAACCAGAGGCGCTCGACGATCTCGACGGCACGCGAGGGGTCGTCGCGACCCACGAACGCGCTGTCGTGCGACAGCGACATCGACGTCACCGCGGTGAGGGTCCGAACCAGTGCGGTGAGGTCCGAAGAGATCGGCCGCGCCCCGCTGTCCTGCTCCACCAGTCCGACGATCTTCTCGACGACCGACTCCTGGAAGTCGTCCATGATCTCGCGAATCTGAGCATCGGTGCTGCGGGCGAGATTGCAGGCGCTCATGATCGGGTCGTTCAGCGCGAAAACGGTCGCGGCGTAGCCCACCATGCGCTTGGCGAAGTCCGACGGAGACTCCCCTGCCTCGCGCGGGGTGTAGTGGTGGGTCAGCTGGTCCAGTTCGGCCATCGCCTCGGCGACTATGACGGCAAGCACGGCGTACTTCGAGTCGAAGTAGAAGTAGAAGCCCGAGCGGGCCACGCCGGCGCGCTCGCTGATGGTGCTCACCGACAGATCGGCGAACGACTTCTCCTGCAGGAGTTCGCGGACCGCGGTGACGATGGCATCCCGCTGCCTGTCACCCCTGCTGCGGCGAAGGTCGGTCGGTTCGGCCGTCATGGCTGTCAACCTTGGCATCGCAGCACCTCCGACACAAACTCGTCGAAACTTGACAGGCGTCAAGTGCGTCTACCAGGATATGACGAAAGTGACATCGACCACAGCCCTTAGTTTTAGGAGTGCTCGGATGCCGGCGATCTCGACGGTGGATTATCTGCTCGACCAGGCGAAACGGCGTCTCAAGCCGACGCCGGTGACCATCCCGGGGATGGGCGCGATCGAAAAGCGCCTGCTCGACAAGCAGTGGGACGAGATCATCCTCGCCGAGCCGCCCGCGGGCAGCGGCCTCAAGGCGGTCAAGGGCGACAACGGACTCCCGGTCGTGGCGCACATGATCGAGATGTTCCGAGGTGGACCGGACTTCATCCTGCACCAGTACCGCAAGTACGGACCCATCTACTACTCGGGCTCGCAGGTGCTGCCTGCCGTGGGCGCGCTGGGCCCGGACGCGACCCAGGCGGTGTTCTCCAACCGCAACAAGGACTTCTCGCAGCGCGCGTGGGACCCCGTGATCGGACCGTTCTTCGAAGGCGGCCTCATGCTGCGCGACTTCGAGGACCACATGTACCACCGCCGGATCATGCAGGAGGCGTTCACCCGCAGCCGGCTCACCGGGTACGTGGAGCACATCGATCAGGTCGCCTCGTCGGTGATCGCGCACGACTGGGTCGCCAACGACCGCCGCTTCCTGTTCTATCCGGCGGTCAAGGAGCTGACGCTCGACATCGCCTCCGTCGTGTTCATGGGCCACAAGGCCGGCACCGACAAGCAGCTCGTGACGACGGTCAACGAGGCGTTCACCACCACCACCCGCGCGGGCAATGCGATCGTGCGCAAGCCGGTGCCGCCGCTGAGCTGGTGGAGAGGCATCCGCGCCCGCAAGACGCTGGAGGACTACTTCAACGCCGGGATCGCCGAGAAGCGGCGCTCGGAAAGCACCGACATGTTCAGCGTGCTGTGCCATGCGCAGGACGAGGACGGCCAGAGCTTCACCGACCAGGACGTCGTGAGCCACATGATCTTCCTGATGATGGCGGCCCAC
This sequence comes from Mycobacterium bulgaricum, assembly GCF_041287165.2. Taxonomy (NCBI): domain Bacteria; kingdom Bacillati; phylum Actinomycetota; class Actinomycetes; order Mycobacteriales; family Mycobacteriaceae; genus Mycobacterium; species Mycobacterium bulgaricum. Next base: position 224,557 of record NZ_JBGGKV020000004.1, on the reverse strand, counting down.
GATACGTCGACGTCGACCCTGACGACGATGGCATACCACCTCGCAGCCAACCCGGAGTGGCAGGACCGCTGCCGCGAAGAGTCCGAGCGGATCGGTGACGGTCCGCTGGACATCGAGGCGCTCGAGAAGCTCGAGACGTACGACCTGGTGATCAACGAGGCCCTCCGCATGGTGACCCCGCTGCCCTTCAATTTCCGTCAGGCCGTACGTGATACGGAGCTGCTGGGCTACTTCATCCCGGCCGGCACCGCGATCATGACGTGGCCTGCGCTGAATCACCGGCTTCCCGAGCTCTGGACGGATCCGGAGAAGTTCGATCCGGCACGCTTCGCCGAGCCCCGCAGCGAGCACAAGAAGCACCGGTATGCGTTCGCGCCGTTCGGCGGCGGAGCGCACAAGTGCATCGGCATGGTGTTCGGCCAGCTGGAGATCAAGACGGTCATGCACCGGTTGCTCCGCAAGTACCGGCTGGAGCTTCCGCACGCCGGCTACACCCCGCTCTACGACCACGGCGGCATGGCCGTGCCCGTCGACGGGATGCCGATCGTCCTGCGTCCGCTGCACTGACCGCATGACCGAACATCGCGATCGAGTCGCCGACACCGGCGTCGTAGCGCTGGCCGCGATGCGGATCGGCATCGGCGCGCTGGCCTGGGCGCGACCGGAGGTGACCGCCAAGCTGTTCGGGTTCTCGGACCCGGACGGGCAGGCACGCTACGTGTGGCGGCTCTTCGGCGTGCGCGACGTGTTGGTCGGGCTGGGCACGGTGACCTCTTCGGGACCGACGCGGCGCACCTGGGCGCGGGTGGGTCTGCTCTGCGATGTCGCCGACGGCGCGGCAGGCGCGCTGGGTCGCGACGACGTCAAGCCGGTGAGCGCCGCCGCGATGATCGGGGTGCCCGCCGCCGCCGTGGCGTTCGGCTCGTGGGCGCTGGGGCGCCGCGGCTGACCAGTCGCCGAAGGTGTGCGATCGCTAGTGCCGGCGCTGTCTCAGCGCGGCGAGCAATCGGTGCTCGGCGTCTTCTCCCGGCGCGACGCCGGTGGGGATACGGAAGAGGAAGAACAGACCGAGCACCCACCAGGCCGCGAACAGCACCCAGGGTTGGATGGCGAGGAATGCCGGCATCCCTGGCAGGTACAGGCTCAGCAACCCGATACAGAGCACGACCGCCGCGCCCCCGATCAGTAGGCCTCCGTTGCCTTTTCCGCCGACCCGCAGCGGCCGGTCCATCGCCGGCTCCCGGCGCCGCAGGATCAGGAAGACGACCGCAACCAGCAGGTAGGCGATCACGATGCTCGGCGAGCCCGAGTCGACGAGCCACCCGAGCATCGCCTCCCCCAAGAACGGTGCGACGAAGGACAACCCGCCGATGAACAACAGTGCGTTGACGGGCGTCCGGAACCTCGGGTGCAGCTTGCCGAACCACGCGGGCAGCATGCCGGACCGCGCCATCGAGTACATCAGGCGAGACGCGCCGAGGAGCAACGAGTTCCACGACGTCAGGATTCCGGCGATACCCCCCGCGATCAGGATCTTGGCCATGAAATCGCTGCCGAACAGGTCACCGAACGCGTCGGCGGTGACGATGTCGGCCTCGGCGAGCTGACTCGCAGGCATCGCCGACGAGGTGGTCGCGATGACGATCAGGTAGAAGATCGTCGCCAGGATCACCGCGACGACCACCAGGCGCCCGATCTGTCGGGCCGGCACGTTCACTTCCTCCGCGGACTGCGGGATGACGTCGAATCCGACGAACAGGAAGGGCACCACGACGAGGACAGCGAAGAAGCCGGCCGCACCACCGGTGAAGAGAGGCTGCATGTCGGCGGCGGACCCTCCGGTGAACGCGCCGACGATCAGTAGCAGGGCGATGACCAGAAGCAGCAGCACCACGAAGGTCTGGGCGACGCTGGCCGGTTTGACGCCGAGGATGTTGACGGTCGTGATGGCGACCGCCGCGATTGCGCCGACCAGTGCCCACGTGAGATGGACCTCGCTGCCGGCGACCTCCCACAGCCGAATGTGGTTCAGCTCGGGGAACAGGTACAGCGCCGTTCTGGGCAGAGCGACCGCCTCGAAAGCCACGATGGTCACATAGCCGCCGACGATGCCCCAGGAGCCGATGAACGACCACCGGGGGCCCATGCCGCGGAGCAGAAAATTGTGTTCACCGCCCGCTTTGGGCATCGCGGCGGTGAGTTCGGCGTAGGTCAGACCGACCACAGCCATGATCACACCGCCGGCGGTCATCGCGAGCACAGCACCCAACGTGCCGGCCGAACCGATCCAGTCGCCGGTGAGTACTACCCAGCCGAAACCGATCATGGCTCCGAAGCCAAGGGCGAGCACGTCCCAGTTGCCGAGCACTTTCAGCAAGGACGTATCCGCGGGCGGCTCGGCCTGTTTCGTCTCCATCGCACGACGCCTTTCCTGGTTCGTCCTGGCTGCCGCTCGGGGCTGAATTCACGCTAAGCCCTCCCGTGCAAGCCCGTGGCCCAAACAGCGGTGCTTCGGTGAGAGACCCACCGTCAAGGTCGCGCATCCGGATGCTCTCGGTGGACGCAGCGCCGCATATCGCCGGAAGCACCTGTTCGGTGTCACCGGACGTGGTGTCTAGGCAGCCAGCAATCGGTTGGCGCAGGCGATAACCGCCCGCAGGGCCGAGTCGGTGGGGTCGGCTGACCATCCCATCGCCCACTGATCGCTGCCGTCGCGGCTGCCGCGGATGAAGGTTGCGGTGTGCTCGCCCGCGGGCAGTTGGTGGAACGCGATCATCTCGACGGCAATCCCTCGTGCGTGGAGCATCTCGGTCAACGCCGCCACGGGCCCGCATGCCGCCGCCCGCGAGGTCCCGATGGTGTCACCTAATGCCAGCGTCGCCTGGTAATTGCGGGCCTGCGGGCCGAGTCGGCTCGACGGACGCTCGCCGTCGGTGCAGTCCCACTGCCCCAGCCTCAACGGACCCGCCGACGGCGCGTACTCGTCGACGAACTCGTCGAAGGTCTTCGCCTCGGCCGACTCGCGCAGGGCGCGCGGCAGCCTGCCGTTCACGTGGGCCGCGAAAGAGGGCGGTGGAGTGGTGGCGACTGGAGAGTTCATGTGCCGGCCTTCTGATCCGAAGAGAAGCGACCGACGGTGTAGCGACGACCCACAGCGGGGGGTCGGTCAGGATCAGACCCCGCTGCGGGTTGCTACTACGAGTCGCCTCGGCACGTCAGCGATGCTAGACCGCACTGCGGGCGCATGCAAATAGTTATGCACGCGCGTTGCGCGCGGCAGCCTTGTTTCAGTGAGAAACCTCCTTTTTGCCCCGCTCCGGGCGCATGTCAGCGCAGCAAACTCGCGCTTTGGGCTGTCAAGATCGCCAACTGCTCGTACGGTACGCAACCCCCACGACGGTCCGGAAAACGATCACGGAGTCCGCTGTGCGAGAACATGTTTGGCCACAATGCGGTTGTATGGTCTGAAAACGCTGGTAGAACATCGCTTCTCACGAGCGCGGGACGCGAGTTTCGCCAAAGTTTGGCAAATAAGGTTTAGCCGTATCCCTGCGGGCTATCGATTGCTCGCGGAAGCAGACGCTCCGCACTACGGGAGGAAAACATGCATAAACCATTCATCATCGGCACGGCAGCCCTGGCCCTGCTGTTCGGCGGCACCGGCATCGCGAGCGCCACGGATACGGCCGTCCCGGCCGCGACCACGACCGTCGTCGCCCAGGAGGTCGAGCAGGAGGACGGTGACAACACCGGCCTGTGGGGCCTCGCCGGGCTGCTCGGACTCGTCGGGCTCGCCGGCCTGAAGCGTCGCAGGGACACCGACGTCCGCGTGAACCCGAACGCCGGCACCGTCAACCCGCCGCGCGTCTAGCCGCTGTCGCGCCAACCCCGTCGGTCCGCGCCGGCGGGGTTCGCGCGGTCTGCCCGCCGCACCTCGGCGAGCACGGGGGTGCAGACTGTGCCGGGTGTCTTGGTCGCAAGCGGTGCTGCTGTTCGCGGCCGGAATCCTCGGTGGGCTCTGCGGCAGCATCGCGGGTCTGGCTTCGGTGGCGACGTACCCGGCTCTGCTGCTGACGGGCCTGCCGCCGGTGACCGCCAACATCACCAACACCGTGTCGCTGGTCTTCACCGGGGTCGGGTCGATTTGGGGGTCGCGGCCCGAACTTCGCGGGCAGGGAACGTTTCTGAAGCGGATCCTGCCGTTCGCGGCCGTCGGCGGAATCGCGGGGGCGGTTCTGCTGCTGTCCACCCCTGACGAGGGATTCGAGAAGGTCGTTCCGGCGCTGTTGGCGTTCGCATCGATGGCCATCGTCCTCCCCGTGCGGCCCCGCCGGGACGGACGCGTAGAGCGGCCGCGCCTCGCGCTCGCCGTGCAGGGCATCGCGGTGTTCGCCGTCTGCATCTACGGCGGTTACTTCGGCGCCGCGGCCGGCGTGCTGTTGCTTGCGCTGTTCCTTCGCATCGGGGGCGAGACTCTGGCACATGCCAACGCCGCGAAGAACGTCGTGCTCGGTACCGCCAACGGCGTTGCGGCGCTGATCTTCGTCGTCGTCGCCCCCGTCCAGTGGCATGCCGTCATCGCGCTCGGGCTCGGCTGCCTGCTGGGCGGCAGGCTCGGCCCGGTGGTCGTGCGGCATACGCCCGACAAACCGATGCGGATCGCCGTCGGGATCGCGGGCATCGCGCTCGCCGTCAAGCTCGGCTACGACACCTATCTGCATTGAGGATCGGGCTCCGGTCACACAAAAGGGTTGTCGCCCTTCGACACTCGCGTTCCGAGTTCGATGAGATTCTCCGCTGATGCGTGTAGGCGCTCCCCCGCTTCGGCACTGGCCTGTCCGGCGAGGTAGCGCGACCACGTGCCCTCGATGACGATCGCGAGTTTGAAGCAGGCCATCGCGATGTACCAGTCGAGTCGCGACGTGCGGCGACCGTCGGCGGCCAGGTAGGCATCGATGAGCTCCGACCGTGTCGCGAGCCCACCCAGCGCGGCCAGTTCCGACCCTGCATCGATCGGGTTGGGTCCGTCGGGCCAGCAGACCAACATCCATCCCACATCGAGAAGCGGATCACCGACCGTGCACATCTCCCAGTCGATGAAGGCCGCCAACTCCGGGACGTCGCGCCGCAGCAGCACATTGTTCAGATGGCAGTCCCCGTGCATGATTGCCGGCTCGGTGTCGTCGGGCCGCTGCGTGTCGAGCCATTCGCCCAGCACGTGCACCGACGGGAACGATTCGGGCGCGTAGTTCTCGTGCCGGTAACTCTCGAGGAGGCGCATGAACTGCGGAACCTGGCGCGCGAGAAAGGATCCCGGCCGCTTGATGGCCGCCAGCGGACTGCCTTCCCACGGCACTCTGCCGAGGGCGGCGAGGCTCGCCGCGTAGGAGGCTCCGACGCGGCGGCGCATCCCTGCGTCGCGTACGTAGGCCTGGTCGACCTCGGTGCCCGGATTGAAACCGTCGATCGCCTCCATCAGGTAGAAGACCACCCCCAGCACGTCGAGGTCGTCGCACCCGGCAATCAGTCGCGGATGGGGCACGTCGGTGCCTTTCAGCGTTTGCAGCACCGCGATCTCGCGTCGCATGGTGTTGTCGCTCGTCGGCCGGGGGTGGGGCGGCGGACGACGCAGCACCATCGGATTCCCGTCTACGTTCAGGCGCACGACGATGTTCTGCGAACCGCCCGTCAGGGGCTCGATGTCCGTGACCGACGTCCCGATCCGGATTCGGCGAACCCAATCCTGCAGCGCATCCTGTTCGGTATCCGACAGCGTCACCTCCACTGGCATACCGCCATCGTGTCAGGTTCTGCGACCGGCCGTTCGCAAATTACGTCGCGACAACGCCGAACGAATCGGGCGCGCTTGCGGACGCTGCGCGTCGCTCAGCGCGCCCGATTCCCCTGACTACTTGGGGGCGAAGCGCTGCCCGGCGTCCAGCCTCAGGCACTGGCCGTTGAGCATCGGGTTCTCGACGATGGCGAGCGCCAGCTTGGCGTACTCCTCCGGCTTGCCGAGACGCTTCGGGAACGCCGCATCCTTGGTGAGCACCGACGCGAACTCATCGGGAATCCCCTCGGTGAGACCGGTCGCGAACAGACTCGGCGCGATGGCGAGTGCGCGGATGCCCAGGCTGCCCAGATCGCGCGCCATCGTCAGGCACATGCCTGCGACCGCGGCCTTCGTCGCGGTGTAGGCCACCTGCCCGATCTGGCCTTCGAAGGCCGCGATCGAGGACGTGTTGATGATGACGCCGCGCTCTTCGGCCTCGTCGTCGACGGGATCGTTCTTCGACATGTGCCATGCGGCGAGGCGGCTGACGTTGAAGGTGCCGATCAGGTTGAGGTCCACGGTCTTGCGGAAGGAGTCCAGGCTGTGCGGGCCGTCTTTCTTGATGGTTCGTTCGCCGACGCCGCCACCGGCCGTGGTCACCGCGATGTGCAACCCCCCGAGGGCTTCGACCGCCGAGTTGATCACCGATTCGGTGCCGTCGAAGTCGGTCACGTCCACCTCGTGGAACGTGCCGCCGATCTGATCGGCGACTTCCTTGCCCTTGGACTGCGGGCGATCCAGAATCGCCACGCTCGCACCGCGCTTGGCAAACGCCTCCGCGGTCGCCCGCCCGAAGCCCGACGCACCGCCGACGACGATGGCCTTCTTGCCCTCGATCTCCATCTGCTCCCTTTCGCCAACTTTCCAATACACGGATGATCTGTAAAGCTCATCTGCAACCTAGCCGATGACACCTTTCGGTAAGGATTTCGGGTTCGCCGCGGCGGTAATTTGGCAGCATGACCTCGCTGGGCGCCAGAGCAATGGGCGGCATCGCCGCCGCGACAGTCGCGGTCGGCGTTGCCCAGCTGGTCGGGGCCGCATTCGGCCCCACCGCCGACGTGCGCACCGCCGTCGGCTCCTCGGTCATCGAGCTGACCCCCGGCCCCGTCAAAGAGTGGGCCATCGACACGTTCGGCACCGCGGACAAGCTTTTCCTCTCCGTCATGGTGCTGGTGACGATCGCCGTCCTGGCCGCGTTCGCCGGGATGGCGGAGTCACGGCGCAGACCGATCGGCAGCACGGTGATCGTGGCGGCCGCCGGCCTCGGCTGCGCCGCGGTGCTCTCCCGCGCGGGCGCCACACTCGTCGACGTGGTTCCGACCCTCGTCGGCGCCGCGTGCGGGGTGGCGGTCCTGCGTCTGCTGGTGTCGGGACGATTCGACGACGCCCGCGACGAGGCCGGCACGGACCGGGGCAGGCGGCTCTCGTTGGTGACGCTCGGGCTGCTCGGCGCCGGCGTGGCCAGTGGGGTGGCCGGCGTGGTGATCAGCCGGCTGACGTCGTCGGTGGCAGGCGACCGCGATGCGTTCGCACTACCGCGGGTCGACAGGGCGGCACCGCCCATTCCGGAAACCGTGCAGCCGCAAGGGGTTACGCTGCCGTCGTTCGTCACGAGCAACGACGCGTTCTACCGTATCGACACCGCGCTGTCGGTACCCCAGCTCAGCCGCACCGACTGGCAGTTGCGGATCCACGGCATGGTCGATCGCGAGGTCACCCTGCGCTACGAGGACCTGGACCGGTTCGAGGTCGTCGAGAAGGTGGTGACGCTGACGTGTGTCTCCAATCCCGTTGGGGGTGAGCTGATCTCGACCGCGACCTGGACCGGGTACCGCGTGAAGGACATCCTGGCCGAGGCAGGTGTGCAGTCCGACGCCGACATGGTGCTGTCGATGTCGGTCGACGGGTGGACGGCCGGAACTCCGGTCGAGGCGCTCACCGGCGAGGACGCCCTGCTGGCGATCGGCATGAACGGCGAGCCCCTGCCGGTCGAGCACGGCTACCCCGCCCGGCTGGTGGTGCCCGGGTTGTACGGGTATGTCTCGGCGACGAAATGGGTGACCGACCTCGAGGTGACCCGTTTCGACCGTGCGGAGGCGTACTGGACGCGGCTGGGCTGGTCCCCGCGCGGTCCGATCAAGACGGAGTCGCGCATCGACGTCCCCCGCAGCGGCGAGGACGTCGCTGTCGGACCGGTGACGTTCGGTGGCGTCGCCTGGGCGCAGAACCGCGGGGTGCGCAACGTCGAGGTGCAGATCGACGACGGTCCCTGGGAGCAGGCGTTGCTGGGTGACAGCTACTCCGGAGACACCTGGCGACTATGGAGCTTTCCCTGGGAGGCGCGGGAGACGGGATTCCACAAGATCACCGTTCGCGCCACCGACAACTCCGGTTACACGCAGACCTCCGAACGGGTCGACCCGGTACCCGACGGAGCGACCGGCTGGCATTCCATCACCTTCGCCGTCAAGTGACGTGTCGGTGGCCCATGCCAGGGTGGTGAGGTGCTGCTGATCGATGTCGCCCGCGCTTCCTCGGAGGTTGCAGCGACGTCCGCGCGTCTGGCGAAGATCGCCAGGATCGCCGACCTATTGCGATTGGCCGACGACCCGGACGATGTCCGCGTCGTGGTGTCATGGCTTTCCGGCGAGCTCACGCAACGCCAGATCGGGGTCGGCTGGGCATCGCTGCGCTCCGTACCGGACGCCGCCGCCGAACCGTCGCTGGCGGTTGCCGACGTCGATGCGACGTTCGGCGAGATCGGCAGCATCGCGGGCAAGGGTTCGCAGGCACGGCGTACGGAACTACTCGCCGCGCTGTTCGCCTCGGCGACCGACGTCGAACAGACTTTTCTCCGTCGGCTGCTCACCGGGGAGCTGCGCCAGGGCGCGCTCATCGGCGTCATGGTCGACGCCGTCGCCAAGTCCGCCGAGCTACCCGCCGCCGCGGTCCGCAGGGCCGCCATGCTGGGCGGCGATCTGCCCGCGGTCGCGGCTGCTGGGCTCGCCGGAGGGGAGGACGCCCTCGAGCAGTTCACCCTGCAGGCAGGTAAACCGGTCGGACCGATGTTGGCACAGACCGCGACCGGTGTCGCCGACGCAGTCGAACGTCTCGGCGGCACCGCGATGTTCGAGGCGAAGCTGGACGGGGCCCGAGTGCAGATCCATCGCCGCGGCGATACGGTATCGGTCTTCACGCGCAGCCTCGACGACGTCACCGCACGCCTGCCCGAGGTGGTCGAGGCGACACTGGCTCTTCCGGTCACCGATCTGATCGCCGACGCCGAGGCGATCGCGCTGCGGGCGGACGGACGTCCACACCGCTTCCAGATCACCGCGAGTCGATTCGGACGCCGGGGCGGAAATGCCTCAGAACACAGCCAGAAATTGTCGGTGTTCTTCTTCGACATCCTGCACGTCGACGGGGTCGACCTGCTCGATCTGCCTGCCGCGGACCGTATCGCCAAACTCGACGCGATCGTGCCGGCCACCCAGCGCGTCGACCGCGTGGTCACGTCGGATCCCGGGACCGCGCAGGACTTCCTCGACAGGACCCTGGCCGCAGGCCACGAAGGGGTCATGGCGAAATCCCCCACAGCACCGTACGAGGCCGGCCGGCGCGGTGCCGGTTGGCTCAAGGTGAAACCCGTTCACACCTTCGACCTCGTGGTGCTGGCCGTGGAGTGGGGTTCGGGCCGGCGGACCGGCAAGCTCTCTAACATCCACCTCGGCGCCCGCGACCCCGAGACGGGCGGTTTCGTCATGCTCGGCAAGACATTCAAGGGCATGACGGACGAGATGCTGGCGTGGCAGACCGACCGATTCCTCGAGATCGCCGACGGCTCGACCGACGGTTATGTCGTCAAGGTGCGGCCCGAGCAGGTCGTCGAGATCGCGTTCGACGGCTTGCAGACCTCGACGCGTTATCCAGGCGGTATGGCGCTGCGCTTCGCCAGGGTCCTGCGCTACCGCGACGACAAGACGGCTGCCGAGGCCGACACCATCGACACCGTGCGCGCCCACTACGAACGCGCCAACTGACCCTTAGTACGGGGTTTCTGCACATCCTGTGAACGACCGGTGACAGTATCGGTCAAGGCAGAAAACACAGTCGAGCCGACGAGGGAGAGACTGAGCGATCATGGCCACACCCACCGCCGCGTCATCGGAACGATTCGAAGAGGTCGACGGCGACGTCACCTATATCCGGACGGACAAAGAGCTTCCGCCGGTCGCGATCATCGACCGCTCACCGATCACCACGAAGCACAAGATCATTTTTGCGATCATCGCCGTGTTCGGTGCGATCGCGTGGGCGATGATCGCGTTGTTCCGCGGTGAGACTGTCAACGCCGTCTGGTTCGTCATCGCAGCCATCTGCACCTATGTGATCGGCTTCCGGTTCTACGCCCGGCTGATCGAGATGAAGGTCGTCAAGCCGCGCGACGACAATGCCACGCCGGCAGAGGTTTTCGAGAACGGCACCGACTACATGCCCACCGACAGAAGGGTGCTCTTCGGGCATCACTTCGCCGCGATCGCCGGGGCAGGGCCGCTCGTCGGCCCGGTACTGGCGACCCAGATGGGATACCTGCCCGGTGCCATCTGGATCATCATCGGCGCGGTCGTCGCCGGCTGTGTACAGGACTACCTCGTGCTGTCGATCTCGGTGCGGCGCCGGGGCCGGTCGCTGGGACAGATGGCGCGTGACGAGCTCGGTGTCGTCGGCGGCGTGGCGGCGATCGTCGGCGTGCTGGTGATCATGGTGATCCTGCTCGCCGTGCTCGCGCTGGTCGTCGTCAACGCACTCTCGGAAAGCCCCTGGGGAGTTTTCTCGATCGCGATGACGATCCCGATCGCGATCTTCATGGGACTTTATCTGCGATTCCTGCGTCCGGGCCGCGTCTCGGAGGTCTCGCTGATCGGCGTCGTGCTGCTGCTGCTCGCCGTCGTGGCGGGCGGATGGGTGGCCGAAACGTCGTGGGGCACGGAGTGGTTCACGCTGTCGAAAGTGGCCCTGTCGTGGTGCATCATCATCTACGGCCTCGCGGCGTCGGTGCTGCCGGTGTGGCTCCTGCTCGCTCCGCGCGATTACCTGTCGACGTTCATGAAGGTCGGCACCATCGCGCTGCTAGCGGTAGGCATCCTGCTGGCCCGTCCCGTGATGGAGGCACCGGCGATCTCGACGTTCGCCGGCAGCGGCACGGGACCGGTCTTCGCCGGATCCCTGTTCCCCTTCCTGTTCATCACGATCGCATGCGGTGCGCTGTCGGGTTTCCACGCGCTGATCTCATCGGGCACCACCCCGAAGCTGCTCGAAAAAGAAAGCCAGATGCGGCTGATCGGCTACGGCGGCATGCTGACCGAGTCCTTCGTCGCGATCATGGCGCTGATCACCGCGGCCATCCTCAACCAGCATCTGTATTTCGCGATGAACGCCCCGGCGGCGTCGACCGGGACCACCGCTCAGACCGCCGCCGACTACGTCAACGGACTCGGCCTCTCGGGTGACCCGATCACCGCGCAGGAGATCGACGATGCCGCAAGGAGCGTCGGCGAGAGTTCCATCGTGTCCCGCACCGGTGGTGCTCCGACGCTGGCCTTCGGCATGTCGGAGGTGCTGCACAAGGTGTTCGGGGGCGAAGCTCTCAAAGCGTTCTGGTACCACTTCGCGATCATGTTCGAGGCCCTGTTCATCCTGACCACCGTCGATGCAGGCACCCGCGTCGCGCGCTTCATGCTCTCCGACGGGCTCGGCAATCTCGGCGGACCACTCAAGAAATTGCAGAATCCCAGTTGGCGCGTCGGCGCGTGGATCTGCAGCGTGATCGTCGTCGCCGCGTGGGGGTCCATCCTGCTGATGGGCGTCACCGACCCGCTCGGCGGCATCAACACCCTCTTCCCGTTGTTCGGCATCGCCAACCAGTTGCTGGCCGCCATCGCGCTGACGGTGGTGACCGTGGTGATCATCAAACGCGGTCTGTTGAAATGGGCGTGGATACCGGGGATTCCGCTGCTGTGGGATCTCACCGTGACGATGACGGCGTCATGGCAGAAGATCTTCTCCGGAGATCCGAAGGTCGGGTACTGGACCCAGCACTTCCAGTACCGCAACGCCAAGGACGCGGGACAGACCAGCTTCGGGGCGGCCAAGGATGCGGGCCAGCTCGACGCCGTCATCCGCAACACCTTCATTCAAGGCACGCTGTCGATCATCTTTGCCGTACTCGTTGTCATCGTGTTCGTGGCCGGGGTGATCGTGGCGCTCAAAGCCATTCGAGGCACCGGCAATCCGCTCAGCGAAGACGCCCCGGTGCCGTCACGTATGTTCGCCCCGTCGGGCATGGTGATGACCAAGGCGGAGAAGGAGGTGCAGAGACAATGGGACGCACGACCGGACGCGCACGCCAGGCCCTCGGTCAGATCGGGTGGTACTGGAAGTCATTGATGGGCGACAACCACTATCAGCGCTACCTCGAGCACCACGCCAGGACCCACGCCGACGGAGAGGCGATGTCGGAGCGCGAGTACTGGCGGCACCGTCATGCCGCAGCCGACGCCAATCCGGGCGCCCGCTGCTGCTGATCGCCGCGCGTATACTGTCGGCCATACGGTAAGCACCCATAGAACGGGACGGCGATGAACAAAGACGACATGATCCTGATCAGCGTGGACGACCATGTCGTCGAACCGCCCGACATGTTCAAGAACCACCTTCCCAAGAAATACCTCGACGAGGCCCCCCGGCTGGTGCACAACGAAGACGGCTCGGACACATGGCAATTCCGCGACGTCGTCATCCCCAATGTGGCCCTGAACGCGGTGGCCGGACGGCCCAAAGAGGAGTACGGCCTCGAACCCCAGGGCCTCGATGAGATCCGCCCCGGCTGCTGGAAGGTCGACGAGCGGGTCAAGGACATGAACGCCGGCGGCATCCTCGGTTCGGTGTGCTTCCCGTCGTTCCCCGGTTTCGCCGGCCGACTGTTCGCGACCGAGGACCCGGACTTCTCGCTGGCCCTTCTGCAGGCCTACAACGACTGGCACGTCGAGGAGTGGTGCGGCGCGTATCCGGCGCGCTTCATCCCGATGACGCTCCCGGTCATCTGGGATGCCGAGGCGTGCGCAAAGGAGATCCGCCGCAACGCAGAGCGCGGCGTACACGCATTGACCTTCAGCGAGAATCCGGCAGCGATGGGCTACCCGAGTTTCCACGACGACTACTGGACTCCGGTGTGGGAAGCTCTCGTCGACACCGACACCGTCATGAACGTCCACATCGGCTCGTCGGGTCGGCTCGCGATCACCGCGCCGGACGCACCGATGGACGTGATGATCACGCTGCAGCCCATGAACATCGTGCAGGCGGCGGCAGATCTGCTGTGGTCCAAGCCGATCAAGAAGTATCCCGACCTCAAGATCGCGCTGTCCGAGGGCGGCACGGGCTGGATCCCGTACTTCCTGGAACGGGCCGATCGCACCTATGAGATGCACTCGACATGGACGGGCCAGGACTTCGGAGGGAAGCTCCCCAGCGAGGTGTTCCGAGACCACTTCCTGACCTGCTTCATCTCCGATCCCGTCGGTGTCGCGCTACGCAACGAGATCGGAATCGACAACATCTGCTGGGAAGCCGACTACCCCCACAGCGATTCGATGTGGCCGGAGGCGCCCGAACAACTCGACGAGGTGCTCAAAGCCCACAACGTGCCCGACGTCGAGATCAACAAGATGACCTACGAGAACGCCATGCGCTGGTACCACTGGGATCCGTTCACCCATATCTCAAAGGAACAGGCCACCGTCGGCGCACTACGCAAGGCCGCCGAGGGGCACGATGTCTCGATCCAGGCGCTGTCGCACCACAAGGAAGGTGAACGCGGAGGCGGCGCCGGGCATTTCGACGCACTGCAGGCCGCGGCCAGGGGCAATTCCGGCGACTGAGAGCTAGCCCGACACCGAGTACCTGATGGGCAGGTGCTTGAGGCCGCCGACGAAGATCGTCGCGGTGTGCGCGGGCGTGCCTGCCAACTCCACCGACTTCAGCCGGGGCAACAGCTCCGCGTAGAAGCTGTTGATCTCCATGCGTGCCAGCGCCGCTCCCAGGCAGAAATGCACACCGTAGCCGAACGCGACGTGCTTGTTCGGATCTCGGCCGACGTCGAAGCGGAACGGGTCGACGAAGATGTCCTCGTCGCGATTCCCCGACGGGTAGGACAGCAGCACCGACTCCCCCGCCGCGATCGGTACACCGCGAACAACGGTGTCGTGCTGGGCCGTTCGCATGAACTCCTTCACGGGGGTGACCCAGCGGATCATCTCCTCGACCGCCAGCGGGAGCAGTTCGGGATTCTGCTGCAGCCGCTGCAACTGCTCGGGGTTCTCACACAGCGCCTGGAGCCCACCCGAGATGGTCGCGCTGGTGGTGTCGTGCCCGGCCGTCGCCACGATCAGGTAGTAGGACACCGTGTCGATGTCGGACAGCGGTTCGCCGTCGACGCGGGCGTTGGCGATCGCCGACGCAAGGTCTTCGGTGGGCTGTGCGCGCCGCGAGGCGGTGATGTCGTTGAAGTAGGTGAACATGTCGAACAGCGCGAGCCCGCGCTCCTCCATGGTCACCCCGCGCTGCAGTTCGGCATCGTCGTTGCCGAACAGTTCCTGGGTGTAGGTCAGCATGCGGGGAAAGTCGGATTCTGGGATGCCGAGCAGCGACATGATGACGTAGAGCGGGAAGTTGACGGCGACCTCTTGCACGAAATCGCATTCACCGCCGCGGTCGGCCATCTGGTCGACGAACGACTTGGCCAGCTCGTCGACGCGAACCTTCAACGCGCGCATGGCCTTCGGACGGAACCAGTCAGCCCCGATCGCCCGGATCTTGCGGTGCTGCGGATCGTCCATGTGGATCAGCGTGCTGATCGCCATGGCCGCGTGCTGCGCGTCACCCTCGGCTGTGGTGAGCACCGGCCTCGGCGAGTTCGTGAAGGTCGCGTTGTCGCGTTCTATGGCCATGATGTCGGCGTGCTTGGTGATCGCCCAGAACGGGTTGTACCCCTCCGCGTCGACCCATGACACGGGAGCGTGTGCCCGCAGGTGGGTCATGGCCGCGTGCAGCCGTGCCTCGTCGGCGTAGGCTGTCGGGTCGGCGGAGACCTTGCCCGCCTCGTCCGCAATTCTCACGGTCATATTGACTCCTCACCCAGCTCACTTACCAGCGCCGTCACCGCCGCCTCGTCGAGAGACGGCGGAAATCCCACCAGGACACGGTCGATCAGACCGTCGCACCGGTCCCGGATCGTGCGCACCACGTCGTCGAGCGGCGCGACGACGGCGAACTCCGCGAGCATCGTGTCGTCGATCAGCGAGCCCATCGCATCCCATTCACCCTCACGTGAGAGCCGGTGCAATTCGGTCTGCAGGTCGCCCCAGCCGTGCAGTTCGAGCACTCGGCGGTACGCCGGGGTCGACGCGTAGAAGGCGATCTGCTTGCGGGTCGGGACCGAGTTCTGCATCAGCTCGGTCTCGTCGCGGCCCGTCACCACGAACAGCGGGCTGGCCACCTCGATGTCCTGCCGTTGCCTGCCGGCCCGTTCGATCCCGCGCGTCAGCGTCGGGAGCGTCACCTCACGGAAGTACCGCTGCGTCGAGAAGGCATGCGCGATAAGCCCATCGGCGACCTCACCGCACATCTCGGTCATCCGGTCGCCCACCGCGGCGACGAAAACCCGGGGGTCGCCGTGGGAATGCGGCTGCGGGACGAACATCGGCGTCATCAGAGTGTGGCTGTAGAACTCGCCGTCGAACGCCAGTCGCGTACCGTCACGCCAACACGCCCAGATCGCGTGCAGCGCGGCCACGAACTCTCGCATCCGGGCGACGGGCTTACCCCACGGCATGCTGAACCGCTTCTCGATGTGCGGCTTGATCTGAGAACCCAGCCCCAGCATGAGGCGGCCTTGGGAGAAGTCCTGCAGGTCCCAGCCGATCTGCGCGACGGTCATGGGGTTGCGGGCGAAGGCGACGGCGATGCTGGTGCCCAGCTCGATGCGGCGGGTGTGCTCTGCGGCCAGTGTCAGCGGCAGGAAGGGGTCGTGATTGATCTCCGCCGTCCAGCAACCGTCGTAGCCCCGGCGTTCGAGCGTTTCCGCGGCGGCGGGGACGTGGGACAGTTGACTGACGACGGCAGCGTCGACCTTGAGGCCGCCTCCCGCACCCATGCTGAATGAAGCTACAGTAAGCAATTCAGTAAGGTCAACGTTGCGACGTGTCGCACGCCGAACACAACGTCGCGCGTCGTCGAGGACAGGAGTCTGACATGGCCAAAGCCGAGGACTGGGCGGAAACACTCGACGAGTTGAACCGGCGCCGTGACCATTCCCGCGGTATGGGTGGCGACGAACGGCTCGCCAGGCATCACGGCAAGGGCAAACTCGACGCCCGCGGCCGGATCGCCCATCTCCTGGACAAGGGCTCTTTCCGCGAGTTCGGGACCCTCGTCGGCGGCGACATCGCGGCCGACGGGATCGTCGCCGGTTCGGGGCTCGTCGACGGCAGGCCGGTGATGATCGGCGCGGAGGACTTCACGACCCTCGCGGGCAGCATCGGTCCGGGCGGCAACGCCAAGCGCTACCGGCTCGCCGAACTGGCCCTGCGCGACCGCGTCCCGATGGTGATGTTGCTGGAGGGGGCGGGGTTCCGGCCCAGCGGCGAGCACTACGGCCGCACGCCCACCGATCTGCTGGCGCAGGCCCAGTGTTCGGGCAAGGTCCCGACCGTGAGCGGGCTGTTCGGACCGTCCGCCGGGCACGGTGCGCTGGTCGCACCGGTCTGCGACTGGACGATCATGACGACCCAGGGTGCGATCTTCACCGCGGGCCCGCCCGTGGTGAAAGAGTCCACCGGCGAGGAGATTTCGAAGGAGGACCTCGGTGGGCCGTCCGTCGCGCTGGCCAGCGGCGTGATCCACAACCTCGGCGAGGACGACGCAGCGGTGCTCGACGACATCCGCCGCTACCTGTCGTACTTTCCGTCGAGCGCCTGGTCGTATCCGGCGTCGGCGCCGGCCAGCGAGTCGACCGGACGCCGCTCGACGCCGGAGCTGCTCGAGATCGTGCCGCGGGGCAACCGTCAGGTGTACGACATGCGCGCGGTCCTCGACGTCGTGTTCGACGACACCGACTGGTTCGAGGTGCAGCCGAAGTTCGGCAAGGCCATGATCACCGCGCTGGCCCACCTGGGTGGGCACCCCGTCGCGGTGGTGGCCAACCAGCCCAAGGTGCTCGCGGGCTCTATCGACGCCGATGCCGCCGACAAGGCAGCGCATTTCATCATGGTCGCCGACGCGTTCCATCTGCCGATCGTGTTCCTCGCCGACAACCCCGGGATGCTGCCGGGCAGCCGATCCGAGAAGACCGGCGTATTGCGCAGCGGTGCAAGGATGTTCGCGGCCCAGACCGCGGCGACGACACTGAAACTGCACGTGACGCTGCGCAAGGCGTACGGCTTCGGGTCGATGGTGATGTCGCTGCTCGGATTCGACAATCAGAGCGCGACGTTCGCCTACCCGGGCGCGACGATGGGCGCGATGAGCGCGGCCGCGCTGAGCAAGGCCTCGCACGCCACGGAGGACATCGAGGCCAAGCTGCGTCAGGCCGAGGTGGACGCGTCGTTCCGGTCGGCAGGCCACCTCGGCTTCGACGACCTCATCCACCCGGAGGAGACCCGCGACGTGCTCCTCGATGCGCTGGAGCGCGGACTGTTCAGCCGCCAGGCCGCGGCGCAGCCGGTCACCCGCACGACCATCACCCCCTAGGCCCCTTTGCGATTTCGGCGCGGAAAACGTCGCTGAGCGGCGAAAAGCGCGCCGAAATCACTCGACGCTGGCGCGGTAGGCCGTGACGATCGGTTCGAGTTCGTCGGGTGTGGCGCCGTGCATGATGACCGCGTCGGCGCCGTAGTCGAACTCCTTGCGGACGCGGTCCACGCATTGCTGCGCCGACCCGGTCGCCGACGGCTCCAGCCACTCGTCGGGGATCAGCGTGGCGATGTGCTCGATCTGCTCGGCGGTCGCTTTGTGGTCGATACCACCGGGAACCGACTGCACGACGGGGTCATCGCGGAACCGTTGCAGCACAGCAGGATCCCAGCCGTTGGTATTCACCAGCAACTCGCCGTAGCCCTGCAGGTAGGTGGCAAGCCGCGCGACGGTCTTCTTCAGCCGCAACTCTTCGGGAAGATGATCGCCAACCGTTGCGAAGCACGACCACACCCGGACCGATGCCGGGTCGCGGCCCGCCTGCTCGGCGGCGTCCTTGACGATCTTCACCGCGCGCTGCAACGTCTCCGGTGTGAAGTAAGTGTGCAGGATGACGTCGTCGAACTCCCGCCCGCCCAGGGCCAGCGTCTGCGGACCGAACGCGACGAGCGCGAGCCGAATGTCTTCGCGGAACTCAGGATCGAGGAACAGCACCTGGTACTTGCCGATCGGCCCGTCGTGGTTGAAGATCAGCTCTCCGTGCCAGAGCTTGCGCATCACCTGCGCGAAGTCCTCCATCTGCGCGGTGGTCACCGCGGGCACGCCGAAGGCGTTGTACATCGCCGCGATTCCGCGGCCGAGCCCCAGCGTGAACCGGCCGCCGGAGAGCCGGTGCATCGTCGTCGCCCAGGATCCGGTGATCAAGGGGTGCCGGGTGTTGTGATTGGTCGCTGCGGTCGCGATCTGCATTCGGCTGGTCACCGCGAGCGCCGCGCCGGTCAGTGACGACGCCTCCTTGACGTTCCACCGTTCGGAGATGAAGCCGGTGCCGAAACCGAGTTCCTCGCCGCGGCGGGCCTCGTCCATGAGCGTGGCCGGCCCCTCACCCCCGGCGCCGGCCAGCAGGTAGTAGCCGAGTTCGTCCAACGTCCGTGTCATGACCAGATCCCTTGCTTGTAGCCGCAATTCCAGACTTCGGTGATCCTGCCATCGACCACCCGGAAGATCTCCATGCTCGCGACCGTGGCCTCGGTGCCGTCCTTGAGCTTCATCGGCGACTGGTACACGATCGCGACGTGTTCACCGTCCTCGCCGGCGACCACGAGGTTGAGGTCGAAGCGGATGGTCTCGAACATGTCCCAGTGGTCGACCACGCGGGCGACGGCCTGTTCGTGGGTCAGCGTGGTGGACTCCCCCACGTCGTGGCGGATCACGGTTTCGCCGAGCAGCTCCTCGGCGAGGGGGAAGTCACGCTCGTTCCACACCACCAGGTTGTAAAGCTCCACCACCTCGCGGGCCGAACGGGTCACCTTCGACCTCCCTCGCTTATTTGACGGCGCGCAACTAAGTTAGCCCTCGGGCATCTAACATGCAACGATGCCCTCCCCGACCAGGGGCTTGACCCAGCCCCAGCGCCTCGAGATCTCCGGCCGCAGGCTGCTGGAGGCCGCTGTGCAGCTGATCGGCGAAAAAGGCTGGGATGCAACGACAGCTGCGGAGATCGGCCGCCGCGCGGGTTACAGCCGCGCGATGGTGCACGCCCGCTTCGGCAGCAAGGACGCGGTCCTGGACACGCTGTTCGCGACCGAATACGAGAGGAAGCTGGCCCCGGCGCCCGACCCCGCATCGAGCGGCATGGCTCGGGCCCTCGCGCACGTCGACCGCATCGCGGTGCTGTACTCCGAGGACCGCGATCTGCTACGCGCGATCTTCGTGCTGACCTTCGAGGCCGCCACGGCCACATCACAGGCACGTCCCTATATCCAGATGTGGCTGCGGCGGGCGGCGCAGACCGTAGAGACCGGTCTGCGCGCGGGCGTCGCTGACGATTCAGTGCGGCGCGACATCGACATCGACCGTACTGTCCACGATTTCGGCGCGGCGGTGCTGGGCACGGCGTACCAGTGGATCATGGCCGCGTACCCGTACGACATGGCCACCGAGCTCGAGTTCGTGCGCGCGAGGCTCATCCGCGACTACGGATCGATTCCGGATCGACCGATCTGAGCAGGCGCTCCGAGGCTCGCTGCACACCCGGGGCAAAGAGATGCCCCACGTGGCTGCCGCGGTGCCAATGCAATTCGCCTCCCCAGCGTTCGTGGAGCACCTCCGCGGGTTCGCGGCCCGCCATCTGGTCGTGCGACGCACCGACGATCAGTCGTCGTTCCGGCGGCGCCGTCGGTTCGACCGACTGGTAGTCGACCGCAGACATCACCTGTTCGACGACATCGGAGCGCAACAGCGCGATGGTGTCGTCGACCGACGGACCCCAGCGACCCAGGTGCGCGGCGATCATCGCGTTCAGACCGAAGATCGGGGTGAACACCGCGACGGCATCGACCGGCTCGAGGTGCGAAACCAGCCCGGCGACAGGGCTTCCCATCGACACCCCGGCCACGGCGATCGCCGTGGCCTGTGGCCGCAGCCACCGTAGGAGCGCCCGCACTTCCGAGACGACGCGCATCATGCCGGCGACATTGGCCAACGGGTCCATCGTGGGATATGAGGGCCATGCGTTGCCGCGGACCCCGCACCCCGGTTGCACCGGCAGGGCGACGTTGAATCCGAGGTCTTCCTGGATTCGCCGCGCACGGGAGAACAGCAGGTCGATGGGCTGGCCCTGCCCCGCACCGTGTATCCAGACCAGCCAGGGCCGACGGTCGTCACCGGCCCGGCACAGGTGCACGACGGCGGTCGCCGGACCTCCGAACCCGGCGCGCACCAGTGAATCCGGGAGATCGGGGTCGTGGTCGAACGTCATCTGTTCGTAACTGCGGCGGCCGAACCGGCGCCGTTCCAGCGATTTCACTTGCACGGGGTCCGGCGCGGTATTCGCGCCCACCACCCCGAGTGCGGCGACCTCGGATGCTGCCGGGGCACACGAGCCCGCCGAACGCTCCAGCATCGGCGGTGGCGCCGTCAGCGTCATACCCGTCAGCGCCAGTTCGTCGAGCGTGACCTCGCCGAGCCGGCGGACATCCCGCCACGACAACGGATTGAAGTCACCAGACGCGGTGACGGCACGGTGCGCCCGCGGCAGCACCCCGGCGAAATCGGCGCCGATCCGCAAGACTCGTTCTGTGGTCTTCACGCGAGCTTGAACCCCGTGTAGCCGCCCGCGGCGATCTCGTCGCAACGCCGCCGGTACTCGGGGATCCCCGCGGTATAGCCCATGTACATCCGCTTCTTGCCGGGCACGTTGCCGCCGTTGTACCAGGAGTTGCACGACGGATGGACCAGCACTGTCGGAGCCACCAGCGCGGTGGCCTGCTCGATCCATTCGTGCTGCGCCTCCGGGAGCGCTTCGATGGTCCGGTAGTGGTGCCGGCGGAGATGGTCGATGCAGACGCCGATCCATTCCACGTTCTGCTCCAGTGCAGCGACGAAATTCGAGGCAGCAGAGGGGCTTCCGGGTCCCTGGATGGTGAACAGATTCGGAAA
The DNA here is from genome assembly GCF_041287165.2 of Mycobacterium bulgaricum. Lineage (NCBI taxonomy): Bacteria > Bacillati > Actinomycetota > Actinomycetes > Mycobacteriales > Mycobacteriaceae > Mycobacterium > Mycobacterium bulgaricum. Next base: position 203,310 of record NZ_JBGGKV020000004.1, on the reverse strand, counting down.
ACCCGCCACGGCCAGCCCGAGGTAGCTCAATGGTCCCTCCTCGGCCCAGAAGTGCCGCAGCGACGCACCGTTGCGACCGCGAATATCGATGCGGCTCAGCGCGCCGGTCATCGCGTCGAAGCCCGTGGCGTAGACGATCGCGTCGAGCTCATGCACGCCGCTCTGCGTCTCGATGCCCGCGGGCCGTACCGAGACGATCGGGTCGGTACGCAGATCGACCAGGCTCACATTGTCGCGGTTGTAGGTCTCGTAGTACCCCTGGTCGATGATCGGCCGCTTGCACGCGAACGGGTGACTCGGTGTCAGTGCCTTTGCCGTGTCGGGGTTTTCGACGATCCGTGCGATCGCCTCGCCGTAGAGCTCGGCCGCCATCCGGTTGGCCTCGATGTCGAAGAACAGGTCGCCCCAATTGAGGGCTCCCATGATGCCGCCCTCCTCGACGGCGCGGCTGCGCTCTTCGCGCGAGGCAGACTTCAGCGGCGGTTTGACGAGCATCTCCAGCAGGACAGAGAACGCACTCAGCCGTGCCGCGCCGACGGGATGCTCGCGCTGCGCGGCGCGGATCTCCGGATAGCGGGCTTTGAGTTCGTCGAGCTCCCCCGGTGCGAACGGCCGCACTTTCCACGGCAACGTGTAGGCCGGCGACCGCTGGAAGACGCTGAGGTGCGCAGCTTCCCGGGCGACCACCGGGATCAGCTGGACGCCGGTGGACCCCGTACCGATCACCCCGACCCGTCTGCCGGTCAGGTCGACACCGCCGACGGGCCAGCGGCTGGTGAACAGCGATGTGCCGGTGAAGGTGTCCATACCCGGGATCGTGGGTTCCAACGGAACCGACAGGATTCCGGTCGCCGCGATGACGAACGGCGCCACGAACGACCCGCCGGACTCCGTCGTGACCGTCCATTCGCACGCGTCCCCGTCGAAGGTCATCGCGACGACATTCATGTCGAACGAGATGTCGCGGCGCAGGTCCAGTCGGTCGGCGACGAAGTTGAGGTACGCCTCGATCTCGGGCTGCGCAGGCATCGTCTCGGTCCACACCCACTCCTGCTGGATGTCGTCGGAGAAGCTGTACGAGTACTCGATGCTCTCGATGTCACACCGTGCGCCCGGATAGCGGTTGAACAGCCACGTCCCCCCGACGTCGTGCGCCTTCTCCAACACCAGGACGCTCAGCCCGAGTTCGCGGAGGTGATGTAGCGCGTAGAGCCCGGAGAAGCCGGCACCGACGACGATCGCGTCATAGCGCATGGGGTCACGTTCGATCGTCACTGTTCCTCCGGGCTCGCGATACTGTCGCTGTTACAGTATCGGTGTCCACAGGACTGTGTGGGCGGATCTGAGGAGACGTCATGAAAGTTCCGTTCACCTGGAAGGTCACCGGCTGGTTCATGATCGGGTGGTCGGCGGAGTTCGAGGTCGGCGACGTGAAGGCGCTGAAGTACCTCGGGGAGGACCTCGCCGCCTACCGCGATGAATCGGGTGAGCTCCACGTCCTGGAAGCCCACTGCAAACACCTCGGCGCCCACATCGGCCACGGCGGCACCGTCGTCGGCGACTGCGTCGAGTGCCCGTTCCACGGATGGCGGTGGGGCCCCGACGGCTCCAACACCTACATCCCTTATCAACCCGATCGCCCCAACCGCGGCCTGAAGCTGCGGTCCTACCCGGTCAAAGAGCAATACGGCTGCATCTTCATGTGGTACCAGCCCGCAGGCAAGGAACCGCAGTGGGAGTTGCCGGACATCTTCGGTAAGTTCCCCCAGTTCGAAACCGACGCGGGCGCCTACTACCGGCCCTACCCCGAGTTCTCCAGCCGCGCCGACGCCATCCCGGTACACCCGCAGATCGTCGCTGAAAACGGCCCTGACAGCTCACATTTCCGCTACGTGCACGGCGCATCGGTGACGCCGGTCTGCCTGCACTGGGAGAACGTCGACGAGGAATGGCGATTCCTGACCGGCTGGCCCGACGCCCGCAGCGACGACCCCGACAAAATGGCGCTGCGCATCCACAGCCACTTCTCCGGACTCGGTTTCGCGATGAGCGCCTTCGAAGGATCGTCGAACCACCGCCTGATCTTTGCGTGCACACCCGTCGACGACGAGGTGTCCGACATGTTCTATTCGATCTGGTGGCCGAAGCTGCCTGGCGAGACCTCCGACGTACCACCGCCCGAGGTCATCGAGAAAGTGGAACGGCAGTTCCTCAAGACCGTCTGGGAGGACTGCGACATCTGGCGCTACCAGAAGTACATCGAACATCCGGCGCTGGCGAAGATCGACGCCAAGCCCTACATGGCGTTGCGCAAGTGGGCTCAGCAATTCTACGAGGTGCCGCCGGTCGGCGAACCCGTCCAGACATGACAATCCCGCTCGCCGAACTGGTCGCCCCGGGGCACACCGCGGTGGTGACCCAGGAGTGCCAGGGCGCGGTCGTCGGCCCCGACGCGGGGCTGGCGGCGCTGGCCGACGAGGCGCGCCGGGAGGCCCTGCCGAACATCGCCAGGCTGCTCCCGGTCGCGCGCGAGAAGGGCGTGGACGTCGTGCACTGCCTCGTGCAGCGGCGCGCCGACGGACGGGGCGCCAACCACAACGCGAAACTGTTCGCCGTTGGGGCCTCCGGCGTGGACATCACTCCGGGCAGCGCAGGCACGCAGCTGGTCGCTGAGATAGAGCAGCAGCCAAGCGATCTCGTGCTCTACCGGTGGCACGGCCTCGGGCCGATGGGCGGCACCGATCTGGATGCGATCCTGCGCAACCTCGGCGTGACGACGATCGTCGCCGTCGGCGTGTCGGTCAACGTCGCGATCCCCAACCTCGTCATGGACGCCGTCAACGCCGGCTACCGGGTCGTCGTGCCCCGCGACGCGGTGGCCGGAATCCCCGCGGACTATGCAGCGGCCGTCATCGACAACACGCTGACGCTGCTCGCGACGATCACCACCACCGACGACCTGATCACGGCATGGAATGACAACCATGAGTAGACAACTTTCGCCCAACTGTCCACCCATGCAAGCGGCCCGTCTAGAGTCCATCGCATGACCGAGTCGATTCAGTTCACCGTCCCGGCCGCCGCCGATGCCGTCGCAGCGGTCATCGGCGATCGCGAGTTCATCGTCCAGGGCGACCGGCGGTTCACCTACACCCAGATCGTCGAGCGCTCGAACCGGCTCGCCAATTTCCTGCACTCGCAGGGACTGGGCTGCCACACCGAGCGGTCGGAGCTGGCCGGCCATGAGGTCGGCCAGGACCTTCTCGGCATCTACGCCTACAACGGGCCCGAGTATGTCGAGGGCATGCTCGGCGCCTGGCGCGCCAGGGTTGCGCCGTTCAACGTCAACTACCGCTACGTCAAGAGCGAGCTGCAGTACCTGCTGTCCGACTCCGGGGCTACGGCGCTGCTGTACCACGCCGCGTTCGCGCCGCGCCTCGCCGAGGTGCTCGCGGACCTGCCTGCGCTGAAGGTCTTGATCCAGATCGCCGATGAATCAGGCAATGAATTGCTGCCCGGCGCAGTCGATTACGACTCGATCGTCGCCGAAGGCACCGCCGAAGCGCCCCCGGTGGAGCCCTCCCCCGACGACCTGTACGTGTTGTACACCGGCGGCACCACCGGCATGCCCAAAGGCGTGCTGTGGCGCCAGCACGACATCTTCATGGCCTCGTTCGGCGGGCGCAGCCTCTACACCGGCGAACTCGCCACCTCCTACGACGACATCGCCAAACGCTGCGCCGAGAATCCAGGCACGAAGCTGATGGTGTTGCCGCCCCTGATGCACGGCGCCGCACAATGGGCCCTGTTCACGGCGATGAACACCGGCCAGACGGTGGTGTTCTCTCCGGTCGTCGATCACCTCGACGTCGACGATGTCGTCGCGACCATCGAGCGGGAGGGGATCCTGGCCGTCACCGTCGTCGGGGACGCGATGGCCCGCCCGCTGGCCGACGTCATCGAGCGCACGAACGCCGATCTGTCCTCGCTCGCGGTGGTGGCCAACGGCGGCGCTCAGCTGACGCCGACGGCAAAGCAGCGCCTCATCGATGTCAAAGAGAATTTGATGGTCGTCGACGGCGTCGGCTCGTCGGAGACCGGTGCGCAGATGACACACATGTCCGCCCCCGGCGCGGTCTCGACGGGTAAGTTCACCGCCGGGCCCGACACCTCCGTTGCCGCAGAGGATCTCAGCGCCATTCTGGAACCCGGCCACGACGGCATGGGCTGGCTCGCGCAGCGCGGTTACGTCCCGCTCGGCTACAAGAACGACGCCACCAAAACTGCCGCCACGTTCCCTGTCATCGACGGCGTGCGGTACTCGGTCCCCGGGGACCGCGCGCGGCATCTCGCCGATGGGGCCGTCGAACTCCTCGGCCGTGACTCGGTGACCATCAACTCCGGAGGCGAGAAGATCTTCGCCGAGGAAGTCGAATCGGCGATCGCCTCGCATCCGTCCGTAGCCGACGTGGTGGTCACCGGGCGGCCCAGCGATCGCTGGGGCCAGGAGGTGGTCGCGGTGGTGGCACTGGCCGACGATGCATCCGCGACGGCCGACGAGCTGATCGAGCACGCGTCGTCAGTGATCGCCCGCTACAAGCTGCCCAAGGCCGTGGTGTTCCGGCCCACCATCGAGCGCAGCCCGGCAGGCAAGGCCGACTACCGGTGGGCCCGGGAGCAGGCCGTCAGCGGGTCCTGAGTCGCCGCAGCCTCTTCCGCGTGCGTCGGTGGGCCATCCGTAGCGCGAGCGCGGTCGTCAGCCGCGTCGAGCGGGTGAACGGTGGCGCGGCGCGACCGGTGATCGTGAACGGCAGATCGCTGCCGACCACCGTGCGGTGATGGCTGAAGGCGTCGAAGCCCGCCTTGCCGTGGTAGGCGCCCATGCCGCTGCGCCCGACGCCGCCGAACGGCGCTGCGGACGGGATCATCTGTGCGGCAAAGTCGTTGCGTGCGACACCACCGCTCCTGGTGTGCCTGACGAAGGTCCGGAAGTCCGCGTCGTCCGGACCGAACCAGTACGCGACCAACGGCGCGGGGCGGCTGTTGATGTATTCGACGACGTCGGAGAGTCGCTCGTAGGGTTCGATCGTGAGGACGGGGCCGAAGGTCTCCTCCGCGGCGATCCGCATGCTGTCGTCGACATCCTGCAGGATCGTGGGCGCTATCTTGCGGCTGCCGCGATCGGGCAGCGTCTCGCCCGCCGGGTTCACCGACTCCACGCGCGCCCCCTTTACGCGCGCGTCCTCGATGAGCCCGACGACGCGGTTGAAGTTGGCCTCGTTGACCGACGAACAGTAATCCGTGTTGGCGACGATCGACGGGAACATGCCTGCGAAGGTGTCGCGGACGACGGCAACGAACTGATCGGTCTGTTCGACAGGGACGAAGACGTAGTCGGGACACACGCAGACCTGCCCGCCGTTGATCATGCGCCCCTGGGCAATTCGGGTGGCCGCGCGGGCGATGTCGGCTGCGGGCCCCACCACGACGGGGTTCTTGCCGCCCAGCTCCAGCGTGACGGGCACGAGATTGGCTGCCGCGGCACGCTGTACGAGCGCCCCCACCGACGGAGAGCCGGTGAAGAACAGGTGATCGAACGGTAGCGCCGCGAAATCCGCTGCGACGTCGGCGTCTCCGGTGACGACAGCGAGCTCTTCGGCACTGAAGTACGCGGACGACAAGCGCTGCATCAGTTCGGCGGTGCGCGGGGTGACCTCTGACATTTTGATCATGACGCGATTGCCCGCCGCGAACGCCGCCGAGGCGGGCAGGATCACGAGGTTGAGGGGGAAGTTCCACGGGCCGATGACACCGACCACCCCCAGCGGAGACGGTTCCACTTCGGCCCGCAGCCCGAAAGCCCGCGCCGGCCGCATCAGCTTGCTCGGCCGCATCCACTGTCCCACATGGGATCTGGTGTGCTCGATCACCGAGATCATGCCCATGATCTCGGTGAACAACGACCCCGCCCGCGGCCGGGTGCCGAAGTCGGCGGCCATCGCGTCGACGAAGTCGTCGGCATTGTCGAGAACCAATGCCATCAGGCGGTCGATCCGATTGCGCCGCAGCGCCACGTCGGGCGGACCGTCGGCCAGGAACGCCGTGCGCTGGCGTTCCAGAACAGCCGCCATCGGTTCCTGCACGCGGGTCGTCACGCCATCGAGCGGCATCGGCATGGGCCAACGGTAACACCGGACCGCCCGTTGTCCCGCGCACGTGAATTGTTTACAGTCATGCTTACTGTCGACCATTCGGTTCAGCCGGGAGTAGGTGCTGCGTGTGACTGGCCAGAGACGCAGGATCGTCGTCGTCGGAGCGGGATCCGGTATCGGCGCAGCCGTCGCGACCCACTTCCACGAGGCCGGCGATCATGTGCTCGCCGTGGACGTGCGACATCACGACACCCCGGCCGCCGAGCATGCGCTGTGCGACCTCCGCGACCCCGACAGCATCACCGAGCTGCTGGACGGAGTGGGCGTCGGGTGGGACGTGCTCGCCCACGTCGCCGGCGTCCCGGGCACGGCTCCGCCGAACGACGTGTTGACCGTCAACTACCTCGGAATGCGCAGGATGGTCGAGGGCATGCTGCCGCTAATGCACCGCGGCGGTGCCGTCGTCGCGGTGGCGTCGATCGCCGGAATCGGCTGGGAGCAGCGCCTCGACGACTTGTCCGCGCTTCTGGAAGCCACCGACGCCGACGCCGTGGCGGCCTGGCAGGCGCGTCAGGACCCGAATTACCCCGTGTACACGTCCTCGAAGCAGGCGGTGATCCTCTACGCCAAGAGGGCAGCGGGCGCGGCGCTCGCGAGGTACGGCGTGCGGATCAACACGGTCAGCCCGGGCCCCGTCGAGACGCCGATCCTCGTCGACTTCGAGAAGGCCATGGGCAAGGACATCCTCGACGTGCTCAGGGACACCTACGGCAGGCATGGGACGGTCGCCGACATCGTGCCGGTCATCGCATTCCTCGGATCCGATGCCGCACAGTGGATCAACGGCCAGGACGTACACGTCGACTCGGGTTTCGTCACGTCGATGACCGCAGGCGCCCCGATCGCCGTCTGACGCGTGCTGTACACGGCATTACTGTAAGAGTTACAGTACCCGGGTGGAGACACCGGTCCAGGACGTCACAGGGGATGAACCCATCGACCTGCGCGACCCGTACCCCATGTTCGCGCGCCGGCGCGACGAGGGCGGGGTGTTCCGCGGCTCGGTGATGGACTGGTCGAAGACACCCGACTCCCTCAAGCCCGAAAACCTCTACGCGGCGGTGTCGTTCGATGCGGTGAATCGGGTGTTCCGCGACGGCAAGGCTTTCAACTCCACGATCTACGACGCGACCATCGGGCTGTTCATCGGTCCGACCATTCTGGCGATGGAAGGCAAACCGCACTGGGAGCACCGCAACCTCGTCTCCGCAGCTTTCAAGTCCCGGTCGCTGACGCGCTGGGAACCCGAGATCGTGCGGCCCGTCGTCAACGAACTGATCGACGAATTCATCGAGACGGGTCGGGCAGACCTGGTGCGCGACTTCACGTTCGAATTTCCGACCCGGGTGATCTCCCGGCTGCTCGGCCTCCCGCAGGAGGACCTGCCCTGGTTTCGCAAGCGCGCGGTCGAATTGATCAGCTACACCATCAAATACAAGCGCGCGTTCGAAGCGTCGGCCGCACTCAAAGACTACTTCCTTGCTCAGATCGACAAACGCCGTTCGGCCCCGACCGAGGACATCATCGGCGACCTGGTCTCCGCCGAAATCGACGGCGAGCGGCTCACCGACGAGGCGATCTACTCGTTTCTGCGGCTACTTCTGCCCGCCGGACTGGAAACCACCTACCGCTCGTCGGGCAATCTGCTCTATCTGCTGCTGACCCATCGTGAGCAGTTCGACGCCGTCGACGCCGATCACGAACTGATCGGCGCGGCGATCGAGGAGGGGCTGCGCTACGAAACACCGCTGACCACCGTGCAGCGATTCGCGACCGAGGACACCGAGATCGACGGCGTGCCGATCCCGGCCGGGTCGGTGATCGATGTGTGCATCGGCGCGGCCAACCGGGACGGAGCACGGTGGGAGCGTCCCGAGGAGTTCGACATCTTCCGAAAGAGGTTGCCGCACATCTCTTTCGCTGCCGGTGAGCACACCTGCATGGGACTGCACCTGGCCCGGATGGAAACCCGGGTGGCCGTCGAGACCCTGCTCACCCGATTGTCCGACATCCAGCTGCTCACCGATGACGACCCGCACATCCACGGTCAGCCGTTCCGGTCGCCGACGGCGATCCCGGTGACGTTCACCCCCGCGGGGTAGTCGCAGTCAGCCCTGCTTGCGCTCGCGGCGGGCAATGGTTTTGGTCTCCAGATACTGCTGAAAGCCCTCGATGCCGCATTGTCTGCCGACACCGCTGCTCTTGTAGCCGCCGAACGGCGCATCGGCACCGTAGAACATGCCGCCGTTGACGCCGAAGGAACCGGTCCGAATACGCCGCGCAATGCTCATCCCCCGCTCGGCGGACCGAGACATCACCGCACCGGCAAGGCCGAACGTGCTGTCATTGGCCAGCCTCACGGCGTCATCGTCATCGTCGAACGGCAACAGCACAAGCACGGGACCGAAGATCTCCTCCTGCGCGATCGCGGCGCTGTTGTCGAGGCCGGTGATGACCGTCGGCGAAACGAAATGGCCGCCGGCCAGATGGTCGGGAAGCCCCTCGACGGGCCCGCCGCCCGCGGTGATCTCGGCACCGTCGCGGCGCGCGCGATCGATCGCGGACAGCACCCGCTCCCGCTGCGCAGCGCTAATCACCGGACCGACCAGCGTGCCCGGATCCACTGGATCCCCAACGGGCACGAATTGATACGCCATGGTGATGTCGGCGACCGCCTGGTCGTACAGCGAGCGGTGGATCAGCATGCGGCTGGTAGCCGCGCACGCCTGCCCGGCGTGCACGCACACCCCCACCGCGGTGGGGACGATGACGGCAGGATTGGCGTCGTCGAGCACGATCGCCGCCGACTTTCCGCCGAGTTCGAGGAACATCCGCTTCATCGTGTCCGCACCCTGGCGCATCAGGAGCTTGCCGACAGCAGTGGAACCCGTGAACGAAATGAGGTCGACGCGCGGGTCGGTGCCGAGCAGACCGGCGACGGCGTTGGACGGCGTCGTGACGACATTGACCACACCCGGCGGGATGTCGGTCTTCTCGGCGATCAGCCGGCCCAGTCGGGTCGCGTTCCAAGGGGTGTGCGGGTCAGGCTTGAGAACGACCGTGTTGCCCGCGGCGAGCGCGGGACCGAGCTTGTTGAGGATGACCTCGATCGGGAAATTCGACGGCGTCACCGCGGCCACGACGCCGGCCGCTTCTTTGACGACGGTGCGGACGTTGCGGTCTCCGAACAGGCCTCCGCCGTCGAGAACGCGCTCCCACTCGAATTCGTCGATGAGCCGCGCCGGGTAGCGCAGCGACTCCGCGAGCGGCCAGTCCAGCTGTGCGGACTCGGTCGTCATCACCGGGCAACCGACCTCGGCGACGAGTTCTGTTCGCAGTGCGTCTTTCTCGCCCTCGATCGCGGCCTGCAACTGGTCCAGGCAGTGCTTACGAAGCGCCCGGTTCCTCGGCCAATCGGTGGTGTCGAACGCCGAGCGGGCCGCGGCGATGGCGCGCTCCATGTCCTGCGCCTCGGCCGCAGCCGTGCCTCCCAGAACCGCGCCGGTGGCCGGGCTGACGTTGTCGAACCGCGCACCGGATGCGGCGTCGACCAGTTCGCCGGCGATGAGCATCCGACTCTCGGCGCCCGCAGCCGCCCGTCGGCCCCACTCGACGCTGGTCTCGGTACGTTCGGCGGGGATCGAGCTCACCTGACACCTCCGGTGGCCATTTCTCGGATGATCAACGGTAAACATTACAGTATCGAAGCTCCGCTAGACTCCCCGAAAGACGTCGTCGTCAGAAGGGGATCGAATTGATCAAGGTGATGGAGGGCGTACGGGTCCTCGAGGTTGCGCAGTTCACGTTCGTCCCCGCGGCCGGGGCGATACTGGCCGACTGGGGCGCCGACGTCATCAAGATCGAGCATCCTGTCCGAGGCGATACCCAGCGCGGCTTCATCAACATGGGCGGCTTCCAACTGGATCCGAACCGCCATCCCCTCATCGAGCATCCCAACCGCGGCAAGCGCAGCGTCGGGATCGACGTGTCGACTCCCGAAGGTCAGGAAGTGCTCTACGAGATCGCCAAGACCGCCGATGTCTTTCTCACCAACTACATGCCTCAGGCACGCCAGAAGAACAAGTTCGACATCGAACACATCCGCGCGGTGAACCCGGACATCATCTACGCGCGCGGAAGCGCCTACGGCGACAAAGGGCCCGAGCGCCTCGTCGGCGGATTCGACGGCACGGCGTTCTGGACACGCAGCGGCGTCGGCCACGCGCTGACCCCCGAAGAGCTCGGCGGCGCCCTGCCGCAGGGTATTCCGGCGTTCGGCGACTCGATCGGGGGGATGAACATCGCAGGCGGCATCTCGGCGGCGCTGTTCCATCGGGAACGCACCGGCGAGGCGGTCGAGATCGATGTGTCACTGCTCAGCACAGCGTGGTGGGCTGCGGGCGCCAGTGTCACCCAGGGGATGGAGACCGGCGAGACGATGCGCTCACTGATGCCCGGTACCACGACGTCGGTCAATCCGTTCATGGCCAACTACCAGACCTCCGACGGCGGCACCATCAACTTGTGCATCGTGAGCCCGACCGGCTACATCCGCGACGCCTTCGAACACCTGGGGCTCCCCGAGCTGGCTGACGACCCGCGCTTCTGCGACGTCATGCCGCTGATCCAGAACGCCGAAGCCGGCGTGCAGCTCATCGCCGAAGCCATCGCCGCGAAGCCGTTCGAATACTGGCGTCAGCACCTCAAGACGATGAAGGGCCAGTGGGCGCCGTTCCAGAGTCTGGTCGACCTGGCCACCGACGAGCAGGCCATCGCCAACGACATGATCGCCGAGGTCGAGGCAAGCGACGGCGGCGCACCGTTCAAGGTCGTCCGCGGGCCCGTGCAGTTCAACCACGAGCCGCTGGAGACGACGCGCGCACCTCAGGCTTCCGAGCACACCGAGATCGTGCTGATGGAACTGGGCCTCGAATGGGACCGCATCGAAGAACTCAAGGACAAAGGCGCCATCGCCTAGCTTTCCCCTCGCCCTCGCCGGAATTGCATTCCAGCAGACCAAGGTCACGTGGGCGCCCGCCGGAATGCAGTTCCGGCGGAAGTCAGACCCGATCCACGCGGACGGGGACGCCCGTCAGCCACGCCATCCCCGACAGTGACTCGACGTCCCCGGGCTCGCTCGAGGTGAGTAGATTGACGTTCGCGCCGCCGGCCTTGTTGGCCAGTTTCCACCCGCCGGTTCCCTTGTGCCCCCAGCCGTGTGGCACGGCGATCACCCCGGGCACGATGTCCTTGGTCAGCGTGATCGGGACCGTGATCGTGCCGTAGGGCGAGCTGACCTGGATCTCACTGCCGTCCGCGATCCCGAGTTCGGCGGCGTCGTCGGCGTTCATCAGGCCGTGGTGACTACGGTCGCCCCGCATCAGCAGCGGCGCGTTGTGCATCCACGAGTTCTCCGAACGAGGTTCGCGCATGCCGATCATCCGCAACGGGAACCCCTCGGTCTCGTCCGGTCGTGCCAGAAGAGCGATCTCGGCCGCGATGTCGTTGTGCGCCAGTTGGATCCGCCCGCGGAGATAGGCGATCGCCTCCCTGAGGACCCCGGTCGGCAGATGCGGTGTCACCACCGTGCCGTGCGCGTGGTCGTGCGAGAGGCGCCCGAATGTGAGCCCGCCACGACGCAGTCCGAAGAGGTCGCCGCCGGCCCCCGCGCGAATCACGACGTCGGCGAACTTCCGTGGCGAGAACGGCATGCCCAGCTTATTCAGCGCTCTGCCCGATGCGGACAGCGCCGCGAACACCGGCGACTCACCCGACATCCGCCGCATCAGTTCCCCCACGATCTCCCATTCCTGCCGCACCTGCCCGGGAGGTTCGACGACCGCTTCGGTCGCCTGCCGGAACGGGGTCGCCTGGAACGGCTGGAACGTCAACGGGAAGTCGTCACGTTCGTACATGGTCGTCACCGGCAGCACGTAGTCACAGCGCGACGTCGTCTCGGTCAGGTAGAAGTCAAGGGCCACAGAGAGATCGAGGGAATCCAGCGCGGCTTCCAACTCGTCGCCGTTGGGCACCGACAGCACCGGATTTCCGGCGCTGATGAACATGGCCCGGATCTGGCGGTCCCCCGGCGTCGTCATCTCCTTGGCCATCAGCGCGGCCGGCTCCGAGCCGATGATCGCGCGGAAGCCGCCGATGCGCGAACGCCTGCGCCGGTACGTGCGGCGCAGCAGCGCGCCCATACCGATGTTCACCAGCCGCTGCGCGGGCAGACCCAACCCGCTGATGACGGAGCCGCCCGGCTTGTCCAGGTTTCCGGCCACGAGGTTGACCACGTCGATGAGGTAAGAGGTCAACGTGCCGTATCGACCCACGCAGGTGCCCAGCCGCCCGTAGACGGCGGCGCGGGGGGTGGCGGCGAGGGCGCGTGCGAGGCCGCGCACGACGTCGGGGTCGACCCCGGTGCGCGGCGAGGTCGCCTCGGGGGTGAACGGCGCGGCCTGTGCCCGCAACCATTCCAGTCCGACGACGAGGGGCGCGATCTCGCGCGTGTGCGCCAGACCCTCGGCGAACATCACCTGCAGCAGCGAGAGCAGCAGCAGCGCGTCGGTGTCGGGCACGATGCCGCACCATTCGAATTGCGCGGCGGTCTCGGTCTTGCGCGGATCGATCACGACGACACGGCCGCCGCGCTTGACGATGTCGTGCATCCGGTCCTTGATGCGCGGCGCGGTGAGAAAACTGCCGTGAGAGACAACAGGATTGGCGCCCATGACGACGAGCAGATCGGTCCGGTTCAGGTCCGGGATGGGCACCGATGTCGGCGTTCCGTAGAGGAGCTGGCTGGCCATCAGCCGGCTATTGGTGTCCTGTGACGACGCGGTGTAGAAGTGGGTGCCGCGCCCGATGCCCTTGATGAAGCCCATGATCGAGAGCACATGCGCGTAGCTGAACGCCCCGGGGTTGCCCATGTACCAGCCGACGGCTCCCGCCCCATGGTCGTGTAGCACCGCGGTGAGACGGCTCGCGATGTCGCTCAGCGCGACGTCCCAACTCACCGGCTCGAAACCGTCCGGGGTGCGCCGCAGCGGCGCGGTGACACGGTCCGGGTCGTTGACGACCTCGGTGAAGGCGATGCCCTTTTGGCAGGCGAACCCGGCCGACAACGGATGCTCCTTGTCGGGCCGCAGCGCGACGAGTTTGCCGTCCTCGACGGTGGCGATCATGCCGCACAGCGGCTCGCAGATACGGCAGAACGTGACTTTGTTCTCGACGTGGGTCGCCATATCGATCCTCTTCTGGGCTGCGCTACTTCGATAGTGTGCGGTGGATGCGCTGGATTGTCGATGGAATGAACGTGATCGGCTCACGTCCCGACGGTTGGTGGCGTGACCGGCACGGGGCCATGGCGGGGTTGGTGGAACGCCTCGAGCGCTGGGCGGCCGCCGAAAGTGTTGACGTCACGGTGGTTTTCGAGCGCCCACCGTCGCCACCGATCGAGTCCGCTGCGGTCACCGTCGCCCATGCGCCCGAGCCGGCGCCGAACTCCGCCGACGACGAGATCATCCGGATCATCGCCGCCGATCCGCATCCCGACCAGATCCGCGTCGCGACGTCGGACCGGACCCTGGCTGAACGCATCCGATCCGTGAATGCGACAGTTTGCCCCGCCGAGCGGTTCCGCGACCTGATCGACCCGCGGTGACCGTCACCGCAGGATCCGCACCGGGACGTGGGACCAACCGGACACGTTCTGCATGCTGACCCGCCTGCAGCCGTCCCACAGCACCTCGTAACGCGGCATCAGGTCCAGCAACTTGTCGAGCGCGATCGCGCTCTCCAGCCGTGCCAGCGCGGCACCGAGACAGCTGTGGATGCCGTAGCCGAAGGCGAGGTTCTGCGCCTCCGAGCGATCGCGGTGGATGTCGAACACGTCGGGCGCCGTCCACGCGTCGGGATCCCGGTTGGCCGACGCGCCCAGCAGGAACACCGGCGCCCCCGCCGGGATCGTCACCCCGTGCACCGTCACGTCGACGTTGGACCGCCGGACGTTGTACTGCACGGGCGCGTCGTAGCGCAGCAACTCCTCGATGGCGACACCGATCTTGCGGCGGTCGGCGAGCAGCTGTTGCCACTGCTCGGGGTGGTGCGCGAAGGTCACTGCGGCGCTGCCGATGAGCTTCGTCACCGTCTCGGCCCCGGCGCCACCGAGCAGTGTGGCGAAACCGGCGATCTCGGAATCCCGAAGCCGATCGATTGTTCCGTCGTCGCGTCGGACCTCCGCGGCGATCAGCGCGCTGATCATGTCGTCGCGCGGGCTCGCACGACGCTCCTGGATCAGCTGGTAGTACATCAGCCACATCTCGGCCATCGCCTGCATGCCGGATTCGGACATGTCGATCTGCCCGGGCTCGCGGTGCAGCGACTCGTCGATCCACAGCCGGACCTGCTGACGGAATTCCTCTGGCACACCGAGCATCTGGGTGATGACGTCGACCGGGAAGTAGACGGAGAAGTCCTGGACGACGTCGAACTCGCCGGCGCCCGCGGCGGACAGGAATCGCTCGACCGTCTCGGTGACCATGATGCGCAGCGCTTCGATCGCCCGCGGCGTGAACACCTTGTTGACCAGGCTGCGCATCGCGCGGTGCTCTGGAGGGTCGATCGAGATGATCATCTTGGCCGGGACCTTCTCGCCCCGGCGGACCATGCCGAGATCCACGCCGTAGGCCGACGAGTAGGTGGCGAAATCCTTGAGCCCGGCAGCGACATCGGCGTGTCTGCTCAATGCGTAGAACTCGTAGGTGTCGTTGTAGTACACCGGCGCTTCGGCGCGCAGCCGCGGATAGCAGGCGTGCGGGTCATCGTAGAAGTCCGCGGAGAACGGGTCGAAGTGCACGTCGGCGCCCCGCGCTGCATCGATGATGGCCACCACCACCTCCTGTAAGCCATCCAGTTGTGCTTTCGAAAAGTGTCACCATATCCTGCTGGTGGCCACCGCGGCACAAGACAGGACGGGACGTGACCGACGCCTACTACGAGATCGTCGACGCTGGCGGCGACCCGCGTGGGGAACGGTTCGCGGCCTCCGACCACGTCATCAGCACGTGGGGATCGTCCATGCAGAACGCCGCCCCGGTGTCAGCCCTTCTGGTCCGGGCGATCGAGCGTTGCGACCCCCGCGACGATGTCCGGCTCAGCCGCGTCGTCATCGACCTTCTCGGACCGGTTCCCGTCACCGACGAATTGTGGGTACGGGCCCGTGTCGAGCGGCCGGGCAGGCAGATCGAACTGCTCAGCGCCGACATGAGCGCACCGGGACCCGACGGGACGCCCCGCGGGTCGCCACCGCCTCGGCGTGGCGGTTCCAGCGCTCGGAGGCGGTCGAGCTGCCCCGGACCCCCAGCGAGCCGATGCGCCCCGTGACGGAGGGCCACCGGCGCCTGCCCGACGACGGAAGCGACCGCACCTACATCCAGAGCCTGGATTGGCGGTGGCTCAACGACATCCTGAACAGCGTGCAGGCCGAGTGCTGGGCGATGCCGCTGGTCGATCTGGTGGCCGGAGAGTCGATGACGCCGTCGCAGCGGCTGTTCTCGGTCGCCGACATCGCCAACGGCATGGGTAGCCGGCTGGATCCGAGCCGGTACACCTTCCTCAACACCGACCTCGCGGTGCACATCCACCGTATGCCGGAAAGCGCGTGGATCGGCGTCCGCTCTGAAAACCATTACGGCGCAGACGGAGTCGGGATGTCCAGGGGAACGCTGTTCGACGAACACGGTCCCGTCGCCGCGATTCAACAGGCACAGCTCGTGCGCCGCCGAGCGTAGACGGAAAGGACTGAGGCCATGCACGACGTCGCGATCATCGGGGTGGGACTGCACCCGTTCGGCCGGTTCGAAGGCAAGACCGCCATGCAGATGGGTGTCGACGCGATCGCCGCCGCGGTCGCCGATGCGGGCGTGTCCTGGAACGACATTCAGTTCGGCGTCGGCGGGAGCTGGACCGTCGCCAACCCCGACGCGATCGTCGGCATGGTCGGGCTTTCGGGCATCCCCTTCACGAACGTCTTCAACGCGTGCGCCACCGCGGCGAGCGCCACCAAGGCGTGTGCCGACGGTATCCGGCTGGGCGACTACGACATCGGTATCGCCGTCGGCCTCGACAAGCATCCCCGCGGCGCATTCACCGAGGATCCCGGCCTTGTCGGCATGCCCAGCTGGTATGCCGAGAACGGCCAGTATCTGACCACGCAGTTCTTCGGCATGAAGGCCAACCGCTATCTGCACACTCACGGGATCAGCCACCGGACCCTGGCGAAGGTGGTCAACAAGAATCTGCGCAACGGGGCGCTGAACCCGAACGCGTTCCGGCGCAAGCCGATGGACGAGGACGCCATCCTCGACTCTCCCATGCTCAACTACCCCCTCACGCAGTACATGTTCTGCTCGCCGGACGAGGGCGCCGCCGCGGTCGTGATGTGCCGAGCGGACCTGGCGCACAGGTTCACCGACAAGAAGCCGGTGTTCGTCCGCGCCGTCGAGGTCCGCACCCGCAAGTACGGCGCCTACGAGGTCAACACCACCTTCGCGCCGGTGGAGGAGGATGTGGCACCGACCGTGTACGCGTCGCGGGCGGCGTTCGAGAAGGCAGGCATCGAACCGTCCGACGTCGACGTGATCCAGTTGCAGGACACCGATGCCGGCGCCGAGATCATCCACATGGCCGAGGCCGGTTTCTGCGCCGACGGCGAACAGGAGAAGCTGATCGCCGACGGTGCCACCGAGATCGGCGGGAGCATGCCGGTCAACACTGACGGCGGCCTGCTCGCCAACGGCGAGCCGATCGGCGCCTCGGGCCTTCGCCAGCTGCACGAGATCGTGCGCCAGCTGCGCGGCGAGGCGGGCGACCGGCAGATCCCCGGCGACCCGAGGGTCGGCTTCGCCCAGCTGTACGGCGCCCCGGGCACCGCGGGCGCGACCATCCTCACCACCTAGCGATTTCGGTGTAGTTGGACAACTGGAGCGTGACCAACTACACCCAAATCACTTGGTCGGCGAGTAGCTGGGCTTGCCGAGGCCGAGTACGTACTGCGCGATCATGTTGCGGAACACCTCGAGTGTGCCGCCGTAGATCCCGACGAGCGGCGCGAACCGGTACACGTATTCGGCGGCGCCGTCGTCGGCGGCGCCATCGGTACCCACCGGCAGCGCCGAGGCCGCACCCAGGATGTCCATCAGATCGGGCGAGATGTCACGCATGGTCTGCGCGAGGGCTACCCGGCCGAAGATGTTGGGAGCAGACAGGGACGCCTCCAACCGGGCCACGCTGCGGCCGAGGCGGTAGGCGACGGCTCCGTCGTCGATGAGCCTGCGTCCGTCGGGATCCGGGACGGTCGACTTCTCCGCGGCCTTGTCCACGGCGGTCGCCATGAACATGGCCTGGTGCATCATGATCGCCACATCCTGCAGGCCGTCGTCCGCAGCGGCCACGTCGCCGTGTTCGGCGTTGAGGGGCTCCCGGACGACGGTCCAGCCGCCGTTGATCTCCCCGAGTCGGTACCGGTCGCCGATTCGCACGTCGCTGTAGTACACGATGTTGGTGCGGTCGCCGTCGACGGTCCGGATGCCCTGGATCTCGATGCCGGGTGTGTCGAGGGGCACCAGAAACATGGTGAGGCTCTTGTGCTTCGGAGCGCTCGGATCGGTGTTGGTGATGAGGAAGACGTACTGGCAGTTGTGCGCCCCGGTGGTGAACATCTTGGAGCCGTTGATGATCCATCCATCGCCGTCCCGCACGGCACGGGTCTTGCAGGTCGCGACGTCCGAGCCGCCCTCGGGTTCGGTGTAGCCGAGGCACATCCGGAAGTGCCCGCTGTACACGCCCGGCAAGACTTCGTCCTTGAGCTCGGGCGATCCGAACTTCTCCACCGACTTCGTGATCATCGCCGTGGTGCCGGACGTCACCCACGGCACATGGGCACGGCGCTTCTCCAACTCCCAGATTCGGCGCTCGACGCGGCTGAAACCCCGCTCTGAGCCGGCCTTCCATTCGCGTTCCAAATACCCCGCCCGGCCGAGTGCCAGATGCACGCCCTCGTCGAAGTTGTCGCCGGTCTCCCGGTCACGCCGGATGACGTCCTCGGTGACGATCTCGCTCAAGAAGGTCCGGACCTCGTCCTGAAACTTCTGCTCGTCGTCAGACAACTCGACCTGTGAGAAATCCATTGCCTAGCTCCGTCCTTCGCGTTCGGCGACGATCCCGGCGATGTACTTCGCCGTCACTCCTGGGTCTCCCCCGGCGACCGCCCATCCCCTGGCTCGCACCAGGTAGGCGGTGGCCGCCGCTTCGGCCGAGACGCCGAGCCCGCCCTGGACGTGGACGGCCATCGTGGCTGCCTTCGCCGCCTCCTCGGCCATGAACACGAACACCGACGGGGCAAGCTCCCGCCGCGCGTCGGGTTCGTTGTCGAGGAACCAGGCAGCGCGGCGGGCCAGGTTGCGGCCGGCCTGCACCGTGATCGCGATGTTGGCGAGCGGATGCGAGATCGCCTGCAGGGTCGAGATCGGGACACCCAGGGTGTAGCGGGTCTTGGAGAACTCGGCGGCAATCGTCATCGTCTCCTCGACGAGGCCGACCAACGCGGCGCCGGTCAACAGCCGCCATTCGTCGAGCGCCCGTTGATGTTCGGCCAGTGCATCAGCGCCGCCCGCCAGCACAGTGCGGCTGTCGGCGGCGGCCGGATCGACCCACGCCATCGGTAGCTTGCCGATGTTGTCGACGCGTGCGGGGCGCGACGAGAATTGGAGGCACACGATGTCGTCGCCGTCGCGGACGATGACGTGGTCGGCGATCGAGCCGGCGGGGATCAGGCGGGTGCCGGACGTGCTGTTTTGTGCGGGGTCGAGTCCGACCAGCTTCGTGCCGTTGACGATGTCGGGTTCGGCAGTGCCCAGCCGGGCCAGCAGTCGGGCGGCCACGACATGGTCGATCCACGGCACCGGCGCCAGCGATCGGCCGATCTCTTCGGCCACCAGTGTGAGATCGACGAGCGTCGCTCCGTCGCCGCCGGCGGACTCCGGCAGCGCCATTGTCGTCGCACCCATCGCGCACAGGCGTTCCCAGAGGTTCTTGTCGAAGCCGGATTCCTCTGCCGCGCGCACGGTTTCGATGGTGCAGCGGGTCGAGAAGAAGTCCTTGTAGGCCGCCTGCAATGACTGGTGGTCTTCGGACAGGCTGTAGTCAAGCCTGCGCAGCTCGTAACGGTCCATCAGGATCCCTTCGGTCCGAAGAAGAATTCGTCGGCGGTGTTGTACAGATAGTTGTCGAGCACGTCGGCTGGAAGATCCAGCGCAAGGGCCTCCGGCACGACGCGACTCTGCCGCAGCACCGGCCAGTCGGACGCGAAGATCACCTTGTTCTTGCCGCGGGTCCGCATGTAATGAAGAAGGCTGTCGGGCAGGCGTTTCGGTGACCACGCCGACGTCATGATGCGCAGGTTGGCGTACTTGATCAGTAGCCGGATCGCGACGTCCCACCACGGATCGGCGCCGTGGATCATGCACAGCTTCAGCTCGGGGAACCGCACGCACACCCGGTCGAGGTGAATGGGGTTCTGCACCTCGCCGGGAATGGGCGGTCCGGGCAACCCCGTGTTGATGCACAGCGGCAGTTCGAGTTCGGCACACTTGGTATAGAGCGGGTAGTACACCGCGTCGCTCGGTGGGTACATGCCGTCGCCCCAGAAGCTCGGCCCCACAGCGGCATAGGCAACGGGAAGGTCGGCGACGACGGAGGCCAGCTCACGCAGCGACGGCATCGGCCGGAGCAGATTCACGCCGCCGATCGCCAGCGCGAACTTGTCGGGCCTCTCCTCGGCGAACGTGCGCGCGGTCACCGACGGTTTGACGAGGTTGTCCATCAGGATGGCCTTCTCGACGCCGTGCTCGGCCATCTCGTCGAGCAGTGCGGGCAGTTCGACCTGGTCGTAGAGCGACGAGGGCCCCTTGAAGTAGTCGTCGCGGACCTTGAGCATGAACTCCGGCTGTTTGGCCGTCTCGCCGAAGTGCACGTTGACCAGGCCATCGATCACTCGCTGCGTCATGGCTGGACCGCCAGCTTGTCCTGCTGCGCCACAAGGCTTCTCGCCCAGCGGTAGTCGGCCTTGCCGTTGCCCAGCCTGCGCACCTTCTCGACGAAGACGAACTCCTTCGGGGCCTTGAACCGTGCCAGTTCCGACGTGCAGGCGCTCAGCAGGGTCTCGGCGGCGATGTCCGCGCCGGGCTGCCTCTGGACCAGTGCCACGATCTCCTGGCCCCAGCGTTCGCTGTCGCGCCCGACGACGAGCGCGTCGGCGACGCCGCCCTGCGCCCGGAGCACCGCCTCCACCTCCTCGACGAAGACCTTCTCACCGCCGGTGTTGATCACCAGCGAGTCCCTGCCGAACAACCGCAACGTCCCGTCGGACTCCAGTGACGCCCGGTCGCCCGACACGACGACACGCAGACCGTCGACCACGGGGAAGGTCTTGCGCGTCGCGGACGGATCGTCGAAGTAGCCGAGTGGAATCCGGCCTTTCCTCACGACCCAGCCGACCTCGGTCTCACCCGGTTCGAGGAACCGGGTGAGGTCCTCGGACACCACCGTGCCACCTTCGCGCAGATCGAACGTCTCGCGGTGGGAGCCGCGCCGGTTGTGCCCGAAACCCATGTTCCCGGTCTCCGAAGAGCCGTACCCGTTGATGATGGTCAGCTGCGGCAGCTTCTCCAGCAGTGCGCTCACGTGTTTGGGATTGGTTGCGGCGCCGCCGGTTCCGATGGCGTACAGCGACGCGAGGTCGTAGTCCCGTCGCTGGAGCTCGGCGATCAGCGGCGCGGCATAGGCGTCGCCGACCATCGTCATCAGGCCCACCTTCTCCCGTTCGGCGGTCTGCCACACCCGCTGCGGGTCGAATTTCGCCCGATCGTCGTAGAGCACGACCGGTAGGCCCGCCAGCGCGCCCGAGAAGACCGTCCACAGGCCTGCGGCGTGCATCAGGGGCGACACCGCGAACCACGCCGGTCCGGTGTTGCCGGTGACCTTCGCGTGGATCTCGGCTGCCGACTCGTGGTCGGCGCCCACCATCGACGACACGTAGGTGTCGCTCTGGCGCCACAGCACACCCTTGGGGCGTCCTGTCGTGCCTCCTGTGCAGTACATGATGAGATCGTCGGGCGAGCCGATGATGCGGTGTTCGGGATTCCCCTGCGCCACCGCATCATCCAGTGAGATGGCATCGCCGAGGCCGGGCAGCTCGCTCCCGTCGTCGACCTCGATCAGCAGTTCGCAACCCGGTGACGGCAGCACATCGGCGAACTTCGCACCAAGCGCCCGGTGGTAGACCACCGCGCGGGGCTTGACGTAGTCGAGGAGCTCGGCCACCTCGCGCGGCGTGTAGTGGTGGTTCACGTTGACCGGCACCGTGCGGGCTTTCAGCGCACCGACGACGACCTCCGGGTACCGGTCGTTGTACATGATCAGGGCGACGCGGTCCTGGCCGCACTCCCAGTTGTCCAGCTCGTCGCGTTCCCGGTGCACTCCGAACCCCAGCCCGGCCAGGAAGTTCGCAAACAGGCGAGTGCGCTGCGCCATCTCGCCGTAGGTGGTTCTGCGCTCCCCGCACACCAGCATCGTGCGGTCCGGTATGACGTCGGCGATGGCATCGACGACATCGCCCAGCGTCCACTGCCCCATGGTCAGGCGGTCGTCACGTGCGCGCCGACAAGGGTGAGCGCGTTGTCCCGCATCACTTTCCGGGTGTCCTCATAGCTGAACTCGGGGAACTGCGGGATGTCCGCGGTGAACGTCATCGGGTCGGCCAGCCCTTCGCCGTGGGGCCAGTCCGAACCGAACAGGATCTTGTCGACCCCGATGGTGTCGGCGAGCACCTGCACATCGTCTTCGTAGTACGGCGCGATCCACACATTGTTCTTGAGCTGCTCGACCGGATCTTCCTTGTAGTGATAAGGGGCGGTGTTGGCGGACTTCTTCAGTCGCTTGATCAGGCGGTAGACGAAGTAGGAGCCGTTCTCGATGCTGGCCACCTTCAGCGTCGGGTGCCGGGTGAAGACCTGGTGCACGATCATCGATGCCATCGCATCGTGAATCGCCCTGTCGTCCAGCAACACCTGGTCCAGGGGATCCTTCTTCCCGAACCCCTCGAACGTCGCCTTGCCGCCCCACAGCGCCGCGATGGCGAGATAGCCGCTGTCGGAGAGATGGAAGACGACCGGCACACCGGCTTCGGCCAACCGCGCCCACACCGGATCGTGCAGCGGATCCCCCAGCGACCGCGGCTTGACCACCCCCGGCACAGGTGCAGGTCGCACGCACACGATCCTGGCCCCTCGGCTCAGCACGAACTCGACCTCTTCCACGGCCTTGTCCGGATCGGCCAGCGAGATGATGGGCGCCGACAGGAATCGATGGTCGGGCCGGTCGAAGCCCCAGTCCTCGTCGAGCCACAGATTGAAGGCGTGTACCGACGCCATGGTCGCCTCGACATCGTGTTTGAGCGCCTCTTCGACACCGCACGCGAAGGTGGGCAGCATGAAGACGGTCTCAAGGTTCTGTCGGTCGAGGATCTTCACGCGGGCATCGCGGTTCTGGTACTCGGGGTGATCGGCGAGGCGGTCGACCTTCATCAGCGACGCCGGGTCGACACCGTCGGGGATCTCACCGCGAAACAGCAGATCCAGACACCCCGGCTCGATGATCGGATCGAACGTCGGGTTCGGGATGAAATGGTTGACGACCCCGCCCATGACTGCGAAGGTCCGCTTCCCCTCGGTGAGCATCTGCACACCGCGCCGCTTGAACTCCTTCGGTAGGTGCCGGGTGAACGAGTCGATCGGCTCGTAGTAGTGGTTGTCCACATCGATCGCCCGGTAGTCCAGGGGCTGCACGTTCTGCTGACTGGTCATGGCGTTTCCTCCTTGAGCGGTGGGAAGCTCGGCGGCCGCTTCTCGAAGAACGCGGTGATGCCTTCGATGAAATCCGGCCGAAGCATCGACTCGTGCATGAGTTTCTCTGCCTCGGCACTGGCCTCGTGGACGTTTCGCTCGGCGTCGCGATACATCTGCCGCTTCATCACGGCGAGCGAGCTCGGTGCGCAATTGCGTGCCATGTCTTCTGCGTATGCGAGGGCCCGTGGCAGCAGATCCTCTACCGCGACCACATCCTTGACGAGACCGAGCTCCTTGGCCTCCTCGGCATAGAACGTGCGGCCCGACAGCAACAGGTCGAGTGCAGCACCCCACCCGACGACGCGCGGCAGGATCCAGGAGATGCCGTACTCGGCGATCAGGCCGCGTCGGGAGAACGCCGTGGTGAATTTCGCGCCTGCAGCCGCGAAGCGCACATCGCACATCAGGGCCTGCGTGAGCCCGATGCCGGCACACGCGCCGTTGATCGCTGCGATCAACGGCTTGCGCAATTCGGTGACGAAATGCGGATGACGTTCGCCGACGAGCTGCGTGACATCCTGCCCGCCGGAGGCTCCCGCGCCTCCGATCGTGTCCAGGTCACCCATGTCGGCACCCGCGCAGAACGCCCGCCCGTTTCCGGTGAGCACGATGACGCGGACAGCGGGGTCGGCCTCGGCGCGGTCGATGCACTGATAGAACGCGCGGGCCAGGCCGCCGCCCCAGGAGTTCATCCGCTCCGGTCGGTTGAGGGTAAGCACCGCGACGCCGCTGTCGAGAAGTCTGTAGAGGACCGGTTCGGCCTTCTCGGCTGCGGGCTCCGCGACGCGATCGACAGCGCTCACGGACAGACCTCCTCAGCTGGACGGATGCTCATACTGTACACCTATCGGTAGCGGCTTCCGCAAATGCTCGAGCGGCCTATCCGTCGACGAGTCCCAGGTTCCTGTACGCAGCGCGAATCTGGTTCTGCGCCAACTCAGGAAGCCTCGCCTGCGGGGGTCGGGAATGCGGGTGATCGCCGATCGGCAGACCGAGTACCGACGCCGCGAATTTGAACGCGCCGCCCCAGTGTGTGAAGTAGTCGGGCCGGCCGGGATGGCAGGTGAACCACGAACCCATGTCGAAGTCGAACCGGTCGAGCCCCGAGTCCCTGGCGTGATCCATCGCCTCGAGGAGCCGACCATCGACGATCAACTGCCAGTACTCCGAAAAGATCGGCCGCTCAGGAGTTTCGAACAAGTATCCCGCCGTCCCCAGCTGCGCGGCACACACGATCCCGTCCCGCAGCCAGCCCGCGCGGTAGACAGTCTTGTCGCATTCCCAGATGACCAGGCCCGGGGCAAGCTCATGCAGCATCCTGCTGGCCGCGGGACGGAAAGCACCCTCTTTGGTGGCGCACACCGCGGGGATCTCCTCATAGATGCGGGCGCTTTCGGCCGGCGTCAGCACATATCCCGACGACGGCGAGTTGAACATGCCGAGCGCGATGTCGGTCCGATCGGCGATGTAGGTAAAGAACCGCAACACCCCCTCCCCGCCGTGGGCCTCCATCATCGGCGTCTGGATGTAGACGATGTCGGCGCCGCACCCTTGCGCGTGACGGGTGAGCTCCAAGCAGTCGTTGGCCGACATCGCCGCCGTGCACGCCTGCACCACCACGTCCGGATTGATCGCACGGGCTTCCTGAATCGCGTGCTCCAACAATTGCTTTCGCTCATCGAGCGTCAGGGCCCAGAACTCGGCGATCCCACTGGTGCACCAGAGCATCGGGTGACGCAGATCGCCGACGCAGTACCGCACGAGCGTCCGGTAGGCGCCCCAGTCGATGTCGTCGCCGTCGGGTCCGCTGAACGGCGTGTACAGCGAGTCCCCGATCCCGCGAAGGGCAACGCGGGCCCACTCTCGAGCGTCTGCCGCAGTTGCCATGGACAACCTCTTCCTTTTACGTGAAGTCGCTACCGCCGTCGACGTTGATGTTCGCGCCGGTCATGTAGGAATTGCGGCGTGACGCCAGAAACGCGACGACAGGCCCGATCTCGCTGGGCAGACCCGCGCGCGGGAGGTGCGCAGGGTGACCGAAGTGTTCGTCGATGGCTTCCATCAGCGCGTAGGGATCGCTGCCGTCCACACCGACCGAATCAGCCCAGCCGACAAGCGCTTCCGAGGCAATGCTGCCCGGCGACACCACGTTGACGAGAATCTCGTCGGGCGCGAGCGACAGCGAGAGGTTCTTCGACACGCTGGTCACCATTGCCTTGGCGGCGGTGTAGGCGGGCAGGATCGCACTCTGGCGCTGTGTTGAGTGTGCAGAGAAGTTCACGATTCGGGCCCACTCCGCGGCCCGAAGCAGCGGCAGCGCCGCGCGCACGCAGTGCACCATTCCCATCGCACCCTCGTCGATGGCCCGGCGCCAATCTTCGTCGCCCAGCTCGTCGAACGTCCCGCGCACGCTCGGACCGACGGCATTGACCAGAATGTTGAGCTGGCCGTCCCAGCGGTCGCTCAGCACGGAAAAGGCCTCGCGGACTTGCGCTTCGTCCACGGTGTCGGCGACGACGCCGAACGCGTCCGGGCTGCCCCGCTCACGCAGTTGCGCGGCGGCGCCGTCCAGCGCTTCCCGGTTGCGGCCCACCACCGCCACCCGGGCGCCGTCGTCGGCGAAGCAGTGTGCGGCCGCCAGGCCCATTCCCCTGCCGCCACCGACGACGACGGCGGAGGCGTTGCCCAGACCGAGATCCATCGGCCGGTGCTCTCAGGTTCCCGTCCAGTTCGGCTTGCGCTTCTCGGCGAACGCCGTGGCGCCCTCCATGGCGTCCTTGGAGCCGAAGACAGGGAAGGCTATCTCGCCCTGCTTCTTCCACATCTCGGCCTCGCTCCATTCGGAGGACTTGACGATGATCTCCTTGGTCGCGGCGACGGCGAGCGGACCGTTGGCAGTGATGCGCTCGGCCAGGGCCAGCGCACCCGCGAGCGCTTCCCCCGGCTCGGTGAGCACGTTCACGAAGCCCCATTGCGAGGCCTCCTCGGCGGTGAAACTGTCACCGGTGAGGGCGAGCTCGAGTGCCTTCTGATACGGGATCCGCTTCTGCAGGCGCAGCAGTCCCCCGCCCGCGGCGACCAGGCCGCGCTTGACTTCGGGGATCCCGAACTTGGCGTTCCTGGCGGCGACGATCAGATCGGTAGCCAGCACGATCTCCGTGCCGCCGGCCAGCGCATAGCCTTCGACCGCGGCGATGACCGGCTTGCGCGGGGGGCGCTCGGTGAAGCCGATGCCACGGCCTTCGATTGCGGGAACCTCACCGGCCATGAACGCTTTCAGGTCCATGCCCGCGCAGAAGTTGCCTCCCGCGCCGGTGATGATCGAGACCGACAGCTCGGGCGAACCGTCCAACTCGTCCATCGCGTCGGCCAGCCCCTGGGCCACGGCGAGGTTGAATGCGTTGCGCGCTTCCGGCCGGTTGATGGTGATGATGAGTACCCGACCCTGACGTTCCAGGAGCACCTCGTCTGCCACTTGTCGCCCTTCACCTTTCGCGTGGGTTACCACCGGGAATGCTGGAAAAGCTCACTATAGGCCTTACAGTAAAAGGGCAGAAGATCGGTGACCGGATCCGATCCGCTGGGCGGCGGTAGAGTCGCCAACGCAAAAGGCGCAGTTCAGACTAATAGCTGCCGATAGGTTCGCGATCACAATTGATGGAGGTGCCCCGAGTGGCAAAGCAGGCGACTGCGGAGAAGCGTCAGCGCCGCGAACGCGGTTCCATCAATCCCGACGACATCATCAAGGGCGCATTCGAACTGGCCGAACAGGTCGGCATCGACAACCTGAGTATGCCGTTGCTCGGCAAGCACCTCGGGGTCGGGGTCACCAGCATTTACTGGTACTTCCGCAAGAAGGACGACCTGCTCAACGCGATGACCGATCGCGCATTGCGCCAGTACGCATTCGCCACGCCCTACGTCGAGGCGAAGGACTGGCGCGAGACCCTCGCGGTGCACGCCCGGTCCATGCGGAAGACGTTCATGGGCAACCCGATTCTCTGCGACCTCATCCTCATCCGGTCGGCGCTGAGTCCGCGCGCGGCCAAGGTCGGAGTCCAAGAAGTGGAGAAGGCCATCGGCAGTCTCGTCGAGGCGGGCCTGTCCCCCGAGGACGCGTTCGACACGTACTCGGCGATGTCGGTCCACGTTCGCGGCTCGGTGGTGCTCCAGCGGTTACGCGACAAGAACCTCGCCGGTGAAGACGGCCACGGCGACATCGACGACACGATGGCGATCGACCCGCAGAGCGCTCCCCTGCTGGCCGCCGTCACGCAAAAGGGACATCACCTCAGCGCATCCGACGATCGCAACTTCGAGTTCGGCCTGGAATGCATCCTGGAGCACGCGGCGCGGCTCATCGAGCAGAACAAGAAGCCGGCACGCAAGGTTGCCGCGAAAGCCGCCGCGACCCGTAAACGCTAGGACCCGCTGCGCCGGAATCCGATTCCGACAGCACCGACCTAGACCTCGATGACGACGCCGCCGCCCTGGCCGCCGCCGGCGCACATCGCGGCGACACCGATGCCGCCGCCACGGCGCTGCAGCTCGTAGACCAGGGTGGTGATCATCCGCGCACCCGACGCGGCGATGGGATGGCCGAGGCTGCAGCCGCTTCCCGAGAAGTTCACGAGCTCGTCGTCGATGCCGTATTCACGCACGGCCGCGATCGGGACGGATGCGAACGCCTCGTTGATCTCCCACAGCGCGATGTCAGACGGCTTGAGCCCGGCGCGATCGAGAACCTTGCCGACGACCTTGACGCCGCCGAGGCCGGTGTCGCGGGGATCGACGCCGACGGCGCCCCAGGCCCGCACCTTGGCCATCACGGTCAGCCCGTTGGCCGCGGCGTAGTCGGCGTCGGCAAGCGCCACACCTGCAGCCGCGTCATTGGTACCGCTGGCGTTGCCCGCGGTGATCGAGAAGCCTTCGATCTCTGGATGCAGCACCTTCAGGCCCGCGAGCTTCTCGACCGAGGTGTCACGGCGCGGTTGCTCATCGACGCTGAAGTCGATGACCGACCCGTCGAACTGCTCGACCTTCAGCGGAACGATCTCGTCGACAAACTTGCCCGCGTCGATCGCGGCGATAGCCCGGTGATGCGACCGTGCGGCCCAGGCGTCCATCTCCTCCCGGGTGATCCCGGCAGCCTGCGCGGTGTTCCAGCCGACGGTGATCGACATGTCTTTGGCGGGCGCGTCCGGGGTCTCGACGTGCGTCGGCGGCATCCATCGTTCTTCGAACTTCAACTCAGGGCCGGGGATGCGCCAGTTGACCAAAGGCGTCATCGACAGCGACTGCACGCCGCCGGCGATCAGCACACGCTCCATGCCGGAGCCGATCTGTGCCGACGCGTTGCCGATCGCGGTCAGGCTGCCCGCGCAGTGCCGGTTGACCGACTGGCCGGGCACGTGCTTGAGGCCGGTGGCATCCGCCGCGTAGCGCGCCAGGTCGCCGCCGCCGTAGTGCGATTCGGCGAAGATGATGTCGTCGATGTCGGCGGGGTCGACCCCGGAACGTCGGACGATCTCCGGCAGCACCGTGGTGATCAGGGTCTCGGGCGGGGTGTTGACCAGCGTGCCCTTGAACGAGCGGCCGATGGCCGTCCTGGCAGCACCGACGATGACGGGTGTAGGCATGCTCTCGACCTCGGTTTCGTGACAGACGGACGTTACAAAAGTAACAGATTGTGTAGCGCCGCCAGAAGGTGAGTCGGGTCACTCACAATTCACGTCCGGCTCGGGCACATGAAAATGCTCATCACGCAGGCGGAACGCTTCCTTGGTCCCGTACTGGGCCCGGGTCTTGACGAAGTTGAACTCGCCGTCGGCGAACTGCAGGTTCGTGCCGTACGCGTGGAAAAGATAACTGGCGACCTCCTCGCCCTGGTAGGCCTGGCTCTGCTCGACAAGCCGGAAGGCCTCCTTGGCGATGACGACGCCGTCGGCGGGCATCTTGGCCGCCTTCTCGGCCCAGTACCGGGCACGCACCGTGACCGATTCGGCTGCGCAGGTCTCGGTGAAGACGCCGAGGTGCTCGACATCGGCGGCCCGGATGATGTCGCCGGTGAGCAGCATGCGGCGAGCCAGGACGGGGCCCAGGCGGTGGAAGAACATGTGCAGGCTGCCCAGTGCGGGCCCGAGAAAGCGTGTCGCGGGCATCCCGATCCTGGTGTCTCGGGCGATGACGGAGATGTCGGTCATCAGCGCCATCTCGAAACCGCCACCCAGCGCGTAACCGCTGATCTCGCCGACGGTCACCTTCGGGAAGCCCATCAGATTGTGGTAGAAGCCGAACGACTTTCGGTCGACGGTGAGGCGGCGCCGCTGACTGGGGCGCGATTTCGTCGGCTTCTCGCCACCCCTCTGCTCTCCGCGCGAGCGCTCATCGCCGCCATACCAGCCGTATGCGTTGTTCATGTCGGCCCCGGTGCTGAACACGCCCTCTGCGCCGCGGAGCAGCACCACCGTGATGTCGTCGTCGTCGGCGACGACGTCGAGGTAGCGCCCGAGCAGATTGCGCATCGACGCGTCATAGGAATTGCGTTGCTCGGGATTGTTGAGCGTGATGGTGGCGATGCGCTTGTCGCGGTCGACCTCGAAGAGCACACGGTCGTCTTCGGCGGTGGTCATGTTCAGCCCTTCAGCTTGAGATCAGTTTGGCGTCAATCGTTTTGTGCTTCGCCCCTGCGCCGGCGGCGAGCGTGCTGCGGCGGGCGAGGGCGAGGTGGTCCTGCGCGAGACGCACCGCCCGGGCGGCATTTCCCTCGACGATCGCGTCGAGCAGCTTTTGGTGATCCCGCAGAGCGGCGCGCATCGTCTTCGGTTCCATCGGATCATCGGGGTGGTGCTCGTCGCTCCACACCGATGACTCGTGCGCTGACCAGATCACTTCGAGCGACCCGATCAGCAGGATCATTGGCTCGTTGCCGCACCGGGAGACGATCGCCTCGTGGAACCTCCGGGCGTTCGGCACATAACTTGCGGGCCTGTCGAATTCGGCGGTCTGCGCATCGATGGCAGCTTGCAGATGAGGCACCACCTCGGCCATGCGGTCCTCGCGGGCGGCGCACATGCCCGCGCAGATGGGCTCCAGGTGCAGCAGGGCCTCGCTGACATCGCCGGGCGTGGCCGAACGCGTCTGCAGCACCATGCCGATCATCTGTGCCGTGCGCTCCGCCGACGGGAGGTGGACGACCGCGCCGCCCACATTGCCCCGGCGCACCGAGATCAGTCCGTCGGCCTCGAGGATGTGGATAGCCTCCCGCACTGCGGGCGGGCTGACCCCGAACTCGGCGAAAAGCGCTTCCTGCGAGGGCAGTACGTCGCCCTCTTTGAGGCGCCCGGTCAGGATGTCGTCACGCAGGCGGGACGCCACGAGGTCGGCGACCCGGGGCTGGCGAATCCGTGATGCTCGCAGCTGAGACGACACTGTTCCGTTGACGGCCTTTCCTTGCTAAGTTGAACAGGATAGTAATCGTAGTACCAACTGTATGGCTATCTGTATAGCTGCGGGAAGGCCCGAGAGGACGGTGGCCCGGTGCGCGACGACGTGGACGCCGGTGCGGTGCGTCCGTCCAGGGACGGTACCGTCCTCCGGATCATCCTCGACCGCCCGAGCAGGCGAAACTCCTTGAGCCACACCATGGTCGACGATCTGGTCGCGATTCTCACCGACGCCGCCTCCGACGACACCCTGCGCGCGATCCACCTCGGCGGCGCGGGTGACGATTTCTGCGCGGGCGCGGACTGGGTGGCGACCAACAGCGGCGACCGTAAACCCCGGCCGGGCAACCTGACCCGACGGATACCCCACACCGCCAATCGCGTCGTGGAGCTGCTCGCGACCATCCAGCTCCCGGTGGTCTGCAGCGTCCAGGGCTGGGCGGTGGGCCTCGGTTGCAATCTCGCCCTCGCCGCGGACTTCACCGTCGCCGCCGCGGATGCGAACCTCTGGGAACCGTTCATCGATCGCGGGTTCAGTCCCGATTCCGGCGCCACCTGGCTGCTCCCCCGCCTCGCCGGCGTGACGCGTGCCAAGCGCATGCTTCTGCTGGGCGAAAAGGTCACCGGCGACGACGCGGCCGACTGGGGTCTGATCTATGACGCCGTACCTCGCGACGAGCTCACCGCCGTGGCCGATGATCTCGTCTCGCGGCTGGCGTCGGGGCCGACCGTCGCGATCGGGCTGGCCAAGCAGGCGATCAACTACGGCTTTCAGGCGTCGTTGCCGCAGTCGATGGCCCACGAGCTGGCCAGTCTCGAGCTGTCGTGCAGAACAGCGGATTTCAAGGAAGGCCTGGCCGCATTCAGAGCCAGGCGGGCACCCGACTTCCAAGGCAGATAGACGAAAGAAGGCACGTGAGCTCTCCGCAGTACGACACCATCACCTACGACGTCGACGGGCACAAGGCCACCATCACCTTGAACCGGCCTCAGGCGCTCAACGCACTGTCGCCCCACATGGTCACCGAACTGCGGGCCGCCTACGACGAAGCCGAGAGCGACGACAACATCTGGCTCATGATCGTGACCGGAAACGGACGGGCGTTCTGCACGGGAGCCGACGTCACAGAGATTCCCGAGGACGGCAAGGTCATCTACGAACGCCCGTACCTGTCGACCTACGACCAGTGGGAGGCGCCGCAGGAGGGCACTCCGCCCTTCCGCCGGATGGCCAAGCCGGTGCTGGCGGCCATCAACGGCATCTGCTGCGGCGCCGGGCTGGACTGGGTCACCACCGGCGACATCGTGATCGCGTCGGACAGGGCGACGTTCTTCGACCCGCACGTGAGCATCGGCCTGGTGGCGGCGCGCGAGATGGTGCGCCTGGCACGCGCGCTACCTCGCTCGGTCGCGTTGCGTATGGCGCTGATGGGAAAGCACGAGCGAATGAGCGCCGAACGCGCCTACGAGCTCGGGATGATCACCGAGGTGGTCGCACACGACCGGCTGCTCGAGCGCGCGCACGAGATCGCTGACATCGTCAACTCCAATGCGCCGCTTGCTGTTCGGGGTACCCGGCTGGCGATTCACAAGACACTCGATCTTCCTCTGCTGGAAGGCGAGATTCTCGCCGAGACGTTCCGTGAGCGCGTCGTGCGCACCGAGGACGCACAGGAGGGCCCGCTGGCCTTCGTCGAGAAGCGTGCGCCGAACTGGCAGTGCCGTTGAGCACGAAGATGACGTTCGAGACGATCCTGCTCGATCGTGACCACGACACCCGGGTCGCGACCGTCACGTTGAATCGACCCGAGGTGCTGAACTCTTTCAACCGCACCATGTGCGAGGAGATGCGCGATGTCTGGGACGTGATCAAATCCGACGAGGACATCAACGCGGTGGTCCTGCGGGCCGCCGGCGAGCGTGCCTTCGGTGCCGGACTCGACGTCACGTCGAGTTACGGGCAGCCCGACATCGTCTGGAACCACGAGGACCCGGGCGAGCTGTTGAGCCCGAAATGGCAGAAGATGTGGAAGCCGGTGGTTTGCGCCGTGCAGGGCATGTGCACGGCCGGAGCGCTCTATTTCGTCAACGAAGCCGACGTGGTGATCTGCTCGGACAGCGCAACGTTCTTCGACTCCCACGTCAGCGCCGGCCTGGTCTCGGCCCTCGAACCGGTCGGCCTCATGCGGCGAGTCGGGCTCGGCGACACACTGCGTATGGCATTGATGGGCAACGACGAACGTGTCTGCGCCCAGACGGCGCTGCGGATCGGGCTCGTCACCGAAGTAGTTGCCGCCGAGGCCCTCTGGGACCGCGCACGGGACATCGCCGAGACCATCGCCGCAAAACCGCCCACGGCGACGCAGGGCACGGTGAAAGCGATCTGGGAATCCCTCGACAAGCCGTACCGGGTCGCCATGGACCAGGGACTGATCTACACCCGGCTGGGGAACCCAATCGCCAAGGCGGAGCTCGCCGAGCGCCCGATACCCAAAAAGGCCCCCCGGGTCCGCTGATGCCGCACCCTCTTTCGCAACGCATCGATGATGTCCTCGGCCTCGACCCGTCCGCACCGGCGATCCAGTTCGATCGGCAGTGGCACACCTGGGGCCGACTGGGCGTCCTGGCGGACCGGGTCAGCGCGCTGGTGGGCAGCGGCAGGGCCGGGATCATGCTGCGCAACAGCCCGGTCCACGTTGCTGCACTCCTCGGCGTGCTGAAAGGCGGCGGTACCGTGGTCGTCATCAACCCGTCACGCGGCGACGAGCGCACCCGAGCCGACATCGAAAGCCTGGACCTGCCGGTCATCATCGGTCTCCCCGGGGACCTTGCGGCGCTGGCGCCCGGCACCGCGGCGACGACCGTGGGGCTCGGCGATGTTGACAGTGCCCCCCGGGTGACCCCAGGCGTCGCGAGGCAGGATCCTGGTCGGCTCGGCGTCGCGGTGTGGATGCTCACCAGCGGAACGACCGGGCCGCCGAAGCGAGTCGACCTCACCTACGACATGCTGGCTCGCAGCGTGATCGGCCGTTACCCTGAGACTGCGCCCGCCCCAGAGGAACTCCGCAAGGGTGTGGCGATCGTCAACTCCCCTTTGGTACACGTCGGCGGCGTCTTCCGGGTGCTCCTCTGCGTGGCCGAGGCGCGGCCATTCGTTCTGCTGCCGAAGTTCGACCTGACGCAGTGGGCAGACGCCGTGCGCGAGCACCGCCCGAAGGCGGTGTCCCTGGTACCCGCAGCGCTGCGCACGGTGCTGCATTCCGCGCTGACGCGCGACGACCTCGCGGGCGTGGCGGTGGTGACCTCGGGGACGGCGCCGCTGGCGGCCGACGACGCCGACGCCTTCACCGCGAAGTTCGGGATTCCCGTGCTGACCTCTTACGCCGCAACCGAGTTCGGCGGTGGGGTGGCGAGCTGGACGCTGGCGGATCACCAGAAGTACTGGCAGGACAAGCGCGGCAGCGTGGGACGGGCCAACCCCGGTGCGCGGCTTCGGGTCGTCGATCCCGACGGCGTCCCGGTGGAACCCGGAACCCAGGGTGTACTCGAAGTCATCCCGGCGCAGGTGGATCCGGATACGGGATGGATGAGGACGACCGACCTGGCACGCATCGACGCCGACGGTTTCGTGTGGATTCTGGGACGTGCCGATCAGGCGATCATCCGCGGCGGTTTCAAGATCATGCCTGACGAGGTCAAGAACGCGTTGGAAAGTCATCCCGCTGTAGCCGGCGCCGCGGTGATCGGACGGCCAGATGCACGCCTCGGCGAGACACCGGTGGCCCTCGTCGAACTCCACACCGACGCATCCGCCGGGTCCGCAGAGCTGATCACTCACCTGGAACAGCGTTTGGCGCGTTACGAGATCCCGACAGAGGTCGTGATCACCACCGAGATTCCCCGTACCCCGTCGGGCAAACCCGACCTGACCGCCGTCCGGGCCTTCTTCCCGTCGTCATGAGCACCGTCGCGGGCGTACTGCGCGAACAGCAGCGCTACGCCGACAAGCCCTTGTTGATCTGCGACGACGATCGCCTGACCTATGGCCAAGCCGCCGCGCGCTCGTCGGCACTGGCGCAGCGGCTCGTCTCGCTCGGCGCAGGCAAGGGCACGCACGTCGGGTTGCTGCATCCCAACGGTTCCCGCTTCGTCGTCGCAATGCTCGCGGCGGCACGCATCGGCGCCGTCGTGGTGCCGTTCTCCACGTTCAGCACAGCTCCCGAACTGCGCCGACAACTGATTCACAGCGATGTCGGCATCCTGGTGGCCACACGCCGTCATCGCGGCCACGACTACGTGGCCGGCCTACGCGAGGCGGTGGGCGCGCCGCCGGAGCGTGGACCACTCTTCAGCGCCACCGTTCCGATGTTGCGCCACATCGTCTTCGACGGCGAAGGGGATGACGTGTCTGCCGGGATCACCGGTTTGGAGGATGACGTCGACGGCAGCGACGTGCTGGCGATCGTCTACACGTCGGGCTCGACCAGCGATCCCAAGGGCGTGGTCCACACGCACGCGTCGCTCCTCGACCACCAACGCAGCCTGAACACGATCCGCGGGCTCACCGAGTCCGACCGGCTGTTCTGCAACTCGCCGTTCTTCTGGATCGGCGGATTCGCCTACGGCCTGCTCGCCACGCTGGTCGCGGGCGCCACCCTGATCTGCTCCAACGCGGCGGACGCGGGCCGCACCCTCGACCTCATCGAGGCCGAGAAGCCTACCGTCACCAACGGTTTCGTATCCGGCATCGCCCACCTGACCCGGCACCCGAGCTTTCCGCACCGCGACCTGTCGTCGATGCGACGCGGCAACCTCTATCCGATCATGGCCGCCGATGTGCGGCCGGTCGATCCCGAACTGCGGCACAACATGCTCGGTATGACGGAGGCCGGCAGTGTCGTCCTGCTCAGCGGCGATGAATCAGACCAGCCGGAGTCGCGGCGCGGGTCCTACGGTTTCCTCGCGCCGGGGTTTGAAGCGCGCGTCGTCGACGGTGAACTCCTTCTGCGCGGTCCGTTCCTGATGCAGGGGTACTACGGGCGCAGCCGGGAGGAGACGTTCGACGCCGACGGCTGGTTCCACACCGGGGATCTGGTGAGGCGCGACGACGACGGTGTCTTCTATTTCCTCGGCCGGGCGGGCGCGATGATCAAGACAGCCGGCGCCAACGTCGCCCCGGCCGAAGTCGAGAAAGCCATCACCTCGGTGCTGGCGCGGTTCGATCCCGGCGTAGCCGTCCACGTCATCGGTCTTCCCGACGACGAGCGCGGGCAGATCGTGGCCGCGATCGTCGCGACCGACGAAGTCTTCGACCAGACCGAGGTCGTCCGCACGCTGCGCTCACAGCTGTCGGCGTACAAGATCCCGCGACGGATCGCCACGGTGCGGCACGCGGACATCCCGATGCTGTCGAGCGGCAAGATCGATGTTCCAGCGCTGCGAAGGCTCTTCGATGAGTGACACCATCGACATCGTGTTGCGGGAGCAGGCGTCCCGACGCGATGCGGCCGAGGCGATCGTCGACCCGGGCGAACGAATCACCTACGGCGAGTTGGAGCGAACGACCCGCGATCTCGGCGCCGCGTTCATCGCCGCAGGCCTCGCCAAGGGAGCGCGCGTCGGACTCCTGATGCCCAACGGTGTCTCGTGGGCGCGAATCGCTCTGGCGCTGTTGAGGATCGGTGCCGTCCTCGTACCATTGAGCACCCTGCTGGCACCCCGGGAGCTGGCTGCGCAGATGCGGGTAGCGGCGGTGCAACACCTCATCGCCGTCGAGGAGTTCCGCGGGCATCGTCACCTCGACGGGCTCGACGGCTCGTTGCCCGCGCTGCGTACCGTGTGGACGGCGGATCAGGTGATCTCCTTGCAGAGCCACCCGGGAGCGGTCGAGACGGCAGAGGCGATGTCCCGTGGCGTCCGGCCGGCGGATCCGCTGGCGATCATCTTCACGTCCGGAAGCAGCGGACAACCCAAAGGCGTCCTCCACTCGCACGGCAACGCGCTCGGCGCGGCCCGCGCCGGTCTCACCGCGCGGTGTATCGACGCGGCCACGCGTCTGTATCTGCCGATGCCGTTCTTCTGGGTGGGCGGGTTCGGTGGTGGTCTGCTGTCCGCGCTGATCGCCGGCGCGACACTGATCACCGAACCTGTCCCCCAGCCGGATTCGACGCTGCGGCTGCTGGCGACAGAAGGGGTGACCCTGTTCCGCGGTTGGCCCGACCAGGCCGAGGCGCTGGCCCGGCACCTTCCCGGCTCCGGAATCGAACTGACGTCCCTTGGAGCGGGCAGCCTCGACGCGCTGCTGCCGCCGCATCTACGCTCACGACCCGGGGCCAGGGCCCGCTTGTTCGGGATGACGGAGACCTTCGGACCCTACAGCGGCTATCCTGCCGACACCGACATGCCCGAGAAAGCGTGGGGAAGCTGCGGTCGGCCGTTCGAGGGTGTGCACATTCGCATTGCCGATCCGGACTCCGGCCGCGAGCTGCCGACGGGAGAAATCGGGATGATCCACATCCGGGGTCCGCACGTGATGAGGGGCATCTGCCGGCGGAGCCGGGAAGAGGTGTTCACCCCCGACGGCTACTACCCGACCGGCGACCTCGGGCACGTCGACGGCGACGGATTCCTGTTCTTTCACGGCCGGTCCGACGACATGTTCAAGGTCAGGGGTGCCACGGTCTACCCCAGCGAGGTCGAGGCGGCATTGCGCAGCCTCGCGGGGGTCAGGTCGGCGTTCGTCACCAATGTCGTTGGGGAGAGGGGCAATCAGGTGGCGGCCGCCGTGGTACCCGACGATGGTGTCACCGTGGAGCAGTTGCGGTCGGCGGCGCGTTCGGTACTGAGCAGCTTCAAGGTGCCCACGTTGTGGGCGCTGGTCGCCGATGGTGAGGCAGTGCCCCGCGGCGCCACGGGCAAGGTGGACGTCGCGCGGCTGCGCGCATTGTTCTCAGACGACTGATCGCGACCGCAAAGCCGCAACCTGGTCTGCGGTGTATCCGATCTCACCCAGGATTTCGTCGGTGTGTTCGCCGAGCAGCGGGGCGCGATGGCGGATCGCACCCGGCGTCTCGGAGAGCCGGAACGGCGTCTCGATGATCGGCACGTCCCGCGACGTCCCGGGGAATGGGACGCGCTGCAGGTAACCCATCGCTGAAACATGCGGGTCGTCGAGCACATCTTGTGTCGAATGCAGCGGTGCGGCAGGAAGTTTCGCAGCTTCCAGAAGTTCGGTGATCTCGGCTTTCGTCTTGTCGGCGCACCACTGCGCCATGATGCCGTTCAGTACGTCGCCGTGCTTCCAACGGAGGTCGTCGTCGGCGAAGCGCGGATCGTCGAACAACTCCGGTCTACCGACCAGTCGGCACCAGCGCTTGAACATCGGCGGTCCCGCGATCTGCAGCAGCACCCATCCGCCGTCAGAAGTCCGGTACAGGTCGCACGGCGCCACCGAGGCGCCCTGGTTGCCCATGCGCGGCTTGTCGATACCCAACAGATCGCGCTCGATCAGGAACGCGTTCGACAGCATCATCGCCGTGGGCAGCAGGGCTCCTTCGACGTGCTGGCCGACGCCCGTGCGGTCACGGTGGTAGAGGGCCATCATGATCCCGATCGTCAACGTCAGGGCGGTACCGAAATCCGCGTAGGGCACCACGGTGCGGATCGGCATATCGGGCAGACCCTGCCGGTACACCGCACCCGACATCACCTGTCCCGCACCGTCGAAGCCGATCCGGTCGCTGTAGGGACCCCCTTCGCCGTAGGCGGTGGCACTGGCCAGGATGACGTCGGGCTTGATGGCGCGCAGCGTCTCGTAGTCCAGCCCGCTGGCCCGCATCCCCGCCGCGGGCATGTTGGCGACGACGATGTCTGCCCCGGCGACCAGCTTGCCGGTGATCTCCTGCCCCTCGTCGGTCGTCGTGTCCAGCGTCAGAGATCGCTTGTTGCGGTTGCACTGCAGAAAGGTG
Source organism: Mycobacterium bulgaricum (assembly GCF_041287165.2). Lineage (NCBI taxonomy): Bacteria > Bacillati > Actinomycetota > Actinomycetes > Mycobacteriales > Mycobacteriaceae > Mycobacterium > Mycobacterium bulgaricum. Next base: position 164,722 of record NZ_JBGGKV020000004.1, on the reverse strand, counting down.
CCGCCCTCACCGCTGTCGGCGACCGACTGCACCCAGCGGTCCTCGCCGCCTTCGCGCTTCTCGACCCTGATCACATCGGCGCCCATGTCTGCGAGCAGAGCCGAGCACCACGGCGCCGCGATGAAGCGACCGTAATCCAGGACACGAATGCCGTCGAGAACGCCCGTCATCCGATCACGCCCCGCTTGGTGAGATGGTCGATCAGCGGACCCGCGGCAGCGCACAGGTGTTCTGACATCGCGGCGCGTGCCGCGTCACCGTCGCGGTCTCGGAGAGCGTCGAGCAGCAGCCGGTGGTCGCGCATCGAATGCGCGGGCCAGCCTTCCACCGTCGGGTAGACCGATTCCAGGGCGAACCTGGTGATCTGGCCCATCAGCTGGGCTAGCTTCGGCGAGGCCGCCGCAACGTTGACGCCGCGATGGAATGCGTGGTTGAGCCGCACCGCCGCCTCGTGGTCGTCCTCCCCGTACGCCACCTCCAGCTGATCCTGGACGCGCCCTAGTTCGCGCAGTTCCTCGTCGGTGATGTGCTCGGCCGCGCGGCTGGCGAGCTCACCGCCGATGTGGGCCTGCACATCCGAGACGTCGGCGATGTCGCGCCGCGTGATGGGCAGCACGACGAAGCCGCGCCGCGGCAACAGGTTCAGCAGTCCCTCGGCGCGCAGCCCGAACAGCGCCTCGCGGACGGGGGTGACACTGATGCCCAGTTCGTCGGCCAGCTGCTCGAGCCGAATGTACTTGCCGGCCGGGTAGATTCCCTCGAAGATCCGGCGGCGCACGAACCGCGCGACGTCCTCGGCGAGCTGCGGCCTGGCCGAGAATTCGGGGATGCTCATCGGCTAGACCCGGTAGTCGGCCAGCAGCCGCTTGCTGATGATGTTCTTCTGGATCTCGCTGGTGCCTTCCCCGATCAACAGGAACGGAGCGTCGCGCATCAGCCGCTCGATCTCGTATTCCTTCGAATAGCCATAACCGCCGTGGATCCGGAAGCTCTGCTGCGTCACCTCGGCGCACACCTCGCTGGCGAAATACTTCGCCATCCCTGCGGCGACGTCGTTGCGCTCGCCGGAGTCCTTGAGCCTGGCGGCGTTGACCATCATCAGATGGGCGGCCTCGACCTTGGTTGCCATCTCGGCCAGTTGGAAGGCGATCGCCTGATGCTCGGCGATCGGCTTGCCGAAGGTGTTGCGCTGCTGGGCATATCGCACCGCCAACTCGAACGCCCGGACACCGACCCCGCAGGCCCGCGCGGACACGTTGACCCGGCCCACCTCTACGCCGTCCATCATCTGGAAGAAGCCCTGTCCCGGCGCCTCCCCCAGGATGTCCTCGGCCTTGGCGTGGTAGCCGTCGAAGATCAGCTCGGTGGTGTCGATACCCTTGTAGCCCAGCTTGTCGAGCTTGCCCGGGATCGTCAGGCCCGGGGCGACCTCACCGAAGCCGGCGGGCTTCTCGACCAGGAACGCGGTCAGGTTCCGGTGCGGCTTGTCGGCGCCCTCGTCGGTGCGCACCAGAGCCGCCACCAGGGTCGAGCTCCCGCCGTTCGTCAGCCACATCTTCTGACCGTCGATCGTGTAGGTGCCGTCGCCGTTGGACTTGGCGCGCGTCCGAATGGCCGCGACGTCGGATCCGAGTTCGGGCTCGGACATCGAGAACGCGCCCCGCGTCTCGCCGGTCGCCATCCGCGGCAGGTGATGGCTCTTCTGTGCGTCGGTGCCGTGCTGACGGATCATGTACGCGACGATGAAATGTGTGTTGATGACCCCTGACACGCTCATCCAGCCGCGGGCCAGCTCCTCGACGCAGAGCGCGTAGGTCAGCAGCGACTCCCCCAGTCCGCCGTACTCTTCGGGAATCATCAACCCGAACAGTCCCATCTCGCGCATCGCGTCGACGATCGCCTGTGGGTAGGTGTCGGCGTGCTCGAGTTCCTGCGCGGTCGGGATGACCTCTTTGTCGACGAATTGCCGCACTGTCGCGACGATCTCGGTCTGGAACTCGGTGAGCCCCAGTGTCTGCGCGAGTTTGGTCATGCGCGATCCCGCTTCGCTTCTCGCTCGGTCATCGCTCCACCCTCTCAAAGACCGCGGCCAGCCCCTGCCCACCGCCGATGCACATCGTCTCCAGGCCGTACCGGCCGCCGCGCCGATTCAGTTCGCGCGCCAGCGTCGCAAGCATCCGGCCACCGGTCGCCCCGACGGGATGCCCGAGCGAGATTCCGGATCCGTGCACGTTGGTGCGCTCGAGATCGGATGCCGTGAACTTCCATTCGCGCATGCACGCCAGGGCTTGGGCGGCGAACGCCTCGTTGAGCTCGATCAAGTCGATGTCGGCGAGGCTGAGGCCTGCCCTGGCGAGTGCCACCTCGGTGGCCGGGACGGGGCCGATTCCCATGATGTTGGGCGGAACGCCGGCGACACCCCACGACACGATGCGCACGAGCGGCCTTACCCCGAGTTCGGCGGCCTTCTCCGGCGTCGTCACCAGGCACATCGACGCGGCGTCGTTCTGTCCGCTGGAGTTTCCGGCCGTCACCGTGGCCTCTGGATCGGATTTGCCCAGAACGGGTTTGAGCTTGGCCAGTGCTTCCACCGAGGTGTCGGCACGCGGATGCTCGTCGGTGTCGATCACCTGTTCGCCGGCACGGTCGCTGATTGTCACCGGCACGATCGTCTCCGCCAGCAGCCCTTCCTGCTGAGCCTCGACGGCCTTCTGGTGGGAGCGCACGGCCAGCTCGTCCTGCTCTTCACGCGTAATCCCGTACTCCCGCCGCAGATTCTCGGCGGTCTCGAGCATTCCCCCGGGCACGGGGTAGTGCTTACCGCCCGCGGTGGTCCGCCCTCGGGCCAGCGCGTCGTGCACGGTGACCCCGGTCCTGGCGCCGCCCCAACGCATGTCCGTCGAGTGGAACACGACATTGCTCATCGATTCAGCGCCCCCTGCGACGACGAGATCGTTGGTGCCGCCTGCCACTTGCATCGCGGCCTGGATCACCGCCTGCAGCCCCGACCCGCACCGACGGTCGATCTGCATTCCCGGCACGGTCACCGGAAGTCCGGCGTCGAGCGCGATGACGCGTCCGATGGCAGGTGCCTCCATGCTCGGATAGCAGTGCCCGATGACGACGTCTTCGACGGCCTCGGGCGCGACGCCGGTTCTTGCGAGCAGACCCTGCAACGCGACCACTCCGAGTTCGACCGCGGTGAGCGACGTGAACATCCCGTGGTAGCGCCCGATCGGCGTACGAACCGGTTCGCAGATGACCGCTTCACGCATCACAGATGTCGCCCGCCGGTGACCTCGAGAACCGTTCCGGTCATATAGGACGACAGATCAGAAGCCAGGAACAGCGCCACATTGGCAACCTCGTCGGGCTCGCCCGCTCGCCCCATCGGAACCTCGGCAACCTTCGAATCCCAAATACGTTGCGGCATGGCCTCTGTCATGGCCGACCGGATCAGGCCAGGCTGGATCGCATTGACCCTGACGCCGAGGTAGGCAAGCTCCTTCGAGGCGGCCTTGGTCATTCCGACGATCCCGGCTTTGGCAGCCGAGTAGTTGGTCTGCCCGACCATGCCGACCTTCCCCGAGATCGAGGACATGTTCACGATCGCGCCGCGCTTGTTTTCCCGCATGACCGCAGCGGCGGCACGCAGCCCGTTCCAGGTGCCCTTCAGGTGGACGGCGATCACCTGGTCGAAGTCATCCTCGGTCATCTTGCGCATCGTCGCGTCGCGGGTGATGCCTGCGTTGTTCACCATGATGTCCAGACCGCCGAAACCGTCGACAGCATCGGTGATCAACGCATCCACCTCGGCGGAATCGGTGACATCGCACCGGACCGCGCGGGCAACGTCAGCACCGCCGAGTGTGTCGGCGGCCTCTTGCGTCGCCTCGATGTTCACGTCCCCCAGCACCACTCGGGCGCCTTCGTCGACGAACCGCTGGGCGATCGCGAAGCCCAGCCCCTGGGCTCCTCCGGTGACCACGGCGACCCGGCCTGTCAGCAATGCCATCTCTCATCCATCCTCGCGCTGTACGAACGACCCCGACAATCCGGACGCTATCGTATTTCATATACGATATTGACTTCACCTCCCGCCCCTAGGAGCACGACCGGATGACCATTGCCGAAGTCAGCGACGAGGACTTCCAGGAGATCCTGACCCAGACCCGCCACTTCGTCCGCACCGCGGTGGTCCCTCGCGAGCAGGAGATCCTCACCGACGACGAGGTTCCCGAGGATCTCCGCCAAGAGGCCAAGGACATGGGTCTCTTCGGCTACGCGATCCCGCAGGAATGGGGCGGACTCGGCTTGAACCTCGCCCAGGATGTCGAACTGGCGATGGAACTCGGCTACACCTCGCTGGCGCTGAGGTCGATGTTCGGGACCAACAATGGCATCGCCGGGCAGGTGCTCGTCGGATACGGCACCGATGAGCAGAAGTCGACGTGGCTTGAGCGGATCGCGTCGGGCGAGGTGGTCGCCTCCTTCGCCCTGACCGAGCCGGGCGCCGGCTCGAATCCGTCCGGCCTGCGCACCAAGGCCGTTCGGGACGGATCCGGAGCCGAGACCGACTGGATCATCAACGGCCAGAAGCAATACATCACCAACGCGCCGACGGCGGATTTGTTCGTGACATTCGCCAGAAGCAGACCGGCCGACGACGCGGGGGCCGGCATCGCGGTCTTTCTCGTCCCGGCCGACACCCCCGGCGTGAAGGTCGGGTCCAAGGACAAGAAGATGGGTCAGGAAGGCGCGTGGACCGCGGACGTGAGTTTCACGGATGTGCGAGTCCCCGCCGCCGCACTGGTCGGCGGCTCCGAGGACATCGGGTATCGCGCGGCGATGACGTCGCTGGCCCGCGGCCGCGTGCACATCGCCGCGCTCGCGGTCGGTACTGCGCAGCGCGCGCTCGACGAGTCGGTGACCTACGCCGCCACGGCGACGCAGGGCGGCACGCCGATCGGTGAGTTCCAGCTCGTCCAGGCGATGCTCGCCGATCAGCAGACCGGCGTGCTCGCGGGCCGTGCTCTCGTCCGGGACACCGCGCGGCAGTGGATCACCGGAGAGGACCGGCGAATCGCGCCGTCCGCGGCGAAGCTGTTCTGTACCGAGATGGCAGGCAAGGTGGCCGATCTCGCGGTGCAGATCCACGGCGGGGCCGGTTACATGCGGGAAGTGCCCGTCGAGCGCATCTATCGCGATGTGCGCCTGCTCAGGCTCTACGAAGGCACCAGTGAAATTCAGCGCTTGATCGTCGGAGGAGGACTCGTGAAAGCAGCAACGAAGGCGATGAACAGGTGAGCGGTCGGTTGGAAGGGCGGGTCGCGTTCATCACCGGCGCAGCCCGTGGACAGGGCCGGGCACACGCGGTGCGGATGGCCAACGAGGGGGCCGACATCATCGCCGTCGACATCGCGGGACCGTTGCCGCGTTGTGTGCCTTACGATCCCGCGACGCCGGACGACCTCGCGGAGACGGTGAAACTCGTGGAGGCGACGGGCCGCCGGATCTTGGCGTCGGCGGTGGACACCCGTGACGGTGACCGGTTGAAGGAGACGGTGGAGGCCGGCGTGGCCGAACTGGGCCGGCTGGACGTGATCGTCGCCAACGCCGGCGTCTCGGCGCCGCAGGCCTGGGACGACATCACGGCCGACGATTTTCGTGACGTGATGGACATCAACGTCACCGGAACGTGGAATTCAGTGATGGCGGGAGCGCAGAAGATCATCGACGGCGGCCGGGGAGGATCGATCATCCTGATCAGCTCGGCTGCCGGAATCAAGATGCAGCCGTTCATGATTCACTACACCGCGAGCAAGCACGCAGTCACCGGGATGGCCCGGGCGTTCGCCGCCGAGTTGGGCAAGCACTCGATCCGGGTGAACAGCGTGCACCCGGGCCCTGTGGTCACCGACATGGGCACCGGCGACATGGTCGCCGCGCTGGGCAAGGCGATGGAGACCAACCCACAGCTGTCGAATATGATGACGCCGTTCCTGCCGACATGGGCGGTCGAGCCGGACGACATCGCCGACGCGGTGTGCTGGCTGGCCGGCGACGAGTCGAAATTCGTTACAGCAAGCGCCATTTCGGTCGATCAGGGCTCGACGCACTACTGACCGGACAGTGTCCTGGTCAGGAACGTGAGCTGATCGGTCACCGTCTTGTCGAACCAGTCGTTGCCCGGCCAGACATCGAAGTGGTCGCACGGGTAGTGATGCACCTGCGCTCTGCCGTGTGCCGCCGTCGAGGCCACGGCCCCGGCCGGCACGTACTGGTCGAAGTCGGCGATCTGTACCAGCAGGGGGCACCGCAACTTCTTGGCGGCGGCGTTGGTGCGCACGCCGAGCACCTGCAGACCGATGGAGCTGTCGATCTCGTTGCGCCATGTCGGGCCTGCCAGCGCGGTGTAGCTCTCGTAGGCGCCGTCGAGGGCGAGTGCGCCGGCCTCGCCCACCGGGGACACCAGTGGCATCAGGGTCGGGGCTCCGCCACGGCCCACCGCGATTCGGCTCCTGACGCCGGTCAGCGTCCAGCGCAACGAGGTGGCGATGTTGCGCGACGCCGCGGCGGACCGGCTGACCGCGATCCCACTCGTCAGCGGCGTCAACGCGATCACCGCGCCGATGTCGTCGCGCTCGGCCGCCACCCGCAGCACATGACCGCCGGAGAACGACGCGCCCCACAGCGCGATCCGGCCGCTGTCGACGCCGTCCAGCCTCTGGGCGGCGGCGATCGCGGCGTGGTAGTCGTCGATCTGCCGGCGCACCGACAGCGATTGGCGCGGAGCGCCTTCCGACGCGCCGAATCCGCGGTAGTCGAAGGCGACCACGTCGAAGCCGGCCGCGGCGAATCGCTGCGCAAAAGGTTCCAAGCCGGAGTCTTTCGTGCCACCGAAGCCGTGGGCCATCACCACCACTGGGCGTCGCTGCCCCTCGGCACGAAAATGCCAGGCGCTGCAACGGTCCTCGCCACTGACGAAGCTGACCTCCGTGTACGTCATCGCGCCGCCTCGGTGAGCCCGGCGGCCCGTTTCAGTCCTGCGGGGAGCTCGCGGGTGCGCAGATCGTGCTCATAGATGAAGTAGTCGACCTGCTGGGTGTGCCGCGGACGATCCGTGCAGTGCCCGGCATGTAGATGTTGGTCAGCGTCGATGACCCGCTCCATCTCGTCCACCGGGGGAAGCGCGTACCGCCCGACGGCGTATGCGGCGAGAAGGCGCGCCTGGCATTCGACGAAGGGGAACAGCGTCGGTACCGCTTGGGCGAACCCCATGAAGACGAGGTCGTCGATGCCGGGCAGGAACATTCGCTTGTAGAGCCGCAGCGTGTTGTCGGGGGCGCTGATGAAGTCGGGATCGAAGAACGGGAACGTGATGTTGTAGCCGGTGGCATAGATGATGACGTCGAAGTCACTCTGGCTGCCGTCGACGAAGTGCACCGTATGGCCGTCGAGGCGGGCGACATTCGGTTTGGGCGTGACGTCGCCGGATCCCAGCCGCAGCGGCAACTCGACCGATTGCGTGGGGTGCGCCTCGAACAGCTTGTGGTCAGCCGGCGGCAGTCCGTACATCGTCGGGTCGGTGCCCAGCATCGGTGCGATGAACTGAACCGCCTTGCGCTGCCACGACAGTGGCAGGTACGGCGATGTCCGGAACAGGGTGTCCCCGGGCCGGCCTGCGATGTACTTCGGCACGATCCACGCCGAGGACCTGGTCGACAGGGTCACGTCGTTGCGAAGCGCCTTCGAAGACAGCTCGACGGTGATGTCGGCGGCGCTGTTGCCGATACCGACGACAAGGATGCGCCTGCCGGTGAGTTCCAGAGGCGTGGTCGGGTCGATGTAGGAGTGCGAGTGGATCGACTCGCCGGCGAAGGTGCCGGGGAACTGCGGGAAGCGCGGGTCCCAGTGGTGTCCGTTGCCGACGACGAGCAGATCGAAACGGCGTTCGTCGCCCGCCTGGTCGCGGATGAGCCAGCCGCGCTCGGCCTTGGCTGCGTGAACGACCCCGTTGCCGAATTCGATGTGGTCCCTCAACCCGAAGACGTCGGCGTAGTCGTCGAGGTAGGCCTTGACCTGGGAATGATGCGGGAACGACGGGAAATGGGCGGGCATCGGATAGTCCTTGAACGACAAGCGATCCTTGGACGTGTCGATGTGCAGCGACCGATAGGCGCTGCTGTGACCGTTCGGGTTCCCGAAAGCCCAGTTGCCTCCCATGCGGTCGGACGTCTCGAAGGTGGTGTATCGGACGCCGTAGTCCTTGAGCATCTTGCCGGCCGTCAGGCCGCTGATACCGGCCCCGATCACCGCAACATGCGGATGTGCTGGGTTCACCGTCGCTCCTCACGCCAAATGGCAATCTAGGAGCGTTTTTGACGAACGTCAATAGTTTCTGACGCTTGTCGCGGCGGCGCCGCCGGGGATCAGCCGATGAACCGGACGATGGACTCGGCGACCGCCGCCGGCTTTTCCGACCCCTCGATCTCGACCGTGGTGCGCAGCGTCGCCTGCACCGCGTTGTCGAGCTGGGATACTGCCGCGATCTCGGCCCTGGCGCGCAACTTGGCACCCACGCGCACCGGCGTGATGAATCGAACCTTGTTGTATCCGTAATTGATCGCCATCGCGACGTTGTCGACGGAATAGAGCTGGTGGGTGAAATATGGGAGCAGCGACAGGGTCAACAGGCCGTGCGCGATGGCCCCCCCGAACGGCCCGTCGGCTGCGCGCGCGGGGTCGACATGGATCCACTGATGGTCTTCGGTGGCGTCTGCGAACAGGTTGACCCGGTCCTGGGTGATCTCCAGCCACTCGGTGGGGCCGAGTTGGGTGCCCTCGGCCGACACGAACTCGGCCAGATCCTTGAACTTCTTCACGCCGCGCCTCCTCTGAAGCCTGTCTGCGGTAACAGATGCTGGTCGACCGTACGCGTGCCGATCCGGCGCTCACTGTGCCATATCCCTGCCCGGCGGATCCCCGACACGGAAGTCAGCCCGCCACATCGAACGACTGAACCGCGCCATCCGACGGTGGCAATCGATCGCTCTTTTGCCACCATTTTCTTGACACTGCGCCGAGAAATCTCGGCGGGTCATACTCGACGCATTTCTCCAAATGCAGGAAGGGCGTTTCCGCCCCAGCGGAAGCCACGCGATCGTCAATTAAGCGCCAATCTCGGGGCCGACGTGAGTGCGCAAAGGAATGCCAGCAAATTTCGCAAAAGGAGCACCAATGGAGCAACCAATTCGCCGAAAGAACAGCCGAATTTCGAAACAAACGTCGGTTACCAACGGGTAACCAGTCGACGGCCCACGCTCTCTCGTTGCCACTGGACAATGGGTTTCTCCGCAGGCCACACGATTAAAGCAAAAATTTTTTTCTGGGCCGAGCGCGTGACGAGACAGCCGGCCATGCCGCCGAATTGTTCGCTATCTCGCAGATGAAGGTATTTTGACCTGCAAGGACTTCGCTCGCAAAGATAGCCCACCTATCGGCTTAGCGAGGGAAGCGCGTTCCCGCCAATCTTGCGAGCTCCCCGAATGGCATCACATCGGTTGCGGATAACTAGTAACACGGACGCTTGTGGCGCGATACTTGACGCGCGTGCAGATAACGCCACGTACCCCCACCGAGTCCGGCTGAGTTCAAAGGCTGGCGCAGATGAATGGATGCATAATGACAATCCCTGAAATTCGCTCTGCCACACCCGATTGCGCAACCCTGGCGACCAGCCCGAGCTACTGGGACCCTGCAATCGAATGCACCATCGTCTACGCCACGCCCGCCGCCGAACGTGACCTCTGGAAGGACTACGTGGAGGGCGCACTGGAGAATTACCGCAAGCACGGTGTGGCCGCGGCCCTGGATCCCGACGCTTTGCACACCGGGCGCGACACCGCACTGTTCGCTGCATGTATCGACACGTCGGGACGGGTCATCGGCGGCATCCGCGCGCGCGGCCCGTACCGTTCTGCCGACGAGTGTCATGCCGTCAAAGAGTGGGACGGCCAGGTCGGCCAAGACGCGGTCTACAAGATGGTCGCCGACCGCATCCCCTTCGGTGTCGCCGAGATGAAGACCGCATGGGTCACCGACGATCCTGAGGCGAGCCGGCGGGTGACGAACGCCATCGCCCGCACTCCTCTGCACGCCATGACTCTGCTCGACATCCAATTCGTCGTCGCCACCGCTGCGTCCTACGTGCTCAAGCGATGGCTGACATCGGGGGGCGTCCTTGCCTCCAAGATTCCGGCCACGTCGTATCCCGATCACCGATATGACACCAAGCTGGCATGGTGGGATCGTATGAGCTTCGCGAAGCATGCTGCGCCCGCGCAGGTTTCGAAGTTCTTCGCCGAGCAACGCGAAATGTCCGCAGCTATGGAACCGAGGAGAACTCCTGCCGTGATCGACGCAGTGTCTCGATGACCGACGCCGATGTGCACGATTCCCCCCACAGCGCCGTGCTGCTGGATCCCGCGGATCCGGCGCATGTGCCGCAGATCTCGCGACTTCGCGACGACGGCGGGATCGAGTTCATCGACCGGATACCCGAGGGCGATCGCCAGGCGCTGACCGCTTGCTGGGCCTACTACCCGTGGCGCCGCGCCGCCGTGCGGGTGCTGGGACCAGACGTGTTTCGACGCGTGCGCCTCGACCGGAATCGCTACCTCGTCACCGACGAGGAATCGGCGCGGCTCGCGACACTGCGCGTCGGCGTCGTGGGACTCAGTGTGGGACACGCCATTGCCCATGCCCTGGCGGCCGAAGGGCTCTGCGGCGAACTGCGGCTTGCCGACTTCGACACCCTGGAATTGACCAACCTCAACCGGGTGCCTGCCTCGGTCTTCGACCTCGGTCTCAACAAGGCCGTGGCGTGCGCCAGGCGCATCGCCGAGCTGGACCCCTATCTTCCCGTCCATCTGGCGACCTCGGGCATCACCGCCGATTCGATCGACGCATTCCTCGATGGCCTCGACATCGTGATCGAGGAATGCGATTCGCTCGACGTCAAGGTGCGGATCCGGGAGGGCGCACGGGAGCGTCGGCTGCCGGTACTGATGGCCACGAGCAGCGGCGGTCTGCTCGACGTCGAACGTTTCGACCGAGAACCTCAGCGTCCTGTGTTTCACGGTCTGCTCGGTGATGTCGACGCCGAGCATCTGGCCAGCCTCAGCAGTAAAGACAAGGTGCCCCACGTGCTGCGGGTCATCGACGCAGCGGTGCTGCGACCGCGCATGCAGGCCTCGTTGCTCGAAGTGGGTAAGACGTTGTCGACGTGGCCGCAGTTGTCCTCAGAGGTCGCCATCGGTGCCGCGACAGTGGCCGAGGCGGTGCGGCGCATCGGGCTGGGAGAAGAGCTGCCCTCGGGACGCGTGAAGGTCGATGTGCCGGCCATCCTCGACGACATCCGAGACCCGTCGCCTCAGCAGGACGCGAGCAGCCTGCAATCTCCCGTCCATCGCGACGCGGGTTCGCCGACGATGCCGCCGACCGACGATGCGATCGCGGCGATGGCCGCTGCGGCAGCACGGGCTCCTTCCGGTGGGAACACTCAGCCGTGGACGATCGACGTCGATGCCGCCAGGTTGACCATCCGGGTCGACCCAGACCTCACGTCGGCCATGGACATCGGCTTCCGCGGCAGTGCCGTCGCCGTCGGCGCCGCCACCTTCAATGCCAGGGTCGCCGCCGCCGCCCACGGGTTGACGGCCGAGGTGGAGTACCGGGCAGAAGATGAATCCTCGCCGCTGACCGCCGTCGTCCACACCAGAGCCGGCGCGGATGCCGATCTCGCGAAACAGTTCGACGCAATGCTGCAGCGCGAGACGAACCGTCGCGCCGGCGTCCGGGTGGACATCCCCCCGGATGTGGTCGCGTCGCTGGCACACGCCGCCGAGGGAGAAGGCGCCCGGCTGCGGCTGATCACCTCAGCCACCGACATCGACGGCGTGGCCTCGGTACTGGCCGAGGCGGATCGCATCCGCTACCTGACGCCTCTGCTGCACTCGCAGATGATCAGCGAACTGCGCTGGCCGGGGGACGCCGACCCCGACACCGGAATCGACGTCCGAAGCCTTGAGCTCGCCGACGCCGACCTGGCATTCCTCGACATCCTTCGCAGCGGGGCGGTGATGGCCCACCTCGCCGATTGGGACGCGGGATCGGCGCTGGGTGAGGCCACCCGCTCGGCCGTGTCGGCCGCCGCGGGCGTCGCCGTGTTGTCGGTGCGTGGCGACACGCTCGCCGACTACGCGCGCGGCGGGTCGGCGTTGGAGGCGGTGTGGATCGCCGCGCAGAAAGAAAATTTAGCCGTTCAACCTATCTCACCTGCATTCCTGTACGCCCGACGGCCGCAGGAACTCGACGCGCTGTCACCGTCGTACTCGCGGCAGCTCGCGGACCTGCAATACTCTCTCGAAACGTTGTTTGACATCGCATCGGATGAGTCGCTGATCCTGATCCTCAGGCTCTGCCGCGCACCCGACCCGTCGGTGCCGAGCAGGCGTCGACAATCACCCGGTCGATCCACACCGACCTGAAGCGGGACGGAGGTCAGTGTCCGAGAGCCTGGATCTCGTGGTCACTTCGGTGGCGACGCGCCTGATGGGGGTCGGGGCACATACATGGGTTGAGGTCAGCCAGGGGGTCCTGGCCGACCTCGTCAAGTTCTTCAACGTCGACGTGAGCTTCTTGCGACGCAACGATCACGCGATCCGCGCGTCGGTGCTGGTGGCCGAGTGGCCCGTACGGCCGGGCATTCCCGACCCCGATCCCCTGGGCGTCGTCTACTTCGCAGACGCCGATCCGGTCTTCGCTCTCGCCGAGCACCAGAAGGAACCGGTGGTGTTCCGGCCGGAACCGGCCACCGACGAGTATCAACAGACGATCAACGAAGGCAGGGACGTGCCCGCCACGTCGATGGCGTGTGTGCCGCTGCTGTCCGAAGACCTCACCACCGGCGTACTCGGATTCGTCAAGTTCGGCGATCGCGACTGGACAGACGCCGAACTCAACGCGCTCAAAGCGATCGCCTCACTGTTCGCGCAGACCCAAGCCCGGGTGCAGGCCGAGGACAAGCTCCGCTATCTGGCCGAACACGATGACCTGACCGGTCTGTACAACCGCCGCGCCCTGTTGGCACACCTCGACGAACGTCTCGCCGAAGGGCAGCCGGGACCTGTGACGGCACTGTTCTTCGACCTGGACCGCCTCAAGGCCATCAACGACTACCTCGGCCACACCGCAGGCGACTGGTTCATCCGGGTACTCGCCGAACGCCTTCGCAGGGGCGCCGAGTGCCCGACGTTGATCGCACGTCTGGGCGGGGACGAGTTCGTCGTCGTCCCCACCAAGCCGATGGACGGCGACGCGGCCGTCGAACTCGCCGAGCGACTGCAGGCGGTACTGCGCGAGCGCGTATCGATCGACGGTGAGATGCTGACGCGCACGGTGAGCATCGGTGTCGCGCAGGGTGTCCCGGGACGGGACACCACCTCCGATCTGCTCAGGCGTGCCGACCAGGCTGTGCTCGCCGCGAAAAGCTCCGGCGGCAACAAGGTCTCGGTGTTCACCGACGACATGTCGATGCAGAACGAGTTCAACAACGACATCGAGCTACATCTGCAGAACGTGATCGAGAACGGCGCGCTGCTGCTGCACTACCTTCCCGAAGTGGACATGCGGACCGGAGACATCCTGGCCGCGGAAGCACTCGTCCGGTGGCAGCACCCCACGCGCGGACTGCTCTCCCCCGATTCGTTCATCGGTGTCGCCGAGTCGATCAACCTTGCGGGGGAACTGGGTCGCTGGGTATTGCGTTCGGCGTGTGCCGATTTCGCCAGCTGGCGCGCACGCGGCATCGCCAAGGACGCGATCATGCGAATCAACGTCTCGCCGGTGCAACTCGTCACCGACGGCTTCGTCGAGGCCGTTGCCAACGTCATGGACGAGTTCGGCCTCGAACACGGGTCCATCTGCCTGGAGATCACCGAGAGCGTCGTGGTCGACGACATCGAGGCCACCCGCATCACGCTCGACGGTCTCAAGGAGGCCGGTGTCCGCATTGCGATCGACGATTTCGGCACCGGCTACAGCGCACTGTCCCATCTGAAATCCCTGCCGGTCGACACCCTCAAGATCGACAAGGGATTCGTGCGCGAACTCGGTTCCGACCCAGGAGATCTCGCGATCGTCCGCGCGATCATCGCGCTCGCCGAAGCCTTCGGCCTTGAGCTCGTCGCCGAGGGAGTGGAAACCGACGCCGCGGCGCTCACCCTGCTCAGGCACGGCTGCCACCGGGCGCAGGGCTTCCTGCTGTCGCGTCCGATCGCCGGCGCGGCGATGGAGTCGCTGTTCGCGAAGGGCCGTATCCCGGTCAGCTTTTCGAAGCCGTGACGCCGCCCGCGTGACCCAACGACGGTCGCGCCATCGCGGCCGCCTCGACATCTGAGGTCAGCAGTTCGAGGCGGCCGAAGCGGCTGGCTTCCTTGCCCACCAGCGCGACCCGCAACGGCGTACCGCCGGGCACGAGTCCGCCGAGGACACTATCTGCGTCGGTGGTGTTCCGGCAGATCAAGACCCCGTGGCGAGCCCGAATCATCCGGGACCCGCGGCCCGTTGAGAACGTCGCGCCGACGACGACACCCTCTTCGAACACCAGACCGTCGAAACTCGCCACCGGATACGGCGACACATTGCGCGCAAGCGCTTCGGCGACAAGCCATTCGTGCACCGACCCGATCGGCCTCGCCGGGTCCGGCGTCGTCTCGCCGATCTCGGTGACCTTGAGAAGCTCGTCGTCTCCGCAATCCACGGTGACGGACGTCCAGTCGGTCACCTGGGTGTAGAGGTAACCCGTCGGAGACGGGATGCACCGCGACGCCCACTCCCGCAATCGCCAACCCTCGAACGTGGGGATAGGCCGCCGTCGGGGCGGAAGAGGTTCCCCTGCGAGGCGGACGGGCAGATCGGCGTCAGGCTGAGTCAGGGTCGTGATGTCGATGTCGGCCGTGAGCTCACCGAGGTACTCGTCGGTGTCGACGTCGCCGCCCACCGCGAACCACCCGCGTCGACGCGTGGTCAGTGACGCTGAGCTCGATTGCAGTTCGGCGATGAACACCTCGCTGTCTTCGTCGACCGCGGAGATCGCTGTCGCCAGACCGGCCACACCGCTGTCGGTGCACACGACGTCGACTTCGTCGTCCCAGTCGGGATCGCAGGACACGGTGATTCGCCTCGCTATGTGCAATGGATTAGCCGAAGCCGGAGCTGTTCGGCCGCTAAAGGCTATGGCATGGCGGATAGGTGGCCAAAACCAGGATGCGGCCCCGCGTTGCCACAGCCGTGATGGGTTTTGAGGGGATTTGCCATCACGGACTGTGGCAACTGTCGCAACCTACCACCGCAGGGGCCGGGTGCGGCCTTCACGTGATCCGCCGGTCCCGCTGATCAAGACGTGACCCGTCTCACGCCTGTCGTCCCCTGAGGCCGTAATCGCACCACCTCGCCCGCCACTTAACTAACTAGGTTTACTCTGTCTGAATCGCCTGGCAGAAAGGAGACGTCGATGGATCTGGGATGGTCGGCGACCGACCTTGCATTCCGCGACGAAGTGCGGACATTCCTCGACGACAGACTGACCCCCGAGCTGCGCCGCGCCGGACGGCTGATGACCAGCGTCTACGCCGACCACGACGCGAGTATGGAGTGGCAGCGAATCCTGCACGAGCAGGGCTGGGCGGCGCCGGCGTGGCCGGTCACCCATGGCGGCTGCGACTGGAGCCTGACGCAGCACTACATCTTCAGCCGCGAGTCGACGCTGGCGGGCGCCCCTTCCCTCTCGCCGATGGGGATCAGGATGGTCGCCCACGCGATCATCAAGTTCGGCACAGACGAGCAAAAGGACTACTTCTTGCCGCGGATACTGACCGGCGAGGTGTTCTTCTGCCAGGGCTACTCCGAACCGGAGGCCGGGTCGGACCTGGCGGCACTGACGATGGCCGCCCGCGATGACGGTGACGACCTGGTCTGCACGGGCAGCAAGATCTGGACCACCCATGCCCGAGAGGCCAATTGGATGTTCGCCCTTGTCCGTACTACCCGCTCGGACAGGAAGCAGCGCGGCATCACGTTCATTCTCATCGACATGTCCACCCAGGGCATCGAGATCCGGCCGCTCGTGATGACCTCGGGCGAAGAGGTGCAGAACCAGGTCTTCTTCGACGAGGTGCGGGTTCCGAAGGCGAATGTCATCGGCCGGATCGACGACGGCTGGACGGTGGCCAAGTATCTGCTGGAGTTCGAGCGTGGTGGCGGAGCGGTGGCGCCCGCCCTCCAAGTGATGGCCGAGAACATCGCCTCGGTCGCCGATGAGCAACCCGGCCCCGGTGGCGGGAAACTGCTCGGTGACCCCGCGTTCGCGCGCAAGCTCGCCGACGTACGCATCCGCACCGAGGTGCTGGAGATCCTCGAGTATCAGGTGCTGGCCGTCGTCGCCGAAGGGGGCAACCCCGGCGCCAAGTCGTCGATGCTCAAAGTCCTCGGTACCGAGTTGAGCCAGGCCATCACCGAACTCGCGATGGAGGCGGCGGGACCGCGCGGACGTGTCTACCAACCGCACGCGACGTTCCCGGGTGGACCCATCGCGGAGTTCGAGCCGCCCCCGGGTCACTACGTCAGCGGCGAGCCGTGGCAGGCGGTCGCCCCACTGCGGTACTTCAACGACAGGGCCGGCTCGATTTACGCCGGCAGCAACGAGATTCAGCGCAACATCCTCGCCAAAGCCGCATTGGGACTGTAAATGGACTTCAAGCTCACCGACGAACAGAGTCTGCTCCGCGACGGCCTCACGCGGTTCCTGTCGACCCGCTACGGGCTGGAAAAGAGCCGTGCCGCAGCGAAAACGGGGGCGGGTTGGCAGCCCGAGATCTGGCACGCCTTCGCCAAGGAACTCGGCATCCTCGGCGCCGCCCTGCCGGAGGATGCCGGCGGCATCGGCGGCGGCGCGGTCGAGATGATGCTGATCGCCGAGGCGCTCGGACACGCCCTCGTGATCGAACCCTATGTCGACACCGCGGTCGTGGCCGCCGGACTGCTGCGCCGCGCGTGTGGTGACGCCGCAGGAGCCTTGCTGGAGCGGATCGTCTCCGGCACCGCCGTCGTCTCACTGGCCGCCACCGAAGCCACCTCCGGCGAGTTCTGGCAGGACGTCACCACCAAGGCCGTCCGCGACGGCGGGGACTGGTTACTGACCGGCGAGAAGATCGTCTCGGCATCGACACCTCTGGCAACCCATGTGCTGATCAGCGCACGCACTGCCGGCGAGCGGACGGACACAGAGGGCATCTCGCTGTTCCTCGTCGAGATAGCCTCGGCCACAAGCAATATCGAGTTTCACCACTACCGCACCGTCGATGACCGACGGGCATCGGACATCACGCTCGAGGGGTTCCGGGTTCCGGCCACGGCGTTGCTCGGGGACGAAGGCGCCGCGTGGGCCTCGCTCGCCCGCGCGCGCGACGAAGGTGCGGCAGCGATCAGCGCCGAAGCAGTCGGCTGCATGCGAAAGGTCCTTGCGGACACTGTCGAGTACTGCAAGCAGCGGCAGCAGTTCGGTCAGCCGATCGGGAGCTTCCAGGTCCTGCAGCACCGGATGGTCGACATGTACATGGAAGTCGAGCAGTCAGCCGCGGCGGTCCTGCTCGCAATCCTCAAACTCGACGAGGACGAAAGCACCCGGGCGCAGGCGGTGTCGGCGGCCAAAGCGACGGTGGGACGGGCCGCGCAGTTCGTCGGCCAGCAGGCGGTGCAACTGCACGGCGGCATGGGGATGACAGAAGAGCTCGCCATCGGGCACTACTTCAAGAGGTTGACGGCGTTGCAGTTCGAATTCGGCTCAACGGATCACCACATCACGCGTTACGGCCGACTGACCACGCGCTAGCCTGTCGGCCTTCTCGCGACGATGACCGGCACCCGCGCCGACTGAACCACCTGCAAGCCGACCGAGCCGAGCAGCATGCCCGCGAAACCGCCGCGGCCGTGACTGCCCACGACCAACAGTTGGGCCTCGGCTGCCTCATCGAGCAGGCGCCGTGCGGGCTGGTCGCGGCAGACGACCCGTTTCACCGCCACGTCGGGATAGCGTTCCTGCCACCCCGCCAGTCGCTCGGCGAGAAGCATGTCCTCTTCCGGCTGGATCTCCGTCCACCCGGCATCGGGCAATTCGTATCCGGCGTCGCTCCAGGTGTGGACCGCGATCAGACCCACCCCACGACGCGACGCTTCGTCGAAGGCGATCGCGGTGGCATGCTCGCTCGCGGGCGAGCCGTCGACACCGACGACGACGGGCGCCTCGGAGGGGTGCGGAATCAGCGGGTCCTCATCGTGGATCACCGCCACAGGGCAGTGCGCGTGCTGGACGAGGCCGGTACTGACCGAGCCGAGCAGGCGGCGCTCCCACTTGCCGAGTCCCCTACTGCCGACGACGATCAGGTCGGCGGTCCTGGACACGTCGGCCAGTGTGGGCACCGGTTGCCCGGACAGCACCTTCTCGGTGACGGCCAGCACGACACCTTCTGCGGCCGCCTCGCTCACCTTCCTTGCGTCTGCGAGAACCCTTGCCGCCTCTTCTTTTTCGTCTTCAAAGAATGCGGTAGGCAGTGGGGCCTGGATCCAGGACTGCATCAGTGCACTGGGCAGCACGTACGCCAGGGTCAGTGGGATTCGACGCATCGCAGCATTGCGCGCAGCCCAATCGACCGCGACGCGCGACGCGGCCGAGCCGTCGACGCCGACGACGATGCCGAAGGGCGCTGGTTGAGTGGACATCTGGGGTGCCTCCTCGTCGGTCACCGACGACGACTGCGGTGTCTGCCGTCTGACACCCTCAGGCTAGCGCCGAGCCCGACCTGACATCAGTGGGCCGCAGTCACCCGCGGAAAGGACCAAAGTCCTTTCCGCGGGTGACTGAGTGTCACGCGAGCGTGGTCGGCGCATCCGAGATCTTGACGAGGGTGACCTGGGGCCGCGCCGGCACCTCGTCGGCGAGGAACCAGCGGAAGGCAAGGTTCCCCCGGGGATAGTCCAAGGTGGTCAGCGAATTCGGATGACGGGTCAGCCCACGCGACACCACTGCCGTCACAGTTCCGTCGCTGTTGGGCAGCGCCGTGAAGCCGTTCACCGAACTGCGCGCGTCGGGCACCCCCGGCACCGCCATGAATTGGTTCCAGACGACCAGGTTCCAGAACCGGCAGGCCGGCGGACGGTGGGTGATCACGAGCGCTTCGTCCTCGGCGAGATCGAAACTGCCATAGGCATAACAGGCGTCCCGTGCCGACCAGCCGAAGTTGGCGTCGGGAACCTGGTACGGATCGGCGAAATCGTTGGCGGACATCGTCGTTTCGTGACCGAGGTTGTGGGCGTCGGTGTTCTTCACGCCGACTGCCAGCGGCAGGATCGCGAACATCGTCCGCAACCACGCGGCGCCGGCGCGCAGCGCCGCCGCGGTCTCGGCCTCGCCGTGCCGGAACGGTTCCGGCGGTTCGAGCGCCTCGATGGTCCACGTGACGGGGCGACCCACCAGCGGGTCGGCCTGGTAGTCGCGCGTCATCAACATCGCGGCGTCCGGTTCCGGCCCGAACTCGAAGGCGAAGTTACCGTCCTTGTCGATGTCGAGGTCGTCGTCACGCAGGATCGCCACGATCCTGTCCGACCAGGCACCCGGCGACGGCTCGTTGTAGGCGGTCACCGAAAAGTACACGCTGTCACCGCGATTCCCGGTGATCCGATAGCGACGGGCCGGGTCCACCGGGCACATGTAGTAGATGGCATCGGTGTTGTCACCACCCCAGCGGCGGTCCGGCCGGAAGGGCGAATTGACCTCAAGCCAGCGTGGACGGCCGGGATCGGCGAACAGGTACGTGTCGAGCGCGACGCCCAGCGTGGTCGCGATCATCCGGTAGCCATCGGCGATATGGCGGTCATCGGTGACCGCCTTGGGACCCGTCATGAAGGACTCGTCGAGCCCGCGCAACGTGTCGAGCAGTTCCCGCCACGCGTCGGTGGCCTCGTGGGTGGTCATGCGCTGATTCCTTTCGTGATGAGCTTCGCGGTTCGGTCGATCCACTCGTCGTCGACGGTCGCACCGCGAGTGATCAGCGCCAGCAATGTCATTCCGGCAATCGCTTCGGCAAGCTCAGCGGCGGTGACGTCGTGGCGCACGGCGCCCCGCCCGATCGCAGCTTCGAGATAGTCGTTGAGCCCGCGCACGAGGATGTCGCCGAAGCGCTCCAACAGCGCGTCGTGCAGCGTCGGATCCGACGCCATTTCTCCGATGAGCCCAGGCAGCGCGGCGCGCGCCGCCGGCGTGCTGAGCACCGACAGCGTGCGCGTGATCATCTCGCGCACGTCCCCGTCCAATGATCCGGTGGCAGGGATGGTCGTGGTCGCATCGATCGGGAAAACGGCCTCGTGCACCAGATGTGCCTTGCCGCGCCACCGCCGATAGATTGCGGGCTTGCTGGTGCCGGCCCTCGCGGCGACCACATCCAAGGACAGTTCGGTATACGAGGACTCGCCCAGAAGTGCGACCGTCGCCCGCAGCACCGCATCGTCGATCGCCCTGTTTCTGGGCCGTCCAATGTCTGTCGTCATTACGATACTGAGAGTAACATAACTCGGTGTGACGGAGACCACAGATGGGCTGATCTACCTCGACGACCTTTCCGAGCCGCGGTACAGCGATGAGGCACAACAACTTCGGGAGATGATGGCCTCGCTCGTCGGCGACTGCCCGCTGGATTCCGACGTGCTCCACACGCGAGCCGCCGAGGCGACCGGCCTGAGCGACTTCGGTCCCGACGACTATCGCGAACGGCTCGACCGCTACCTGGCCGAGCTTCGCGAGATCGACATGCACGGCCCGGGCATCGTGAACTTCCATGCTCAGCTCGTCCAATGGCTGAAGAACCGTCTACTTCTGACCGACCTGTTGCGGCGCCACCCCGAGATCGAGGATGTCGAGCTCGTCCCGCCGGTCGTCATCGCAGGCCTTCCCCGTTCGGGCACCACCCATCTGCACAACCTGCTCGCGGCGGCGCCGACCTTCCGCAGCCTGCCCTACTGGGAGAGCGTGGAACCGTTCCCGCTACCCGCAGAGGCCGGCATCGAGCCGGACCCGAGGATCGGGCGAATGGACATCGCAGTGCAGACCATGGATCTGCTGATGCCGCACTTCGCGCTGATGCACGAGATGACCACCGACCATGTGCACGAAGAGATTCAGCTGCTGGCCAATGACTTCTCGACGATGTTGATGGAGACGTTGGCACATGTTCCGCGCTGGACCGACTACTACTGGAACCGGGATCAGACGTCCACGTACCGCTATATGGTCACCCAGCTCAAGGCGCTGCAGTTTCTCCGCGGAGGCGGCCGGTGGGTGCTCAAGTCACCGCAACACCTCGGACAGATCAGGGTCCTGAACGAGGTGATGCCCGCTGCCACCGTGGTGTTCACACACCGAGACCCCATCCCCGTGGCGCTGTCGATGGTTGCGATGGTCGCCTACTCCGAGCGGATGCATCGCGACAAGGTCGACGTCCCGACGGTGGCCGCGGCGTGGATCGATCGGCTGGAGAAACTTCTCGGCGCCGTCGTCCGCGACCGCGACACCGTCGCCTCCGAGCGGTCCATCGATGTCCGGTTCGACGATTTCATGGCCGACGAACTCGGCGTTGCCGCGTCTGTCTACCAGATCACCGGCGAGACGTTCGACGACGCGGCACGATCCGCCATCACGGAATATCTGCAGAGCCACCGTCGGGGCAGGCACGGAAGGGTCCACACGTCCGCGGCCATGTTCGGGCTCGATGCCGACGAGCTACGAGAGCGCTTCGCGCCGTACACATCTCGATTCCTCACCTAGGCTCCGACCGCCGCAGCTGCACCGCCAGCGGCCGGTGATCGGAGACGGGCAACGCCGGAGTCTCGCAGGCATACGCGGTCAGGGTCGGATCGTCGGTGAGCACGTGGTCGAGCTGTCGACTGGGCCTGTCCGCAGGGAACGTCGGCGCCGAGGCGAGCTGTCGGAGCCGCGACCATCGGCGCGCAGGCCCGGCGGACATGTTGAGGTCCCCGGTGAGGATGCGCGGCGCCGGGAGGCCGCGAACGTCGCGCATCAACCTGTGCAGTTGAAAGCGATTCCACGCCGGCACGAAGGACAGGTGCGTGTTGACCACCGTCATCGCGCCGAGCGGTGTGTCGAAATGACCGATCACGGCGGCCCTCGGTTCTTCGTTGACGACGATGACCTTTCCCGGCTCGCGCAAATACAGCGGAAAGCGGAACGGGATCCTCGGTAGGCGCAACACCTGCCAGTTCAACGCGGGATAGCGGGACAGCAACGCGACGCCGTAGCCGGCCGTCCCCGGCTGCTCCTCCCCCGTCGCCGCCATCCACGTGGCACCGGGGGTACCTGCGATGGCCGCGACGAACCGGTGACTGCGCGCCCCCATCGCCTCCGCGGCGAGCGCGGTCAGATCCGCCAATCCGGACCTGGCCTGAATGGAGTCGACTTCCTGCAGCGCGAGGATGTCGGCGTCCAGTTTCCTGACGCAGTCGACGAAGCGGTCCAGATCAACCCCGTCGCCCGGCGTGCGGCCGTGAAGGATGTTGAAGGTCACCAACTTCATGGGTACCCCACTACCCACCCTGCGACAGAAACCAACGGCGGTGCGATGTGTCCCACGAAGATCTGCGCGAGGCGCTGAAGCGTGCCGCGTCGGCGCTCAATGCCGACGGTCCGCCGTTCGCGCTGGCCGGCAGCTATGCGCTGTGGGTGCACGGTGCCCCTGAACCCGATCACGACGTCGATTTCGTGGTAGCCGAGCAGGACGTCGAAGCTGCGGCGGCCACTCTCTCGAAAGCAGGTTTCGACATCCGCCGCCCTCCCGAGGAATGGCTGTTCAAGGCTGCGCTGTCGGTCGACGGCCCCGTGCTGGTCGATGTACTGCACCGCATCAACCGGGTGCCGGTCGATGCGTCGCTGATCGAGCGGGCTCGGACCGAGGATGTGCTTGCCCTCGCCATGCCGGTGCTGTCTCCGACGGAGATCCTGACGCAGAAGCTGCGCGCGCTCCACGAGCATCACTGCGATTTCGCCAAACTGTTGCCACTTGTGCGCGCTGTGCGCGAGCAACTCGAGTGGTCCGAATTGCGGCGTGCCACCTCGGAGAACCCGTTCGCCGTCGCCTTCCTGTCGCTGTGCGCGAGCCTGGGCATCACCGACAATCGCTGAGTCGCAGCCGTTCTCGATCGGTGCGGCCGTTCGCTGCCATTATTCGGTTGCACTCCATCAAGAGTCGGGGCCACGATGAAGACACGGGCACATCCGTCACGGTCTCGTGCTCGAAACATCAATCCAGGGGGGCTGGAAGTGACGCGCTATCACAGGGGAGACAGAGTAACCGCGCAACGTACGATCGAGGACTTCGACGTGCCGGTGGTACCGGCAGGCGCGGAGGGCACCGTGGTGAGGACAACGCTGTTCGGTCAGCCCAAGCGGGTGGCCTTCGCCGTGTCGGACGGCTGGGGGCTCAAGAACTTCGAGGCCAGCGTGCGCCCGAGCGACGTCCGGCGCGCTCGCGCGGCCGGTGAGTAGCTGATACTTTACGGTTGCTCTTGATCGTGTAAGGCATGGCCCGAGACGGCGTGGATCAAGCGCGTGAGCCGGAAAGGGCAGTGTGAACGACGTACTGACGCGCGCCGCCATTTTTCAGGGCGTGGACCCGGCGGCGGTGGCCGCATTGTCCAGTCAGCTGCAGGAGATCTCCTTCCGCCGCGGACACAAGGTGTTCTCCGAAGGAGAACTGGGCGATCGCCTTTACATCATCACGGCGGGCACCGTGAAGGTCGGCTGCACCGCACCCGACGGGCGCGAGAACCTTCTGACACTGATGGGACCCGCCGACATGTTCGGAGAGCTCGCGATCTTCGATCCGGGACCGAGGACGTCGACGGTCACCGCGCTGTCGGCGCTTCAGACCGTGACGATGGACCGCGACGCGCTGCGATTCTGGATCGCCGAACGCCCCGAGATCGCCGAACAACTTCTCCGGGTGCTGGCCCGCCGACTGCGTCGCACCAACGACGCGCTGTGCGATCTGATCTTCACCGACGTGCCCGGCCGCGTCGCCAAGCAGCTTCTCGATCTCGCGCGCAGGTTCGGCACCCAGCAGGGTGCGTCGCTGAGGGTGGAGCACGGTCTCACGCAGGAAGAGATCGCCCAGCTCGCCGGCTCGTCCCGGGAGACCATCAACAAGGCGCTCTCGGAGTTCTCCCAGCGCGGCTGGATCGAGCAGGCCGGCAAGACGACGATCATCCACGACCCGGCCCGGCTGGCGCGTCGCGCTCGTCAGTAGCCGTTGCGCCCTGTCGGCGTTGAGGACCGAGCGCCCAGGGCTCGGCGATCATGTCGGTCATCGCGTCCACCCACGCGTCGTCGAGAGCAGCGTCTTGTCGGACCAGAATGCGGAAGATGGCGCTGCCCGCGACGACTTCGGCAAGCAGCGGTAGCTCGTCGCCGCCGCGGCGCTGTTGGCCGAATCGCGTCTCGAACGCACCAAGATTGCGGCTCAGGCGGCTGATCATCATGCTGTGCAGCTCGGGATCGGCGATCGTGTCCGCGATCAAGCCGGGCAGTGCCACCCGCACCTCCGGTCTGTCGAACATGGTCCGAATCGACTCCACCATGGCCCTGATGTCCTGGCGGACATCGCCGGAGGTCGTGAGCTCGGGCATCTCTTCGTCCGACAACACCGCTTCGTGGACGAGGTGCACCTTGCCCGACCATCGCCGATAGACGGCCGCCGTGGTGGTACCGGCACGCGCCGCGATCGCCGACAGCGACAACGCCGGATACCCCGTCTCCAGGATCAATTCGCGAGTGGCCGCGACGATGGCGGCGTCGATGCGCCCGTCGCGAGGACGACCCGCGCCAGCCCGGGCGCGCATCTTGCCATCCTCGGTCCGATCTGCTGTCATGTTCCGAGTGTATTCCGATACAGTTCGTATCGTATTTGAGGGAGGCTCATGAATCTCAGCCCGCTCGACGAGTATCCGATTCATCAGGTCGCGTCACCTGTCGCCTCCCCTGCCACCTCGGATCGGAACTTCTACGATCGGTCGTACTTCAACGTGCTCGATCGGGGCGGCGCCTTCATGGCGTTGACCGGCATCGGTTACTACCCCCGCCTCGGCGTGAAGGACGCGTATTTCCTCGTCCGCCGAGGCGACACCCAGACTGCCGTGCACTTCAGCGACGCGATCGACGAGGACCGTCTGCACCAGAACGTCAACGGCTACCGACTCGACGTCGTCGAACCGCTGCAGCAGCTCCATCTGACCGTGGCTGAGACGGAGGGGATTTCGGCGGATCTCATGTGGCGCGGGCTGTTCCCGGCCGCACTAGAACACCCGCACGAGATGCTGACCGAACGGCGAGTGACGCTGCAGGCGTGCAGATTCGCGCAGGTCGGCAACTGGGAGGGGTGGATCGAGGTGGACGGCGACCGGATGACGGTCGAACCCGCCGGGAACGTCGGCGCCCGTGATCGATCGTGGGGCATTCGTCCGATCGGCGAACCGGAGCCTGCGGGTCGCCCCGACGCCGCTTTCCAAGGCATGTGGTGGCTGTACCTGCCCTTGGCCTTCGACGATTACCAGCTTTTCCTCATCCTTCAGGAGGACCCCGACGGCCGCCGTAGTCTCTACGACTGCACGCGGCGGTGGAGAGACGGCAGAGTCGAACAGCTCGACGGAGTGCGCGCCACCATCCACTACACGCCAGGAACTCGGATCCCCCACGGCGCGCACGTCGAATTCATGAACCGGGCCGGCGACCGGATCCAACTGGATGTCACGTCGAAACTGTTCGCCCCCATCGCTTTCGGTTCGGGCTACGGCGGTGACACCTCGTGGGCGCACGGTACGTGGAAGGGCGGTCCATTCACCGAGCGGGTCGACTTCGACCTCACCGATCCGGCCGTGATGGCCCGCGCACCGTTCAGCCTCATCGACCACGTCGGTGAAGCGGTGTGCACCGAATCCGACGGGACCACCCGCCAGGGGGCGGGACTGTTCGAGCACGCAGTGATAGGGCCGCACCTCCCGTCGGGATTCCGCGACTGGACCGACGTAGCCGACTAGCAGAACATCGATCGCGACATGACCTCACAGACAATAGATTTCGACGACATCACCGACCAGCGCTACGGCGGCAAAGCCGCCGGCCTGGCCGAACTGCACCGGATGGGATTTTCCGTTCCGGCGGGCTTCGTCATCGCTGACGCCGGCGGGCACGGCGCGCTCGACGATGCACTCGTCAGATACTCCGGGATGGCCTCGCGCGGCATGACACCCGTCGCCGTGCGCTCGTCGGCGGTCGGCGAAGACGGTGACGACCAATCCTTTGCCGGGCAATACGACACCGTACTGGGGGTCGACTCCGTCGACAACTTCGCCGCAGCTGTGCGACGTTGCGTCGGATCGGTGAGCTCGGAGCGCGCGTCGTCCTACAGCGGAGAAGCCACGGCCGCCATGCATCTCGTCGTCCAGCAGATGGTGGACGCACGTGCCGCAGGGGTCGTGTTCACTGCGGATCCCGCGACGGGGCGGCGCGACCTGGTGGTCATCGACGCCATCGCCGGGTTGGGCGAAGCGCTTGTGGACGGCTCGGCCTCCCCCGACCATCTCGTGCTCGACTCCTCCGGTGCCGCCGTAATCGTCGACTGCAATTCCTCTCCGGTGTTGTCGGACGACGAGGTCGCCGAGATCCGCGCCGGCGCCCTGAGGGCCGCCCGACACTGGGGCAAGCCGATGGATCTGGAGTGGGCCATCGACCGCGCCGGCACGCTGTGGTGGCTGCAGGCGCGACCCATCACCACCTTGCCCGGCGATCTCAACGAGATGGATTCGCCGTTGGCCGGGGCCGATCACGTCTACACCCGCTGCAACATCGGCGAGATGATGCCGGGGGCGTTCTGCCCCTTGACCGCCTCGGTGTCGGGATACGCCATCGACTATGCGATGCAGATGACCCAGGTGGTGGCACGGGCGCAGCCGCGCTACGAGAAACCCTGGCTGCAGGTGGGCTACTTCTACGGTCACATGTTTCTGAACATGACCGAGGGGACGGCCCTGAGCGCGGGAATTCTCGGGAACAGCCGTGAGCAGTTCTCGATGTCCATCTGCGGCCGCGTGGTCGAAGAATTGAAACCCGAACCTCCACAACCTTTTACGCGCAAGCTCGTCAACACCGTCCGGCTGGTGTCGTATTCGCTGTCGGTCGGTCCGGCGATCCGGCGGCTCGACAGCAGGATCGCGGACTTCCCGGTTCCGCACAGTGACGACCCACGATTGGTGTTGCGGCAGCTGGAATCCGGGGTGGATCTGTACTGCGACGTGACGCTGGTCCATGTGCGCTCGTCGTCGCGCGCCGCGGTGGCGGCCAATATTCTGGAAAGCACGCTCATCAAGCAGGCGGTCAAGTCGGGGCGTACCGAAGAGGATGGGCGCGCCGATGCCATGCGGTTGATGGCAGGAGCGAGCGACGTGGAGAGCGCCATGATGCTCGACCACCTCCAGGCCGTGGTGAAAACCCTCGCCGACGACCGCGAAGCATGCGACCGTTTCCTGGCCGACCCACCGGAAGCGGCCATAGTCCACCTGCAGCGCGCCGACAGTCGCAGCGGAACGGCGCTGCGGGAATTTCTGCATCGCCACGGCCACCGCGGTTACCGCGAGCTGTGCATGCGCGACCCGTCCTGGGCAGACGACCCCGCCGGCCTGGGGTCCATGATGCAGGTCATGCTCCGCGCGACACGCGACACCGTCGGATCCGCACCCCATCCCGTCCACCGAACGGACAGCGAGACCACGCCCCGAGCCATCACCATCCTCGCCCGCCTCGCGCAGGGCGGCGCCCGCGGGCGTGAAGAGACCAAGGCCAAAATGGCGCTCATGGCGCATTCCCTCAAGCGCGGCTATCGCCACCTTGGTGAGGTGCTCGCCCGAACCAGCCGGCTGCCCGATGCCGATCTGGTGTTCTTCTTCGACCGCGACGAACTTCGAGACGTCGTCTCCGACGGCGACATCAGCGAGCTCGTACAGAAGGCGTTGGCGCGGCGACAGGCGCTCGCGTTCCAGGATGCACTCGAATTCAACGACGTGTCGGTGGGCCGACCCACACCGGAGACGGCGCCACCGCGCGTGACCGACGCCGACTCCGTCCTCGGACGTCCAGCGGGCCGCGGTTCGGTCGAAGGCGTTGTGCGCGTGGCGAAGTCGGTTCACGACGCGCGGGACGTCCAGCCGGGAGAGATCCTCGTCGCACCGGTCACCGATGTCGGGTGGACGCCGTACTTCACCGTCATCGCAGCTCTGGTCACCGATATCGGCAGCTCGGTCTCCCACGGTGCCGTGGTGGCGCGCGAGTACGGCCTGCCCTGTGTGGTCAACACTCTAGTCGGAACGCAGGTATTTCGTACGGGCGATCGGGTGCGGGTCGACGGCGATCGTGGAGTGGTCACCCGCCTCAGCTAGCGACTCACTGCGGGGAAGATCGGCCCGTCGCCTCGAAGATGACGCGTCGTCCGATCTCCACGGCGTGGTCGGCGAACCGTTCGTAGAACCGCCCCAAAAGGGTGATGTCCACAGCTGACGCCACTCCATGGACCCACTTCTTGTCCATCAGCACGGTGAACAGATGGCGGTGCAGCTCATCCATCGCGTCGTCGTCGCGCCGTATCTTCGCGGCCTCCTCGGGATCGCGTGAGATCACGACATCCTTGGCGCTGTTTCCCAATTCGACCGCAATACGACCCATCTCGGCGAAATATCCGTTGACCTCCTCGGGCACCGCATGGACGGGGTGACGCCGGCGGGCGATCTTGGCGACGTGAAGTGCGAGGCCTCCCATACGTTCCGCGTCGGCCACGTTCTGCATGGAACCGACCACGATGCGCAGGTCACCGGCGACCGGCGCCTGTCGCGCCAGAAGGATGAACGCCGCCTGTTCAGCCGCAGCCTGCATCCGGGTGAGGTGTTCATGGTCGGTGATGACCTGTTCGGCCATGACGAGATCCGCTTGCAGGAGGCCCTGCGTTGCGCGTTCCATGGCCAATCCCGCCAGGCCGCACATCTGGCTCAACGTTTCGATCAGCGAGTCCAGCTGTTCGTGAAACTCGGTGCGCATCGTCCCAGCTTAAGGGCCCAATCGCCGGACGCAACACTCACGTTCGAAAGTGCGTGACGTGGTCGTCGAGTTGTCAGTGGACGAGCTTGGTCGCGTTCAACTGCACCCCCTGGAATCCCGCCGACGTCGGTAGGAGTCGCGGTCCCTGCGCACTTCCTGCTCGTATTGAATTGGACAACAGCGCTTTCGATTCTTCCCCGGGGCGCCGGTGGTGAGGAGCCAGGTCGCCGAAAAGCAACGAAGATCGCGGGCGCACAACAAAAGAGATACGTATAGCACGTTCTGACTCTGGGTACTTCTGCGAGCCGTACAGGGTGGACCGTCGGCTGAGCATGCGAGGAGACGTGATGGACGAGTGGGACAACGTCGCGCCCGGCCTGTGCTGAGCCCCCGCAAGGATCGCGCCGGCGGCAGAGGCGGGATCCGAGAAGCCATTCGACGGCGCCGCACGGTCTTCGTCGACGCCTGGCGCAGCCGCCTGTGGCCGGTTCCCGCGCTCGGGGTCGTAATCGCGATCGTCGCCGGTGTGGCCATTCCCGAACTCGACAGCGCCCTCGACGCACACATGCCCCGGCCTTTGTCGGCCTACTTGTTCGGCGGTGGAGCCGACGCGGCGCGGGAAGTCCTCGCCGCGATCGCGACATCACTGATCACCGTGACATCGCTGACCTTCTCTCTGACCGTCGTGACGCTGCAGCTGGCGAGCAGTCAGTACACGCCCCGACTTCTGCGCACGTTCGCCGCGGACCGATTCGTGCAACGAACCCTGGCGGTGTTTCTCGGCACGTTCGTCTACGCCCTCACGGTCTTGCGTACCGTCCGCAGCGACGACGCCGGGGCTGAGTTCGTCCCACAGATCGCGGTAACAGTGGCCTATCTACTGGCCATGGCCAGTGTGCTGGCCCTGGTCCTGTTCCTCGGGCATCTGGTCCGCCAGATTCGGATCGAGACCATGCTCAGGCACGTGTCCTCGGACATCGAGGACACCGCCGACCGCATGCTCGATCTGCTCGACGACACCCCCGACCACCACTTCACCCCGTCACCGCCCGGAGAGGCGGCGGTGATCACCGCCCGGTCGTCGGGCTTCCTCGTCGAGGTCGACGAGCAGAAGCTGCTGGCAGCGGCCGTCGACGCAGACGCGGTCGTCTGGATCGATCGCGCGGTCGGGTCGGACATCGTGGCAGGTGTGCCGGTGGCGCTGTGCTGGTCGGCCGACGCGGCGGGCGTTCCACTGCCCGAGGCGCGTCTGTCACGGTTACGCGAGCGCGTGCCCGCCGCCTTGCGTATCGGGATCGAGCGCACTGCGACCCAAGACATCGGCTATGGACTGCGCCAGATCACAGATGTGGTGATCCGTGCACTGAGCCCCGGCATCAACGACCCGACGACGGCCGTGCACGGCCTCAATTCGTGCAGCGCAACCCTCTGCAAGCTCGCGCGCTACCGCCTGGGGCACCGACATCTCCGCGACGATGACGACGCACTTCGGGTGGTGATCGCCCGACCGGATTGGCCCGACCTGCTGGATCTGGTCTGTGGCCAGCCACAGCGATACGGCGCGAACGACCCGGAGGTGATGGGCCGGTTGCTTTCGTTGTTGCGAGAAGTGGCGTGGTCGGTGGTTCTTCCGGCACACCGGCAAGCCATCGTCGATCAGCTGGAACGATTGAGAACGACTGTCGCCGGCCAGGATTTCGTCGACGTCGACCGCCACCGGCTCGACGAACTCGCCGGCCATGTCGGAGACGCGTTGGAACGGCGCTGGGGCGCGGCTTAGCCCGCAGCGGTCCGGTACCGAAGGCTTTGATCCCGTTTACTTTCCTTGTGCATCAGTCGCCGCTGCCGTGTTCTGCACTCCGGTCAGCGCCGACCGATCTCCGATCTTGTCATTGGCGATCACGCTCAGCGAGCCGTCAGATTCCAGTGTCACCGCAGCGATTCGGCTGACATCACCGTGCCCGGAGGACCGGATCGCTTGCCGAATCTCGTCAGGGCTCACCCTCTGGGCTTTCATCGCGTCGTCGAGAAGGCGTCCCTCCACCACGAGCAGAGTTGGCCGCGCAGTCAGGACGGAGCGGCCGACCCCGAGGCGCGATGACATGGTCGCGGCCACCAGTTGGAGGGCGGCCAGTAGCGCGAGGGCCGCAACACCTTCTGCGAATGACACGTCGGAGTTGAGCAGGATCGTGGCCAAGGTGGATCCGACTGCGACGGTCACCACCAAGTCGAATGCGTTGAGTTTCGCCAACGTGCGTTTGCCCGTGAGGCGAAGGATGGCGATCACGGCCACGTATGCCGCCGACCCGACCGAAACCACCCTGAGGATGTCAGACCAGGAATCAAACCACATGTCGGTCAATCACTTTCGTCGGTGAACCTCACCAGATTCCGGCTCCGGCGAGGGGTGCCACGACGCACAACACAACAGGCACATCGGTACATATCCGTTGGCGCAGGCGAGTCAACGTCCCGCTGAGGAGCCGAGAAACCTGCACCTGCGAGATGTTCAGGCGCGCAGCGATTTCTCGCTGCGTCAAACGGTCGAAAAAGCGCATGTTCAGAATGGCGCGCCGTCGTGGATCCAGCTCCGAGATGACCTCGCCGAGCACGAGCAGATCCTCCACCGAGTCGAACCTCGGATCATTCGCTCCGCAGGACTCTCCGATGCTCGTACCGCCGTCTGCGCCCTCACCTCGGCGCGCATCCAGCGACACGGGGCGATAGGCCGAGTGCGCCGAATGACATTGCGCGACTTCATCATCATCGACGCCGAGTTCTCGCGCCACCTCGACATCTGTCGGAGCCCGGCTGAGGCGCTGAGACAAGTCGTCCACCGTGCGGCGCATTCTCAGTTGCGTTTCCTGCACTCGGCGCGGTACCCGCATCGTCCAGGTGCTGTCGCGGAAGTATCGCCGCACCTCACCGCGGATCGTGGGCACTGCGAAGGCCGTGAACGGACCTCTGCCGGGAACGTACCGATCGACGCTTTTGACCAGACCCATCCGGGCGACCTGTATCAGGTCCTCAGACGGTTCGCCCCGACCGAAGAAGCGGTGGGCGATGTGATCGGCGAGCGGCAGGCATTCTGTGACGATCATGTGCCGGCGTCGTCGGCACTCCTCGGGGTCGCTGCATTCCGCCATCGCCTTGAGCTGCTTCTCGATGTGCGACCAGTCCGGTCGAGCGGTTTCGTATTCGGCAGGTTGTTCGGTACGGCCTCTCGTGGCGATGCGTTCGGCGGTGGTCATGGCGGCCCCTGGGTACGGATGCGGTTCTGCTCTTCTGTGGTCTACGCATCGCCTACCCGGACGCGTTTCAGAAAACGGTCTCAGGTGCGATCGTTGCGAAATCGCAATCAAGACTGAGTGTTTGGACACCGCCGGATTAAAACGCTCACAGGATCTGAACACTGCCCTCAGAGCGCTCTTAGTTCACCGCAGTAGGAACGCGCAGCCTGTGTGACTTACCGACTCCCCCGGGTATCACCGCGCCCTGATGGGGAACTCGTCTCACGCAATATCAGCGACCGTGTTTCGCAAAGGGAAGGAAGAGATGATGCGCTCAAGGGCGTCGAGGTTGGGCCGTTCTGCGCTGGCGGGGCTCACCGCCACCCTGATGACGGTGCTCGTCGGATGCAGTGAGGAGTCGGTCCCGCGTTCGTCCAATCGCGGGTCGGGATCGGCCACCGACGACACGTCGGTGGAGAACGCCTTCATCGTGCCGTCCTATGAGCCGGGAAATTGCGCGATGCAGGTTGACGCCGGCGGCGCGATGAGGTTCACCGTCACGAACAACAGTCCGACCGAGAACGAACGCCTGCTCGGCCTGTCAACAGATGCGGCCGCACCGGCACGCGTCACCGCCGACGCCGCGATCCCACCCGAGTCCACCGTCAGCTTCGGTGAGCCGAATGCGGAACTGAACGCCGGAGACGCCAACCGCCCGCCGGTGGAGTTGGACCGTTTGGCCCCCGACCTGGCGCCTGCCACGAGCACCGACGTCACGTTTCACTTCGAGCGGGCAGGCGACGTGACACTACCCGTGCCGGTGGAAGCGTGCCCGCTCCAGAAGCAGTGACGGCCCCCGGACCAATCCCGGTGTTGCTCAGCAGTCAGTGCGGATCTCAAAGGTGGCGGTGGAGATCTCAGCGGGATCGTCCTGATAGAACCCCATCGCCGCTCCCGAGATTTCGAACGTCCCGCGCACGACTTTCGCGTCGGCTTCGACGGCGGGAGGCGTGGAAGGAGCCCTCACGGTGGCGTTCCAGGCGCTACCGGTGAACCCACCGAGGTTCTCGATCCGAACCAGCCGGGCATCTACGTCGGCGCCGGTGCGAACCTGGGCGGTGAAGCCGGGTGATTCCTGAATGCTGTCGATGAACCAGACCCACTGCACCTGCTCACACGTGACGCGCAGTTGATCAGAAATCTCCACACCGTTGACCATCACGTGTGCGGTCCGGGTTCCGAGTGCTTCATAGCCCGTGGAACATCCGCTCGCCACCAACGCCGCCGCCGCCAACCCCAGTGCTCGCCGCCCTGACAAGGGGGCTGTTCGAGATGCCTTGAGAGTGTCCATGCGGCGAAGTACCCCGACATCACAAGCTCATACGTCGCGCAGACCTACATTCCAGCGTGTCAACGCCCCGTATGAACGGTGTCATGCCGGGTACGACGATGCCCATGAAATTGCGACTGGTAATTGCAGGGTTGGGTGTCGTGGCTCTTCTGGTCGGGGTCGTCGGGTTGTTCGCACCCGTGTCGGCCGCCGCGAACGGGACCGT
This sequence comes from Mycobacterium bulgaricum, assembly GCF_041287165.2. Lineage (NCBI taxonomy): Bacteria > Bacillati > Actinomycetota > Actinomycetes > Mycobacteriales > Mycobacteriaceae > Mycobacterium > Mycobacterium bulgaricum. The sequence goes on along the minus strand of NZ_JBGGKV020000004.1, from coordinate 130,673 downwards.
CATCGCTTGCGGCAGTGCCGTTGCTCCCGATCTGTCTGCCGCCCGCGCCAACGACGACGCCAGCCCCGCGAACGTTCCGGTACTCGGCGAAGTGGTGAGCGACGCCAACTTCACCCGACTGTGCGACATGAACCTCGAAGATCGACGGCTCTGGGCATCGACGTGTGCCGGGCTGGGATTGATCGCCGCGGCCGGCGCTGCGGTGACAGGGCTCATGTCTCGCAGAAACAAGACCGCCACCTGACACCGTGCCTCATCGACCGGGCCCTTCAGGCCGCTTTGTGGTCGACTCACAGCGTGGCCGGGTCCATGTTCGGGTGACGCTCGACATGAAGCCGACCCAGTCGGACATCGTGCGAGTTCGGTTGTCGCGGCTGGTTTCTGGGCTGACAGCAGCAGGAGAACGTCGTGCTGGTGTTCCCCCGCCCGCAAGGTCGGTCTACGCGAGCTGGGTGTGCGCTGAGGGCTATGGAAATGATCGCCGGTCACATTCCACGCCTACTGAACAAAAAGTTCATTAGGATCTGTGATGGCGCGGAACTCCCCGACCAGCGCACAGTCAATCGATGCTGCTGGCTCAACATCAGTTCGCAGTCGGGGAGCTCCGCCCTGCTGTTACTACCCACAGGAGTCACGGTTGACCCACGTTGCCTACGGGCACCGATCGCAGCAGGACGGCGGTCGCTCGACCGGTCGAGAAGCTGGACGCATCAGGCCGCGAAGTTCAGACGAATTGACTGGTGAGGTCTCGATAGATTCAGCCATGCGCGACCGTGAGACGCTGTACGCCGCACCGCCACCAGGCAAGAAGCCTTTGGCAGGAACCGGTCTGTGAACGGAGAGGTCGGCGTGGACGACGATCAGAATATTGTCGCTGCAGTGCGCGCTTCTATGGAAAAAGTCGTGCGCGAGTTCGCCAATCCTCGCAGCGTTGACGCCACCCTGGAATCGATCACCACCGCTGCACTGACAACGATCGACGGTGTGGACAGCGTTGACGTCCTTCTGATCGACGAGGACGGCGCCTACCGCTCCGCTGGATCGACCTCAGCGCTGGCCAGCGACATGAGCCAATTGCAGCACCGCCTTGGCTACGGCCCGTGTATCGACGCCGCCGTGGGCGAGACGCTGGTGCTCAGTCACGATCTCAGTGACGAGAAGCGCTGGCCTGACTACTCGGCCGCCGCCGCAGCCGCCGGTGCACGCAGCGTGATGTCGCTCCAGCTCTACACCCACCAAGGGCGCCCGAGCTGCCGCGCCTCTTTGAACCTGTTCAGCAACTCCCCCAACGCATTCGAACCAGACAGCCAAGCAGCGGCTGTCATGCTGGCCACCCATGCAGCACTGGCGCTTGTCGCACATGACCGCGAGGCGCAGTTCCGCTCCGCGTTGGCCAGCCGGGACGCGATCGGACAGGCCAAAGGCATGCTGATGGAACGGTTCACCATCGATGCAGTCCGAGCGTTCGAGATGATGGTCAAGCTGTCTCAGGACAGCAACACCAAACTGGTCAACGTCGCCGCTCAAATCGTCGCCGCAGGCCCCGAGCGATAGCGAGCCGCGGCACCGCTGTAGCGCTGAACCCGCGCTCTCTGCCGTCTGGGTCTTCCTACTGCGCCGCAGATGCGGTGACTTCACGAATTATATGGGTGGAGCTAAGGGGATTCGAACCCCTGACCCCCACACTGCCAGGACCGGGCATGTCCCGTGAACAGGCAGTTTCGCTGACGGAATGCAGTGTAGCTGGCGTGGTTGGGCGGGCGACTGTCGTCGGCGTTGTCGTCAGATCTGTGGTCATCGGAGATTGTCGCGTCCGTCGGACGGTGTAGCCACCAGGCTGGGCGCATCCGCACGAGATTCAGCCAGTGGCCGATGCGCGCCTAAAGTAGTGCGCGACGTTAAGCACCTCCCTGCAGCCTTGGTCGGCGCCTGCTCTGGCAACTTATGGCCACGACGGCGATCCGTGCACGCCTCGTCCTCCGTGCTGCGGAGACAGATCGGCTCAATGCGCTCCCCGTGATTCGCCTTGCGGGCGAGGTTCACGCCGTGCGTCGCACCAGGTTTGTCACAGCCTGCCACTAGCATCTCGCAATGCAAGCCGATTACCGGGTCATGCATTGCCTGCATGAAATGCGCAAATGCTCTGGCCGGGCGATGCCACGCACCAGCTCACGCTAGCTCCGTGGCTGGAAGGAAACGTAGTGGGAGTCATACCTTGAGAGAGCGCCCAAGCAAAGATGCCGTTTCTGATAGCGCTGAAAACGACGCGGCTCAAGTCGTCCGCAACGCGCCTGCATCTTCAGCGAAGCTCAAGTCACTCGCTTCCCACTACGACGAGGACCAACACGCGAGCTATGTAACGCGATTGGAAGCTGCGGTCGGTGATACCCACAACCGCAATATTGCTCTAAGCGGCCGATACGGCACGGGTAAGTCAAGCGTGCTCGACCGGTTCGAGGAGCTTCGCAAGTCGTCGACTCTGCGGCTTGCGATATCTACGCTAGCTCCCGGCACAGACGGAACGACGTTGACCAACCGGATCCAGAAGGAGATTCTGAAGCAACTCGTCTATAGCGCTGGGCCGCAGACCCTGCGCCACTCTCGCTTCCGTCGACGGGGCCCGCTGTCCAATAAGCGAGCAATCGCAGAATCAACGCTCTTTGTCATCGTGATCGGTTCGCTTCTCAGTCTGCTCGGACTGCTTCCTACCAAAGTCGCGACAATCGCTGAGCAATCACCGTTTGCGCGTATTGCCGTGTGGCTTGCAATATTCGTTTTTCTCGTTGCTGCTTGCGCCGCCCTTCGAATCATCACCCACAACCGATTCGTAGTGTCAGATGTGTCCGCCGCGGGTGCAACGCTGAAGCTCTCCGCGCCTACAAATACGTACTTCGACGAGTATCTCGACGAGATCGTCTTCTTTTTCGATCAGGAACCGATTGATTTTGTTCTCTTCGAGGATTTGGACCGCTTCGACGACCCTCAGATATTTCAGGCACTCCGAGAACTCAACACGCTCCTAAACAACACACCGCGACGGCGCCAGAAGACCGCGCGTGCCGAACCGTTGAGATTCATCTATGCGGTCCGCGACAGCCTCTTTGAGCGAATCGGCGAAAAGACCGACAAGCAGAGCGGCGACGCTGCGCGGATCGAGACGGTTCGCGCGAACCGGACGAAGTTCTTTGATGTCGTCATCCCTGTGGTGCCGTTCATTTCTCATCGCACAGCCCGTGAGCATCTTCAAGAACTACTCGATACGTCCGGCATCGCCGGTGTTGACCTCGCTCTAATCCAACTGGTGGCGCGGCACGTCACTGACATGCGACTACTTCTCAATATCCACAACGAATATCTCGTGTTTGCGGAACGGCTTCTCGAATCGGACAAGGTTGCGCCCGCCCTCTCCGCGAGCAAACTGTTCGCACTCATTGCGTACAAGAACTTCCATCTCGAAGACTTCGAGAAGATCCCCCGCCGGACTAGTGACCTCGACAGCCTCTACGACCTGCACGTCGAACTCGTCAGCACATCCGTTCAGAGCCGGCAGCGAACGAAGCGCGAACTCTTGGCCAAGAATGCTCATCCTCCAGCGATAGCTCCGCTTGCCCTTAGCCTCGGTAGGCGCCTCTTAGCACAAGCAGAAGTGGAGAAGTCACGCGCCAACTACGCAAGCCATCAGGTCTATTTCACCGTCGGGTCCGAAGAGTACGACTCGGACCAGGTGACAAATCCCCCCTTTTGGGATGCAGTCATAGAGAATCACGCCGTATCGATCGGGATGCGAACGTCGCGGCAGTCAGCCGGAACAACGGTGCTCTCCCTATCGCAGGAGCTCCTCGAGGTCCTATTTCCCGACGCCTTACAAGGTCGTTGGCTGGAGCGGACGGACGACGCGACGCGCAAGGCCGTCGAGCAGATCGACCGGGAAGTCGACCAACTACGTGGCGCTGACTTCCACGACATGGCGACAGAAACCAAGTACACGCTTGCAATACCACTCGCGAGCGAGGTTGATACGGAGGAAAATTCCGCTCAACCAGCCAATTTCTCTCACCTTATAGACCGCTCCCTGAAGTCAGAGCTAGCAAGGGAGCTAGTCCGCCACGGCTACATAGACCGGAATTTCACAATCTACGCCGCCCAATTTTACGGCGACTTCTCCGGGATCGACGTCGCTACGTTTATCGTCCGAACAGTTCAGACCAACGACATCGCGATTAACTACCAGTTCACTAGCCCTGGAGCACTCCAAAGCTTGCTGTCTGAGACAGACGCGAGCTTCACAGACACCATCAGTGCTTACAACCTGCAGTTACTCGATTATCTGTTGGTGGAAGAGCCCGAACGCGCGGACGAGGTCATCAACCACGCCACCAGACACTTCGGCGTTCACGCCCAGGAATTCTTCGCAGCGTTCTTCACGGGCGACGGCGAACGCCAACGATTGGCGGAGCACCTGAGTCGTCGCGGTTGGCCGAAAGTATTCACGTATCTCTGCACTGACGAAGGCGTCCCAGCAGATGCCCGGACTGCGCTAGTCGACGCCGCTCTGCTGGCTGCCGATCCCGCGCGCAACTACGAAATCACAACGGAGTTTATCGACTTCTTACGCACCAACTACTTCCAGATGGAGGCTTTCACCGCTCCACACAGTGCAGAAGAAATAGACAACATTGCCGCGATGCTCCAACACGCGGGCCTGCTCGTACCGAGCATCGAAGTCATAGATCTCGAACTGAGAAATCGAATCGTCGACGACAAACTGTACGAGCTGACCGCTGCAAACCTGCGGACAGCGCTGGACGTGACTGGGGAAGTGTCGCTTGATCGCGCCATCACTCGGGCCGGCGTCTACCAACACTGCCTTACCCACCTAGGTGCTTATCTCGATGCCGTCGAAGCGGACGTCGATACCGACTACGCGGTTAGAAGTTCTGCAACCCTGATTGAAGCGCTTGAACACGCGGCCGATGAAGTCGAGACGGTTGAGCGACTGATCACGAACGCGTCGCCCGAGATTTGCTTGCCGGACTTGAGGGCAGCACCAGCCACCGCGTGGAGCTACTTGGCGAGCGGCCACCTCTTTCAACCATCACTTTCCAACGTTGAGGCCTATGTCAGCGAAATTGGCCGCGTGGACGAGTCTCTCGCGCGCCTCTTGGTCACCTCCGGACAGATCCACACCGATGAAGACACCGAGTCGGACAACGAGAATGAAGACCCAACGGTCAAGAAGACTGCCGTCGCAATCGCTCTGCTCAACGCGCACGAAAGCATCACGTCGCCAATCCATCGCGTCAACCTGGTTCGCAGTCTCGATATCCAGGAACCTCTACCGCCCGGCCAGATAGCCCCCGAGGCGACCGAACTTTTTGCGCTTCTCATCGAACACAGAATCGTGCCCGACGACGCTCCGACATTCGCTCACCTCAACCAGGGAGGATGGCCTGCAGTCGGCGCCGCAATTGCCGTGTCGACAAACATTCAGAACTTCCTGCAGCCCAACATGATAGAAGGAATGGTCGCCAACTTAATGGCGGACTCGGCTGCAAGTTCAAAGCTCGGAAGTACCGTACTAGCAGGGCTGAACGACTTCGTTGCGTCCGATAACGCTGAAGAACTCTCGGCCGCCGCACGTTTCGCGATCAAGACGAATTACGCTCTGCCCGTCGCTGAAATCGCACGGATCGCTCGTACCACTGGCAGCGCCGATCTGACCGTGGGAGCACTGAAGATCAGCAGCGCTGCCACTAGCGAAATCGTGAACATACTCAATGAACTGGGCGGCAAGTACAGCTATTTGTCAACGTGGGAACACGACGAGTTCGAGATCCCGAACGACGAAGCGCACGCATCCGTTTTCAGATCCCTCCACGAAGCGAACCTATGCAAGGTGACCAAAAAACGTGGCAAGCCAATCTTGATCGTCCGGCGCCCCTAGAAGGGTTATGCAACCAGCGCAAGCCCGAGCGGCCGCACGAACTCGCTGGGTTATGAGATACGAATCTGGAGTTTTCGCCTGTTCGCCGTGGCGCATATGTGCAGGTCAATACGGGTAAGGCGTCCTGCTCGTTGCACCGCATCCCGTCGATTTCAGGCGGTTCCGCAGAGTTTTCTTCCCAAACTATTTCCCAAGAATCGGGTCCGCGACGGTCGTCGGAACGTCGGCATGACCGCGGGCGCCGACGCAGAGCAGCACCGTCGGGCCATCTTCACATCGCCGCCGCCGAACAGTAGTGGAATCACGTCAGGGGCTCTGACATCGGATCCGCTGATTAAGAGTCAGCTGCTGCCGGGGGCCGACGGTGCTGGCGACGGGTTCGACAGCGCGTTTTCGATCGCAGTGCCGAGATCTGCGTACGACCGGAGCTGTACTTCCTCACCGTTGACGAAGAAGGTGGGAGTCCCCTGCACACCGAGAGCGGTGCCGTCTGCAATGTCTTCTTGAATTCGGTCGAGGGTGGCCGGTGAGTTGTACGCCTCGTCCCACGCCGCCATGTCGAGTCCGAGTTCGGAAGCGAACCCCCGGAAGACATCATCGGCTGGTACCTGCTTTTCGCCCCACTCTCGATGAGTCCGCTCTGGACCCGCGCAGTGTCGTCAGTTTCGGGCGTTCGAGTGTGGCGCCCACGTTCGAACGACGATTGTCGTCAATGCTGTCGTCAAACCGGTGGGTCGACTGAATCGAGAGGCCGTGATTGCGGTGTACTGCCTGTTCAAAAGGGTGGAGCTAAGGGGATTCGAACCCCTGACCCCCACACTGCCAGTGTGGTGCGCTACCAACTGCGCCATAGCCCCTTGTTGTGCTCATCGAAGCTACACCACGAGGGGGATGCCTTCAAAATCGCTGGTCACGGCACTTCTCCGCCGGCCTCGGGGCCGAGCGGACGCGACGGTGTGTGCTCGTGCGACGGCTTCGGCCGGGTTTCAGGGGCGAACACCCACCCCACGGCCGCAATGCCCAGAATGACGCCGCTGACCAGGAACGCCCACCCGAACGATGTGTACTGCGCGATCAACCCGACCAGCAGCGACCCGCCGATCGACCCGAAGTCGGCCATCATCTGGAACGTCGCGACCGCCGTGCCGCCCCGTGATTTGTTGCCCACCACGTCGGCGACCGCGGCCTGCTGTGGGGAGACGAAGATGCCGGTCGCCGCCCCAGCGACATACGCCGCCACCAGGAACACCGGCAGTGACGTGGTGAACCCGACCAGTGCCGTCGACACCGCCGCCAACGTCAGCCCGAGAATCACCAATTTGCGCCGCCCGAAGCGGTCTGACAGATAACCGCTGGGGATGACGACGGAGATGTTTCCCACCGCGAACGCGGTCAACGCCAGACCGGCTGCGCCCGGCCCTCGGCCCAGCACCTCCACGATGAACAGCGGCACCAGTGCGATCCGTAGACCGAACGACGCCCACCCCGTCGCGAAATTCGAGAAGAGGGCCGCCTTGTATGCCCGGTGGCGGAACACGGTTCGAAACGGCACCGGCGGTCCGGTGTCGTCGTCCGACTGCGCGACCACCGCCGAGTTCCGCAGGCTCACGAACACGACCGTGGCCGCGACCAACAGAGCGGCACCGTAGATCAGGAACGGTGCCGCCAGACCGAGCCCGGCGGTGAGACTTCCGAGGATCGGCCCTCCCACCGAGCCGAACATGAATCCCGACGAGAACAGCCCCGCGACGCGGCCGCGCGCGTCCGCGGGCGAAATTCGAATCATCAAGCCCAGCGACGAGACCGTGAACATCGCCGACCCGACCCCACCGAGGGTTCGGAAAAGCAGCAGTTGCCAATAGGTTTCGGCAAACGCGCATGCCGCGGTCGACACCGCGACGATGATCAGGCCGCTAATGTAGACACGCCGCTCCCCCAGCTTTTGCACCAGATAGCCGGCCGGCGGTGCCCCGACCAGCCGCATCACGGCAAAGGCGGTGATGATGAACGTCGCGGCGCTGATGCTCACACCGAAGTGGCGTGCGTACTGCGGAAGTACCGGCGCGACAACGCCGTAACCCAGTGCAACCACGACGTTCGCGGCGACCAGCACCCAGACTTCACGGGGCAACCGGCGTTTCACCGCACCGGCCGCTTTGCTCCTCGCGTCCGAAGCGGGACAGTCGCCCTCCGTCCGCGAACTCAAGCGATGACCTTGTTGACCACTTCGCGCGCAGCGTCCTGGACCTCGGCGAGATGCTCTGCGCCGCGGAAAGATTCGGCATAGATCTTGTAGACGTCCTCGGTGCCCGACGGTCGAGCGGCGAACCATGCGTTGTCGGTCGTCACCTTCAGGCCGCCCAGCGCCGCCCCGTTGCCCGGCGCCGTCGTCAACTTGGCCGTGATGGGCTCGCCGGCGAGCTCGGTTGCGGTGACCTGCTCGGGCGACAGCTTGGCCAGCCGCGCCTTCTGCTCCCGGTTGGCGGGAGCGTCGATGCGCGCATACGTGGGGGCGCCGTACTTCTCGGCCAGCTCGGCGTAGCGCTGCGACGGGGTCGAACCCGTCACCGCGAGGATCTCCGAGGCCAGCAGCGCCAGGATGATGCCGTCCTTGTCGGTGGTCCACACCGAGCCGTCGCGCCGCAGGAACGACGCGCCCGCGCTCTCCTCGCCGCCGAAGCCGATGGTTCCGCCGATCAGCCCGTCGACGAACCACTTGAAGCCCACCGGCACCTCGACCAGCGTGCGGCCCAGGCCTGCCACCACGCGGTCGATGATCGACGAACTCACCGCCGTTTTGCCCACCGCGGTATCGGAGGCCCATTCCGGCCGGTGTGCGAACAGGTAGTCGATTGCGACCGCGAGGTAGTGGTTGGGGTTGAGCAGTCCGCCATCGGGGGTGACGATGCCGTGCCTGTCGGAGTCGGCGTCGTTGCCGGTGGCAATCTGGTACGACTCCCGATTGGCTATCAGTGACGCCATCGCGTTCGGCGAGCTGCAGTCCATCCGGATCTTGCCGTCGGTGTCGAGGGTCATGAAGCGCCACGTCGCGTCGACGAGCGGGTTCACGACTGTCAGGTTCAGATCGTGGCGTTCGGCGATCGCGGCCCAGTAGTCGACGCTCGCTCCGCCCAGCGGATCGGCGCCGATCCGGATCCCCTCGGCGCGGATCGCATGGAGGTCGACCACGTTGGGCAGATCGGCGACATAAGCATCCAGGTAGTCGTGCCGCTCCGCGGTTCCGAGGGCGCGCGCCAGCGGAATACGCTTCACGCCCTTGAGTCCGTCGCGCAGGATCTCGTTGGCCCTCTTGGCGATGGCGCCCGTCGCGTCGGTGTCGGCGGGGCCGCCATTGGGCGGGTTGTACTTGAAGCCGCCGTCGCGGGGTGGGTTGTGCGACGGAGTCACCACGATTCCGTCTGCGAGGTCACCCTCGCGGCCCCGGTTGAATGTCAGAATCGCGTGGCTGACCGCGGGGGTCGGGGTGTAGCGGTCAGCCGAATCGATCATCGCCACAACGTCGTTGGCGGCCAGCACCTCCAGCGCGGACGCCCACGCCGGCTCCGACAACGCGTGGGTGTCGCGCCCGATGAACAGCGGACCCGTGGTGCCCTGCGCGGCGCGGTACTCGACGATCGCCTGCGTGGTGGCCACGATGTGGGCTTCGTTGAAGGCGGCATCCAGACTGGACCCGCGGTGCCCCGAGGTGCCGAAGACCACCTGCTGATCCACGTTGTCCGGGTCGGGGCTGACGGTGTAGTACGCCGTCACCACCGAGGCGATGTCGATGAGGTCTTCGGGCTGCGCCGGCTGACCGGCACGGGGGTTGGCCGCCATGACGATGATTGTCCTCCGTCCCCGAGACCGGCACCGTCTGGGTCGGCATACTTCACTGCATGGCGCTCGACCGGCGGGAACTGGCCGCAGTATTCGCCGGCGGCGCACTCGGCACCCTCGCGCGTGCAGGCTTCGAGGAACTCGCCGCGCCCGACCCCGGCCGATGGCCGTGGCCCACGTTCACGGTGAACGTCGTCGGCGCGTTCCTGCTCGGCGTGTTCGTCACGCGCTTGCTGGAACGCCTGCCGGTGTCGAGCTACCGGCGGCCATTCCTGGGCACCGGCCTGTGTGGCGGTCTGACCACGTTCTCGACGATGCAGGTCGAAACCCTCAGGATGGTCGAGCACGGCCACTACGGCCTGGCCGCGGGCTATGTCGCGGCCAGCATCGCGTTGGGCCTGCTCGCGGCGTACCTGGGCACCATGCTGGTGCGCCGCGCACGGGGATGGCGATGACGACCACGCTGGTGTGGGTCGGGGTCACCATGCTCGGCGGCTTCGGCGCAGTCGCGCGGCTGACGGTGGACAAGGCGGTCTCCCGACGCGCGCCGCGCGCGTTCCCGTACGGCACCCTGGTCGTCAACGTCAGCGGTGCCCTTCTGCTCGGATTCTTCGCGGGAATGGTGCTGCCCCCGCACATCGCCCTGATGGCGGGCACCGGGTTCGTCGGCTCCTACACGACGTTCTCCACGTGGATGCTGGAGACTCACCGCCTCGCCGAGGAGCGCCAGAGCTGGCCCGCGGTGGCCAACATCGTGGTCAGCGTCGGGCTCGGAATTCCTGCGGCACTGGCCGGGCAGTCGCTGGGAGCGCTGCTGTGACCGACATTCTCACGTTGAGGGTCTACTTCGCGGAGCGGGAGCGCAGCGGCCATCGGTTCCTGGCCGACGCGGTGCTGGACCTCTTCGAACAGCGTCGCGTCGCGACGAGCGTGATGCTGCGGGGAATCGCCAGCTTCGGGCCGACCAACGTCGTGCGCAGCGACCGCTCACTGAGTCTGTCCGAAGACGCACCGGTGGCACTCTCGGCAATCGACACCGCGGACACGATCGCCGCCTTGGCCGACGAGGTACGCGCCCTGATCAGTCGCGGCGTCGTCACCGTGGAGCGCGGGTACCGCCCTGAGACCACCTCGTATGACGAGGTGCGACTGTCGCTGCACCTGAACCGCCGCCACAGGATCGCCGGCGCGCCTGCGTACATCCCGGTGTGCGCCGTCCTGCGCCGACTCGGGTTCGCTGGGGCCGACGTCTACCTCGGAGTCGACGGCACAATCGCAGGCGTGCGCCACCGCGCGAGATTCTTCAGCCGCAACAGTGATGTGCCGCTGTCGATCGTCGGCATCGGCACCGGCGCGCAGGCCGATGCAGCCGTCGAAGAGGTCCACGCGCTGATCCCCGATGCGTGGTTCACCCTTGAACCGGTACAGGTGTGCAAGAACGCCGGTCGCCACCGGGCCGACCCGACGGCCGACGGCCCGTTCCACTCCTTGGTCGTCTCCACCTCGGAATGCTCCCTTCACAACGGGCGCCCGATCCACCGCGAGTTGATCCGACGACTCAGGGAATCCCCCCACGCCAGTGGGGCGACCGTACTGCGAGCGATGTGGGGTTTCCGCGGCGACGACCGCCCGCACGGAGATCGTTTCCTGCAGTTGGCTCGTCGGGTTCCGGTGACGACGGTGCTGCTGGATACGGCACCGAACATCGTTGCGTCCTACCCGATCGTCGACGAGCTCACCGAGCGGGAGGGAATTGTCACGTGCAGTGCGCTGGCCGGGATGCTCGAGATCCACTCCGGCCAGACTCACGGTTCGCTCGACCTGGACGACACAGGGCGGGCTCACTGAGTTGTGAGGGTAGCCTAGCTTTATCTGACGGAGTAACCTCTGCCGCCATGACCTCATCTCCCGCATCCTCTGCGCAGCCCCCGGATGCCGTCGGCGCCGCCCTTGAGGAGATTCTGCGCGACGACCTCAACGTCGACATGAGCCGCGTGACCCGCGACTCCCGCCTGGTCGACGACGTGGGCCTGGATTCGGTCGCGTTCGCGGTCGGGATGGTGGCCATCGAGGACAAGCTCGGCGTTGCGCTAACCGAAGAGGACCTGCTCACCTGCGACACCGTCGGCGACCTCGAGTCGGCGATCATGGCGAAGGTGCCCGCGGGCCGGTGAGCGTTCTCGCAACCGCGTTGTCGAAGGCCATGACGACCTCGACGCGCGACCTCGTGCTGCTCGACCGCGCCAGCGGCCGGTGGGTCCGGCACCCCTGGCAGGAACTGCATGTGCGCGCCGAGAACATCGCCGAACGCATCCTCGACGGACACGACGGCGCCGTCGGCCTCGTCGGGGAACCCACAGTCGAGTTCGTGGCAGCGATCCAGGGCGCCTGGCTCGCCGGGCGTGCCCTGTCGATCCTCCCCGGCCCCATCCGCGGAGCGGACAACGCGCAGTGGGCCCACGCGACGGCGGAGCGCTTCGCCGGAATCGGCGTCCGCCAGATCTTCACCCACGGCGACCATCCGGAGTTGTTGCGCACCAATGACTTCGGCTTGGCGGTTCACGACGTCAGCGCCGTCGGGCATTCGCGCCGGTCCACGACGCTCACCGCTGAGGCCGCCCCACCCGGCACACCCGCGGTGCTACAGGGCACGGCCGGCTCCACCGGAACGCCCCGGACCGCGATGCTCTCGCCCGAGGCCGTCAAGAACAACGTGAGCGCAATTCTCGAGCACACCGGAGTCGACAAGGACATCGACCGCGGTCTGACGTGGCTGCCGCTCTATCACGACATGGGCCTGACATTCCTGCTCACCGGGTTCATCACCGGAGCCGAGATGTGGTTGGCGCCGACGGCGTCGTTCGCGGCGTCACCGTTCCGCTGGTTGTCGTGGTTGTCGGAGAGCCGCGCAACACTTACGGCCGCACCGAATTTCGCCTACTCGGTGATCGGGAAGTACGCCCGGCGGGTGCCTGACGTCGATCTGAGTCACCTGCGTTTCGCGCTCAACGGCGGCGAGCCGATCGACTGCGACGGCTTCGAGCTGTTCCTCTCCGAACTCGGCCGGTTCGGGCTGGACTCCCGTGCGGCCGCCCCGTCCTACGGCCTGGCCGAGTCGACATGCGCCGTCGCGTCCCCGTCTCCCGGTACCGGCCTGTTGGTCGACGAGATCGCCGATCCGGCAACGAATACCGTGCGGCGGCACGCGGTTCTGGGTCGCGCGATCCCGGGCATGGAAGTTCGGATCACGCCGTCGGACCACACAGCAGACTCTGAGATCGGTGAGATCGAGATCCGTGGCACCTCGATGATGTCGGGGTATCTCGGGCAAGAGCCCTTGGCCTCCGAAGAGTGGTTCCGCACCGGGGATCTCGGCTATCAGACCGAGCACGGCCTGGTGGTGTGCGGGCGGGTCAAGGAACTCATCACCATCGCGGGACGCAACATCTTCCCCACCGAGGTCGAGCAGGTCGCGGCCGAGGTGCGTGGCGTGCGCGACGGGGCAGTCGTCGCCGTCAGCACCGAAAGCGACTCGGCCAGGCAAGGTCTCGTCATCGTCGCCGAGTTCCGCGGGCCCGACGAGTCCGGCGCCAGAAGTGATGTGGTGCAACGCGTTGCATCGCAATGCGGTGTGGTACCCGCCGACGTCGTCTTCATGGCGCCCGGCTCTCTGCCACGCACCAGCTCGGGCAAGTTGAAGCGGCTCTTGGTCAAGCAGGATCTCGAGGCTGCACGCGGATGACCGACGGCTACGCCGAGATGATCGGCGCAACAACGTAACAGATCACGCAGGCCGGTTCATCGCGTAGAGCGCCATCCGCCGGTTCGACATCTGATGCTCGCCCAGGAACTCGCACTTGGCGTATTCGCACAGGCGACGCGCACCGGCGTTGCGGTGGTCGGGATCGAACATGATGCGGCGGCACAGCGGCTCGATCTCGAACAGGCTCGCAGCCAGCCGGGGCAGCAGCAGCGGACCGAATCCGCGGTTGACGATGTTCAGGTCGGCGATCGCCGCGTGCAGCCCCAGGTCGTACGGCTCGGCGTCGTAGCGCGCAGCGATGGAGTCCTTGGCGGCGCGATACACCTCCACGTAGCCCTGCGGCTCACCCCTGAACATTCCGATCAGGGGCCGGGAGTACGTTCCCGCCAGCTGGGCCCTCAGGTAACCGTCCCACCACTCGACGGGCCGGTCGTACTCCCATGCGTGCGCCAGATGCGGACGGTTCATCCATTCGGAGATCACCGCCGCGTCGGTATCGGGATCCACGAGCCGAATCTCGTACGGGTCGGCCAGTTGCGGAATAGGCGGGGGCGGCACAGCGCACACCTCGGCGCTGATGTCGGTGAGCTCCCTCGGCAGGATCGGCAGAACGTCAGTCATCGTGACCGCAGAGTACCGGAGGCAGGTAAGGCTAGGCTTAGGCCGATCCCAGTAGCAGCAGCACTCCGCCGGCGAGAAGTGCGACGACCTTGACGAGCTCGAGTGCGACGTACGCATAGTGCGCATGCGACCGCGGACCTTCCGCCCCTGCCAACACCCGGTCCGATCGGCGGGTGAGCGCCGGGCGTACCAACAGGATCTGTGCGGCCACCATTGCCGCCGCGACGAGCAACGCCATTCGCGTCACCATCGAGACCGCTGAGCTCCATGTGGCAATCACTACACACGCGGCGAGCACCACCTCGCAGGTGTTGAGGGCGCGAAACACCAAACGCCCGATGCCGAGCCCGATCTGCAGCGTCACGCCCGGGGCGCGGAACTTCAACGGCGCCTCCAGGAAGGAGATCGCCAGCACCATACCCAGCCAGACGAAGGTCGCCGCAACCGCGACGGCGAGAGGGCCGTGCATTCGCGGAAGCATAGGTGACAAGGTGGAGTCATGGACATCGACCGTGCCGCCGAACTCCGGCGCTGGGAGGAGTCCGGTGCTCTGTGGCGCGTCCTGGGCCGCACCGCCACAGCGGTGACGGTGACACTGCTGACCTGCGACGGCGGTGAAGAGGTCGGGCGGTTCACCAGCGAGGACCCGCGACTGCTGGCATTCGTCGGAGACCGCGACAGCAGCGAGGACTAAACCGCCGCTCACGGTGTATCCCGGGGGTTACCGTACGTGCAGTCGCACGGAAGGAGCCTTCACGTGGCAATGACGCCTCAGCTCCATGGTCGGTATGTCGGACGGGTCGGCGCGCTCGCTGTCGCGCTCGGTATCGGGGCCGCCATCGCGCACGGCTCCGCGGTTGCCATGGCCGACGACACCGCCACGAGCTCCAACTCTGCGTCGGCGTCGGACGCCGACACCTCCACCGCCGACACCTCCACCGACGAGACCACCACCGCCGACACCTCCACCGACGACACCTCCACAAAGGACGCCGGGAACTCCGCCGAGGACTTCACCGACGACGGCGGGGACGCCCGCGACGACGTCGGCGCTGCGGACGACGGCGACGGCGATCACCGCCGCAGCACGAAAGCATCCGTCGAGAAACTCTCTCGCGCAACCAAGGACGATCCTTCCGACGTCGCGGCTGACGCGGTGTCGACGCCGGCGCCGACGGCCGGGTCGGCGCGGCGCGATACCTCCATCGAAACGGCATCCACCGAGACCGTCCCCGTCACCGCGGCGTCCGGCCCGCTCGGCACCGAGCAGCAGCTCGACGCGGAAAAGATCGCGGCCCGCACCGTCAAGACGTTGCCCGTGCAGCTGATGAAGCTCGTGCTGGCAGCCGGCTGGCTGACCACCGCACAACGCGAGTACAGCGAGATGGGCGGTATCGATGCGAAGAACTTCTGGCACCTCGGGCGGTCCATCGATGAGTACGCGCTGGGCGCTGCGTTCCAGCAACAGCTGCTCAACCCGATGCGGCCGACCGTGGTCACGCAGGTCGCTCCCCCACACGCCTGGTACGGCCGGTATGTGAAGGGCTCACGCATCCTCTACGACAACCCCGACACCATCTACCGCTTCATGGGCGTGAACATGACGTCGACCTACGTGATCAAGGGACAGTTCACCGGCGAGCTGCCCGCCGACACGAACTTCAGTGTGCTGACCGGACTTTCGGGTATCACCGCGGGCAACCTCAGCGGACGCGAACTCCTCGTCGACTCCGACGGCTCGTTCACGATCACTGTCAGCGGCGATGCTGCCGACCCAAGGCAACGCAACCACCTGCAGCTGACACCCGACACGACGTTGATCGCGGTCCGAAACACCCTGTCGGACTGGTCCACCCAGCCCCCCATGACCCTGTCGATCGAGAGGCTGTCGGGCCCTCGGGACAGTCTGTTCAGCCAGCTCGGCGGGTTCGCGATTCCCGCCCTGGGTCCGATGGTCACCAAGAGCCCGCTGCTGACGGCCCTGGTGTCGTTGATCCCGCCGATGAAGGAACCCCCACCGATCCTGCGGGGGACCTTCGCCGCTGTGGTGATGGCGTTGGGCCTCGGGATGGAGTCGAAGTACATCAAGGTCGCCACCACGGACCCCGAGACGGGCGAGCGCGTCCAGCCCAACCATCTACCGAATCCGACGCGCAACGCCGAGTTCCTCGCGACACAACTGCAGAGCGCGGGCTACTTCGAGCTCGCTGACGACGAGGCTCTTGTCGTCACGATCGCACCCGGCAACGCCCGCTATTTCACCGTGCCAGTCACCAATCTGTGGACGATCACCGACAACTACTGGGACGAGCAGACGAGTCTGAACAACGCTCAGTCGGTTGCCAATCCGGACGGCACCTTCACCTTCGTGATCTCACCCACCGACCCCGGTGTCTACAACTGGGTGTCGACAGGTGGGTTCAACAAGGGCACGGTATCGATCCGGTTCCAGGACTTGGACCTGACATCGCCGACGACCCCTACAGTGTCCGCGCAGCGGGTGTCACTGGCGGACCTGAACGCCGGACTTCTTCCGACGACCCGGTATGTCACCGTCGCCGAACGCGCCGAGCAACTCGCCCACCGAAAGGCAGGGTTCGACAAGCGATTCGCGGAGTGAGCGAAGTCAGTGCGCGGCCTTCTTGCCGAAGGGCAGCACGTGCACGACGGCGACCACCACGGCGCCGACGACAAGTCCGATGACCGCGGATGCGGCGGTGTTGATCAACCAGGCCAGCGCCCCGCCGACGCCTGCGAGATGGTGGACGGCTTCCTCGGCATGGTGGACGAGGGCGTACGGCGCGTGCCAACCGAGTTCGTCGACACCGATGAGCAGGATGTGACCGCCGACCCACAGCATAGCCACGGTTCCGATGACCGACAGCGAGGACAGCAGTTTGGGCATCCCGGCCACGAGGCCGCGACCGACCTTCTGCGCGAACGCCGACGACCGCTGGGTGAGCTTTAGCCCGATGTCGTCCATCTTTACGATGCCGGCCACGACGCCGTAGACCACCGCGGTGATCACCACCGCCACGACGAGCAGGATGATCAGCCGAGGCAGGAACGATTGGTCGGCGACCTCGTTGAGCGCGATCACCATGATCTCGGCCGACAGGATGAAGTCGGTGCGGATCGCCCCGGTCACCATGTACTTCTCGGCGTCCGGACCACTGACGGCGGCGGGTGTGCCGTGGGAATCATGGCCCCGAATCATGCCCCAAACCTTCTCTGCGCCTTCAAAACACAGATAGGTCGCGCCGAGCATCAGGATCGGGGTCAGCAACCACGGGACGAATTGACTGAGGAGCAGCGCCGCCGGCAGGATGAAGACCACTTTGTTGCGCAGCGATCCCAGCGCGATCCGCTTGATGATCGGCAGCTCACGCTCGGCGGCGATGCCGTGGACGTACTGCGGCGTGACGGCGGTGTCGTCGATGACGACACCCGCGGCCTTCGCCGTCGCTCGCCCGGCTGCCGCACCGATGTCGTCTACGGACGCAGCAGCCAGGCGCGCCAGCGCCGCGACGTCGTCGAGCAGCGCGAACAATCCCGCGCTCACCGGGAGATCCTGATCGCAACGGCGGCCATGTCACCGAACGTTACTAAACAGCTCGACACATGGCGACGCTGTGAATGCGAGGACCCGGACACCGAAGTCGGAACGATTCGGCGACACGTGGGCTCCCCTGACCGCGACACGCGAAAAGCTATCCCGCTTTGACCTGCGCATGAGTTAGTTTAAGGGACTGATCGCCGCGGGCTGCTGCGCGGCAGCGCCCAGGCGGTCGACTGTGGGGGTGCGTGATGCCGAAATCAATACGTCCTTGGGTCACGGCGGGAATCGCTGTCGTGGGCGCGGGCGTCATCGTCGTGGCCCCGTTCGAACCGCTACCGCCCGGTGACACCATCCGGATCACCAATTCCGCGGTCGAAGTCGACTCGACACCAAGCCCGGTGGACTACTACCCCCAGGTGGTGATGCGGTCGTTGGAGAATGCCGGCGATCGACTCCGTGAATATCTCGCCGAGCCGTTACCGGTCGTCACCGCGCTGGCCGAGAGCCAGTACACCTCACTTACCGACATCGTCGACGCGGTCGACGACGGTGAGGTGGTGGAGATGGTCGATGCCGTTATCCGCGCGATCGCGCTGCCTGTCACGAACATGGTCAAGGTGGTCGGCAGCGGCGAGCCGTTCGAGATGGCCGCGAGTCTGCTCGTCCGGCTTGCTCTGCCGGTCGTCAGCGGTGTGATGGCGGCCGGCTCGACCGTCGGCGACGTTGTCGAATCCTTTCTCGATCTGGACGTGGTCGGCGCGGTCGGTGCGGCCACCAATCTTCCGGCACGGATCCTCGACGGGTTCCTCAACGGCCGCGTCGACGCCTTGGGCGACGAGTATTTCGGTTTCCTCGCTCCGGTGGCCGAAGAGCCTGTCCGCGATCAGCTGACCGGGCCGGTGTCGTTTCTGATCGAATCGCTGCAGGACATCGGGGACACGATCGCCGCACCTGCTTCCGTCGGCGACGATCTCGACGTGCCGGACCTCGGTGCCGCCGCGGCGCCCCACCCGGTCGCAAAGGAAGCGGACTCGCCCCCTCCGTCCGCTGCCGCGGCCGAACCCGACGACCGCCCGGATGAACCGAAGCCGGCCGACCCGGAGGGCGAGACCCCGCCGATCGGCGACGATCCACCGGAGGAGCAGGCGACCGACCGACGCGCAAAGGAGTCGGATCCCGCGGCGCCTGCGAGCGCCGAAGCGCCGTCCGCGGCGAGTGAGAACGCCGGTCCCTCAGCTGATGTGGGACAGCATTCGTCGACCGCCGACGGCGCCACCGCTGACGAGTAGGGCCGTTCGCCAAGTTTGAGCCACCGGCACCGGGGTACCTCCGTTCAGATCCTCGACAGTCAGGTGAATTGATGAATTCTCAGGTGAGAAGGACATTGCTCTCTTCGGGCGCGGCTGCGCTGATGGTCTTCGCCGTCGGGTGCGGAGGCGGCGACGAGGGTGGCGAGTCCTCCGAGACGACGACGACGACCACGTCGGAATCGAGCACCACCACGACGACCACTCCGACGGCACCTGTGACCACGACTGAGTCGGCACCCGCGCCGGCCACCGAGCCCGGTGGTGGCGGCGGACCCGAGGGCGGCGGCGGATCGATCCCCGGCGGCCCCACGGGCGGCGGCGGCCCCGAGGGCGGCGGCGGATCGATCCCCGGCGGCCCCACGGGCGGCGGCGGCCCCGGCGGAGGCGGCGGATCGATCCCCGGCGGCCCGACCGGCAGCGGCGGACCCGGCGGAGGCAACATCTCCATTCCCGGCGGGCCGACCGTCAACATCCCGGTTCCGTGACCTGGCGTGAGTCCTGAAAAGCCGAACCCCGCAGTCCTTTTCGACATCGACGGCACCCTCGTCGATTCGAACTACCTGCACGTCCACGCCTGGCTGCGCGCCTTCGACGAGGAAGGCCTGCCCGTAGACGGCTGGCGCATACACCGCGGCATCGGTATGGACGGCACCAGTTTGGTGCGGACGCTGGCCGAGGACGCCGGACAGGACGTCCTTGATCGGCTCAAAGACGGGCACAGCAGGTTCTACAAGGAGAGTTCGTCACTCCTGACACTGCTTCCCGGGGCGCGCGACCTGCTGCGCTGGGTCGCCCTCCAGGGCCTGCAGGTGGTGTTGGCGACATCGGCTCCCGAGGACGAACTGGCCACGCTGCGTGAGGTTCTCGACTGCGAGGACATCATCTCGGCGGTGACGTCGTCCGAGGACGTCGACACCGCCAAACCCAAGCCCGACATCGTCCAGGTAGCGCTCGACCGGGCCGGAGTGTCCGCGCAGGAGGCGGTGTTCGTCGGCGACGCGGTCTGGGACTGCGAGGCGGCCCGGCGCGCAGGGGTCCCGTCGATTGCTGTGCTCAGCGGTGGGGTTTCGCGCGCGGAGCTGCTTGACGCAGGCGCTTCGGCCGTTTTCGGGGACGCGGGTGACCTTCTCGCGAACATGGGCGCAACCCGGATAGACGAGCTGGCTTCGCGGCTCAGCCCGATGCGGCAGATACAGTCCTGATTTTGGCGAGTCTCCGTACCGAGGCCTGACTCCGTATCTTCTGCGGCCACCAGAACCACCGGCCGAGGAGAGCGGCGACGGCAGGCGTCATGAACGAGCGCACGATCAACGTGTCGAACAGCAGGCCCAGCGCGATGGTGGAACCCACCTGGGCCATCACCTTCAGGTCGCTGAACGCGAAGGTGGCCATGGTGAAAGCGAAGACCAAACCTGCGGACGTCACCACCGATCCGGTACCTGCCATCGCGCGGATGATGCCCGTTTTCAGCCCGCCGGACAGCTCTTCCTTGAAGCGCGACACCAGCAACAGGTTGTAGTCGGAACCCACCGCGAGCAACAGGATGACCGACATCGGCAACACCATCCAGTGCAGTTCCAGGCCGATGATGTGCTGCCAGAGCAGAACCGACAGACCGAACGATGCTCCCAGGGACAGCAGAACGGTGCCGACGATCACCGCCGCTGCGACCACGCTGCGCGTAATGATCAGCATGATCACGAAAATGAGTGTGACGGCGGCTATCCCGGCGATCAGCAGGTCATAGAATGCGCCGTCCCGCATGTCTTTGTAGGTGGCGGCGGTGCCTGCGAGGTAGACCGTGGAGCCTTCCAGCGGCGTGCCCTTGATCGCTTCCTTGGCAGCAGTCTTGATGGGTATGACGTGCGAGATACCCTCCACCGTCGCGGGATCGCCCTCGTGACTGATGATGAAGCGCACCGCTTTGCCGTCCGGCGAGATGAAATTCTCCATGCCGCGCTTGAAGTCAGCGTTGTCGAACGCTTCCGGAGGAAGATAGAACGAGTCGTCGTTCATGGAGTCGTCGAACGCCTCGCCCATGGCGTCCGAGTCCTCTGACATCGCGGCGTTCTGGTCCAACTGCCCCTTCTGGGTCTGGTACTGCCGCAGCATCATGCCCTGCATCGATCGCATGGTGTCGATCTGGCTGGGCAGAAGCTCGATCAACTGCGGCATCAGCGCATCGAGGCGCTCCAGTTCGGGAACCAGTTCCATGATGTCGTCGGTCAGCGGATTGATGCCGTCCAGGGTGTCGAACACGGAGCGCATCGTCCAGCAGACCGGGATGTTGTAGCAGTGCGGTTCCCAGTAGAAATAGTTGCGCACCGGCCGGATGAAGTCGTCGAGATCGGCGATGTGGTCCCGCAATTCGACGATGTCGACGGTCATGGCTTTCGTCTTGAGCACCATGTCGTGGGTGACGGCCGACATCTGCGTCATCAGGCCCGACATCCTCGTCATCACGTCGATGTTCGTCTGCATCGTGTCGGCCTGAACCAGCATGTCGGCCATCCGGTCCTGCATGTACTTCTCGTTGAGCTGACTCGTGGTGCTCCGCATGCTCATCTGGAACGGGATGCTGGTGTGTTTGATCGGCTTTCCGTCGGGCCGGGTGATCGTCTGCACCCGAGCCACGCCGGGGACGTGGAAGATGGATTTCGCGATCTTGTCGATGACGAGGAAGTCCGCCGGGTTGCGCAGGTCGTGATCGCTTTCGACCATCAGCAGTTCGGGATTCATCCGTGCGGTCCCGAAATGCCGGTCGGCGACCGCGTATCCGACACTGGCGGGCACGTCCGCCGGAAGGTAGTCGCGCGCGTCGTAATTCGTCTTGTATCCCGGCAACGTCACCAGGCCCACCAGCGCCAGCGCGATGGTTGCGGCCAGGACCGGACCCGGCCAGCGCACCACGGATACGCCGATGCGCCGCCAGCCGCGGGAGCTGATCGCGCGTTTGGGTTCGAACAAACCGAAGCGGCTGCCGATCACGATGACCGCGGGGCCCAGCGTCAGCGCGGCAAGAACGGCGACGAGGGTGCCGACAGCGCATGGCACGCCCATCGTCTGGAAGTAGGGCAGCCGGGTGAAGCTCAGACACAGCATCGCTCCGGCGATCGTGAGGCCCGATCCGAGGACGACGTGCGCGGTGCCGCGGAACATCGTGTAGTACGCGGTTTCCCGATCTTCGCCCGCTCCCCTGGCTTCCTGGTAGCGGCCGATGGCGAAGATGGCGTAGTCCGTTCCCGCGGCGATGACCATCAACGTCAGCAGGTTCACCGCGAACGTCGACAGACCGATGAACTCGTAGTCGGCAAGGAACGCGACCATGCCGCGGGCCGCCCCGAGTTCCACGAACACCATGAGCAACGTCAGGATCATGGTCGCTATTGACCGGTAGACCAGCAGCAACATCACGATGATGACGCCGAAGGTGATCATGGTGACGCGGAAGACGCTCTTGTCGCCCGCGCTGTGCTGGTCGGCGACCAGAGGTGC
The DNA here is from genome assembly GCF_041287165.2 of Mycobacterium bulgaricum. NCBI lineage: Bacteria > Bacillati > Actinomycetota > Actinomycetes > Mycobacteriales > Mycobacteriaceae > Mycobacterium > Mycobacterium bulgaricum. The sequence continues at coordinate 108,144 of NZ_JBGGKV020000004.1, read as the reverse complement.
GCCGCCGGTCACATACGCCTTCACACCAGTTGGTGCGGGCACTTCGGCAACGATCTCGCGGACCGCGCCGACGGCTTCGTTCGCCCGGGCCTCACCTTGATTGCCGTGCAGGTAGACCTGCACATATGCCGCGAGGCCGTCGGTGCTCTGCGCACCAGAGGCGGTCAGCGGGTCGCCCCAGAAGTCCGCCACGTGCTGCACGTTCTCGGTGTCGGCTTCGAGCTTGTCGATGAGCTCGTCGTAGTAGCGGTGCGCTGCATCCCCGAGCGGCTGTTCACCTTCGAGGACGATCATCGCGCTGCTGTCGGAATCGAACTCCTGGAAGTCGGAGCCGATGCGCTTCATCGACACCATGGACGGCGCGTCCTGAGCGCTCAGCCCGACGGTGTGTTCTTCACCAACCTTTTCCAACGACGGAACGGCGACGTTGGTGACGACGGTGAGGGCGATCCAGCCCACAATGATGGGCAGCGCCAGCATGCGGATGACCCTGCCGATCGCGGACCGCCCGGCGTCTGCCACTTCTACCGCCCCCGATCAGGCCTGCCATCGGCCTTACAGCAGCCGCCCGCGTGACACATGGTGTGTCGCGTGTCATACATCTAGCCCGTCAAAGCATTCGCTGTCAATCGAGGGTTGACAGCGAATTCACAGCTTGAGCTGCAGCTTCGGGCAGAGGGCTGCGCCAACCGCGATGCGGCGGTCAGATCACCAGTCGCCGATGGCGGGGCCCGGTGCGTAGCCGCCGCGGAACGGCCGGGACCTGGTCCCGTTGACCGCCTTCGTGCTGTCGCGGACCTCACCCTGCGCGTTGACGACTCCTGCGTCGCCGAGGCGGGCCTCTGAGATCCCGCGGGCGACGCCAGGATCGTTGATACGGATCACCGAGTTCTCGGACGCCTGACGGCTGGTGACGATGGGACCGGGTGCGACTTCTTCGATGTCGGCGCCGGCCACGCCCGAGCCCAGGCCGATGAACGCCATGGCGCCGAATGCGCCGAGCCCCACCACCCCAAGCGCTTTCGCACTGCGAGCGAGGACGGCGGAACGGACGCGGGTCATTCGGACACTCCTTGGGGGTCGGGTACACGGTCGCCTGGTTGGGAGTGTCCACCGTCTCACACTTGGGGTGAAATTACACAGCTAACTCGCAACATTCCCACAGCAGTAAGCACAGCAAACGAATTGGGGCGCGGTGGCGGCCCTCACCAGGCATAGGGCGGTGCACTCGCCTCGTGAGCTATTTCGGTGCGTTCAGCTCGTCGAGCGCGAGTTCGGCGCCGCGGTTCAGCGGAACGGGATCGGTATTGCGGGCGTTTTCCAACGTGATTCCTTTGGCGGCTCCGACGACTTCGGCCAGCTCGGGCTGTTTCTCGAACAGCGCCTTCGTCAGCACGCACGCGAGATTGGCGTCGAGATCGTCCCGCACCAGGAGCATGTTGGGCACCACGATGGTCGGCACGTCGGAGGGCTGCCTGTAGGTGGCCGCCGGGATGAGACCCTCCTCGTAGGCGGGGCTGATCTCGGCCATCGGGCCCAGCTGCGAGGTGATGTCGATGAAGCCGACGTCGTTGCCGATCGAGGTGAACAGGTCTGTGATGCCCGGTGTCGGCAGACCGCCGGACCAGAAGAGCGCGTCGATCGACCCGTCCTTCATTCCGTCGACGGTCTTGGTCAGATCGAGTCGCTGGGCGGCGACGTCGGACTGGGGGTTCAGACCGGCCGTCTCCAGCAGCCGGTTCGCGATCACCTCGGTACCCGAGCCCGGCGACCCCGTCGACACCCGCTTGCCCCGCATGTCGGCGATCGACGTGATGCCGCTGTCCTTGCGGGCGACGACCTGTGTGTAGTTGGGATAGATACGCGAGATGGCCTGGATCGGCTGCTCCTCACCGTCGAAGCTGCCTGTCCCTTCGACCGCGTCGGACGCGGTGTCGGCGAGTGAGAACGCGACCTGGTAGCTGCCCGCGACCAGCTGTTCGATGTTCTGCACCGACGCGCCCGTCTCCGCGGCGGTGGCTTTGACAGTGCCGTTGGTGGCGGCCGAGATCTGTTCGGCGTAGGCGTTGCCGAGCGAGAAGTACACGCCGGTCGAGTTTCCGGTGGCGATGCTGACCCGCGTGTCCGAGCCCACCTCGCAGGTGATCTCGCCACCGGAGTCGGCAGCCGGGGCGTCCTGCCTTCCCCCGCAGGCCGTAGCCGCGGCCGCGGCGAGCAGTACTGCAGCGAACACCGTCACGGGGCGTCTCATGTTCGTCATCCCGATGTTGGTCATCCTCATGTCGGTCATCCTCATGTCGGTCATCCTCATGTCGGTCTCCTCTTGTTGACGATGAAGGTGAGCGCCAACGCACCCAGCAGACACACAGATCCCGCCGCGATCGTGACGGGACTCAGGAAGAGCAACAGCAATGCCGCAATCGCGGTGAGAAGCCGCGAGATTCGGCCCATCGCGCCGGCGCCGAGCGCCCAGCCGCCCGCGGCGAACGACAAGGCGACGATCCCGACGCAGGCGACCACCGACGCCCAGACGACTCCGAGCCACGGCCCGCGGCCCAGGAGATACTCACCCGGGTCGGTCAGCACGAACGCAATCGGCACCAGGAATGCAGGTGCCGCGTAGCGCAGCGCCTGCCACATCGTCGGGATCGCCCGCCCGCCGGTGACCGCGGAGGCGCCGACGGCCGCAAGCGCGGTGGGCGGCGTGACCTCCGACAGCACCGAGTAGTAGAAGACGAACATCGCGGCTGCGGGAGCCGGCACGTCGAGGGCCAGCAGAGCGGGCCCGATGATCACCCAGCCGATGACGAACGAGGCGGTCACCGGAATGGCAAGGCCGAGAAGGGCAAGTGCGACGGCGGCGAAGACCGCCGTCAGGGCGAGCATCAGCGTGCGGTTGTCGGTCAATGCGTCGACGCCGCCGACGAGGACCGACGAGAACTGCGCGCCCAGACCGGTTTTGGTCGTCATCGCGGTGATCACACCGGCCGCCGCGCACACCGCGACGACGGGCAGTACGCCGCGCACTCCTGCGCTGAGGGCGTCGAACAGCCGTCGCGGGGTCAGCCGGTAGCGACGATCCAGGAAGGACAGGACGAAGGCGAGCGCCGTCGCGTACACCACTGCCCTGGTCGCGGACATCCCGATTGCCAGCAGCACCACGATCGCAATCAGGGATGAGAAGTGATAACCGAAGCGGCGCAACAGCTTCCACGCTGACTGCGTTTCCATATGCGCGGCCCTCATCCCGAACCGTCTGGCGTCGATCTCCACCGCGAGCAGAATGCCGAGGTAGTAGAGGACCGTCGGGATCATGGCCCAGCCCAGCACCGTCAGGTACGAGACCTCGAGGTACTCGGCGACGATGAACGCCGCCGCGCCGAGGGTCGGCGGAGACAGCAACGCCCCGACCCCGGCCGCGGCGAGCACTCCACCGGCACGTTCGGGCGTGTAACCGGCACGCCGCATGATCGGCCAGGTCACCGCACCGACGCTGACCGCGGTCGCCGTTCCCGAGCCGGACACCGTGCCGAGCAGGAACCCCGAAGCGACCGCGGTCCGGCCGGCGGCGCTGCGCGACCGGCGGAACGCGGCCACCGAGAGATCTACGAAGAACCGCGCGCCCCCGGACAATTCGAGAACGGCGCCGTAGATGGTGAACAGCACGATGTAGGTCGCCGCGACATCCAGCGGAGTACCGAAGAACCCGCTGCCCGAGTTGTACAGCGCGTCGATGATCTGGTCGAAATCAAGGCCTGCGTGGGCGATCGCCCACCCCTGGGGCAACAGTCCCCCGTAGTAGCCGTATGCCAGAAACACCGCGCACACGATGGGCAGCGCCCACCCAGTGGTCCGTCGGCAGGCTTCGAGGATGAGCACGAGCAGCAGCGCGCCCATGACGACGTCGGCCGGTTCGAGCGTGCCCTGGCGGTCGAGGAATTCGTTGTAGCCGCCGCCGGCGGATCCGATACGCAGAGGCAGCACCGGATAGAGGCACACCGCGAGGGTCAGCGTCGCAAGTACCCAGTCGAGCGCGCCGGGCCGATCCTGCGGGTCGAGCCTTCCCCACCCTGATCGGTAGACGAGATACACCAGTGGTAGGGATCCGGACAGGAAGACGATGAGGTAGAACTGGCTGCCCTGCGACAGCGGACGGAACACCTGCCAGATGGTCAGGATCGCGACGGCGAACGCGACACCGGCGACGAAATGGTGGATCCATCCGCGCAGTTCGCGGCCGGGCTTCTCCTGATCGTCCACCTGCGGTAGCGCAGGGGTGTCCGCCGTCGCGGCAGCAGGTGTCGCCGTGGCGACCGCGGTGGGCGGATCGTCGGGCTCCCTCGATGGGCTCCGGTCCATATGAACCCAAACGTTAAGCCGTCGATCGCGGATGTCGCGGCGGAATCCCGACTTATGTTGGCAGAGCCCCGTTTCGCGAACCTCCGGCCCATAGGCTGGGTCGATGACCACCGACGAGCAGCGGGCCGGGGTGGACCTGACCAACCTGGATCAAGAACTCGCCGAAGATTCGGGTGCCACGAAACGCGACCTCGTCGACTACCTGGACGCCGTCGCCGACCGGATCCTGCCCGTGCTGGCGGGCCGGCCGCTGACGGTGCTGCGCGCGTTACGCGGACGCGCGCCGTTCATGCAGAAGAACGTCCCCAAGTACACGCCCGAATGGGTCCGCACCGTCGGTATCTGGGCAGAAGCGTCGAGGCGTGAGATCCACTATGCGCTGTGTGACGACAGGCGCACTCTGCTGTGGCTGGCCAACCAGCGCGCGATCGAATACCACCCGGCTCTCGGCCTCGCCGACGACATCTACCGCCCGACGCATCTGATCCTGGACCTCGACCCGCCCACTGCGGCCGATTTCTCCGCGGTGGTGGCCGTGGCGCACCTGGTACGTCAGGCGCTCGCCGACAGTGGCCTGTCCGGGGCCGTGAAAACCAGCGGGTCACGCGGCGTGCACATCTTCGTGCCGATCGACGACAGCGCGCCCGTGGACGACGTGGCCGCCGCCACCCGCGCGTTGGCCGCCCGGGCCGAAGCTCACGACCCGTCGATCGCCACGACGGCCTTCATCGTCGAGGACCGCGCGGGCAAGGTGTTCGTGGATGCCACCCGCGCGGGTGGCGCGACGGTCGCCGCCGCCTACAGCCCTCGACTTCGCGCAGGGACCCCGGTGTCGTTCCCGATCGCGTGGTCAGACCTCGACCGCGTGCAACCTGCCGATTTCACCGTGCACACCGCCCTCGACGCCCTCGCCGGACGGGACCCGTGGGTCGACGAGATGCCCCCTCCCCAGCGGCTGCCGGACGACCTGATCGAACACGGTCGCACCATCCCTGTTGCGAGGGTGGCCGCGATGCATGAGGGGAAACGCCGCGCGCGGGCCCGCAAGCAGAGCGAGCATTGAAGCAGGTGCGGGGCGAGCAGGTCAGCTCCCTGGCGCAGGCTTGACGGTGACGACGTCGGTCAGTCCGCTGACCGTCAGCACCCGCAGCAGCATCGGGTTCACGACGAGGTCGATCGCATCCGCGTGATCGAAGAGCACGTTGATGGCCCCGCTGTCGAGGTACTCGACCGCACTCAGGTCGATGTGCAGCGGGGAGCCGTCGGTGCCGGCCGCAGCCTGCCGGAGCGCGCTGGTGAACACGCCCACATTGCTGAGGTCGAGTTCGCCCACAGCGGTCAGCACGATGCGACCGTCGTCGCGACGGTCGGTGCTCAGCTGCAGCGGGGTGGCCATCAAGCGATCCTCGTGTTCATGTGCACGGTGGTGCCGGTGGTCTCGGACTCGATGGTGACATCGTGCATCAGTGCCCGCATCAGTGCGATGCCCCGCCCCCTGTGCAGGGATGGGATCGCCGCGGGGGTCTTCCAACTTCCGGTGTCGGTGACCGTCAGCTGCAGACGGTCGGGTAGAGCGATCGCGTACAGCCGGACCCTCCCGTCGGGGCTGTCGCGGTGACCGTGCTCGATCGCGTTGGCGAGCGCCTCACCAGCAGCGATGAGCACGTCCAGCGCTTGGTCGGCCGGCACGCCCGCACTTTCCAGCCAACCGCGCAGGGCGTTGCGGCTGGCCGCCAACTCTTCGACATTCGCGGCCATGTCGAGGTCGAGCGGTGCGGGTTGCCGGTACAGAAGGAGCGCCACATCGTCGTGATACCCATCCGCGGGCGCAAGCCTCGCCATGATGACGGTCGCGAGATCGTCCAGTGCGGTGGCCCGGTTGTCCTGGACGACGTCGGTGGCGCGCGCGATGCCGTCGTCGATGGACTCGCGGCGGCGTTCCACCAAGCCATCGGTGTAGAGAAGCAAGGTGGCCCGCGCGGGCATCGTCTCGGTGGCCTCCATGCGGTGCGGGGGGTCCTTGAGCCCGAGGGGCGTGGCCCGCGCATCTTCGAGCAGATGCGTCGACCGGTCGGCAAGAACCAGAATCGGCGGCGGATGACCTGCGCACGAGTACGTGACTTCGCCGCTCATGGGGTCCAGTACTGCGCAAAAGGCCGTGGTGCAGCGCGCGCCGGGCAGTCGGGCTGCGAACCTGTCGAGTGCCGACAGGGCTGCCGCCGGGCTCGGATGCTCCAGCAGCAGAGCTCGGCAGGCGCTGCGCAACTGCCCCATGACCGTGGCGGCGGCCAGACCATGCCCGACGCAATCCCCCACGATGAGGCCGATCCGGCCGTCGTCGAGGTCGACGACGTCATACCAGTCACCCCCGACCTGGAGCGGGCTGGTGGCAGGCTGGTAGCGAACGGCGAAACCGCTCGACACTGACGGACCCAGGATGGCGTGCTGCAGGGCAAGTGCCGTTTCGCGCTGCTGGTCGATCTGATGGACGCGCTGTAACCCTTGCCCGAGACGGCCTGCGAGCACAGTCAGCAGCGTGCGGTCCTCGGAGGTGAAAAGCCGCTGCTCGAAAAGTTCGATGTAGATCACCAGCACCCCGCGCGGATGCCGCAGCGCGATCCCCGCACCGCCCGGCGTCGACGTGTCGGGATCGAGCAGGTCGTCGTCGCGCAAGGCGATGATCGCGTCGCGCACTTCGGCGGTCAGGCCCTCCCACAGGGTCGGCTCGCCGACGCTGACCAGGACGGGTCCGGCCGCGCCTGCATCAGCTTGGTCACCGGTGGCCCACGTGGCGGCGACGACGCGACGCGCATGCCAGATGGTGGAGAACTCGTCCGCGGCGGCCAGCACGGCATCGTCGAGGGTGTCCGCCTGGGCCAGCTTCTCGTTGAGCGAGGCCAATGCGGTCTCACGCTGAACGAGGTGGCGCTCGGCGGTGACATCGCGCATCTGCCGACGATGATGTCGCGACCCGTCTCGGGGTCCTCGGCGCGGGTGAATGTCGCGGTGACCCAGAGCCGGTGGCCGTCCCGATGGGTGACGGGCACCGTGGTGATGGTTCCGTGCGACTCGTCCATCAGGTTGGCGAACGCTTCCCCCACCTGCCTGTACGCTTCGGGGTCGATGTCCTCGGACGGCCACCACGCGTGGGGCGCCGAGTAGGGCAGGCCCGCTCCGTCGTAGCCGAGTATCTCGGTGAACGCCGGGTTGAGCTCGATGACGGCGCCGTCTTCGTCACAGACGAAGAACGCCTCCTGCAGCGAGTCGACAAGCGCTGCGCGCCAACGGGCATGGTCATCGCGCAGCCGGGCGAGTTCGACGTTGGCGCGGACCCTGGCGAGAAGCTCGGCGGCGGCGAAGGGCTTCACGAGGTAGTCGTCGGCGCCCGCGCGCAGCCCGCTGATGGACGCTTCCTGCCCGGCGCGTGCCGACAACAGCAGCACCGGCACTGCGGACGTGCGGCGGTCGGCGCGCAGTTCGGCCACCAGCCCCAATCCGTCGAGCCGCGGCATCATGACGTCGCTGATGACGATGTCCGGCGGGTTGGCCCGCACGGCTTCCAGCGCTTCCCTACCGTCGACCACGGCGTCCACCCGATAACCGTCGGCGCGAAGCAGACGGGTCAGGTATTCGCGCATGTCTGCGTTGTCATCGGCGATCAATACCCGCGCCGATGTCGAGGCCGTCACCACATCGACATCGGATCGCGTTGCCGCATAATAGCTTTGGTCGACGTCCTCGGTCACGTCTCCGGGGACCCATCGCAGGGCTTCCTCCACGTAGGCGTCCGCCCCGCTGACGGCCGCGCGGTTTGCACCGTCTGAGGCGATCGCGTCGGCGGGAAGATGCGCCGAACCGAACGGGAGGCGGATCGTGAACGTGGTACCACGGCCCTCGGCACTGTCGGCCTCGATCGTGCCGCCGTGCAACCCGATCAACTCCTTGACCAGAGCCAGACCGATGCCGCTGCCCTCGTTGGACCTCGCCTTGGCGTTCTCGATCCGGTGGAACCGTTCGAACAGGCGCGGCATCTCGTTGGCGGGTACCCCGGTTCCGGTGTCGGCCACCTCGATCACTGCTTCGTCGCGGTCGCGGCGAGCCGTGACCGATATCCGGCCCTCGAAGGTGAACTTCAGCGCGTTCGACAGCAGGTTGAAGATGACCTTCTCCCACATGTCGCGGTCGACAAACACCGGGTCACCCGTGGACGGACAGTCCACGTCGAAGGTCAGCCCGGCACGTTCGATGGCCGAGCGGAAGACGCTGGCCAGTTCGGCGGTCAGTGCGCCGAGGTCGACCGGCTGATACAGGGCCTGTGTACGTCCGGCCTCGATCCTGGAGAAATCCAGCAGCGTGTTCACCAGCTTGGTGAGCCGTAAGCCGTTGCGCCACACCACGTCGAGCTCTTCACGGGTGTTCTCGTCGATGTTGTCGGCACGGCGAAGTTCGGCCACCGGATCGAGAATCAAGGTGAGCGGGGTCCGGAACTCGTGGCTGATGTTGGAGAAGAAGGTGGTTTTCGCGCGGTCGAGTTCGGCGAGCTCCTCGGCCCGCCGCTCCTGGGAGCGGTAGCTGCGCGACAGCCCGATGCCTGCGGCGATATGCCCGGCGACGAGCGTGACGAAGCCCCGGTACGCCTCGTCGAGCAATAGGTATCGGTTCAGGCCCGCCACGAGGAAACCGCTGGGCGAGCCGCCTTGTTGCAGCAGCGGAACGATCAACGCCTGTGTCGGAGCATCGCGCCAATCTCCGCTGGGCAGAGGCGGATACGCCTCACCACTGATGTCGATGAGGACAGGTTCACCCTGCGCCGGTTCAGCCAGTGGCCAGAGCTCACCGGGTTCACCGTGAAGCAGTGCGGGTGCGGCGGGATGGTCCGATGGAATACCGCTCGTGCCTGCCAGATGCGCCGAGCCGTGCTCGTCGAACAGGTAGGTGAGCGTGAACGGGAGGTCGCGCAGATTCTGGGACAGTTGCTCGTCGGCGAAGCGCAGGATCTCTTCCTCCGTGCGCACCAGGCTGGGGTCCGAACCGAGATCGCGCAACGTCGTCATCCGACGCTCGGCGATCACCCGCAGCGTGTCTTCGCTGACGACGCACAGCAAGCCGACGACTCGTCCGTCGTCGTCGCGCAGTGGGCTGTAGGAGAACGTGTGATAGGACTCTTCGAGGTAGCCGGCGCGCTCGATGAACAGCAGGAGCGCGGCGTCCCAGGTCGCCTCACCCGTGGACAGGACATGGTCGATCCGAGGGCTGATGTCGTCCCAGATCTCGGCCCATACCTCCGACGCCGGTCGGCCGAGCGCCCACGGGTACTTGCGGCCCAGGGTGTCGCGCCGGTACGCGTCGTTGCAGAAGAACGTGAGCTCCGGGCCCCACGCCATCCACATCGAGAATTTCGACGTCAGCAGAATGCCCACGGCTGTCGACAGGCTCTGCGGCCACGTTTCAGGTGGACCGAGCGGGGTTGCCGCCCAGTCCACCTGCGCATGGTGTCGACCGACCTCACCGCCACCGGCGAAGACGTCAGCGGGCGCGGAACCGCCGGGCGCGGTGCCGCTCACTGCGCTTCGTCCGCTGCCGCGAGGGCTTCGCCGAGTGTCCGGTAGGGCGGCAGCACGGCGTCAATCCTCGTCACCTCGATGGGCCGCAGGACTTCGACGCTCGTCGCCACCACGCGCACCGCGACAGCCTCCGCGCGGGCCTTCTCGGAGCAGTTGAGTAGGACATTGAGCCCTGCGCTTCCGAAATAGGTGACACCGTCCAAATCGATGATCATCAGCCGGGTCGGATGTGTGCCGGCCTCGGCGACGGCGGACGCGAGGGCCTCGGACAGCGAATCGGCTGTGCTCGAATCGACTTCGCCGCTGGCGTGGACCACGACGGCGCCGTCGCGAACGTCCTGCACGATTTCCAAGAGTTCCACGCGTTCTCGCACCGTCACCCGACGCGCTGATGAACGGTCAGCAGGAGATGATCGAATTCCCGCCTCAGGTCGTCACGTTCGGCACGCACGGTGTGGAACTCCTCCACGATCCGGGCGGCCAGCGACCGCAGCTTGACGTTGGTCTGCTGCGAGCGCCACTGCAGCAGCTCGAACGCCTGATCGGCGCCGACCCCGTAGACCAGCATCAACGCACCCTTGGCCTGCTCGATCTCGGCGCGCGCGGCGAACAGGTCCGGCAGCGAGTTGTTGAGTGCGTCGCGGCGCGCTTCGTGCAACGTGGCGGTCAGGTCGACGTAGTAGCCCTCGGTACCCACGACGGCGCCGCTGTCGTCGAGCATCCGGTCGGCCAGGACCAGCACGGTGTGTTCACGCTCGTTCGTGTCGATGAAACGGTGCCTGCTGGAAAACGCGCCGCCCGAGTGCAGGGCCTGGTCGAGCAACTCCTGCACGTGCCTGCGATCGTCCGGGTGTTTGTGTGCCAGAAGAAGCTCGGTGGTCGGGGTGACCGTGCCCGGCTCGTAACCGTGCATGCGCGCGACTTCGTCGGACCATTCCCACCGCTGTCCGACGAACCAGAACCGGAAGCTGCCGACACGCAGATCGCCACCGGACCGGAGGATGTCGTCCAACACGGGTTCGGGCACCCGGTCAGTGTGCGGCATTGCCGCATTATTCCACCTGACCGGGCGTCACAAACCAATTCAGGCTCTGAAGCGCGGTGTGCGCCCGAACCATCGGCCATCGGGGACACGGTCGTCGGACGCACTGCGGGTGCACGAACGAATGGAGACGAGGCAGGGCATCGCCCGGCAAGTAGCCGACCGGCTATCGTCATTCCCGGCTGGGTCGACGACCTCGGGGGGGAGGCCACGGATGGCGTGATCGAGTGCGCAGGCGAGCCGGGTTCGCCACCGCCGCCGGAGTGGGCGCGGCGATAGCCTGCGGCACGGCCGGCCCGGCGTGGGCCTCCGAGGACGGGCAGTCCGCCGCGGGCGACCAGTCAGCGTCCGCGTCGTCCGAGGCAACCGACGTCTCGACGAATCCCCTGCTTTGCAGGGGCTGCCGCCGACCTATGTGTACAGCTCGTCGCGGGACCTCCTCACCGTGGACACGCTGCGATTGCGGGACCGCGTTCTCGCAGAGGGCATTCCCGAGGTCACATTCCGTCGCGGGCCGGCCTGATCCACGACTGGTTCATCTTCCCGTTCCTGCCCGACGCACGCGCCGAGCGTCTACGCGGACCTGCTGGGCTCCCCCGTCGCGGCCCCCGCCTTCCTGGCGACGAAGTAGAGCACGACGCCGACGGCCAGCAGCGCGGCGGCCAGGAGCCACACCTTGGCGCTCTGCTGCGTGAGAAGCAGTACGCAGGAGCCGATCCCGAGAATCGGAACGAACGTCCAGACTCGAAAATGGTCGTGGTCGACGTGGTCGCGGCGCAGCACGAGCACCGACACGTTCGCGGACAAGAACACGAACAGCAGCAGTAGCACCACCGTCTCGGCGAGTGTCGAAAGGTCTCCGGTCAGCGTGAGCAGCATCGCGACCACAGTCGTGGCGATGATCGCGACCCACGGCGTGCGGCGGTTGGGCAGCACCCGCGCGAAAATGCTTGGCAGGAGGCCTTGTTCGGACATACCGAACGTCAGCCGGCTCGACATGATCATCGTCAGCAGCGCGCCGTTGGCGACCGCGATCAGGGCGATGAGGCTGAACAACCAGTCTGGTACCGCCGCCCCGGACGCTGCCACGACGTCGAGCAGCGGGCCCGACGACTGCGAGAGTTCCTCCGACGGTAGCGCGATCGCGCTCGCGAGCCCGACCAGCACATAGACCGCGCCGGCGGTGAGCAGCGCTCCGAACAACGCGCGCGGGTACACCCGACTGGGATCTCTGATCTCCTCGACGACGTTGGCGGAGGTCTCGAAGCCGACGAAGGAGTAGTACGCGAGGATGGCGCCGCCGAGAATGGCCAGCGCCGGTGTGGTGCCGTCGGGGAACTCACCGACCCGTGCGAGGTCGCCGTCGCCCCGACCCACCATCAGGGCGACAACCCCGATGACCAGCACGAGGCCCGAAAGCTCGATGACCGTCATGACGACGTTCGACTTGAGCGATTCGCTGATGCCCCGCGCGTTCAGACATGCCACCAGAGCGAGGAACACCACGGCGGCCAGCGAGACAGGGACGTCGACGAACGTCGCGAGGTAGTCGCCGGAGAACGCCAGAGCCAGGCCCGCAGCGCTGGTCACACCCGCGGCAAGCATGCTGAATCCCACCAGGAACGACAGCAGCGGCTTGCCGAAGGCGCGCTCGGCGAACACCGACGCTCCCCCTGCCCGCGGATACTTCGTCACCAGCTCGGCATATGACCCGGCGGTGAGCAATGCCAGCACCAGAGCCACCGCCAGCGGCGCCCACAACACGCCGCCGACCTCGGCCGACAGCTCACCCATGAGCGCGTAGACGCCCGCACCCAGGACGTCACCGAGGATGAAAAGGAACAGCAGCGGACCTGTGATCTTGCGCGCGAGTTTCGTCGGTTCGGTCGACGGCGCAGCTGTCTCTGACGTCACGCCTGTGCAGGTACCCCGCCGGCGACGTTCAATGCCTCCGGTGATCAAGAAGGCCGGTCGCCGACCTCCAGGCCGGCCAGGTCGGACGTGCCGTCGAAGATCATCCTGCCCCATTCGCGGACGGTGACGTGCAGCCGGCCCGCAAGGTACTCGTAATCGGTGTCGATGTTGCGTCGCTCCCCCGGCAGCGGCACAGGAAGCACGTGCGGGCGCTCGGCGGTTCCGTGTCCGTCAAGGCGCACCTGGTAGCGCGGTGTCCATGCCTTGATCCGCCAGTGTTCGACATCGCAGTCACCGGACACCAGTGCCGGGGGCGTCAGCCTGATGACCTTGTCACCGAGGCGGACGACGACGCCGGTGACCTCACGACGCAGCGGGCCCATTTCCAGCAACCCGCCCGAGAACGCCACGGACACGTCGGCGCCGCCGAAATCGTGCGCCTGCCCCCACCACCATCGGCGCGGAAAGCCCGCGCCCCAGTTGCGTTCGCAGTAGAGCGTCGCGTCGGTGAACGTCCAGCATTCGTCGCCGGAGCGGACGGTGCCGATCGCCTTCCCACCGAGCCGATAGGGATGCCAGTACTGGTTGAGGAAAGGCACTGATGAGAACACCCCGCCGCCCGCGAATGCCTTCGGCCACGAGAAGGAGTCGCGAAATGTCATGTCGGCCTCGGTGTCGCCGATCGCAAGGCGAAGCCTGTCGTTGTCGGCGTGGAGCAGATTTCCATCGGATTCGGCCTCCACCAGAAACCGATCCCGCGCGGCCGTGACGCCGTCGATCGCTGCTGAGCGCACGGCGCCGCCGGGATGCAACGCGATGGCCGCGGTCGACCAGTCACCGTCGGGATGCCGGTTCGCACTGCACAGCGCCACCACCACCCGTCCGCTGCGTGCATCCGAGAACCGCCAGAACCAGCCCTCCATCTCGGTGCCGTGGGTGGGCAGCGGGTCTCCGAACGGCAGGTCGGCGCCGCTGCGGCGATAGATAGAAGAAAGCTGCTGCCCGGCGCGGGCGGTGAGGGTCGAGAGGTTCACGTCAACTCTGGTACCCGGTGAGCGCCGTCAGCCTCGGTCGGCCGCCGAAAGCCGCCTGCGGGACCGGGGCGACGGTCAGAATGGCTAGATGCGCTTCGGAAATTTCATGGCCCCCTTCCATCCCGTCGGACAGAACCCCACTCTCGCGCTCGAACGGGACCTCGATCTGATCGTGGCGATGGATCGTCTGGGCTTCCACGAGGCATGGGTGGGCGAACATCATTCCGCGGGCTTCGAGATCATCGCGTCGCCGGAGGTTTTCCTCGGCGTCGCCGCCGAACGCACCAAACACATCAAGCTCGGGACGGGGGTCAGCTCGCTGCCGTACCACAACCCGCTGATGCTCGCGGACCGCATGGTGCTGCTCGACCACCTCACCCGCGGGCGCGTGATGCTGGGATGCGGGCCGGGACAGCTGACGTCGGATGCGCACATGCTGGGAATCCCGGCCGACGAGCAACGACCCCGGATGGAACAGTGCCTGGATGCGATCGTGCGCTTGCTGCGCGGTGAGACGGTCACCATGCACACGGACGGATTCACGTTGCAGGACGCGCGGCTGCAGCTGAAGCCGTATAGCGAAACGTGTTTCGACATCGCCGTTGCGGCGTCGTTCTCCCCCACGGGTCCGCGCGGTGCGGGCAGGCACGGAATCGGGATGCTGTCGATCGCGGCGACCGCGAAGCAGGGCATGGATTTGCTTGCCCAACACTGGACTACGTGGGAGGAGGTGGCGGCGGAGCACGGTCACGTCGCGGACCGGTCCAAGTGGCGTCTGGTGGGACCGATGCATCTCGCGGAGACACGCGAGCAGGCCGAGCGCGACATCGAGTACGGAATCGCCGAGTTCTCCGACTATTTCACCCACATCCTGCCCGCAGGTCCCGTTCAGGGCGAGACGCCGGCCGAGATCATCGCGAACAACCGGGATTCCGGCTTCGCGGTGATCGGCACTCCCGACGATGCCGTTGCCAAGATCGAGGAACTCGTCGAAGCGAGCAACGGCGGCTTCGGTGCCTTCCTCCTTTTCGATCACGACTGGGCCTCGCCCGCCGCGAAGCTGCGCAGCTACGAACTCTTCGCGCAGTACGTCATTCCCCACTTCACGGGGCAACTCGCGGGTCCGATCGCATCCCGCGACTGGGTGACCGCAAGCGGCAGTAGCTTCGTCGACCAGGCGGCACACGCCATCGGCAAGGCGATCGAAACCCATGCCGCAGAACAGCAGGCCAAGCAGTCGGCCGGTCAGCCTCAGCCGTAACGCCGTTGATGATCTCGAAAGACGTCGCGAGCGCCGCCGAGCGACTGCTGGACTCGTGGCGGCTGCGCGCCGACGGAGCCGCCCACGACGGTTCCGACGCGTACGTCGTGCCCGTACGCACCGACGACGATGTCGCCGCCGTCCTGCGGGTCAGCAGGCACGACCACGCATCCGAGCACGACCATCTGGTGCTGCGGCGCTGGGGAGGCCGTGGCGCCGTTCGACTCCTTCGCGCAGATCCTCACCAGCGGGCGGTTCTTGTGGAACGTCTCAACCCGCGGAGCCTGGAGGACCTGCCCGAGGACGAGGCGTGCGACATCGTTGCCGGCCTGTACCGCCAATTGCACGTGCCGGCGATGCCGCAGTTGACATCGCTCAATGCGGTTGTACGACAGCGGATATCTGCGCTCGAACAATTGCCGCGTGGTGCACCCATTCCACACCGGCTGGTGGAGCAGGCAACGGCGCTGAGTCGGCAGCTCACCTCGGAGACGATCTCCTCAGGGGTCGTCCTGCACGGGGACCTGCACTACCGACACGTGCTCAGCGCCGACCGCGAACCGTGGCTGGCCATCTCGCCCAAATCCCTCAACGGAGACGCGCACTACGAGCTCGCCCCGATGCTGTGGCACCGCTGGGACGTTCTGGCCGGCAACGTCCGCGACGGTATCCGGCACCGCTTCTACCGACTCCTCGACGCAGCCGCACTCGACGAAGACCGCGCCCGAGCGTGGACGCTCATCCGCGTCATCCACGCAGCAGTGGCCGAACTGCAGGGCCCACATGGTGGCGCCTCCACGGCGTTGACCCGTTATGTGGCCATCGCCAAAGCTGTACAGGACTGAAAGGTGAGCGCCCTATGACGGCCGACGACGCACTGCAGGAGATGCTCGACGAGCACCAGCTCCGCAAGCTCGTGCACCGCTACTGTCGGGCCGTCGACCGCGGCGACGTCGACGAGCTGCGGAGCCTCTATCACCATGACGCCTCCGACTCCCACGGAAGCTTCTCCTCCGGGTCGGCAACCGACTTCATCGATCAGATCGCCGCGGCACGTCCCTACCTGCGGTCCATGCAGCACCACGTCACGACGGCGGACTTCGCGATCGACGGGGACGCCGCCGAGGGTGAGATCTACACCATCGCCACCCACACGTTCGTCGCCGACGGCCGAGACGTCGACGTCATCGTCGGGGGGCGGTACCTCGACCGCTACGCGAAGCGGGACGGGACGTGGAGGATCGTCGAACGCGCCATCGTCACCGACACCGCCCACGTCAACGACCCGTCGACGCGCGACCTCACCCATCCCATCACCCGGAACACACCCATCGGTTCGCCGGGCGACGACGACCCGTCGCACGGCTTCTTCACCCTCCTGCGTTCCGCGCCTCCGCGCTGATCTCTGCGACAGACGTCGCCGGCAGCGCCGGCGGATCGCATGATGAATCGCCGCTGCCCGGGTGTGGCAGGAGTGAATAATGTGACCAATGGGTACGTGATCCCGGTCAGCACCAGTAACCGCGCCAGGTCGAGGAGAGGCCCGTGGCTGTCTGCACCACCACCGCGCGAGCGCGCCGACAGTTGCTCGCCGCGGCATCGGCGCTCACCATGCTCGCCACCACCGCAACGTTGACCGCCCCGCAATCGGTGGCGGCGCCGCGCTGCAACGACATCGAGATCGTCTTCGCCCGCGGCACCGACGAGCCACCCGGCCTCGGTGTCGTCGGCAGGTCACTTGTCGAGACGTTGCGACCCATGGTGAAAGGGCAGTCGATCGGCACCTACGCGGTGAAGTACCCGGCATCGTGGGATTTCGCCCAGGTGGCCGCGGGCGCCAACGACGCCAGCACACGTGTACAGACCATCGCCAAGTACTGCCCCGACAGCAAGATCGTGATGGGCGGTTACTCGCAGGGCGCGGCGGTCATCGACGTCGTCGCGACCGCACCCGTCGCGGGCCTCGGCTATACCGCACCGCTGCCGCTGGCGGTGGTGCCCCACGTCGCCGCGATCGCCGTCTTCGGGAACCCATCGGCGCGCTTCGGCAGACCGCTGACCGTCCTGAGCCCGGATTTCGGCGCCAGGACCGCAGACCTGTGCAACACGGGCGACCCGATCTGTTCGCGCGGCGACGATTTCGACGCACACGTGCGCTACCCGCAGTCCGGCCTGGTGAAGCTGGCCGCCCAGTGGATCACCAAACATGTGCAGCAGCGGGTTCAGAGCCCCAATTCACACAATCGGGTGCGATAGGCATCGACGCTGGCGAGCTTGATGTCTTCGTAGCCGCGCACCATGTCGGTCAGGCCGGCCACCTCGACGGCGCGATCGTAGTTGCTGTCGTCGAGTTCGCCGGCGAGCCGTGTCACGATGCCGACGTATTCGGCGAGCAGTTCCCGTTCGACCCTGCGGACATGTGCGTAGCCGAATGGATCGAACGCGGTTCCGCGCAGTCGCTTGCCCTTCGCCAGAACACGCAGCGCGACGTGGCTTCTCGGTCCCAGCCCGATCTTCGACGTGCGGCCCAGCGCCCGCAACGTCGGCGGGTGCAGCTTGTAGGTGAGCTTCTCGCCTCCCGGCACTTCCGACCTCACCTGGTCGAGGAACTGCGGATCGGTGAGCAGCCGGGCCACCTCGTACTCGTCCTTGTATGCGGTGAACTTGTACAACCCTCTCGCCACCGCCTCGCTGAACTCGGTGCGAGCGCCGACGGCCCGCTCCGCGGTCCAGATCTGTTCCATCACCGCCACATATCGCCGTGCGACCTTGTCGTTGCCGTACGCGACGAGGTCGGCCGCGCGTCGCGCGACGAGATCGCCGACGTGACCAGTGAAAGAGGTGCCCGCCAGCACGTGCGCCGGCGCGGAGACGACGCGTCGCTCGGGCACGGGCGAGACCACGTCGTGGAAGTGCGCCGGGTCGGCGATCGCGATACGACCCCAGCGGAATGCGGCGATGTTCGCGGCGACGGCGACACCGTTGATCTCGATGGCCTCCTCGACCGCCATTGCCGGAATACGCAGCGCCCCGCTCTGATACGCGGCGCCGATCAGCAGGAAGTTCGCTGCCGCGGTGTCGCCGAACAGGGCCTGCGCGGCTGCCAGGGCGTCGAAAGATTGCACGCCGTGCGACACCCGGCCCAGCCGGTCGAGCAGATATGCCGTGTCGGGGTACGCAATCGTCTTGTCGTACACCATGTCTCCGGTGGGGGTCTTACTCGTCGACGCCACCGACACCGTCTTCGCCGGATCTCCGTACCCGAGGTTCTTCGGGTCGGTAGCGACCAGCAGGTCGAACGCCACGATGCAATCCGCGCTGCCGGGAGTGATCCGATTGGCGGGATCGAGTTTGTGCGCGGCGAAACGCAGGTGTGAGACCACCGGCCCCGCTTTCTGACTCAAGCCGATCTGGTCGAGGCTCTCCACGTCGTAACCGGCGCGCAGCGCCGCGGTGGCGAGCACCTGATTCACCGTCACGATGCCGGTGCCACCGATCCCGGCGAAGAACACATTGTGCGTGGACGTGATCGGCTCCACCTCCAGTTCGGGCAGCGCCGGCGGCGGCACCTGTTTCGGTGCCGGCTTCTTCCCGGTCACCTCGACAGTGACGAAGGACGGGCAGTCACCGTCGAGGCAGCTGTAGTCCGTGTTGCAGGACGTCTGATCGATGCGGGTTTTGCGGCCGAACTCGGTGTCGACAGGTTGCACGGAAAGACAATTCGACTTCACGCCGCAGTCGCCGCACCCTTCACAGACCGCCTCGTTGATGAGCACCCGGGTGGTACGCGGTGGCAGACTGCCACGTTTGCGCTGTCTGCGCGCGTCGGCGGCACAGTGCTGGTCGTAGATCAGGACCGTCACCCCCTTCACCTCCCGCAGCGCCTTCTGGGCCTCGTCGAGGCGATCCCGGTGCCACACCAGCGTGCCCTTGGCCAGCGTCCGCTTTCGGTGTCGCCGCGGTTCCTCGGCGCAGATGATGATCTGTTGCACGCCCTCGTATTTCAGTTTGTGCGTCAGGGTCGCGACCGCCAGCGCCCCTTCGGCGTGCTGGGCGCCCGTCATCGCGACGACGTCGTTGTAGAGCAGCTTGTAGGTGATGTTCACGCCCGCGGCGACGCAGGCCTGAACCGCCAACTGGCCGGAGTGGAAGAACGTGCCGTCGCCGATGTTCTGGAACAAGTGCGGGATGTCGGTGAACGGTGCCTGACCGATCCACTGGCTGCCTTCGCCGCCCATCTGGGTGAGCCCGGTGACGGCGCTGTCCTTGCGTCCGGACATCGTCACCATGGTGTGACAGCCGATGCCGCCGCCGGCCAGCGATCCGTTGGGGACAGCGGTCGACCGGTTGTGAGGACATCCGCTGCAGAAGTGCGCCGTGCGTTGCGCGGGAAGGACTTCGAGGGTCAACGGCGGCGGTGGCGGCTTCTTGAGGTCGAGGCGCGTGCCGAGGACGCTTCGCAGCGGCGCGAGCAGACGGCCGGCGGTCAGCTCGCCGCCCGCGGGGATCAGCAGACGTCCCTGCGCGTCCTTCTTGCCGACGATGGCCGGCGCCCCGGGCCGGCCGTACAGGATCTCCCGCATCTGCGTCTCGACGAACGCGGTCTTGTCCTCGACGACGAGGATTTCGTCGAGCCCTGCGGCGAACGCGGTGACCGTGTCGGGACCCAGCGGGGTGGGCATGCCGATCCGCAGCAACCGCACGCCGGCGTGGCGCAGTGCGAAGTCGTCGGCGCCGAGATCGGACAGTGCCTGCCGCACCGAGTCGAAAGCGGTTCCAGTGGCCGCGATTCCGATGCGTGCGTCCGGAGGGTCGAGCTCGATGGTGTCGAGGCGGTTGGCAGCGCCGTAGGCCCGGACGACTTCCGCGCGGGGGCCGTACAGGTCGGCCTCGGCCAGCAGGCTGTCGGCGGGGGCCGCCATCGGGCGCTGTCGGTACACGAACGGCTCTCCGTCCCAAATGATTTCGGGGACGACGATGTCGACGTCGAGGTCGTGCGCGTCCACCGACCACGCACCGTCGGCGACGTCGGCAACGATTTTGAGTGCCACCACGCAGCCCGACGCCCTCGACAACGCGATCCCGTGCATCGCCATCGTGACGATTTCGCGAGCGTTGCGCGGGAACAGCACCGGGATGCCGAGTGCGGCCAGGGACCGCTCGCTCACGGCGGGCACCGTGGACGACTTCGACGCCGGGTCGTCGCCGACGAGCAGCAGCATGCCGCCGCGGGGGTTGGCGCCGTACATGTTCGCGTGCCGGAGCGCGTCGGTCGCGCGGTCGAGCCCGGGGCCCTTGCCGTACCAGACCCCGACCACACCGTCGTGCGTCGGCGTGCCCGCTCCGAGCTCTGTCTGGCTCCCCCACACTGACGTCGCGGCGAGTTCTTCGTTGAGGCCGGGCACAAAGGTGATGTCGTGTGCGCTCAGCACGTCGGGCATCCCGGCCAGCATGCGGTCGACCCCGCCGAG
Organism: Mycobacterium bulgaricum; assembly: GCF_041287165.2. NCBI lineage: Bacteria > Bacillati > Actinomycetota > Actinomycetes > Mycobacteriales > Mycobacteriaceae > Mycobacterium > Mycobacterium bulgaricum. Next base: position 87,499 of record NZ_JBGGKV020000004.1, on the reverse strand, counting down.
CGGACTGCCCTGATAACCCGAGACGAACGTCGCCGTCCGCTGTCCGGCCCGGGCGTCACGCACGTGCTGTTCGACGAGCGCGCGGGCGATCGCCTGAACGCCCGTCAGCAGCACCGCTCCTGATCCGGCGCGATAGCGGTCGCCGAGTTCGTAGGCACTTCGGTCCGGTCGGCGGATGTCCAAATCCGTCATCAGGGGTTCACCACCTCGGCTATCGCTGGGCGTAATGCTGCTTCAAGCGTGGCATTGCTTTACAAACTGAGCAAGCATTGCGATTCGTATTGAGCATGTTGCCCAGAACTAAGCAAGTGTGACGTGCGATACTGTGCGACATGGCGAAGTTGGACCGCACCGATGCCCGACTGCTGCTCGCGCTGTGCGACGCGCCGAGGGCTACGGGCGTGCAACTGGCGGCAAAACTCAATCTGGCACGCAACACCGTGCAGGCCCGGCTGGCGCGCTGGGATCAGGAGAAGGTTCTCGCCCCCATCGACCGGTGCGTTTCACCGCGTGATCTGGGCTATCCGTTGAAGGCGTTCATCACCGTCGTGGTCGATCAGCACAAACTCGAGGACGTCATCGCCGAACTGGAGACTGTCACCCAGATCACGCAGGTGACCGGACTTTCAGGCGCGGCCGATCTGCTGGTCGGTGTCGTCGCGACCGACGCCGACGACCTGTATCGCGTCGCGGGCCTGGTTCTCGCAGTCCCCGGCGTCGAACGCACGACGATGTCGGTCGCGATGCACGAGGTCGTCGCCTACCGCACCCGACCCCTCCTCGAGGAGCTGGCGCGGGGACGCGGAAACGGTGGCTGATACGCCTAGAGGCGCGCGAAACAGGCGTTGGTCTCTTCGTTCGGGATCGACGCGTTCTGGCTGGAAAACGTTCCGACGACTCCGGTTTCGGTGACCTCGACACTGTCTGCCTCGATTCCGAGCGGATAGTTGTCGTTGAGCTTCCTGGTCAGGTCGTCAAGCGCCGATTGCACCGTGTCCTTCGGGAACGGCCCCGCAACCTCGAGCACTTCGAGATTCAGATCGCCCTGTGCGACAACGGGTTTGGCTGTGACGCTGGAGTCGCCCGCGTCCATCACGATCGTGCCGGCCGCCGGGTCGGTCCTGACACCGGTGACCAAGGCGCCGACGACGGGCAGGTTCTCGGCGACGGTGTCCTTGATGCCCGCCGATGTCCACGTCAGCGTCGCGTCCAACGATCCGATGACGCCTTGGGAGTTGCCGGAATCTTGAAGGCGGACGTCGCGGAGCGTGACGTCCGCCGTCATCCCTTGCGCCGATTGAACGCGGTCACCTGCCGTCTCGACCGAGATGTTCGTATAGTGGCCGGTGATGTGCTGCCACAGGAACGGCGGATTCACGCCGTAGGAGATCGTCGCACCGTCCTCCACAACGCATTCGGCCACGGCGACGAGGATGTCGTCGGCGCGATGGCGGGCGTAGAGCTCGGCGCCCGCGAGCCCGCCGGCCAACACCGCGACCACGATGACCGCAAGCAGGATCGTCGTCTGCCGATTGAAAAACGTTGCGCGGCTCGATTTTTGCGCACTGGGGGCCGGTGCAGGCTGTCGCGGCCGGGCAGCCGGTGGTGGCGGTGGTGGTGGTAACCGTCGGATCTTCTCGGTGGGGACCGCGTCCACGGGCCGGGCCGGCCGGGCGCGAAACTGTTCGGTTGGGGAATCGGGTCCGCCGGGACGCGGAAGCCGACGCGTCGCCGGGTCGGGTGGCGGCGCCCCGCGGCCACGCCAGCCAGGATCTCCTGGGCGTCGCGGGGGGTTCGTCACCTGCGCGATTCTGCCTCATCGGCCAGTGCCGGCGGGAAAGGTTCTGCGATGAATTACCGCCAGCAGGTAGGGCGAAGGTCGGCCAGCGTCCATGACAGCGCACGTTGAACGGAGCAGAGTTGTCAGCACCAGTGAGCATTCGGTCAGGAGGACACCATGACAACGTCCATCACGCGCAGCAGCCATACCGCGTCCTTGCATGACGGCGAGATCGTCGAGGAGTCCGACCTCGGTTCGATGCGGCGCGTCACCGCCGACAACCTCCCGATTCTACAGGGATTGTCGATCAAGCGGGTCCTGCTCAACCCGGGTGCGATGCGCACCCCGCACTGGCATGCCAACGCCAACGAACTCACCTACTGCGTCCGAGGAACCGCCCTGGTGTCGATCCTCGACGACCACAGCAGCTTCTCGACTTTCATCGTGACCGCAGGCCAGATGTTCCACGCCGCCTCCGGCTCGCTGCACCACATCGAGAACATCGGCGAGGACGTCGCGGAGTTCATCATCGCGTTCCGCAACGAGCGACCCGAGGACTTCGGCTTGGGCGCCACGCTCGGCGCGTTCTCCGATGCGGTGCTCGGCAACACCTACGATCTACCCGCTGCCGACATGGCCAGGATTCGCCGCGATACGCGCGACCACAAACTCGCGGCCCGCGTCGGTGCGCCTGACATTCCCGCGAAGGCGTACTTCAATGACCCGCACAAATTTGACATCGAAGCGCAGGCACCGGGATTGAACTACGTCAGCGGCAATGCCCGTTTCGCGCGCAACCAGTTCTGGCCTGTCTTGAAGGACATGTCGATGTACTCGCTGCGTGTCGCCGAAGACGGCATGCGCGAACCGCACTGGCATCCCGTCACCGCCGAGATGGGGTACGTGCAGCATGGCGACGCCCGAATGACGATCATGAATCCCGACGGCACGCTGGACACCTGGACGATGACCACCGGGGATATGTATTTCATCCCCCGCGCCTACCCTCACCACATCGAGAACATCGGCACCGACGAGTGGCACTTCCTGATCTTCTTCGACCAGCCGTTTCCCGCCGACATCGGATACCGCGCGTCGGCGAGCGCCTACTCACGGGAGGTGCTCGCCGCTGCCTTCGACGCCCACATCGACGATCTGCCCGAATTTCCTTTCACCCCATCCGATCCACTGATCGTGCCGCGCATCAACCCGCTGGACTGAACCACCCCGTGTCAGCGAACTGAGATTCCCGGTCGTGCATCGCGCAGAAATCACGACCATGGATCTGGGTTCGCGTCGCAGCACGTTTTGAGCGTGCCCCCGCCAGACATCTGTGCCACCATCGAAGCGTGGGATTGTCAGACTGTCTAACTGGTGTCGCACGCCCCGCGATGGCCGTCGCCGCCAGCCTCGTGATCATGCCGTTCCTCCCGCCGCAGGCCTCGGCGCAGCCGTTACCGGCTCCCCCGCCCCCGCCGCCCCCGGCGCCTGCCGGCCTCGGCCCCGCGCCCGGTCCGGCCCCGCCGCCTGCAGCACCGTTGCCGATGGGCACCCCCGGCTGCCCGGATGTCGAGGTCGTCTTCGCGCGCGGAACGACTGAAGCGCCCGGCCTCGGGGCGATGGGCCAGGCGTTCGTCGACGATCTTCAGACCAAACTCGGCGGCAAGGCCGTGCGCGTGTACGCGGTCGACTACCCGGCCAGTCCCGACTTCCCGACCGCCGTTCAGGGCATCACCGACGCGAGCACACACGTGCAGGAGATCGCGATGAACTGCCCCGAGACCAAGCTGGTGCTCGGCGGCTACTCCCAGGGGGCGGCCGTCATGGGTTTCGTGACAACCGAATTGATCCCTGACGGGGTGTCCGCGTCCGAAGTTCCCCAACCGATGCCCGCCGACATCGCCGACCATGTGGCGGCGGTGACGCTGCTCGGCACGCCGTCGGCGCGGTTCATGGACGTGATCAAGCAGCCGCCGGTGACGATCGGCACGCTCTACCAGCCGAAGACCATCGAGCTGTGCGTTCCCAATGATTTCGTCTGCTCGGCAGGCAACGACCTTGGCGCGCATGCCAGGTACATCTCCGACGGCCTGGTGACACAGGCCGCCGACTTCGCCGTCAGCAAATTGGCGGAGAGTCCTGCCACAGGCGGATAGTCGCGATAGGGTTCCCTCGCTGAGTTGGGTCCAGCTCTTTCGAAAGGGTCGGCAATGGCCAGATCACGGTTCTTCGCGCTCACCGCCACCGCGCTCGTGGCCTTCGGGCTTGCGGCATGCGCTCCGCCGGAGAGAGAGGAAAGCGGCAGCCAGACCGAGTCCGGCGTGAACGCCAGAGAAGCCACCTCAGCTGAGGACTTCGGCGGCATGGAAGGCCTCGTCGAAGCCGCCAAAGTCGAAGGCGAACTGAATGTCATTGCGCTGCCGCCAGATTGGGCGAATTACGCGGAGATCATCAGCACGTTCTCCGAGAAGTACGGCATCAAGGTGAACTCCGCACAGCCCGACGCGAACAGCCAGGACGAGATCAACGCCGCCAATCAGCAGAAGGGGCGCAGCACCGCGCCCGACGTCTTCGATCTGGGCCAGGCGATCGCGCTGGCGAACACGTCGATGTTCGCGCCGTACAAGGTCGCGACATTCGACGACATCCCCGACGAATTCAAGGATCCCGACGGCATCTGGGTCAACGACTACGGCGGCTATATGTCGATCGGTTACGACTCTTCGAAGGTCCCGGAGATCACCGGTGTCAACGATCTTCTGAAGCCTGAGTTCCAGGGCAAGGTCGCGTTGAACGGAGATCCCACCACCGCGAGCGCCGCCGCCAACGGCGTGCTGATGGCGTCGATCGCCAACGGGGGTTCCGCCGATGACATCGCACCCGGTGTCGACTTCTTCAGGCGGTTGAACGACGCCGGCAACTTCCTGCCCGTCGATCCGACACCCGCGACCATCGAAGCCGGCCAGACGCCCGTCGTCATCGACTGGGACTACCTGAATTCGGCTGAGACGAAGAAGATCCCGACGTGGAAGGTGTTCGTTCCCAACGATGCCCTGGTCGGCGGTTACTACTTCCAGGCCATCAACAAGGACGGTCCGCACCCGGCGGCTGCGCGCCTGTGGCAGGAGTTCCTCTACAGCGACGAGGGCCAGAATCTGTACCTGAAGGGATTGGCCAGACCTGTTCGGGCCGAGCAGATGGCCGAGGCGGGCACCGTCGACAAGGCGTCGTTCGACGCACTGCCCGCCGTCGACGGGACCCCGGTGCTGCCGACCAACGAGCAGAGCACCAAGAACGCCGAATTCCTCGGCGCCAACTGGGCTGCAGCAGTCAGCTGATCCTGACGTCCTGACGGATCAGTTCCTTCTGGACGGCGGCGATGTCGACCTCGGCCAGATCCCGATCTGAGCGCAAAGACATCGCGGCCGCCACACCGGCGCCCTGTCCGGTGACCGCGCAGCACGACATGTTGCGGGTCGCGGCGTGGGCGATGCGGTCGCCACCGGTGGCCCGCCCGGCAACGATCAAGTGCCGCACCGACTTCGGCAGCAGCGACCGATACGGAATCTGCAGATAGCGCCCCGTCGTCGGCAACACCAGCACGCCGTAGCCGTCGATGAATTCGGGGTAGATGCCGATGGTGTCGTCGAACCGGCCCTGCTCGCGCACGTCGACTTCGGTCAGGTTGTAGACGGCGTCGATCTTGCGGGTGTCGCGCACCCCGATCGTCATCCCGAAGTTTCGCAGCCTGGCTGCCTCGCAACCCGGTGTGTAGCGGCGCAGGGCCTCGATCGCCAGCATCGCCTGCCGGCGGCCCTCGATCTCGAAGCGGGTGAGGCTGTCGGGATCGGTGCCGTCGCAGCCCGACAGGTGAACGAGGTTCATGTAGGTGAGCTCGCCGGTGTCGTGCATGGCCCCCCATGTCCCCCCGATGGTGTTGAGATCCGCGGGAAGCACGCCGTCCCTGATGGCCTTCGCAAATGGCTTCTCCAGATAGGGCGAATACCGGTCGGCGTCCTTGGGGTCGATGTCGTCGGCGGCGAATTCCCCTGCCGCCCAGTCGCGATACGTCTGCGGATCATCGGCCACCCCTCGGAGGAATGCCGCCTTGTCGACGCCCGCCAGGTGGAACATCACTGAGGCGGCCATCATCTGCTCGACGGGCGTCTTACGCACAGGAGCGCCTGCGCGGGTCGCCACATCGGCATCCCCCGTGGCATCGATGACCCGGCGCGCCAAAATCGCCTCCCGGCCTGCTTTGGATTCGGTGATGATGCCGATGATGGTGTCGCCCTCCATCAGCGGTGCCACGAATTGGCGGTGCAGCATCGCATGGATGCCGGCTTCCTCGACCAGCCGGTCGGCGACGAGCTTGAAGCCTTCGGAATCGAGTTCGTAAGACAGGGACTGACTTTCGGGCACGGCTGCCCCCATGTCTCTGGCCCGCCGCTCGAACTCCCACCCGAGGCCGCCGGCCTCCACCGTCTGCTCGTGCCGGTACCAGGCGAAGCCCTCGACGCCGACGGCGGTGATGTTGCCGCCGAAGCAGCCGAACCGTTCGACCAGAGCCACGTCGACGCCGGCGCGCGCCGCCGCCAGCGCTGCGGCAAGACCGCCGGGGCCCGAACCGACGACCACGACGTCGGCCTCGTGGATGACGTCGATCTCGCGACTCGGCTCGGTGATGGTGCGGGTCATGACGCGGGATACTAGCCCCGTCGGGTGTCTGCTCTGCGAATGAAAAGTACAAACCCGGCGAGCAGTTCCCAGGCGATGATCGGATAGACGGACGCCCGCTCGACGAGTCCGGGCGGCAGGACCCGTGACCCGCCGGCAATCAGCGCCAGCAGGCTCGCGATGCCGAAGCCGCCAAGGGCCATGCTCGCCCAGCTGACCCCTCGGTGTGTCCCGAAGGCGCGGCTGCCGACGCCACCCGCGATCACCGCGACGTTGCCGCCCACGATCGCGAGCCCTGCGCCCACGACATGCCAGTGTGCCTGCGCGGTCCCGCTGTGGAACGTGCCCACGAGAACGTTGCCGACGGCATTCGCGATCGCGGCGGCGACGAAGATCTGGGCAGTTCGGCTCCCCTGCGTCCGCCCTTTGGCGATCACGAGGGCGCCCGCCGCGAACAGCGACCCGTGGGCGATGAAAGCGCCGATGTTCATCAGGGGGACCACGCCGAGATCACTGATGAAGTTGCGGGCGTAGCTGTATCCGTCGACGCTCGCCGCCGCGATCGCCTCACATAGGAGGTAGACAGACGCACCGATGAGCCAGATGACGGCCGCCAGGCGCGCGTGGTTCACTACGGCGTTTTCGCCCGTCCGCCGGGGTCGCGATTACCGCGCGGCTGTCACCGGACCGGCCGCGTCGCGGAGTTGCGTCGTCCTGTGATCCCGACGTACACGGCGATGAGGACCGTGGCGATGATGATGCCGACGAGGAACGGGATGATCTTGAACCCGCCGTTCTGGTTGGAATAGCCCAGCTTGTACGAGACCCATGTTCCGAGGAACGAGCCGAGCGCGCCCAACAGCACCGTCATGATGACGCCGATGTTCTGCATACCCGGCATGATCAGGCGCGCGAGGGCACCGACGATGAGTCCGACGACAACCGCGCCGATGATGGTTCCGATCATGTGTTCCAACCCCTCTGTAATCCCCCGTCGGGCCATCAGAGCCCTCTGAATCCGACCCGTCGCGAATACCCGGGATCACAATCCATAACCACGTGGCGTGCCGTCAGCGCAGACAGTCGTGCCTAGACGCCGCGTTCCACCGGCAGTCGTCCACTGTCGACCGCCGCCACCATCGCTGCGTGGTCGGCCTCGGTCTGATCGGCATAGCGCCGCGCGAATTCGCAGAGGGCATCGTCGACGCGTTCCGATCGGCCCATGTACCCCGCGATCATCGACGCGCCGCTCGTCCTGGCATGCCCCTTGGCCAGTAGTTGGCCGACAACACTCGTGTAGTCGATCAACGCCGCGGCGCTCATCGCGTCCAGCGGGATGGTGCCCTTCATGTTCCGGAATTGCCGGACGTAGAACTGCAGCCCGTTGACGGTGGTCCACCCCAGCAGCGGGTCGCTGACCGTCTGCAGCGCCTGCTGATACTCGACCACCCGCTGGCCCTGATGAGCGTGCCATGCGGACTCGCCGTGAACGTGGCGCGCCAGCACCGAGCGGCGGGCCTGTTTGAGCTGCAGGAACACGACGTCTTCAGGCGAAGACCCTTCCAGCAGAGCGACATAGGCGCGCAAGCCGACGCTGCCGACCCCGACCACCTTGTGCGCGACGTCGAGCAACGTGTATCCGCCCAGGACGCGACGCCAGTGCGTCGAGAGCGTCGGCAGATAGTCGTCGAGGGCACCCGCGAGCGCCTCTGCCTCCTGTTCCGGCAGCCTGGTGATCAGCGGAGGCTCCTCCACGATCCGGCGGACCCCGTCCACCTCTTCGGTGAAGCGCGGTAGCGCGCGGTCGCTCGTGCGGTGCCGGGCCCGCGCCGCCGACCGTCGCACCTCATCGGCCAGCGCGCCTGCCGTCTCACCGGCGAGCCGGTCGACGTCCAGCCGCGTGAAGGAACGGGAGAACAGCGGCTCGTCGGCGAGCCTGCGCACCTCGATGCGGTAGGACGACACGCACGACCGCACCGCGGCAGCGCAGTCGTCCTCGGAGGCGCCGTTGTGCCGGCCCGCGACCCAGATGCTGGCCACCAACCGGCGCAGGTCCCATTCCCAACCGCCGGGGTGGGCTTCGTCGAAATCGTTGAGGTCGATGACGAGATCGCGCTCGGGGGACGCGTAGAAGCCGAAATTGCCCAGGTGCGAATCGCCGCACACCACCGGCATGATGCCCGTCGCCGGCAGCCGTGCCACATCGTCGGCCATCACGACGGCGGTGCCGCGCAGAAAGCCGTACGGCGAGGCGATCATTCGACCGACGCGCACGGGGATCAGCCGTTCCAGCCTGCCCCGGTGGTTGGCCTCGACGAGGCGGATCGGGTCCGGCCGATCCGGCGGCGGGGTCCACTCGGCCAGCGACTTACGCGGCACTCGTTTGCGCAGGCTCTTGCCGAGGGCATACCGCTCCGCGCGGGTCACCGGCCGCTGCCGCAGCGAGTGATAGGCCGCGGTGTCCGTCTCGGCGAGCACGGTGTGCCTGGTCGGTTCGGGACCCGTCGCGGCGTTCATCGGGTCTATGTTGCGCCGGTCAGCGAAAAGGCGCGACAGCTTGAGGTAACGAGTTCGCCGCGATTGAGGCGCGCATGATGAGTTTCCCCGTGCGCCGGAGTCAAGAAGGTGACGAATGGAGGTGGTATGAGCAGAACCAATCTGTCGATGTCGATTTCCGCGGACGGATACGTGGCTGGACCTCACCAAAGCCGGGAGCAGCCGCTCGGAATCGGCGGCCAGGCGTTGCACCGCTGGCACATCGGACCTGATGCGGACCACCCCGTGAACCGGCAGATCGTGTCCGAGATGTTGGACGGGATGAAAGCAACGATCATGGGCCGCAACATGTTCGGGCCGATTCGCGGCGCGTGGGATTCGGACTGGCAGGGCTGGTGGGGCGACGAGCCGCCGTACCACTGCCCGGTCTTCGTGCTCACCCACCACGAGCGCGCGCCGATCGAATTGAAGGGTGGGACCACGTTTTTCTTCGTCACCGACGGCATCGAGTCGGCGTACGAACAGGCGACCGCGGTTGCCGAAGGAGGGCCGATCTCGATCGCGGGTGGGGCATCCTGCGCCCGCCAGGCCATCGCGGCGGGCATCGTCGACGAAATCGATCTTCAGCTGAGCGCGCAGATCCTGGGCTCCGGCGAGCGGCTGTTCGACGGATTCGAACCGGGCAGCCCTGACCTCGAACTCGTGCGAGTCCTCCACGCGCCCGGCGTCGCGCACCTGCGATACCGCGTCAACCGCCGGCAGAGCCGTACAGCTACTCCGGCGGCGGACACTCGATCAGCGGGCTCTTGATCTCTGCGTCGACAGGAGAGACGAGAACCGTCAAGTGTGGTTCGGCTTCGGTTTTCAGCCATGGCAGCAGGTTTGACAGAACGCCTTCGTCGATGGTGATGCAGCCCCATGTCCTGGACTGGTCGTCGCAGTGGAGGAAGATGGCGCAGCCCCAGCCTGGCCGCTTTGTGGGGTTGTGATCGACGAAGACGGCAAGGTTGTAGGCGTCCTGGTCCAGGGATTCTGTTTCCAGATCGTCGTTGTCGTCGTGCGGATCTTTGACCGCCCTGAAGTGTTCGTTGTAACGCGACGGCGGAAGGAGGGGTTCGCACCCCGCGATCTCCCGCTGGCGCCATTTCCAGCCGGTGTCCCAGTAGTCCTGTTCGCCGGCGGTGAAGTAGTTACCGAAGGAGATGTCGGGACGGTCCTTGCGGCCGAAGGTCTGGCCCAGCGCATACGAACCGAGCGGTGTCTTTCCGGTGTCGTCGTTGCCGGGGCCGACACCGTTCCAGCCCACCACAGCGTCGACCGTCTCCCCGTATTGCTGCCATTGGCGATTGTTGTTGGCGCTGTCGCTGTCGCGATACCAGGCTGACAGCTTCGCCGGTGGCCGCTTGTCATCGTCTTTCGTGCCGTCGGGCCACTCGGGATCGTAGGCCTCTGCCGTGACGACGATGACCTGCCAGCATTTTTCCGGCACCGAACCCACGAGTGGCATAGGCGCGAAGTGTACGGATCTCCGCCGAGGTCCGATGGCAACGAACACCGTTCGGCGCGTCGAAACCCATTGCGGGATTTGGTAAGCGGGGCGTCTGTAGTTGGCGGGATTCCCGACATGTCACGGCAATGACATCACTACGTCAGGCGCGTCCCCAGGCGAGATCACACATGCGTACGGCACTGGCTTCGAGATTGTTCGGGTCGTAGATCGGGTCATCCATGTTGACGGTGATGCTGCGGTCACCGCACGTTGTCGAGATCTCATTCGACCGATCCGACTCCCAGATCAGTGGGACTATCACCGACACGATGAGTCCCGCTGGCACGATCGTGCTCAGAGCCAGGCCAAGCGCGACGATGAACTTGATACCAACCGGCAGCGAAGTAAGCCAGGCCGCGAAGCCGTCCCCCCACTTTTTGTTTACCCCCATGAGCTCAGGCTAGGTCGTCGGAAGCTTTCCAGGGTCCGGTCAACGAACAAGCCACTGCTCTCCCTCGCACCGTTGGATGCTGCCGTCGACCACCTGAGCCAGTGGCAGCTTGCCGTTGTCGTGAGACTCAGCACGTATGCACTCGATAAGTTGGCGTTTCTCGTCAGCGTGCTGGACCTCTAGGTAAGCCCAGGTCAGCAAAACTCCTCCGGCAACGACGATGAACATCGTGGTGGCGTACAGCGTGATCTTGAGCTGATAGGACATCCGCCCTCCCTCCGGGCATGACGGTAACTCCGGCGGGGATGTGGATGCTGAGATCAATCTGTGGGTCTCCGAGCCTCACCTCGTTCTCTCAGCGGGGCCACGCATCTGCGACAGCCGGGCTGGCGGGGAGGACCGTAAACGGTGTTCAGCACTGCTCGGAAATGAAAGCAGGTCAGGGATTGAATCCCTGACCTGCTTCTATCCGGTGGAGCTGCCGGGAATTGAACCCGGGTCCTACGGCATTCCCTCGAGGCTTCTCCGTGCGCAGTTCGCTATGTCTCTACTCGGATCTCCTGATCACGCGAACAAGTCAGGATGACGATCCCAGTCGCTGTTTGGTGTCCCGAGAAGTTCCGCGACCGAACTTCCCGGTTGATCCCTCTAGATGACGCCAGGATCCGGGTCGAGGGCTCTCCCGGTCTGACGGACTAGCTATCGCTTAGGCAGCGAGGGCGTAGTCGCGCTGATTGGAATCGGCGCTTAATTGGTTACAACGACGCTTACGGTGGTCGGTTGTCTGCACCGGCACGCTTCCCTTGATTCGATGCGCGAAGTCGAAACCGTTCAGCCCCTTGTCTGTAAAACTTCGGCACACCCGCCGACCCTCGGCGGACACTCCATACTACCGGCCACATCAACACGGGTCGGCGAATATTTAGTCCCGATTGCACCGTCCGGTCGCGACCTGCGGCGCGTGCTCATGGATCCGGTCCTTCCATTCCTCGCTGAGCACGCTCATCGGCACCGGCTTGCCGAACAGGTGGCCTTGGGCATACTGGCATCCCGCGGTGTGCACGGTGTCGGCCTGCAGCCGTGTCTCGATGCCTTCGGCCACGACGTCCAGACCGAGATCGCTACAGAGCCCGATCACGGATCGATACAACGCGAGGTCCCGGTCGGGATCGGAACCGACGGCCAGGCTCCGGTCGAGTTTTACGATCTGCACCGGCAGCGCGTGCAGATAGGTCAGCGAGTTGTAGCCGGCCCCGAAGTCGTCCAGCGCCATCCGGACACCGATCTCGTTGAATCGCCGGATCTGCGCGGCCGCGTCGTCGAGGTCGACGATGGGCAGCGTCTCGGTGATCTCGAGCACGAGGCGATGCGGATCCATCGCGCAGTGGCTGAGGGTGTTTCGCACCTGCTCTTCGAAGCCCAGATTGCCCAGTCGCGCGGCGCCGACGTTGACGTGGATGTTCATCTCACCGAGTCCGGCCTCTTCCACTTCACGGCACGCCAGATCCAGCACCAGCGCGTCGAGCGTCGCGCCGAGTCCCGCCGATTCGGCGACCGCGACGAAAGTCTCGGGCGGGATGACGATCCCGTTCGGTGCCGTCCACCGGGCCAGCGCCTCGACGGCGACCAGCGACTCGTCGTCCAGCCGCACGACCGGCTGGTAGGCAAGGCTGAACCCCGCGGGCACCCCACCCAGGGCCTCGCGCAATGCGGCGGGAAACTCGGCACGCACACCTGCGGTCGGCTGATACACCACGGCGGTGTTCTTGCCGAGCCGTTTGCCCGCATACATCGAGATGTCGGCCTGGCGCAGCAGGTCGTCCGATGTCTGCGCGTTCCCCTGGTCGCCGGACCGAACCAGCCCCATGCTGGCGCGAACCCGCACCGACGACCCGTGGACAGGGAATGGCTCACGCAGCGCCACCCGCAGCCGGTCCGCTACGACCTCGGGCATCTCGTGGTCGCCCGCGATCAGAATGGCGAACTCATCCCCACCGATGCGGGCCAGAGTGTCCCGTGTCGTGATGCTGCGCTTGAGCCTCTCCCCGACCGCGCAGAGCAACTCGTCGCCCGCTGCGTGGCCGAACCGGTCGTTGACCTCCTTGAAGTCATCGAGGTCGACGAAGATGAGCACAAAGCCGCCATCTCTCATCGCCTGGTCGAGGCGCTGCGCGAACAGCAGGCGGTTCGGTAGTCCCGTCAACGCATCGTGTAGTACCTGGTGCGCGAGTCCGCGTTGGGCCTCGTAGAGGCGACGGGTCAACAGACGCTGCGCGCCCATCGCCGCGATCTGCCTGGCCGCGACGAGGATGACCATCACGAGGGTGGTCGATACCACCACGGCGTCGAGAATGTGCCCCGTCAAGACGTGGTAAGACAGCAGGATCGTGATCCCGAGGAACCCCGTGTAGGGCAGGATCAGCTGTGCCCAGTCCATCGGCCGGAAGCGCTTTGTGGTAACCGACCGCTCCCTCCTCTCGCGCATCGACAGCGCGATGAACAGGGGCCCGAGTACGACGCCGATGCCGCCCCAGCTCTGGGCGTAGGGTGCGCCGACGGAGTCGAAATACGCGACAACCCGATCGGACGCCACGATCACGACGAAACCGCAGGCCAATTGCAGGTAGTTCGACCTGTACGGGCGATCGGCCGAATACATCATGCCGACCACCGCGGCGAAGACGACCAGGACGAGCTGCCCCACCGCGTATGCGATCTCCACCGCCGGGTGGCCGGACTGGGGCCACGAAAAAGTCGAGAATGCACCGAACCGGCCGACGATCACCAGCAGCGCGAAGGACGCCGCGGCGACGCCGCCGTCGAGCACCGTGATGAGCGCCAGATGACGCAGGGAGCTGTCCGCGGGCACCTCGACGCCGCGAGCGGCGACGGCGAGAACCACCACCGAAGCGGTGGCCAGAAACAGAAACAGCCAGTAGGAGGTCACCCACGTCGACGCGGGCAAGCCGCCGGCGCGGTTCCACCACGCGATCTCGCCGACCGTCAGACAGATGACCGCGCCAACCGCCAACAACCGCCAGGTTCGCGCACTTCCGTTGACCCGGCGCGCCACGATCAGCCCGTAGACCACCGCCACCGCAGCCGTGCAGACCTGTAGGACGCTGTCGATTTTGAACGCCGTCTCGTCCCCCCAGAACGCGAACGCGTTCATCATCACCAGCGCGGTGGCGGTGACGAGGAGAACGATGCGAATGCGGTAACCGCTGACGGCGCGACCCCCTATCCCCCCGCGAGGCACAACTTCTTCTGGTTGCCCTCAAACCGTGGCGCCTAACCGGCCGCGATCATGACAACCGCAGCAAGCGCCAACGCCATGCCGACCGACTGCATGCGGGTCACTCGCTCGCGCAGCACCGCAATCGCCAAGATCACCGTCGCCGCAGGATAGAGCGCCACAAGTACACCGGCTAGCGACAATAATGACGACTGCAGGGCCAGTAGCGTGGCGATATTGGCAACCGAGTCGAGCACGCCGGCGAACAACGCCAGCCGCAGTGGCACGCCCCGCTCGAATACCAGGTTCGCTGTCGCAAGTGCGGCAATAAAAACAATCGCAGTGGCTGCCATCCGGCCGAAGACCAGGGGCCACAGGTTCGCCTCGGGCGGGACCTGGTCGAGGACAACGAAATTCATCCCGAAGGCGACTCCGGAACCGACGGTCAGCAGCGCCACCTTGGGCGTGAAGCGGTGCGGCCTGACGACCCCATCGGTGTTTTCTGCTCTTCGCGCAAGCGGCTCATCGGTGTTTTCTGCTCTTCGCGCCAGCGGCTCATCGCCACTGTCCCGGCTGACCAACACCACCGCCACCAGCGCCAGCAGGACGCCGGCTGCGGCCCACACACCCGGGCGCTCCCCCAGCGCGAGACCGGCTGCCACCGGTATGCCCGCCACCAACACCGCCGTCAGCGGGGACACCACCGAGATCGGCCCCGCGCCCAGTGCCGCGTAGAACCACCACACGCCGAACGCCTGGGCCACCCCGGCAAGCAGCCCCCATGCCACCGCCTGCGTACTGAGCTGGCCCCCTGCCATGAAGGCGACGGCCGTCAGCAGTATCAGCGCCAGCGGATAGGAGACGACCACCACCCGCAGGGCGGCGACCCGGCGCGAGGCGATACCCCCGACGAAGTCGCTGACGCCGTAGCCCAACGCCGCGACGAGCGCGCTGAGGATGCCCGTCAGGACGTCATGCCCTTGACCCGGCGACCGAGCTCGCGGGTGACCTCGCGTTCCGCGTCGCGGCGGGCCATGTCCTGGCGCTTGTCGTGGGCCTGCTTACCGCGTGCCAGTGCCAATTCGACCTTCACCTTGCCGCCGGTGAAATACAGCGACAGTGGAACCAGGGTGAGATTGCCGTCGCGGATCTTGCCCACCAGATTGTCGATCTCCCGGCGATGCAGCAGCAGCTTGCGGTTGCGTCTCGGCGCGTGATTCGTCCACGTGCCGTGGTGATATTCGGGGATGTGCAGGTTGCGAAGCCAGATCTCCCCGTCGTCGACGGTGGCGAACGCATCGGCCAGCGACGCCGTCCCGTCCCGCAGGCTCTTCACCTCGGTGCCCACCAGCGCGACGCCGGCCTCGTAGGTCTCCAAGATCGAATAGTTGTGCCGAGCCTTGCGATTGGACGCCACAACCTGGTTGTTGCTGTCCTTGCTGGACTTGGCTTTCTTGGACACCGCTACCTTCGTACGTAGAGCCGCAGCGTGACGTAGGCCGTGACACCGGACATCGCCAGGCCGAGGAACAACATCCACGGCGCGCTGTAATAGAGAACGTCAGCGTAGTCGACCTTGGCAATCAAATTCGCCTGATAAAACTGGTCGAGCGCGTTCTCAAGGAACAACGCACGCACCAGAATCAATCCCCCGATGGCGATCAGCACGCCGATCAGCGCGGCGAGCATCGCCTCCAGAAGGAACGGCAGCTGCGTGTACCAGCGCGTGGCGCCGACCAAGCGCATGATGCCTATCTCCGTGCGCCGCGTGTACGCGGCGACTTGAACCATGTTGGCGATCAACAGAACTGCGCCTATCGCCTGCACCAGCGCCACTGCGAATGCCGCATTGCTGATGCCGTCGAGGACCGCGAAAAGCCGGTCTATCAAGTCTTTCTGGTTCAGCACGCTCTGCACGCCGGGCTGGCCCACCATTGCCTCGTCGAAATTCTGGTGTTGTTCGGGGTCGTCGAGCTTGACCACGAACGATGCGGGGAAGGCGTCGCGACCGGCCACATCTTTGTATTGCGGGAACTTCCGGATCGCGTCCTCGTAGGCGTCGTCGCGGTTGAGGAACCGCACAGAACGCACGTCGTCGCGATCCTCGATCGTCTGACGCAACGCCTTGCACGGGTCGTTGTCACACGTCGGGTCGTTGTCGGTTACGTCCCCGGTGAGGAACACCTGGCTTTCCACCCGGTCCAGGTAGATGGCGCGGGACTGATCAGCCAGTCGCACCACGAGCAGACCGCCACCGAACAGACCGATCGAGATCGCGGTGGTGAGAATCATCGCGACCGTCATGGTCACGTTGCGGCGAAGCCCTGTGAGGACCTCGTTGACGAGAAAGCCGAAGCGCACTTAGCGATCCATTCCGTAGACGCCGCGCTGTTCGTCGCGAATCAGCCGGCCGAGTTCGAGTTCGACGACGCGCTGGCGCATCGAATCGACGATGTGATGGTCGTGGGTGGCCATCACCACCGTCGTGCCCGTGCGGTTGATGCGCTCGAGCAGGTCCATGATGTCCTTGCTGGTGTCGGGGTCCAAGTTGCCGGTGGGCTCGTCGGCGAGCAGGACCAGCGGCCGGTTCACGAACGCACGGGCGATCGCGACGCGCTGCTGCTCACCGCCGGACAACTCGGCGGGCAACCGGTTCGCCTTGCCCGACAGACCGACCATTTCGAGCACGTCGGGCACGACACGGTTGATGGTGTCGCCACGCTTGCCGATCACCTCCAGCGCGAACGCGACGTTCTCGAACACCGTCTTCTGCTGGAGCAGACGGAAGTCCTGGAACACACAGCCGATGACCTGACGCAGACCGGGGATGTGGCGGCCGGAGAGCTTGTTGACGTGGAACTTGGAGACCCGGATGTCACCCGATGACGGGTTCTCCTCGGCCAGCAGCAGACGCATGAACGTCGACTTGCCCGAACCCGACGGCCCGATGAGGAAGACGAACTCACCCTTGTCGATCTTGACCGAGACGTTGTCGAGCGCCGGACGGGCGGACGACTTGTACTGCTTGGACACGCGGTCGAGGGTGATCATCACGGCACGCCAGTGTAGCGGGGCGGGTTGTCATCACCTCGGCACTAGGGCCGCGGCGGCGCCGTCGTCGGCGTCGCTCCCGGCGGCACGACGGTGGTCGGCGGGAATGTCGGCGGCGCCTGCGTGAACGTCTCGGGGCTCTGCGGCCCCGGCCCGTCGGGGTCGATGACCGTTGTCGTCGGACCGAAGGGGATCTCCGGGCCCAACGGGGTGGTCGTCGTCTCCGGGGACGTCGGCGTGGTGGTCTCTCGCGGCGTCGTGGTCGTCGTGGTGGTGCGCGGCGTCGTCGTCGTGTACTCCGGCTCGCGAGTCTGGACGTTGGTGCGCGGCACCCAGGTGTAGTTGGGGTCGGGTACGAAGCCCGGTGGCACGACCTGCTGGGCGGGATCGATCGCGGGGGCTGGCGGCTCGGGTTCGTAACTCTGGTTCACCCAGTACAAGGCGACGAAGGCGACGATCAGAAGCACAGTCGACAGGCGCATGCGCCCGCCGAACAGATATGCCCGCGAATGGCGGTCGTTTCGGCGCAACTTCGATAGCAACGGCTTCACGGTTTCTGCCCCGCCCGGTCGAGCGCCTCGGCCTCGCTGGCCGCCGCGTCGCCGCTGGCGCTGAGATTGCTCACCGTCGGAGTGTGGTCCTGGGTCGCGATTCCCGCCCCCGCCAACGCGGCGATGATCAGAATCCGCAGTCTGCGACCGACCTCGAACTGCTTACCGGGCAGTGTGCGGGCAACCATACGCAGATTGACGGTGTCCACCTCGATGCTTTCGACGCCCATCAACTGTGGCGTGTCGAGGAGCAGGGCACGCAGTTCCTCGTCTTTCATGGCCGTCTCGCCCACGCCGTGCAGGACCTCGTTGACGCTGTTCAGGTCCACCGTGGTCGGCACAGGAATGTCGACCACGGCACGCGCCCAATCCTTCGACATGTTCAGCGATTGGACGATGTTGCCGTTGGGGACGGTGAACACTTCCCCCTCGCTCGTCCGCAGCTTCGTGACCCGCAGGGTGACTTCTTCAACCGTGCCCTGAGCCGCGTCGGGCGCGCCGACCATGTTCAGCTGCACCAGATCACCGAAACCGTATTGGCGTTCGGTGATGATGAAGAAGCCGGCCAACAGGTCCTGCACCAATTTCTGGGCCCCGAAACCAAGTGCGGCACCGATGACGGCAGCTGGGGCGACGAGCGATCCGATGGGAATCGCCAAGATGTCGGTGATCTGGACCGACACCATGACGAAAAGCAGCGCGACCGACACCCAGGAGATCACCGACGCCACTGCCTGCCGATGCTTGGCGCTCTCCGTGCGGACGAGTTGGTCGCTCTCCAGGTATTGAGCGTCGATGCGGCGAGTTATTCGCCGCGCTGCCCAGTTGATGAATCGCGCGGCCAGCAGACCGCCGATCAACAGCAGTGCGATCGGCACGCCTCGACCGAGAATCCAGACACCGGTGTCGCTCTGCCAGAACCCGTGCCAGGTGCCGGAGAGGTTCAACGCGAATGACGTGCTGTTCAACGTCTACTCGTCTTCGTCTTTTTGATTGCGCCAGCGGATGCCGGCCTCCAGAAAGCCGTCGATGTCGCCGTCGAGTACCGCGGCGGGGTTGCCGACCTCGTACTCGGTGCGCAGGTCCTTCACCATCTGATACGGGTGCAGGACATAGGAGCGCATCTGGTTGCCCCAGGAGCTTCCGCCGTCACCCTTGAGGGCATCCATCTCGGCGCGCTCTTCCAAACGCTTGCGTTCCAGCAGCTTCGCCTGCAGGACTCGCATCGCCGACACCTTGTTCTGCAGCTGCGACTTCTCGTTCTGGCAGGTGACGACGATCCCGGTGGGGATATGGGTGAGCCGCACGGCCGAGTCGGTCGTGTTCACCGACTGCCCGCCCGGACCGCTGGACCGGTAGACGTCGACTCGGACGTCGCCCTCGGGAATCTCGATGTGATCGGTGGTTTCCACCACAGGCAGCACCTCGACATCGGCGAACGACGTCTGACGGCGGCTCTGGTTGTCGAACGGGCTGATGCGCACCAGCCGGTGGGTGCCCTGCTCGACGGACAGGTTGCCGTACGCGTAAGGCGCGTGGACGGCGAAGGTCGCGCTCTTGATGCCGGCCTCTTCGGCGTAGGACGTGTCGAAGACCTCGACGGGGTAGTCGTGCTGCTCGGCCCAGCGGATGTACATCCGCATCAGCATCTCGGCCCAGTCCGCGGCGTCGACGCCGCCCGCGCCGGAACGGATGTTGACGAGCGCCTCTCGCTCGTCGTACTCCCCCGACAGGAGCGTCCGGACCTCCATGGCCTCGATGTCCTCGCGCAGCTTCGCGAGCTCGGCGTCGGCTTCGGCGAGTTCGTCCTCGCCACCCTCTTCGGCGGCCAGTTCGTACAGCACCGGCAGGTCGTCGACGCGGCCGCGCAACTCTTCGACGCGCCGCAACTCGTTCTGGGCGTGCGACAGGTCGCTGGTGACCTTCTGGGCGTGCGCCTGGTCGTCCCACAGTTTCGGGTCGGACGCCTGCTGCTCGAGCTGGGTGATCTTCTCCCGGAGCCCGTCGATGTCGACGACACGCTCCACTGTGGTCAGTGTGGCGTCGAGAGCGGCGATATCGGCTTGGCGGTCGGGATCCACGGGGATTCAGGGTACCCACTCCGCCGACGACGCTGGTGGCTGCTGGGTTCCGGGCGGCTTCGCGCAACTTTTCGCGTCGACCTCTCCGAATGCCGTCGATGACGTTCGTCGCGTTCTAGAGTCGGGGCTGGAACCCAGTCCGGCCGCGTCGCGACAGCCCCTTGCGCGCACCGGGCACGCGACAGAAGGCGTAAAACCATGCCCGCTTTGCGGCCGTACTACGTGGCCATCGTCGGCTCTGGACCTTCCGGATACTTTGCCGCTGCCTCACTCCTGAAGGCCGGCGGCCCGGACGCCGAACGAGACGTCCGGATCGACATGCTGGAGATGTTGCCCACGCCGTGGGGTCTGGTCCGGTCGGGCGTGGCCCCCGATCATCCGAAGATCAAGTCGATCAGCGCCCAGTTCGACAAGATCTCGCTGGATCCGCGGTTCCGGTTCTTCGGCAATCTCGTCGTCGGGGAGCATGTGCACCCTTCCGAGTTGGCCGAACGCTACGACGCCGTCATCTACGCGATCGGCGCCCAGTCCGACCGGGCCCTCGGCATCCCGGGCGAAGATCTGCCGGGCAGCGTCGCAGCCGTCGACTTCGTCGGCTGGTACAACGCGCACCCCCACTTCGAAGAGATGGAACCCGACGTCTCCGGCGGCAGGGCCGTGGTCGTCGGCAACGGCAATGTAGCGATCGACGTGGCCCGCATCCTCGTCAGCGATCCCGACATCCTCAGCGAGACCGACATCGCCGACCACGCCCTGGAATCGCTGCACGCGCGCGGTGTCGAAGAGGTCCTCATCATCGGTCGACGCGGACCGTTGCAGGCTCCGTTCACGACGCTGGAGCTCCGCGAACTCGGTGATCTCGAAGCCCTCGGCGATGTCGACGTGGTCGTCGACCCCGCCGATCTCGACAGCATCACCGAAGAGGATCTCGAGGCCGCGGGCAAGACGGTGCGCAACAACATCAAGGTGCTGCGCGGGTATGCCGACACCACTCCGAAGGGCGCCAAGCGCCGCATCGTCTTCCGGTTCTGCACGTCCCCGATCGAGATCAAGGGCGAAGCCCGGGTCGAATCGATCGTGCTGGGCCGCAACGAATTGGTCAGCGGCGCCGACGGCCGGGTCTCGGCCAAGGACACGGGCGAGCGCGAAGAGATTGCGGCGCAACTCGTCGTGCGCGCCGTCGGCTACCGGGGAATTCCGACGCCCGGGCTGCCGTTCGACGAGCGCTCGGCCACCATCCCGCACACCGCCGGGAAGATCGAGGGCAGCCGCAACGAGTACGTGGTCGGCTGGATCAAGCGGGGGCCGACCGGGGTGATCGGCAGCAACAAGAAGGATTCACAGGACACCGTCGACACTGTCCTGGCGGACCTCACCGCGGCGGAGCTCGCCGACCTCGGACCCGACCAACCCGACACGGTGGAACGCTGGCTGCTGGAGCGGCAGCCCAAGCTCGTCACCAACGAGCACTGGAAGTTGATCGACGAGCACGAGCGGACGTCGGGCGAAGGGTCGGGCCGTCCCCGGGTGAAGCTGACCAGTGTGGCGGAGCTGCTACGGATCGGGCACGGCTGAACACACGGCTACCAGGAGCGGCTACGTGTAGGGCTGCTGGTCCGGCGGCAGCGTCGGCTCGGGGCGTGATCCGAACGCCCACTTCTCCGGGTTGCCCGGCGAATACATGACGGGGATCAGCTGACCCATCGTGGGCCACTCGTTCACGTCGACGGTCAGCCGTGTGTACACCGTGTACTCGTTGACCGTCGGGCCGTTGATGACGCCCGTGATGGTGACGTACTGCTGGCCCGTGACCCCCTCGGGCCGGGGGCTCACCCCCGTCACCAACAAGGTCCCCTGCAGCCAGTCGTTGCCTGCACCGCGCTTGCGCATGATGCGCGGCCCGATCAGCAGGACGAACGCACCGAGGACAAGGAGGATGAGCGCGAATTCGACCACACCGACATGGTAGGACGACACGTATGGGTACCTCCGAAACCGACCTCGACCTCGCGCTGCGACTGGCCGACGACGCGGACGCACTGACGATGCAGCGTTTCGGCGCGGTCGATCTGCGCGTCGAGACGAAGCCGGACATGACGCCGGCGACCGACGCCGATCTGGACACCGAGAAGTTGTTGCGTGCGGGGCTGGGCCGACATCGACCCGACGACTCGGTGTTCGGCGAAGAATTCGGCGGGACCAAGGAGTTCACCGGAAGGCAGTGGGTCGTCGACCCCATCGACGGCACGAAGAATTTCGTCCGCGGCGTACCGGTGTGGTCGACGTTGATCGCCCTGCTGGCCGACGGCGTTCCCGTCGTGGGTGTGGTCAGTGCTCCGGCACTCGGGCGGCGATGGTGGGCCGCCGAAGGCCAGGGCGCGTTCACGTCGTTCGGCGGTGCGACACGCCGCATTTCGGTATCCGGTGTGGGTGACCTCGACTCGGCGAGCCTGTCGTTCTCCGACTTGACGACAGGCTGGGACGATCTGCGCCCCCGGTTCGTCGAGCTGCTCGACAGTGTTTGGCGGGTGCGGGGTTACGGCGATTTCTGGTCGTACTGTCTGGTGGCCGAGGGCGCGGTCGATGCCGCCGTCGAACCGGAGGTCAAGCTGTGGGACCTTGCGCCACTGGACATTCTCGTGCGCGAGGCGGGCGGCCGGTTCACTGATCTCGCCGGGAAGCCCGGTCCCCACGGCGGCAGTGCGGTGGCCACCAACGGGCTGCTGCACGACACCGTGCTGTCCGCGTTGCGTTGAGTAGAGTTCCGCTCGCGCCTATCCGACCGCTACGGCGGGGGCACCTTTGCGCGTGCGATAGACGTGGTCGAGAAAGAGCCCGATCGCGCGGACGGCGGCACCAGTCCTCCTGCCGTCGGTGAGGTCGAATCCGTGGCCGGTGCCCGGCAGTTCGACGTAGCCGACGGCATTCGTCGACGTGGCGCGCATCCGCGCGACGAAGCTGCGCGCTTCGGCGACGGGGATGATGACGTCACTGTCGCCGTGCAGCGGCACCCTCTGCAAACAGGTTCCGACAGATCCGTAAGAAGTCAATGTCGTTGCCGCACTTCGAGTCCACTCGATGCGCCACCGGCCGGTGGCGTGTTTCAGCTAAGCTATCTCCACCAGCCGCTTTGTGACGTGCCTTACAGATGCCCTCGAACTTACCGACGAGTCAGTTGGCATACCTTACTCTGGAGTCAGTTGCGGTGAAGCAGCACCAGCTACTGCGTTCATGAGGAAGGCGACATGACCAACACCATTCCCTCCAAACGGAACGGCAGGGAGAGCGCCGTCGGCGTCCAGAAGCATCAGCGCACCGCGGTCGACGTCGGCATCGCGCTTCTCACACCGCTCGTCGGCCAGGAGTTCCTCGATAAGTACAACCTGCGCGATCCGTTCAACCGAGGCCTCAAATACGGCGTCAGGCAGGCGTTCTCAGCCGCGGGCGCATCGACGCGGCAGTTCAAGCGCATTCAGGGGCTCGGCAAGGCCCCGGTGCGGCTGGAGGGTCAGCGGCCCGGTAAGAACTCGGACTACTTCGACCTGACCCCCGACGACGACCAGAAGATGATCGTCGCGACAGTCGAGGAGTTCGCCGAGGAGATCCTGCGACCGGCGGCCCACGACGCCGACGCGGCGGCGGCCTACCCGCCCGACCTCATCGCGAAGGCAGCCGAGCTCGGCATCACGGCCATCAACATCCCCGAGGATTTCGACGGCATCGCCGAGCATCGCAGCACAGTCACCAATGCGCTCGTCGCCGAGGCGCTCGCATACGGCGACATGGGCCTGGCCCTGCCGATACTTGCTCCCGGCGGTGTGGCCTCGGCACTGACGCACTGGGGCAGCGCCGATCAGCAGGCGACCTACCTGAAAGAGTTCGCGGGCGAGAACGTTCCCCAGGCGTGCCTGGCCATCGCCGAACCTCACCCGCTGTTCGATCCCACCGCGCTGAAGACGACGGCCGTCCGCACCCCGAGCGGCTACCGCCTGGACGGCGTGAAGTCCTTGGTGCCGGCCGCCGCCGACGCCGAACTGTTCGTCATCGCTGCGCAGCTCAACGGTAAGCCGGCTTTGTTCATCGTGGAGGCATCCAGCGAAGGCCTGACGGTCAGGGCCGATCCGAGTATGGGCATCCGCGCCGCCGCCCTGGGCCGCGTCGAACTCGACAAGGTGACCGTGCCGCTGAGCGCCCGGCTCGGCGAGGACGGTGCATCCGATTCCGATTACTCCGAGGCGATTGCGTTGTCACGCCTCGGCTGGGCCGCCCTGGCGGTCGGCACCTCGCACGCGGTCCTCGACTATGTCGTCCCGTACATCAAGGAGCGCACCGCTTTTGGTGAGCCGATCGCGCACCGGCAGTCGGTGGCGTTCATGACCGCCAATATTGCCATCGAGCTCGACGGACTGCGCCTGATCACCTGGCGCGGCGCTTCTCGTGCCGAACAGGGCCTCTCCTTCGCTCGCGAGGCGGCGCTGGCCAAGAAGCTCGGCACCGACAAGGGCATGCAGATCGGCCTCGACGGGGTGCAGCTACTCGGCGGGCACGGCTACACCAAGGAACACCCGGTCGAACGCTGGTACCGCGATCTGCGGGCCATCGGCGTCGCCGAGGGTGTTGTGGTCCTCTAGAAAGGCTTGTGAATCATGGCGATCAATTTGGAAATGCCCAAGAAGCTGCAGGCGGTCATCGAGAAGGGCCACCAGGGAGCTGCCGAGATGCTGCGTCCCATCTCGCGTAAGTACGACCTCAAAGAGCATGCCTATCCTGTCGAGTTGGACACGCTGGCAACACTTTTCGAGGGCATCTTGGAGGCCAAGACGATCTCGTTCGCGGGCACCGACGCGTTCCGCGGCGGTGACGGGCCGAAAGAGAATGTCAACGGCGCCAATATGTCCGCGTTGCTGAACGCTCTCGAGGTGAGCTGGGGCGACGTCGCGCTGCTGTTGTCGGTGCCCTACCAGGGGCTGGGCAACGCCGCGATCTCCGGCGTCGCAACCGAGGAACAGCTCGAGCGGCTCGGCAAGGTGTGGGCCGCAATGGCGATCACCGAGCCGAGCTTCGGCTCGGATTCGGCGGCGGTGTCGACGACCGCCGTGCTCGACGGCGACGAGTACGTGATCAACGGCGAGAAGATCTATGTCACCGCCGGATCGCGTGCCACCCATATCGTGGTGTGGGCGACGCTGGACAAATCCAAGGGCCGAGCGGCCATCAAGTCGTTCATCGTGCCGCGCGAGCATCCTGGCGTGACGGTCGAGCGCCTGGAGAACAAGCTGGGCATCAAGGCGTCCGATACCGCGGCAATCCGTTTCGACAACGCGCGCATCCCGAAGGACAATCTCCTGGGCAGCCCGGACATCGAGGTGGAGAAGGGCTTCGCCGGTGTCATGGAAACGTTCGACGCCACCCGCCCGATCGTGGCCGCGATGGCGGTCGGTGTGGCACGGGCTTCGCTCGAAGCGCTTCGAAAGATCCTCACCGACGCGGGAATCGAGATCTCCTACGACAAGCCGGCACACGCGCAGAGCGCAGCGGCAGCGGAGTTCCTAAGGATGGAGGCCGACTGGGAGGCGGGCTACCTGTTGACCGTCCGTTCGGCATGGCAGGCCGACAACAGGATCCCGAACTCCAAAGAAGCGTCGATGGGCAAAGCCAAGGCGGCACGCGTCGGCAGTGACATCACCCTCAAGGCGGTCGAAATGGCCGGCACCACAGGGTATTCCGAGCAGACTCTGCTGGAGAAATGGGCCAGGGACTCGAAGATCCTCGACATCTTCGAGGGCACCCAGCAGATCCAGCAGCTCGTGGTCGCACGACGCCTGCTGGGCCTGTCGTCCGCCGAGTTGAAGTAGGCCTGCTCTAGAAGCCGTCGTGGACGACGACCCGGGTGCGCCCGGTGACGCCGCCGCCGATGATGGAGTTGAGCACGTCAGCAACATCGCGCACCGGCACGTCTCTGGTGACCCGCGCCAAATGCCCGGGCAGGAGCTCTGATTCGAGCTGCGCCCACACCTCGCGGCGCTTGTCGATCGGCAGCAGCACCGAGTCGATTCCTGCGAGGGTCACACCCCGCAGGATGAACGGCATGACCGTCGCCGGAAGATCGGGAGATCCGGCGAGCCCCGAAATCGCGGCCACGCCGGCATATTTCATCGTGCTCAGTGCATAGGCCAGCGTGGTGCCGCCGACGCAGTCGACGACGGCGCCCCAGTGCGCCTTGCCGAGCGGACGCACCTTCTCGTCGGGGCCGGGCACACGGTCGATGACTTCTGCCGCCCCGAGGTCGCGCAGCAGGTCATGGGCGTCTGCCTTGCCGGTCGAGGCGACCACCTCGTAACCCAGGCCGGCGAGCAGGTCCACGCTGATGCTGCCGACGCCGCCGGTGGCTCCCGTGACCAGCACGGGTCCGTCGGAAGGAGTAATCCCATGGGCGCGAACGGCATTGACACTCATGGCCGCTGTGAAACCGGCGGTGCCGATCGCCGCGGCGTCGGCGGTGCCCAAGCTACTGAGCTTGACGAGGTAATCGGCGGGGTAACGGGCGGTTTGCGCATAGCCGCCGTGGCGGCCGGTGCCGATGTCCTGGCCGTGAGCGACGACGCGGTCGCCGACGGCGAAGTCCTCCGAGTTGCTGGCCGTCACCGTCCCGGCGACATCGATCCCCGGGATCAGCGGATAGGACCGGGCGACTCCGCCCTTGGGGGTGATGGCCAGGGCGTCCTTGTAGTTGACGCTGGAGAACTCGACGTGGATCTCGACATCCCCTTCGGGCAGGAACGACTCGTCGACCACTTCGTGGCGCACAACGATGCCGCCCTCGGCGTCCTCGTGGGCCACCATCGCGTTGATTTCCGTCATGACGGCCACAGTAGCCGCGCGCTTTCCGACAACGAAGAAGCCCCCGACCGGGAAGGTCGGGGGCTTCTCACGTCAGTTCTCAGCCGATTAGGTGCGACTGCAGGTCGGGCTTCATGGCCTGCAGTTCCCGGCCCCAGTACGCCCAGTTGTGCGTGCCGTTGTTCGGGAAGTTGAACACACCGTTGCTGCCACCCGCGGCGATGTAGTTGTCGCGGAAGGTGATGTTCGTCTTGATGGTCAGGCCCTCGAGGAAGGTCGCGGGCAGGTCACCGCCGCCGAGCTCGTTGGGCTGGCCGTTGCCGCAGTACACCCAGATCCGGCTGCCGTTGGCGACCAGGTTCGGGATCTGCACCATCGGGTCGTTGTACTTCCACGCCGGATCCGTCTCCGCGGGGCCCCACATGTCGTTGGCCTTGTAGCCGCCCGCGTCACCCATCGAGATGTTGATGAGGAAGGGCCACCAGCCCTCGGACGGGTTCAGGAAGCCGGACATCGATCCGGCGTAGGGGAACAGCTGCGGATGATGCGCGGCGAGCACGAGCGACGAGCCACCGGCCATCGACAGACCGACCGCCGCCATACCCGTGGGCTTGACCTGACGGTTGGCGTTCAGCCATGCCGGGAGTTCCTGGGTCAGGAACGTCTCCCAGTTGTAGGTGAGGCAGCCGCTCTTACCGCAGGCGGGCTTGTACCAGTTCGAGTAGAAGCTCGACTGGCCGCCGACGGGCATCACGATCGACAGGCCGGAGTCGAGGTACCACTCGAACGCCTGGGTGTTGATGTCCCAGCCGTTGAAGTCGTCCTGCGCGCGCAGTCCGTCGAGGAGGTAGACGGCGGGCGAGTTCGCGCCACCGCTCTGGAACTGCACCTTGATGTCGCGTCCCATCGACGGAGACGGCACCATGAGGTACTCGACCGGAAGGCCCGGCCGGGAGAATGCTCCGGCGGTCGCCGAACCTCCGGTGAGGCCGATCACGCCGGGCAGCATCAGGGCAGCAAGTGCGGCCACGCCCATACGGCGTGCCCAGGGCCCAAGAATCCTGTCAAGAAGTCTCATACCGTAAATCCATCCATCTTCCGGTACCGCCTGGCGCGGCTTGTCTGCGTCGACTCGGGCGGACATCCACGCCACAGACCTCACAGCGATGTCTTCACCGCGCTGCCTCACCGCTCCGAAACCCGATTTCGGCTACGGAGGGGCCCGAGAAAACTTCAGTTGTAGCGGTTGCAGTAAAGCATGTGGGCTGCCTGTGAGAAACCCCGGCCACGTCAGACGGCGCGCCCCCCTGCGGGTAGGCGAATTTTACGACCGCGAAGAACATCACTCCGAAGTGGCCGAAAGCACTGTCTTCGCCGTAGGAGTCCCTTCGCAGATCGAACACCTTCGTAAGAACTACCGCAGTCTCGGATGGCACTGGAAAGGCGGTGTTGTTCAGTAGGCTGCGGCGAATGGCGAAGGGCCGCGCAGGCGGGGGGCGACTGTCGGTCGACGACTGGATCCAGGCCGGTTACGCCCTGGTGGCCGACGAGGGGCTCGAAGCGCTGAAGGTCGACCGCTTGTGCACACGACTCGGGGTCACCAAGGGCAGTTTCTACTGGCACTTCAAAGACATGGCCGGCTACCGCGCCGCGCTCGTGCAGGCGTGGGGCGAGCTGCGAGACACCGACCGCAGTCACTTCGGCGAGCTCGGGCATTTACCGCCCCGCGAACGACTGGCCCGGATGATGGCGTCGCTGCTCGGCGAACGGCATTGGACGCTCGAACGTGCGATGCGGGAGTGGGCGCGCATCGACCCCGTCGTCGCCGACAGCGTTCGGGCCGCTGACCACCTGGTTCTCAGAGCTGTGCGCCAGACCTTTCAGGACGCCGGCTTCGATGGAGAGGACGCCGACGTGCGGGCGAATGCCACGTTCGCGGCGGGTATCGGCTTTCTTCATCTCTCCGATTCACCACCGGGCACCTACGCCGACATGCAGGACCGCTTCCTGGACCTGATGCTCGCACGCTGACGCGCGCTTTCCATACTAAAAGGTATGGTAGCTTCTCAGCATGGTTGCGGTCTCGACGGACCCTTCGCCCGTCACCACAGAATTCGTCGCCGGTCTGGCTGACCGGGCGGCAGAAACCGAACGCCTGCGCCGCCTTCCCGCGGCCACACTTGCCGAGGCCACCGCATCGGGACTGTTCGACTTGCTCGTTCCCGCGCGGTACGGCGGCCGCGAGGCGCCTTTTCCCGCGATCCTCGATCCGGTTCGGCGGATGGCGCACGGCTGCGCGTCGAGCGCGTGGACGCTCGGCTTCTACACGCTGCACAACTGGATGCTCGCGTTGTTCAGCGAAGAGGCCCAGAACGAGGCATTCGCCACCCGCCCGTTCCTCGCACCCGCCCCGTTGGCGCCGACCGGGCGCGGCGTCTCCTGTGACGGCGGTATCCGACTGAGTGGGCGATGGTCGTGGGCCACCGGCGTGATGGACGGCAACTGGATCATGGTCGGCGCCTTGTGCGAACGCACGACCGGCGACCCAAGTTCGATCTTCCCCGCCCTTGCCCTGCTGCCGATTCAGGATGCGCAGATACAGGACGTCTGGCATACCGACGGGATGCGCGGGACGGGATCCAACGACGTCGTCATCGACGACGCGTTCGTCCCAGAGCATCGACTGGTAAGAGTCGCCGACTTCTATACCGGCACCGCGCCCGGTGCGTCGCTTCACCAGTCGGACACGTATCGGTGGCCGATGGTGCCCGCCCTGGCGCTTCTGGCGGCAATGCCGGCGCTCGGCAGCGCAGAGCGGGCCGTCGAGATCTACACAGACCGTCTCGCGCAACGGTTCCTGGCCTACGAAGGCGTCATGCAGAAGGACAAACCGGCGGCCGCCGTTCATCTCGGTGGGGCGCAGGTGCGACTGCGGGCACTGAGGAGCCTGCTCGCCGACACCGTGGGCGAGATCGATGCCATCGTCGCCGCCGGCGATCCGGTAGAACGACACGTTCGCGGCCGCGCGAGGGTCGCCGCGGCCCACATCGTGCATGAATCCCGGGCTGTGATCGGCGAGCTACTGGGCGCATCCGGCGCCAGCGCCCACTTTCTGGACAATCCTCTACAGCGGCTGAAGCGTGACGTGGATGTCATTGTGGGACACGTGATCTTCGATTACGACACCAGCCGAGAACTTGCCGGCGCGTTGACGCTGGGGCTCACGATCCCGCGTACCGCGATGGTGTGACGGGAAAGCCGAGGAAGGATAGGTCCGTGGTTGACTCCGCTCGCGATCGCATCACGAAGTTCTTTCAGAAGAACGTCGCCAACCGGGTCATGCGTCGGCTGCCGTTTCAGACCCTGCTGGAGACGACTGGGCGGAAGTCCGGACTGCCCCGCACCACACCACTGGGCGGGCGCCGCACTGGTGACGAGTTCTGGTTCGTCTCCGAATTCGGCGACAGGTCGCAGTACATCCGCAACATCATGGCCGACCCGCATGTCCGGCTACGGCTGAAAGGCCGTTGGCACCGAGGCACCGCGGTGCTGCTGCCCGACGACGACGCTCGTGCACGGATGCGCGAGCTCCCCCAGTACAACAATGTCGGCGTACGTACTTTCGGCACGAATCTGCTGACGGTCCGAGTCGACCTGATCGACTGAGCGGCAATGCTTCTCACGGGCCCTCGTCGTCTTCGGGGAGGAGGTAGCGTTCGGGGTGGTGGTAGCCGTTGGTGCGGTGTTGGCCGGTGTCGAGGTCTGGTGGTGGTAGCCATTCGGTTTGGCCTTTGGCGTTTTTGCGGGTTCGCCAGCCGGTCTTGTCGAGCATGCGGTGGTCGGGGCCGCAGGCGAAGGTGAGCTCGTCGATGTTGGTTTTGCCGTCGTCTTTCCAGTCCGCGACGGCGTGATGGACTTGGGCCTGGTAGCCGGGCGCAGAGCAGCCCGGCCTTGTGCAGCCGCGTTCTTTGGCGTGGAGCACGATGCGTTGCGCGGCGGTGGCGAGGCGTTTGGCGCGTCCGAGGTAGAGGGATTGTTCGGTGTGTTTGTCGTAGACGTAGAGGTAGTGGAAAGCGTTGGCGGCCATGCGGATCAGGTCACGCATCGGCAGCAGGGTGCCGCCGCCGGTGACGGCGATCCCGGCGCCGTTCTCCAACTCCTGCAGCGTGGTCGAGACGATCACGGTGACGGGTAGGCCGTTGTGGGTGCCCAGTTCGCCGGATGCCAGGGCGCGGAAGGCGAGGGCTTCGAGGGCGTCGTGGTTGCGCTGTGGTTGGGTGCGCGGATCCGAGCCGCACGGTTCGGGCTGCGGATCATGCTCGGCGGCGGGCTCGGACGTCTCGTCGGCCTCGACAGGCTCGGCAGCGTCGGCGTCCACTGGGTCGTCGAGTTCGTAGTCGGGAATGTTGTGTCCGGGTGCGGCTTCTTTGGCCCACACCGCCTCCACCGCCGCCCGACACTTCGCTGTCACCCAGCCGCTGAGAAAACTCGACCCGTCGGCTTGTTGGCGCCCGAATGTCAACCCACGCTTGCGGCCCCGCTCCCGCTCTGACGGCGCCGGCCCATCCTGATCGATCTTGGCCAACAGATACCGCGCCACCGCAGCCAAATTCTGCGGATCCAACCCCGCACCCTGGCCCGCCAACTCCGCATCCGCCTGCGCCCGCGTGCCCGCATCCACCCACGTGGGCAGCGCCCGATGAAACTTCGCGATCACCGCGACGTGCTCGTCATCGAGCAGACCCTGAGCCTGGGCGGCGGCGGTGGCCTCCCACCACGGCGCCAACGGCTCCCCACCGATCGAATACCGCGGACCCAATGTCTTGGCCCGCACCAGCCGCCGCGCCGCCTCCCGCCCCGACACCCGCAACGCCGTGGTGAGCACTTTCTTCCACGACGCTTCCCCAAGCCGGCACGGCTCGGTCTCGGCCAACAGCCGCGCCAACGCGCGATGCTCGACCGCAGGCACCGACCGCATCACCGTCGCCAGCTCAGCCAACAGTCGAATCAACTCACGATGGGACAACTCGTCACAGGCCTTCGACAGGATGGCGATCTGCTCGCCCATCCCCGCCAACGCCTCCGGCACCACCTCCACACATCGAACACTAGTTCGAACCACCGACAAAAATCACCGGCCCGCCCCGAAGATGTTGACCGCGGTCAAATCTAAAAGTAACGTCAGTTTTACTTTTGTACGAGGAGGCAGCCATGGAATCGTTTGTCCACCTTCGAAAAGGCAAGACTCCCAAGCGTATACACGCAGATCTCGACGGGCTGAAAGATGACGAGCTCGGCCGCGGGGGCTTCGTAGGACGCACCGCGAACATGTATCGCCGCAATGACCCGACGGCCTACCGAACCGTCGGACCCCTGCGCCCCACCGATGTCCTCAGTTCGGAACTGAAGCCCAGCGATGCGACTGACGCTCGCGGTGGTCCCCTGTTGATGTTCTCGAACGCCGACTGCCTCGTTCTGCTCTCCAGGCGGTCCGAGCCGATGCCGTTCTTCGTCCGCTATGTCGACGGGGACCTGCTCTCCTTCGTACACCGCGGATCAGGGTCCCTGGAGACGGAGTTCGGTCCGCTCGACTACCGGCAGGGCGATTGGGTCTACATCCCGAAGGCGTGCACCTGGCGGCAGGTGCCCGCCGAAGAGACCACGCTGCTGATGATCCAGGCCACCGACGAGTTCCGCGTCCCGCCCGCGGGCACCCTCGGCCGGCACTTTCCGTTCGACCCGGCGCAGGTGATCATCCCGGAGCCGCAACCGATCGACGACGATGGCAGAGACGAATACGAGGTCCGGCTCATCCACGAAGGTGGTCCGACAAGCCTGTTCTACCAACACAATCCGCTGGATGTCGAAGGCTGGCGCGGGGACAACTTCCCCTTCACGTTCAACATCGACGACTACACCGTCGTCACCTCCGAAAGCGTTCACCTGCCGCCCACCGTGCACCTGTTCATGCAGGCGACCGGCGTCTACGTGATGAACTTCCTGCCCAAGCCCGCTGAGATGGTCCCCGGCACCGAACGCACGCCCTGGTATCACCGCAACGTGGACTTCGACGAGATCGCGTTCTTCCACGACGGGTCGCTGTACGGGATTCCGATGCCTCCCGGGTTGGTGTCCCATGCGCCGCAGGGCGTGCACCACGGCGCCCCCGAAAAGGCGCGTGAGCGCGCGCGACGCAAGTTCGACGACTACGACCGCGTCGACTGGTCGGTGATCGCCGTCGACACCCGTCGCCGGTTGGTGCCGTCGGCGGAGATCCTGGCGAACGACCTGGGGCAGCACTAGAGATGACAACCACTGACGCCCCGGTGAAACACGAGTACGACCGGATCCCCTATCTGGTTGCCTATCAGAACAATTCCGGTGTCCGCGACGTCTACGGCGGCGTCGCCGAACTTGTCGTCCTGGAGAGTCACCTCCTGAAACCAAAGACGGTCGAGTCCGACACCGCGCTGGTGTTCATGCATCCCATCGGCGGCGGCGCCTACCTGCCGATGATGAACGCGTTGGCCCGAGCCGGACACCATGTCATCTACTGCAACAGCCGGTTCCGCGGCACCGACTCAGCGCTGTTGATGGAGAAGGTGGTCGAAGACCTCGGCGAGTGCATCAAGGACGCCAAGAACCGACTCGGCTACTCCAAGGTGGTCCTCGCAGGATGGAGCGGTGGAGGTTCGCTGTCGGTCTTCTATCAACAGCAGGCGCAGAATCCGACGGTCACCGCGAGCCCCTCGGGCGACGGCCCCGACCTGACCAAGCTGGGCCTGATACCGGCTGACGGCATCATGCTGCTGGCGGCCCACATCAGCAGGCACGGGACGATGACCGAGTGGATGGACGCGTCGATCCTCGACGAGTCCGACCCCACCAAGCGCGATCCCGAGCTGGATCTGTACAACCCCGACAACCCCAACCAGCCGCCGTACAGCGCCGAGTTCCTCGAGCGCTACCACCAGGCTCAGATCGATCGGAATCGCCGGATCACCAAGTGGGTCAAGGACAAACTCGCCGACTTGAGGGCCCAGGGCCGCCCCGACGATGAGTTCGCTTTCGTCGTACACGGCACGATGGCAGACCCGCGCTGGCTGGATCCGACGGTCGATCCGAACGAACGCACCCCTGGCACGTGCTATCTGGGCGATCCTCAAGTGGTGAACATGAGCCCCGTCGGTCTGGCGCGGTTCTGCACGCTACGCAGCTGGCTGTCGCAGTGGAGCTACGACGACGCCAACGGCGACGCGGTCAAGGCCGGTCCCGATATCGCCGTGCCGGCGCTGGTCATCGGCAATCTCGCCGACGACGCATGCACTCCCAGCCACACCCGCCGCATCTTCGATGCGATCGGGTATGAAGATAAAGAGATGCACGAGATCCCGGGAGCCAATCACTACTACGCGGGCGCCGATCAGCGCGACAAGCTTCGCGAGGCGGTCGGCGTCGTCACCGATTGGCTCACACGCCACGGTTTCGCGGGCGCGCGATGACGACGGGCCCGCTCGACGGCATCCGGGTGATCGAGGTCGGCACGCTGATCTCGGGCCCCTTCGCCGGCCGCCTCCTGGGCGACATGGGCGCCGAAGTCATCAAGATCGAACCCCCGGGTGCGCCTGATCCTCTGCGGACATGGGGGCAGGCGGAACTCGACGGCCACCACTTCTTCTGGACGGTCCACGCGCGCAACAAGAAGGCCGTCACGCTGAACCTACGGGTGCCGCGAGGGCGGGATCTGTTCCTCGATCTGGTCGAGCGCAGCGACGTCATCGTCGAGAACTTTCGTCCCGGCACGCTGGAGAAGTGGGGCCTCGGCTACGACGTTCTGCGGGAACGCAATCGCGGCATCATCATGGTGCGGGTCTCCGGATACGGCCAGACGGGTCCGGACGCCCACAAGGCGGGCTACGCGTCGGTGGCCGAGGCAGCGAGCGGCCTACGGCACATGAACGGTTTTCCCGGAGGTCCTCCCCCTCGGCTGGCGCTGTCCCTCGGCGACAGCCTTGCGGGGATGTTCGCAGCCCAAGGTGCGCTGGCCGCTCTTTACCGTCGCTCCGTCACCGGGGACGGCCAGATCGTCGACGCCGCACTGACCGAATCCTGCCTGGCTGTACAGGAATCCACGATCCCGGACTATGACGTGGGTGGCATTGTGCGAGGACCGTCGGGCACCCGCCTGGAGGGCATCGCGCCGTCCAACATCTATCCGACGGCTGACGGCAGCTGGGTCGTCATCGCAGCCAACCAGGACACCGTGTTCCGGAGGCTCTGCGCCGCGATGGGCCAACCCGAGCTCGCGACCGACGGGCGGTTCGCCGACCACGGTGCGAGGGGCCGCAATCAGGACGAACTGGACAAGATCATCGGCGCATGGGCTGCTGAACGACAGCCCGCCGACATCATCGCGACACTGTCCGAGGCGGGGGTCATCAGCGGTCCGATCAACACCGTCGCCGAGGTCGTCGAGGACCCTCAGCTGAACGCGCGTGGGATGATCGCCGACCATTGGGACGAAAGGGTCGGACGAAACGTCAAGGGCCCCGGCGTGATCCCCGTCCTGTCCGAGACACCCGGCACCATCCGTCACGCCGGGTCTGCACGGCCGGGCCAGCACAACGACGATGTCTATGGCGCACTGCTCGGCAAGAGCGGCGCCGAACTCGAGGCGCTGAGAAGCCAGGGCGTGGTATGAGCCACCCACCGCACCATGTGGACATCCGGGACGTCTCGATGCGGGACGGGCTGCAGATCGAGGAGCCGATTCCGTTGTCGGCCAAGCTCGAACTCCTCGCCGCGATAGCCGCCACCGGCGTGCGCGAGATGGAGGCGACGGCGTTCGTGTCGCCGTCGAAGGTGCCTGCGCTTGCCGATGCGGCCCAGTTGGCAGCCGAACTGCACAACTTCCCCGGCGTCGAATTCTCGGCGCTCGTGGCCAGTCCCAACGGTGCCAAACGAGCCATCGCGGCCGGCTTGCGCTCCATCGAGTTCGTGGTGTCGGCGGCCGATGGTCACAGCCGAGCGAATGTCGGGCGCCCCTCGGCGGAGGCGGCCGCTCAGATTCCCGAGATCACAGCGATCGCGCACGACAGCGGCGTCACAGTCGAAGTCATCATCGCCACCGCCTGGGACTGCCCTTTCGACGGACCGACGGATCCGCAGCGGGTGCTCGACATCGCTGCAGCGGCCGTTGACGCCTCAGCCGATCGCGTCGCCATCGCCGACACCATCGGCACCGCGACGCCGCGGCGGGTCAGCGATCTGATCGCAAGAGTCCGGCCTCTGATCGGCGGCATCCCGCTGGGAGCGCACTTCCACAACACCCGCGGCGCCGGACTGGCCAGCGCCTGGGCAGCGGTGGTCGCCGGTGTGTCACGGCTCGACGCCTCCGTCGGCGGACTCGGCGGCTGCCCCTTCGCCCCGGGCGCGAGCGGCAACATCGCCATGGAGGATCTCGTTTATCTGCTGCGCGACAGCGATGTTCACGTCGACGTCGACCTGGATGCCGCCCTGGCCGCAGCTCGTGTCGCGCAGGAGGCGGTGGGTCACGGCCTGCCCAGTTCGCTGCTGCGTGCCGGCGACCGGATCCTGGGCTAGCCGAGTATGGCGCCGGGACCGTCGGTGACATTGAGCGCGAAGGGACTTCAGACTCGCGGAGCCATCGAGCAGGCAGCCCGGAAACTTTTCGCCGAGCGGGGATTTCACGGGACGACCCTCGGAGACATCACGTCGGCGGCGGGCAAGTCACCGGCGGTGTTCTACCGCTACTTCACCGACAAGGAGGACCTGCTGGCGGCGCTGGCGCAGTCCTTTCTGCGAGAGGTCGTCACCCCGTCGGGGCTGAGCCTCGCACTCCCGGATTCCCCCGATGACGACGCGTTCTTCACCACCGTCGTCACCGGCTACTGGACGATGTTCAAACAGAACATCGGCATCATGATCGCAGTCGCCCAGCTCGCGGCCACCCAGTCACGATTTGCGATGGTGCAGAACGAGTTCCGGCGCTTCGGCATGGACATCGTGGCCGCGTCGGTGCGTCGCGCCCAGGACCAGGGATATGGCCTGGACCTCAACCCCGAACACACCGCCGCGGCAATCGCATTGCTGTTCGAGAACTTCACCACCGTGTTCGTCGGCGAATCCGGCCTCGGATTCGAGATGGACGACGAGGACGCGATCGCCACTCTGTCGGGCATCTGGAAGAAGACGCTGTACGGCCACTGACCAACGACGTTCAAAGGAGAACTAGTGGACTTCACACTTCCCGATCACCTGCCCGGCCTGCTCGCCGAGATAGATGCGTTCATCGAGGCCGAGATCAAGCCGCTGGAACGGGAGAACATCCAGTACTTCGACCAGCGCCGTGAACATGCACGCACCGACTGGGACAACGGTGGCATTCCACGGCGGGAGTGGGAGGACCTGCTCGGCGAGATGCGCAGGCGTGCCGACGCGGCAGGCTGGTTGCGCTACGGTCTGCCGGCGCAGTTCGGCGGCCGGGGCGGCAGCAACATCGACATGGCCGTCATCCGTGAGCATCTGGCGCACAGGGGGCTCGGTCTGCACAACGACCTGCAGGACGAATCCTCGATCGTCGGGAACTTTCCGCAGGTGATCATGATGGACCGGTTTGGCACCGAGGAGCAGAAGCAGGAATGGACCGACGCGCTGATCACCGGCGAACGGTCCATGGCCTTCGGCCTGACCGAACCGAACCACGGGTCCGATGCCACCTGGCTGGAGACCACCGCCGTGCCCGACGGCGATGACTGGGTCATCAACGGCGCCAAGAGGTTCAACACCGGTGTGCATCGCGCTACCCACGACCTGGTGTTCGCGCGCACATCGGGCGACCCGGGTCAGGCCCGCGGGATCACCGCGTTCCTGGTGCCCACGGACGCACCGGGGTTCTCGGTGCCCTATTACTGGTGGACGTTCAACATGCCCACCGATCACGGCGAGGTCGTCCTGGACAACGTCCGGGTGCCGTCGGCGTCGATACTCGGCGAGGTGGACCGCGGTCTGGAAGTCGGCCAGACCTTTCTTCACGAGAACCGGATTCGGCAGGCTGCATCGAGCCTCGGCGCGGGCCAGTACTGCATCGACCGCGCGGTCGCCTACGCCAACGACCGCAAGGTGTTCGGCAAGCCCCTGGCGGTGAATCAGGCCGTGCAGTGGCCACTGGTCGAATTGCAGACCGAGGCGCAGATGGTACGACTCCTGGTGCGCTTCGCCGCATCCGAGTTGGACAACAGCCACCACATGGAGGTGTCCGACAAGGTTTCGATGGCCAACTACCGCGCCAATCGGTTGGTCTGTGAGGCCGCCGACCGCGCCATGCAGGTGTTCGGCGGTGTCGGCTACAGCCGGCACGAACCCTTCGAGCACATCTACCGGCACCACCGTCGGTATCGGATCACCGAAGGCGCCGAGGAGATCCAGATGAGAAGGGTGGCGCAGAGACTGTTCGGATTCGGGAGCCGCAAGTGAGCGCTGAGCTCACGCAGGCGCTGCAGAAGGTGCTGCAGCCGGTGCTGGGCGACGTCGTCATCGTCGACCTTCAGCGTCTGACCGGCGGTGCGAGCAGGACGACGTGGGCGTTCATCGCACAAGACGGCGAGCAGCGTCGTCCGCTCATCCTGCGCACGGGTGCGCGCGACGACATTC
Source organism: Mycobacterium bulgaricum (assembly GCF_041287165.2). Lineage (NCBI taxonomy): Bacteria > Bacillati > Actinomycetota > Actinomycetes > Mycobacteriales > Mycobacteriaceae > Mycobacterium > Mycobacterium bulgaricum. Next base: position 49,175 of record NZ_JBGGKV020000004.1, on the reverse strand, counting down.
ACGCCAGCATGGAGCTGGAGGCGAAGGTGCAGCAGCGCGCCGCGGCTGCGGGCGCACCGGTCCCGCATATTGTGACCGCCGACAATTCGCCTGCCGCCGTCGGCAATCCGTACCTGATCTGCGACGCCATCGGCGGTGAGACGATCGTCCGGCGGATCTTTCGCGGTCTCGACGACGCCGGACGTTCCCGATTGCTCGGCCAGTGTGCTGCTGCGCTGGCGGCGATTCACCGCGCCGATCCCGAAGGCATCGGATTGACGGCTCCGGACGAACTCGCCGGATGGCGCCGACGTCTCGACGAGATCGGCGACACGACAGCCACTTTCGAGTGGACGTTCCGGCGTTTGGCCGATGAGCGGCCTGACCCGTCGCCAATGCGCCTGGTGCACGGTGACTTCCGCATGGGCAACCTCATCGTCGACGAGTCGGGATTGGCGGCGGTGCTGGACTGGGAACTCACCCATATCGGAGAGATCTACGAGGATCTGGCGTGGTTCTGCATCCGCGCCTGGCGGTTCGGCGCACCCGAATCACAGGGGGCCGGAGGCCTTGGCAGCGTGGAGACATTCCTGCAGGCGTACGAGGATGCCTCGGGTACCGAACTGGACCGCAGCGCCTTTCGCTGGTGGTTGACCGTGGCAACTCTGCGGTGGGGTGTGATCTGCCGCCATCAGGCCGAACGACACCTGTCGGGAGAGGCGCCGTCCGTGGAGCTCGCCGCCATCGGCAGGCGCGTCAGCGAGACGGAATGGGACCTGCTGGATCTGTTGTCGGGAAAGGGGCCTCGCTAGTGAGCGCTTACGCGCAGCGGCCCACCGCGGCCGAACTCGTCGCGGCGGTCGCCGACTACCTCGACACCGACGTCCGCGCCGTCGGAGGACAGACGGGATTTCACGCCCGGGTCGCCGCCAATGTGTTGCGCACCGTCGAACGAGAGTTGCTCGACGAGACGGACGGGCCGGTCCGCGCATCGATCGCCGGCCTCGGCTTCGCCGACGAGCAGTCTCTGGCGCTCGCGATCCGCGACGGTCGGCTCGACGACCGCCCCGACGACGTGATGGCGTGTCTGCTTCTGTTGGTGCGGCACCGACTGTCTATCGACCATCCGGGATACGACGGCTGATCGGCCGGACCGGAGATTCTTCGCGGAGTCGGCGCACACGCGCCAGCCAGGCCGGCTCGTCGACGACGGTTCCCGGGGCCATCTCCATCGTGTCGGCCTGAGCCGCCGTGACGATGCCCCGGTAGATGGTCCGCGTCAGCGACTCCATCTCCCAACCTTCGCCGAACGCGTCCCGGATCATGGTCTCGCTGACTTCAGGCCCGAGGCCGCGGCCCTCGTCGGAGAGCGCCAGAACATGGACGACCGACCCCGCGTGGCAGGCGGCGCGCAGGCTGGCGACGTACGTTGCGCGGTCGGCGTCGTCGAAGATGTGGAACAGGGCGCTGTCGATGACGGTGTCGTAGGTCGGGTCGTTCCCGAGCGTCAACGCGTCACCCACCTCGAAGCGGGCGTGCACGCCGCGGGCCGCGGCATTGCGCCTGGCCTGCGCCACGGCGGAGGGCGCGCCGTCGATGCCGACGACGTCGTATCCCGCGTTCGCCAGAAGGATCGTGTGCTCACCCGCCCCGCATCCGACATCGAGCACGCGCCCTCTGATCGCACCGGCGGCTTCGAGCTCGACGATGGCGGGTTGCGGCTCACCGATGACCCACGGAGGAGGCTGCTTCTCGTCCTTGTAGAAGTCGTCGAAACGGGAGAGGCTGGGTGTCTGATCCACGCTGACCAGTGTTCAAGCTGAACCTAAGTTGAGGTCAACACCGTGAAGGAAACCCAGGCAGGCATCGCCGACCGGCTTTTCGGCGCGATCGAACGCAGCGACATCGATGCGGTCGCCGAGCTGTTCAGCCCTGATGTCGCGGTGTGGAAGAGCGGCGACACACGGGACAACGACCACCGGCGCTCGGTCAAGATCATCAACTGGTTCATCACCACCACCAGCAACCGGCGCTACGAGATTCTGGATCGCCGGTACTTCGAGGGCGGCTTCGTCCAGCAGCACATTCTGCATGCCACCACCCACACAGGACCCGCGATCGCCATGCGGGTGTGCATCGTGATCAAAGTCGGCAGCGACGGACTGATCACACGCATCGACGAGTATTTCGATCCAGCGGAGATCCGGCCGCTGCTGTCGGGGCCGGATTGACACCGGCGACAGACTCCGAAGATCCTCCGCGACAATCATTTTCCGAAAGTCGAAAGCCGTCGCTGCTGCGCACGGCTACCATCGCGCGCATGGCTGTGCCCTCCCCCGAGCCATCGCGGACGACGGGACCTCTGCGGATCCTCGTCTACAGCGACAACCCGCGAACCAGGGAGCAGGTCCAGCTCGCGCTGGGCAGAAGAATCCATCCCACACTGCCCGAACTGAGCTATGTCGAGGTCGCCACCGGTCCGATGGTGATCCGGCAGATGGACGCAGGCGGCTTCGACCTGGCGATCCTCGACGGCGAGGCCACTCCTGTCGGGGGGATGGGAATCGCCAAGCAGCTCAAGGACGAGATCGACGATTGCCCACCGGTACTGGTCCTGACCGGACGCCCGGACGATGCGTGGCTGGCGCGATGGTCCCGCGCCGAGGCCGCTGTTCCGCACCCGATCGACCCGATCCGGTTGGGCGATGCGGTCGTGTCGCTCCTGCGCCCCGCCGTCTAGGCGCAATCACAGCGAAAATTGCTGCTGCACTTGCCTATTCGAGGCAGTGAGATATCACCGAACGGCGCCAGTAGCGATACTAACCAAAATGTGTGGTTTGCATCAAAAACAGGGCTAGGCTGTGGGCTAGCTCACATGGACAGCCCCCGAGGAGCTGCTGCGCAGTATGAATCTGTACACGCCGATCCTGGTGCTTGGTGCGATAGCTGCTGCATTCGCGATCGGATCGGTCGGGATCGCGTTGCTGATCGGCCCGAAGCGCTACAACCGCGCGAAGCTCGAGGCTTACGAATGCGGCATCGAGCCGATGGACGCCTCCGATCCCGCCGCCGCCGCGACCGGGCAGCGGTTCCCGATCAGGTACTACCTGACGGCGATGTTGTTCATCGTCTTCGACATCGAGATCGTCTTTCTCTATCCGTGGGCGGTGGCGTTCGACAGCCTCGGCCTGTTTGCGCTGGTCGAGATGCTGCTTTTCATGGTCATCGTGTTCGTGGCCTACACCTACGTGTGGCGCCGGGGAGGCCTGCAATGGGACTAGAGGAGAAGCTGCCCGGCGGCATTCTGCTGTCGACGGTCGAGAAGGTCGCGGGGTACGTCCGCAAAGGATCGCTCTGGCCGGCGACGTTCGGCCTTGCCTGCTGCGCGATCGAGATGATGGCGACCGCGGGCCCCCGGTTCGACATCAGCCGCTTCGGCATGGAGCGCTTCTCGGCGACGCCTCGGCAGGCCGATCTGATGATCGTGGCAGGCAGGGTGAGCCAGAAGATGGCACCGGTCCTGCGTCAGATCTACGACCAGATGGCCGAACCCAAGTGGGTGTTGGCCATGGGCGTGTGTGCGTCGTCGGGCGGAATGTTCAACAACTACGCCGTGGTGCAGGGCGTCGACCACGTGGTGCCTGTCGACATCTATCTGCCCGGATGCCCGCCCCGACCGGAAATGCTGCTGCACGCAATCCTGAAACTGCACGACAAGATTCAGGAGATGCCGCTCGGCGTGAATCGCGAGGAGGCCATCAGGGAGGCCGAAACAGCGGCGATGGCGGTGACCCCGACGATCGAGCTGAAAGGTCTGTTGAGGTGAGCGCGAACACGGCCGACGACGCCGGAGATGACGGCCCCGAGGTGATCGGCGTACGACGCGGCATGTTCGGCGCGCGGGGCTCGGGTGACACCTCGGGCTACGGTCGGCTGATCCGCCCGGTGGCCCTGCCCGGAAGCACCCCGCGCCCGTACGGAGGCTATTTCGACGAGGTCGTCGATGCGCTGTCCGCCGCGCTCGGCGAGGATACGTTCGCCGAATCCATCGAGCGCGTAATCGTCTACCGTGACGAGCTCACCCTTGAGGTGCACCGAGAACGACTCGTCGAGGTGGCGCAGACGCTGCGCAACGATCCCGCGTTGAGATTCGAACTGTGCCTGGGTGTCAGCGGCGTGCACTACCCCGGTGACACCGGCCGCGAACTCCATGCGGCCTATCCCCTGATGTCGATCACCCACAATCGCCGCATCCGCGTGGAAGTGGCCGCGCCGGACAGCGATCCGCATATCCCGTCTCTGTTCCGCGTGTACCCGACCACCGACTGGCACGAGCGCGAGACCTACGACTTCTTCGGCATCATTTTCGACGGCCACCCGTCGCTGACCCGCATCGAGATGCCCGACGACTGGGTGGGCCACCCGCAGCGGAAGGACTATCCGCTCGGCGGCATTCCGGTGGAGTACCACGGCGCCGAGATCCCGCCCCCCGACGAGCGGAGGGCCTACCACTGATGACCACATCGCAGAAGCCCGAACGGTTCATCGTCGTCGGAGGCCAGGACTGGGATCAAGTGGTCACTGCCGCACGGGAGAACGCCGCCGAGCATGCCGGCGAGCGCATCGTCGTCAACATGGGACCTCAGCATCCGTCGACGCACGGTGTGTTGCGGCTCATCCTCGAAATCGAGGGCGAGACCATCGTCGAAGCGCGTTGCGGAATCGGCTACCTGCACACCGGAATCGAGAAGAACCTCGAATACCGCACCTGGACGCAGGGGGTCACATTCGTCACCCGAATGGATTACCTGTCACCGTTTTTCAACGAGACGGTGTACTGCCTCGGGGTGGAAAAGCTCCTCGGTGTCACCGACGCGATCCCTGAACGGGCATCGGTCATCCGCGTGATGATGATGGAACTCAACCGGATCTCCAGTCACCTGGTCGCTTTGGCCACGGGTGGTATGGAACTGGGCGCGATGACGGCCATGTTCCTCGGCTTCCGCGAACGCGAGCTGATCCTGTCGGTGTTCGAGACCATCACCGGGTTGCGGATGAACAACGCCTACATCCGCCCGGGAGGGGTGGCCGCCGATCTTCCCGAAGAGGGTCTTCCCCAGGTTCGCGATCTGCTCAAGCTTCTCCCCACACGCCTGCGCGACATGGAGAATCTGCTCAACGAGAACTACATCTGGAAGGCCCGCACGCAGGGCATCGGCTACCTCGATCTCACCGGATGCATGGCGTTGGGCATCACCGGCCCGGTCCTGCGCTCCACCGGTCTGCCTCACGACCTGCGCAGGGCACAGCCGTATTGCGGTTACGAGACATACGATTTCGACGTCATCACCGATGACCAGTGCGATTCGTACGGGCGTTATCTCATCCGGGTCAAGGAGATGCGCGAGTCGATCAAGATCGTCGAGCAGTGCGTCGAGCGGTTGGAGCGTACGGCCGGTGAACCGGTGATGATCACCGACAAGAAGCTGGCGTGGCCCGCCGATCTCAAGGTGGGGCCCGATGGGCTGGGCAATTCGCCCGAACACATCGCCAAGATCATGGGCCATTCCATGGAGGGCCTGATCCATCACTTCAAGCTGGTGACCGAGGGCATTCGGGTGCCGGCGGGCCAGGTGTATGTCGCGGTCGAGTCGCCGCGCGGCGAGCTCGGCGTCCACATGGTCTCTGACGGCGGCACGCGGCCCTACCGGGTGCACTACCGCGACCCGTCGTTCACGAATCTGCAGGCGGTGGCGGCGATGTGCGAAGGCGGCATGGTGGCAGACGCGATCACCGCGGTGGCGTCGATCGATCCGGTAATGGGCGGAGTGGACCGCTGATGAGCGTCTGGGCGGAGAGAAGGGTGCTGGAGTGACGGTATTCCTCGATCTCGGGCAGCGGCCCGACGAACCAGGCCCGCCGATCCACGGCCCCGCCACCTACCCCACCGATGTCGCGGCACGGCTGACGGCCGACGCGGCGGGCATCATCGGGCGCTATCCGCAATCACGGTCGGCGCTGCTGCCGTTGCTCCACCTCGTACAGGCCGAGGACGGCTGCCTGACGCCGGCCGGAATCAGCTTCTGCGCCGGGCAATTGGGCCTGACCGATGCCGAGGTCACGGCGGTGGCGACGTTCTATTCCATGTATCGCCGCACCCCCACCGGCGAGTACCTCGTGGGCGTCTGCACCAACACCCTGTGCGCGATCATGGGCGGTGACGCAATTCTGGAGAGCCTGGAAGGCCATCTGGACATTGCGCCCGGACAGACGACTGCCGACGGCAGGATCACCCTGGAGCACGTCGAGTGCAACGCCGCCTGCGACTACGCCCCCGTGGTCATGGTGAACTGGGATTTCTTCGACAACCAGACTCCGTCGTCGGTCCGCGACCTCGTCGATGCGCTGCTGGCCGGTGAGCAACCGACACCGTTGCGCTCCGGTTCGCTGTGCACGTTCCGAGAGACCGCGAGAATCCTTGCGGGGCTGCCAAGTTCGGATCCACTGGGTGCAGGACCCGTAGGCGACGCCACGCTGGCCGGGTTGCGGTACGCGCGGGAGCACGACATGTCGGCGCCCGACGCCGGTACCCCGTCGGATTCGACACCAGGCGGCGGGAACGAACAGGCCGAGGCTGCGGATTCCGTCGCCGACGAACCCGCCCCTGCACCCGAGGCCAGCGTCCCGGCGCGCTCGTCGACGCCGGAGACCGACCCCAAGGCCGCGCCATGACTCCACTGACGCCGGTTTTGAGCCGGTTCTGGGACGAGCCGCAACCGTGGTCGCTGGACACGTATCAGCGCCATGGCGGATATCAGGCGCTCGAGCGGGCGCTGGCGATGGATCCTGACGACGTGATCGCCACGGTCAAGGACTCCGGGCTGCGTGGACGCGGCGGCGCGGGGTTCCCGACGGGCACGAAGTGGTCGTTCATCCCGCAGGGCGACGAGGGTGCCGCCGCCAAGCCGCACTACTTGGTGATCAACGCCGATGAATCGGAACCCGGTACCTGCAAGGACATTCCGTTGATGATGACGACGCCGCACTTCCTGGTCGAAGGGGCGATCATCGCGGCCTATGCCATCCGGGCACACCACGCGTTCATCTACCTGCGCGGCGAGGTCGTCCCGGTGCTGCGGCGTTTGCAGGCCGCGGTCGCCGAGGCATATACCGCCGGGCACCTGGGGCCCGACATCCACGGCTCGGGATTCGACCTGGAGCTCATCGTGCACGCCGGCGCGGGCGCCTACATCTGCGGCGAAGAGACCGCGCTGTTGGATTCACTGGAAGGCAGGCGGGGGCAGCCCCGGTTGCGGCCGCCCTTCCCCGCGGTCGCGGGCCTGTATGCCTGCCCGACGGTGGTCAACAATGTCGAATCCATCGCCAGTGTGCCGCCGATCCTTCTCAATGGCGTCGACTGGTTCCGCTCGATGGGTTCGGAGAAATCTCCTGGATTCACCCTGTACTCGCTTTCGGGACACGTCACGACACCCGGTCAGTACGAGGCGCCGCTGGGCATCACGCTGCGTGAACTGCTCGACTACGCGGGTGGGGTGCGCGCTGGTCATGAACTGAAGTTCTGGACGCCCGGTGGTTCGTCCACCCCGCTGTTGACCGCCGAACACCTCGACGTGCCACTGGATTACGAGGGAATGGCCGCGGCGGGCTCGATGCTGGGCACGAAAGCCTTGCAGATCTTCGACGAGACGACGTGCGTCGTGCGTGCGGTGCGCCGCTGGACAGAGTTCTACGCGCATGAGTCCTGCGGCAAGTGCACGCCATGCCGTGAGGGAACGTACTGGCTGGCGCAGATCTATGAACGGCTGGAGACCGGGGAGGGCACGGAAGCCGACGTCGACAAGCTGCTCGACATCGCCGACAACATCTTTGGGAAGTCGTTCTGCGCACTGGGCGATGGCGCCGCGAGCCCGATCGTCTCGTCGATCAAGTACTTCCGCAGCGAGTACGAGGCCCACCTGACCGGCGGCTGTCCGTTCGACCCGTACGCATCGATGCTCGCCGCACCGGAAGGAGTGGGTGCATGACGCTCGCTGAGAGCAGCCGCGACGCACCGGCGGTCGAGATGGTGACGCTCACCATCGACGACCACCAGATCACCGTGCCCAAGGGCACCTTGGTGATTCGGGCCGCGGAACTGATGGGCGTGCAGATCCCCCGCTTCTGCGACCATCCTCTGCTCGACCCGGTCGGGGCCTGCAGGCAGTGCCTGGTCGAGGTCGAAGGTCAGCGCAAACCGCTGGCGTCGTGCACCACCACGGTCGCACCGGACATGGTCGTGCGCACGCAGTACACCTCTGAGGCCGCGGACAAGGCGCAGCACGGTGTGATGGAGCTGCTTCTCATCAACCATCCGCTGGACTGCCCCGTCTGCGACAAGGGCGGCGAGTGCCCGCTCCAGAACCAGGCAATGTCTAACGGGCGGAGCGAAACCCGCTTCGACGATGTCAAGCGCACCTTCCCGAAACCGATCAACATCTCCTCCCAGGTGCTACTCGACCGCGAGCGCTGCGTCCTGTGTGCCCGGTGTACCCGGTTCTCCGATCAGATCGCGGGCGACCGCTTCATCGATCTGCTGGAACGCGGTGCACGTCAACAAGTCGGCATCGCACCCGGTGAGCCGTTCCAGTCCTACTTCTCCGGCAACACCGTCCAGATCTGCCCGGTGGGCGCGCTCACCGGTACCGCCTACCGCTTCCGGGCGCGGCCTTTCGACCTGGTGTCCAGCCCCAGCGTCTGCGAGCACTGCGCGTCGGGATGCGCGCAGCGCACCGATCATCGGCGCGGAAAAGTGTTGCGCCGTCTCGCCGGCGACGAGCCCGAGGTCAACGAAGAGTGGAATTGCGACAAAGGCCGGTGGGCCTTCACCTACGCCACCGTCGGTGACCGGATCGCCACACCGCTGGTGCGCGAGAACGGCGAACTGCGCCCCGCCTCGTGGTCGGAGGCGCTCACCGTCGCGAGCACGGGCTTGATCGAGGCCGAAGGCAGCACCGGTGTGCTCGTCGGTGGCCGCTGCACCTCCGAAGAAGCCTACGCATACTCGAAGTTCGCCCGGATCGTGCTGGACACCAACGACATCGACTTCCGGTCGCGGCCGCACAGTGCCGAAGAGGCCGCGTTCCTGGCCGCGCACATCGCAGGGCAGCCGATGACGGTCACCTACTCAGATATCGAGAAGGCGCCGGCTGTCCTGATGGCCGGGCTGGAACCCGAGGAGGAGTCGCCGATCGTCTTCCTGCGGCTGCGTAAAGCAGTGCGTAAGCACGGGGTCCGGGTGTTGTCGGTGGCGCCGTTCGCCACCCGCGGTCTCGGCAAGCTGTCCGGCACGCTGGTCAGGTCGGCGCCCGGAGCCGAGGCGGGTGCCCTCGATGGTCTTGCCGACAACGACCTTCTCGCGATGCCGGGAGCGCTGATCCTGGTCGGCGAGCGGCTGGGCATATCCCCGGGGGCGATGACGGCCGCCGCGCGCCTCGCCCGAGCCACCGGGGCGCGGATCGCCTGGATCCCGCGCCGCGCCGGCGACCGAGGCGCGCTTGAGGCGGGCGCGCTGCCGAACCTCCTTCCCGGTGGGCGCCCCGCCGATGACGCCGCAGCGCGCGAACAGACTGCGGCGGCATGGAATGTCGACCAACTGCCCGACACCGCAGGGCGGGACACCGCGGGGATTCTGGACGCCGCCCTCGACGGCACACTGGCCGCTCTTCTCATCGGCGGGGTCGAACTGGACGATCTGCCGGACCCCGGCGCCGCACTGGCCGCACTCGACAACACCCCGTTCGTGGTGAGCCTGGAGCTGCGCCACAGCGCAGTCACCGAGCGTGCCGACGTCGTGTTCCCGGTGGCTCCCGTGGTCGAAAAGGAGGGTTCCTTCATCAACTGGGAAGGCCGTGTTCGACCGTTCGAGCCATCTCTGCAGACCAACGCCGTTACCGACCTGCGGGTGTTGAACTTCCTGGCCGACGAGATCGGGGTGGATCTCGGCATCCCCACGGCGGCGGCCGCCGCCGCCGAACGTGCCCGCCTCGGGATGTGGTCGGGCGTTCGGAAAGAGCTCCCACAGGTCGACCTGCCGTCGGTGGCCGCGGCCGCGGGTCAGGCGGTGCTGACCGGGTGGCGCATGCTGCTCGACGCCGGCCGGCTCCAGGACGGCGAACCCTATCTGGCAGGTACCGCACGCACCCCCGCCGCGCGCCTGTCGGCGTCCACGGCAGCCGAGATCGGCGTGGAACCCGGGGAATTGGTCACGGTCCGCACCCACCGTGGCGCGATCACTCTCCCGCTGGAGGTGACCGACATGGACGATCGAGTCGTGTGGTTGCCGCTGAACTCCCCCGGTAGCCATGTGCATCAGACGCTGGGGGTGTCTATGGGTGCCGTGGTCTCGATAGGACGGGCAAGCCGATGACCTATCCGGATCCGACGCTGTTCGGCCATGACCCGTGGTGGCTGATCCTCGCCAAATCCGTCGGCATCTTCGGGTTCCTGGTGCTGACCGTCTTGTCGGCGATCCTCATCGAACGAAAGATCCTGGGCCGCATGCAGTTGCGGTTCGGGCCGAATCGCGTGGGCCCCCGGGGCTTGTTGCAGTCGCTGGCCGACGGCGTCAAGCTTGCTCTCAAGGAAGGCCTGGTACCAGCGGGTGTGGATAAGTGGATCTACCTTGCCGCCCCGGTGATCTCGGTGATCCCGGCCTTCATGGCGTTCGCGGTGATCCCGTTGGGCGGCGAGGTGTCGGTCTTCGGACACCGCACGGCGCTGCAGCTCACCGATCTCCCGGTCGCGGTGCTGTACATCCTGGCGGTGACCTCGATCGGGGTGTACGGCATCGTGCTCGCCGGGTGGGCGTCGGGTTCGGTGTATCCGCTGCTCGGTGGGCTGAGGTCGTCGGCGCAGGTGGTGTCCTATGAGATCGCGATGGCGTTGTCGTTCGCGGCGGTGTTCATCTACTCGGGCACGATGTCGACCTCGGGGATCGTCGCGGCGCAGGAGAACACCTGGTACATCTTCCTTCTGCTCCCGTCGTTTCTGGTCTACCTGACCTCCATGGTCGGCGAAACCAACCGTGCACCTTTCGATCTGCCTGAAGCCGAAGGCGAACTCGTCGGCGGCTTCCACACCGAATACTCGTCGCTGAAGTTCGCGATGTTCATGCTCGCCGAGTACGTGAACATGACGACGGTGTCGGCTCTGGCAACCACACTGTTCCTCGGTGGCTGGCGTGCGCCGTGGCCGATCAGTATCTGGGAAGGCGCGAACTCCGGGTGGTGGCCGCTGCTGTGGTTCACCGCCAAGGTGTGGCTCTTCCTGTTCTTCTTCATGTGGCTCCGCGCCACGCTTCCCAGGATGCGCTACGACCAGTTCATGGCACTGGGCTGGAAGATCCTCATTCCCGTCTCCCTGGGCTGGATCGCCGTCGTGGCGACCACGCACACCCTGCAGAACCAGGGCTACCAGGCGTGGGCCACCGCGCTGATCGGTCTGGCCATCGTCGTCGTCGTCCTTGCCGCCGTGATCGGTTGGCGACGACTGCGCGCCAGAAGCACCCGGACCGCACCGGTCCCCCCAATCCAGTCGGCGGACGGCGGGGCCTTCCCGGTGCCGCCGCTACCGGTGAAGGAGCACGCTGATGCCTAAGTTCCTCGATGCCGTCGCCGGATTCGGCGTCACGTTCGGTTCCATGTTCAAAAAGCCGGTGACCGAGGAGTATCCGGAGAAGCCGGGCCCTGTCGCCAAGCGCTACCACGGCCGCCACCAACTCAACCGATACGCCGACGGTTTGGAGAAGTGCATCGGATGCGAGCTGTGCGCATGGGCCTGCCCAGCGGACGCGATCTTCGTCGAGGGGGCCGACAACACCGAGGCCGAGCGCTTTTCGCCGGGGGAACGCTATGGGCGGGTCTACCAGATCAATTACCTGCGCTGCATCGGATGCGGCCTGTGCATCGAGGCATGCCCCACCCGCGCCCTGACGATGACCAACGACTACGAGATGGCCGACGACAATCGCGCCGACCTGATCTACGGCAAGGACAAACTACTGGCGCCGCTCACGCCGGGTATGGAGTCTCCCCCGCACGCGATGCAGCCCGGCACGACCGACGAGGACTACTACCGCGGCAATGTCCTCGGCGCCATCGCGCCTGAATCGGCAGCGCCGGCGGCGACCGAGGGCATCAGGTGACCGAGACCATCCTGTTCTGGGTGCTGGCCCTGGTGTCGGTGGTCGGTGCGCTCGGTGTCGTCGCGGCGCCGAAGGCGGTGTACTCGGCGATGTCGCTGGCCACCACCATGATCGCGCTGGCGGTGCTCTACATCGCCCAGGATGCGCCGTTCCTGGGGGTGGTGCAGATCGTCGTCTACACGGGCGCGGTGATGATGCTGTTCCTGTTCGTGCTGATGCTCATCGGGGTCGACTCCTCGGAATCACTGGTCGAAACCATTCGCGGACAACGCATCGCGGCGATCGCCGTGGGGCTCGGATTCGGCATCCTGCTCATCGCGGGAATCGGCAACGTGTCGGTGGCGGGCTTCGTCGGCCTGGAGCAGGCCAACGCAGACGGCAATGTCGAAGGTCTGGCGGCCCTGATCTTCACGCAGTACCTGTGGGCCTTCGAATTGACCGGCGCGCTGCTGATCACGGCTGCGCTCGGTGCCATGGTGCTTGCACACCGGGAACGGTTCGAACGCCGCAAGACTCAGCGTGAACTTGCCATCGAACGTTTCGCTCCCGGCGGACATCCCACCACGCTGCCGAATCCCGGTGTGTACGCGCGCCACAACGCCGTCGACGTCCCCGCACGACTGCCCGACGGGTCGGGCTCAGAGCTTTCCGTGAGCGCGATTCTGCAGGTGCGCCCAGTGCCGGACAACGACGAGGGCGGTGAGGAACGGCCGTGAATCCCGATAACTACCTCTACCTCTCGGCACTGCTGTTCACGATCGGCGCCGCCGGAGTGTTGTTGCGCCGCAACGCGATCGTCATGTTCATGTGCGTGGAGCTGATGCTCAATGCCGGCAATCTGGCATTCGTCGCGTTCTCCCGCATTCACGGTCACCTCGACGGCCAAGTGGTGGCCTTCTTCACGATGGTGGTCGCCGCGTGCGAGGTCGTCATCGGACTGGCCATCATCATGACCATCTTCCGCACGCGCCGGTCGGCGAGTGTGGACGCGGCCAGTCTGCTGAAGAACTGAGGCCGCGCCAGTGACGCTTCCCGTGTGGCTGCTCATCGCCCTCCCACTGGCCGGCGCGGCCATCCTGCTGCTCGCAGGACGGCGGACCGACAGGTGGGGGCATCTGCTCGGCACCGCTGCGTCGCTGGCGTCCTTCGCCTGCGCCGCAGTGCTGTTCGTCGGCATGCTCGGCCGCGACGCCGAGGACAGGACCGCCCGCGAAACGTTGTTCAGCTGGGTGCCCGTCGGGGATCTGCGCGTCGACTTCGGACTGCAACTCGATCAGCTTTCGATGTGCTTCGTGCTGCTGATCACGGGTGTCGGTTCGCTGATCCACATCTACTCCATCGGCTACATGAAAGAGGACGCCGGCCGCAGAAGGTTTTTTGCCTACCTGAACTTGTTCCTCGCCGCGATGCTGCTCCTCGTGCTCGCCGACAACTACCTCGGCCTGTACATGGGTTGGGAGGGCGTGGGTCTCGCGTCCTACCTGCTGATCGGTTTCTGGTCGCACAAGCCGTCGGCGGCCACCGCCGCGAAGAAGGCGTTCGTCGTCAACCGTGTGGGCGACATCGGCCTTGCCGTCGCGCTCATGGTGATGTTCGCCGCCCTCGGCGCGGTGTCGTTCAGCGAGGTGTTCGAGGCCGCACCGCAACTCGGCGAGGGCACGCTGACGGCGGTCGGACTGATGCTGTTGCTCGCCGCATGCGGCAAATCCGCGCAGGTGCCCCTGCAGTCCTGGCTCGGAGATGCCATGGAGGGCCCGACCCCGGTGTCGGCGCTGATCCACGCGGCCACGATGGTCACCGCGGGCGTGTACCTGATCGTCCGGTCGGGTCCGGTCTTCGATCTGGCGCCGCACGCCCAGACCGCCGTGGTGGTCGTCGGGGCGGTCACGCTGCTGTTCGGCGCGGTGATCGGCTGCGCGAAGGACGACATCAAGAAAGCACTCGCAGCGTCGACCATGAGCCAGATCGGGTACATGGTGCTCGCCGCGGGCCTCGGCCCGGCGGGCTACGCGTTCGCGATCATGCACCTGCTGACCCACGGCTTCTTCAAGGCGGGACTGTTCCTCGGCGCGGGCTCGGTGATGCACGCGATGGACGACGAAGTGAACATGCGCCGCTACGGCGGTCTGCGGAAAGCCCTGCCGATCACCTTCGTCACGTTCGGGCTCGGATACCTCGCGATCATCGGAATACCGCCCCTGGCAGGTTTCTTCTCGAAGGACGGCATCATCGAGGTGGCCCTCGGCGCCGGTGGGGTCAAGGGCGTGATCCTGGGCGCCACCACCATTCTCGGTGCCGGCATCACCGCCTTCTACATGACGCGCGTCATGCTGATGACGTTCTTCGGTGAAAAGCGTTGGGCGGACCACACGCATCCGCACGAAGCGCCCGCGGTGATGACGTGGCCGATGATCCTGCTCGCGGTCGGATCGGTCACCGCCGGTGGTGCGCTCGCGATCGGCGGCACGCTCGAGCACTGGCTGGAACCGGTGGTCGGAGCGCACGAGATCCACCATGTGCTTCCGGTATGGGTGGTCACGGTGATCGTGCTGTCGGTCGTGGCCGTGGGTATCGCCGTTGCCTATCGGATGTACGGAACCCGGGCGGTTCCCGGGGAGGTGCCGGCCGGATCGGCGCTGACGGTCGCCGCCCGCCAAGACCTGTACGGCGACGCGTTCAACGAGAAGGTGCTGATGCGCCCCGGGCTCAGCTTCACCCGCGGTCTGGTCGAGATCGACGACGAAGCGGTGGACGGCGCGGCCGGGGGTCTGGCGGCGGGTGTGTCCCGAGTGTCGGAAAGGTTGCGACAGTTGCAGACCGGCTTCGCCCGTTCCTATGCGCTGTCCATGCTGGCGGGCGCGGCCGTCGTCGTCGCGATGATCCTGGCGGTGAACCTGTGGTGACCTCATTTCCGGTGCTGACCGTCCTGTGGGCCGTTCCGATGCTCGGCGCCGTGGTCGTGATGGTGCTGCCCGCGGCCGCACGCACCCTGGCCAAATGGGTGGCCTTGCTGGTGTCGCTGGCCGTCCTCGCCGTGACCGTCGTCATCGCCATAGGGTTCGACCCGGCCGGCGAGCAGTACCAGTTCGTCGAGAACTACCGGTGGATACCGTCTTTCGGCACCGGTTACATCCTCGGAGTCGATGGCATCGCGCTGGCGCTGATCGTGCTGACCGCGGTGCTCCTGCCGCTGCTCATCGTCGCCGGCTGGAACGACGCCCGCGACACACTCAGCTGGGGCGGCAGGTCGGCGCACATCTACTTCGCGCTGACGCTGGCCGTCGAGGGCATGGTCTTGATCTCGCTGGTCTCGCTCGACATCCTGCTGTTCTATGTCTTCTTCGAAGCGATGCTCATCCCGATGTACTTCCTCATCGGCGGCTTCGGCGGCGCCAACCGCAGCAAGGCGGCGGTGAAGTTCCTGCTGTACAACCTGTTCGGCGGTCTCATCATGCTCGCCGCAGTCGTCGGCCTCTACGTGGCGACGGCCAACAGCGATGCCTTCGAGGCCGGCACATTCGATTTCCGCGCCATCGTCGCGGCCGTCGCAAGCGGTGAATTCGTCGTCAACCCGGCGGTGATGCACCTGCTGTTCGGCGGATTCATGTTCGCGTTCGCCGTCAAGGCGCCGCTGTGGCCGTTCCATCGCTGGCTTCCCGACTCCGCGGTCGAGGCCACCCCCGCGAGCGCGGTCCTGATGATGGCGATCATGGACAAGGTCGGCACATTCGGCATGATCCGGTACTGCCTGCCGCTGTTCCCCGACTCGGCTGCGTGGTTCAGCCCGACGATCATCACGCTGGCCGTCATCGGGATCGTATACGGCGCCGTCGTGGCGATCGGACAGACCGACGTGATGCGGTTGATCGCCTATACGTCGATATCGCACTTCGGTTTCATCATCCTGGGCATCTTCGTGATGACGACCCAGGGACAATCCGGGTCCACCCTGTACATGGTCAATCACGGCATCTCGACCGCGGCGCTGTTCCTGATCGCCGGATTCCTCGTGTCGCAGCGGGGGACTCGGCTCATCTCCGCCTACGGCGGCGTGCAGAAAGTGGCTCCCGTGCTGGCCGGCACGTTCCTCGTCGCGGGCCTGGCCACGCTGTCACTTCCCGGGCTGGCGCCGTTCATCAGCGAATTCCTGGTCCTCATCGGCACTTTCACCCGCTACCCGGTATTCGCTGTGCTGGCCGCGAGTGCGCTGGTGCTGTCCGCCATCTACATTCTGTGGATGTATCAGCGGATGATGACGGGCCCGGTACCGGCCGCACTGGTCGAGGGGGAACACAAAATCCGCGATCTTCTCCCCCGAGAGCTTGCGGTGGTGGCGCCCTTGATCGCGCTGCTGCTCGTCCTGGGCGTCTACCCGAAGCCGGCGCTCGATGTCATCAACCCCGCCGTCACCCACACGCTGACGACGATCGAACAGACAGACCCGGCACCCCGGATGGCGGAAGGCCCGGCGCGATGAATGTCCCCACTCCCACCGTCGAATACGGACTCATCTCTCCGATGCTGATCGTGTTCGGCGCCGCGGTGTTCGGCGTGCTGATCGAGGCGTTTCTCCCGCGCCGCCGACGCTACGGGGCCCAGGTGACGGTGAGCCTGGTGGCCCTGGTCGCGGCGTTCGTGGCCGTCGTGCTCGTCGCCAGGAATCTGCACGGCGGCCCGGGGGTAGCCGCGGTCATGGGCGCGGTGGCCATCGACATGCCCGCGCTGTTCCTGCAAGGCACCATCGTGCTGGTCGGGATCCTGGGAGTACTCCTGATCGGTGAGCGTCAGATCGGCGTCGCTGCCGATGCCGAAAGTGAGCGGGGGCTGGACGCTTTCACCCCGCAGGCGTCGGCGGTCGCGGGAAGTGTGGCGGAAAAGCTGGCGACCAAGGCCGGCGTCATCCAGACCGAAGTGTTCCCGCTGACGATGTTCGCCGTGGGCGGCATGTTGTTGTTCCCGGCCGCCAACGACCTGCTGACGATGTTCATCGCGCTGGAGGTCCTGTCGCTGCCGCTGTATCTGCTCAGCGGACTCGCGCGGCGCCGCCGTCTGCTGTCGCAGGAGTCCGCGCTCAAATACTTTCTGCTGGGAGCGTTCTCGTCAGCCTTCTTCCTCTACGGCGCCGCAATGCTGTACGGCTATGCGGGCACACTGAAACTGCAGGGTATCGCCAACGCGGTCTCGGCCGGTACGGGCACGCTGCCACTGGCGCTCATCGGTATCGCGCTGCTGCTCGTCGGCGTGCTGTTCAAAGTCGGTGCGGCGCCCTTCCATTCGTGGATCCCCGACGTGTATCAGGGAGCACCGACCCCGATCACGGCGTTCATGGCCGCTGCCACCAAGATCGCGGCCTTTGGTGCGATGCTGCGCATCTTCTATGTCGCGCTTCCCGAGCTCCGTGACGACTGGCGACCGGTGCTGTGGGCCGTGGCAATCCTGACGATGGTGGTCGGCACCGTCACCGCCGTCACCCAGAACGACGTCAAACGCATGCTGGGGTATTCGGCGGTGGCGCACAGCGGGTTCATCCTGACCGGCGTCATCGCGGGAAACGAGGCCGGGCTGTCCTCGACGCTGTTCTACCTGTTCGCCTACGGCTTCTCCACAGTCGGGGCGTTCGCAATTGTGAGCCTCGTCCGCGACTCCGACGGCGAGGAGGACACCGCGATGGCGCGGTGGGCAGGCTTGGGTAGACGTTATCCGCTTGTCGGCATTGTCTTTTCGCTGTTCCTGCTCGCCTTCGCCGGCATTCCGCTGACGAGCGGATTCGTCAGCAAGTTCGCGGTCTTCAAGGCCGCTGGCGAGGGTGGCGCGATTCCGCTGGTCGTGGTCGGCGTGATCGCAAGTGCAATCGCGGCGTATTTCTACGTGCGCGTGATCGTGCTGATGTTCTTCACCGACCGTCCGGACGACGCCCCGACCGTGGTCGTGCCGAGCGCCCTGACGACGGCAGTCGTCACCGTCACGGCCGCGGTCACCTTCGCGCTCGGCGCCCTGCCTCAGCCTCTGCTGGACCTGGCGAACTCGGCGGACCGCTTCTTCTGATAGTCACGTAGGCATGACCACCGATCTTGTCCTCACCTTCGACGGCGACGGCGTGAGGGTGATCACGCTCAACCGGCCGGCTGCCAGAAACGCTCTCAGCCGCGACCTCATTCGTGCGAGCTACGCCGCGCTGACCGAAGCCGACGACGACGAATCCGTGCGGGCCGTCGTCCTCACGGGGGCCGACCCGGCCTTCTGCGCGGGTGTGGACCTCAAAGAGGCTGCCCGCGACGGCCTCTCGTATTTCGAGGAGTTCCGGTCGCAGAGTTGCATCGCGGCCGTCGCGGCGATGCGGACACCGGTCGTCGGTGCGATCAACGGCGCCACGTTCACCGGCGGCCTGGAGATGGCCCTGGGGTGCGACTTCCTGGTCGCCTCGGAGCGGGCGGTCTTCGCCGACACCCACGCGCGGGTCGGCATCCTGCCGGGTGGCGGGATGACGGCCCGGTTGCCGCAGCTCGTCGGCGTCGCGATGGCCAGGCGGTTGTCGATGACCGGCGAGGTGGTCGACGCGGCGCGCGCCGAGCGGATCGGCCTCGTGACGGAGGTGGTGGCGCATGAGCGGTTGCTGCCGCGAGCGGTCGAGTTGGCGGCACAGATCGCCGAGGTGCCGCGGCCGACGATGCGAGGCCTCAAAGAGATCTACACGACCGGCGCTGCCGCGGTCGTCGACCCCGCACTGAAGGCCGAGGAGACGATCGCGTTCGCCCAGCATGGCGATGCGCAGGGTCTTCAGGGCCTCGGCGACCGATTCAGTGCGGTGACGCAGCGCAACAGAGACCAGATCGAGCGGAACTGACCGCAACAGCCGCACCGCGAGCGCGTGTCTGCTCAGCAACACGCCGCGACCGCTGTCGCTCAGCGCGCGCTCGCCGCCGATGAGTGCGCGGAAAATGCCCGCACCGCAGGGCGTGTCGGCGAGCAGACACGCGCGCTCGCGGTGCCAGCCGCCACGCCACGCCACGCCGCCACGGGGCTAGGTCACCACACCGTGCAGCAGGATGTCCGTGGTGTTGTCAACCCAGGAGGTGCGCGCGAGATCGTCGGGCTTCTGCAGCAGCGCCAGCAGCGTCGCGCCGCCCACGAGGTCGACGAGCCGGTCAGGGTCGACGCAGTCGCGCACCTCGCCGCGTTCCACGGCGTCGTGCAACCGGGCTCGCACCAACGCGAACAGGTCCGTGAACCGCGCGCCGACGCGGCCCCTGAGCTCGGGATCGGCCGACATGTCGGCGATCAGCCCCGGGAGCGCTGCCCGCACCACAGGGCTGAGGAACACATCCCGGGCCGCCTCGATCATCCCGCGCAGGTCGGCGGCGATGTCGCCGGGCGGGGCCTGGATCGCCGTCGGCGTCACCGGAAAGGCGGCCTCGTGCACGAGCTCGGCCTTGCTCGACCACCGGCGGTACAGGGCCGTTTTCGTGGTGCCCGCCCGCTCCGCGACGGCAGCCATGGTGACATTCGAATAGCCGATTTCTACAAGTAGATCCGCAGTGGCCTGCAATATGGCAGCGTCGATGCGCGGATCTCTCGGGCGTCCGGCACCTGAGGTCTTGCCTGGCGAAGACGGGCCTGTTTTCATATCGCTACCCACGGTATCGTATTGGTGCCGTGCCACGACCGCACTGCGGCGGGAAGGATTGTGTCAGTGCCCAGCGAACCAGCCGTCGACAATGTGGACCGACTCCAGCGCTCGAGCCGCGACATGTCCCACGTTCCGGCAGCCCTGTCACAGTGGCTGTCGGGCGTGCTGCCGAACACCACGCCCGAGATCACTGTGGAAAGTGGCATCGATGCCAACGGCATGTCCTCCGAAACGATTTTGTTGCATGGGCGCTGGCTGCAGGCCGGCAACCCCGTCGAGCACAAATGGGTGGCACGGGTCGCGCCCGCCGAAGCGGACATCCCCGTCTTCAAACACTACCGCCTCGACCATCAGCACGAGGTGATGCGACTCGTCGGTGAACTGACGGATGTGGCCGTTCCACCGGTGCGCTGGCTGGAGAGCAGCGGCGATGTGCTGGGGCGGCCGTTCTTCCTGATGGACCGTGTCGAGGGCGTCGTCCCGCCCGACGTGATGCCCTATACGTTCGGCGACAACTGGCTCTTCGATGCACCACCCGAACGACAGCGACAGCTTCAGGACCGCACCGTCGAGGTTCTGGCCCAACTCCATTCGATCCCGAATGCACAGCAGGTGTTCGGATTCCTGCAGGACGTGGATCCGCCCGGAGAGACGGCACTGCACCGTCACTTCGGGTGGCTCAAGGACTGGTATGCGTTCAGCGTGCCCGACATCGGCAGTTCACCGCTGGTCGAGCGGACCCTGGCATGGCTGGAAGAACGCTTTCCCGCCGACGTCGCCTCCTCCGAACCTGTTCTCGTGTGGGGTGATTCGCGCATCGGCAATGTCATCTATCAGGACTTCACCCCCGTCGCCGTCCTCGACTG
The DNA here is from genome assembly GCF_041287165.2 of Mycobacterium bulgaricum. Taxonomy (NCBI): domain Bacteria; kingdom Bacillati; phylum Actinomycetota; class Actinomycetes; order Mycobacteriales; family Mycobacteriaceae; genus Mycobacterium; species Mycobacterium bulgaricum. Next base: position 28,501 of record NZ_JBGGKV020000004.1, on the reverse strand, counting down.
GGAGATGGCCACGGTCGGACCTCGCGAATTCGATGTCGCGTGGATCAGCTTCGCACACATGGTTTTTCAGGAACTGACAAAGCTCGCCGGGCTTCCCGGTATGCCGGATTTCCTGCGTGAGGACGACGTGCGCGCCACCTACCAGAACCTGACGGGCGTAGAGCTGGGTGATCTCGCGTGGTTCCATGTGTATTCCGCGGTGGTCTGGTGCTGTGTGTTCATGCGCACCGGAGCCCGGCGGGTGCGTTTCGGAGAGATCGAGAAGCCCGAGGACGTCGAGACACTCTTCTATCACGCGTCACTGCTCAAACGACTGATCGGAGAGGCCGACTGATGCTCGGACCGATGGACGAATACCCGGTGCACCAGGTGCCCCAACCGATCGCCTGGCCCGGATCCTCAGATCGCAACTTCTACGATCGCTCCTACTTCAACGCCCACGACCGCACCGGCGACATCTTCGTGATCACCGGCATCGGTTATTACCCGAACCTGGGCGTCAAGGACGCATATCTGTTGGTGAGGCGGGGAGACACCCAGACGGCAGTGCATCTGTCCCACGCCATCGACCAGGACAGGCTCAACCAGCGTGTCGGCAATTACCGTGTCGAGATCATCGAACCGCTGCGCAAGCTTCGTATCACACTGGAGGAAACCGAGGGAATCGCAGCGGATCTCACCTGGGAAGGGTTGTTCGATGTCGTCCAGGAGCAGCCGCACATCATGCGGCGCGGAAATCGGGTGACGCTGGACGCGCAGCGTTTCGCGCAGGTCGGCACCTGGAGCGGGCAACTCTTGGTCGACGGCACCGACATCGCCGTGGATCCGTCCCAGTGGATCGGCACCCGGGACCGGTCATGGGGCATCCGCCCCATCGGCGAGGCCGAACCCGCCGGGCGGCCCGACGATCCGCCGTTCGAGGGCATGTGGTGGCTGTATGTGCCGATGGCTTTCGACCATTTCGGCATCGTGCTCATCATCCAGGAGGATCACCTCGGATTCCGTTCGCTGAACGACTGCACCCGTATTTGGAAGGACGGCCGCGTCGAGCAACTCGGCTGGCCAAGGATCAAGATCCATTACCGGTCGGGGACGCGCATCCCCACGGGTGCGACGATCGATGCCACCGCATTCGACGGCACACTGCTCCGTTTCGACGTGGAATCCAAACTGCCGGTGCCCATCCACGTCGGAGGCGGCTACGGCGGCGACTCCGACTGGATCCACGGCATGTGGAAGGGCGAGAACTTCACCGAGCGCCTCACCTACGACATGAATGATCCCGCGATCGTCGGCCGGGCCGGCTTCGGCGTCATCGACCACGTGGGCCGGGCGGTGTGCCGCGATGCCGACGGAGGTGAGCACGAAGGATGGGGGCTGTTCGAGCACGGAGCGCTGGGCCGCCACGACCCGTCGGGCTTCGCCGATTGGCTCACCGTCGCCCTGTAGCGCGTCAGCCCGAATGGCGTTCCAGCAGGTCCTCACTCGACATTCCACTGCCGGAAGGCAATTCCGGCGACACCCGCCCGAACACCATCGACTCCTCGATCCGGTCGAAACGCTGGTCGATCGCATCGAGGACGAAGTTGTGTCGAACGTTCCACGGCCGATGGGTCCCGGACTTCGGCAACACGTGACCGGAGCGGTGCACATAGCCTGCGTTGATGTTCCAGGCCGGCTTTTCCGGCATCGGCGTCTGCCCCAGATGCGGATAGGCATGGGTGTATCCGTGAGAGTCCATGTGCGCCAGCAGCTTCGCCACTGCTCGCGCGGTCAGGTCGGCGCGTAACGTCCACGAGGCGTTGATGTAGCCGACGCACCACGCCAGGTTCGGGATGTCCTCGAGCAGATGCTCCTTGTAGACGAATCGATCTGATGGAGCGACCTTCTCGCCGTCGACGCTGACCGAGATCCCGCCGAGTGCCTGCAGCTGCAGACCGGTGGCCGTCACCAGCACGTCCGCGTCGATCCGCTTGCCGGACTTCAGGACAATGCCGGTGGCGTCGATATGATCGACCTGATCGGTGACCACCTCGGCGCGGCCCTCGGCGATCGCCTCGTAGAAGTCACCGGACAGGATCAGGCACAGCCGCTGGTCCCACGGGTCGTAGCGGGGATTGAAATGCGTGTCGACCGGATAGTTCTCCGGCAGATAGTGTTTGGCGACCGCACGAATCAGGCGTCTGCTGACACGCGGGGCCTTGCGGGCGATTCCGTACACCAGCACGATGAACAAGACGTTGTACAGCCAGGCCAGACGATAGCCCAGCTTGGGCGGCGGCACCTTACGGAGCAGGTTGACCACAGGGTTGATCCGTTGGCCCGACAGCAGATACGTCGGCGAGCGCTGCACCATCGTCACGTGGCTCGCGCGCTGCGCCAGGGCCGGGATCATGCTGATCGCGGTGGCACCACTGCCGATGACCGCAACCTTCTTGCCGGCGTAGTCGAGGTCTTCGGGCCAGTGCTGCGGATGAACCACGGCACCGCCGTAGTTCTCGATGCCGGGGAACTCGGGTCGGTAGGGGTTGTCGTAGTCGTAATACCCGGTGCCGAAGAACAGGAACCGCGTCCGGTAGATGCGACCGGAACCGTTGACATCGGTCCGCACCGTCCACGTGTCCGTCGTCGAGTCCCAGTCCGCGGAGACCACCCGGGTGTCATACCGGATGTGGTGGTCGATCCCGTGCTTGCGCGCGGCGTTCATCAGGTACTGACGGATGTCCTCGCCGTCAGCGACGTTCTCGGGACGCTCCCACGGCTCCCAGGGGAACGACAGCGTGAAGATGTCGCTGTCCGAGCGGATACCGGGGTAACGATGCAGATCCCATGTGCCGCCGATGCGCGAGCGTCGCTCAAGGATGGTGTATTTCAGCTGCGGATTGCGTTCCTGGATCCGGTACGCGGCACCGATGCCGGAAATTCCCGCACCGATGATCAAGACGTCGGAGAAGTCCCCATCGGGAGTGTGGTCCGGCACCCGTAACCTCCTTTGGTCCGGTCACGTACCACCCTAGGACTCAGTCACCCAATGCGTCGACGATCTCGGCCAACGAATTCACCTCGATGGGGCCGGGCTGATAGAGGCAGATGCGATCCGAGACACCGTCCACCCGGTCCCTGATGTGCTTGGCCACATCAGCCGGGCTGCCGCACGCGGCGATGGTGTGCAGCACGTCGTCGTCGATGAGACGCGCCATGTCCTCCCAACGCCCCTGCTTGGACAGCGCGTTGAGTTCGGGTTGCAGGTCGCCCCACCCGTGCACCTCCAGCACAGGCCGATAGGCGGGGGTGGAGCCGTAGAAGGCCAGCAGTCGTCGCGCCGACACATGATCAGGGTCCTGATCGGCGACCGAGACGATGATCTCGGGCACCACGGCGAGATCTGTGCGGCTGCGCCCCGCCGCGGCGAGGCCCTTGTCGACATTCGGCATCGTGACCTCGTTGAGGAACTTCTTCGACCCGAAAGGCATGACCAGTAGCCCGTCGGCGACCTCGGCCGTCATCCGGGTCAGCAAGGGCCCCAGTGCACCCACGTAGATCGGCGGCGGCGTGAAATCGCCACGCGGAACGAACGTGGGCGTCATCAACGTGTGCCGGTAATACTCCCCGCGAAAGTTCAACCGCTCGCCGGTGGTCCACGTAGTGAAGATGGCCCGCAGCGCGCCGACGAGTTCGCGCATCCTGGCCACCGGCTTGTCGAACTCGACGCCGTAGCGCTTCTCGATCTGGGCGCGCACCTGCGTACCCAGCCCGAGAGTGAACCGGCCGCCGCTGAGGATCTGGTGGTCGACGGCCTGATGCGCGAGGTGAATAGGGTTGCGCGGAAAGGCAATCGCGACATTCGTCATCAGGTCAAGCCCGCCGACGGTCGACGCGAGGGTCAGGGGGGTGAACACGTCGTGGGGGCCCTCGAACGTGAAAACCCCACTGGCACCGGCATCGCGCAGCGCGCGCGCCCGATCGATCGCGTCAGTCGGCCCGAAGAGCGCTGTCATCACCTGCACAACGAGCGAGCCTAGTCGGACGACGGTCGAGCGAGCGAGGAACGAGCCGCGTCGAGGAGTCCGACCATCGGCTTGGCTCGAATCCGGCGCGCAAAACGACACTATGCGTCCGTCGGCGCGCCCGATCCGCGAGGATGGGGCGATGGCCGATGTCGTTGTCGTGGGAGCGGGATTCGCAGGACTGTCGGCAGCCCGCGAACTGACCCGCCGCGGGCACGACGTGACCGTTCTGGAAGGCCGGGACCGCGTCGGCGGCAGGTCCTACACGGGGTACGTCGGCGGGGTGGCCGTCGACCTCGGCGCGACGTTCGTGGGCCCGACGCAGGATGCCGTGCTCGCACTGGCGGCGGAACTGGGCGTCGAATCCGTGCCCACCTATGGACGCGGGAAGAACCTGATCCGATGGCGCGGCAGGGTGCGGTCGTATCGGAGCACGATCCCTCGGCTGTCGATCCTGGAGCTTCTCGACGTGTCGAGGATCCAATGGCGGTTCGACCGCATCCGCGGCAAGGTTCCGGTTGATCAGCCGTGGACGTCGCCGATCGCTGCTCAACTCGATGCGGTCTCCCTCGACGAGTGGCTGCGATCCGTGCATGCCGGCGCCTCCACCCGCGATCTGATGGCGATCATGTCGCGGGTGACGTGGGGCGCTGAACCCGATGCCGTCTCGATGCTGCACGCCGTGCGTTACGTGGCGGCCGCCGGCGGCCTCAACCGCATGCTCGACGTCGAGGGCGGCGCGCAGCAGGACCGGTTCCTGGCGGGCACCCAGCAGATCGCCCAGCTGATGGCCGCCGAGCTGGGCGAACGCGTGGTTCTCAACACCCCGGTCCGGGGCATCTCCCGCCACCCGGATCGATCCCTGACCGTCACCGCAGACGGCAGGCGATACGACGCAGGAGCCGTCGTCGTCGCCGTCCCGCCCGAGCATCGTGCCGCCATCGATTTCGATCCCGCCCTTCCCGCCGAGTACGGGCGGCTGAGCCGCACCTGGCCGCAGGGCCATCTGAGCAAGGCGTACGCGGCGTACCCGACGCCGTTCTGGCGCGACGCAGGCTTGTCCGGTGAGGCGCTCTCCGACGAGGGACCGGTGTTCATCACCTTCGACGTCAGCTCCGCCGATACCGGCCCCGGCGTCCTGCTCGGCTTCACCGACGCCCGCACGTTCGACCCGTTGCCGGACGAACAACGCCGTGAGGTCGCCCTCGCCGGGTTCTCCGCACTCTTCGGCGACGCCGCATCACGGCCGCTGGACTACATCGATCATCGTTGGGGCGCAGAGCCGTTCGCACCCGGAGGGCCGACGGCCGCCGTTCCGCCGGGTGCGTGGACCGCGCACGGACGGTGGCTACGCGCCCCCGTCGACGGCATCGTCTGGGCGGGTACGGAAACCGCCGACCGGTGGACCGGTTTTCTCGACGGCGCGGTGCGCTCGGGATTACGTGCTGCCGAGGAGGCGCATCAGGAACTGGCGCGGCGTGCCTGATCCCCCGTCGCTTCGCTCGCCCCAGCCTGAATCCCCGTCGCTTCGCTCGCCCCAGCCTGATCCCCCGTCACCGACTCCACCAGCCACCTCAGGTGCTCGTTGACCTCGTCGGGACGCTCCAGGATGGCGCAATGCCCACCGGCGAGCTCGACGAAGCGCGCCAGGTTCGGCGCCGTGGCGGCGATGCGGCGGGAGGACACCATCGGGAGCAACCGGTCCTTGGTGCTGCCGATCACCAGCGTGGGCACCGACAGGTTGTCGAGCACGATGTGGCGCGGGCCGAGGTGGTCGATGAGGACACGCGCCCACCCGCCGCGCCCAGCCGCAGGCGTTCCGTTGAACAGCTCGAAGACGAAGTCGACGACGGCGGGATCGGCGTCACGGCCCACCGCGATGGTCGAGACGAAACGGCGGCTGGGGCGGTCGGCGGCGCGCAGCAGTGGTGCGCCTCCGAACGTGCGCAGCACCCCGCCGGCAGCGCGCACCCTGGCATCGGCGAACCGCGCGGGCACCGGGAGAAGGTTCACGTTGCGCAGCAGATCGCCGGTGGTGGTGTTGATCAGCGCCACGGCATCGGCACGCTGGACGACGCGGTGCGGCAGACGCTCGGCCCAGGACGTGATCGCAATGCCCCCCATCGAATGCCCTGCGATCACAGCCCTCTGCCCCGTTGCCAGCGTCGCCTCCAGCACGGCGTCGAGGTCGGCGGCCAGGTAGTCGAGGCTGTAGCCGCCACGGCGCGGCGGCACCCCGCTGCGGCCGTGTCCGCGGTGATCGAACGCGATCACCCGGTAATCCCGTGCCAGATCGGCGATCTGGTGGGCCCACACGCGGAGGGCGCATGTGATGCCGTGGGCCAACACGATCGGGTAACCGTCCTCGGGACCGAACACCTCGGTGTGGATCCGCACGCCGTCCTTGGACCGCACGTCGACCACGCGGCCCGGGGCCAGGGCATCAGCGGGGCCGAATGTCCCGCTCCGAAGTCGGGCTCTGCTGCCTCGTGCCATGTGCGCTCCTCCGGTCCGGCCACCTCGCCGGGTACGTGACTGTACCCGGCGGGCACCAGCGGCGGATCGCGCATCAGGGGTGAGTTAAATGGTTCTCGCAGACGACACAGGAGGCCGACATTGCGCGCGATACAGATTGCCGAACTCGACGGACCGCAGGCCGCGAAGGTGGTCGAGATCGACGAACCCGCAGACGAGGACGGCACCGTGGTCGTCGACGTGCACGCGGCCGGGGTGGCGTTTCCCGACGCCCTACAGTCCCGTGGGCTCTACCAGTACAAGCCCGCGATGCCCTATACGCCCGGGGCCGAGGTGGCCGGCGTGGTGCGCAGCGCGCCCGAGGGAGCGCACGTCCGTAAGGGGGACCGGGTCATCGGGTTGACGATGCTGTGTGGCGCGATGGCCGAAGTCGTTGCGCTGCAACCAGAGCGGGTGTTCAAGCTGCCGGACTCGGTGTCGTTCGAAGCGGGGGCCGGGGTGCTGTTCAACGACCTGACGGTGCAGTTCGCGCTGGGCACCCGCGCCAGGCTGGCCGACGGCGAGACGGTGCTCGTGCACGGGGCGGCCGGCGGCATCGGCACGTCCACGCTGCGGATCGCACCCGCGCTCGGCGCGGCGCGCACGATCGCTGTCGTCAGTACCGAGGAGAAAGCGGAGGTAGCCCGCGCGGCCGGGGCGTCGGACGTCGTTCTGGCCGACGGTTTCAAGGACGCGGTCAAGGAGCTGACCGGCGGGCGCGGTGTGGACATCGTGCTCGACCCCGTCGGCGGCGACCGCGTCACCGATTCGCTGCGCTCACTCGCGCCCGGCGGACGACTGCTCGTGGTCGGGTTCACCGGCGGCGACATTCCCACCGTGAAGGTGAACCGGCTGCTGCTCAACAACGTCGACGTGGTCGGTGTCGGTTGGGGCGCCTGGACGCTGACGCACCCCGGTTACCTGCAGGAGCAGTGGGCCGCGCTGGAGCCGTTGCTGGCTTCGGGCGCGGTGCCCCCGCCCGAGCCCGTCGTGTATCCCCTCGAACGTGCCGCGGAGGCGATCGCGTCGCTGGAGGACCGCTCGGCGCTGGGCAAGGTCGTCGTCGCGGTCCGCTGAGCGAAGTTCGCCGGAAATTTGTTCGCGAAGTCGCCGAAGTGATGCGCGGCGCTTTGCCCGCTGCGATGATGAACGGCGTGTCCAGCGCTAGCACCACGGCAGACGACGATCCGCTGGTTGCTGAGTTCCTGGACGCCGCCGCCGCCAAACCGACCGGTCTGATCATCGAGGGCGACGCCGGGATCGGGAAGACCACGCTGTGGCTGGCACAGCTGCAACGCGCCGGCGACCGCGGGTTCCGGGTGCTGACGGCGCGGGTCGGGCAGGCCGAGTCGGTGATGGCGTTCGCCGCCCTGGCCGATCTGCTCGGCGACGTCGAAGACGAGCACTTCGCGTCGTTGCCGGGCCTCCAGCGACTGGCCCTGGACCGCCTGCTGTTGCGCGCGGGCAGCGACGGGCCTCCGACCGACCAGCGGGTGGTCGCGGCTGGTTTTGTCGCGGTGCTGCACGCGCTGGCCGAGACGTCACCCGTCCTCGTCGCCATCGACGACGTTCAATGGCTGGACACCTCCAGCCGGGCCGCCATCGAGTTCGCGATGCGCCGCCTCAAGGGCCCGTTCGGCGTCCTGCTGACCGAGCGCTGCTCGCCGGGCGACGGTGCGGCCGCCGGATGGCTGAAACTCGACCGGCCCGACGGTGTCGGCCGGGTCGGCGTGCATCCGATGAATTCAGCGCAGGTGCACACGCTGATCTCAGAGCGGCTGGGCCGCAAGCTGACTCGGCCGTCCTTACTGCGGATCGCCGAAATATCGGGCGGAAATCCGTTTTTCGCGCTCGAACTGGCGCAAGCACTCGGCGACGGTCGGAGCGGCTCCGATCTTCCGCTCCCCGCGACCCTCACCGACGTGGTGCGGCGAAGAATCGGGCGGCTCGACGACCGGGCACGTGAGCTGCTGCTCGGCGCCGCGTGCGTCGCGGACCCGACGACCGAACTTCTGGCCCGCGCCAACAACGTGTCGGTCGAAGAGATCACCTCCCAGCTGGAGCAGGTCGAGTCTGCGGGCATCATCGCGCTGGAGGGCAACCGCGTGCGGTTCACCCATCCGCTGCTCGCCAGCGGCGTCTACACCGATGCCGGACCGACTGCGCGGCGTGCGATGCACCGCACCATGGGCCTGCTGGAAACACAGCCCGAATTGCGGGCACGGCACCTGGCACTCGCTTCGGCCAGCGGGGACGAGGAGATCTTCACCGCGCTCGATCAGGCGGCCGATGCCGCGCGCGCCCGGGGGGCACCCGCTGCCGCCGCCGAATTGGTCGACCTGGCGATCGGGTTGGGCGGGGACAATCCGCTGCGCCGGATGAAAGCTGCGGAGAACCACTTCCTGGCGGGCAACACGGCGAAAGCGGCCACCGCACTGGGCCGGGTCGAGTCGATCGAGCCGGCGATCCTGCGTGCGCTCGCGGCGAGCCTCCTCGCGACGGTGCTGATGTACGAGAACGAGCATCGCGAAGCCGTCGAGTTGTTGCGCACGGCACTGGACGACGCCGCGGGCAACGCGCCGGTCCAGGTTCAGGTGTTGCTGCGACTGTCGTTCGCGCTGAACAACATCGGCGAGCTCGACGATGCCCGCAGGCACGCCCGCGATGCGGTCAAGCTGGCCGAGGAGCTCGGGGTCCCCGGTGTCACCAGCGCGGCGCTCGCGTGGTCTGTGCACGTCAGTTTCCAGTGCGGGCGCGGTCTCGACGAGGAGTCGCTGACACGGGCGCTCAAGCTCTACGACAGCGCTTTCGACGTCCCCATCATCTTCCGTGCCCCGTTCGTGCACGCCCTCGCGATGTCGTGGACGGGACGGCTCGAGCAGGCCCACCGGGAACTCACCGCCGTGCGCAGCGTCTGCGTCGAGCGGGGCGCCGAAAGCGACATGATGGCGATCGCCGGCTTTTTGGCGATCAATCATCTCTGGCGGGGTCAGCTCGCCGCCGCGGAGGCCGAAGCCGCCGAGGCCGTGGAGCGCGCGGAGCAACTCGGCGGCGACGACGTGCTCATCATCCCCATGACGGTGCGCGGAGCGATGGCCGCCTACGCGGGCCGGATCGAGGATGCCCGGGCCGATGCCCAGTGGGTTCTCGGCGCGGTAAAGAACCGGCAGGTGTCCCATATCGCGGACTGGCCGGGGATGACGTTGTGCTTCCTCGAAGAGTCGCTCGGCAATCACCGCGAAGCGCTTGAGGCGCTGGACAGTTCGTTCTTGGCGCGGGACCAGACGCCGTCGACGGAATTGATGTACGGATGGCATCTCCCCGACGTGATCGAGGCGATGGTGGGCGTCGGACGCCTTGACGACGCCGACTTCCTCACCACGGCGTTGGAACAAAACGGTGCCGTACACGACCGCATCTGGATGAAGGCGGTGGGGTCGCGGTGTCGTGCGATGCTGCTGGCGGCCCGCGGCGATGTGGGCGCCGCTGAACTGGAGGCCCATCGCGCCATGACGATGCACGAGCTTCTTCCGATGCCGTTCGAACGCGCCAGGACTCAGCTGCTGCTGGGTCAGCTCCAGCGAAGATTGCGCCAGAAGCACACGGCGGCAACGAATTTGACCCTGGCCATGGAGGCTTTCGAGCGCCTGGGGACTCCGCTGTGGGCGCTGCGGGCCAAAGCCGAGCTGTCGCGTGCCGTGGTGGCGCCGTCCGACGGGGTCAGCCCGTTGACACCGTCCGAGCAGCGGGTCGCGGAGATGGCGGCGACAGGGGCCACCAACAAGGACATCGCAGCCGCGATGTTCATCAGCAGCAAGACTGTCGAGCACAACCTGACGAAGATCTATCGCAAACTCGGCATCAGCTCACGCGCCGAGCTCGGCAGACGCATGGATCAGGACAACCCGGGCGCCCGCTAGGTGATCCACTCCGGCTGCTGATCGACGTCGACAGCGGAGAAGTCCTTGTGCGCGAGACCGGCGAGGGTTCCGCCGTCGACGACGAACTCCGCACCGGTCGAGTAGCTGGATTCGTCGCTGGCGAGGTACACGACGAGGTTGCTGACCTCGTGGGGCGCGGCGATGCGGCCCAGCGCCGACTGGAAGATGTCTTCGGGAACCCAGTCCGCCATCGGCGTCTTCACCAGCCCCGGGTGTATCGAGTTGACGCGAATCCCGAAGGCCCCCAGCTCCAAAGCCGTCGACTTCGTCAGACCCCGGACCGCGAATTTCGTGGCGGTGTAGCCGTGGCACCCGATCGTGCCCGCCATACCCTCGATCGAGGAGATGTTGACGATCGAGCCGCGGCCCGCGGCCTTCATCGTCGGCGTCACGGCACGGATTCCGAGGAACACCCCGGTGAGGTTGATGTCGAGTATGCGGTGCCACTCGGCGAGGTCGTAGTCCTCGACCGTACCGATGTTGAGGATGCCCGCGTTGTTCACCAGGATGTCGACGCCACCGAATTCCTCGACGGCGGTGCCGACGGCCGACTCCCAGTCCTCGGTGCGGGTGACGTCGAGGTGTACGTAGCGGGCGGCATCGCCGAGCTCTTCGGCCACGAGTTCGCCCTCGGTATCAAGGATGTCGCCGCACACCACCTTGGCGCCGTGCGAGGCCATCACCCGGGCGTGCGATGCACCCATGCCTCTGGCGCCTCCGCTGATGAGAGCGACCTTGCCCGCCAACCGTCCCGTCATGAAACCTCCTGTGTCCGTTGCTTGTCGAATGGCTTATCGAATGGCTTAGTGAACGAATAGTCGCCGGGGTTCGGACGGTGTGTCCACTTCCAGTAATCGGCGATGCGCCACGCGAAGAGCGTGGGGAGCTCGCCGGCGGCGTTCTTGTAGTAGCTGCTGCTGACAGCGGGGTGGGCGTAGACCATGGTCTGCAATCGCTCCTGGCTTCGGCGGTCGTAGTCGGAGCAGACTTCGGCGAGCGGCTCTGCGGATGCGGCGCCCGAAGCCAGGATCATGTCGATGCAGCCGAGGATGTAACGCATCTGGCACTCGGAGTTGTAGATGATGCTGGCGCCGTTGACGGCGTTGGTGCCGGGTCCGAACATGCAGAAGAGGTTGGGGAATCCCGTCACGGTCACGCCGAGGTAGGCATACGCGGCATCGCCCCACGCCTCGTTGAGACCGACGCCTCCCCTGCCGCGGATGTCGATGGGGCCGAGCTGATGGTTCACATCGAATCCGGTGGCCCACAACAGCACATCGGCGCGGCGGTGCACCCCGCGGGTATCGGTGACTCCGCCCGCGGTGATCTCGGCGATGCCGTCGGTGATGAGGTCGACGTCGTCGCGCTGCAGCGTGGTCAGCCACGTACCGTCGTCCTGCAGGGTACGTTTGCCCATCGGTGGATATCCGGGCGTCACCTTCGCGAGAAGTTCTTCGTCATCGGCGAACGCCCGCATCCAGGCGATGAACATGTCGCGAATCGCCTGATTGCCTGCGCTGACCGACAATCCCCCGGTGTCCCAGTCAGGGTCGATGGTGATCTGCTCGTCGAGGGCGTCCGCGATCGGCCACCACGACACGAACCGCAGCCAGCGCCCGTAGTAGGGCAGGTGCCTGGTGGCCCATCGAGCGCCCGGGCTGACCGGCTCGTGGTAGTGCACGTTGGGCGCCATCCACTGCGGTGTGCGCTGGTACACGTCGATGTGGGCGGCGGTGCCGGCGATCGCAGGCACCAACTGGAAGCCACTGGCGCCTGCGCCGATGACCGCGACGCGCTTGCCGTCGAGGTCGATCGAATCGTCCCACGCTGCCGTGTGGCACGCCGGACCGGCGAAGTCCTTGGCGCCGTTGATGTCCGGGATGACCGCGGTGCTGAACTGGCCGACGGCGCAGATGAGCGCCCGAGCCGTCAATTCCTCGACCCCGCCGTGTGCGCCGCGCACCCGCACCCGCCACGTCGACGTGGCGTCGTCCCAGGCCGCACCTGTGACCTCGGTGTCGAACCGGACGTGCTCGGCGATGCCGTGACGGTCCATGACGTCACGCAGATAGCGCAGGATCTCCGGCTGCGTGGCGTAGTGGTGCTCCCAGTGGTCGGTCGGCTCGAAGGAGTAGGTGTAGTACTGGCTCGCGATGTCGACCCGGCAACCGGGGTACCGGTTGGCCAGCCATGTACCGCCGACACCCGGTTGCTTCTCGACGATCGTGAACGGAATGCCGGCCTGCTTGAGCTTGATGCCCGCCAGCAGCCCGGCCTCGCCGCAGCCGATCACCACAACCGGGAAGCCGGCGCGCTGCGGCGCCGATGACGCCAGCGCCGGCCCGTTCTGATCGACGTCGGTGATACGTAGGTCGGCAGCGACATAGTCGACGAACTCGCTGCCGACCTGCCCGGCGGAGATGACGTCGAGCATGACCCGCAGCTGGTGTTCGTCGGGCACGAACGGGGGCGGACAACCCCGGTCGCGGTAGTCGCGGGCCACCTCGAATGCCCTGGCGCGCACGGCATCTTTGTCGGGCTCGCTCATGCCGCCCTGCAGGTCCATCGCGATGAGCATGAACGGTCGCGGCAGTTCGTCGAGAATGCTCAGATCGCCGGTCATGTGGACCATCGACATCAGCAACGCCGGGACGCTGGCCTCGTCGATCGCGGCTTTGAGGATCTCGTCGTCATCGTCGAAAGGAAGACCTGTCAGGCGCGCCAGTTCGGGATCGCGCACCTCCGCACCGGTGAGATGTGGCACGCACCACACCATACACATCAGTTCTGTTGGATGGTCTCTATTGAGGGCCTTCCTGCCGGGCGAGGAAATCGAGCACCGCGTCGGCGAAAAGATCGTTGCGATCGCCCGCCACCATGTGGCCGGCTCCCTCGACATCGACGAAGGCGACTTGCGGGAAGCGCGCCAGGAACTCGGACGCGCGCTCATGACTCACCAGATCGCTGACCTGACCGCGGACCAGCAGCATGGGCACGCCGTCGGCGACGATCCGCGCGACGGCGGAATGCAGGCGCTCGACGTCGGTGACCTCCATCGGCGGGTGGGTCGCGGACCCATCGATGAACTGGGGATCCCAGTGCCAATACCACCGATCTCCTCTGTGGCGCAGGTTGTTTCGCAGCCCGTCGAGATCAGCGGGCCGGGGGCGGTGGGGGTTGAATTCGGCGATCATGTCGGCCACCTCATCGAGGGAGGCGAAACCGTCCACCATCTTGTCGGCCATGAACGCGTGAATGCGCTCCGCACCCAGGGGATCCATGTCGGGCACGATGTCGACGAGCACCACCGCCGCCGCGATGCCGGGCGACAGTTCGCCGGCGAGCAGCATCGACGTGAGGCCGCCGAGGGATGCGCCGACGAGCACAGGGCGGGGCGGCACGTGGAGAAGGATCTGCCGCACGTCGGCGGCGAAGCTCGCGACCCGGTAGTCGCCGTCGGCCGACCAGTCCGACTCGCCGTGGCCGCGCATGTCGACCGTGACCGCCTGCCACCCGCGCCGTGCGACCGCCGACGCCGCCCGTCCCCACGATCGACGGGTCTGACCGCCGCCGTGCAGGAAGACCACGGCGCGCGCTGTGGGGTCACCCTGGCGGTCGGCTGCGATTCGCACCCCGCCGTGCCCTTCGGTGACGAAGCGCTCAAACATCATCTTCGGATGCTAACGACGGCCTCGTCGCCTTTCCCGTAGGCCATACTGTGGCGATGCTCAACGGTCTGGTCGGCAAGGGTGTTCTGGTGACGGGTGCGGCGTCGGGTATCGGGGAAGCCACGGTGCGGCGACTGCTCGACGAGGGCGCGACAGTCGTCGGCATCGATGTGGCGCCGGACGGCCCCTCGGACCTGCAGGGCGCTTTTCACTACGTAACCGGCGACATCCTGGAGCCGGCCGTCGTAGAGCGCGCGGTGACGGCTGTGACCGACAGGGTCGGCCGGCTCGACGGCATCGTCCACTCCGCGGGTGTCGGTGGCGGTGGCCCGATTCACCTTCTGCCCGACGACGAGTGGGACCGCGTTGTCGACATCAACCTCAAGGGCACCTTCGTGGTCATGCGCGCCGCGCTCACCCAGATGATGACCCAGGAGCGTGTCAACGGTGAACGGGGTTCCATCGTCACACTTTCCAGCATCGAAGGCCTGGAGGGCACCGCGGGCGGCAGTGCGTACAACGCATCCAAAGGCGGCGTCGTCCTGCTGACCAAGAACGCCGCGATCGACTACGGCCCCAGCGGAATCCGGGTCAACGCAATCTGCCCCGGCTTCATCGAGACGCCGTTGTTCGAATCCGTCATGGGCATTCCGGGGATGGAGGGGCCGCGGGATGGGTTACGCCACGAGCACAAGCTGCGCCGCTTCGGCAGGCCTGCTGAAGTCGCTTCGGTCGCAGCGTTTCTCGTGTCCGCGGAAGCCAGCTTCGTCAGTGGCCAGGCCATCGCGGTGGACGGCGGTTACACCGCGGGCCGCGATCATCACGTCACCAAATTGCTGGGCCTCGGCGAGCAATAGTCACCACACCACCGCGACGGCAGCCGCGGTGAACGCGAGGGCTCCCACGGCGTAGAACATCGGGCGCGGCACCGCGTGCCCGGTGCGCCGCTGACGCGCGTTGCCCATGCCGAGCAATCCGCCGAGGACAATCAGGATCGCCATCTTGATCCCGATCTTGGGGTAGTTGAGGGCGATTCCGGCAGGCCACGGCGCGGCCAGCGCGAGGCCGGTGAGCAACGAGAGCAACAGCCCGTAGTCCATCAGGCGGGTCGTGCGCAGGCGTGCGGCCGCGGCCTCGGCGACCCAGGCCCCGAACGTGACCGCGAAGCCGACGATGTGCAGCAGAATAACTACGGAGCGTAGTACTTCCATGGGCCGAGGCTACAACAACGTCGACGCCGGAAACCCTCGGATCTTGCCCGATACCGCTCGGATCAGGCCACCCTCACGGAAGGCAGTCCGTTGATGCCGAGAGCTCGGCCTTCATGTTGCGCTCCATCATCGACAGCGCCGCCTTACCCAGCTCGGAGTCGATGTGGGCCACGGCATCTGGCGGAACCACCACGTCGTAATGGCGCACGTAGCCGTCCAGGGCGGTATAGAGGATGCACTGCTCGGTGACCTGCCCGGTGAGGATGATGCGGCGCACCCCGAGGCGCGTCAGTAGGTAGTCGAGCGGCGTCGCATAGAACGCGCTGTGGCGCACCTTCAACAGGAACTGACTGTCGGTGTCGGGCGCCAACGGCTCGACCAGATCGGGGCGGGCCCCGCTCAGCGCGGACTCGACGATATTGCCTTTGTCGGCCGTGAAGTCGCCGTAGTTGTCGTTCACATAGATCACGTCGACGTCATCGCGGTCTCGCGATCTCTTCACGAGATCTGCGAGCGGATCCACGATCTCGCCGACGTTGTCGGCCAGTTCTTCGGCGTCGGGATGGTCGTATGTGTTGAACATGTCGATCACGAGCAGCGCGGTCTCACTCATGTCCGACGTCTTACCCGCTGTCACGCGACCTAGTCACGGCGGTGTCAGTGCGGCTCCGAGCATCCGGGCGGTCAACGCAACCATCGCGTCACGGTCGGACCCCGGTGGGCGCTGCAGCGCGATCCGCAGGCATGCACTCGACGTCACGCCCATCGTGAGGAATACCAGGTCGCGCAGTTCGGACGGCGACAGGTCCGGTCGGGCCCGGCCGGGGATCGCGCTGCCGAGCGGCAGAAGGCTGCGCTCGATCTCGTCCATGGCGGTGTGATTGAGGTGTGGCGGAACGTCGAAAGATGAGGCTGTCAGCGCTGCCTGCACCACCGGCGCGTGTTTCTCGTAGGCGGCGGTCAGTGTCTCCACCACCACGAGGGCCGCCGCGCCGACGTCGAGATCGAGCGCCTTTCCCACGGCGCGGACCAACTCGAAGGAGATGTCGCGGGCGGCCTCGTCGACGAGCTCCGCGACAATGGCTGCGCGGTCGGGAAAGTAGCGATAAACAGTGCCGATGCTGACGTGGGCGGCGTCGGCGACGGCCTGGGTCGTCAACACGGCAGCGCCGCGTCCGGCGATCAGCCGCAACGCGGTGTCGAGGATTCGGCGCCGCATCTCCCGGGCCCGCTGTTGCTGCGGCAGAGACCGCGCGCGTGCCGACATCCGAGCCCTCCCCAAAGGTGAGTAGTAACTGAGGCATTCTCATGTTTGCATGGAGTCATGATGCTCGAGCACACATCGGTACCGAACGCCGACGTGGCGGCCCGCCGCTACGGCCAACTGGGCCGGGACTGGATCGCCGGCACAGGCATCGGCGACCACCTGGCCGACGCTGTCGTCGCCGACTTCTCGACCCTGCCGCCCGGCGCGGGCATGGCGATGTTCCGCGATGCCGTATCGCAGGGCATCGATGCCGTCGACAGGGCGCCCGCGTCTCTGCGCGCCCTCTTCGCCGAGGTCGACACCGAGCCGAACTGGCTCGACCACGACCGCCTGGACCGTGCGGCCGGACATCTTGTCCGCCACATGGCGTCATACGGCATCGTGCTCGGCGCCGCGTCGCTGACGGCGGGAGCGATGAACAGGACCGCGGGAATGCCCCTGGTGATGACCGGGCGGTACACCAGCCAGGCCGCGATTCGATCCCTCAAGGTGGGGTCGTGGATGGAAACGATCCTGACCCCGGGTGGATTGCGCCGCGGCGGCGCCGGGTTCGCGACGACGCTGCGGGTGCGACTGATCCACGCGTTCGTTCGCCGCCACCTGCGGGACAGCGGCGAATGGGATGCCGCAGCGTGGGGGGCGCCGATCCCTCAGAGTTTCATGGCGTTCACGATCGCCGAGTTCGGCCATGTCGCACTGGCGGCGATGCACCGGCTCGGAGTGCGGTACACCGACGACGAACTCGATGACATCTATCACTTCTGGCGGTACGTCGGATTTCTCAACGGTGTCGGACCCGAACTCAATCCCACGAACGAGGCCGACCATATCCGCATCGAAGAGTTGTATCTGCTCACGGCCGCCGACCCCGACGACGGCGACCGGGATTTCGTGCGTGCACTCACCCACGACTATCTCGCTGTCGAGATCGCCGAGTTGCTGCCCGTTGGCGGCGACCGCGCACACAGCCTCGCCGTCGCCGTGGTCAACGGGTTGACGCGTGCCTTCCTCGGCGAGACCGGCGCCGCCAAGCTGGGCGTGCCAGACACGGTTTTCAAGCACTTACCCACTTTGCTCAGCCCCGTGGTCGGCACCGTGAATCTGACCCTTGCAGCCCTTCCCGGGGTGACCGATCTGCGGACCAGGCGCGCCTTGGCCAACCACTCGCGCGTGATGGCCCAGCAGCGCAAGCGGTACGGGATGAGCCATGACTTGGTCGATGCCGCGCCCGACGGAAGTGAGCACCCCGCCGCGGTGTGAGGTCGACACCGCGAAATCAACTTTCAGAAATGGTCTCTCGCGCCGACGAGCTCATGTACCTCGACAAGGGGGCCCGATCCGCGAGGGACGCGGACATCACCGGCTGGTCAACAGCGGCTGAGCTCAGCGTGAATCAGATCCACTGCACGCGAGGCGCTTTGGGCCGCACCCTCCATGGTCGTCGGCCAGTCGTTGTGGGTCCAGTCCCCCGCGAGGGCGAGATTCGGCACCGCCGTGCGGTTCTCGGGCCTGATCGTGGACATCCCGACGCGCGACGAGAACGTCGCTTTGGCCCACGGCACCACGGTGACGTCGAGCACCCGCGCATCGCGGGCGGCCGGATAGCTCGCGCGCAGCGCCGCGACGAGCCGGTCGGCGACCTCGGCGTTCCTCAACGGCATCAGATCGTAGGCCGCACATGTGGTCAGGGCATACAGATGAGTGCCGTCGGCACGGGGACCGTGCATGCGGTCGCGGTCGAACACCCAGCCGATATCGCTGTCCAACAACGACTCCCAGGGTGCCACGGTGCCGAGAGGGCGATCCAGGAGAATGTAGGCGTTCATGATCGGGATCGGCTCCAGTTTCTTGGCCGACAACCGCGCATCCTCCGAATGCGGCACCTCGTCCAAGAGCGATCGCAGATTCCACGACGGCACCGCGACCACGACGGCATCCGCGCCGAGCAACGATCCGTCGCCCAACTCGACACCGACGGCGCGCCCGTCGGTGACTGTCACCGAGGCCGCGCGGGTCCGCAACCGCACGTCGACTCCATGCTCGGCCATCACCCGCCGAGCCCCGTCGAGATACAGCGTTTCCAGATCCACCGTCGGATAACCGATTCGCACCGCGCCGGTGCCCTGTCGGCGCACCCGATCCGCGCCGGTACGCAGCAGCGCTGCGAAAGCATGCGCCGAGGCCAGGTGAGGCAATTCGTTGAGGAGCCCGATCACCATGGAGTCGAGGACGATCTTGCGGACTTTGCGAGGCATCCCGATTCGGTCGAACCACTCGTCGACGGTGATGTCGTCGAGCGTGTCGTCCAACCGGATCACGTCGCGCAGCAGGCGCACCCATGCCGGTATCGCAGGCAGCAGGGTCGGCACACCGAGCCCTCGCACGCGGCCCAGCAGGAGGCGCCGCGCGTTCGCGGGCCGAACGCCGAACCGTTCCACGTGACCACCGCGGTACCGCACGCCGAACTGGTCGGGAAACTCCAGAAAGTGCCGTGCTCCTACCGAATCCAGGTAACGGAAGATGTTGTCGTACGAACCCGCAAGGACGTGCTGCCCATTCTCGATCGCGTCGCCGCGGCTCGACGTCAGACCGATCGTGCGCCCGCCGAGCGAGCCGTTGCTTTCCAGCAGCGTGATCCGGTATCCGAGCTCGGCCAACCAGACCGTGGCCGCGAGGCCGGCCAATCCGCCGCCGACGACCACGACATGCTTGGCGTGCGAGCTGGTCATGAACGGATCGTAGAGGGCATTGCGCTACCGTCGTCCACAGCTATACGTTACGGCAAGTAGCGTATTTGATGAGAGGACACCGATGACGCGCACGTTCCACGCCGGGGCGCGCTTCTCCACCCCGACGTCTCAAATCGCCGAGGCGCTGGAGCAGGTGAGCATCCCGACGCTGCTGCTGACCATGGTGCACATCACGGGCGACCCGGCATTCATCCGCGACTTCGCACAGGCGGGCCTGTTCCTCAACGAAGTCCAGGGATTCATGAGCGAGGAGGACAAGGCCCGTGCCCGCGCCGCCGCGCTGCCCGCCATCGTCGAGTTCCGGGACCGGGGCTGCCCGACTCCGCCCCCACTGCCGCCCGCTCTGCTCAAGGAGATGCTCGACTGGGCGGCCGCCGAACCGGTGGACGACGACAACATGGCGCTGGTGTTGGAAGAGCTCGATCTCGACGGCGCCGACCCGCGCCGCCCGGCAGCTCTGGATCCGTCGCGCGCCGAGAAGTTCCGAGTGATCGTCATCGGCTGCGGAGAATCCGGAGTCCTTGCGGGCCTGCGCCTTCGACAAGCTGGTGTCTCGTTCGAGATCATCGAGAAGAACGGTGGGCCCGGCGGAACATGGTGGGAGAACACCTATCCCGGAGCCCGCGTGGACGTGGCCAACCACCTGTACTGCTACAGCTTCGAGCCGAGCAACCACTGGAGGCATTTCTTCGCCGAACAACCCGAACTCGCGGCGTACTTCGACGACGTCATGAACCGTCATGAGCTGCACAGCCATACGCGTTGGAACACCGAGGTGCTGGCGGCGACGTGGGACGAATCGACGGCGATGTGGGCGGTCACCGTGCGATCGGGCGCCGGAACCGAAACGTTGTACGCGCATGCGATCATCAGTGCCGTCGGCCAGCTCAACCGGCCCAACATGCCGGACTTCCCGGGCCAGGCGACATTCTCCGGTCCGTCGTTTCACTCCTCGGCCTGGGACCACTCAGTGGACCTCAGTGGCAAGCGAGTCGCCCTGATCGGCGCAGGCGCCAGCGGATTTCAGATAGCACCGGCAATCGCGGACACAGTCGATCGCCTCGACATCTTCCAGCGCACGGCGCAGTGGATGTTCCCGAACCCCGCCTACCACGACGCGGTCCCCGACGGCGTCCGATGGGCCATGGAACACCTCCCCTACTATGCGCGGTGGTACCGCTTTTTACTCATGTGGCCGGGCGCGGACAAGGGCCTCGACGCGGCCCGCGTCGACCCCGGGTACACGGATCAGGACGGCGGAACGGACTATGCGGTCAGTGAGGTCAACGCACTCGCCCGGATGATGTTCACCGACTGGATCACGACCCAGGTGGGCGATGACCCCGCGCTGCTGGAAAAGGTGCTGCCCGACTACCCGGCGACCGGGAAGCGAACATTACAGGACAACGGCAGCTGGCTCTCGACGCTGAGACGCCGCAACGTCAACCTTATTCGCACGCCGGTGAGAGAGGTGACGCCCCGTGGGGTCGTCACCGAGGACGGCCTGGCCTTCGACACGGACGTCATCGTCTATGCCACCGGATTCCGCGCCACCGAGGTTCTCACACCGATGACCGTCACCGGCCGCGACGCCGCCGATCTCCATACCGAATGGGGCACCAGGCCGTTCGCGTACCTCGGTATCACGGTGCCGAAGTTTCCCAACTTCTTTATGATCTACGGGCCGGGCACGCATCTGGCGCACGGCGGCAGCCTGATCATGCATTCCGAACTGGAGATGCGGTACATCAACGCGTGCATCGAACGCCTCGTATCGACCGGAGCACGCTCGATGGAACCGCTCGCCGGCCCCACCGAGGCGTGGCACCGGCGCACGCAGGAGAAGATCAAGCAGACGGTATGGGCTCACCCGTCGGTAAAACACTCCTACTTCAAGAATCCCGACGGCGAGATCCACACGGTGAGCCCCTGGCGGTTGTGCGAATACCGTGCCGCACTCCAGGATCCCGACTGGTCACACTTTCACCTCGTCGAGGAGGCCTGACGTGCGCGCAGTGGTTGTCGACAGCGAACGCCAGATCCAGGTGGCCACCCGCCCCGATCCTGTGCTGCCCGGTCCCGACGGCGCCATCGTCGAGGTGACGGCCACCGCGATATGCGGATCCGATCTGCACTTTCTGGAAGGTCACTATCCGATCGATCAGCCCGTGTCGATAGGGCATGAAGCCGTCGGCGTGGTCGTCGAAACCGGCTCGGAGGTCACCGGTTTCCGGGCGGGCGACCGGGTGCTGGTTTCCTCGGTCTCGGGTTGCGGCCGGTGCGCGGGCTGTCACACACAGGATCCGGTGAAATGCGTCCGCGGTCCGCAGATCTTCGGCTCCGGCCTGCTCGGCGGTGCCCAGGCCGACCTGCTCGCGGTGCCGGCCGCGGACTTCCAGCTCCTGGCCATTCCGGAGGGCATTGACACCGAGCAGGCATTGCTGCTGACCGACAACCTCGCGACGGGGTGGGCCGCTGCCAAACGCGCCGACATCCCGGTCGGCGGCACCGTCGTCGTGATCGGCGCGGGCGCGGTCGGCCAATGCGCGATCCGAAGCGCATTTGTTCTCGGCGCGGCAACGGTTTTCGCTGTGGACCCCGTCGAGGCGCGGCGCATGCGTGCAGCGGCTGTGGGTGCACGCGTCGTCGAAGCCCCGGCTTCGCAGACGATCCTCGACGCGACAGCAGGGTTGGGCGCCGACTCGGTCATCGATGCCGTCGGAACGGACGCATCCCTCGACGACGCCTTGGCCTCGATACGGACCGGCGGAACGCTGTCGGTCGTCGGAGTACACGACCTCGCGCCCTATCCCCTGCCCGCGCTCGTCTGTCTCTTGCGCAGCCTGACCATCCGGATGACCACAGCACCGGTACAGCAGACCTGGCCTGAGCTGATCCCCCTTCTCCAGGCCGGCCGCCTCCGCGTCGACGGCATCTTCACCGGCGCCCTTCCCCTCGACGACGCGGCGCAAGCCTATGCCGCCGCCGTCGCCCGGTCGGCAGAGCAACTCAAGGTGCAACTCATCCCCTGACCCGTCGGCACCGCGAGCGCGCGCGTCTGCTCATCGACACGCCGCAACCCGTGGCATTCTGGGAGCGCTCACCGGCGTCGAGCGCGCGCAACGGCACACTCACGCGACGGCGAACAAAGCCGCGGCAGCGGCGGTCTCGACCAGGAAGTAGAACCAGTTGGGGTAGAAGGGCGTTCGGCCGTCCACCGCGGACATCAGCCGCCCGGACGCCATACCGGCGAGAGCGGCAGCCACCGTCACCACGATCCCGCGCCTCAGAGTGGGGTCGGCCAGCGCCAGGAGGAGGACGACCGCGACGGCCAAGCCGAAGCCCCCGTAGACGGCGCGCACCTCCGATCGGGCCGTGGCCGAGCCCAACGTGACACCGAAGGGTGCCACCAGCCGGCCGGGTGCCGCGAAGGCATAGATCCCCATACCCGCGAAGAACATCGCTGCGCTCACGATGACGGCTGCGACCACGCTAATCTCCCTTCGACGGCCTTCCGGCTCCGAGGAGATCACCATGACAGCCGCGGAAGTCCCGGCGCTTCCACAAACCTGCTACCCGTCGGTGTGGATGTGGCCCGGCCAGGCCCTCTACGCCGGACCGAGTCTGAAGCTCGAGCCGCATTCGGGATCGGTGTGGTGTCTGGCCGTCGGCGCCGACGGTGATCTCACGGTCACCGCAGACGGGGTCGCGGTCGTCGCGCGCAGTGTTCTGGTACCGCCTCGGTTGACCCACCACCTGGACACTCACGGCGGCCGCTTGGTGTCGTGCTACTTCGATGCATCCTCGAAGCGGGTGACATCCTGTCGCACCCAATGCCGCAGCGTCACAGGCCCGTTCGCCGTCGATCACGTCAATTGCGCAGCACTGCAGGAACTTCCGACAGACGATGCCCGAGCCCGGCGCTGGCTGGACCTGGCCGCGCCGGCGTCGCCGTCCCCACTCGACCCACGCGTCGCCGACGCCCTCGCACGAATAGCCGCCGATCCGGCCGCCGGTGTACCCTCACGACAGCTCGCCGCAGACGTCGGCCTGTCGGAATCGCGGTTCCTGCACCTGTTTCAGGATCAGGTCGGCACCACACTGCGCCGTCACCGGTTGTGGATGCGCTTGATCGCCGCGGGGCGGGCACTACATGAGGGCAAGAATCTGACCGACGCCGCAGCGAATTCCGGTTTCGCCAGCCCGTCGCATCTGTCGGATCGGTTCAAGTCCACCTTCGGCCTGAGCGCGACCCAGTTGCTGGGGCACGGCACGATCCTGCACTTCTCGGGCTGACCGACACCCCCAGACACCACGATGCCCCGGCCGGAGGGCCGGGGCATCGGGTCAGCGGAGCCCGGGGAGGGTTACTCCGAAGATCCTGAGGAATCAGCAGATCCGCTGTCGTCGGACGAGCCGGAGTCGGTCGACGACACGGAGTCGGTCGACGAGATGGGGTCCCCCGACTCCGCGCCGTCGCCGGCGTCCTCATTGTCCGAGGAGGATTCGGCGGCGTCGCCACTGTCTGCAACCGTGGCCGTGTCGTCATCGGCGAGGGTTTCGACCTCGTCCTCGTCGACCTTGGCTTCGTCGACCTCGACCTCGGCGTCGGCCTTCGCAGGCTGCAGCGACGCTGCCGCGGTGGCCGGCACCTCTGCCGCGCTGGCGGTGGCGACCCTGTTGGCCTTCGTGGTGGCCACCCGGACCGGGGCGGCATCGGCGACGGCGACGGCGACGGGCGCAGCTTCGACAAGGGGCGCCGCGGCGGCGACCCGTGCAGTCGCAGAGACCGGAGCGGCGGCCGGTGCTGCGAGGGCGACAGGAACCGCCGAGACCAAAGACTTCGGCGCAGCCTTGACGGCGACCACGTCGTTGCGGAAATACGCAGCGTCGATCTTCGCCTTCAGCTCCGCTTCCCTCGGGGCGAGCGATGGGAACATCCGCACCAGTGGCAGCTTCTCGGCCGGAACCAGGTAATGGGTTGTCTTGCCGCCCAACGAGTTGACGTCCACATCGATGTTCTTCGCGGGCACCTTGGACAAGTCGGCGTACATCACCGGCACGTGCTGGTAGAGCGCGCCGGCGATGGCGTTGGTGATGGCGAGCGTGTTCCACCAACGGTCGGGGAAGTCGGCCATGCCGTCGTACTCGCCGGTGATGACGACGACGTCGTACTTGGTCTCAGGTGCGGGCCGGTAGGTGTAGTCGAACTTCTTGTTGTACTTGGCATTGTCGTCGATGATGTTCTGACGGCTGGAGTCCGCGACCACGACGAACGTGATCTTGTCTTTGCCCGGCGCGTTGGCGTTGGCGGCGAGGTCGCGAAGCACCTCGTTGACGACCAGCGAGCCCGCTGACAGGCCGACTACCGTGACCTTCTCACCGGCGCCGAGCTGGCCCAGAGCCGAGTTGATCTGGCTGGTGAGGTTTGTCTTGCCTGCAGTGATGGACTGACCGAGAGTCAGGTGGTTCTTTCCGGTCATCGGGCCGGCCTGTGCGGGCCAGTTGACGCTGACGCGCTGCTGGTTCTTGAACGCACCACCGAGCAGGGGTGCCATCAGGGTGTCGCTCATCGACGGCGTCGAGATGCCCCCGATGATCACGGCCCTGTTCGCGGCCTCCCCCATCGATGCGGTGGACAGTGCCAATGCGGCTGAAGCAAAGATTGCGCCGCACGCGACACCCGTTTTGCGCAGACTGATACCCATGAGATCTCCCCGGTGAAAAGCGATGATTTGACTCGCCGGATCGCCGGCGCCAGGAAAGCATATGGCTGAGATACTGTTACGCACTAGCAAAAATTTTGCTTTTCTAATGAATGCGCTGCCAGCAATGACTCTTTCCTTAGCCAATGGTTCGCTTGATGAGAGTTTACGGCGCCAGAATCTGCCCGCCCGATTCTCTGCCGCCCGCGGTTTACGCCTCTTAACTGCGGCTAATTAAGCTCAGCTGACCACATACGCCACAATGGCCACACTGGACACTTTAGCTGCGCCGCAGGTGCATGTTCGCCCACCGTTGCTGTATGGCAAATTGTGAATAAAGATTCGGAAGGCTAAGGATTGTCGTTAGCACAGTGTTATGCCGTGTGCATCCTGATGCGGAGCAACGAACTTTCCTACGCTTATCGAACTCGGCCCCGCCGAGGACACCCGCCCCCAAAATTAACGCACAGAGATTCTTGGGCTGGCGACAGCAAACCTGTGACCAACATTCGGATGCGCAGCCTCGCGGGGCAGCATCCGACGCCGCAGCTCGATCATCACGACTCAGACTGCGCAGCAAGCCATTTCAACCATCAGGCAGCCATCGACAACGGGAGTGGCTAGGCGGGTCGCGCCCGGTGGAGGGTGACGATCGTGACGTCGTCATCGGTGTGCCCGGCCGACATCGCCGTCCAGATCGCCGACGCCGGCACATCGCCGGCGCCCCCGAGCACGTCGGCCAATCGGTCTATTCCGTCGTCGATGACCTGTCCGCGTCGCTCGACCAGCCCGTCGGAGTACAGAACCAACCCTTGCCCCGGTTGGATGACGAACGAGCTCTGCGTGTGCTTGGCTCTGCTGACCCCGATCGGCGGCGACAGACGTATCGGCGCCTGCACCGCGGTGGGTGCGGATGTCGTCTGGAATGGCATCAGATGGCCTGCCGAAGCGGCCTCCACCACCCCGGAGCCCACGTCCACTCGGGTTACCAGCACAGTGGCGAACGCGCCGGGCAACATGTAGACGGCGAAATCGTTGAGCTGCTTGACCGCGTCACCGGGCGATGCCCCGGCGAACAGCTGGGCCCGAAGCGCGTTGCGCAGCTGCGCCATCGTGCCGGCGACGGTGACGCCGTGCCCGGCGACATCGCCGACCACAACGATCAGCCTGCCGTCGGGAAGCTCGAACGCGTCGTACCAATCTCCACCGACTCGCTCGCCGGCAGCAGGCTCATAGTGCGCCGAGAGCCGCCACTCCCGCAGTACGGGAAGTGAATCCGGAATCAGGCTGCGCTGCACCATTTCTGCCACACGTAGCGCCCCGCGCGCACGAAGGTACAGCGACTCCACCAGGTGACGCCGCAACGCGTCTGCCGACTCGGTCTCGGTGAGCGTCCACGATTCGCAACGTTCGCGCACCGTTTCCTGCCACCGATCGAACGACTTGCGCGGGCTGAGGCGCACCTGATCTCCCTCGGTGACCGCGATCGCTTTGTTGTGCGGGTCGCCGCCCCAATCCACGGATCGCAGCACCTCGCGGCGGAACCATGCGGCGTACTGACCGTCGGGAAGGTTCAGCACGAGCGCCCCGGCCGCAGTCTCGGCATCGATGCCCACGTCGGGCAGCGTGCGCGTCAAGCTGTCGGTGCGTGCGATTCCCTCCCCGGTGCTGCGAGCCCATGAGACGACAGCGGTCACTTCGTCAGGCGACGGCACCGTCCCACGGACCTGCCGTTCCCCGCCGATGTCGACCACGACGCCGTCCGCAGGGACCAGGTCGAGCAGGTCGGGCGCCCCGAGCAGGACCGACGTCAGCGGCTTCCCGTGGTCCATGGTGGCGGCGGTCAGCTTGGCCAGCATCGCCTGCGCATCGAGCCGCTTGTGCAGCTGATCGTCCTCGAACTGGTCGACCAGGCGCAGCGACAAAGTAGACCCGAGAAATTCGGCCGCGACCCTCGTGCCGAAGGGGGGCAGATGCGGGCCTGCGTAGTGGTGGCATGCGATCAATCCCCACAGACGACCGTGTCGCAGCAGCGAGATCGACATCGACGCGTGCACACCCATGTTCTGCAGGTACTCGATGTGGATCGGTGAGACGCTGCGCAGCGTGGCATGGGTCAGGTCTTGCGGCGCACCGACCGCGGGATCGACGGCCGGCACCAGGGCGGCGGGTGTGTAGTCGACGTCGGAGATGAGGCGCAGCCAGCTTTTCTCGTAGAGCGCCCGCGCCTGCGCCGGGATGTCGGTCGACGGATAGTGCAGGCCGAGGAACGAGTTCAGATCGTCGCGCTTGGCCTCGGCGACCACCTCGCCGTTGTACTCCTCGTCGTAGCGGTACACCATCACTCGGTCGAAGCCGGTGAGCTCCCGGACAGCCAGCGCGGTGGTGTCATAGAGCTCGGCGAGGGTCACCGCCTGATTCAGCTCGGCCACCGAACTGCGCACCGCTTGGTAAGTGTTCGGGAAGGAGTAGGGGCGTTCACCGTAGGCGATCTCGAGTTCGACCAGGAGAATGCCGCCCGCCTCGCGGTGCAAGATGGCGTCGAATTCGCGGCGTTCGCCATGCACCTCGATCGAGCACTCGACGGGATTGCGCTTGTGGAGATCGCCCATCATCGACGCGGCCGTCTGGACCCGGGCGGCCTGGTCGGCTCCCATCAGGGCCGACAGATGGTGCCCGAGAACCGTACCGATGGGGCGGCCCAGCAGCTCGTCGACATTTGCGCTGACCTGGCGGACTTCGAACTCAGGCTCGCGGACCACCGCCAGCACTCCCCGTGGCTGGATGCTGCCGGGGATGTGGATCGGCTCGCGGGCACAGTTGTCGAGGTCGATGGGCGTGCCGACGGGAACCAGATCGTTCGCAGGGTTGTCGCCGGGGGTCACGTGGCCGGCTGCACCGATTGGGTGATGAGCATCGGATGAAGCCTCCAGCTTCTGGGTGCGGTCGTGTTCGGCAGCCGATTGCGCCGCCCCCGTCTCGACAACGCTCACTCAAGCTTTACCAGTGATCATCCCACTTGACGTCCGTTGTGTGGACATGCAGGCAACGACGTCTTCGCGACGCGTCAGTTCATGTTCCAGGGAGCGCCGTAGGTGCTGACGCTGTCACCCCTTTTGGAGATGAGGCGGGCATACGGTCGCAGCAGCACGCCACCGGCGGCACCGGTCACGGTGCCGTGCGCGTTGGACACGGCCACCGAACCCGCCGCACCGGAGACATCGACCGAGAAGGTCGCGACTTCCTGGATGCCGGGGCCGTTGCCGAGGTCTGCCGTGATGGACACACCGGGAAGCAGCGGCGGGGTCACGATGTTGTTGCCGAAGCCGAAGTCGGGATCGCCGGCGTCGAAGGCGTAGCCGTCATAGGCGATGTTGGGGGTGGTGTAGCTGAAGTTGATGCCCACACCCAGCGACCACGGGAAGCCGACCTGGTAGC
>NZ_JBGGKV020000003.1:0-464097 GCF_041287165.2 Mycobacterium bulgaricum | reverse complement strand
GCTGTGGCGGAAATCAGGCTCGGAAATCGCCGTGGCGTTACGCAACTAGCTGCGGGGTGGTGGGGCACCGAACTTGCGTGACGCTGTGGCGGAAATCAGGCTCGGAAATCGCCGTGGCGTTACGCAACTAGCTGCGGGGTGGTGGGGCACCGAACTTGCGTAACGCTGTGGCGGAAATCAGGCTCGGAAATCGCCGTGGCGTTACGCAACTGGCCTAGGGTGAGCGTGCGTGGAGATTTGCGTAACGCTGTGGCGGAAATCAGGCTCGGAAATCGCCGTGGCGTTACGCAATCAGCCGTTGAGGGCCTTGCGCAGGCGAGCGATGTCGTCGTCGGTGAGACCCGTCGCTTCGAGATAGCCCTTGAGAGAACCGAATTCGGAGTCCAGCGTGCGCCGGGCCGTGTCCAGGTACTCCTCGCGGACGCCGAGCACGGAGTCCGTGAGACGGGCCTCGGCGAGCTCCATGATCTCCGGAGCCTCGGCGGCCCTGGCCCGCACATTGGCGAGGATGCTTTCGCGCAGTTCCGGGACGGCGACGTTGCTCTGCAGGTAGTCAGCCATGATCGCGTCGCGGTCCACGCCGGCAGCCTCCAGCACAACGGCGATCGTGAAACCGGTGCGGTCCTTACCTGCGAAGCAGTGCGCCAGAACTCGCCGATCCGACCCCAGCAGCGTCACCACCTGGCGAACTGCCTTCTGCGCCAACGGAGCCGATGCGATACGCCCGTACTCCTCGGTCATGTACCGCGCCGCGGCGTCGGCGACCGCTTCATCGGCGGGCTTCTCGGTCATCATCCGCTGGAAGGCGTGCTCGTGTGGTGCCTCGTCGTCGGACGCGACCGTTTCCACGAACGGCAGGTGATGAATGTCGACACCCGAAGGGACAAGCCCCCGGCCGTGCTTCTCCAACTCCGGCAGTGAGCGAAGGTCGGCGACATCGGTGATGCCGTACCCGCTCATGGCCGCGCGTCCCGCGTCGTCGAGTTTCGAGAGCTCGCTGGCGCGAAAGAACCGGCCAGGCGCGATGCCGGTGTGTTCGGAGACGTCGCGGAAGTTCCACGCCCCCGAGAGCTCTCGGCCGGTGAAAGCCACTAGCCCGTCACCGCGGCCGCGAGAGCTGACTTCTCGCGGCCCAACTCGGCACGCGCGATGCTGCGGATGTGCACCTCGTCGGGACCGTCGAAGAGTCGCATCGCCCGGTGCCAGCCGTAGAGCCGCGCGAGCACCGTGTCGTCGCTGACGCCCGCCGCGCCGTGCACCTGGATGGCCCGGTCGAGCACGTTGCAGGCCATCTGCGGAGCGACGGCCTTGATCATCGCCACCTCGTTGCGGGCCTCTTTGTTGCCCTTCTTGTCGATGACCCACGCCGCCTTGTGGCACAACAGTCGCGCCTGGTCGATCTCGTTGCGCGACAACGCGACCTGTTGCTGCACCACACCCTGCTCGGCCAGCGGCTTGCCGAATGCGATGCGGTTGTTCGCCCGGTCCACCATCAACGCCAGCGCCCGCTCGGCGACCCCGATGGCGCGCATGCAGTGATGGATACGTCCGGGGCCCAACCGGGCCTGCGCAATCGCGAAGCCGGACCCTTCCTCGTGCAGCAGGTTCTTCGCCGGCACCCGCACGTCGTCGAAGCTGATCTCGCAGTGCCCGTGCTGGTCCTGCCAGCCGAACACCGGCAGCGACCGCTCGATGGACACCCCCGGCGTATCGGTGGGCACCAGGATCATCGACTGCTGCTGATGGCTGGCCGCATCGGGATTCGTGCGGCCCATCACGATCAGGATCTTGCAGCGGGGGTCGGCCGCGCCGGAAATCCACCACTTGCGGCCGTTGATGACGTAGTCGTCTCCGTCGCGCAGCATGGTCGTCTGGATGTTGCGGGCGTCCGACGAGGCCACAGCGGGCTCGGTCATCGCGAATGCGCTGCGGATCTCACCGGCCAGCAGTGGCTTGAGCCACTGCTCGCTCTGCTCGGGCGTGGCGAACAGGTGCAACGTCTCCATGTTCCCGGTATCGGGGGCGGCGCAGTTGGTGGCCTCGGGGGCGATCTCCATGCTCCAGCCGGTAAGCTCGGCCAGCGGCGCGTACTCCAGGTTCGTCAGGCCCGACTCCGACGGCAGGAACAGGTTCCACAGTCCGCGTTCTTTGGCCACCTTCTTGAGCTCCTCGACCACCGGCGGCACGGTGTGGTCCTTCGGCCCCTTCTCCTCGCGGTAGGCGTCGTAGGCCGCCTCGGCCGGGAAGACGTGCTCGACCATGAAATCGGTCAGCCGGTCGTAGTAGTCCTGGCCCTTGTCCGACATCGCGAAGTCCATGACCGCCACGATATGACATGTCTAAACAAGTGAGGTTCCCGGAGGTCCCCTGCCTGTTCAGGACTCCGCGCCACGCCCCTCTCGGCTGTTGTGGTACGCCGCACGGCGCAGCGAGGTCAGCCACCCGGGCAGCAGCGCCACATTGGTCCCGCTGCGCACCGTCGGGTCGAAGGGTTGGTCGCAGCCGGGCTCGTCGCCGCACAGTTCGCGGTCGAATGTCAAGGTGGCCAGCGGATGGAACGGCCCGATGCCGAACGCCTGCTCGACAGCGAATTCGATGGTGTCCGACGCGATGTGCTCGCGGATGGTGTCGAGTGACAGGCCGCCCCCTTCGAGGGTCGTCGTCATCGTGGCGCGCAACCAGAAGATGCCACTGGGATAGCCGAGGGGCATCAGAGTCGAATACTGTGCCGCGGCCCACGACCCGACGGGCCGTAGCGCAACGCGCGCCGCAGACGAGACCGTCAGGACATCCCACGGCTGGGAGCCGTCGGCGTCTTTCTGCATGCGCCATGCCAACCCGGCGAAATCCGGTAGTGAGCCGGGCGTTCCTGCGCCCTTCGAGATCCGCCCGACGACATCGCCGGACTCCAGCGGCAGCCCTTCGCCGGCCGGCGCCGTGCGTGTGACGGTGCCGCCGCACAGCACGCCCGTCGGATGGAAGAACCGCTTGTCGCGCAGCGCCGCTCCTGCGCGGACGGGCAACGTGGTCAGTTCCGAGATCGTCGTCATGGGCCCTGACTGCCCGGTCTCGGGGCGTTGAAACGACGCAGCGAGGGTGGGTCAGGCCACAACCCGGAAGCATTCCAGCGACGGGTCGGTCGCGTCGGGCAGGTTCATGCCGGCGGCCAGTCCGGAGCGTAGGTAGTTCACGACGGTGTCGTTGAGGCGCTCGCCGGGGATCGCGGCAGGAATGCCGGGTGGGTAGGGCGTGATCTGCTCGGCGCAGACACGTCCCACGGCGTCGGCGGCGGGCACCATCTCGGTCGGCCCGAAGAACGCGTCGCGGGGCAGCAGCACCGTTTCCAGCTGGAGCTCGTCGGGCCCGGGAAGGTGGATGGCCGAAGGACGGTCGAAATCCTCGGCTGCTTCTCGCCACGCGTGCAGTGCGTCGAGCAGCCGCTGCGCGCTGTCCCCGTCGTCGGCGGTGGACATCGTGGCGAGGATGCGCCGGTGATCACTCATGCCGACATCGATGCGGCAGTGTTCGCGCAGCCAGTCGTTGGCCTGATATCCGGAGGTGCCGGTCGCCGACACGTCGAGAAGCACCTGCAGCCGGTCCAGGTCGTGGGAGGCCTGCTCGCCGAGCAGCTCGTCCTCCATGACGTCGACCTGCGGGATCTCCGCGAGGGATGCACGCACCGACGACGCCAGGTGCAGGGCGTCTCCCAGCAGCGATTCGCCCCGCTCGACCATCTGCCGTCGCCAGCCGTCGATCGCCGAGTAGACGAGAACGTTGGGGCTGGTCGTCATCAACAGGTCGGCACACGCGCTCAACCGGTCGCGGTCGATCAGATCGCCCTGCACGTGGAACACCGAGCCCTGCTCGAAGCCCATGCCCATCTTGTGCACGCTGACCACGCAGACGTCGGCGCCCCCGTCCATCGCCCACGTCGGCAGGTCCTGGTGGAAGGGCAGGTGAGCGCCCCACGCCTCGTCGACGATGAGCGGCTTCCCGCGGCGATGGCAGATCTCGGCGATGCCGCTGAGGTCGGCGCACGTGCCGTACGGGCTCGGGCTGACGACCAACGCGCCATCGGCATCAGGATGGCGCTGCCAGGCCTCCTCGACCTGCTGCGGGGACGGAGGATGCGACAGGTGGCGGACCGGATCCCACTGCGGGGTGATCCAGCGCGGTTGCAGACCGCCGAAGATCAGACCCGCCACGATCGATTTGTGGCTGTCCCGGGTGACCAGGAGGCCGTCGCCTCCGCCGGCCACCGCCATCATCGCGGCCTTCACCGACAGTGAGCTGCCGCAGGTGGAGAAGAATGCGTACTCGGCGCCCACCGCATCGGCCATGAGCTCCTCGGCGCGCGAGAGATGGCCGCCCCGGGACCGGCGGTCATCGAGCCCGCCGCTGGCCAGCACGTCGTCGCGGAACGGCTCGATGCCGAGTACGTCTACGACCCGCTGGTCGACGCCTCGGCCCTGCCGGTGCCCGGGAGGGGTGAATCCGTATCGGCCCTGCCGGTGATAGTCGGCGAGCGCCTCGAGCAGTGGTGCCTGTGACTGGTCCACGCCGCAGGCGTTCCCGCTGCTGCCGACCGCAAACAGCGGCGTTTGGCGCGTTCGGCACCGGGTAAACCGCGCGCCATGGCTTCACTGTGGACCGACGGTCGAACCGAAACTGCTTCGCGCCCAGACGAGGTGGCCGACCAACGGACCGCCGACGTGGTCGTGGTCGGCGCCGGCATCACCGGATTGACCACCGCGCTCCTGCTGGCCCGTGCGGGCAAGAAGGTGGTCGTCGTCGAGGCGCGCCATGTCGGCGCATGCGCGACGGGAAACACGACCGGAAAAGTCAGCGTGCTGCAGGGCAGCAAGCTGGCGAACATCGCATCCAAGCACGGCACCTCGACGCTGCGCGCCTACATCACCGGAAACACCGAGGGCCGTGACTGGCTTCTGAGATATTGCGACGACCACGGTGTGAGCGTCCAGCGCGAGGACGACCACGCCTACGCCCAGAACGCCAAGGGTCTCGGTACGACCAGGCAGATCCTGTCGGCGTGCAGGGAAGCGGAACTCGATGCCCTCTGGGTCGACGAAGCCGACGTGCCGTTCCCGTTCGCAGGCGGGGTGCGCCTGCGAGATCAGGCACAGATCGATCCGATGCCGTACCTGTCGAGCCTGGTGACCGAACTCGAAAGGCACGGCGGCACACTGCTTCAGGGAGTGCGCGCCACGGCGGTCTCCGGGACCCGCCCCGTCACCGTCAAGCTAAGAATGACTGCAGACTCCCAGGACACCCGCGACGACCAGTTCGCAATCACCGCCCAGCGATGCGTGCTGGCAACGGGCATACCGGTTCTCGACCGCGGGTTCTTCTTCGCCAGGGCCGAGCCGATGCGTTCGTATTGCCTGGCTTTCGACGTACCGGGCGACATCACCCGGTCCATGTACATCTCCGTCGACTCGCCCAGCCGCTCGGTGCGGTACGCGCCGACTCCGACGGGCGACAAGCTGATCGTCGGCGGCGCGGGACATCCTGTGGGCAGGTCCGACCATCCCAAGGGTGCCGTCGACGAGTTGGCGCGGTGGGCCACGCTGCACTTCCCGGGCGCCCAGCAGACCCACTTCTGGTCGGCACAGGATTACCACCCCGCCGACGAGTTGCCTTACGTGGGCCCGCTACTGCCGAAAATGGAAAACATCCTGGTGGCAACGGGATTCGACAAATGGGGGATGACTAACGGGGTCGCCGCGGCGCTGGCGCTGTCGTCGCGCATCCTCGGCGGCCGGATGGACTGGGCGGAGGCGTTCGCGAGCTGGAGTCCGCATGAGCTCAGCGGGATTCCGACTGCGCTGCAGATGAACTTCGAAGTCGGGCTGCACCTGGCCAAGGGTTGGGTGGCCCCCGCGACGACACCGTCGCAGACCCCCGACGAGGGCCAGGGCCGGGTCAGTGGTCCGCCGTGGCGGCTCCGCGCGACCAGCGTCGTCGACGGAGTCGAGCGCACCGTGTCGCCGGTGTGCCCCCACCTGGGCGGCATTGTCGACTGGAACGACGCCGACAAGGCGTGGGAATGCCCGCTGCACGGGTCGCGTTTCGCTCCCGACGGCGAACTGCTCGAAGGACCGGCAACCCGCGGTCTGCGCTGATCAGTTCCTCAAAGTGTCAGAAGGATTGCGGCCGTAAGTCTTTCGATACATGGACGCGAAACGTCCGGTGTGCCCGAATCCCCAACGCGCTGAGACGATCTGAATTGTCGTCGTGGACGGGTCCGAAGTGACCAGTTCGCGGTGCGCGTGGTCCAGCCGCACCCGGCGCAGGTACTCCATCGGCGTGATGTCCAGATGCCTGCGGAACATGTACTGCAGGGCACGAGGAGTGATGTGCACGCTCGCGGCGATGTCGGCGAGCGCGATGTCCTCTTCCACGTTGCCTTCGATGTAGGCGATGGCGCGCCGCAGCAGCGGTGGCTTGCTGTCGACCCGGTCACGCGAGGTGGGCTCGGTCATCACATTGGTCGGCAGTGCCTCGATGACGACGGCAGCGAGCATGGACGCGGTAGTGGACGCCACCAGCGGGGTCGGCTCCGCGCCATCGGCGTGGACGACGGTGCGCACGTATTCGATGGCGGCGTCGAGCCGTTTCTGCGCCTGCTCCGATACCGGACGGTGACCGAGCAGGCGCACGTTGCCCTCGGCGCCGGCTTCCTCGGGCGTCGCGACCCGGTCGAGCAAGGCGGCATCGAACATCGTCAGGTCGTAGTTCGATCGGCACACGCGACCCGAGTAGGGCAGGTCGGGTTGTGTCAGCAGCGTCACGTCTCCCGGCTCGAAGACGTCCTGGCCCTGGCCGATGAAGTTCTCCTCGATGCGTCCCGTGTGCACCCGGCAGAGGCAGACCCGTTGAAGCGGATCCGCGTCGTAGGACATGTGGAAGTCCAGTTCGATCTCATCGAAACTGATCGGTCCGAGCCAACGCCGATCGATGCGTGCGGAAGCGCTTTCCCCTTCGCCTGCGGCGATGGTCATCTTCGTGTAAGTGCGTACGAGGAACTCCTCGGTTTCTCCGAGGTCGTTGCTGTCGAAAGAGAAGTTGTCGCCTGTGGGCAGTGGCGACGGCGCTGATTGCATGCTGCTACCCGCTGTGGTCCGCGGCTACAGGGCACTGGCTCGACCCCCGAGCCGTCCACAATACCGGGCCGGGCAGTTGCTGAGCGAGCAATCCCCCGGGGGCCACATCGCCCCCAACCGGTTCTAGACCTTTTCGCCGACCGACAGTGCCGCGTTGATCGCATCGACGCGGTCCTTCGCGTCACCGAACAGCATCTGGGTGTTCTCGCGGAAGAACAACGGGTTCTGTACACCGGCGTAGCCGGAGGCCATCGAGCGCTTGAACACGATGACGTTGTCGGCGTTCCACACCGTCAGCACCGGCATACCGGCGATCGGGCTCCCGGGATCCTCCGAGGCGGCGGGGTTCACGGTGTCGTTGGCGCCGATGACGAGCACGACGGAGGTGCCGTCGAAGTCGTCGTTGATCTCGTCCATCTCCAGCACGATGTCGTAGGGCACCTTGGCTTCGGCGAGCAACACGTTCATGTGACCGGGCAGGCGGCCGGCGACGGGGTGGATGCCGAAGCGGACCTCGACGCCGCGCTCGCGCAGCTTGCGGGTCAGGTCGGCCACCCCGTACTGCGCCTGAGCCACAGCCATGCCGTAGCCGGGGGTGATGATGACCGAGGTGGCGCCCGCGAGGAGTTCGGCCGCACCCTCGGCGGTGATCTCGCGGTGCTCGCCGTAGTCCTTGTCCTCGGCAGGCCCTGCCTCGATGCCGAAACCGCCTGCGATGACGGAGATGAACGACCGGTTCATCGCCTTGCACATGATGTAGGACAGGTAGGCACCGGAGGAGCCCACGAGTGCTCCGGTGATGATGAGCAGGTCGTTGCCCAGCAGGAAGCCCGAAGCCGCTGCGGCCCAACCGGAGTAGCTGTTGAGCATCGACACGACGACGGGCATGTCACCACCGCCGATCGAGGCCACCAGGTGCCAGCCGAGCAGCAGCGCCAGTACGGTGACGACGATCAGCAGCCACAGCTGTGGATCGATGACGAACCACACTGTCAGCGCGGCGAAAACCACCAGCGCACCGACATTGAGGAAGTTCTTGCCGGGCAACATCATCGGTGCGGACTTCATCCTGGCCGACAGCTTCAGATTGGCCACGACAGAGCCGGTGAAGGTGACCGCCCCGATGAAGACGCCGATGACGACCTCGGCCGAATGGATGCCCAGCATCCCCTCGTTCGCCAGCTGCGCGGCTTCCGCGCCGGCGGCATCGCCTTCGACGTGCAGGTAACCGTTCCAGCCCACCAGCACGGCGGCCAGGCCGACGAAGCTGTGCAGCAACGCGATCAGCTCGGGCATGCCCGTC
Organism: Mycobacterium bulgaricum; assembly: GCF_041287165.2. Taxonomy (NCBI): domain Bacteria; kingdom Bacillati; phylum Actinomycetota; class Actinomycetes; order Mycobacteriales; family Mycobacteriaceae; genus Mycobacterium; species Mycobacterium bulgaricum. The sequence continues at coordinate 455,670 of NZ_JBGGKV020000003.1, read as the reverse complement.
ATCTCGACGATCTTGGCACGCCACAACCCGATTGCCGCGCCGATGACCATCGCGACGATCAGCAGCACCAGACCCAGGGGCTCGATGTGGCGGGCCAGCGCCAGCGCGATCGTCGCGACCAGCGCGACGGCCATCCCGGCGATACCGAAACTGTTTCCCGCACGGGAGGTTTCGTGCTTGGACAACCCGGCCAGGGCCAGAATGAACAGCAGTGCGGCGACGACGTAGGCGGCGGTGGCCGCGGTCTCCAGTGTGAACATGTTCCTAGCTCCTCGAGAACATCGCGAGCATGCGTCGCGTGACCGCGAAGCCGCCGAAGACGTTGATGCTGGCCAGCAGAATCGCTGCGAAAGCCAGCGACGTCACGATGATGTCGCCGTGCCCTATCTGCAGCAGCGCGCCGACGACGATGATGCCGGAGATGGCGTTGGTCACCGACATCAGCGGGGTGTGGAGTGCGTGGTGCACGTTGCCGATCACGTAGTAGCCGATGACGATCGCCAGCGCGAAGACCGTCAGGTGCACCTGCAGGGCGGCCGGTGAGAGCGCGATCAACGCGAAAAGCGCTGCCGCGACGGCGAACGTGATGCCCAACCGGCGGCCCATCGTCATCGGCGCCTTGGCGGGCGTGGCCTGCACCGGCGCCGCTGCGGCCTTGGCCGCAGGTGCCGCCGACACCTGCACCGGCGGCGGCGGCCAGGTGATCTCACCGTCGCGCACGACGGTGACCGAGCGTTGCACGACGTCGTCAAAGTCGAGGGTCAGCTGACCGTCCTTCTCCGGCGTCAACAGCTTCAACAGGTTGACCAGGTTGGTGCCGTAGAGCTGTGACGCCGTCGCGGGCAGGCGACCGGCCAGATCGGTGTAGCCGATGATCGTCACGCCGTGGTCGGTGACGACCTTCTGATCCTTGACCGTGCCTTCGATGTTGCCGCCGTTGGCCGCAGCCATGTCGACGAGCACGCTGCCCGGCTTCATCGAGGCCACCATGTCGGCCGTGATGATGCGCGGGGCGGGCTTACCCGGGATCAGCGCGGTGGTGATGATGATGTCGACGTCTTCGGCCAGCTCGGCGTACAGCGCCGCCTCCCGGGCCTTGTAGTCCTCACCCATCTCCTTGGCGTATCCGGTGGCCGAGACCTCGCCGGCGTTCGGATCGACCGAGACGTACTCGCCGCCCAGCGAGCGGACCTGATCGGCGACCTCGGGGCGTGGGTCGGTGGCCTTCACGATGGCACCGAGGCTGCCTGCGGCGCCGATCGCCGCCAGACCAGCGACACCAGCGCCCACGACGAGCACCTTGGCCGGCGGCACCTTGCCCGCGGCGGTCACCTGGCCGGTGAAGAACCGGCCGAACTCGTGGGCTGCCTCGACGACGGCGCGGTAGCCGGCAATGTTGGCCATCGACGACAGCACGTCTAGCGACTGGGCGCGAGAGATGCGCGGCACCGCGTCCATCGCCAGCACCGTGATCGGGCGCGTCGCCAGCTTCTCGACGAGCTCGGGCCGCAGCGCGGGGGAGATCAGGCCGACCAGGGTCGTGCCGTCCTTCAGCTGCGCGATCTCGGCGTCGTCGGGGGCGTTCACCTTGAGTACGACATCGGCGGAGAGTGCCTCTTCGCGACTGCCGACATTGGCGCCCGCCTCGGCGTAGGCCGCATCTGCGAAGCTCGACGCGGCTCCGGCCCCGGATTCCACGACTACCTCGTAGCCGAGCTTGATGAGCTGGCCGACCGTCTGCGGGGTCGCGGCCACCCGCGTCTCCCCAGGTAGGGACTCTCTCGGTATCCCGATGATCATCGATGTCAGTCCGATCTAAGTGTCGCTCACGGCGCATGGAAAAGGTCAGTGTAAGAGTTCCTGCTACCGCCGGTCGCGTTCTGTAGCTCGGCTAGACAATTTGCGTGACGGATCGGTTCGCGACTGTAAACCCACGGGCGACCGCGACGATGTCGAACTTGACGGGCGTCAAGCGGGCGTTACGGTAGCGCATGCCCGAAACCACCGCGGTGTTGTCGTACGCACAAGGGGATCCGTTCGTCGTCGCCGATGTCAGGGTCGACGAACCGCGAGGTGACGAGATCCTGGTACGCATCGAGGCAGCCGGGATCTGTCACACCGATCTGGTCAATCGCGTTGCGGGAAACCAGGATCGGCCCGTTCTGCTCGGCCACGAAGGGGCAGGGACCGTCGAGGCGGTCGGCCCGCAGGTGCACGGCGTGAAGCCGGGGGATCGCGTGGTGCTGTCGTTCCGGTCGTGCGGCGTCTGCGTCAACTGTGCGGACCAGCGCCCGACATACTGCCGAAATGCGGCGAGGCTGAACAACTTCGGCGCGCGTAACGACCGTACGCCACGGGTTACTGTCGGTGGCCGGCCTGTGCTCGACGGTTTCTTCGGTCAGTCCAGCCTCGCCGGCTACGCCCTCGCGAGTCCGGACAACACCGTGGTGGTCGGGCCAGATGTCGATCCGGTCATCGCGGCGCCGATGGGTTGCGGATTCCAGACCGGGGCGGGCGCGGTGTTGAACCTGCTGAGACCGCGCCCCGCAAGCACACTGGCCGTATTCGGCGCCGGCGCAGTCGGTTTGGCGGGCGTGCTGGCCGCGCTGGCGGCAGATGTGGAGACCGTCATCGTGGTGGAACCGTCGGCGCAGCGGCGCGCGCTCGCCGAAAGCCTGGGTGTGCGAGCCGCTTTCGATCCAACGCAAGATCCGGTAGCCGGGATCCGCGAGATCACCGGCGGAGGGGTGGACTACGCCCTGGACACCACGGGCAGTCCGAACGTGCTCGCCGACGCGGTGAAATCACTTGCGGTCGGGGGTACCGCTGTCGCGGTCGGCCTCGGTGCCGGAGTACCCCCGATCGATCTGCGCGATCTCGTCATGCGGGGCAAGAGCGTGCACGGATGCCTGGAAGGCGACTCCGTGCCTTCGGTTTTCATCCCGCAGCTGCTGGCCATGCACGCCGAGGGGCGCTTTCCCGTCGACCGGCTCGTCACGTCCTTCGCCCATGGCGACGTCGAGGCCGCCCTGACCGCACAGCACACCGGTGACGTCGTCAAACCGGTGCTCACGTGGTGATCCGACTTTTGCTCGTGCTGATCGCAGCTATTCCCCGATCATGACGCATCCGTCAATGTCTGCCGGTGTCCGTTTTCGCCGATATCGCACCCGGCTCCGACTCTGACGCCCGTTCCCCGGCGCCGGGCCCCGACGCGCGTCGAGCACAGAACCGCTGGCGGGGCCTGCTGACCACGGTGGCGCTGCCGCTGCTGTCGGTCGTGATCTTCGGCCTCGTGTGGCAGGCCGCCGCCGCCAGCGGGATCTGGAACCAGACCTTTGTGCCGTACCCGGCGACGGTGTGGAACGCGTTCATCGACGTCTCGACCACCGACGACGGTGTCCGCGGGTACGCGGGCTACCTGCTGTGGGAGCACCTCTACATGACGTTGCGTCGGGTGCTCGCCGGCGTCGTGATCGGGGTTGTGCTCGGCGTGGCACTCGGACTTCTGATGGGCTCCGTCGGCTGGGTCCGCAGCGTCCTCGAACCCTGGCTGACGTTTCTACGGGCGCTGCCCCCGCTGGCCTACTTCTTCCTGCTCGTGATCTGGCTGGGCATCGACGAGGCACCCAAGGTGACGCTGCTCGCGCTTGCCGCGCTGCCGCCCGCCGCCGTCGCGACCACCGCCGCGGTCGTCGCCGCGCCCGTCGGGCTGCAGGAGGCGGCGCGGGCGCTGGGTGCTTCGCGACGTGACGTCATCCGTGACGTCGTCGTCCCGTCGGCGCTACCGGAGACGTTCACCGGCATCCGGCTCGCCGTCGGCATGGCCTACTCGTCGGTCGTGGCCGCCGAGCTGTTCAACGGCATTCCCGGAATCGGCGGATTGGTCAAGGACGCAAGCAATTACAACAACACGCCCGTCGTGCTGGTGGGCATCTTCGCGATCGGTTTCTCGGGTCTGGTCATCGACTCACTGCTGCGTTCGATCGAACGCCGCAGTGTCCCCTGGATTGGAAAGGTTTAGGACAAATCTAGATGAATTACAAAACCCTTCTCGCAGCGCTCGTCGCGGCCGTGCTGGCCCTGGCGGGTTGCTCGGTAGGCAATGGTGGGCAGTCCGGAGACCCGGACAGGCCCACCATTCGGATCGGCTATCAGACGTTCCCGAGCGGCGATCTGATCGTGAAGAACAGCAAGTGGCTCGAAGAAGCGCTGCCCGACTACAACATCAAGTGGACGAAGTTCGATTCGGGCGCCGACGTGAACACGGCGTTCATCGCCAAGGAGCTCGACTTCGGCGCCCTGGGTTCCAGCCCGGTTGCGCGCGGGCTGTCCGAGCCGCTGAACATCCCGTATCAGGTCGCGTTCGTGCTCGACGTGGCCGGCGACAACGAGGCGCTCGTCGTGCGTAACGACTCGAACATCAACACGATCGCCGAGCTCAGGGGCAAGCGCATCGGCACCCCGTTCGCCTCCACCGCGCACTACAGCCTGCTCGCCGCCCTGAACCAGAACGGCCTGTCGCCCAGCGATGTTCAGCTCGTCGACCTTCAGCCGCAGGCGATCCTCGCGGCGTGGGAGCGTGGTGACATCGAGGCCGCCTACACCTGGCTGCCGACGCTCGACCAGCTGCGTGCCACCGGCGAGAACCTGATCACCAGCAGGCAGCTGGCCAAGGACGGCAAGCCGACGCTCGACCTCGGCGTAGTGTCCGAGGAGTTCGCCGAAGCGCATCCCGATGTCGTCGACGTCTGGCGTCAGCAGGAAGCCCGCGCGCTGGATTTGATCAAGGACGATCCGGGGGCCGCGGCCACGGCGATCTCCGCCGAAATCGGCCTGACCCCGGAGGAGACGGCAGGCCAGATCAAGCAGGGCGTCTACCTCACCCCGCAAGAAGTGGCCTCCGCGGAATGGCTTGGCTCCGAAGGGAATCCGGGCAACATTGCCGCCAACCTGCAGAGCGCGTCGGAGTTCCTGGCCGAGCAGAAGCAGATCCCGGCCGCGGCACCGCTGAAGACCTTCCAGGACGCCATCTACACCAAGGGCCTTCCGGATGTCCTCGCGCAATAGCGGTGCGATCCAGATCAACTCGGTGTCGCACCGCTACGGCAAGGGCGGCGACGAGGTCACTGCGCTGGGCCCGGTCGACCTGACGGTCGACCCGGGTTCCTTCCTGGTCCTTGTCGGCGCCTCAGGGTGCGGCAAGAGCACGCTGCTGCGTCTGCTCGCCGGGTTCGAGTCACCGAGCCAGGGTTCGGTGCAGATCGCCGGTGAAGCACCGACTCCCGGCGTCACGGCCGGCGTGGTGTTCCAGCAGCCCCGGCTCTTCCCGTGGCGCACTGTCGGCGGAAACGTCGAGCTGGCCCTCAAGTACGCAAAAGTGCCGCGGAACAGGCGAACCGAGCGTCGCGACGAGCTCCTCGACCGCGTCGGCCTTGCGGGTACGGCGAATCGGCGGATCTGGGAGATCAGCGGTGGCCAGCAGCAGCGCGTGGCGATCGCCAGGGCGTTGGCCGCCGAGACGCCGTTGTTCCTGCTCGACGAGCCGTTCGCCGCGTTGGACGCGCTGACGCGGGAGCGGCTGCAGGAGGACGTGCGACAGGTGAGCGCCGAGTCGGGCCGGACCACCGTGTTCGTCACGCACAGCGCCGACGAGGCTGCGTTCCTCGGCTCTCGCATCGTCGTGCTCACCCGTCGACCCGGCCAGGTCGCGCTCGACATCCCGGTCGATCTGCCCCGGACGGGAGTGGACCCCGATGAGCTTCGACGCTCGCCTGAGTATGGAGAGCTGCGTGCTGAGGTGGGTCGGGCCGTGAAAGCAGCCGCGGCGTAGCCGGTTTGCTGAATGCTCACCTACCGGCTCGCACTCGACGTTCGTCGGTGTCATCTGGCAATCGCCTGCCAGGAGTCTGACGGCGCGCCGTGTCGGGTTTAGTTACCGGCCGGTAGGGCTACACCTCGCTCGGACAATGTGACAACGGTCACAGCCGGTATGCAGCGAGGAAGGGCGGTTCCGTGGCCGGACTGGTGAAAACGGTGGCGCGCTGGAGCAAGGCGCCCGCCCGCGACGTGGAGGCGCCGTCGGGCAGCTGGGTCAACATGGTGCGGGGACTGGCCGCGCGGGCGACGACCCCGCTGCTGCCCGACGACTACCTCTCGTTGCTGAATCCCCTGTGGTCGGCGCGGGAGCTGCGCGGAGAGATCATCGCGGTGCGGCCGGAGACCGAGGATTCGGCGACCGTCATCATCAGACCCGGCTGGGGGTTCTCCGCCGAGTACGCCGCCGGCCAGTACGTCGGCATCGGGCTGCGGGTCGATGGCCGCTGGCACTGGCGGTCGTATTCGCTGACCTCGGTGCCCGAGCAGGCCGACAACCAGATCTCGATCACGGTGAAGGCCACCCCAGAGGGTTTCCTGTCGACGCACCTCGTCGACGGTGTCGAGCCCGGCACGATCATTCGGCTCGCGGCGCCCAAGGGTGAGTTCACGCTGCCCGATCCACCGCCTCCGCGGCTGCTGTTCATCACTGCGGGAAGCGGCATCACGCCGATCATGGCCATGCTGCGGTCTCTGCGCGCCCGCGGGCAGCGCCCCGACATCGTGCACGTCCACTCCGCGCCTGACGAAGATGCCGTCATCTTCTGCGAGGAACTCCGCGAGCTCGAGCGGGCCCAGGACGGCTACCGCCTCCATCTGCACCTCACCCGCGACCGGGGCAAGGTCGACTTCGACCGATTCGACGAGCTGGTGCCCGATTGGCGCGAGCGGTCGGCGTGGATCTGCGGACCCAACGAGATGCTCGACACCGTCGAAGACCTTTTCACCGCCGAGGATCTCGCCGAGAACCTGCACATGGAGCGGTTCACCATCGCGGCCACCGACAAGGGTGGGGAGGGCGGCACGGTGACCTTCGCGCACGCCGACAAGTCGGTCGAGATCGACGGTGCCACATCGATTCTCGAAGCGGGTGAGAAGGTCGGCATCCAGATGCCGTTCGGCTGTCGGATGGGCATCTGCCAGACATGCGTGCTCCCGCTCGAAGACGGACACGTCCGCGACATCCGCTCCGGGACCGAACACGGTGCCGGCGACCGTATCCAGACCTGCGTGTCCACCGCGTCGGGCAACTGCACCATCAACATCTGAGGAGACCTCGACATGGCGATCACCGACATCAAGGCGTATGCGCACCTCACCGAAGCCGACGTCGAAGCGCTGGCCCAAGAGCTCGACCAGATTCGGGCCGACATCGAGGAATCCCGGGGCGAGCGGGACGCACGCTATATCCGCCGCTCGATCCAGCTGCAGCGGGCGCTGGCCGCGGGCGGCCGAATTGCGCTTTTCGCCAGCAGCAGTCGCATCGCCCGCTACGCCGGTACGGCAATGCTGGCCTCGGCGAAGATCATCGAGAACATGGAGTTGGGGCACAACGTCATTCACGGACAGTGGGACTGGATGAACGACCCCGAGATCCATTCGACGGAGTGGGAGTGGGACACCACCTGTCCGTCGGCGCACTGGAAGCACTCCCACAACTTCGTGCACCACAAGTACACGAACGTCGTCGGTCTCGACAGCGACGTCGGCTACGGCATCATGCGGGTCACCCGCGACGAGCCGTGGGAGCGGTGGATGATCGGCAACCCGATCTACAACCTGCTGCTGGGCACCCTGTTCGAGTGGGGAGTGGCCGCGCACCACATCGAAGTGGACAAGATCCGCAAGAAAGAGAAGACGTGGGCGCAGGCACGCAAGGATATGCGGTTGGCGGGCAAGAAGATCAGCAAGCAGGTGGGCAAGGACTATGTGGTCTTCCCGGCGCTCACCGGAACCAACTGGAAGCACACGCTCAAGGCCAATGTCGTGGCCAATCTGATCCGCAATTACTGGGCTTACATGGTGATCTTCTGCGGCCACTTCCCCGACGGCGCGGAGAAGTTCACCGTCGAGGAATTCGAGAACGAGACCCGTGGCGAGTGGTACCTGCGACAAATGCTGGGGTCGGCCAACTTTCACGCCGGGCCGGTCATGGCGTTCATGAGCGGGAATCTCTGCTACCAGATCGAACACCACCTCTTTCCCGATCTGCCCAGCAACCGGTACGCGGAGATGAGCGTGCGGGTGCGCGCACTGTGCGACAAGTACGATCTGCCTTACACCACCGGTCCGCTCTATCGCCAGTACTGGCAGTCGTTCTGGACGATCCTCAAACTCGCGCTGCCGGACCGGTACCTGCGGGCTGACAGCAACAACGCTCCGGAGACGAACTCGGAGCTGAGATTTGGTGATGCGGCGGCGCCGGCCGGCGACGGGCGACGGCGTGGCCTGCGCGCCGCGTTGCGAGAGGCCACCCGCAGCGCCGCCTGAGCCTCGTCGGCGGAGGTCTCGAAACGGCACCGATCGTGCATCGACCTCACATTGCTAGTGCGTCGGGCGCGGTGCGGGTCGCACGATATCGGCGTGAGCATGGTTGTCGAACGCGGATTGGCCCGGTGCCCCCGATGTGTCGCGGTGGCCGACTACGTCTTCGTGGAGACGTCGCAGCGGCCACCCAACGGATTGCGGTACGAGGTGCGCTGCCGCCGGTGCGGAGAGTGCTACAGCGAAGACAGTCGGCCCGTGGCGAATCTGCCTGCACTGGTGGAGGAGTCACTACGTTGGCCGCCCGATTGGCTTCCGGAGCCCGAGCGCGACTGGGTCAACGAAGCGCGGGAGAAGCTGACGGTGGTCGCTCAGCGGAGCAAGGCAGAGATGGATGCCCTGGGCCGGCACGTGCAGAGCGCATACGACCTCACCAGGGCATGGGTCAACGAGCGCCGAGCGGCGCGGATGCTGGGTCAGACCGGCGGGTACGCGGGAGGCGGATAGACCCCGCGCAGGATCCACGCGAACCAGTTGATGCCGTACTCGAGCTCGTCGCTTGCGTCGTAATCAGGGTTCGGGTCCACTGCGCCACCTCTCCGTTACCTCTGGCCACACGACGGCGGCTTGGGTCGAGTCTAGACCTGCAAGGCCCATGAGAACACCGCAACGGCCTAGACTGAACCAACCAGTTAGTAGGTCTGTGCCTGCGTCAGTTTTCCATGCCTATAGTGAATCGCCATGTCTGAATCCGTCACGACCAACGGGATGTCCCGCCGCGAGGAGCTGTTGGCGGTCGCCACCAAGCTGTTCGCCGCGCGCGGCTACCACGGCACCCGGATGGATGACGTCGCCGACGCCGTCGGCCTGAACAAGGCAACCGTCTATCACTATTACGCCAGCAAGTCGCTGATCCTCTACGACATCTACAAGGGCGCCGCCGACTTCACCGTCGATGCACTGCACGACGATCCGACAGCATCGGCGCGCGAGACGATCTACCACTTCACCCGGCGCCTGCTCGTCGGTATCGCCAGCGACATCGAGCGGGCGGCCGTGTACTTCCAGGAGGGGCCTTATATCTCGGAGTGGTTCACCGAGGAGCAGGTGGCCTACATCCGTGAAAAGGAAGCCCAGGTCTACGAACACGTCCGCGACGTCATCGACCGCGGCATCGCCAGCGGCGAGTTCTACGACTGCGACTCCCATGTGCTGGCGCTCGGCTACATCGGCATGACGCTCGGTTCGTACCGGTGGCTGCGGCCCCACGGCAGGCGCAGCGCCCAGGAGATCGCCGTGGAGTTCAGCACCGCGCTGCTGCGTGGGCTGATCCGCGACGAGGGTGTTCGCGAGCTGTCACCGCTGGGCGTCGGACTCGACGTCGCGGCGCGGACGCTCGAGGAAACCAACTAGCACCGCCGTCATCGCCGGAATTGCCGTCGTGGCGATCACCTCGTAACCGTGGGTGCTCATCGTCGGCAGGCAGAGCAGGCCGGCCTGCGCGCAGGCTCCGCTGGACTTCGAGTGCGACGCGTCTGATTCGAATGCTCCGAGCACGGCCGCCTGCGGTGCGAAACCGTGCTCGTCGGCGATGTCCATCAGCCGGTCGGCCACCCATTTGTCGTAGATACACATGGCGTCGCTGTAGGCCACGATCGGGCCCCCGCTGACGCTCGTCCCGTATTCCGGCTCCGTCGGGCCGACCTCCAACGCGAGTGTCAGATCGCCGGGCAGGGTCCGGCTGGCGAAGGTGCCGCCGAGCCCGCCGATCTCCTCGTTGGTCGTGAACACGAAGTAGACGTCGCCGGCGGGGCCCCGTCCGCTGCGAAGCTCGGCGGCGCACAGCAGCGCTGCGGTAGCGGCGGCACGGTCGTCGAGGAAGTAGGAGCCGAGGTAGCCGTGCCCGACGTCGAGGAGAGTGCGCCTGCTGCGGTCGATGCAGACGCGCGTTCCGGGGGTGACTCCGGCCTGCTCGACTTCGCGGGCGCTCAGACCGGTGAATACGTAAACATCGGGCCAGTCCAGCGCCTTGTCGCCCTGGTCGGGTTTCGTCTGCCAGATGCGGGGCGACTCGGCGGTCGTGTGTTCGGAACCCAGGGCGAGGACCCCGCACAGCGTCTTGTGGAAGCCGAGTATCGCCACGGCCCCGAGACCGAAGTTGCCGGGGTACATCGTGCCGAGCGGCGTCAGGTTCAGGGTGCCGTCCGGGTTGACCTTCTTCACCAGCATGGACAGCTCGTCCATGTGCGCCATCACCCGCACCGGGGGACCGTCGCCGCCACGCAGCACGCCGATCAGATTGCCCGCTGCGTCGACCCAGGTTTCGTCGACCACGGGTTCGAGCTCGCGCCGGCAGAGGTCGCGGACCGCATCTTCCTGACCGCACGGCCCGTACTCGAGCAGCAGCTCCTGCAGCAGCTTGCGATAGCCGTGCTCGTCGTCGGTCATACCTTCACATTGCCGGGCGCGGCCGGGCCAAACCCGGGTATCCGAACCGGGTGACCCTGCGTATCGGCACGTCGGGGTGGTCGTACAACCACTGGCGCGGCGTCCTCTATGAGCCCGGACTGCCGTCAACACGCTGGCTGCAACGCTACGTCGCCGAGTTCGACACCGTCGAACTCAACGGCAGCTTCTATCGGTGGCCCCGCGACGCACAGTTCGAGAACTGGCGCGATCAGCTCCCTCCCGGGTTCGTCATGGCGGTCAAAGCGGCCCGCGGGCTCACCCATGCCCGCCGGCTGCGGTCGCCGGAGGAGTGGGTCGAACGAATGGCACGGGGCTGGCGGGCACTGGGGGATCGCAAGGGACCGCTGCTCGTCCAGCTGCATCCGGCACTGGAACGCGACGACGGGCGGCTCGACCACTTCCTTGCGACCATGCCCGCCGAGATCCCCGTCGCGGTCGAGTTCCGGCACGCGTCCTGGGACCACCCGCAGGTGTACGAGATCCTCGAAAAGTACGACGCCGCGTACGTGGTGATGAGCGGCGCGGGACTGCCCTGCATCCTCAGAGCGACGGCATCGTTCGTCTACGTTCGGTTGCACGGGCCCGACCAGCACGCCATGTACGGCGGTTCCTACAGTTCCAACGACCTACGCTGGTGGGCCGACCGCATCACGGAATGGGACGGGCAGGGCCGTGACGTGGTGGTGTACTTCAACAACGACCTCGGCGGCAACGCCGTGCGCAACGCCTGGGACCTGCGTGCCGTGCTCGATCTCTGAGAAGACGACGGACGACGCCATCGAATGGGCAGTCGATATGCTCGGCCAATGCCTTTGGTGAGTAAGACGGTCGAGGTTTCCGCCCCGGCGGAGACGATCATGGCGATCGTCGCGGACTTCGAGAAGTATCCGGAGTGGAACGAGGAGATCAAGGGCTGCTGGATCCTCGCGCGCTACGACGACGGGCGCCCCAGCCAGCTGCGGCTCGATGTCGTGGTGCAGGGGCAGGCCGGTACGTTCATCAACGCGGTCTACTACCCGGGCGAGAACCAGATCATGACGGTTCTGCAGCAGGGTGACCACTTCACCAAACAGGAGCAGAGGTTCGCGGTCGTCGCGATCGGGCCGACGTCTCTGCTGACCGTCGATCTCGATGTCGAGGTCAGCATGCCCGTCCCTGCCGTCATGGTGAAGAAGGTCGTCGGGGACACGCTGGACTACCTCGCGGAGAACCTCAAGGCGCGCGCCGAGCAGCTCGCGACGCCCTAGCGCACCTCAGGTCCAGAGGCCGGCCTGATCCAGGTAGGCCATCATCAACGTCAGACCGTCGGTGAACTGACCCCTGGTCAGCTCGACCACCCGGTCCACGTCACGCCGTCGCAGCGCCTCGATCAGTTCGAGGTGGCTGGCCACAGCGCCCGTCCCCCACGCCTCGTTTGAGGCGAACAACTGCGGCGGCAGGTACCGGGTGGCGTGCAGAAGGAACCATGCCAGCTTGATCCGGCCGCCGGCCCGGTTGAAGGTGCGGTGAAAGTCGAACTCCGCCTGCGCAATCGGGCCGGGATCACGGTGTTCGATCGCGTCGGCCAGTACCGCGTTGAGCCGGGCGAGCTCATCGATCTGTTCGTCGGTGATCCGGCGGGCCGTGGTTGCGGCAAGCTCCTGTGCGATCGTCGACTGCAGCCAGAAGATGTCTTCGATGTCGGCCCGCGACAGCGGCATCACCCGATGGCCCCGGTGCGGTTCCAGCTCGACCATGCCCTCACCGCGCAGGGTGCGCAGTGCCTCGCGGACCGGGGTGATGCTCACCCCCAGCCGCGCGGCCGTCTCGTCGAGCCGGATGAACGTGTCCGGGCGCACCGTTCCCGTCATGATCTCGACCCGCAGCTGGGCCGCCACCTCGTCGGAGAGCTGCTCGCGGCGCACCCTGCCCAACGTCGAAGTCCTGGCAGGGGCATTCATGGGCAGCTGCCTTTCCCCGCTCCACGAGGGGGCCTTGTCCCCTCGGCACCGGGGCCATAGTGTGACCGGGGCAACACAATGTTTGATCAAATATCACGTGTGCGCAAGCCACCGAGCGGGAGCAGACGACGTTGACCGACCCCGGCACCGCGACCGAACAGCCCTATCTCGCGCGCCGCCAGAACTGGACCAATCAACTCGCCCGGCACGCCCTGATGCAACCCGATGCGACCGCGCTGCGCTTCCTCGGGAAGACCACGACGTGGGCCGAACTCGATCGACGGGTGACCGCGCTGGCCGGCTTCCTGCACGAGCGCGGGGTCGGATTCGGCGATCGGGTCCTCGTTCTCATGCTGAACCGGACCGAGTTCCTCGAAGCCGTACTCGCGACCAACAAGTTGGGCGCCATCGCGGTCCCCGTGAACTTTCGGATGACCCCGCCCGAGATCGCTTTCCTAGTCTCCGATTGCGCCGCCGAAGTCGTCGTCACCGAGTCGGTGCTCGCCAAGGTGGCGACCGCGGTGCGCGAGATCGACGCGACATTGGCCACGGTGGTCGTGGCTGGCGGCTCCTCTGAAGAAGGCGTCTTCGACTACGACGAGGCACTGGCGGAGGGAAGCGCGGTGTCTCCCGAGAAGGTCACCGTCGACATCCCGAACGACTCACCCGCGCTGATCATGTACACCTCCGGCACGACCGGTAAGCCCAAGGGCGCGGTGCTCACGCACACCAACCTGACCGGCCAGGTCATGACCCTGCTGTTCACCAACGGCGCCGACATCAACCACGACATCGGCTTCATCGGCGTCCCGTTCTTCCACATCGCGGGCGTCGGCAGCATCGTCTCGGGGCTGCTGCTCGGGCGACCGACGGTGCTCTACCCTCTCGGCGCGTTCGACCCCAACGAACTGCTCGACGTTCTGCAGGAGGAGAAGGTCACCGGCATCTTCCTCGTCCCCGCGCAATGGCAGGCGGTCTGCGCCGCGCAGCAGGCCAACCCGCGGGAGCTGAAGCTCCGGTTCTTGTCGTGGGGCGCCGCGCCGGCGTCCGACACCCTGCTCAAGCAGATGTCGCAGACCTTTCCGGGCGCGCAGATCCTGGCCGCGTTCGGCCAGACGGAGATGTCGCCGGTGACCTGCATGCTGTTGGGCGACGACGCGATCCGCAAACTCGGTTCGGTGGGCAAGGTCATCCCGACGGTGTCCGCCCGCATCGTCGACGAAGAGATGAACGACGTGCCGATCGGCCAGGTCGGCGAGATCGTCTACCGCGCTCCGACCCTGATGGAGGGTTATTGGAACAACCCGGAGGCGACCGCCGAGGCGTTCGCCGGCGGCTGGTTCCACTCCGGTGACCTGGTACGTCAGGACGACGAGGGTTACATCTGGGTCGTCGATCGTAAGAAGGACATGATCATCTCCGGCGGTGAGAACATCTACTGCGCCGAGGTCGAGAATGTCCTGGCGGCCCATCCGGACATCGTCGAGGTCGCCGTGATCGGCCGCGCGCACGACAAGTGGGGGGAGGTTCCCGTTGCTGTGGCGGTGCTGCGGAGTTCGCTGGGAGCAACCTCTGGGCAGAGTCTGGCGCTGGCCGACCTCGAGCAGTTCCTTGGCGACCGGCTCGCCCGCTACAAGCATCCGAAAGCGCTCGAAATCGTCGATGCGCTTCCGCGCAACCCCGCCGGGAAGGTTCTCAAGACGGAGCTGAGGACCAGATTCGGTGCCGACGATTCCATTGACGCCCGCGAAAGTTCTACTCCGCCAACGGTTTAAGCTGCGGCGCAACGGGATTAGCGGCGAGGAGGGCCATTTGCTAACGGTTGGATGCTCAATCCCGCGGATGCGGTACGCGGGGGCTACAGCATCGGGTACAGTCCTGTGGTCTGTAGCACTACTGGCCGGTAGGGAAACCGGCCTCACACGGACGGGGTTCAGGCTGGAAGGGAGCGTGCGACAGGTGCTGCCAGTGCGCTACGCCAGTTGTGGGGACGTCGCGGGAGCCCGCCGTTGACAACGAATTCGGGACTGTCGGGCTACGTCCGCGAACAGGTCAGGCCCGGCTTGTTGGCCGTGGGCGGATTCGTCCGCATGTGCGTTCTCGTCGGTAAGGCGACCTTCCGCACGCCGTTCCAGTGGCGGGAGTTCATCCTCCAGAGCTGGTTCCTGCTCCGCGTGGCGTTCCTGCCGACGGTCGCGGTGTCGATCCCGCTGACCGTGCTGCTGATCTTCACCCTCAACATCCTGCTGACAGAGTTCGGTGCCGCCGACATCTCCGGAGCGGGTGCGGCGCTGGGCGCCGTCACCCAGCTCGGTCCGCTGGTGACCGTGCTCGTCGTCGCCGGCGCGGGCTCGACGGCCATCTGCGCCGACCTCGGCGCCCGCACCATCCGCGAGGAGATCGACGCCCTCGAGGTCCTCGGCATCGACCCGATCCACCGTCTCGTGGTGCCCCGCGTCATCGCCTCCACATTCGTTGCGATGCTGCTCAACGGCGCGGTCATCACCATCGGCCTGGTCGGCGGCTTCATCTTCGGTGTCTACCTGCAGAACGTCTCCGCGGGCGCTTACGTGTCCACGCTCACCCTGGTCACCGGTCTCCCCGAGGTGCTGATCTCGCTGATCAAGGCTCTCACCTTCGGTCTGATCGCCGGGCTCGTCGGCTGCTACCGCGGTCTGACGGTCGCCGGAGGCGCGAAGGGCGTCGGGACCGCCGTGAACGAGACCCTGGTCCTCTGCGTCATCGCCCTGTTCGCCGTCAACGTGGTCCTGACGACCATCGGTGTTCGTTTCGGAACGGGGAGCTGACGTGTCCGATACCGCAGCAGTCCTGAGGTCACGGTTCCCGCGCGGCGTCGCGCGGGCCGAGAAGATCGTCGGAGCACCGGGTCGCGGGCTCGACAGCATCGGCCATGTCGCGTGGTTCGTCGTCACCGCGGTCGGCTCGATCGGCCACGCGGTGCGCTACTACCGCAAGGAGATGCTGCGGCTGATCGCCGAGATCGGCATGGGCACCGGCGCGATGGCTGTGGTCGGCGGCACCGTCGCGATCGTCGGCTTCGTGACGCTGTCGGGATCGTCGCTGGTCGCGATCCAGGGTTTCGCGTCTCTGGGCAACATCGGTGTGGAGGCGTTCACCGGCTTCTTCGCCGCACTGATCAACGTGCGTATCGCCGCGCCGGTGGTCGCCGGTCAGGCGCTGGCAGCCACCGTCGGCGCCGGCGCGACCGCCGAACTGGGCGCGATGCGGATCAGCGAGGAGATCGACGCCCTCGAGGTCATGGGCATCAAGTCGATCTCGTACCTGGTCTCGACCCGCATCGTCGCCGGCTTCGTCGTCATCATCCCGCTCTACGCGATGGCGATCATCATGTCGTTCCTGTCCGCCCAGGCGACCACCACGATCTTCTACGGCCAGTCCACCGGCACCTACGAGCATTACTTCCGCACGTTCCTGCGTCCCGACGACGTGTTCTGGTCCTTCGTCCAAGCCGTCATCATCTCGGTGATCGTCATGCTCAACCACTGCTACTACGGCTTCTACGCCAGCGGCGGCCCCGTCGGCGTCGGCGAGGCGGTGGGCCGCTCTATGCGCGCCTCACTGGTGGCGATCGTGTGCGTGGTGCTCTTCGCCTCGTTGGCGCTCTACGGCGTCGACCCGAACTTCAACCTGACTGTGTAGCGGCGATGACAGCACCCATCAACTCCAAGCGGCAGCCCCCGTACAAGATCGCGGGCCTGGTCCTCGCGCTGGTCGCGATCATCGCGCTGGTCCTGGTGTATCTGCAGTTCCGCGGCGACTTCCTGCCCCGCACCGAGCTCACGATGGTCTCGGCGAGGTCGGGTCTGTCGATGGACCCGGGCGCGAAGGTCACCTATAACGGCGTCGAGATCGGCCGCGTCGGCGAGGTCGAAGAGACCAACGTCGACGGGGAGCCGCGGGCCAAGATCATCCTCGAGGTCAACCCCAAGTACCTCGATCTGATCCCGCGCAACGTCGAGGCCGACATCAGCGCGACGACGGTGTTCGGCAACAAGTACGTATCGTTTCGCTCGCCGTCGGATCCGTCGCCGCAGCGCATCACGGCGTCGGACGTCATCGACGTCACCTCGGTCACGACCGAGTTCAACACGCTGTTCGAGACCGTCGTCGACATCGCCGCCCAGGTCGACCCGATCAAGCTGAACCAGACGCTGACCGCCACCGCGCAGGCCCTCGACGGACTCGGGGACCGGTTCGGCGAGTCGATCGAGAACGGCAATCAGATCCTCTCCGAGGTCAACCCACGGCTTCCCGACCTGCGCAGGGACAATCAGTTGCTCGCCGACCTCGGCGAGGTCTACGCCGACGCGGCGCCGGATCTGTTCGACGGACTCCAGAACGCCGTGACGACCGCCCGCACACTCAACGAACAGCAGGGCAACGTCGACCAGGCCCTGATGGCCGCCGTCGGCTTCGGCAACACCGGCGGCGAGGTCTTCGAGCGCAGCGGTCCGTACCTGGCGCGCGGCGTCGAAGACCTGATCCCGACCTCCGAACTGCTCGACGAGTACAGCCCGTCGCTGTTCTGCACGATCCGCAACTACCACGATGTCGAGCCGAAGATTGCAGATGCGTTGGGCGGCAATGGCTATTCGCTGCGCACCCGCTCGGAGGTCCTCGGCCTGGGCGCCGGAAACGCCTACGTCTACCCGGACAACCTGCCCCGCGTGAACGCCAAGGGCGGCCCGGGCGGACGGCCCGGCTGCTGGCAGCCCATCACCCGTGACCTGTGGCCGGCGCCGTACCTGGTCCTGGACACCGGAGCGTCGATCGCCCCGTACAACCACCTTGAACTCGGCCAGCCGCTGCTCACTGAGTACGTCTGGGGCCGCCAAGTCGGGGAGCACACGATCAACCCATGAAAATCACCGGAACCGCGATCAAGCTCGGCGCCTTCTCACTGGTGCTGCTGCTGTTCACCGGCATCATCATCGTGGTGTTCGGTCAGATGCGATTCGACCGCACCAACAACTTCTCGGCGATCTTCAGCAATGCCAGTGGTCTGCGGTCCGGACAGTTCGTCCGCGCCTCCGGCGTCGAGGTCGGCAAGGTCGAGAACGTCACTCTGATCGACGGCGGCTCGCAGGTCCGGGTCGACTTCAACGTCGACCGCTCGCTCGAACTCTTCGACGAGAGCACCGCATCGGTCCGGTACCTGAACCTCATCGGCGACCGCTACCTGGAACTCAAGCGCGGTGAGAGCAACACGAGAATGGCTGCGGGATCGACGATCCCGATCGAGCGCACCGAACCGGCGCTCGACCTCGACGCACTCATCGGCGGCTTCCGCCCCGTGTTCCAGGCGCTGGAGCCCGAGAAGGTCAACACCATCGCGCAGTCGATCATCACGGTGTTCCAGGGTCAGGGCGGCACCATCAACGACATCCTCGACCAGACCGCGACGCTGACCTCGGCGCTGGCCGACCGGGACCAGGCCATCGGCGAGGTGATCAACAACTTGAACACGGTGCTGGACACCACGGTCAAGCATCAGCAGCAGTTCGACGACACGATCAAGAACTTCGAAGTGCTGATCACCGGTCTGAAGAACCGCGCCGACCCACTCGCGGACTCGGTGGGCGACATCAGCGACGCCGCGGGCACGGTCGCCGACCTGCTGGCCGACAACCGTCCGCTGCTGCAGAGCACCATCGGCCGGCTGGAGACCATCCAGCAGCCGCTGGTCGATCAGAAGGACCAGCTCAACGACCTCCTCATCCGCTTCCCCGAGGCGCTCAAGATCATCGGTCGGTCCGGTGGCGTCTACGGTGACTTCTTCAACTTCTATGCCTGCGACGTCTCGTTGATGCTCAACGGTTTACAGCCGGGTGGCCCCGTCCGCACCGTGAAGGTCTGGAGCCAGCCGTCAGGTAGGTGCACACCGAAATGAGAGTCCTCGAAGGTTCCAACCGCGTCCGCGGCGGGCTGATGGGCATCATCATCCTGGTCGTCGTCATCGGCGTCGGGCAGAGCTTCGCCAGCGTCCCGATGCTGTTCGCGAAGCCGACGTACTACGCGCAGTTCGCCGACACCGGTGGCATCAACGTCGGCGACAAGGTCCGCATCGCCGGCGTGGACGTGGGCGTCGTGAAGTCCACCGACATCGACGGCGACCGCGTCGTCATCGGCTACTCACTCGACGGCACCGAGATCGGCACCGACAGCCGCGCCGCCATCCGGACCGACACGATCCTGGGCCGGCGCAACATCGAGATCGAACCGCGCGGCGACGAACCGCTGCAGGCCAACGGTGTTCTGCCGCTCGGGCAGACGACGACCCCTTATCAGATCTACGATGCGTTCTTCGACGTCAGCAACTCGGCGGCGAATTGGGACACCAAGACCGTTCGCGACTCGCTGAATGTGTTGTCCGAGACCATCGATCAGACCTACCCGCACCTGAGCGCCGCCCTTGACGGTGTCGCCCGGTTCTCGGACACCATCGGCAAGCGCGACGACGAGATCACCCAGCTGCTCGCCAACGCCAACAAGGTCGCCGGCGTGCTGGGCAACCGCAGCGAGCAGATCAACCAGCTGTTCGTCAACGCGCAGACGCTGCTCGCCGCGGTCAACGAACGCAACTACGCCGTCAGTCAGCTGCTCGAGCGCGTCGACAAATTCTCGACGCAGGTGCGCGGCGTCATCGACGACAACCCGAATCTGAACAGGGTCCTCGAACAGCTTCGCGTCGTCAGCGATGTGCTGCGGGAGCGCAAGTTCGACCTCGTGGACGCGCTGTCGGCGCTCGCCAAGTTCACCGTATCGCTGGGTGAGGCGGTGGCCTCGGGACCCTATTTCAAGGTCATGCTCGTCAACCTGGCGCCGTACTGGATCCTGCAGCCGTTCGTCGACGCGGCGTTCAAGAAGCGCGGCATCGATCCGGAGGAGTTCTGGCGCAACGCGGGCCTGCCGTCGTTTCGCTTCCCCGATCCGAACGGGGTCGGCTTCGAAAACGGCGCGCCCCCACCGGCACCCACGCCGATCGAGGGCACCCCGACCGACCCGGGCCCCGCCGTGCCGCCCGGCTCGCCGTGTTCCTACACCCCGCCGGCCGACGGCATCCCGAGCCCCGGCGACCCGCTGCCGTGCGCGGATCTGACACAGGGTCCCTACGGACCTGTCCCGGGCGGCTACCCGCCGCCGAACGTGGTCACCTCGGCGCCGAATGTCGATGGGCCGCAACCGCGTCCGGGTGTTCCCGCCGCGGCGATCCCCGGTCAGCTCTCGCCTGTCGTTCCGGGCGCCAACCCGCCGCTGCCGCCCGCGCCGCCCGGTGCCCGCACCGTGCCGCTGGCCCCGCAGCCGCAGCCGCCGGACTTCACCCCGGGTATCGCACCGTTGCCGCCTGCGCTTCCCGCTCCGGTGGTGCCGGGTCCGGGGCAGCAGTTGGCCCCTGCCGGGCAGCCGCCCCTGCCGGGCAACCCACCGTTTCTTCCGCCGGGATCACAGGGATAGGGGGTAGCAGACGATGTCGACCATCTTCAATGTCCGGAACATGAAACTGTCGGGTGTCTCGCGCACCGCCCTGGTCATCGGGACCCTCGTGCTGATCGTCGCCGTTGCGGGCGCGTTCCTCGGCTGGCACTTCTACAAGAAGGCGACCACCAACACCGTCGTCGCGTACTTCACGCAGACCCTGGCGCTGTATCCCGGGGACAAGGTGCAGATCATGGGTGTCCAGGTCGGCTCGATCGACAAGATCGAACCGGCGGGCGACAAGATGAAGGTCACCTTCCACTACGAGGACAAATACAAGGTTCCCGAGAACGCCAGCGCCTCGATCCTCAATCCGAGCCTGGTGGCGTCGCGCACCATCCAGCTCTCACCGCCCTACACCGGGGGCAACACGCTGCCCGACGGCGCGGTGCTCGACACCGACCGCACGCAGGTGCCGGTCGAGTACGACGACCTGAGGGATTCGGTGAGCCGGCTCCTGCGGGACCTCGGCCCGACGCCGGAGCAACCGAAGGGGCCGTTCGGCGACATCATCGAGTCCGCTGCCGACGGTTTCGCCGGGAAGGGCGAGCAGCTCAACAGGACGCTCAACGGACTGTCGGAGGCGCTGTTCGCGCTCAACCAGGGTCGCGGCGACCTGTTCAGCGTCATCAAGCGCCTGGCCCTCTTCGTCAACGCCCTGCACGAGAGCGACCAGCAGTTTGTGTCGCTGAACAACAACCTCGCGCAGTTCACCAACGCGTTCACCAACACCGACCGCGAGGTGGCCGACGCGCTGCGGGACCTCAACGAGCTGCTGTCGACGACGCGCGGATTCATCGAGGAGAACGGTGAGGTGCTCGCGACCGACATCAACAACCTCGCCGACACCACCAATGCGATCCTGCAGCCGGAACCCCTCGACGGCCTGGAGACGGGTCTGCACGTGTACCCGAACCTCGCCGCCAACATCCTGAACATCGCGTCGGCGAACTCAGGCGGCATCGTCAACATGCCGGTGATCTCGAACTTCGCCAACCCGATGGAATTCATCTGCAGCACCATCCAGGCCGGCAGCCGCCTCGGCTACCAGGAGTCGGCGGAGTTGTGCGCCCAGTACCTGGGGCCGATCCTCGACGCGATCAAGTTCAACTACCTGCCGTTCGGCGCCAATCAGCTGCAGGCAGCGATGACGCTGCCCAAGCAGATCGCCTACTCCGAGCCGCGACTGCAGCCGCCTCCGGGATACAAGGACACCACCGTGCCGGGCATCTGGTCTCGCGACACCCTATTCTCGCACGGCAACCACGAGCCGGGCTGGATCGTCGCGCCGGGCATGCAGGGCGTCGAGGTGCAGCCGTTCACCGCCAACATGCTCACTCCGGAGTCGCTGGCCGAGCTGATGGGCGGGCCCGACATCGTGCCGCCCGCCGCTCCGCCGGCCTTCGGGACGACGCGCAACGGGAACCTGCCCGGTCCGCCGAACGCGTTCGACCAGAACAATCCGTTGCCGCCGCCGTGGTACCCGCAGCCGGGTCCCCCGCCGGCGCCCGCCCCCGGGGTGATCCCCGGTGGTGGAAGTCCCCTCGGCGCGCCCGCAGCTGCGCCGGCACCCGGCCCCGCGCCCGCGGCGCCGTCGGGTCCGCTGCTGCCTGCCGAAGCTGGAGGTACGCGATGAACAGGCTGACCAAGGTCGCCAGGAGTGCCGTCGCGCTCGGGGCCGCGGCGGTAGTCCTCACGTCCTGCGGGTCGTGGAAGGGTATCGCCAACGTCCCGCTGCCGGGCGGGCCCGGCACGGGGTCGGGAGCCACCACCATCTACGTCCAGATGCCGGATACCTTGGCGCTCAACGTCAACAGCCGGGTGCGGGTCGCCGACGTCTATGTCGGCCGGGTCCGCGCGATCGAGTTGAAGAACTGGGTTGCGACGCTGACGCTGGACCTCGATCAGTCCGTGCAGCTGCCGACGAACACGCTGGCCAAGATCGGCCAGACCAGCCTCCTGGGTTCGCAGCACGTCCAGCTGGACCTGCCTCCGGATCCGGCGCCGGACAAGCTGCGGACCGGTGACACCATCCCGCTGAAGAATGCCTCGGCGTTCCCGACGACCGAGCGGGTGCTCGCGAGCATCGCGTCGATCCTGACCGGCGGCGGAGTCGCGAACCTGGAGACGATCCAGACCGAGATCTACAACGTGCTCAACGGCCGCGGCGACGAGATCCGGGAGTTCCTCGGCCGTCTCGACACCTTCACCGCGGAACTGAACCAGCAGCGCGCGGACATCACGCGGGCGATCGACTCGACGAACCGGTTGTTGACGATCGTCGCGCAACGCAACGAGACGCTCGACGCGGTGCTCACCGAATTCCCGCCGCTGATACAGCATTTCGCCGAGACCCGCGATCTGTTCGCCGACGCCGTCGAAGCACTCGGCCGCATCAGCGGCGCCGCAGAGGACGCGCTGGCCCCCGCAAGCGACAACCTCGACAGGAACCTCGACACCCTGCAGCGCCCGCTGCGGGAACTGGCGAAATCGTCGCCGTACCTGATCGGGGCCCTGAAGATGCTGCCCACCGCGCCCTTTAGTATCACGAACGTGCCGAAGGCCGTCCGCGGTGATTATGTGAACGTGTCGCTCACGGTGGACCTGACGCTGTCGGCGATCGACAACGGATTCCTCTCCGGTACAGGCGTTTCCGGAATGCTGCGGGCGCTGGAGCAGGCATGGGGTCGCGATCCGAACACGATGATCCCGGATGTGCGCTTCACGCCGAACCCGAACTCGGCGCCCAACGGCCCGCTCATCGAGAGGAGTGAGTGAGCGATGCTGACACGTTTCGTCAAAATCCAGCTGATCATCTTCTCGATCCTGACCATCCTCGCGGTCGGGGTGCTGGGCCTGTACTACCTGCGGCTGCCCAGCCTGGCAGGCGTCGGGCAGTACACGCTCTACGCCGACCTGGAGCGCTCCGGTGGTCTGTATGCCACCGGCAACGTGACCTACCGGGGCACCCAGATCGGCAAGGTCACCGAGGTCGAGCCCACCGCCACCGGCGCGCGGGCGACGATGAGCATCGACGAGAAGTACAGGATCCCGGTGGACGCGATCGCGAACGTGCACTCGGTGTCGGCGATCGGCGAGCAGTACCTCGACCTGGTGTCGCCGTCGGGAACAGACCGGTTCTTCAGCCCGGGCTCGACGATCAGCGAGAGCACGGTGCCCGAAGAGGTCGGTCCGGCGATCGACGCCGCGAACGAGGGCCTGGCCGTGCTGCCGAAGGAGAAGATCGACGCGCTGCTCACCGAGACGTCGGCCGCCGTGGGCGGGCTGGGTCCGTCCCTGCAGCGGCTCGTCGACTCGACGACGAACCTCGCTGAGGGGTTCCGCGAGAACATCCCCCAGGTCAACGACATCATCACCAACGCGGCACCGATCCTTGACAGCCAGGTCCAGTCCGGCGACGCGATCGAGCAATGGTCCCGGAACCTGAACGTCATCGCTTCGCAGACCGCCGAGCAGGACGGCGCTCTCCGGAGCGCGCTGCAGCAGGCTCCACCCACGCTCGACCAGGTGAACGGACTGTTCACCGACGTGCGTGACTCTTTGCCGCAGACGCTGGCGAACCTGTCCGTCGTGATCGACATGCTCAAGCGCTACAACAAGGGGCTAGAGCAGGCGTTCGTGATCTTCCCGCAGGGCGGTTCCGCCCTGCAGATGGGCTCGATCTTCGAGGACGGCGGCCTGCTGCACTTCGGTCTGTCCATCAACCAGCCGCCACCGTGTCTGACCGGTTTCCTCCCGGCGTCGGAGTGGCGCTCGCCGGCCGACACCAGCACGGCGCCGCTGGCCTCGGGCGTCTACTGCAAGATCCCGAAGGACTACCAGGGCAACGTCGTTCGCGGTGCGCGTAATTACCCGTGCGCCGATGTGCCGGGCAAGCGGGCGGCCTCGCCGAAGGAGTGCCGCAGCGACGAGCCGTACGTCCCGCTGGGCACCAACCCGTGGTACGGCGACCCGAACCAGATCGTCGCCTGCCCGGCCCCCGGTGCGCGGTGTGACCAGCGCGTCGCACCAGGTCAGGTGGTACCGGCCCCGTCGGTGAACAACGGCCGCAATCCGTTGCCTGCCGACGAGCTGCCCCCGCCGGCGTCGCTGGCACCGATCAGTGATCCGTTGAGCCCGCCGGGCTCGGGTACCGTCAGCTGCAGCGGCCAGCAGCCGAACCCGTGCATCTACACCCCGACGCAGGGACCTGCGGGCAGCGCCGCGGCGTACAGCCCCAGCAGCGGCGAGGTCGTGGGACCTGACGGCGTCAGATACAACGTTGGTAATTCGAGCAACCCAGGAGACGACGGATGGAAGGAGATGCTGGCACCAGCCGGCTGACCCCCCACATCGAAGACGTCGGAGAAGAGTCGTCGGCGGCCGCCACAGAGGCGGATTCCGCGGACGAAGCCCCGGTCGACACGCGTAGGCCCGCACGGCTGGGCAACGGCTGGGCGGCGGGTATCTGCGTCGTGCTGATCCTGCTGGCCGCTGGTGCCGTGGCCGGAGGCATCTTCGCGCTTCGTGCCAATGAGCGTGCCGCCGATGTGGCCCGCACCGATGAGGCCGCGCTGCAGGCCGCCAAGGAGTGCGTGGCCGCGACCCAGGCGCCCGACACGGCCGCGATGACGGCGGCCCAGTCGAAGATCCTCGAATGTTCGACCGGAGACTTCGGGGTTCAGGCTGGCCTGTTCGGCAGCGTGATCGCCGAGGCGTACTCCGCGGCCAACGCCACCGTGGCGGTCGACGACCTCCGTGCCGCCGTCGAACGGCACAACGAGGACGGATCGATCAACGTGCTCGTCGCGGTCCGCGTCAGGATCTCCAACTCCGAGGCCGCCGACCAGCAGGTCGGCTACCGACTGCGGGCGACGATGGCATGGGACGAGGGGCAGTACCGCATCGCCAGTTTGGATCAGGTCAACTCGTGACCGCGGTCCTCGACACCACCCCTGCGACCGCCGCGGACGAGCCCACACCCGGGCCTGCGCCTGCGTCGTGGCCGTCGCGGGCCGGGGCCCTCGCGGTCGATGTGCTGCCCGGCCTCGGCGTGATCGCGACGATGGTGCTGCTGGCGCTGGCCTCGCCGTCCGACGGCTGGGAGCGTTGGGTGTTCACCGTCCTGGGCGGACTGACGCTGTTCGCGATGGCAGTCAATCGGCTGGTGTTGCCGAACGCCCTCGGGTGGACGCTGGGGCGCGCACTGTTCGGCATCGCGGTCCTGCGCGATGGTGAACGGGTCGGAATCGTCCGCTTGACCGCGCGCGACGTCGCGCATGTGCTGGACACGCTCGCGTTGGGCATCGGCTGGCTGTGGCCGTTGTGGGACAAGAGGAATCGCACCTTCGCGGACATGCTGACCCGCACCGAAGTGCTTCGCGTCGACGCACCGACGTCGAACATGCGGCGCGTCGTCGCCACGGTGCTCATCGCGGCAGCGGTGCTCTCGGCCGCCGCGGCCGGGTTCGGTTACGGCGTCGTCTACC
This sequence comes from Mycobacterium bulgaricum, assembly GCF_041287165.2. Lineage (NCBI taxonomy): Bacteria > Bacillati > Actinomycetota > Actinomycetes > Mycobacteriales > Mycobacteriaceae > Mycobacterium > Mycobacterium bulgaricum. Next base: position 429,893 of record NZ_JBGGKV020000003.1, on the reverse strand, counting down.
GGTACGAGCGGGCCGTGGATGGGGCGCGGCAGCAGATCGCCGAACAGGGCCCGCGCATCGTCGAACAGATGCTGAGCTACGGCGCCGACACGATGGCTGACGACTTCGCGAGGGCGCAGGGGTTGGCCACCGACGGGTACCGGGACCAGTTGATCGGCCAGCAGGAAGCCGTGCAGACGGGACCGCCGACGACCAACGAATACTGGGCCGTCAACAGCGCCGTGCTGACCAACCCGCCGGTGACACCGGATCACGCGGCGATGCTCCTGGCGATGCAGGGTCAGCGCGGAAACAATCCGGACGACCTCAAGTTCATCACCGCCACGGTCGTCGTGAACTTCGACAAGTCCTCCGACGGGCAGTGGCGCGTCGCGAACCTGACGGTGCTGAAGAAGCCGCTCATGAATCAGGCCGGCCAGTGAGCCCGCGTCGCAATTTCACCGGTACCGACGCAGACTCCGTCGACCCCGGCTACTTCCGGTCGGCCCCGAAACCCCCTGCGCGGTGGGGACTTCCCGTGATCTCGATACTGTCGGCCCTGCTGATCGCGGCCGCGATCGCCGGCAGCAGCTTCATGCTCGTCCGGCACGAGGAGGACCGTCGGGCCGCGGTCAAGAACGCGTCGGCGCTGGGTTACACCAGCGAGTTCATGGTGATGTACACCAGCCTGGATCCGTTCAACGCCAACGCATACGCCGACCGCATCACCGCGCAGGCCACCGGCGAGTTCGCGAAGAACTTCTCGGCACGCATCAACGAGATCCTGGTGCAGGTCGCCCAATCCGAACCGAGCACCGGCGAGGTGCTTTCGGCCGGGGTGCAGCGATGGCACGACGACGGTAGCGCCGAGGTGCTGATCGCCACCAAGGTCACGTCGAAGACGCCCGACGGCAAGTCGACGATGGAGAGCGGAAGTCGCTGGCTGGCAACGACTATCAAGGAAGGGCAGCAGTGGAAGATCAGCAACCTGGTTCAGGTGATCTGACCACCGAGGACCACGCCACTGCCGATCGGCCGCGTCGGCGGTTCTCCTGGCGTCGCTCGAAGCGCACGGCCGAGGAGCCAGGGATCGAGGCGCGCGAGGTCGTCGACACCGCGCCCGCGGCCGAGGCTCCCAAAGCGCCGATGGGCAAGGCTGCCCGCGCCGCCAAAGCCGAACCGGCACAGCCGGAGCCGGATGAGGCGGAGACCGAGACCGCGGAAGTGTCCGAGGAGCAGGCTTCCGAGGACTCAGTCGACGAGGCAGCAGAGGAACCGGCCTCCGAGGAGCCGGCTGTCATGGTGCCGCACCGTCCCGCGAGCAAGGGCATGATCGCGGCCGCGGCCGCCGCCTCGGTGGTGTTCATCGGCGCGAGCGCATTCGCGGGAGCCATGGTCCAGCCCTATCTGGCCGAGCGTGCACTGGTCGCGACCAAGCTGGACATCGCCCGCACCGCCACCGACGCGATCACCGCGTTGTGGACCTACACACCTGACGACATGAACACGCTGGCCGACCGTGCGACCGTGTTCCTGGGCGGCGATTTCGCCGACGAGTACCGCCGCTACATCGACGCGATCGTCGAGCCGAACAAGCAGGCTCAGGTCACCAACACGACCCAGGTGATGGGCGCGGCTGTCGAATCCGTGTCGCCTCCGTCGATTCCGACCGAAGCCACCGCGCTGGTGTACACGAACTCGGTGGCCACCAGTCCCGTTACCAAGAACATCCCCGCACTGCGGTACCTGTCATACCGGCTGACGATGCAGCGCGACGGCGGCGAATGGCGCATCACCAGGATGTCCACCATCACGTCGTTCGATCTGACACCTCAGCTCTAGCCTGCCTGCTGTGGCCATCGCCTCGCCGGTATCGCAACGGCAGACGGAGACCGCGCTCCTGCTGCTGACGTTCACGACGGGGCTGATCGATGCCGTCAGCGTGCTCGTGCTCGGCCACGTGTTCGTCGCGAACATGACCGGGAACGTGGTGTTTCTCGGCTTCTGGTTCGCGTCCCACACCGTCGTCGACCTCACCGCCGCGGTGGTGGCCTTCACCTGCTTCCTGTCGGGCACGATCCTGGGCGGCCGGCTGGTGCGGCACCTCAGCGGCGACGTGCGGGTGTGGATCGCGACGGCTCTCGGCGTCGAGGCCGTGCTGCTCGTCGTGCTGGCGATCCTGAGCGGTACAGGCGTGCTGCACTACCACGATGACACCAAACTGGTGCTGATCGCGGGCCTGGCAACAGCTTTCGGTATTCAGCACTCGACCGCGCGGCAGTTCGGCATCCAAGAGCTGACGACGACGGTGCTGACCTCCACGATCGTCGGCATCGGCGTGGACAGCAAGCTGGCGGGCGGCACCGGCGCGCGGCAGCCGTTACGCATCGCCGTCGTCGCGACGATGGGTTTCGGCGCACTCGTGGGTGCGACGTTGACGCGGTTCACCGTGGCGCCGATCATCGGAATGGCCGCGGCGGTCGTGGCCGTCAGCGCTGCCGTCTTCTGGTTCGGCCGGCCCCCGGAGTGAGTGGGGTGGCGTACGTCAAGCGTAATCCTCGCGCTCCCAAGGGTTTTTTCGCGTGTGAGGCCGCCGGTTTGCGGTGGCTCGCGGAGGCTGACGGCGGGGTGCCGTGTGCAACGGTCCTCGCGGTCGACGAGGCGTCGCTCACGCTGGAACGGTTGGCGCCGTCTGCGCCCACCGCGCATGCGGCCCGTGGCTTCGGCGCACGCCTGGCCCGCACCCACGACGCCGGCGCGAACGGCTTCGGGGCGCCGCCGTCCGGTTGGGCAGGACCCGGGTTCTTCGGTCCGCTGCACGAGCCGCTTCCGATGACCTATGACGACGAATCCTCCTGGGGTGCTTTCTACGCCGAGCACCGACTGGTCCCGATGGCTGCGCGCGCAGAGCTCGACACGGAAACGCGCGCCGCTGTGGAGGAGGTGATGAGACGTTGTAGCGCAGGCGTTTTCGACGACGACGAGCTGCCCGCCCGGCTGCACGGGGATCTGTGGAGCGGCAACGTCATGTGGACACCAGAGGGTGTGGTGCTGATCGACCCGGCAGCTCACGGTGGACATCGGGAGACCGACCTCGCAATGCTCGCGTTGTTCGGCTGCCCGCATCTGGACGCGGTGATCGGCGGCTACGAATCCGAGCATCGGCTACGGGAGGGCTGGCAAGGCCGTATCGGGTTACACCAGCTGTATCCGCTGCTCGCGCACGTGGTGCTGTTCGGCTCCGGATATCTCGCGCAGACGCGCGCCGCCGCCATCAGCGCATGCCGGCTCTAGGTGGGCTCAGTTGAACGCGAGCCACGCCGGCTGGGCGCGCTCCCGCGAGTCGCACAGCACCGCCATCGTGTCGCAGGAACCGCGGGGCGAGCCCGCGCCTGCCCACATGCCGCCGGTGTCGCGCCGCAGCACGATGGCCGAGGACCCACCGCCGTCGAGAAGCACCGCGGTGTCACTGCCCAGGCCGCGGAACAGATCCTGGATCTGGTCGGGGGTGTAGCTGCCGCCCTGGAACACGTACATCTCGTCGCGATCTCGGACGTAGGCGATCGCGGTGCGTGCCGCGCTGGGACCGGGATCGTTGAGCTGTCCCGTCTCGCCCGGCGCCAACAGGCCGAGGCCCGCGACGGCAACGAATCGGGTGCCGTCGTCGAGGAGCCGGGTGACGACAGGGGTGGCGGCGTCGAAGTCGTCGTCGCTTCTGGGTGGCACCACGAACGGTGCGCCCTGGACGGGGATGATCATCGTGGACAGCGCCATCCAGTGTTCGTCACCGCCCGAGAGGCCTTGCTTGCCCGCATAGGCAAGGGTGCCCGTGACGGCGGCGTTGGTCCGGCCCAGGCCGCGGGTGTTGTCGACGTAGGCGCCCAGCGGTGAGCTGCACCCGGTCGTTTTCCACGAGCCGCCCCGCTGGCCGCGCACGTCGAAGAAGTTGGCGTTGATCGCGATCGTGGGCTGGCCGAGCGCCTGCCACGCCTCCAGGGGCGAGAAGGTCTCGGACGCCTGGAGCAGTCCCTCGGACGTGCGAGCGCGGGGATCCCTTTCGCAGCGGGCCTGATAGCCGGCGTGGGAATCGGCGAGCAGACGGGGCGCGAGCCGCTGCGACGCCGACGTGATGATCATCAGCCGCCCGCCGTTGTTCAGCTCGTACCAATTGCCGGCAGCGTTGAGCATCGGCGCAGGGAAGCCGCCCCCGAAGTTGTAGACCAGATACGAGCCTTTGGTGTTCGCGATGGCAGCGGCGAGAAGCTCGCGCGCACTGGCGGCCTGCGCGGTCGGTGCGGCGACGATCCATGCGAGCAGCGCACACATCGTCACCGCGAAGACGGACCGCGTGCCCGAGACGAGGCGCCGGAAGTTTGCGGTCGGAGTCGTCACCGGCGGCTCCCATCGGAAAATTCGGACCAGGACTGATAACAGTAACCGCAGTAGACACACTGTCAACTTTCGTCACAGGGGCATCACAGGATGGTTCCGAGCCGGTCGCTGCGCCCTTTGCTGTACCCGGAGGCCGGCGAGGAACGATCGCCGGTTGCGTGTAGCCGACCCCGCAGCGGGTAGCAAGGACGTCATGAGGATCGTCATCACCGGAGCGTCCGGCAACGTCGGTACCGCACTGCTGCGCCGGTTGGCCGGCAGCGATGCCGACCACGACCTCGTCGGCGTCGTGCGCCGGCCACCGGAACCGGTCGGCGAGTACCGCCGGGTCGCGTGGCACGGTCTCGACCTCGCCAAATCCGAAGCGACACAACAACTCCGAGCAGTGTTCGACGGCGCCGACGCCGTTGTTCACCTGGCCTGGGGTTTCCAGCCGACGCGCAACACCAGCTATCTGCACCAGACCGGGGTGGGTGGCACAGCGGCGGTCGTGGAGGCGGCACACGCCGCCGGCGTGGGACAACTGGTGCACATGTCGTCCGTCGGGACCTACGCGGCCGGAAGCTACGGCCGCAGGGTCGACGAGTCGTGGCCGACCACCGGTATCCCGTCGTCGCCCTACAGCCGCGACAAGTCCGAGGCCGAGAAGCTGCTCGACGTCTACGAACAGAAACACGGCGCATCCGGGGTCACGGTCGCGCGCATGCGGCCGGGTTTCATCGTGCAACGTGTGGCCGCCAGCGGGTTGATGCGCTACGCGCTTCCCGGATACGTGCCGATGCTGGCGGTTCCGCTGTTGCCGTTGCTCCCGCTGGACCGGCGGTTGTGCATACCGCTCATCCACTCCGACGACGTGGGCGACGCGATCGTGCGCGTCGTGGAGCGCCGGGCAGCCGGGGCGTTCAACCTGGCGGCCGAGCCCCCGCTGACCCGAGACGATGTGGCGAAGGTGCTGCGAGCCAGGGCGATCCATGTACCCTCTGCATTGCTGGGGCCGCTGGTCGACCTGAGCTGGCGGGCGCGGTTGCAGCCGATCGACCGCGGTTGGCTGGACATGGCGTTCACCGTCCCGCTGCTGGACAGCTCACGGGCACAGCAACTGCTGGACTGGAGCCCCACGTGGTCGTCGGTCGACGCCCTCGCCGATGTCATCCACGGCGTGGCCCAGGAGGCGCACGCCGAAAGCCCGCCGTTGCGGCGGCGTTCGATGCTCGAGCAATTGCAGCGCGATCTCACCGAAGGGCTGCTCACCACCAGACGGCTGCCGTAGCCGATGGCGACTGCGGAGAAGGTGGTCGTCGTCGGCGCCGGGCCCTGCGGGTTGGCGATCGCACAGCGATTGCGACACGACCAGGGTGTCGACGCCCTCGTCATCGACCGCGCCGGGGCTCCCGCCTCGACATGGCGTGCCCGCTACGACGGGTTCCGCCTCAACACCTGCGGGTTCTGGTCGCATCTGCCGGGCCAGCGCATCCCGGCGCGGTACGGGCGCTGGCCCAAACGCGACGAGATGGTCGACTACTTCGACGACTACGTGCGGCGGCAGCGGATACCAGTGGCGTTCGGCTGCAACGTATCCCGCATCGATCGCGACCGCGCCGAGTGGCTGCTGAGCACCGACGACGCGCTGGTGCGGTGCGCCGCGGTGGTTGTTGCGACAGGCAACTACCACACCCCGACGTATCCGGCATGGGACGGGCTCGACACCTTCACCGGCGAGCTGTTGCATTCGGCGCACTACCGCAATGCGTGGCCGTTCGCCGGCAAGGACGTGCTGGTGGTCGGGGCGGGCAACTCGGCGACCGACATCGCGCTGCAGTTGAGTGACAACGTCGCCGCCCGCGTACGCATGGCCGTGCGTACCCCGCCACATCTGGTGCCGCGGGCCGCGGCAGGAATCCCCGTCGACGCGTTCAGCCCGGCCTTCGGCAAATTGCCGGTACCGGTGCTCGACGGCGCCGCCGCCGTGATGCGGCGGCTCTGGTTCGGCGACCTGTCCGACGCGGGACTGCCGCCCCCGCCGCAGGGCATCTACACCGCGCTGCTCGAGCAGGATCAGATCCCGACGCTCGGCGACGAGCTGGTTCCTCGCGTGCGCGAGGGGCGCATCGCGATCGTGCCCTCCGTGACCGCCTTCGACGGGGACGAGGTCGTGCTGGCGGACGGCTCCGCGATCACCCCGGATGCCGTGATCGCCGCAACGGGCTTCGAGCACGGTCTGGAGCCGCTGGTGGGCCACCTCGACCTGCTCGACGACGACGGCAAGCCGGTGGTCAACGGGTTGCCGGCCGCAGCGCCGGGGTTGTGGTTCGCCGGTTTCGACGAGCCGCTGATCGGGCCCTTGCAGTCGTTCCGGCTGGAGTCCGGCCCGATCGCACGCGACATCGCCGCGTGGCTCGCACCACTGACCTCGTGATGGGGTGAGTTTGCTGAAGATCGGGTAACCGCCCTAGATGCCTTCCGTTTCTCGCACCTTCACCGTCAGCCTGCCGCCGGAGAAAGTGATCGATTACCTCAAGGACTTCGAGCACGCGACGCAGTGGGATCCGGGGACGCAGTCCTGCGAGCGCATCGACCGGGGCCCGGTCGCCGAAGGCGCCTACTGGCACAACGTGTCGAAGTTTCTCGGGGTGAGGACCGAGCTGACCTACAAGCTCGAAGAACTGTCCGATCACCAGGTGGTCTTCGTCGGAGAGAACCAGTCCTCCCGCACCGTCGACACGATCACCGTCGACGCACAGGGCTCGGGCTCCGTCATCACCTATGTCGCTGATCTTGAAATGCTGGGCACCGCAAGGCTTCTGAGCCCCGTGATGAAGCTCGTCTTCGAGAAGCTGGCCGGTGACACCGAGCGGCAGATGTCGTCGGTGCTCAACACGCTCGCACCGACGACCGGTCAGGCCGGAGGCGCCAGCCGGTAGATCGCGTCGGCCGCGTCATCGGTGATGTAGACCGCGCCGTCGGGGCCGGCGACGGCGGCCACGGGACGGCCCCAGCGTGACCCGTCCTCGGCCTGGAAGTTGCCGACGAGCGTCTGCTGGTTGCCGAGCCCACCGTCCTGCCACGGATAGAACGACACCTCGGGCTCGCGCGGCGGTTGCCGGTTCCAGGACCCGTGGACGCCGATGAGGGCGCCGCGAGCGTACGGCTCGGGAAGTTCGCCGTCGACGAAGCTCAGGCCGAGGGGCGCCGAGTGTGCGCCCATGCTCTGCTCGACCGCGGGCAGCGCAGCGCAATCCATCTTCTCGCCGTCCGGGTTGGTCTGCACGTCGCGGATGAACGGCAGATCAGCCGGCCCGCCTACGTTGTTGCAGTACGGCCAGCCCAATTCACGGCCGGGCGTCAGCTTCGCGATCTGTTCCGGCGGGTTCTCGCCGACGTACTCGGGAAGCACCTGGCCGTAGGAGGGTCCCGGCTCGGGAAACTGCACGTTGTCGCGACCGTTGTTGGCCGTCCAGAGCGCACCGTCCGGAGCGACGGCCAGTCCGGTGCCGTTGCGCACTCCGGTGGCGAACGGCTCGGCGGGTCCGCCGCCCGGTGGCACCCGCATGATCGTCGCGCGGGGCGGCGTCGCGGTGCGGTCCTGTTCGGAGATGTTTCCCGTGGAACCAATGGAGAAGTAGACGGCGCCGTCGGGTCCGACGGCGACGCTCTTGAGCACATGCGAGTACGCACCGCGAAGATCGGGGCTGCGGTCATCCGGCAGGCCGCCCGCCACGGTCCGCGGATTCGTGGTCGCCCCCGCGGCGTAGTCGTACGCGTCGACCTGATCGCTCTGGGCCACATACAGGATCGAGCCCGCGAAGGCCAGCCCGTGCGGCTCGTCGAGACCGTCGAGCAGCACCGACTCTTCGGGCGGCCCGTCGGCTCCGGGCGTGTACTTCAGCACCCGGCCGGCGCTGGGTACCGACACCAACAGGCTGCCGTCGGGCGTCCACGCCATCAGCCGCGGCCGCGACGTCCGTGCCCACACCGACAACGTCCACCCCTGCGGCACCGTGGCCTGGCGCGGTTCATCGAACGGCGCGTCCGCGAGATCGTCCGGTACCTCAACTGTCACCGGAGCCGCGCCCGTCGGTGGCGCCGCGGCCGATGTCGAACTCGGGGAATCCGCTGAGGACGGCGGCGACTGAGTGGACTGCCCGCCGGTGCAACCGGCGAGCAGCGTCGCACTCAGGACCAGGACAGGAATTCGGTTATGCCGCAGCAAGTCCCGCATGCATCTCCCAGACTAGAATCTCGGCAGGTTCGGTGGCTGTCACGCGCTGGCCGCCGGAGGCGGTGAACCGCACCGCGTCGCCTTCGCGCAGGGCACCCGCGTCTTCGAGGACGACCTCGCCCCTCGGCACGAACAGGTGCAGGTACGGCGCCTCGGGGAGCTCGACGCTCTGCCCCGGCTCGAGCCGCGCTCCGTGCAACGCCGCGTACTTGTTTCGGATCGAGATGGCCGCGGCGTCACTGTGCTCGGGCATCCCCGACGCGATGGTCACCAGGTTGCCGCGCAGGAGTTCGTCGTCGATCTCGAGCTGCTGGTAGCCGGGCGTGATCCCCGACTCGTCGGGAACCACCCACATCTGGACGAAATGCACTGGCTCGCTGTGGCTTTCCTGACCGGTCAGCGTCCACGAGTCGTTCTTCTCCGAGTGCAGGATCCCGCGCCCGGCCGACATCCGCTGCGCCAGGCCGGGATAGATGACACCCGAGTGGCCGGTCGAATCCTGGTGCACGAGGGAGCCGCGCAGCACCCACGTCACGATCTCCATGTCGCGGTGCGGGTGGGTGTCGAAACCGCTGCCGGGCTTGACGATGTCGTCGTTGTTGACCAGCAGCAGGCCGTGATGGGTGTTGTCGGGTTCGTAGTGCCCGCCGAACGAGAACGAATGCTTGGAGTCCAACCACGCGATCTTGGTCTTGGCGCGATCGTCGGCACGCCGGACGTCGACGATGCTGGGGGCGGTGGTCATGAGCGATCACTCCTCGGGAGTCCCTGTCAGCCTAGGTGGCTGCCGTGCACTCGACAACATGCATGATGTGTCATGTATTCCGGCGCTACGCTGGACCGCATGGAATGGCTCACCGACGAGCAGCAGCGGATCTGGCGCGACTACCTCGCAATGACCAGCCGGCTGCACACCGCGATGCACCGTCAACTCCAGCAGGACTGCGAGCTGTCGCTGTCCGATTACGACGTGCTCGTGGCACTGTCGGAGCGCGGGTCGATGCGCATCAACGAACTCGGTGAGCTGATCGGCTGGGAGCAGAGCCGGCTGTCGCATCAGTTGCGCCGGATGCGCGGGCGCGGACTCGTCGATCGCGAAGGCGACGACGACGACCGTCGCGGGGCGACGGTCACGCTCACCGACGCCGGGCTGGCCGCACTGCGGACCGCCGCACCGGGTCACGTCGACCTCGTCCGCACCGTGGTGTTCGACGGGTTGTCCAAGGCCGAGCAACGCGCGTTCGGCGTCGCGATCGACGCGGTACTCAACCGGCTGCGCGCGGGCGGTTGACCCTCAGAGGGCGTCGGGAAGGCCGAACTTTGCGAAGAACCCGTCTTCCTTGAAAGCCACCACGTGCGCGATGCCCCCGGGGCGGATGTCGAGAACGTGCAACTGGAACGCTTCGTGATGGCCGGTCTGTGGGTTGCGCATGAACAGCGCGGCGACGGGCTGGCCATTGGCTGTTGTCGTCAGGAACCGCATATCCCCCGGCCCTTCGGCGGGACAGTGGTTCTTCGACAACGTGACGATGTCCGCAGGCCCCTGGTACCAGCCGTCGAACGGGGGCATCTCGAACACCGCGTCGGCGGTGAACAGCTCCACGAGTCGGTCCATGTCGTAGGCCTCGAACGCCGCGATGTACTTCGCGAGCAGATCGGCCGCCTCGGGTGACTCCGGCGGCGCGGGCTCCTCGTCGCGGGTGGGCTGGATTTCGTCAAGCTGGGCGCGAGCCCGCTGCAGCAGGCTGTTGACCGCGGCGGTCGAGGCGCCGATGGCCTCGCCGACCTCGGCCGCCTTCCACTGCAGCACTTCGCGCATCACGAGCACCGCCCGTTGCCGCGGCGACAGATGCTGCAGCGCCGCGATGAACGCGAGCCTTACCGACTCGCGGGACTCCGCGATCACCGACGGGTCCGACGGGTCCTCATGAGGGGAATCCGGCAGCGGCTCCAGCCACGCGACCTCGTGGCGCGCCGTGATGTCGTCGTTGGGGTCAGATGCAGGCCCGCCGAGCCCCGTCGGCAGCGGCCGGCGCTTGCGGCCCTCCAGCGACGTGAGGCAGGTATTGGTGGCGATCCGGTACAGCCACGTGCGTACCGATGATTTGCCCTGAAAGTTCTTGTGCGACTTCCAAGCGCGTAGATACGTTTCCTGGACCAGGTCTTCCGCGTCGTGCAGCGATCCGGTCATCCGGTAGCAGTGCGCCAGCAGTTCGCGCCGGTACTTCTGCGCATCGGCGAGAAATGCGTCCTCGGCACTGCCTTCGTCGAGAGCCAAGACGGTCACGAAAAGCAGCTTACGCACCGGGTGTGACACATTCGGCTCTGCGCGCACGGCTGTGGTCCAGGGCTGCCCGATAGTCTCCCTGACATGGCCGTGACCCACACCGAACGCAGTTTCGACGGCATCGGCGGCGTCCGGATCGTCTACGACGTGTGGGCGCCGGAGGCTCCTGTTCGCGGGGTCGTGGTCCTGGCGCACGGCTACGCCGAACACGCCCGCCGCTACGACCACGTCGTCGCACGGTTCGCCGACGCCGGCCTCGTCACCTACGCACTCGACCACCGCGGACACGGCCGCTCCGGCGGAAAGCGCGTCTACCTCCGCGACATCACCGAGTACACCGCCGACTTCCACACCCTCGTCGGCATCGCCCGTTCGGAGCACCCCGGCCTCAAGCTGATCGTGCTCGGCCACAGCATGGGCGGCGGCATCGTCTTCACCTACGGCGTCGAGCATCCCGACGACTACGACGCCATGGTGTTGTCGGGGCCCGCGGTCAACGCCCAGGCGGACATCTCGCCGTCGAAGAAGCTGCTGGCGAAGGTGGTGGGCAGGCTCGCGCCGGGCCTGCCGGTCGAGGACCTGCCCGCCGACGCGGTGTCACGCGATCCGCAGGTGGTGTCGGCCTACGAGAACGACCCGCTCGTCCATCACGGCAAGCTTCCCGCCGGCGTCGGCCGTGCGCTGATCGGGGTCGGCGAGACGATGCCCCAGCGGGCCGCCGCCATCACTGCGCCGCTGCTCGTCGTGCACGGTGACCACGACAAGCTGATCCCCGTCGCGGGCAGCAGGCGCCTGGTCGAGTGCATAGGGTCCACCGACGTGCACCTGAAGGTGTATCCGGGTCTCTACCACGAAGTGTTCAACGAACCGGAGCAGGCCGTGGTGCTCGACGACGTGACGTCATGGATCGAGTCGAAACTGTGAAAACGCTTACTGCGCTACTACTTTCGCTCCTGCTGCTGGTCGCGGGATGTTCGTCCGACGACAGCTCCGACGCGCAGCCGACGTGGACCGACGAGGACGTGACGTTCGAGGCCGACGGGCTGACGATGCACGGCACGTACCGGTACCGCGCTGAAGGACAACCCGCGCCTGCGGCGCTGCTGATCTCCGAGAGTGGGGGCACCGACCGCAACGGCGACAACGTCGTGGCGGGTCCGATCGGCAACATGCGCATGCTCGCCGAACTGCTGTCCGACCGCGGCGTCGCAAGCCTGCGCTACGACAAGGTCGGGACGGGACGCACCGGGCTGGGGCCGTTCAAGGACCGACCCGCCGACGTGGTCAGTTCCGTGTACACCTCGAACGCCAAGGCGGCGGTGACGTTCCTCGCCGAGCGCCCGGCAACCGACCCCGAGAGGATCTCGGTGTACGCGCTGGGGGAGGGCACCATCCACGCGATGGCGCTCGCCGGCGACACGTCGCCCGGCGCCCCGAAGATCCACTCGCTCGGCCTCTTTCAACCGCTGCCGGGACGCTACCTCGACATCATCACCAACCGGGTGAAGGCCGACGGGTCGCCGGAGACGGTCGCGACGTGGCAGGCGGCGGTGCAGGAGATCCGCACCAGGGGCACCGTCTCGGACAAACTGCCCGACGGGCTGAACTCGATCGTGAACGCGGGCAACATCAAGGCCGTCATCGAAGCCGACAAGGTGGACCCGCTGGCGCTCGCCGCCGCGATCCCTCCGGGCACCCCCGTGTTGGTCACGTGCTCGGATTCCGACAGCCAGGCGCGCTGCGACGCCGTGGCGCCCCTCGTCGACGCACTGGCGCACACCGACGTGACACTCGTGCAGCTCGAGGGCGTCAACCATGTGCTCCGCGACGACCCCACCGACAACATCGCCAACTACGCCAAGCAGGACCCGCTCTCGGGGCAGCTGGTCACCGCGCTGGACGGTTTCGTCAAGAAGTGATCCGTCGCGCTGGGGATGAAAGCTGGTGTGGGGATGGGGGATACTGGCGGCCAGTGAAACGTCGTAGAGAATTCCTAACCTCGCTGTCATGAGCACCGACGAAAAGATGCTGTCCCGTATCGCGGCGCTGTTGCGCCAGGCCGAGGGCACCGACAACCCGCACGAGGCCGAGGCCTTCATGGCGGCTGCGCAGCGGCTGGCCACCGTCACCTCCATCGACCTGGCCGTCGCCCGCAGCCACGGCGACAAGCGCACCAAGGCGCAGGCACCGGTGCAGCGCACCATCACCATCGGCGAGCCGGGTGCCCGCGGGCTGCGCACCTATGTGCAGCTGTTCGTGGTCATCGCGGCGGCCAACGACGTCAAGTGCGACATCGCGTCGAACTCGACGTTCGTGTACGCCTACGGGTTCGGCGAGGACATCGACGCCAGCCACACCCTGTACACGAGCCTCGTCATGCAGATGGTGCGGGCATCGAAGGACTACCTCGCGACGGGTGCGCACAAGCCGACCCCGACCATCACGGCGCGCATCAACTTCCAGCTGGCGTTCGGTGCGCGGGTGGGTCAGCGTCTGGCCGAAGCCCGCGAGCAGGCGCAGCAGGAGGCCAAGAGCGGGCCCGCCAGCATCCCGGGTACGGCGATCGCGTTGCGCAACAAGGATCTCGAGCTCAAGGACTACTACCGGCAGACGTCGAAGGCGCGCGGCACGTGGCGCGCAACCAGCGCGACAGCGGGGTATTCGTCGGAAGCGCGTCGCGCGGGCGACCGGGCTGGCCGGCGGGCTCGGCTCGGCGGTGGCACCGAGCTTGCCGGGGCCAGGTCAGCACTGGAGCGATGACCCGGGACGCGCAGCGTACAAAGGTCTACGCCGCAGAGGGGTTCGTGCGGACCATGTTCGACCGCGCCGCCGAGCGCGGCAATCCCGTGGTCGACTTCTTCGGAACCCAGCTGACGCTGCCGCCGGAGGCCCGGTTCGGTTCGGTGCAGTCTGTCGCGGCCTATGTCGAGCAGGTACTGGCCCATCCCGCCGTCCGCGAGCGCTGGCCCGCGACGACGCCGCTGCGGGTCCGGCCACGTCGTGGCGTCACGGCCGCGCACTACGAACGCACCGAGAACGCGGCGACGATCGCGGTGCCGGAGGGCCGAAGTGCTTGGGCGTTGCGGGAATTGGTGATCCTGCACGAGATCGCGCACCATCTTGTCGACGCCGACCCGCCGCACGGCCCCGAGTTCGTCGCCGTGTACACCGAGCTCGTTGGTGCTGTGATGGGTGCAGAGGTGGCTCACGTGTTGCGGGTCGTCTATGCGAAAGAGGGGGTGCGGTAGTGGAGACGACGCAGGTGGCCGTCGAGGACGTCGTGCAGGGCGACGAGTTGCTGATGACGAGCGACGACGATCCGAATCCCCAGGTGTTCCGCGTCGCGGCGGTCGAGCACGTACACACGATGGCCTACGGCGACGAGCCCAGAGTGGTGCTCACCTCCGAACCGACAAAGCCAGGCCGCGATCCGATGGTGCTCGCGTATCAGCGCGGCACGCGGCTGCGCAAGGTCGTCGGCTGACTGGGCGCTCGCACCCTGCAGTTTCGCGAGTACCGTCGACGCCGTGACGTCCCCGGAATGGACCGCGCTCGACGAACTGTTCACCCGCGTCTTGCACAGCGAGGACGATGCGCTGCGCGCGGCCCGGGAGGCCGCCGACGCCGCGGGCATGCCTGCCATCGAGGTGTCCGCCCAGCACGCCAAGATGCTGTCGCTTCTGGTGCGGATCTCCGGTGCGCGCCGCGTGCTGGAGATCGGCACGCTCGCCGGCTACAGCACCATCTCGCTGGCGCGGGCGGTCGGGCCGGACGGTGCCGTCGTGACGCTCGAATACGAACCCGCCCACGCCGAGGTCGCCCGGCAGAACCTGGAAAACGCGGGCGTGGCCGACCGGGTCGAGATCGTGGTCGGGGCGGCGCTGGACTCGCTGCCCGAGCTCGCCGGCCGCGAGCCGTTCGATCTGGTGTTCATCGACGCCGACAAGGAGAACAACGTCGCCTACGTCGGATGGGCGATCTCGCTCGGCAGGCCGGGCACCGTCATCGTCGTGGACAACATCGCCCGCCGGGGCCGCGTGCTCGACCCGCAGCCGGGCGACGAACAGGCTGCGGCGGTCCGTGCGATGTTCGACATGATGGGCGCCCACCCGCGGCTCGACACCGCCGCGATCCAGACCGTGGGCACGAAAGGCTGGGACGGCTTCGCCATCGCCGTCGTCGAATAGCAGCGGCTATCAGCTGATCCAGGCAGGGTCGGCCGCCGCCTCCCGAAGCGCGGACACGATCACCGATTCGTGGGCGCGGAAGCGCTCGCTCGGCGCGGGTACCGAGATCGCCACGATGTGTCCGCTCGACAGCCGGGTGGCAATGCCGGCGGCCGAGATCCCGGCGGTGTGTTCGTCGCGGTCGTACGCGACCTCCGAGACGCTCGCCGTCGCGTCGTCGAGCAATTGGAGCGCTGCCCTACCGTTGGCGGTGACGTGCAGCGGAAACCGCTCGCCGACAGCCGACACCGCGCGCAGTCGATGCGCCGACTCGATCTGGTCGATGAACCACATCTGCTTGCCGCGCAGCACCGAAAGGTCGACCGTCTCCTCGGTGGCCGCGGCGACCCGCTCGATCACCGGTCGGAACAGCGCCGCGAGGTTGGCGCCGTCCGCGCTCGCCAGGCCCAGCAACCGGTCCCCGAGGCGATAGCGTCCACCGTCTTCCACCGCCGCAAAACCCACATCGACCAATGCCACGAGAAGGCGGCGCGCGGTCGACTTCGCGAGGCCGAGGTTGGTGCCGAGATCGACCAGACGCAGCCGTCCGGGAGCGGTCGCGATCTCGTCGAGAGCAGCGGCGGCCCGGCGCAGGACCTGCAGTCCGTCCTCCCGACTATCACTGCCGTCAATTTGGTCGTTCTCGCCCGTCGCCGCCATCCCGTCACTATATTGATCCGCTGTACGGACCACCAAGATCCGGTATAAGAATCTCTCGGAGGGCGAGATGGATCTGCCGACACGACACTTCTTCCGCAACGACGACGGGTATGAGCAGGCCCGATCCCGGACCGTGTGGAACGCCCGCACCCCGCAGCGCTACCCCGACGTCGTCGTCCGGGCGACCGATGTCGACGACGTGGTCGCCACCGTCCGCTACGCCACCGAGCAGGACCTGCAGATCGGCATCCGATCCGGCGGGCACAGCTGGTCAGGCAACCACGTGCGCGGCGGCGGCGTCCTGCTCGACATGCACGACTTCAACGCCTGCGAGATCGACCTCGACGCCGGCACCGCGGTCGTCGGGCCCGGCGTGGGCGGCAGCGTTCTCGCGGGCATCCTGGAGGAGCACGACCTGTTCTTCCCCGCCGGGCACTGCAGGGGCGTGTGCATCGGCGGCTATCTGCTGCAGGGTGGCTACGGCTGGAACAGCCGCGTGCTCGGACCGGCGTGCGAAAGTGTCATCGGGATCGACGTCGTCACCGCCGACGGCGAGAAGCTGCACATCGACGCCGACAACCACCCCGATCTCTATTGGGCCGCAAGGGGTTCCGGTCCGGGGTTCTTCGCCGTGGTCACCGCGTTCCATCTCAAGCTTTACAAGAAACCCGCCGTCTGCGGCAGCAGCCTCTACGTCTACCCGATGGAACTGGCCGACGAGATCTACCCGTGGGCGCGGTCGATCAGCGCGGAGGTCGACCGGCGGGTGGAACTGCAGATCGCCGCATCGACGTCCGTGCCGGGGATGGGACTGAAGGCGCCCGGAATCGTCTTCGCCTCACCGGTTTTCGCCGACGCGGAACAAGACGCGATCGAGGCGCTCGCGCTGCTGGAGACCTGCCCGGTGCGGGACAAGGCCATCGCGGCCGTGCCGTACGCACTCGCCGACATGGAAACCTGGTACGCGGGCATCATGAGCAACTATCCCGACAACCACCGCTACACCGCAGACAACATGTGGACGTCGGCATCGGCCGACGAGCTCATGCCGGGGATCACCCGCATCCTGGAGACCATGCCGCCGCACCCGTCGCACTTCCTGTGGCTGAACTGGGGGCCGTCGCCGCAGCGGCAGGACATGGCCTACAGCCTCGAAGACGAGATCTACCTCGCGCTCTACGGCGTGTGGGAGGACCCCGCGGACGACGAAGAGTACGGCGACTGGGCACGATCCAACATGGCCGCGATGGAGCACCTGCAGAGCGGGATCCAGTTGGCCGACGAGAACCTCGGCCACCGCCCGGCGCCGTTCGCCACCCCCGAGGCCATGGCGAAGCTAGATCGGGTCCGCGCCGAGTACGACCCGAACGGCCGCTTCCACAGCTGGATGGGCCGTGTCTGATGGCCGGGAGTTCCTACCTGGGGTACCGCGGCGACGACGCGAACACCGACTTCGCGGAGTTCTTCGACCCGAAGATGGCGGCGCTGCCCGGCCATATCGTCGACGCACTGCACCACGGCCCGCAGGCAGACCAGGTGTTGCTCGACTTCGACAGTGCCGCACACCTTCTCGACGACGGCTATCACCAGACCGAGAACGGGTACGGACATCTGCGCAACGGCGGGTTCCAGGTCTCGGTGCGCACCGACATGCCCGGAGTCACCCCGCAGATGTGGGACTGGTGGTTCGGCTGGCACGGCAGCGACACCCGGCGCTACAAGCTGTGGCATCCCCGGGCGCACGCGTCGGCGCGATGGGCCGACGGCAACAACGATGGCAACGAGGACGGCCACTATGTCGGACGTACGTCGCTGATCGAGGAGTATCTCGGTTCGGCGTACGCCAAGGCCGCGATCCGCTTCCTTCCGCCCGAGCAGATGGGGCTGCCGGCGGATCGGCTCGGGGACTCCGTCGCAATCTGTGCGCGGCTGGGCTCGTCGGAGGTTCCGGTCGACATCGGCTGGTTCGTGCACCAGATCCGCCCTACACCGGACGGCGCCGAGATGCGGTCCCGGTTCTGGATGGGCGGCCCGTATGTTCGGGTGCGCCACGGAAATCTGTTGGCGAACACCGTCGTTCGGCCGGTGGCTGCGCGGCAGCTGCCTGACCCGCGGGACCTGATGGTGCACTGCGCCCAGGAGATGAACCATCTGGCCGTGTTCCTGCCCGCCCTCTACGCGAAGTTCGGGTGACGCCGGGCCGGGGTATAGGGCTGCCCATGTGGACGGTGAACAGGAAACTTGATGCTCCCGCGGACACGGTGTGGCAGATTCTCACCGACCTCGACGCGTGGCCGCGGTGGGGGTTGACCGTGGCCAAGGCGAGTTTGAACGGCGCAGCATTCGAGCTGGGCGCGACGGGCACGGTGTGGACGCCGGTCGGGGTGCCGCTGCCGTTCGTGATCTCCGAACTCGACCAGGGCAGAACCTGGGGCTGGACGGTCGCGGGCGTACCCGCGACCCGCCACGGTGTCGAGCCGCAGGATTCCGGGTCGCGCGTCTGGATGAGCGCCCCGGTGTGGGCGCCGGCCTACCTGCCGGTGCTCTCGCTGGCACTGCGGCGCATCGACGAGATGGCCGCGCAGTTTTGAAACGGCTGGTGACGGCAATAAGTGCGGCATGGCCGTCACCGAAAAGCGCGAGATCGACATCGAGGCGACACCCGACGAGATCCTCGCCGTGCTCTACGACCTCGAATCATTGACCGAATGGTCCTCGGCGCATCAGGAGATCGAGATCCTGGAGCGCGACGAAGAGGGCAGGCCGAAGCGGTCCCGCCAGGTCGTCAAGATCGTCGGTGTCAGCGACGAGCAGATCCTCGACTTCGACGTCTACGACGACGGGGTGGGCTGGACGCTGGTCAAGTCGCAACAACAGAAGGCACAGAAGGCGCGCTACACCCTCCGGCCTGACGGCGACACGACGCACGTGACGTTCGACCTGACCGTCGATCTCAATGTGCCGCTGCCCGGATTCCTGGTGAAAAAGGGTGCGAAAGGCTTGATGGACACCGCCACCGAGGGCCTGCGCAAGCGCGTGCTGGCAGTCAAGAAGTCGTGACGGCGGTGTCGCCGGAGGCGTAACTCTCCTTCACGACGTCCAGGTGTGTCCAGCTCTCCAGGCCACGGACCCCCGGTAGCGCGCGCACCGTGTCGAGCACCTCGACCAGTTGAGCCGCCGAGAAGGCCCGCACCGTGACCAGGACGTCGAACCGCCCGAGTGTGCGCGCGATGAAGATGACCGACGAGAGGCGGGCGAGCGCCGCGACCACATCGTGGTGCTCGCCGGCGAGCCGAATGCCGAAACCCATGGCGCTCTGCCGGTCCTGACCCGAATGGCGGACCACCGCGCCGATGCGGATCACCTTGGTCTCGATCAGCCGGACCACCCGGCGCCGCGCCCCGGCCGCCGACAAGCCGACCTTCTTAGCCAGGTCCACATAGGAGGCGCGGCCGTCGTCTTGGAGCGCGAGCAGAAGTGCCCAGTCGGTCTCGTCGAGATCGATGCTGACGTCCCCCACGGGCCCGATGACATCACGCACCACCTCGACGTAGGTCAGCGTGTCGACACCGGACACCCCGGGCAGGGCGCGCAGCTCGGACACCGCCCGATCCACGTCGCGCGGCGAGGCGGACCGGATCTCTGCCACCAGACCGTGCTGACCGCTCGTCAACGACAGGAACGGGACGTCGTCGCGCTCCGCGAGTTCGGCGGCGACGGGCGCGGCCGGGCCGTGAACGACGACGCTGACGTGGGCGAGCACCGGCCGTCCGAGGACGGCGGGATGGACGGCGCCGCGGATGATCACCTGACCGGTTGCGAGAAGGCGCGCAACCCGGGCCGCGGCAGCCGATCGGGAAAGCCCGACCCGGCGGGCGATCTCGCGGTGGGTGAGCCGGCCGTCGGTCTCGAGCAGTTCCACGATGGCCTCGTCGAGCTCGTCCACTGCGCCTCCGCCCCAAATTCACCCAATGATTTTTCGACCTGCTCAGGACGCCATATCGGTCGTCACGCACGCAAATTCCGTCCATTATGGGCGGAACTTCCGGTTCAATCCTGCGAATCGATATCGGAAACGTGCGCGTAACGAATGAACTGCTTGCAGGCGGTGGTGGACGGTCCTACGGTGATTCGCACCACACCCGCGGCCCTGGAGGACGTCATGGCATCCGATAACCTCGCGGCACCGCCGAAGGTCACCGAGGTGGAGGTGCACGGCGTCGAGCCGATCCCCGATGCCGAGCGCACAGCCCGCCCGTTGGATCTGTTCCGGCTGACGTTCGGCGGTGCGAACACCATCGCCACGGTCGTACTCGGCAGCTTTCCGATCATCTTTGGGCTGTCGTTTCGCGACGCGTTGCTCGCTACGCTGCTCGGTGTCGTTCTCGGCGCGGCGATCCTGGCGCCGATGGCGCTCTTCGGCCCGCGCAACGGAACCAACAACGCGGTGTCCTCGTCGGCGCACCTCGGCGTGCACGGCCGCGTCGTCGGCTCGTTCCTGTCCCTGCTGACCGCGGTGGCGTTCTTCTCGATCTCGGTGTGGACGTCGGGTGACGTACTGGTGGGCGGGGCCAACCGAGCCATCGGGCTGCCGGCCAATGATGTGGCTGTGGGCGTGGCCTACGGCATCTTCGCGCTGCTGGTGCTCGTCGTCTGCATCTACGGATTCCGATTCATGTTGCTGGTCAACAAGATCGCCGTCGTCGCGGCCACGGTGCTGTTTCTGCTCGGCATCATCGCTTTCGGTGGCACCTTCGACCCGTCGTACGCGGGCATCTTCGGCCCTGACGCCGATGCCGCGACCAATGCGCTGTACTGGCCGTCGTTCGTCGGGGCCGCGCTGATCGTGATGTCGAACCCGGTGAGTTTCGGTGCGTTCCTTGGCGATTGGGCCCGCTACATCCCACGCGAGACGCCGGCGTGGAAGCCGATGGCCGCGGCGTTCTGCGCGCAGATCGCCACGCTGGTGCCGTTCCTGTTCGGATTGGTGACGGCATCGGTGGTCGCGACCAACGCGCCGCAATTCTTCGACGAGGGCAACTACGTCGGCGGCCTCCTGGAGGTGTCGCCGGGGTGGTACTTCGTCCCCGTGTGCCTGATCGCACTCATCGGCGGCATGTCCACCGGCACCACGGCGCTCTACGGGACGGGCCTCGACTTCTCCAGTGTCTTCCCGCGTTTCAGCCGCGTGCAGGCGACGGTCTTCATCGGTGGTCTTGCCATCGTGTTCATCTTCATCGGCAGGTTCGCGTTCAACGTCGTCCAGAGCATCTCGACGTTCGCGGTGCTGATCGTCACATGCACCGCGCCGTGGATGGTCGTCATGATGATCGGCTGGCTGGTGCGGCGCGGCTGGTATGACTCCGACTCGCTGCAGGTCTTCAACCGCAGGCAGCGCGGTGGACGCTACTGGTTCGCGCACGGCTGGAACTGGCGCGGACTCGGTGCGTGGTTGGCGTCGGCGGCGCTGTCGCTGTGCTTTGTGAACCTGCCGGGCCAGTTCGTCGGTCCACTCGGCGATCTCGCCAACGGCATCGACCTCTCGATCCCCGTCGGGCTGGGCCTGGCCGCCATCCTGTATCCGATTCTGCTGATCGTGTTCCCGGAACCTGCCGACGCCTTCGGACCCGAGGGCTCCCGCCTCGTCCCCATGGGATCGGCGGCGGGTATCCCGATCACCTCCGTTGACCGACCGACCACAGAGGAAGTGCCAGCATGAGCGAGCGAGAAGCGGAGCGGGATCGCGCATCGAGTCCGGTCGGCCCTGTCGACGCGTCGAAGACGCCGCGATTCGCCGGCCCCGCCACCTTCGCGAGGCTGCCGCGACTGGACCAGGTGCCGCGCGCCGACGTCGCCGTGGTGGGCGTCCCGTTCGACTCAGGGGTGTCCTACCGGCCCGGAGCCCGATTCGGCCCGACCCACGTGCGCGAGGCCTCCCGGCTGCTGCGGCCCTACAATCCGGCCCTGGACGTGTCGCCGTTCGCCATCGCCCAGGTCGCCGATGCCGGCGATATCGCCGTTAACCCGTTCAACATCCACGAAGCGATCGAGACCATCGAGGGTGCCGCCGTCGACCTCACCAAGGGCGGCACGAAGCTCGTCACCATCGGCGGCGATCACACGATCGCGCTGCCCCTGCTGCGGGCCGCCGCGGCGGCACACGGGCCCGTGGCGCTGGTGCACTTCGACGCACACCTCGACACCTGGGACACCTACTTCGGTGCCGAATACACCCACGGCACCCCGTTCCGCCGGGCCGTGGAGGAAGGAATCGTCGACACCGAGGCACTCTCGCACGTCGGTACGCGGGGACCGCTCTACGGCAAGAAGGACCTCGAGGACGACCGCCGTTTCGGATTCGGCATCGTCACCTCGTCGGACGTCTACTACCAGGGCGTGCGCGAGATCGTCGACAAACTCCGCGACCGCCTGGGCGAGCGGCCCGTCTATGTCTCCATCGACATCGACGTGCTCGACCCGGCGCACGCACCCGGTACGGGGACGCCCGAGGCGGGCGGCATCACCAGCCGCGAGCTTCTCGAAATCCTGCGCGGCTTCCGCGGACTCAACCTGGTGGGCGCCGACATCGTCGAGGTGTCGCCGCCGTATGACCATGCCGAGATCACCGGCGTCGCCGCCTCGCACGTGGCCTATGACCTGGTGTCGCTGCTGGCGATGCGGTGTGAATCGGCATGAGCCGCAATGGTGGCGATGTCGTCGTCGAGACCCTGAGGGCCCTCGGGGTGTCGCACGTCTTCGGCATCCCCGGCCAGAACGCGCTCGCTCTGTTCGACGCGATCCGGCGCAGCGACCTGACCTTCATCAGCTCACGTGTCGAGAACAACTCGGCGTTCGGCGCGGACGGATACGCCAGGGCCACAGGTGAAGTGGGAGTGCTGTTCCTGTCCACCGGACCCGGAGCGCTGACGGCGCTCGGGGCCTTGCAGGAGGCGTACGCGTCCGGGGTGCCGCTGCTGGTGATCGCCAGCCAGGTTCCGCGATCGGGGGTAGGACTGCGGCGCGGAATGCTGCACCAGCTCGACGATCAGCAGCGCAGCGCCGTCAACGTCACGAAAAGCACCGCAGCGGCCCGTAACTCGGCAGAGATCCCGTCGCTCCTGGCCGACGCGTGGTCGCTGGCCCGGTCCGCACCCGCAGGCCCGGTGTGGGTCGAGATCCCGCAGGACGTCCTCGAGGAGCCCACCACGGCACCTCCGGTCGCCTCGGTCGTCACCGACGTCGTGGCCCGCCCGCCCCGCGCCGAGTTGATCGACGACGCGGCATCGCTGCTGCAGTCGGCCGACCGTCCCGTCATTCTCGCCGGCGGGGGAGTGCGCCGGTCTGCAGGCGGCGCCGATGCCCTGGTCTCGCTTGCGGAACTGCTTGACGCACCGGTGGTTTCGACGGTGGGCGGCAAAGGGGCGATACCGTTCTCCCATCGGCTGTCTGCGGCATCGTGGATCGAGGACCGCCACACGACCGAACTGCTGGAGAACGCCGATGTGCTCCTGGCCGTCGGCACCGCGATGGGCGAGGTGACGTCGAACTACTTCTCGTTCGCCCCCAAGGGCCGGCTGATCCACATCGACGCGGAACGGCGGGTGCTGGAAGCCAACCACCCCGCCCTGGCGATCCACGCCGACGCCGCGCGGGCCCTGACCGCGTTGGCGAAGCAGATCACGCAGCGGACCGGTGACGGTGCCCGGATCGCGAACGAGTTGCGGGTCGCCGTGGAGGACCGGCTGGCAGGTCAGGACGTCGCTTCCGAGCTTGCGCTGATACGCGACCTGCGTGCCGCGGTTCCCGCTGCCGCGCAGACGTTTTGGGACATGACGATCGCCGGGTACTGGGCGTGGTCGGCATGGGATCCGCAGGACGGCGAGTTCCATTCGGCGCAGGGCGCGGGTGGGCTCGGGTTCGCCTTTCCGGCCGCGATCGCGGCAGCGATCGGCTCCGGTCGGCGGACCTTCGCTGTCTCCGGTGACGGCGGCGCGATGTACTCGATCGCCGAGCTGGCGACCGCCCGGCAGCACGACGCCGACGTCACATGGCTGATCGTCGACGACGGCGGCTACGGAATCCTGCGGGAGTACATGACCGGAGCGTTCGGCCAGGCAACCGCCACCGAACTCGCCCGGCCTGACTTCGTGTCCCTGGCAACAAGTTTCGGCGTCCCTGCGCAGCGGGCGACGCTCGATGGCGTCGGTGAGGCAATCGCCGGCACGTTCGCGACCCGCGGCCCCGCGGTGATCGTGCTCCCCGCGCTACTGAAGATGTTCGCACCCACCTGATACAGGAGGCCCGCTATGGGCAAGCCACTCGACATCGTCATCATCGTCGTCTATCTGCTCGCAATGCTCGCCTTCGGGTTCTGGGGCAAGACGAGAACCAAGGACTCGGCCGACTTCCTCGTCGCGGGTCGCCGACTGGGACCCACGCTCTACACCGGCACCATGGCCGCAGTCGTGCTCGGTGGCGCGTCGACCGTCGGCGGTGTCGGTCTCGGCTACGAATACGGGATCTCGGGTATGTGGCTGGTGGTGGCGATCGCGGTCGGCCTGCTGTCGCTGAGCCTGTTCTTCGCCGGCCGGATCCAGCGGCTGAAGGTGTACACGGTCGCTCAGATGCTGCGGCTGCGGTACGGGGTCGACGCGACGTCGGCGTCAGGAATCGTCATGGTCGCCTACACATTGATGCTGTCGGTGACCTCGACGATCGCCTACGCCACGGTCTTCAACGTGCTGTTCGGTACCGACCGCACGGTGTCGGTGATCATCGGTGGCGCGATCGTGATGCTCTATTCGTCGATCGGCGGCATGTGGTCGATCACTCTGACGGACATGGTGCAGTTCATCCTGAAGACGATCGGCATCTTCGCGCTGCTGCTGCCGTTCACGCTTGCCAAGGCCGGCGGTTTCGACGGTATCCGGGAGCGCGCCGGTGATGCGGTGTTCGATCTCGGCGCGATCGGATTGCCCACGATCATCACGTTTTTCGTCGTGTACAGCTTTGGAATGTTGATCGGGCAGGACATCTGGCAGCGGGTGTTCACAGCCCGCTCGCCCGGTGTCGCGAAGTGGGGCGGTACGACGGCAGCGCTGTATTGCGTGTTCTACGGCGTCGCGGGCGCGGTGATCGGGATGGCGGCGTCGACATTTTTGCCCGACGTCGAGGTGAGCGACGACGTCTACGCGCAGATCGCCGAGACGATCCTGCCGGTCGGCATTAGCGGGCTGGTGCTTGCGGCCGCGGTGGCGGCGATGATGTCGACTGCCTCCGGTGCGCTGATCGCGACGGCCACGGTGGCGCGCACCGATGTGAAACCGTTGTTGCTCAGGCTCGTTGGGCGCCCGTCCGAGAACGAGGACTCGCAACGAGACCGGGGCGAGCGAAGCAACGGGGGAGATGACGTGCACTCCGACCGGATGTATGTGGTGGTGCTGGGCATCGTCGTGATCGTGATCGCGGCACTGCTCAACGACGTCGTGGCGGCGTTGACGATCGCTTACGACATCCTGGTCGGCGGACTGCTGGTCGCGATCCTGGGCGGGTTCATCTGGAAGCGGGCGACGGGTGCGGGTGCGCTGTGGTCGATGGGTGTCGGCACGGTGGTCACGCTGGCGACGATGGTCATCGTCGGCGATGTGCTCGCCAACGAGCCGATCTACTACGGCCTCGGCGCGAGCCTCATCGTCTACGTCGTGGTGAGCCTGCTGACGCCGCGCACCGCGCCGGGTGTCCTGCAGGTGTGGGACGACCGGCTGGCGGGACGGGAAGAGGCGGACACACGTGCGTCCGGATACGCCTAGCCTAACGGGATGCTCACCGAGCTCGTCGACCTTCCCGGTGGCTCGTTCCGGATGGGATCCGTCGACTTCTATCCCGAGGAGGCGCCGGTCCACACCGTGACCGTGGGCCCGTTCGCGATCGAGCGTCACCCCGTCACCAACAGGCAGTTCGCCGCGTTCGTCGACGACACGGGCTATCTGACCGTCGCCGAACGGGCCCTGGATCCCGCCGATTTCCCCGGGGTGCCGAAAGCCGACCTCGTCCCGGGCGCGCTGGTGTTCCGCGCTACCGCCGGTCCGGTGAACCTGCGGGACTGGCGGCAGTGGTGGACGTGGGAACCCGGCGCCAGCTGGCGGCATCCGCAGGGTCCGGAGTCCTCGATAGACGACCGTCTCGACCATCCCGTCGTGCAGATCGCCTATCCCGACGCCGCGGCGTATGCCGCGTGGGCCGGACGCCGGTTGCCCAGTGAGGCGCAGTGGGAGTACGCGGCCCGGGGCGGCTCGACGACCGCGTACGCCTGGGGCGACGAGGTGCGGCCGGGCGGGGGGCTGATGGCCAACACCTGGCAGGGCAAGTTTCCCTACCGCAATGACGGCGCCCTCGGCTGGTCGGGCACCAGCCCAGTGGGTACGTTCCCGCCCAACGCTTTTGGCCTCGTCGACATGATCGGCAATGTCTGGGAATGGACCACGACCCCGTACAGCCGCCGGCATCGACTCGACCGGCCGGCCGAGAACGGGTGCTGCCCTCCGTCGCCGTCGGGTGATCCGACGCGCAACCAGACGCTCAAGGGCGGCTCGCACCTGTGCGCCCCCGAGTACTGCCACCGCTACCGGCCCGCCGCGCGCTCGTCGCAGTCCCAGGACAGCGCGACAACCCACATCGGCTTCCGCTGCATCGCCTGACGGTCGTAATCCTCAGAGCGCCGGCGTCGTGGGTTGCAGCACGGCCGTCGCCACCGCTTCGGCCCGGAGATGCTCGAACTGTTGGTAGTCCGGGTCGCTGACCATGTCGACGAAATGCTGCCTGCTGGGATAACTGAACAGCGCCACCATGTCCCAATCGCCGCCTTCCGGGGGGACCAGTGACGGGTGTCCGGCGCCGCCGTAGACGACCGCCACCCCGTAGCGCTCCTTGATGCCGGAACTGCTGAACTGCCGGATGTACTGCGCGTACTTGTCGGCGCCGCCGGGCACGAACCTCACCAGATTCAGCATCACCACCGGGGCGGTGGGATCTGCGGCGACAAAGCGATCGAGGTCAGAAGGGTCGAGGGCAGACATGGGGTCTCCGTTCGTAGTTACTTGCTATACGACACACAACATAAGGCTGCGCACCGACAAGTTGGGATCGAGGAGAATGTCGGCCATGACGCAGGGGCGAGCCGTCCGACGCACCCAGGCCGAACGCAGCGCGCAGACGCGGAGCCGGGTGCTCGACGCGGCCGCCGCCCTCGTCGCTGCCCACGGATCGCACGCGGTGTCGTTGGCTGCCGTCGGTGCGGCTGCCGGGTACAGCCGCGGAATCGTCAACCACCACTTCGGAAGCAAGACGCGGCTGCTGGAAGAACTGATCCGCTACACACAGCAGTTCGACGTGGCCACCGATTCGCCGACGGGCCTGGGCCGGTTGACCCAGTTCATCAGGACTTATCTCGGCGGAATGCACGAGAGATCGCCACGTTCGGAAGCGTTCTTGAAGATGTGGGCTGAGTCCGCGGGCGCCGAACCCCTACTCGGAGCGCTGTTCGCCGAACGCGATGCGGCGTTCCGAGAGCACATCTCGGCACTCATTCGGGACGGGCTGATTGACGGCTCGATTGGGCGAACCGTCGATCCGACGGTGGCGGCAGTCGCCGTCATCGGCCTGTTGCGCGGGACCGCGATGATGTCGATGTCCACAGCTCGGGACGTCTCGGTCGCCGAGCTCTCTGCGGAGGTGGCGCGAGCCGTGGAACGCAGTCTGGCGCCGGTCGCGCCTTAACTCCAGGCCGTCAAACCCCAGTTGGCCATGACGGGCGCCACCAGCGAGGCATGAACGATGCGGCCGAACACGTCGTCGCTGTGGGCGTGCAGGATCGCGACGGCGGCGACCGTGCCATCGGGGTGGCGGGCGTACACGGGTGCTCCTGAGTCGCCGAGGTCGTCCCACGCCCGGAACGACACCTGCGTCTCGGTGATGGCAGTGATCGGGCCGCACGACAGCCCGGTGCGCGCGCCGGACTTGCACAGTTGGGGTTGTTCGCGGCGGAGGTCTTCGGCATTCATCACACGGGTCACGCGCATCGCGTCCACGTCGCTCACGAGGGGCACCGAACTGCCCGCGAGATCGACCAGGCCCATGTCGTGCACGCCGGGCAGCACCTCCCACCGGACATAGCGCCCGATGAACCGGTCGCCCGTCGGCGTGCGTTGCAACACCGTGTCGTTGGCCGGGTCGCGGCGGCAGTGCCCCGCGGTCAGCATTCCCGGCGCTCCGCTCGCCGTGCGGACGGTGAACCCGGCGGTGCACTGATAGGGCTGTCCGTTGCTCGCGAGCACCGTGCTCACGAGGAACGCCCCCGGGCTCGCCACCGGGTACTCGCCCAGGGCGTGGGCCGCGGGCATCTGCGCGACCAGCATCGCGGCAAGTGCAGCCCCCGCGGCACGAACGGCGAGCCTCAATCGGTTTCGCATCGACATCCTTCGTCCTCTCCCCCCGGGGTCGACTATTGCGAAGATCGCGTCGCCGAGGCAAGTTGGGCCGCTCCAGGCACCGACCATGCCCGGGAAACGAGGTCGGCGCACACCCTGCTGGTGGGCAGGATGTGCGCCGACACGCACTCAACTTTCAGACGCGGTCAGTCCGCGGCTCCCGCTGCGTCGCCTCCGGCTCCGCCGGAACCGCCTGCGCCGCCTTCGCCGCCCTGGGTGCCGTCGTTGTCGTCTCCGTCGTCACCGGGATCGCCGGGCTCACCCACATCCCCGCTGCCGCCGAAGCCGCCTGTGCCGCCGCCACCACCGGCGCCGCCGTCACCGCCTGTGCCGCCTTCGAGAGCGTCGCCGCCGGTGCCACCGTCACCGCCGGTGCCGCCGTCGCCGCCCTCACCGGGGCTGCCGGTCCCGCCGAGACCACCGGCACCACCGGTGCCGCCCTCACCGCCTGCACCGTTCTCGCCGCCTTCCCCACCGGTGCCGCCGTCGCCGCCGGTGCCGCCTGCGCCGCCGACGTCGCCTTCGCCGCCGGCACCACCCTCGCCGCCCTGGCCGCCGGCGCCACCGCTGGCGTTGTCGTCGAGATCCTGGCCGCCGAAGCCACCGAGGCCGCCGGTACCGCCGGCGCCGCCGGTCGACGAGCCTTCGCCGCCGTCGCCGCCGGAGCCGCCCTGGCCACCTTCGAAGCCTGCCGAACCGGAGCCGCCGGTCCCGCCGCTGCCGCCGACACCGCCGACCACGCCCTCGCCGCCGGTGCCGCCGTCGCCGCCCTGACCGCCTCCGAAGCCCTCGTCGCCGAGGCCGCCGAGGCCGCCGTCGCCGCCGGTGCCGCCGATGACGCCCGCGCCGCCGGTTCCGCCGTCGCCGCCGTTACCGCCGACGCCATCGACACCCAGAGGACCGTCGCCGCCGTCGCCGCCGTCGCCGCCGTTGCCATCGGGCCCTGCTTTTCCGAACAAGCCACCAGCACCGCCGTCACCGGCATCGCCACCGTCGCCGCCGTCGCCGGCTTCGTCGATGCCCAGGGGATCGGTGTAACCGTCACCGCCCGTGCCGCCCTTGCCGCCGGCCCCGCCGGAGCCGAAGAAGAATCCGCCGGTGCCGCCTGCGCCACCCTTGCCACCGGCCTGGCCCTCTTCTCCTGGCTCGGTGCCGTTGATGCCGGTTCCGCCCTGGCCACCGTTGCCACCGTTGCCGAAGAACAAGCCGCCGTTGCCGCCGCGGCCACCCTCGCCGCCGTTCACGCCCTGGCCGCCATCCCCGCCGTTGCCGAAGTACAGCGCGCCGTCACCGCCACGGCCGCCGGCAAATCCCTTGCCGCCGTTGCCGAACAGCAGACCGGCGTTGCCGCCGTTGCATGCGGCCCCTTCGCAGCCGGCCACCGCGTCGATGCCGTTTCCGATCAACCAGCCACCAGGGCCGACCACGCGGAAGATGTTGAAGTTGCCGTTCGCGCTCGTGACGGCCATGGCCGCAGGGCCGAAGAGGGCATTCGAGTTCGCCGAGTCGCTGCTTCCACGCTGGCCGTGCAGCAACCACCAGTCGTCGGGAAGGGCGGACTCTGTCGACATCAGCTGCACTTCCGGCGCCGCTGTGGCGGCTCCAGCGTCGTCGAGCAGACCGGCTGACAGCAGGCCTGCGCTGACCACGGCCGCGCTACCCATTCCTGCGGTGAGGAACTGACGAGCCGACACACCTGTCGTGCGCTTGCTCTCCGGTTTCGACATGAACCGCCCCCTTTGGCGTGATGTGTCAGGCCCCAGCGGCGGTTGCTCTGTGAGTTCGCTGACAGTTATCAGCAGCAATGTAAGGGCTTTGCTGGCAGCAGGTCAAGGATTGACCTGATATCCGATCAGCGATAGAAAAATTGACGAATTCAGTTATTACGGTCGGCGATAAAGGGCCGTATCAACACGTATATCGACCTTAGACTGCCGTCGCAATATTGCCGCCTGAGCAAATAATGGGCAGTTTCTGCGCGTTGCCTTGTTTTGTCATATTGACTTTGCCACAACAAAGTTGCGGCTGGCTTTTGATGTCGCCGCTTGCCGTGTCAGATCTTGTCGACGCGGCCCGCATCGACGCGCCATCTGCGGTCCAACCGGACGTTGGTCAGCATCCGGCGATCATGCGTCACCAGCAGCAACGCACCGTCGTACGAGTCCAGGGCCTGCTCGAGCTGCTCGATCGCCGGGAGGTCGAGGTGGTTGGTCGGCTCGTCGAGGACCAGCACGTTGGTGCCGCACGCCTGCAGCAACGCCATCCCCGCACGCGTCCGCTCGCCGGGCGACAGGTCGTCGACCGCACGCTCCACGTGGTCGGCGCGTAGCCCGAACTTCGCGAGCAGTGTGCGGACATCCGCAGTCGTCCAGTCCGGCACACGCTGCTCGAACCGATCGACCAGACGTGCCGAACCGGTGAAATACGAACGGGCCTGGTCGATCTCGCCGACTGCCACGTTCGCCCCGAGACTCGCGCGTCCCTCGTCGGGCTGCTGACGGCCCAGGAGCAACCGCAACAACGTCGACTTGCCCGCCCCGTTCGGACCCGTGATGCCGACCCGTTCACCCGCGTCGATCTGCAGCGACACCGGCCCCAGCGCGAAATCTCCCTGTCGCACAACAGCTTCGTCGAGGGTTGCGACCACGGCACTCGACCGCGGTGCGGCACCGATCGTGAACTGCAGCGTCCATTCCTTGCGCGGTTCCTCGACCTCTGCAAGCCGGGCGATCCGGCTTTCCATCTGACGGACCTTCTGTGCCTGCTTCTCGCTGGACTCGGTCTGTGCGCGGCGACGGTTCTTGTCGTTGTCGGGAGCCTTACGCATCGCGTTGCGCACACCCTGGCTCGACCATTCCCGCTGGGTGCGGGCGCGGGCCACCAGATCGGCCTTCTTCTCGGCGAACTCCTCGTACTGCTCGCGCCGGTGTCGGCGATTGACCTCGCGCTCTTCGAGGTAGCTGTCGTAGCCGCCGCCGAAGACGGCCGTCGTGTTCTGGGCCAGGTCGAGCTCGAGGACGCGGGTTACGGTGCGAGCGAGGAACTCTCGATCGTGACTCACCAGCACCACGCCACCGCGTAGCTCCTGCACGAACTGTTCGAGACGCGCCAGACCGTCGAGATCGAGGTCGTTCGTCGGCTCGTCGAGCAGCACGATGTCGAATCGCGACAGCATCAACGCCGCCAGCCCCACCCGTGCCGCCTGCCCGCCGGACAGCGCGGTCATCGGCGTCGAGTCGGGCACGATCGCCTCGGTGTCCAGACCGAGGTCGGCCAGCACCGCGGGCAGCCGGTCGTCGAGATCGGCCGCGCCCGTGGCAAGCCAGTGATCCAGCGCTGCCGAGTAGGCGTCCGCGCTGGCCGCCGAATCTGTCAGCACCGCGGCGGCCGCCTCCATGGCGTCGGTCGCGGCGCTGCATCCCGTGCGGCGAGCGATGTATGCGGCGACGGTCTCCCCGGGGACTCGCTCGTGCTCCTGCGGCAGCCATCCGACGAAGGCGTCGGCCGGTGCGAGGCTCACCGCCCCGTCGAGCGCTTCGAGATCGCCGGCAAGGATTCGCAACAGCGTGCTCTTGCCTGCGCCGTTGACGCCGACCACGCCGATCACGTCGCCCGGCGCCACCGTCAGGTCCACGCCCTCGAACAGGGTGCGGTGGGCGAATCCGCCCGCCACGTTCTTCGCGACGAGCGTTGCGGTCATGCGCTCATCGTCGCACCCCGCTCAGATCCAGACGGCCATCACTTCCACCGGCTTGACGGAGATCCCGTGACGGCCGTCGTCGTAGTAGATCAGCGTCCGGAGTTCCTCAGTCCTGACCGTCCAACCGTTCACCTTGTACGTCTGGCCGGTGCCGAGCACCACGTCCGAATTCGGGGGAGGGGTGATGGCGCCCGCCTCGTAGAACATCTCCCCCGTCCCCTGCACCACGGCGAGGTTCAGGTTCTTGGGCGAGGTCTGGAACGGGCTGCCGTCGGCGCGCCCGCAGATCGTCATCGGGCGACCCTGCCCTTCGAAGTCGGCGCTGATCAAGCAGCGGATCTGGCCGTCCATCACTCGAATGGTCTGGTCGCCGCCCTGAGCGGCCGCCACCGGGGCCGACAGGCCGAGGGCGAGCATCGCTGCCGAAGCCGCGGTCAACGTACGGATCATGCTGTCTCCACCGAAGAATGCGAAACGTGTGCTGAACAGCGATGCTCTCACGTCGGGGGCTGCCGGCATCGCGTTATCGCCGTCAGCGCGACGTGACTGCCATCCGCGCCGCGAGCGCCACGTAGGTCGCGGCGAAGGTGCGCCGCATCCAGGTGACGACCCTGGGCCGCCGGATGACGTGGGCGCGCACACCGGCCGCGAACGCACCGTACAGCGCGAACACCACGAAGGTCATCGCCATGAACACCGCGCTCAGAAAGAGCATCTGACCCACCGCAGGACGGGCCGGGTCGACGAACTGCGGCAGGAACGCGAAGAAGAAGATCGTCAGCTTCGGGTTCAGCACGTTGACCGCGACGGCCGTCCCCGTGATCCGCCACGGACTCGGCCGCACGGAATCAGCTGTTTCGGCGACCAATTCGGACTTGTCGCGCCATGTCGCCCACGCCAGGTACAGCAGGTAGGCGACGCCGGCCCACTTGACCGTCTGGAAGGCGACGGCGCTGCTGTGCAGGATCGCCGCGAGGCCTGTGACCGCAGCCAGCATCGCGGGCACGATCCCGAGCGTGCACCCCACCGACGCGAGCACCGCCGCCCGGGTGCCGTGCGCAAGACCGGTCGCCACGGTGTACAGAGCCCCCGTGCCCGGGGTCGCGACGACGATCAGGGACGTGAGCAGGAAGGCGAGCGTCATCGGCTCATTCTGCCCGGGCGGTCCCCCGATGCGTAGGCAAAAGGTATGACACGGGCGCCCGCTCGTCGCCGGGGGAGCCGGCTGCCCGGGCGAAGGGCCAGGCACCCATTGGGTACCGATCAGCTTGACGCCGATCGAGCCGCCTGCGGGGTAGTGCAGCCGGGCTGGCCGGCAGAAGTTCTGCTGCAGAAACACTTTCGGTCCCGTGGCCGTTTCTTGTCGGACCCTCCGGGCATGATGGGGTTGTGCGCCCGTCGACTCTTCCGTCCTTCCAACCGAGTCCCCCACGGGGGTTGCGATTGGAGGCGTTGTTCGATGAGCTGTCGGAACTTGCCGGGCAGCGCAATGCGATCGACGGTCGGATCGTGGAGATCGCGGCGGAGATGGATCGGGACGGGTTGTGGGCCGCGACGGGATGTAAGTCCATGGCCGAGTTGATCGCCTGGAAGATCGGGGTGTCGCCCCACAACGCGACATCGGTGATGACGGTCGCGCGCCGTTCCGAGGAGTTGCCGCGCTGCACCGTCGCTCTGCAAGAGGGTCGCCTCTCTTTGGATCAGGTGCAGGTCATCGCCGACAGGTCCGGTCCCGAATCGGACGCGCACTATCTGCATATCGCGGAGCGCATGACTGTGGCGCAGCTGCGTACGGCAGTAGCGCTGGAGCCCAAGCCGGTTCCTGACCCGAAACCCGAGCCGGGGCCGTCGATCTCGAAATCGGTCACGGGCGAGTACACGACGTATCGGATTCGGGTGAACAACGTCGAGGCGGCGAAGGTCGACGCGGCGCTCGCGTCGCATCGAGATGGACTGATCGGGGACTGGAAACGCGACCACGCAGATGCCGAGGCTGGCGCGCCAACGCCGCCGTTTCCCACCGCCAAGGACGCGTTCATGAGTTTGATCGACGCAGGCTGGGACGCTGATGTGGCGCGGCGCCCGCATGGTCAGCACACCACCGTGGTCGTGCACCTCGATGTCGAAAAGTCGGTCGCCAACCTGCATCTGGGGCCGGTGCTCTCCGGGGACGACCGCCGATACCTGCTGTGCGATGCCACCTGCGAGGTGTGGTTCGAACGCGACGGTCAGCCGATCGGGTCGGGGCGGGCCACCCGCACGATCAGCCGACGGCTACGTCGCGCGCTGGAGCGTCGTGACCACGGCACGTGCGTGGTGCCCGGTTGTGGCGCCACACGGGGTTTGCACGCCCATCACCTGGTCCATTGGGAGAACGGTGGGGAGACCGAACTCGACAACCTGGCCCTGGTCTGTCCGTTCCATCATCGCGCGCATCATCGAGGCGACATAACGATCGCCGGGCCGGCTCACGTTCTGACCGTCACCGACGGCGACGGGGACGTCATGCAACGAGGGTCGCTGGCCCGCCCACCGACCACCCCGCCACCGGCGGTCGCGCCCTACCGAGGACCGACCGGCGAACGTGCGCAGTGGAAGTGGTACCACCCCTTCGAACCACCGCCACCGACACCCAACTAGCTAGGTGCAGACCGCACCGACGGCCGCCGAGCCGACCAGTTTGGTGTACTTGGCGAGCACGCCGGTCTTGTAGACCGGGGGCAGCGGCGTGAAACCCGCCTTGCGCGACTCGAATTCGGCGTCGTCGACCAGGAGGTCGAGCGTGCCGTTCGCGACATCCAGACGAATGCGGTCACCGTCGCGCACGAACGCGATGGGCCCGCCGTCGACCGCCTCGGGCGCGATGTGGCCGACGCACAAGCCCGTCGTCCCGCCGGAGAACCGGCCGTCGGTCATCAAGAGGACGTCCTTGCCCAGACCCGCGCCCTTGATGGCGCCGGTGATGGCGAGCATCTCGCGCATGCCGGGCCCGCCCTTGGGGCCTTCGTAGCGGATGACGACGACATCGCCGTGCGTGATCGTGCCGTCCTCCAGCGCGTCCAGCGCAGCCCGCTCGCGCTCGAAAACCCTTGCCGTACCTTCGAACACGTCCGAGTCGAAGCCGGCCGACTTCACCACCGCGCCCTCGGGGGCCAGCGACCCGTGCAGGATCGTGATGCCGCCGGTGGGGTGGATCGGGTTGTTCATCGCCCGCAACACCTTGCCGTCGGGATCCGGTGGCTCGATGTGCGCCAGGTTCTCGGCCATCGTCTTGCCGGTGACCGTCAGGCAATCACCGTGCAGCAGGCCGGCATCGAGCAGCGCCCGCATCACAACGGGCACTCCGCCGATCTCGTCGACGTGCTTCATCACGTAGGCGCCGAAAGGCTTCACGTCGGCCAGGTGTGGCACCTTCTGCCCGATACGCGTGAAGTCCGCCAGCGTCAGCTCGACCTCGGCCTCCCACGCGATCGCCAGCAGATGCAGCACCGCGTTGGTCGAGCCACCGAACGCCATCACCACCGCGATCGCGTTCTCGAACGCCTCCTTGGTCAGGATGTCGCGGGCGGTGATCCCGCGGCGGAGCATCTCGACCACAGCCTCACCGGAGCGACGCGCGTACTCGTCGCGCCGCTTATCGATCGCGACCGGGGATGCGCTGCCCGGCAACGACATTCCGAGCGCTTCGGCGGCAGACGCCATCGTGTTGGCGGTGTACATCCCGCCGCACGCACCCTCGCCCGGACAGATCGCGCGCTCGATGATGTCGACGTCCTCGCGCGACATCAGCCCGCGTGCACAGGCGCCGACCGCCTCGAAGGCGTCGATGATGGTGACTTCCTTCTCGGTGCCGTCGGTGAGCTTGGCGGTGCCCGGCATGATCGAGCCGTTGTAGAGGAAGACGCTGGCCAGGTTGAGCCGGGCCGCGGCCATCAGCATGCCGGGGATCGACTTGTCGCAGCCGGCGAGCAGTACCGAACCGTCCATGCGCTCGGCCTGCATGACGGTCTCGACGCTGTCGGCGATCACCTCGCGCGAGACGAGGGAGAAGTGCATACCTTCGTGCCCCATCGAGATGCCGTCGGACACCGAGATGGTGCCGAACTCCAGCGGATATCCACCCGCCTCGTGCACGCCGCCCTTGACGGCCTGCGCCAGCCGCTGCAGCGACATGTTGCACGGGGTGATCTCGTTCCACGACGAACCGACACCGATCTGCGGCTTGCCCCAGTCGTCGTCGGTCATCCCGACGGCGCGCAGCATGCCGCGGGCGGCGGTCCGTTCGAGTCCGTCGGTGACGTCGCGGCTGCGCGGCTTGATGTCGATGTCGTTGGAGTCTGAGGGCATGGGGAGATTATGCGCCAGCGTGTTCCGCGCCTAAAACCCTGGTAGATACCCCCGAGGGGTACTAGTACGCTGTGCGCATGACGCCGATCGTCGTTCGCCTGATCGCCGCGCTGTCCGCGCTGTGTGTGCTCGCGGGCTGCGGCGGCGACGGCGAGGCGTCCAGTGACGCGACGCCCAGTTCGCTGATCCCGGAGACGGCCGTGATCACTGGCGCCCCGGCCGGCTACAACACTGCGGATGTCACGTTCGCCGAAACCATGGTCGGGCACCACAAGCAGGCCATCGACCTGTGCACATTGGCGTCGGAGCGCTCGGCTGATCCCGAGCTCCTGACGCTGGCCGGCGAGATCGTCGCCAAGCAGCAGCCCGAGGTCAACATCCTCAACGTGTTCCTGGTGCAGTGGAACGAGAATCCCGACGCACAGAACGACCCCGGGCCCGGGGACGACCCGCCCGAGCCGTCGATCCCGGGCACGGTCGACGATGCGACCGTCGCGAAGCTCGAGTCGCTGCGCGGCCCGGAGTTCGACAAACTGTGGCTGCAGTCGATGATCGGTCAGCTCCAGGGCGGCGTCACGATCGCCGATAACGAAGTCGCCAACGGCGCCAACGTCGACGCCATCTCGGTCGCCAAGTCGATCGCGGCGGGACTGCAACCGCGGATCGCGCAGATGAACACGATGCTGGAGGGGATGCCGTGAGCGCAGCGAACAGTTCGGCACCGAGTGAAACGCCGGACGCGGAAGCCGGCGAGCACGGCTACTCCGCGCAGAAGGAGAACTACGCCAAGCGCCTCCGCCGCATCGAGGGCCAGGTGCGCGGCATCGCCAAGATGATCGACGAGGACAAGTACTGCATCGACGTTCTCACCCAGATCAGCGCGGTGAACAGCGCGCTGCAGTCGGTCGCGCTCGGCCTGCTCGACGAACATCTCGGCCATTGCGTCACCCACGCCGTCGCCGCCGGTGGCTCCGAGGCCGACGCCAAGCTGGCCGAGGCGTCGGCCGCGATCGCCCGTCTCGTGCGTTCCTGAGCTGTTCGAGAGATCAGCCGACCGCGCTGATCGTCGCGTCGCAGATCGGCAGGAACACCTCGAGCACGCGCTGCTGGGTGTTGTCCGGCGGGATGACAGCCAATGTGCCTGTCCGCCCGCACTTTTCGCCCGTCGAGCTGTCGACTGTAGAGGACTCCACGTCCGCGCCCGCGTTGTCACCGGGCTCCAGCGTGAGGCGCGGTGCGGCGTTGGCGGGTCGCTTGGCCACGTGCACCAGCACGGTGCCGGACCCGCCGAGCAGGTCGGCCGTCGGATAGCTCACCAGACCGCACGCCTGCGACGACGTGTTCGTGAACGAGACGACGACGCGGCGCAGCGTGTCCGCCTCCTGGACGGGGCCGGCGCTGACCGTGAGGGCGGTGTCCGAGCACGGCGGGATCACACCTGGCTCCGCCGCGGCGGTAGGCGCGGCCGCCGGGGTTTCCGACGGTACGGGCGCCTGCGTTGCGGAGGCAGACGGTGCCTGCGTTGCGGAGGCCGACGGGGCAGCGCTCGACGGGGTCACGGTGACGGTTGACGGCGAGGCCGGGGTATCGGCGGGGTCATTCGAGCAGCCCGCGAACAGCAGTGCCGCGAGCACGGGCACGGAGACTGTCACGATCCCGGCGGCGGAGCGTCCGAGCATGGGTGGTCCTTTCAGGTTGGTTCCCGACGGCATCAGTTGACGTGGTCACGGCGCCTACCGATCACAAGTTGTTAGGGAAACGCGTCGACGTGGGTACCTAACCGGGCAACAGGACCCATCCGGACCCACCAGCCCCGAAGGAAGTGTCGATTGCTGCATGTCGCGCTGATCGCACACAACCACTTTCCGATACGGGAACCGTTCGCGGGAGGAATCGAGGCGCATGTCTGGCATCTCACCCGTGCGCTGGTCGGGGGCGGCCACGCCGTCACGCTGTTCGCTGCCGAGAACTCCGACCTGGCCCTGAGTCATCCCGCGCTGACCGTACGCACGCTGCCGCGCACCGCAGCCGCCTCTGTGCCGTTCCCGCTGCCCGGCGCTGTCAAGGAGTCTCACCACCAGGCCTTCGCCGAACTGATGGCCGAACTCGCGGAGCCGGGAAACGGCTTCGACGTCGTGCACAACCACAGCCTCAACTACGTGCCGCTGCTGAGCGCACCGCGACTGCGGACGCCGATGCTCACCACGCTGCACACACCGCCGTTCCCGATGCTCGAAGCGGCAGTAGGCGCCGTCGCCAAGTCCGGCGCGCGGTTCGCCGCGGTGAGCAGGCAGTCCGCCGCATCGTGGAAGCACGTCGGCATCCGACGAATGGCATTGGTACCCAACGGCGTCGACACCTCGCGATGGCCCCTCGGCCCCGGCGGCGACGATCTCGTGTGGTCGGGCCGCATCGTTGCAGAGAAGGCTCCGCACCTCGCCGTCGAGGCCGCGATGCGGTCGGGGCGCAGCCTCGTACTGGCCGGACCGGTCGGTAATCCCGACTACTTCAGGCGCAGCATCGAGCCTCGGCTCGGCGATCGCATCACGTACGTGGGTCACCTGGGCCAGCGAGACCTCGCCGCTCTGGTCGGCAACGCCGCGGCGACCCTGGTCACCCCGGCGTGGGAGGAGCCCTATGGGCAGGTGGTCGTGGAGTCGATGGCCTGCGGGACGCCCGTGGTGGCGTTCGCCAGCGGCGGCATCCCCGAACTCGTCGACGACCGCGGCGGCCGCGTGGTCCCGCCGAAGGACGTCGACGCGCTCGTGACGGCCATCACCGAGGCCGTGCAGCTGCCACGCAAGGTCGTGCGCGAGACCGCCGTCGCGCGACACGGTCTGCCCCGCATGGTCGCCGATTACGTCGCTCTGTACCGGCGGATGGTCGTGGAGTCGGCCTACCGAGCAGCGGCGTAGTCGGCTGTAGTCAGGCGAGTGCGTCGTCGATGCGCTGCACCTTCGCGGTGAGCTGACCGGTGAAGCCAGGCCGGATGTCGGCCTTGAGCACCAGGCTTACGCGCGGAGACACCGCCGCCACGGCGTCGACGGCCTGCTTCACGACCGCCATCACCTCGTCCCACTCGCCCTCGATGTTGGTGAACATCGCATTGGTCTCGTTGGGCAGCCCGGACGCCCGCACGATCCGGACGGCTTCGGCGACGGCGTCACCGACTCCTCCGGTCTCATCGGCGCCGGATGGACTGATGCTGAACGCGACGATCATGACTCCAGTCTCACCTCCTGCGGTGGCCTGCGTAACGCCAGCGGCTCCGCAGGCGATGATCAGTGCAGGTCAAGACCCTCGGCAGAGAGGGCACCGGGGTCCGGCGGTTGCCTTCGCCAGCAGGAACGAACTTGGTGCTGTGCCACACTGGGGTCAGTCGCTGGACTGGAGGTATACGCATGCGGCAGCGAAACAGGAGACGACTCATCGCCCTGCTGATGACAGCGGGCGTGGTCGCGGGATTGACGCTGGGTGCCCCGTCGGCACTCGCCCAGCCCGCTCCGCCACCGCCACCGCCGGCGCCGTTCGTGTTCCCGAACCCGTTCGCGCCGCCGCCACCGCCCGCGCCGGCCACCCCGGCGGGCCCGACGGAGGCGGACCCGTTCGCCGTCGTCCCCGGCCAGCCGATGGCGATCCCCGAGGGCACTCCGGCAGGACAGAACCCGACGCCGTTCGTCGGCCAGCCCCCGTTCGTGCCGCCGTCGTTCAACCCGACCAACGGGTCCATCGTCGGAGCGGCCAAGCCTATCTACATCAACTTCCAGCGCCCGATCGCCAACCGGCAGATGGCCGAGGATGCGATCCACATCTCGTCTGTCCCGCCGGTGCCCGGCCGCTTCTACTGGACCAGCGACACCCAGGTGCGTTGGCGCCCGCAGGACTTCTGGCCCGCAGGCACCGTCGTGAACATCGACGCCGCGGGCACGAAGTCGACCTTCTCCGTTCCCGAGCAGCTGGTCGCCACGGTCGACAACGACACCAAGCAGATGGAGATCATGCGCGACGGCGTTCTCGAGAAGACGTTCCCCGTCTCGATGGGCAAGCCCGGGTACGACACCAAGAACGGCACCTACTACGTGCTGGAGAAGTTCGACACCATCGTGATGGATTCCTCGACCTACGGTGTCCCGGTCGACGACCCCTCCGGTGAGGGCTACAAGCTGAAGGTCAAGGACGCGGTCCGCATCGACAACAGCGGCATCTTCGTTCACGGCGCACCGTGGTCGGAGGGGTCGCAGGGCTACAGCAACGTCAGCCACGGCTGCATCAACCTCAGCGCCGAAGACGCGGCGTGGTTCCGGCAGAACTTCGGCAGCGGCGACGCCGTGGTCATCAAGAACACCGACGGCGGGCTCTACACGCAACCCGACGGCGCCTCCGACTGGCAGATGTTCTGACGGGGTAACCCTTTCCGCGTCATCCGGCGCGCCTCCCGTGCCACGATGGCGCTGAGGGGCGATGAGGGGCGACGACAGGGCAGTGGGACGCACGATCGCGGTGATCGTGCTGATGACTCTGGCCCTCGTCGCGTTGCGGGGTTACCTGCCCGGCGCGCAGCGCCGTCCCGACTCCGAGGAGCTCGAGGCCGGGTCCGGCAGCATCGTCGCGGTCGTCGTCATGCTGGTCGTGTCGATCGCCGTCATCGCTATCGCGATCCTCTCCCAGGCACTTCGGCGTACGGACCGCCCCGGGCCGGGTGAACCCCAGCGGCAGTGGCGTAGCGCGCGCGGGCCGCTGCCGTGGCGGTCGCTGGCTGTCGCCGCGGTCGTGCTGCTCGCGTGGTCCCTGGTGTTGCTGCTGCTGATGCGATGGGCGGCGCCGCCCGCACTTGACGACGCTCCCGCCGCCGACACGGGGGCACCCGCCGCTCAAGCCCAGGAGGATGCCAGCGGCCAGTCGCGTCCGGGCTCGAACGACGACGGTGGCAGCGTGTTCGCGATTCTCGCGACGGCCACGGTCGTGCTGGTGCTGTTGTCGATCGCCTCGACGGTGTTCGGCCGGCGACGTCGCCCCGCCGAATCGCCGCCGCCCGCGACGACCTCGACCCCGCCGCCGGGGGGTGCGGCGGAACCCGACCTGGCTCGGGCGGCCGAGCTCGGTCTCGCCGAGATGGACGACCCGGACCGGGATCCCCGCGAGGCCATCATCGCGTGCTATCTGGCGATGGAACGCGAGCTGGAGAAGTCGCCGGGCACGACACCGCAGGATTCCGACACCCCGTCGGAGGTGTTGGCCCGCGCGATCGATCGACATGCCCTTCAGGCCGGTAACGCCACCGAATTGGTGGAACTTTTCGAAGAGGCCCGGTTCAGCCCGCACGTCATGAACGAATCGCATCGCGCCGACGCGGTGCGCGCGCTGCGTGCGGTGCAGCACGAACTGCAGGCGGTGTCATGACGAAAGTGATTGCGGCAGGGCTGCTTCTGGTCGTCGCCGTGCAGGCGTTCGCGTTTACACAGCTCGAGCGTGAACTCGTCGTCGCCGTCACCGGCGGCGCGATCGCCTGCGTGCTGATCGCCGTCCTCGCGCGTCTGGACCACGACGGGGTGATGGAGGAAGAGGCCGTGGCCGATGACGCCGCGGCGGCGGTGCGCCGATGGTTGTCGCGCACCGAGACGCTGATCTCGTGGTCGGAATCCACGCGGGCGGACTGGGATCGCAGGCTGCGTCCCATGCTGGCCCGTCAGTTCGAGTTGGCCGCGGGTCGGCGAAAAGGCAAGGATTCCAGGTCTTTCGACTCCACCGGCCGGATGGTATTCGGCGACGAGCTGTGGCAGTGGGTGGACCCGGACAACATCGCCCGGACCGGCGGCCAGGAACCCGGACCCGGTCGCCGCACGCTCGACGAGATCCTCGCGCGATTGGAGCGGCTGTGAGCACAACCGAGGTCACGACCGCCCGCTGCGAGTCGGTGCTCGACGAGATCGGAAGGGCTGTCGTCGGCAAGCGCGGCGCCCTCAACCTGATCCTGATGACGGTACTGGCCCGCGGACACGTGCTGGTCGAGGATCTGCCGGGGCTCGGAAAGACGTTGATAGCCAAGTCATTCGCGGCCGCGCTCGGTTTGGAGTTCACCCGCGTGCAGTTCACTCCCGATCTGCTGCCCGCAGATCTGCTGGGCTCGACGATCTACGACATGCAGTCGGGACGCTTCGAGTTCCGTCGCGGACCCGTCTTCACGAACCTGCTGCTCGGTGACGAGATCAACCGCACCCCGCCGAAGACACAGGCGGCACTGCTGGAGGCGATGGCCGAACGGCAGGTCAGCGTCGACGGTGTCACCCACCGTTTGCCCGAGCCGTTTCTCGTTCTGGCCACCGACAATCCGATCGAGTACGAGGGCACGTATCCGCTACCCGAGGCGCAGCTCGACCGGTTTGCGATTCGGCTGGAGCTGAACTACCTGTCCGAGCCGGAGGAAGCCACGATGTTG
This sequence comes from Mycobacterium bulgaricum, assembly GCF_041287165.2. Classification (NCBI taxonomy): domain Bacteria; kingdom Bacillati; phylum Actinomycetota; class Actinomycetes; order Mycobacteriales; family Mycobacteriaceae; genus Mycobacterium; species Mycobacterium bulgaricum. The sequence goes on along the minus strand of NZ_JBGGKV020000003.1, from coordinate 387,162 downwards.
CGGCGGCGGCTCGACCGCGGCTCGGCGCCGGTGACGGTCCGACAGGTCGTCGACGCCACTGATCTGCTGCACATGCAGGAGTCGGTCGAGCAGGTGAGCGTGCACGACGATGTTGTGCAGTACGTGGTCTCGCTCGCCGCGGCGAGCAGGCAGCACCCGCAGGTCGCCGTCGGAGCGAGTCCCCGCGCCGAGCTCGACCTTGTCCAGCTGGCTCGGGCGCGGGCACTGCTGCTGGGCCGTGACTACGTGATCCCGGAAGACGTGAAAGCGCTTGCGGTGCCGACGATGGCGCACCGGATCAGCCTGCGTCCCGAGATGTGGGTCCGCAAGGTCCAGGGCGCCGACGTGATCGAGGAACTGCTGCGACGCACACCCGTGCCGAGGGCGCGCTGAGCATGGTGCCCGTCGAGTTACGCTGGCGTGCATCAGCTCTGGCCAGGTCGATCGCGACAGGCGCGGCCGTCGCGATCACAAGCGCGCTGGTGACGGGCAGGTGGGAGCTCGTCGCGTTCGCGGCACCGCTGGTCGGCGTGCTCTGCTCGATCGGCTGGCAGCGCCGCGTGCCGTCGGTGAACGTCGACGGAAACCCGCTGTTCCAACGATGTTTCGAAGACGAGCAGGCGCAGCTGACGGTGTCGGCGAGCGCCGACGACGGTAGCCCGGTGTCGCTGACATGCACCGCCGTCGCCGGTATGGAGCTTTCCAGCGAAGCCGGGACCGTGACCGTGCGGGCCGCTCGCTGGGGCCGCTACCCGATCAGGGCGACGGTGCGGGTCGGCGGCAGAGGCGGGCTCGTCGAGGGGACGGGCACCGCCGATGCGGCCGAGGTATGCGTATTCCCCGTCGCGCCACCGCAATCCACGGGCATCCCGCGCACCGACCTGCTCGACAGGCTCGGCACCCACCTCACCCGCCACACCGGGCCCGGCGTCGAGTTCGCCGACATCCGGCCGTACGTCCCCGGCGATCAGCTGCGCACCGTCAACTGGCCGGTCAGCGCACGGCGCGGCGCACTGCACGTGACCGAACGGCTCACCGACCGGGCCGCCGATGTCGTGGTGCTCGTCGACACATATCCGCAGCCGCCGGGGCCGGCCACCGCGGCGACCGAGCGGACGGCCAGAGGCGCAGCGCAGGTGGTTCAGAGTGCGTTGCGCTACGGCGACCGGGCGGGGCTCGTCGCCCTCGGTAGCCGCACCACCCGGTGGCTGGGCGCCGACATCGGCCAGCGCCAGTTCTACCGGATCCTGGACACCATGCTCGGCGCGGCAGACACCTACGAGACCGCGACGGGCACACTCGCGCCGCGCCCCGCCGTGCCGACCGGGGCGATCGTCATCGCGTTCTCCACCATGCTGGACACCGAATTCGCGCTGGCGCTCATCGATCTGCGCAAGCGCGGGCATCCGGTGGTCGCGGTCGACGTCCTCGAGGGCAGCCCGGTCGAAGGGGAGCACGACCCGCTGGTCCACCGCATGTGGGCGATGCAGCGCTCCTTCATGTACCGCGACATGGCCACCGTCGGCGTCGACATCGTGGGGTGGCCGGGCGACGCGACCCTGGACCAGGCCATGGCTCTGGTCCCCGTGCACAGGTCCCGGCGATGACGCGGACGCTGCTGCCGGTGGCCCTCGGCTTTCTGATGGTCGGCGCCGCCGCCTACCGCGCCGACGGCCCCGCGCTGGTGGTCGCCGGTGTCGCGGTGGCGGCCGTCATCGCATCGGCATGGTGGCGCCCCGCGGCCACCGTCGCGGTGCTGCTGGTGGTGGCGACGGTGGTGTTCGCCGACGCCGCGCCGATGCACACGCTTCTCGCCGGCTTGTCCGCCGCGGTGTATCTGGTGCTGCGGCATACCGATCCGACCGTGCCGACGATGACGTTCGCCGTCGGCTTCGCGCTGGCCGCCGCCGTGGTGGTCGTGTTGCCGGTGCATGTGCCGTGGCTGCCGCTGGCCGCCCCGCTGGCGCTCCTCGCGGGATACCTGCTGGCGCTGCGGCCGCTCCTCGCCTCGCGCTGACGCCGCGTTCCGTCGGTCACAGTCGGCATCTTTGCCGACGGCCGGGGAACTCTGCGAGCGGTACGAGGAGGTACTCATGAGCGAAACGACGACCGACGTGAAGACCGACGTGAAGACCGACGTGGCGCCCGCACTGCTGTACGACGGAATCTGCGGATTCTGCAACGGTGCCGTGCAGACCATTCTGAAGCTCGACCCCCACGGCGACCTGCGGTTCGCCGCCCTCCAGGGCGAATTCGCCGAGGGCGTGATCGAGCGACACCCGTTTCTGGCCGACGTCGACTCCGTGGTGTTCGTCGAGAGGCCGGGCCGGCCCGACGAAAAGGTGTCCGTGAAATCGGACGCCGCGCTGCGCGTGGCCGGCTACCTCGGTGGTCCCTGGCGGGTGCTGCGGGTTGCCGGTGTCGTCCCCGCCGCGCTCCGCGATGCGCTGTATGACGGTTTCGCGCGGGTGCGGTACCGCATCTTCGGCACCCACGACACCTGTCCCATCCCGGCACCGGACGTGCGGGCCCGCTTCCTGGACTGAGTTATTACGGATCCGTTCGCGCTGGTATCAGGGCACCGTTGCCGGGTATTGCGCCGATATGCACGATTTGACCGAGAGATTCGTGGAAGCACTGGGAGAGCTGCATCAGAGCGGCGACGTCGAACCGCTGATCGAGCTGTTCGGCGACGACGCGACGTTGAGCAAGGCGGGCATACCGCACGAGCAGCACGGCAAAGGCGGCGCACGGACGTTCTGGGAGCAGTACCGCGAGGTGTTCGACGACATCGACGCGACGTTCCGGCACACCGTCACCGACGACAACGTCGCCTATCTGGAGTGGACGTCGCACGGACATCTGCGTGACGGTGCGGACTTCGAGTACGACGGCGTCAGCGTGCTCGAAGGCGACGACGACGCGATCGTCGCCTTCCGCACGTACTACGACACTGCCAAGTTCCTGCCCGCATAGCGGGTACCCGCCGGGGTGTCAGTTCCAGATGTGGACGCGGCGCTCGGGCTCCAGGTAGAGCTCGTCGTCGGCACCGACGCCGAACGCGTCGTAGAACGCGTCCATGTTGCGGATGACCCCGTTGCAGCGGAACTCCGGCGGAGAGTGCGGATCCACCGCGAGGCGCCGGATCGCTTCGGCCTCACGCGATTTGGTGCGCCATACCTGCGCCCAACCGAAGAACACCCGCTGCTCGCCGGTCAGCCCGTCGATCACCGGGGCCTCCCCGCCGCCCAGTGAGAGCTTGTAGGCCAGCAGTGCGATCGAGAGGCCGCCGAGATCGCCGATGTTCTCGCCGACCGTGAAGGCGCCGTTCACATGGTGGGCCGGATCCAGGCCGCGCGGGGTGAACTGCTCGTACTGCTCGATCAACGCCTTTGTGCGCAAACCGAATTCGGCGCGGTCCTCGTCGGTCCACCAGTCCACCAGGTTGCCGTCACCGTCGTACTTGGCTCCCTGGTCGTCGAACCCGTGGCCGATCTCGTGGCCGATGACGGCCCCGATCCCGCCGTAATTCGCGGCGTCGTCGGCGTCGGCGTCGAAGAACGGCGGCTGCAGAATCGCGGCCGGGAACACGATCTCGTTCATGCCAGGGTTGTAATAGGCGTTGACGGTCTGCGGCGTCATGAACCATTCGTCGCGGTCCACCGGCCCGCCCAGCTTGCCCAGATCGCGGTCGTACTCTAGAACGTATCCCCGACGGTAGTTCCCGTACAGGTCGTCGCGCTTGATGACCAGCGACGAATAGTCGCGCCACTTCGCGGGATAACCGATCTTGGGCGTGAACTTGTCGAGTTTGACGAGCGCCTTCTCACGGGTCTGGGGCGTCATCCACTCGAGAGTGTTGATGCTGACCCGGTAGGCCTCCCGCAGGTTGGCGACCAGCTCATCCATCCGCGCCTTGGCCTGCGGCGGGAAGTGCCGCTCGACGTAGAGGCGACCCAGCGCCTCACCCATCAGGCTCTCGGTGACCGAGACGCCGCGCTTCCAGCGGTCGCGGATCTCCTCGGTGCCCGACAACCGCTTGCCGTAGAACGAGAAGTCCTCGGCGATGAGCTCGTCGGTCAGCAGGAACGTCCTGCCGTGGATGACGCGCCAGCGAAGCCAGTTCTTCCAGTCCTCGAGATCTTCGCCGGCCCACAGCCCCGCGAACGCGGTCAGGTAATCCGGCTGACGCACAACGACTTCGGACGCCTGCTCGGTGCTGGCGCCGAGGCCGCCCAGCCACCCCGTCCAGTCGAAGCCCGGTGCCTCGTCGGCGACCTCGGTGAAGGTGCGCAGGTTGTAGGTCAGGTCGGCGTCGCGACGCTTCACCACATCCCAGTGCGCGGCCGCGATCTTGGTCTCCAGCGCGACGATCTTCGCAGCGGTCTGGGCATGATCGCCGCCGTACACGAGCGCGAACATCGCAGCGATGTGCCCGGGGTAGGCGGCCAGGATCTCGGCGTGCTGCTCGTCGCGGAAGTAGGACTCGTCGGGCAGCCCGATTCCCGACTGGCTCAGGTGAAGCAGGTAGCGCGTCGAATCCTTCGAGTCGGTGTCCACGTAGAGGCCGGTGCCCCCGCCGATGCCGCTGCGCTGCAGCGAGCCCAGTACCGCGGCCAGCGCCTCGCGTGAGTCGGCGGCGTCGACGGTGGCCAGCTCGTCGAGCAGCGGCTGCAGGCCACGCTCGCGCACCGTCTCCTCGTCCATGAAGCTCGCGTACAGATCGCCGATGCGCTGCTGATCCGTGCCCTCGGGAGCATGGGCGTCGGCCGCTTCGGCGATGAGGTCGCGGATCTGTTCCTCGGCACGGTCGTAGAGCGTCCTGAAGGCGCCGTCGGTCGCCCGGTCGCCGGGGATCTGGTACTCGGCGAGCCAGCGGCCGTTGACGTGACCGAACAGGTCGTCCTGCGGGCGGGCATCAGCGTCGACGTAGCGCAGGTCGATACCGGACTTGAGATTCGGGGATGCTTCTACCGTCACCCCACCAGCGTGCCAGAAACGTCCAGGTACCCTCACGCGCATGCCCGACGACGAGCAGGTCCCCGAGCACGAACCGCGTGGTGGCGGCGTCTTCAGCGCCTTCGGAGTCGCCTCTGCCGTGCTGGGTGTGGTGGCCGTCGCGGCCCTGGTGCTGGCGGCGGTCGTGTGGGCGGGCCACCGCGGCGAGACCGACGAACTGCGGTACCGCACCCAGGTGCTGCAGACCGCCGCCGACTGGACGGGCGTCCTGATCAACATGAGCAAGGACACCGTCGACGCCGACATGACCAAGCTCCACGAGGGCACCGTCGGACAGCTCAACGCGGACTTCGAGACCAGCGTGGAGCCGTTCCGCAGGCTGGTGCAGACCCTGCAGTCCCAGACCAGGGGCCAGGTCGACTCCGTCGCCATCGAGACCATCCATCACGACCAGCCCGGCGCGCAGCCGCCCGACGAGGAGGACTTGTCGGGCTTTTCGCGGCGCACCGACACGGTGATGGTGATCGCGACGTCGCTGAGTGAGAACTCCGGCACCGAGGAACCCCAGACCGTGCGCTGGACGCTGCGGATGGACGTCACCGACGTCGACGGCAAGCTGCTCATCTCCCGGTTGGAGCCGATCCGATGAGGAACCGGCTCCGCGTGCTCGCCATCGACGTGCTCGCCCCCGCCGCCGCGGTGCTCGCGCTGGTGTACATCGGCATCGCGCTGGCGTGGCCGCTGTGGTGGGTGTCGGTGTGCTCGGTGCTGTGCGTCCTCGTCGTCGAGGGCGTCATCGTCAACGTCGCGCTCGCGCGCCGCGACGCCGTGACCGTCGGCACCGACGACGACGGGCCCGGGTTGCGGCTGGCCGTCGTCGGGATGGCCACCGCCGCGCTGGTGGCCGCCGCGGTCGTCGGCTACGTCCAGTGGACGGTCCCCGACCGCACGCTGAACGAGGACAGCGCCGAGGTGACCGGCATCGCCAGCAGCGTCGCCGAGGCCTCCGCCACGTTCACCCCGCAGAACCCGACCTCGTCGATCGACCGCGCCGCCGGCATGATGTCACCCGAGAGCGCGGAGCGGTTCAAGAACGAGTTCGCCGCAGTGGCAAAGGATCTGGGCAGCCGGAACATCTCGGCTCAGGCCAGCACCGTGTCGGCGGGCGTGGAGGCCATCGGCCCCGATGCGGCCAGTGTGGCCGTCATCCTGCGCGGCACCCAGTCCTCGCCCGGGCGACAGCCCGACACCGCGGTGCTCGCGCTGCGGGTCGCGCTGGCCAAGAGCGACGGCCGCTGGGTGGTCGAGGACGTCTCGCCGATCCACTCCCGCTGAGTTCGGCGCGGGGGGACTACTTGGGCCGCGCGGCGGGAACACCGTGGGGCCAGACGCGGGAGGAAGGGGCGCTGCCTTGGCGCAGGTTGTGGACGTGGACTGTCCGAAGCGAATGCAGTTCGGCCCCTGCGGTGGGGTCCGGCACGACGGGCAGTGCGAGATGCGGACCGGTCCCTGCGTGTTCCCCGATGTCGTCCCGTGGGACGGACCGGTGCCCGAGGCGTTCGCGGTCACCGCGCCGCTGGTCCTGACCGATTTCAGCTGCTCCCCTTTCGACCTGGAAGACATGACCGCCACGGCGGCGGCGCTTTCCGGGTCCTGCGACGCGGTGCTGGTCGGCGAGCACCAGAACCGTCCCGACTTTCCACCCGTCCTGACGGCGAGCACACTGCTCGACAGCGGTGTCCAACCGTGGATAACGCTGTCGTGCCGGGACCGCAACCGCGTGGTTCTGGAGCAGGAACTGCGCGGGCTGCAACTCGTCGGGGTACAGACGGTGCTGTGCGTGACCGGTGACGGGCGCGCCTACGACGTGCGCCCCGATGTCACCCAGACGTTCGACCTCGACGGCCCGCGGCTGGTCTCGCTGGCGGCGTCGCTGGAGATGACGCCGGCGGTTCCCGAAACCCCCACAGCGCCACCGGTTTCCCAGCGGCCACAGCGGCTGGTTCAGAAGCAGCGCGCCGGCGCCCGGCTGGCCGTCCTCAACCATGTGTCGACGCCGGCGATGGTCGCGGAGTTCATGGCCGCCGCCCGCGCGGCCGGTCTGACGATCCCGGTGCTCGCGGCGGCCGCGGTCGTGACCGACGAGGTGTCTGCCGCAGTGCTGCAGGGGCTTCCGGGTCTCGCACTCGACGATGCGGTGGTCAAGTCCATCCTTGCCTCGCCCGACCCGCGGGAGGCCGGCATCGCGGCGGCTGTCGACGAAGCTCGCGCCTTGCTCGCCATCGACGGGGTCGTCGGTGTCAACATCTCCGGTCTGGCCTCCTCCGCGGGCACGCGGGCTGGTGCGGAGATCAAAGCCGAAGTAGGACAGCGTATTCGAGCATTGGTGGCCAGCAATGAGTGAGGCGATGTCGGCCGAGTTCGACACGGTTGCCGAATGGACCGCAGAGGTCGCCCGCGACCTCGGCCCGGAGTTCTTCATCCCCGCGGGCTGTCGCGGCAGCGGCAATCCCGCCGCCCTGGACTGGCTCGTCGACGAACTCGAACTCGGGCAGGGAGAGTCGTTGCTGGACTGCGGCGCCGGCGTCGGCGGGCCCGCGGCGTTTGCCGAGCAGCGGCGCGCCGTCACCCCGGTGCTGGTCGACCCCGAAGGGGGCGCGTGCCGCGCGGCCCGGTCACTGTTCGGCTTCCCGGCCACGCGGGCCAGCGCGTCCCAACTGCCCTTCGGCGACGCGGTCTTCGACGCGGCGTGGAGCCTCGGTGTGTTGTGCACGATGCCCGACCAGGCCGGTCTGCTGGCGGAGTTGCGGCGCGTGACGCGGGCTCCCGGACGGCTCGGGCTCGTGGTGTTCCTCGCCGAGGCGGAGTTGTCGCCGCAGGACCAGCCCGAGGGCAATCATTTCCCGACCGAGGAGTCGCTGCAACAGCTCCTTTCGGCAGCCGAACTGACCGTCGTGCGTAGGCGCAGAACCGCCGACCTGCCGGAGATCCCTGCCGAGTGGCAGTCGAAGGTGGATGCGGTCGAGCATGCTCTGCGTCGGCGGCACGGCCACGAGGAGGCGTGGCGGCTGTCCGAGGAACAGTCCGACGAGATGGGTCGGCTGCTCGGCGACGGACGCGTGACCGGGCACGTGCTGAGCCTGCGACACGGCTAGGCGAGAAGGGCTGCCGCGACTTCTTCGGGATGGCTGAGCGCCGCCAGATGCCCGCCGGGGATCACCTCGACCTCGAGGCCGAGACGATCGCGGACCACCCGCCGCTGAAACTCCAGCGGGAACAGCCGGTCCTCGCTGCCGGCGAGCACGCGCGTCGAAACGCCGGGCCAGTCCGGCAGCGGCCACGGCTCGACGAACGGCGCATCCGACTGCTCGGGCTCGGGGCGGCTCAGCGCATCGTCGCGAATCTCGGGAGGCACATCGTGGAAGAAGTCCTCGACGGGATCGAAATCGGTTCTTTCCAGCCCGATTTCGCGAAAGTAGTCCACCTGCGCCTGCTTCTGGCCGGTGTTGGCCCACCAGTTGCCGGGAGATTCCCCGGGTGCGGGGACCATCGGGTTGAGCAGGATGAGCGACGCCGTCGGCAGACGCTCGGCCACGATCGGGGCGGTCATGGCCCCCAACGATTGCGCGACGACCGTCAGCGGGCCGTCGGCGTCCATCGCCGCGACGGTCGCGACGTCGGCGTAGGTCAGCAGGTCGGCTTCGGGGTCGTCGGCGGGAAGGTCGACTGCGATGACGGCCGTCCCGGCCTGTTCGAGGAGGGGGACGACGCGGTGCCAGTACCAGGCGCTGCCACCTGCACCCGGGATCAGCAGGTGGGCCATGGGTCAGTCGCTGCTGCGCTGCGAACGCATCTTGGCGAACCGGTCGGAGAGCCGGCCCATGCGGATCATCAGCGACGCCGCGGGGCTCTCACTGCCTCGCAGGTAGGCGGCGAAGTCCTCGGCGGGCACGCCGATGCGTGAGGCGAACTCCTGCTCGCCGAGCCCGGAGCGCTCCAGCAGCAGGTGCACGTGGCGGGCGACTTCGGCGCACTCGTTGGCCTCGAGGTGCTCACGGGTGCGGATCAGCACCTCCGACATGGCCCGGGACACCCCGTAGGGGCGGGCCGTCTCCAGCACTTCCTCGACCTGACGCGCGGTCCTGCCATACGGGTCGCGCTTGATCGCCACCACGATGCGCTGCCACACATTGAGGTCGTCGCTCTCCAGTGCCGCGCGGATCGCAGCGGTCGGCCAGAACTCCACCGGCCGGTTGTCGCCGGAAGGGGGCACGGCGCGACTGCGCGTCGAAGCGTCCGCAGCCCCTCGAATCTCAGGGGGCTTGGTCACGTTCGAGGTCACCTCGCTTCGTCCAGCATGGCCACCGCAACCGAGAGGCAGCGCTGCCTCACCCTGGCCCATTCGGTCTCTCCGTCAGCTCCGGCCGCCGCGATGTCCGGTCCGTCGGACGGCGCGGGCTCGGCCAGTCGACGCACCAACTGTGTTGCCACCCAGTGTCCGCGCGCCGATTGACCAGAGTAATACCGGTCCATGCCCGCCAGCACTTCTGCCGCGGTGTTGACGTCCATCGAATCCACCAGCTCGGCGAAATCGTTGTAGTCGCGGGCCGCGTTGCGCTCCATGATCAGGAAGCTCTTCAGCCGCAGCGTCTCGGCGCCGGTCGGAATCTGCAGCCTGTCACCGGTGGGCAGCAGCACGTTGGTGGTCTCCATCGGGCTGATCCGCTCGATGCGGGACGCTTCCTGAGCCGCCCGTGCGACGGCCAGCGCGTCGAGCGCGACGTCGAGCCTGCCGCGCCACATCGTCACCGGATGCTTGGGTAGCTTCACCGCGACGGTCTTGCCGTGCGCCCGGTTGGTCACCGCGGCCGTGACCCGCTCGTCGCGCCCGACCCGGGTGCCCGTCATCTTGCTGTACGGCTGGCAGCCACTGAAGGCGAGCGGGTCGGCAACGGTGATCGCTTGTGGCGCAAGGGTTTTGAACTTCGCGGCAGACTTCACCACGGTGCGCAGGTCGGACCCGGACGGGGCCAGCGCCGAGATGTCATCGGGGATGATGACCAGGTCGCCGATGTCGGCCTTGGGCAGCGGCTTCTCGAAGTCGACCGACGGCAGGATGCGGTCCAGCCAGCGCGGCAGCCACCAGTTCCATTCGTCGAACACGGCCATCAGCGCGGGCACCAGCACCAGGCGGACCACCGTCGCGTCCACCGCGATCGCGACCGCACACGCCACGCCGAGCTGGGCGACCAGCGGCATGCCCGCGAACGCGAAGCCGATGAAGACCGCGATCATGATCAGCGCCGCGCTGGTGATGGTGCGGGCGCTGGTCGACACCCCGTAGGCGACGGCGTCGCGGGTGTTGCCGGTCTGCAGGAAACGCTCTCGGATCCGGGTGAGCAGGAAGATCTCGTAGTCCATGGACAGGCCGAACGTCAGCGCCAGCACCAGGGGCGGGATGGTGCTGTCCAGCGAGGGGATCTTCTCGAAGCCCAGATCCTGCAACCAACCCCACTGGAACACGACCACCAGCGAGCCGTACGCGGCGGCCACCGACAGGACGGTCATCAGGACGCCCTTGAGGGCGAGGAACACCGAACGGATCGAGACCAGCAGCATCACGAACGCGATCAGCGCGACGAACGCGAACACCAGCGGCTGGGTCTCCGCGACGCGGTCGTCGAAATCCTTGATCAGCGCGGTCGGCCCGCCGACGTCGATGCGGGCCCCGTCCCCGGCGACCGGTGGCAGCTGCTCGCGCAGCCAGTCGATCGTGTCGCGGGCGCCCATGTCCTCGGGATCGACCGACAGCACGGCCGACAGCAGTGCGCTGCGGTAGTCGGTCCCGAACACCGGCGGGGACACCGACACCGTGTTGGGGGCCTCGGCCATCTTCTGCCGGAGCGTCTGCAGCAGGGGTTCTTTCGCGGGTGCGGAGGCCGCGTTGCCGTCGGGGAACGTGACGAGTACGCGCACGGGCCCCAATGCGCCGGGGCCGAGCGCCTCGGCCGCCGCGTTCACACCACCCCGGATCTCGTGGGTGGCGTCGAACTGCCGCTGCATGCTGTTGCCCAGCATCATCGAGAACGCGGGCGCGGCGAACGCGAGCAGCAGCGCGGCGGCGGCAATCGCCGACAGCCACGGCCTGCGCATCACCCAGCCGGTCCAGCGCGTCCAGAACTTCGACTGGGTCGCCTCGACGCCGCGGCCCCAGTGCAGATAGGACGATCGCTTGGCCGCACGCCTACCGAAGGTGGCCAGCACGGCAGGCGTCAGCGTCGTCGACGTCAGCACCGCGATGGCCACGGCCAGAATCGCGCCCGTGGCCATCGACTGCAGGACAGGGGTGTTGATCAGGTAGATGCCCGTGACCGATGCGATGACCGTGAGGCCCGACAGCACCACCGCGAGGCCCGAGGTCGCCATCGCGGCGTCGGCGGCGTCCTCGGGTTCTCGGCCCGCGCGCAGTTCCTCCCGGAACCGCATCAGGATGAACAGCGAATAGTCGATCGCGACCGCGATGCCGAACATCGACACCGTCGACGTCACGAACACCGACATCGTCATGTACATCGACAGGACGAAGACGACGCCCATCGTCACGACGACGGTGCAGATACCCAGCAGCAGCGGCATCGCCGCGGCGGCCAGCGAGCCGAACACCGCGAGCAGGATGACCAGCACGATCGGGAAGTTCCACTTCTCGGCCTGCGCGATGTCGTGCTTGGTGGCCTCCGTCGCGGCGGCGCCCAGCGCGCCCTGGCCGATGACGTAGAGGCGGACCTTGCCGTTCTCCATCTCGCCCGGCTCTTCACCGTCGACGCCGACCTTCTCCCGTAGTTGCTTGGCGATGTCGACCGCGCCGGTGTTCTCGAAGTCCAGCTGCAGGGTGATGACGTACGGGCGGTCGGGCTGCGGCGGCGGCTGGGCGGGGTTCGGCATCACCGTGATGCTGGGCACCTCGGCGGCCAGCCGTTCCAGATGCGCGACGGCCTGGTTCATGTCCTCGAACGACGCATCCGCGCGCGGCGCGGCGACGAGAGCCAGGGGTGAGGCGCCCTGATCGGGGAACTGGGCCTCGAGCTGGCGCTGCACGTACAGCGATTGGGAGCCGGCGACCTCGAAGCCGCCGCCGGTGAGGTTGCCGGCCTGGTTCATCGCCAGGTACACCGAGGGCACCAGAAGCAACAGCCACACGGTGAACACTGCCCAGCGGAACCGGCGCAGGTTGCTGCTCACGCGCATCATCAACTGCTGGATGGGAACTCCCCGCTTTCTCCCCGGCCTTTCGTAGCGGAAGCGTACAGCAGGTTGCTGTCAGGCGGCCGTCCCCAATGACCCTGCCAGCAATGCCTCATGCAGCTCTAATGCCAGCATGCGGGCCACTGAAGTGGTCGGCAGGCGCGGGGCGATGGCAGTATGTGGTTCGAGAGCTACCGGGTCGGGGACCCCGCGCAACGACACCGCTAATGATCGCAGTTTATTTGCCGAACGCCTGCGGCGTTAGCGAACTGTTAGGAGTTCGTCATGCATCCAGTCAGGGGCGCGACGCTGTCCGCCACCCGCGCGGCCGCGATCGCCGTGTTCGCCGCCGGGGCCACGGTGGTGTCCGGTCCGGCGGCCCAGGCCGCACCCGATCCATGCGCGGCCAGCGAGGTCGCCAAGACGGTGGCCGAGGTGGCCACCTACACGGGCAACTACCTCGAGGCCAATCCGAAAACCAACCAGGCGATCACCGCGATCTCGCAGCAGCAGGAGGGGCCGCAGTCGCTGGCCGCGCTGAAGGCCTACTTCGACGCCAACCCACAGGTCGCCTCGGACTTGCAACGGCTGCAGTCGCCATTGCAGTCGCTGTCGGCCCGGTGCAAGCTGCCCCTCACGCTGCCGCAGGCCCTCGGGCTCGTGCAGGCGGCCCAGCAGAGCCCGGTGTTGCCCGCGGCGCAGAACGCCGGCCTGCGGTAGTTCACCGCGGGATCGGCCTGCGGACTTTCTCACGATTGGTTAACCGCTAGGCAAGAAAGTGCGCGGCGCGTCTGCTTAGCTTTCTAGGATGGTCTCGACCGGCGGCCGATCTCGGCGCGGTCTGTCAACCTCTTCTGAAGAAGGAGCCTTCATGTTGAACTCGGCCCCCATGGTGCGCCGTGCGGTAGCAGGCGTGCTGGGCGCGGGTGCGGTGTCCGGCGCTGTGCTGTTCGGCGTCCTCGGTGCTGCGCCGGCTTCGGCTCAGCCCGTCCCGCAGAACGATCCGCCGAACTGCACCGCGGCCGACTTCGCCGGCGTCGCGTCCGGTGTCTCGGCGGCCACCTCGGCCTACCTGTTCACCCACCCCGAGGTGAACACCTTCTTCAGCAACCTGCACGGCGCACCGCGCGCGCAGATCGACGCCGAGGTCGCCGAGTACCTCGCCGCCAACCCGCAGATCGAGGCCGAGCTCAAGGGTGTCCGTCAGCCGCTCGCCGACATCAAGCACCGCTGCGGCTTCACCCCGCAGGATCCGGACGGACCCGACTTCTAAGCACGACGATGCGGGACAGGGTGGATAGTCCTCCCGCTCGCGCGGGGGAGCTGTCCGCCCAGGACGGCGCGGGCCGGACGGTTCTCATGGTGGACGACGACCCGGATGTCCGGACCTCGGTCGCCCGAGGTCTGCGACATTCCGGGTTCGACGTGCGCGTTGCGGCGACGGGCAGGGAAGCGCTGCGACTGCTGTCCAGCGAGTCCCACGACGCGCTCGTACTCGATGTGCAGATGCCCGAGCTCGACGGTGTCGCCGTGGTGACCGCGCTGCGCGCACTCGGTAACGACATCCCGATCTGCGTGCTGTCGGCGCGCGACACCGTCAACGACCGCATCGCCGGCCTTGAGGCGGGCGCCGACGACTACCTCACCAAACCCTTCGATCTGGGCGAGCTGGTCGCCCGGCTGCATGCGCTGCTGCGCCGGGCACACCACTCCGATCCGACCTCCGATTCGATGACGGTCGGTTCACTGACCATCGACACCGCGCGCAGGCTGGTGTTCGTCGCCGGCGAACGGGTCGAGCTGACCAAGCGGGAGTTCGATCTGCTTGCCGCACTCGCCGAGAATGCGGGCGTGGTGCTGAGCCGGCAGCGGCTGCTGGAGCTCGTCTGGGGCTATGACTTCGACGTCGACACCAACGTCGCCGACGTGTTCGTCTCCTATCTGCGCCGCAAGCTCGAGCGGGACGGGCTGCCCCGCGTCATCCACACGGTGCGCGGTATCGGCTACGTGCTTCGGGAAGAGCCCTGAGACTTCCCAGGTTTCTCCGGTCGGCGTCTCTGCGCACCAGGGTTGCCATCGCGGCGGCGGCCGCCGCGGCTGCGGTCGTCGCCGCCTTCACCCTTCTCACCTCGGTGGTGCTGGCCAACAACGATGAGGCGCAACTGGATCGGCGGCTCGACGCGATCGTCGACGCCAGTGGGTTTCCCGATCAGCTGAGCGACCCCCGCCGCGGCGTGCTGCAGACGGGGCGCTCGCGCTCCTCGGGGCAGGTCGTCTTCCAGCGCGGCTTCCAGTTGCCGGCGTTGCCGCCGGGCACCGAGACCGTGATCGTCAACGGCGTGGAGTATCGGGTGCGCACGATCCCGGTGGAAGAAGACGGCGGGGTGCTGATGTCGATCGGCATCCGCGCCGACAGCATCCTGTTGAGCCGCGCCCGGATTCCGTTCTACATCGGGGTCGGCGTGGTGACCGTGCTGCTGGCCGCCGTTCTCGGCTGGTTGCTGGCCGGTCCGGCGATCCGTCCACTGCGCAAACTGACCGAACACACCAAGCAGCTGGGCGACGGCAGCGAGCAGATCCCGGCCGTGCACGGTGTGCGCGAAGCCGAGGACCTCTCCGAAGCGATGAGCGCGATGTTGGACCGGCTCGCCGCCGCGCAGCGGGCGACCACGAACTCGCTGCAGGCCGCCCAGGACTTCGCCGCCAACGCCGCGCACGAACTGCGCACGCCGCTGACCGCGATGCGCGCCGACCTCGACACGCTGCGCATCCACAACCTGCCCGACGACGAACGGGCCGAGGTCGTCGCCGACCTGTCGCGCGCCCAGCGCCGGGTCGAAGGCATCATCACAGCGCTGGGCCAGCTGGCGTCCGGTCAGCTGGCCCAGGCCGAGGACCGCGAGGTGATCGACATCGCCGACCTGCTCGATCGCGTGGCGCGGGAGAACATGCGGGTGAGCCGCGACGTGCAGATCGACATCGAGGCGGCCGACGACCTCGGCACCGTGCTGGGGTGGCCCAGCGGGCTGCGGCTGGCCGTGGACAACCTGGTGCGGAACGCGATCACCCACGGCGCGGCCACCCGCATCGTGCTGGCCGCGCACCGGGACGCCAACGAGATCACGATTGTCGTCGACGACAACGGGCGGGGGCTTCCCGCCGACGAACACGAGACGGTGCTCGGGCGGTTCTCACGGGGCAGCAACGCCGCGCAGGGCGGCTCAGGGCTGGGGTTGGCGCTGGTTGCTCAGCAGGCCGAGTTGCACGGCGGGGCGATCGCGCTCACCGACGGGCCGCTCGGCGGGTTGCGTGCGACCCTCGTGGTGTCGACTTCGCCTGAGCTGCCCCAGGATTCAGAGACTGCCTCAGCGCCGTGAGAGCGCGTGGGTGGCCCCGCGCCACCCGAGCAGCAACACCGCGGTGGTCAACGACGCGACGACGATGAAGCTCGTCGCCGTGCCCTGCGAGGTCACCTTGCGCAGCAGCATCCCGACCACGACGGTCGCCGCCCAGACGATGACGCCGGTCGGCGCCGGCGAGACCGGGCGTCGCCAGCCTCGCGCGAGCAGCCATCCCACCCCGGTGCCCGTCAGGAACGGCCACGCCGTCTCGGCGATACCGGCGACGGTCAGACCTTCGGCGTGACTGCGCCGCCCTATGGTGCAGAACACCACGACGCAGAGAAGGTCGGCGGCAAGCGCCTTCAGAACGAGGGAACGGTCAGCGGTCGGCATAGGTCATCACATCGTAAACCAGTGGGCTGGTGCTGTTTTCGTCGCGCGGCGCGAAGCCCGGCACGAGTTCGGCTGGCTCGCCGTCGAGCAGGGGGTCGATGTCTGCGGTGGTTCTGGAGTCGACCCGGTAGGACCGGAACACGAACGGCGCACCGTCGGAGCGAAGCGGGTCCGGGGAGCTCATCACATGGAAGTGAAGATGCGGTGCGTCCGAGTTGCCGGTGTTCCCCAGCGATGCGATGGCCTGTCCGGTGGTCAGCCGGTCGCCGGGCTTGACCTTGACCGACCCGGTCTTCAGGTGCGCGTAGAACGCGTAGTTGCCGTCACCGAGATCCTGGACGATGTGGTTGCCGCCGTACTCGCCCAGCGTCAGTCCCGTCGGCGTGGCACCGGGGACCTGCTCCGGCAGCCCGTCCAGCACACTGACCACCGGTCCGTCGCCCACCGCGAGGATGTCGGCCCCGAAGTAGGGGTAGCTCCCCGTATCGGCTCTGTCGCCGGTGAACAGCCGGCCGTCGGGGCCGAGTTGCACGTAGTCGATGGCGAATCGTTCGGCCGCCCAGATGTCGCCGTTGATCGGGTTGAGCGCCATCCGGTGCGCGGTCATGTCGCAGCAGCTGTTGCCGTCCAGCCAGTTCGGGCCAGCCAGCGGCGGTGAGATCTCGACGGGCGTGCGCGTCGAGACGGTGACGGGGGCGACCTCTTCGGTCATCGCGCCGGGGAAAAGAGGCGGCATGGGGTCGGGCACGGTGATCGAGACGGCGTGGATCAGTTGCCGGGGGAGCGGATCGGTGGGCGGCAGCGCCACGTCGAGCCACACCGTCGCGGTTTGCGCGGCACCGATCACCGTTGTGGGCGTGGGGTTTCCGAGCACCCGGGTCCAGTACTGAAGGCGTTGGCGGGGCAGGGTGAGCAGGGCGTCGCCGTCGTGGTCGTCGGCGCGCACCTCGACCGACGTCAGGGTCACGTCCTGGGCCAGTGTGTTGGTGACCATCAGCTCGTAGGCCAGGTGGATCTTGCCGTCCGTGGCCGGTACCGGGATGGGTGCGGCGAGGACGCGGCCCACCAGCGGTGTGGCGACCGACGGGCTGTCCGCAGCCGAGGGCGCCGGAACGGGCGTGGCCACGGGCGGCGGGGCCGCACTGGTGGCTGCGGGCGTGGTCTCGGGTGAGGACGCGCACGACGCGCACAGCAGCGCTGCGACGGACAGGCCGGCAAGGGTCGAACGAATCTGCATGTGGCGCAGCTACTTTCGGGGTTCGCTGGGGTCTTGAGGGGGATCGCCGGAACTTTCCTCCGGAGCGTCCGGCGCTTCGGGGTCGGGGTCGATCCCGCTCTCGGTGCGGAACATGAAGAAGAACACCACCCACCCGATGGCCGAGATGAAAATCCAGCTGACGAGTCGGTAGATCAGCATCGCCGAGATCGCCGACGCCAGCGACATCCCGCTGGAGACCAGGCCGGGCACCAGTACCGCCTCCACGACGAGCAGACCACCCGGCATCAGCGGGATCGAGCCGACCGCGCGGGCGGCCGCGTACGCGACGGTGACCCCGGCCAGCGACGGATGCCCGCCGGTGGCATAACAGGCGAACAGCAGGCAGGCGACGTCGGCGACCCAGTTAAACAGTGACCAGCTGAACGCCTCGCCGAGGTCGCGACGGCCCAGCTGCACCGACTCCAGCTGGGCGAGGATCTCCCGCCATTTGGCCAGACCGGTCTGCGGCGGCTTGCCGCGTACCGAGTTCACCCACGTCAGCACGCGGACGCCGATGCCCTCGATGAGTTCGGGTCGGGTGGCCACCGCCTGGGCGAGCAGGACCAGCGCGACGAACACGCCCAGCGAGAAGATCAGCGACAGCGGGTTCTTGCTGGCGCCCAGCAGGAAGGCGCCGCCGAGGCCCAGCAGCGCGAGCCCGACGACCTGAAGCACGCCGGACATGACCAGCTGCCAGGAGGCCATCAAAGGCGTTGCGCCCCAAAGTCTTTGCTGCCGATAGATGAAGGTCGCCGACAGCACCGGGCCGCCGGGCAGCGTCGTCGACAGCGCGTTGCCCGCGTAGAACGCCGCCTCGGAGCGCCACTGGTGCACGCGCACCCCCGCCGACCGCAGCAGCGTGCGCTGGATCTGGGCGAAGCTGTGCATCGAAGCCATCGCCGCGCCCACGGCGGCCAGCACCCACAGCACGTTGGCCGACACCAGGCTCGCCCACGCCTTGGCCAGCTGATCGCGCACCAGCGCCAGCTCGACGGTCAGCACGATGACGGCCAGCGCGATCAGAACCCAACGCAGCCACCAGTACTTGCCGCGGGTTCGGTCCCGGCCGGCAGCTCCGGCCTGCGTGTCGCTCGCGGGCGCCTCGTGGGACACGCCCTACAGACTAAGCCGAACAGAGCCGGAAACCGCAGATCCGGGGCTCGGGCGGGCGAGCCCGTTACGCTACCGGGATGCCCGCCCGCCCGTCCCTCGACTCCTCCGCCGACGCGTCGGTCACACCCCTGGTGCGCCAGGCGGCGGCCTGGTCGTGGCGCCTGTTGGTGATCTTCGGCGCGGTGCTCGCCGTGCTGTGGATGACGCTGCGGCTCGAGATCATCGTGGTGCCCGTCGCGCTCGCGACCATCATCGCCGCGCTGCTGCTGCCCGTGGTCGACTTCCTCGACAGGCGAGGGGCTCCGCGTGGCGGTGCGGTCGCGCTGGTGCTGCTCACCAGCATCGCGCTGTTCGGTGCGCTGCTGGCGTTCGTCGTCACCCAGTTCGTCGAAGGTGCGCCGGCCCTGGTCGGCCAGGTGTCGACGAGCATCGAGGGTGTCGGCAAATGGTTGACGGACGGCCCGTTGCAGGTCAGCGACCAGCAGATCAACCAGGCACGTGACACGGCGATCGAGGCTCTTCAGAGCAACCAGGAGAAGCTGACCAGCGGTGCGTTGTCCACGGCGGGCACGCTGACCGAGATCGTCACCGGTGCGTTGCTGGTGTTCTTCACGCTGATCTTCCTGCTGCACGGCGGCCGCAACATCTTCGGGTTCGTCACCAAGGTGTTCCCCAAGCACGTGCAGGGTCGGGTGCGCGATGCGGGCCGGGCGGGTTTCCGGTCGCTGATCGGCTACATCCGCGCGACGTTCCTGGTCGCGGCCGTCGACGCGATCGGCATCGGAGTCGGCCTCGCGATCATGGGCGTGCCACTGGCGCTGCCGCTGGCCTCGCTGGTGTTCATGGGCGCGTTCGTGCCGCTCGTCGGTGCGCTGGTGACCGGATTCCTCGCGGTCGTCGTGGCGCTGATCGCGAAAGGCTGGATCTTCGCGCTCATCACGCTCGGCCTGATCATCGCCGTCCAGCAGCTGGAGGGTCACGTCCTGCAACCTCTGGTGATGGGCCGCGCCGTCGCGATCCATCCGCTGGCCATCGTGCTCGCGATCGCCGGCGGCGGCGTGCTCGCCGGGATCGTCGGTGCGCTACTCGCCGTGCCTGTCCTGGCGTTCCTGAACAGCGCGATCCGGGTGCTCGTCGCCGACGACCCCGAGGCCGAGGAAGCGGCGATGGAAGCCGACGACGAAGGCCTGGTCAACGCAGAACCCGACAACGTCGAAGCCACGGAAGGCTGACCCCGACATGGGCGAACTCGGATCCAACAGCGCGGCCCGCGCCGCCGACCTCGACCTCGACCACGAGGCGGTGCCCGGCGACCAACGTGTCGACGGCGACCCACGGACCGGGGCGGCGGAACTGACCGACTTCCACGGCGTCGAGGTGGGCGTCTGGGAGATGACGCCGGGCGTCGCCACCGACGTCGAGGTCGACGAGGTGTTCATCGTCCTGGCGGGCTCGGCGACCATCGAGTTCGGCGACGGCAGCCCCGCACTCCACGTCGGTCCCGGCGACGTGGTGCGTCTGGCCGCGGGCGCCGAGACGACATGGACCGTCACCGAAACCCTGCGCAAGGTCTACCTCACCCAGGCCTGACGCCGTCTCGCGAAAACGCGGGTGGCTACAGCCGGCCTTCGCGGCGCAGCAGGTCCTGCGCGCTGAGCCCGCCGCCACCGCGGCGGGGAGCCTCGTCGTCCGGGCGCGTGTTGAGCTTCTCCGTCGCGGCGTCGGCGTCGGTCTTGCGCTGAGCCGGGATGGCCCGCGTCGCCGCATCGTCGTCGGCGCTTTCCGGGGCGTCGCCCTGCGCCTGCGGGATCGCGGTGGTCGGCTCGTTGCTGCCGGTGTCGGGCATCGCGCGGGTCGGCTCGGCCGACGGCCGCAATGGCTGCGGGGGACCGGCCGGGGCGTTGGTGCCGCGCAGGTCGCCGAGCCACGATTCGATCTCGCGCTCCTCGCGGGGCTGCGGCGTCGCCGGCTTGTCGGGCCGTGAGCGCTGCGCGGCCGCGGCCGCGCCGCTCACCGCATTCCGCACCGCGTTCTTGGCGATCGACAGCCGGGTGGTCTGCGGCTCCGCCTCCGGCGCGGGAGCCGGCGGGGCCACCGGGGGCCGCGGCGGTCCGGTCGGGATGCGCGTCGTGCCCTGCGCAGACGGGTCGCCCGCACGCGGCGGCAACCCCGGCCGGGGGCCGGTGGGCGGACGTCCGGGCCCGGGACGGCCGGGTCCGGGATGGCCGGGATCGTGCGGCGGCAACCCCCGGCCGCCCGCCATCACCGGCGGCGGACCGCCGGCGCCGACGAGTGCCTCGGCGGGTTCGTCGCGCTCCTCGCGCAGGGTCGGGCGCTTGCGCTCATCGGGCAACTCCGTCTCGCCCAGGCCGAGCTTCTCCTGGATGCGCTTCATCCAGCGCGGCGCCCACCAGCAGTCGTCTCCGAGCAGCTTCATGATCGCGGGCACCAGGAACATACGGATGATCGTCGCGTCGAGCAGCAGCGCGATGAGCAGGCCGAACGCCAGGTACTTCATCATCACCAGGTCGGAGAACACGAACGCGCCCGCGACCACGGCAAGCACCAGGGCGGCGCCGGTGATGAGGCGGCCCGTCGTGGCGGTGCCGATGCGGATCGCCTCCGCGGTGGACATGCCGCGTTCGCGGGCCTCCACCATGCGGGAGACGAGGAAGACCTCGTAGTCGGTAGACAGGCCCCAGATCACCGCGATGATCAGGCCGATCATCGGCGCCATCAGCGGCTGCGGCGTGTAGTTCATCAGCCCGGAGCCGTGACCGTCGACGAACATCCACGTCAAAATGCCCATCGTCGATCCGAGCGTCAGCGCGCTCATCAGCGCGGCCTTGATGGGCAGCACGATGGATCCGAACGCGAGGAACATCAGGATCGTCGTGGTGACGATCAGCACGACCACCATCAGCGGCAGCTTGTCGAACAGGCTGTGGATGCTGTCCTGCTCCAGCGCCGGCGTTCCGCCGATGGAGATGTCGAGTCCGCGGGGAGGCTGGATCGAGCGGAGCTCGTCGATCTTCTGGGAGGCGTCGTTGCGGTTGACGAGGCCGTTCTGCAGGACCCGGATCGACGGGTCTTTCGAACCGCCCTCCTGGACCGAACGCTCCTGCCACATCTTGGACGGATCGTTGTCCGGGTCGATGAACCCGGCGATCGTCATCGCCTCGGCACGGACCTCGGCGAGCTGCTGGTCGGTGACCGCCTCGCCGTCCTGGCGTTCGATGACCAGCGTCAGCGGTTCGGTGCGGAAGCCGGGGAAGCTGCGGTCGAAATCCTCCTGCGCCTGGCGCACCCCGTTGTCCGGCGGCAGGTACTTCTCGCTGATGCCGCCGAGCGCGAGCTGGCCCAGTGGGATGACCAGCAGGATCATCACGATGAGGATCGGCGCGGCGAACGCGATCGGCCGCTTCATCACGACGTTGACGAGCTTGCCCCAGAAGCCCTTCTCGACTTCGGCGCGCGTCTTGGTCTTCTGCGTCTTCTCGGCCAGCCACTCGACCCACCACGTGATGGGCCCGCGCGCCAGCGGCACGTACCGCGCGAGTGCCAGACCGCCCGCGACGACGGCGACGAAGATGATCACGCCGAGCATGACCCAGTAGAGGCCACCGTCCAGGGAGTCCTTGTTGGACATGACCAGATAGGTGAGGCCGCCCAGCAGGCTGACGTAGCCGAGCGTGAGTCCGATGACCGTCAGCGGCAGTCCCTGCTCGCCGGTCTGCCGGATGCGTTTGCGCGCCAGGTGACCGAGCGCGATACCGACCGGCGGCACCAGCAGGCCCGTCGGGATCGACGCGATGGCCAGCGTGTTGGTCTTCGTGTTCGAGGGGTCCGAGCTGACGTCGGACTGGATGAACTTGAGCAGCCAGCGCACGCCGAGCGCGTCGACGCGGGGACCGAGGATGCCGAGCGCGGCGGGCAGCACGGTGATCGACAGGATCGCCGCGAGCATGACCGACGCGATGATCGCGTAGGTGATCGACTTCAGGAAGCCCTGTGGGAACAGCAGCAGCGGCACCGAGGACGCGACCAGGATGACGGCCGAGAACATGATCGTGCGGCCCGAGGTCATCACGGCTCGCCGCACGGCGGCCTCCGTGTCGTAGCCCTCCGCGAGTTCCTCCCGGAATCGGCTGACCATGAACAGGCCGTAGTCGATCGCGATGCCCAAGCCCATCAGCGTGACGACGGGCTGGGCGAAGAAGTGCACGGGCATGAACTCGGCGAACACCCGCATGATGCCGAGTGCGCCGGCGATGGTCAGACCGCCGATGATGCCGGGCAGCGCCGCGGCGATGACGCCGCCGAAGACGAAGAAGAGCACGACGCAGACCAGCGGGATGGCGGCCACCTCGGCACGCTTCTGGTCCTCGCCGATGGTTCCGGTCAGCTCACTGGCGAGCGGGTTCAGCCCGGCCAGCTGGATGCGGCCGTCGTTGACCTCGGACAGCTGGGGTTCGATGGCCTGATAGTTCTTGAGGATCTCGTCGTCGTCGTCGCCCTTGAGCGGGATGCTGATGAAAGTCTTCGACTCGTCGGCGGTCTTCATCTGCTGGACGGTCGGGGAATCGCTGTCGGGTGCGCGCAGCCAGCCGACCCAGCTGACGATCTGGTCTTCGTGGTCGGCGACCAGAGCGTTCAGCTCATCGGTGGTCGACTTGATCCACTCCGGATCGGTGACCTTCTCGCCGTCGGGCGGCGTGAGGATCGCCACGACGTGGCTGGTGCGGTCGCGGCCATAGGCCTCGTCGGATACCAGCGACGCGTGGACAGACTGGCTGCCTTCGTCATAGAACCCGCTCTGGGTGACGTGCTGTCCCAGGCTGATGCCGTAGACGCCGCCGCCCAGGCACAGTGCGACCATGACACCGATCACTATGTATCGGTACTGGTACACCGTTCGACCCCACCAGGCGAACACGTTCAGCTCCTTAAGCTTTAGTTTTCTAGACGCGCGAGGTCAGTAGCGACGACAGCGGCCTGAATGGCTGCAGCCAAGCGCCCTGCTCGGGTAGCGAATCGAGTCCGATCCGCGGTAACGGTTCCCGGAAGACACCAGCGATGTCCTCCAGATCGACGAACTCCAAGGTATCCGACGCTAACGCCCAACTGGCATGTTCGCGAAATCCGAGCACCTGGACCTTGACGCCGTTCCTGGCGATGTCCTCCAGCGGCAGTTTGAACGCCTGACCGTCGGCGGAGGCCACGATCAGACCGGCGAGCCCCTGGCTGTCGCGCAGGGCGATGTGGGCCAGCATGTCGCTGTCGACGTCGCTGTCTTCGTCCACCTTCGGCTTGGCGAACACCGCGAAGCCCACGTTACGCAGCGCTTCCACCCATGGCCGGACGACGTCGGCGCTGCCGGGGGCGATGTTGGTGAACACCGTTGCCTCGGGTTCCAGCGCCACCGACCGTCCGGTTCCCGCGTACTCGGCGGACAGGTCGGCGGTTCGGGACAGCAGCCAGCGGCCCAGGGCGTCGAATCGCGGCCGGTGCGCCGCGGTGGGGCGGCCGCCGAGGATCGATCCGAGACCCATGTCGAGGTTCGGGGCGTCCCAGACGAGCAGTACCCGGCCGGCCTGCGGTGCGGTCTCGGCGCCGAGCTCGGCGGGTGTGACGACCTCGGGGGTGTCGGTGAGGCTCACGGCGCCTTCTCCCAGAGCAGTTCGGTCACGATCGGACCTGCGAGCGCCTTGCGCTCGTACTTCGTCACGGGCCGGGACACCGAGATCGGCAGGTCTGCGGCGTCTTCGACGGCGACGCGGCGCAACCGGGGCTCGGCGTCGCCGACCTCGGCGATGTGCTCGGCATAACCCTGGTGGTCGGTGGCCGCGTGCAGCACCCCGCCGGGGCGGAGGCGGTCGGCGATCAGCGCCACGGTGTCCGGCTGCAGCAGACGCCTCTTGTGGTGGCGGGCCTTGGGCCACGGGTCGGGGAAGAACACCCGGACGCCGGTCAGCGACTCGGGCGCGAACATGAAGGTGAGCACGTCGACGCCGTCCCCGCGTATCAACCGGATGTTCGGCACGCCCTGACGGTCGATCGCGCTCAGCAGTTGCGCCAGCCCGCGCCGGTAGACCTCGACGGCGACGACGTCGATGCCGGACTCGGCCTGGGCCATCGCCAACGTCGAGGTGCCGGTGCCGCAGCCGATCTCCAGGACGACGGGAGCGTGCCTGCCGAACCACGCATCGGTGTCCAGCAGCCCCGCCGGGTCGTCGCCGTCGCGGGCCTGCCGCCCCAGCTCGGGCCACAGCCGGTCCCAGACGGCCTGCTGGTTGTCCGAGATGGTCGAGCGGCGGGCACGGAAGCTGGTGACGCGCCGGTTGAAATGCGGGTGAGGGGCCTCCCCGGTGTCCGGCGCCACGGACGCGGCGACCTCGGAACCGGTTGACTGCATCCGTCCATCGTCGCCTATCAAGGGCGTGCTCCCCGCATCGTGTTACAGATTGATACCCAACAGTTGCCTACTCCTGGTACGGCCGGTTACCCAGGCCGCCGACGGGCAAAAGAGGTGTCGTCACCCTCCCCGGACCGGTGCCACGATGTACCAGGGGGGCTGTATCCATGTCGTCAACGTGTCCGGCGCTGGCCGATGTTCTGGCACGCTACGCTGCGGTGTCGAGCGCACCGCGTCTGCACGCGATCGAAGCGCGATTGCGCGCTCCCGTCTCGGTCGCCGTGGTGGGCCGCCCCGGCGTGGGTCGCGGGGCGGTGGCCCGCGCTCTTACCGGCGCCGGGGTCGGCGTCGTGGCGGATGCGGCCGACGTTCGTGTCGTCGTCATCGCCGAGGCGCTCAAGCCCGAGGACCGGCGGGCGCTGCGCGGTGATCGTCCGTCGGTGGTCGTCGTGAACAAGGCCGATCTGTCCGGCCGGGTGGTCGGTGGACCGCTCGCCGCGGCGAGACGCGTCGCCGACGACATCGCCGTCGACGTGGGTCGGCCCGCCGTGCCGATGGTCGCCCACCTCGCCGATGTCGTGCTCGACGACCAGCTGATCGATGCGCTCCGGGCCCTGGCCGCCGCTCCCGCTGACCTGGCGTCTGTCGATGCCTTCGTCGGATCCGAGCATGTCGTTCCCATGCCCGTCCGGCAACGTCTGCTCGAACGCCTCGACCGCTTCGGCCTGGCCCACGCCGTGCTGGCCGTCGTCGAGGGTGAGGACGCCGTCTCGGTGGCGGCCGGACTGCGAAAGGTGAGTCAGGTCGACGACGTCGTCGCGAAGCTGGCCGACGTCGGTGCCGAAGTCGGATACCGGCGGGTGCGTGCCGCGCTGGCGGAACTGCAGCGGACGGCCACCGAATCCCGCGACGACGATCTCGCCGCGTTCCTGGCTTCCGACGAGGTCGTGATCGCGGTGATGGCGGCGGCTGTCGCCGTGGTGGAGGCATCCGGTGTCGGGGTCGACCCCGGCGATGACCCGGATGCCCACCTGCGCCGCGCGCTGCGGTGGCGCAGGTATGCCGATGGCCCGCTCGGCGCACTCCACCGCCGGTGCGCGGCAGACATCTCGCGCGGCTCGCTTCGCCTTCTCGGCGAGGTGTGATGAGCGCACCGGAGGTGGTGCTGGTGGCGGGTCCACCGCGTGCCGGGGTCACCGCCATGGTCGGTGCGCTGGGGCAGCGGATGCCGTCGACCCGGTTCGTCGAGTCCGGCGGGGTCACGGCGACCGACGCGGTGGCCGCGGTCGTCTTCGTCACGTCGGCCGTCGCGCCGCTGGTCGAATCCGATTGCGCAATATTGGGTTCCGTCCCGGATGCGGACCTGGTGATCGCCGTGGTGTCCAAGATCGACGACCATCGGGGTTGGCGGGATGTTCTCGCGGCCGATCGGGAGCTGCTCGGGCCTCATGTGGTGTGGGTCGGCGCGGCGGCGGCGCCCCGGCTGGGGGAACCCTCCGTGGACGAGCTCGTCGGCCTGCTGCACACCGAGCTTTACGATCCGACGACGCGTAACCGAAATCTGTTGCGCGGGAACGAGGCCCGTCTTGCTGTGCTCGGAGGGGAGCGGGACGAACTGGCACGGCGCAGGCGGCTGGCAGCCTCCGAGCGAGGGCGCAGGCTACGGAGCGAGGTCCAGCACACGCGGCTGACTCTGACGCAGGCTGCGCGCAGGCGGTGTGCGGACCTGCGCACCGAGCTGGTCGGCGAGGCCGCGTCGATGCGTCGCCGCGACGTGCGCGGTTTCGCCGACCACGTCAGGCACCGCTGCGGCGACGTGCTGGCCGAGATCGACAGCGACATCGTCGCGTACACCGACCAGGCGGCCCCGCCGTCACCGGTCGGCTTCGCGGATCCGCCGCTGCGATCGCGCCGACTGGAAAGCCGGTTGACGGCCGTGCTGGGGGCCGGTTTCGGGTTCGGGGTCGCGCTGGTGGTGACCCGGTTCGCGGCCGGGCTGGCGCCGGGGCTCGCCGCTGCGGGTCTGGCCGCAGGCGTCGGCCTGGGGGCGGCCACTGCGGTATGGGTGATCCGGGCCCGCGCCCTTCTCCATGTCCGGGCGGTTCTCCACGCGTGGGTGGCCGACGTCTGCGCCGCCGTGCGTGCCGCCGCAGAAGAGAAGGTGGCTGCCGGCATGCTCGACGCCGAAGCCGTTCTGGCGTCGGACGAAGCCGCTGCGGCATCGGAACGGGACGCCGAATTCGCCCGCAGAATCGCGTCGATCGACGTCGAAATTCGGAAACTCGCCCGTCTTCAGAAAGACCCCAGCTTGTTACCCACCGGTAGACCTCCCGGTGACGGCCATCTGAATCGTTCCTGTGAGTGAATGGACATAGTCCTGAATTCCCGCGGGTATGTCACCCGCGTTAACCTCAATACACAGTGACGGCCGTGGCTGCCACCGAGGGGACGAGCGTATGAACTCGCTTTTCGGCGCCGCCCGCGTTCTGGCAGACCTTTCGCAGAAGATGCAGGGAGACAACACAGCATGACCGCAGCGACCATTCCGGGACTGGATTCCGCACCGACCAAGCACCAGGGACTGCTCGCGTGGGTTCGCGAAGTTGCCGAGCTGACACAGCCGGATCGCGTCGCGTGGGCCGACGGTTCGCAGGAAGAGTACGAACGCCTCGCGCAGCAACTCGTCGATGCGGGCACGTTCCAGAAACTGAACAACGAGAAGCAGCCGAACTCCTACCTCGCGCTGTCCGATCCGTCCGACGTGGCGCGCGTCGAGTCGCGCACCTTCATCTGCTCGCAACGTGAGATCGACGCAGGCCCCACCAACAACTGGATGGACCCGGCCGAGATGCGCGGCATCATGACCGATCTCTACCGCGGCTCGATGCGCGGCCGCACCCTGTGGGTGGTGCCGTTCTGCATGGGTCCGCTGGACGCCGAGGATCCCAAGCTCGGCGTCGAGCTGACCGACTCCGAATACGTCGTCGTCTCGATGCGCACGATGACCCGGATGGGCAGCAAGGCGTTGGAGAAGATCGGCGAGGACGGGTTCTTCGTCAAGGCGTTGCACTCGCTCGGCGCTCCGCTCGAAGAGGGCGAGCAGGACGTGCCGTGGCCGTGCAACGACACGAAGTACATCACCCACTTCCCGGAGACCCGCGAGATCTGGAGCTACGGCTCCGGGTACGGCGGCAACGCGCTGCTGGGCAAGAAGTGCTACTCGCTGCGCATCGCCTCGGCGATGGCCCATGACGAGGGCTGGCTCGCCGAGCACATGCTGATCGTCAAACTCATCTCGCCCGAGAACAAGGCCTACTTCATCGCCGCGGCGTTCCCGTCGGCGTGCGGCAAGACGAACCTCGCGATGCTGCAGCCCACGATTCCGGGCTGGCGCGCCGAGACGGTCGGCGACGACATCGCGTGGATGCGGTTCGGCAAGGACGGCCGACTCTACGCCGTCAACCCCGAGTTCGGCTTCTTCGGCGTCGCGCCGGGCACCAACTGGGACTCCAACCCCAACGCCATGAAGACCATCGCCGCAGGCAACACCGTCTTCACCAACGTCGCCAAGACCGACGATGGTGACGTCTGGTGGGAGGGCCTGGAGGGCGAGCCCGATCACCTGATCGACTGGAAGGGCAACGACTGGATCCTGCGGGAGACGGAAACCAAAGCCGCGCACCCGAATTCGCGCTACTGCACCCCGATCTCGCAGTGCCCGACGCTGGCGCCGGAGTGGGACGACCCCCAGGGTGTGCCGATCTCGGCGATCCTGTTCGGCGGCCGTCGCAAGACCACCGTCCCTCTGATCACCGAGGCCCGCGATTGGCAGCACGGCGTCTTCATCGGCGCCACGCTGGGCTCCGAGCAGACCGCCGCCGCCGAGGGCAAGGTCGGCACCGTCCGCCGCGACCCGATGGCGATGCTGCCGTTCCTCGGCTACAACGTCGGCGACTACTTCCAGCACTGGATCAACATCGGCAAGCAGGCCGACGAGTCGCAGCTGCCGAAGGTGTTCTTCGTCAACTGGTTCCGCCGCGGCGACGACGGCCGCTTCCTGTGGCCCGGCTTCGGCGAGAACAGCCGCGTCCTGAAGTGGGCCATCGAGCGCATCGAGCACACGGCCGAGGGCAAGAGCACCCCGATCGGCATCGTGCCCACAGCGGCGGATCTCGACCTCGAAGGCCTCGACGTGAACCCGGCCGACGTCGACGAGGCGCTGAAGGTCAACGCCGACGAATGGCGTGCCGAGCTCCCGTTGATCGAGGAGTGGTTCGAGTTCGTCGGCGAGAAGCTGCCGACCGGCATCAAGGACGAGTTCGACGCGCTGAAGACCCGCCTCGCCGAAGAGGCCTAGTCCGCACTGGTAGTTCCTTCGCACCGCGAGCGCGCGTGTCTGCCCACAGACACGCCGCTCGCGTTGTGCATTTGCGCGCGCTCGCGGGCGGCAACGCGCTCGCCGCCACCACTTGACAGGTGTCAACTTTCGTTTTGTAGAGTCTTGCCATGCAGATCCGCGACACCGCCGTTGCCGCCCCTGACAAGCCCGCCATCATCATGTATCCGTCCGGAACGGTGGTGACGTTCGGCGAGCTGGAGGCCCGGGCGAACCGGCTGGCGCATCTGTTCCGCGAGGCCGGCCTCGTCGAGGGAGACGCCGTCGCGATCCTGATGGAAAACAACGAGCACGTGCACGCGGTCATGTGGGCCGCGCGTCGCTGCGGCCTCTACTACGTGCCGATCAACACGCACCTGACCGCGGCCGAGGCCGCCTACATCGTCGACAACAGCAACGCGAAGGCCATCGTCGGCTCGGGCAAGCTCAAGGACACCCTCGCCGGGCTCGGCCCCGAACTCCCCAAGGGCCTCCCCCCGGTGCTCATCATCGCCGACGGACAGCTCGACGGCTGGCAGAGCTACCCCGAATGCGTTGCAGGGCAGCCTGATACACCGATCGACGACGAGATTGAGGGCGACCTGCTGCAGTACTCCTCTGGCACCACCGGTCGCCCGAAGGGCATCAAACGCGCACTGCCGCACGTGCCGCCGTCGGAGTCCCCGGGCTTGATGGCCGCCCTGGTCTCGTTCTGGATGCACCCCGACGCCGTCTACCTGAGCCCCGCGCCGCTGTACCACACGGCGCCGTCGGTGTGGTCGATGCAGACCCAGGCCGGCGGTATCACCACGGTGGTCATGGAGAAGTTCGACGCCGAGGGTGCGCTCGACGCGATCGCCAAACACCGGGTGACACATGGCCAGTTCGTGCCGGTGATGTTCACCCGCATGCTCAAGCTCCCCGACGAGGTCCGCACCTCCTATGACGTGTCGAGCCTGGAGCGGGTCATGCATGCCGCCGCCCCGTGCCCCGTCGAGATCAAGAAGCAGATGATCGACTGGTGGGGCCCCATCGTCGACGAGTACTACGCGTCGTCCGAGGCCCACGGGTCCACACTCATCACCGCCGAGGAGTGGCTGACCCACCCGGGCTCCGTCGGGCGTCCGCTGGCCGGCGCGCTGCACATCGTCGGCGAGGACGGCACCGAGCTGCCCCCGGGTGAGGCCGGCGAGATCTACTTCGAGGGCGGCTTCGACTTCGAATACCTCAACGATCCCGACAAGACGGCGAAGTCGCGCGACACCCACGGCTGGAAGACGGTGGGGGACATCGGCTATGTCGACGAGGAGGGCTACCTCTACCTCACCGATCGCAGGCACCACATGATCATCTCGGGCGGGGTGAACATCTATCCGCAGGAAGCCGAGAACCTGCTCGTGACCCACCCGAAGGTGATGGACGCCGCGGTGTTCGGCATTCCCGACGACGAGATGGGCCAGCGGGTCAAGGGTGTCGTGCAGACCGTCGACCCCGCCGATGCCACCCCCGAGTTCGCCGAGGAACTGATCGGCTGGCTGCGAGACCGACTGGCGCACTACAAGTGCCCGCGCTCGATCTCGTTCGAGACGCAACTTCCGCGCACCGACACCGGCAAGCTCTACAAGCAGGAGCTGATAAGCAAGTACTCGTGAACGAACTGGCCGGGGGAGTGCTGGTCGCCGTCGGGGAGCCCCCAGACGGCCCCGACGGCGCGACCTTCACCTTGACCGAGGACGTCACCGACGACCCTCGCGCTGTCACCGTGACGTCGGTTCCCGACGCGCTCGCCGAGCTCACCGAGCGCTGCGAGCGCTGGCCGCAGGCGGCGGCGGTCTGCGGCGACGTGCTGCGCGCCTTCGACCCCGCGGGCTCCACGTTCACCGGCGTCATCACCGAATCGCTGGCCTACTCGACGCTGCAGTCCGGCCCGGAGTTCGCGCGCTGGCTGGCCGAGCGAGGTCCCGCCGTGGTGCCGCAGATCCCGAATCCTGTTGTCGCTGAACGTGACAGCGACCGGCTGACAGTCCGCTTCAACCGGCCTCAGCGGCACAACGCATTCTCCACCGATGCCAGGGCGGCCCTGCTCGAGGCCCTTGAGGTCGCACGCCTGGACCCCTCGGTGACCGAGATGGTCCTGACCGGTAACGGGCCGTCGTTCTGCAGCGGCGGCGACCTCGCGGAGTTCGGCACCTTCGCCGACCCGGCCGGCGCCCACATCGCCCGCACCCGGCACAGCCCCGCACTTGTGCTCGACGAGATCGCCGCCCGGCTGGGGCGGGGCTGCCGCGCGGAGATCCACGGTCAGGTGCAGGGCAGCGGCTTGGAGATGGCCGCGTACTGCGGATGGGTCACCTGCCATCCCGACGCGGTGCTCGGACTCCCGGAACTGGCGCTCGGCCTGATCCCGGGAGCCGGCGGCACCGTCAGCATCACCCGCCGTATCGGCCGGTGGCGCACCGCCTATCTCGTGCTGTCGGGCCGTTCCATCGACGCGGCGACCGCGCTGCGCTGGGGCCTCGTGGACGAAATCGGTTGACTGTCAGCGCTGCCGGGCGGGGCGGATGATCAGCTCGTTGACGTCGACGTCCGCGGGCTCGTTGACCGCGTAGGAGATGCCCCGCGCGATCGCGTCCGGGGAGATCGCGGCCGCCCGGTACTCCTGCATCGCCGCGGCGGCGGTCGGATCCGAGATCGTCTCCGCGAGTTCCGATTCGACGACGCCGGGCGAGACGGTCGTCACGCGGATCGACGGATCGGACTCCATCCGCAGACCCTCGGTGATCGCCCATGCGGCGTACTTGGTCGCGCAGTACACCGCCGCTGTCGGCACCACCTCGTGCGCCCCGATCGAGGCCACGGTGATGAAGTGACCGCCGCCCTGGCGCTCGAATTGGGGCAGCGCGGCGGCGATGAAGTTGAGCAACCCGCGGACGTTCACGTCGATCATCTGATCCCACTCGTCGACGAGCCCGGCGTCGAGCCGCGACAGCGGCATCACCCCGGCGTTGTTGACGACGACATCCACCCGACCGTGCGCAGCCACCGTCGCGTCGACGAACGCGGCGACGTCCGCGCGGTCGGTGACGTCGAGCCGGCGCGTCTCGATGCTGCCGCCGGCCTCTCGAATTGTCGCGGCGAGGTGGTCGAGGCGGTCCTCGCGACGCGCACCCGCGACCACATGGTGTCCGTCGGCGGCGAGACGCTGCGCCACCGCTTCGCCGATCCCGCTGCTGGCTCCTGTGACGACGATGATCTTCGATTCAGTCATGACCCCAGCATCAGCGCTGCATCGCTCGCGAACCAGGGTGCACTACACCCAGGCACGTGGGGAATGCGCGCCTAGGGTGGGGGAGTGGCCGAACTGGGTGACTACCTCAAGAGCAGGCGCGCCGCACTGCGTCCCGCCGATGTCGGGTTGACCAGTACCGGCGTGCGCCGCGTCCCGGGGCTGCGCAGGGAGGAAGTGGCACTTCTGGCCGGCGTCAGCGTCGACTACTACGGCCGTCTGGAGCAGGGCAGGGAACGGTCCCCGTCGGTGCAGGTGCTCGACGCCCTCGCCGCGACGCTGCGCCTCGACGACGACGGCCGCACACATCTTTTCAGGCTGGCAGGACACACCCCTCGGGCGCCGAGGCAGCCGCACCCCGACCGGGTCGACCCGGGTCTGATGCGGCTGATGGAGGCCTGGCCGGACAACCCGGCGCTGGTCTACAACCGGGCTTACGACATTCTGGCCGCGAACCCGATGGCCACCGCGCTGTTCGGTGAGCTCGGGGCGGTCGGCAACCTCATGCTGCTCGTCTTCACCGACCCGCGTGCCCGTGATTTCTACGCCGACTGGGAGGCCGTCGCCGCAGACTCCGTCGCCGGCTTCCGGATGGCCTATGGGGCCGCACCCGAGGACCCCCGCGCCCGGGCCGTGCTCGCAGATCTGCTCGCCTCAGACGAGTTCCGCACCCTCTGGGAGCGCCGCGATGCACGGCGGAAGTGTCTGGCACGCAAGACGTTCCGACACCCTGAAGTGGGCACGGTGACGCTGAACATGCAGACGTTCGACGTCCGTGCCGCACCCGGCCAGGAGCTCATCGTCTACGACGCCGACCCGGGTAGCCCCAGTGCCGACGCGCTCACGCTGCTCGGCAGCATCGCTGCCAGCCGCAACGATGACGGTCACCCCGAACGCTTCAACGTGACACGGTAGGTGTACTGCTCGGGCAGGAACTGGCTGACGGCGAGTTCTACGGGGCGGCTCGCGTCGTCGGAGTACAACCGGTCCACTCGCAGCATCGGATGGCCGGGCTCGCACGCCACCGCTGCTGCGGCGGCACCGTCGGCTGCGGTCACCGTGATCGACTGTGCCGCTTCGGCGATCGGCCTGTCCAGGTGCGGTTCGAGCAATCCGATGACGGTGTGCGTCGTCACCGCTCCCGACGCCAGCGACCGCGACCCGAGCACAGGGGCGGCCACCGCGGGCGGAAGGTGAACCACGGTGTGGCCGAATGCGATTCCGTCGTGCAATCGCCGGAAGACAACGGTGTACACCACATCGCCGTTCAGTCGCAACCGGCTGGCGGCGTCGATGTCCACGCGACGGCGCAGCCCGTCGAGGACCTCCATGGTGGTGTCGTCGGACAGGCTCATCAGGTCCTCGATGGATCCGAGCTGGCGCAGATAGCGCCTGCCCACCTCGCTCGCGTAGCTGCCGCGCCCCGGCACCCGGTACACCGAACCCTCGGCGACCAGATCCTGGAACGCACGCCGGACCGTCTGGCGCGACAGCCCGTGACGTGCCACCAGCTCCGATTCCGTGGGCAACCGGGTGCCGTCCGGGTATCGGCCCGCGGCGATCTCGTCTCGAAGCCGTTCCCGCAGAACCTGATACGCGGGCGTCATCAGATGCCGCCCCGGGCCACCAGCTGTCCGGCGATGACGTTGCGCTGGATCTCGTTGGTGCCTTCGCCGACGATCATCAGAGGTGCATCGCGGAAGTAGCGCTCGACGTCGTATTCGGTCGAGTACCCGTAGCCCCCGTGGATGCGGACGGCGTTGAGGGCGATGTCCATCGCGACTTCCGAGGCGAAGAGCTTGGCCATCCCCGCCTCCATGTCGGCGCGGGCCCCGCTGTCGTACCGGTCGGCGGCATAGAGGGTGAGCTGCCGGGCCGCGGTCAGCTTCGTCGCCATGTCGGCGAGGTAGTGGCCGACCGCCTGGTGCTTCCAGATCGGCTGTCCGAAGCTCTCCCTGTCCTGCGCGTAGGCGAGCGCATCCGCCAGTGCCGCCGATGCCACTCCCAGCGCCCGCGACGCCACCTGGATACGGCCCGTCTCAAGGCCTTTCATCATCTGCGAGAAGCCCCTGCCCGGCGCGTCGCCGAGGATCGCCGACGCAGGCACCCGGCACTGGTCGAAGGACAGCTCGCACGACTCGACGCCCTTGTAGCCCAGCTTCGGCAGGTCCCGTGACACCGTCAGACCTTCGGTCGGGTTCTCGACGAGAACGACCGAGATGCCGGCATGCCGCGGAGTCGCGTCGGGGTCCGTCTTGCAGAGCAGCGCGATCAATCCCGATCGTCGGGCGTTGGAGATCCAGGTCTTCGCCCCGTTGATCACGAGCTCGTCGCCGTCGCGCCGCGCGATCGTTCCCATGGCCTGGAGGTCAGAACCCCCGCCCGGTTCGGTCAGCGCCATCGTCGCGCGCAGTTCCCCGGTGGCCATGGCGGGCAGGTAGCGCTGTTTCTGCTCCTCGGTGCCGAACAGCGTCAGCAGTTTCGCCACCACGGTGTGGCCGCCCATCGCGCCGGCCAGGCTCATCCAGCCGCGGGCCAGCTCCTGGGTGACCAGCACGTAGCAGCGGGTGGAGACCGGGGCGCCGCCGTGGGACTCGGGGATCGCGAGCCCGTAGATGCCGATGCTCTTCATCTGCTCGATCCACGCCTCGGGGTAGGTGTTGGCGTGCTCGACGTCGCGGACGGTGGGCTTGACATCGCGATCGATGAAGGCGCGTACCGTCTCGACCAGCATGGCTTCTTCGCTGCTGAGTCCTTCGACCACGTGTGCACCTCCGCGATGTCCCAAATGTACGGCCATTTGGTAGCCATATTGACATGTGTCCAGACGCGGTGCCAGCATGCCGTCTGTGACTTTGTACGGCCAAAGACAAGGGGGCCCGTACTTCGACGACCTGCACGTCGGTCAGGTCTTCGATTCCGCCCCGTCGCTGACGCTGTCGCCCGGCGTCGCCGCGGCGCACCAAGCGATCATCGGGGACCGGTTGAGGCTGCCACTGGACACCGAACTGACCCGGGCGGTGACCGGAGCTTCGGCGCCGCTCGCCCATCCGGCGCTGGTGTGCGATGTCGCGATCGGGCAGTCCACGCTCGTGACCCAGCGGGTCAAGGCCAACCTGTTCTACCGCGGACTCACCTTTCACCGGTTTCCCGTCATCGGCGACAGCCTGTACACGCGCACCGAAGTGGTTGGTCTCAAGCAGAATTCGCCGAAGCCGGGACGGCCCGCAACCGGGCTCGCCGCATTGCGGATGACCACGGTCGACGCCACCGGCCGGCTCGTCCTGGATTTCTACCGTTGCGCCATGCTGCCGCTGAGCAGTGACGCCGTACAGACGGAACATCTCGACGACCTGTCGGACATCGGCGGGGGCGTCGATGCTGTGGCCGATCCGACGGCAGGCTGGGACGCCGACGCGTTCCGCGCCCGGGTGCCGGGACCACATTTCGACCCCGGCTTGGTGGGCCAGGTGCTGCACAGCACCGCCGACGTGGTCAGCAGTGCACCTGAGCTGGCTCGCCTGACGCTGAACATCGCGGCCACCCACCATGATTCGCGCATCGCCGGTAAACGGCTGGTGTACGGCGGCCACACCATCGGCCTGGCGCTCGCCCAGGCGACGCGGTTGCTGCCGAACCTTGTCACCGTCGTGGGCTGGGAGTCCTGCGACCACACGGGACCGGTGCACGAGGACGACACGTTGTACAGCGAGCTCACCGTGGAAGGCGCGGAAGCCCTCCCCGACGGACGCGGCGCGGTGGTCCGGCTCCGGTCGGCCGTCTACGCGGCAGAGGGCGAGGACCGGCAGGTCCTGGACTGGAAGTTCGCTGCGCTGCTGTTCTGAGGCCACAATGGTGAGGTGAGTCCCTTGCGAGTGCCCGCCGCAGTGCTGGCGCACGCGCGGGAGAACACACAGTCCATCGCCGTTCTGGCGGCGGTGCACGTCGACGCCGACGCAGCGATCGGCGGGCGGGCCGCGCTGCTCGGCCTGCAGCCGGCGGGACGCGTCTCGGCGGGCGGTGCGACGCGGCTGATGGAGGGGCCGGACGGGTGGTGTGCGTTGACGCTGTCCCGGCCCGACGACGTGGATGCTGTTCCGGCGCTCCTCGAACGCGACAGCGTGCCCGGCGAACCGTGGGACGCGGTCGCGCAGTGCGTCCGCGACCTCGGTGTGGCCGCCTTCTGCGAACGGGCGCGGATGCTCGGCCTTCCCGTCGGTGTACTGGGCGAAACCTGCTCAGCCTCAATGACTGTCAGCACCATCGGCGAACGCGGTAAGCAGGCTCCGCTGGCCGATCTGCTGGTCGTGGACCTGTCCTCGATGTGGGCGGGCCCGCTGTGCGCGCGGGTGCTCGCCGACGCGGGAGCGACCGTCGTCAAGGTCGAAAGCGCGCAACGGCCGGACGGCACCCGCAACGGCGCGGTCGAGTTCTTCGACTGGATCAACGCTGGAAAGCTCTCGTACGAGGCGGATTTCGGGGACACGACGGACATCCGCAGGCTGCTTTCGGCCGCGGATGTGGTCATCGAATCGTCGCGTCCCGCTGCGCTAGAGCGCCGCAGCCTCGGACCGGCGGATGTCGCGGCGCGTCCCGGGCGCACCTGGGTCCGGATCACCGGCCACGGCACTGCAGGCGAGCGAGCGGACTGGGTGGCCTTCGGAGACGACGCCGCGGTGTCGGGCGGACTCGTCGGCGGCACCGGCGCCGCGCCGACGTTCTGCGGCGACGCCATCGCCGACCCGTTGACAGGTATCCATGCGGCCCGTGCCGCGCTGGAATCACGCGGGCGTGGCGGCGGTGAGCTGATCGAGGTGTCGATGTCGGCAGTCGCCGCCGAGTATGCCCGCCTCGTCGACGATGACGAAACAGACTGCACCGCAGTGCCCGTGACCGCTGTTCCGGCCGCGCCACTGGGCGCCGACACCGACCTCGTACGCCGCATGGTGGCCGAACGACTGGTCGTCCCGTGCTGATCAGGCGCGCGGTCCTGCTCGACGGAACCGAGACCGACATCCGCGTCGAGGAGCAGATCGTCGACGTCGCCCCGGGGTTGGCGGCCGCACCCGGTGAGGTTGAGTACGACGCCGCGGGCGGCACGGTGGTGCCCGGACTGAACGACCATCACCTCCACCTGCGGGCGGCCGCGGCGGCGGTGCACTCCGTGCGGGTGGGCCCCGAGCATGTCCGCGACAGAAGCTCGCTGGCAGCGATTCTCGCGACCGCGGCACGGAGCGACGACGGCTGGGTGCGCGCGATCGGCTACCACGACTCCGCGGCGGGACCGTTGGATCGACATGCCCTCGACGGTGTCGCGCCCACCGTCCCGGTGCGCATCCAGCACCGCAGCGGAGTGCAGTGGACCCTCAACACGCCCGCGCTGATCCGTGTCGGTCTCGCCGAGCATCCCACCGGCATACTGCGCAGCTCCGATCCCAGCTGGGCATTGCCGCCGAGCGAGCCCGGCCTGGCCGAGCTCAGCGTGCAGTTGTGCCGCTACGGCGTCACCGGAGTCACCGACGCCACACCGGATCTCGGCGCGGGCGACATCACCGAGCTGCAGCAGCGGATGCGCCAGACGGTGCGGTGCCTGGCACCGGGTAAACGCATCCTCCACGATGACGAGTTGGACCTCGACGCGCTCACCCGCTGGATTCGCCACAGCCATTCGGTAGGGGTGCCGGTGGCGCTGCACTGTGTGACCGCCCCGCAACTGGTCGTGGGTCTGGAAGCAATCCGCGCCGCAGGCCGCCACCCGCTCGATCGCATCGAGCACGCGGCCGTCGTCCCCGACGGGACGCTGGCCGACCTTGCCGCGAGCGGCATCGCGGTGGTGACCCAGCCGAATTTCGTTGCCGAGCGCGGAGATCAGTACCTGGTCGAGGTCCCCGAGACGGAGCATCACGAGTTGTGGCGGGTGGCGTCACTGCTGAGCGCCGGCATTCCCGTTGCACTGTCCACCGATGCCCCATTCGGTAACGCGGATCCGTGGGCGGCGATGCGGGCGGCGGTGCATCGACGCACGCCGTCCGACATTGTCCTCGGCCCCGCCGAATGCGTCTCGGCGGCAACAGCATTGAGATTGTTCACGGGTAACCGACCGGGTCACCCCGCGCGCATCGAGGCGGGGACCGCCGGTGACCTGTGCATCCTGACGGCGCCACCGGCGGAAACGCTGGCCGAACTCGATGCCGGGGCGGTCGCCGCCACCGTCATCGGCGGCGAGGTCGTCTACGAACGTTGAGTCGGCGAGACTCGCGTCTCCGGCGAGGCCGCGGGCGCGAATGCCGTGCGCAGCAGAGCGCACTGACTCCGGAAGAACGACATCGACACATCGGCTTTCGGTGCCACACCGTCGAATCCGTGAAACGCACCGTCGACGACCTCCACCTCGCAGGGTACCCCCGCGGCCCGCAACCGCTCGGCGTAGGCCAGGTCCTCGTCGTGGAACAGGTCCAGGGTGCCGACGCCGATCCACGCCGGTGGAAGCCCCGCGAGGTCGTCGCGCCGCGCGGGCACGGCGACATCGGGGTCGGCGTTGCCGAGATAGGCCCGCCAGCCGAACCGGTTGCTCGCCTGATTCCACAGCCGATGCCCGGGGTTGTCCAGCCCGGTACGCTCCACGGTGCGGTCGTCGATCATCGGATATACGAGAAGCTGTGCGGCGAGCGGGATTTCGCCGCGGTCACGGGCGAGCAGGGCCAGTGATGCGGCGAGTCCGCCCCCGGCGCTGGCCCCGCCGATCGCGAGGCGGGCCGGATCGACCGCGGGCAGGGCGGCCAGCCAGCCCAGTGCCGAATAGCAGTCTTCGACCGGGGCGGGATACGGATGCTCGGGCGCGAGCCGATAGTTGACCGACGCCACGGTCGCACCGAGCTCACGGGCGAACCTGCGGCACAGCACGTCATCCTGCGCGGCGTCGCCGATGACATAGCCCCCGCCGTGGATCCACAGCAGCGCGGGAGCGGGAAGGGTGACCCCCGTTGGCCGGAAGAGCCGGACTCCGACCCCCGAATGCAGGGTGAGGACCTCGACGTCGTCGGCGGGAGCCTTGCGCCACATCATCCGCGACGCAGCGCGTATCAGCGGCAACGTCCGGGGGGTGATGACCTGCCTCGGCACCACACGTGCGGCGCGGCGGAGTTCGGGATGGAAATCGATGCTGTGCACCCGATCAGTATGCGTGTACTGCCCAGCGTGGATGGCGGCGTCCGTCAGCGAAGCAGCGGATCTCGCGGCAGCCCGAGGATCCGCTCGGCGATCGTGTTGCGGGTGATCTCCGAGGTTCCGCCCGCGATCGTCATCGCCCGGTTGCCCAGATAGCTGCGGGTCAGCTGCGGGGCCTGCTCGACCACCGCCGCCGTGCCTGCCAGCTCGAACGCCAGCTCGGTGAGGTGCTGACCGGACTCGGCGACCAGCAGCTTGGTGACATTGCCTTCCGGGCCCGGTTCGGCGCCGGCGATCGCGCGCGTGGCGCGGCGCAGGTTCAGCAGCCGCAGTGTGTGGATCTCCGCGATGACCTCGCCTGCCCGACGGACGTACGTCGCTGCGGCCGCCGGTGCGCTGTCGAGCAGTTTGATCAGGTGATCCGGTGTGGTGCCGGTCGGCGCCCCTGAGCCACCGCCGATCGAGATCCGCTCGTTGCCCAGCGTCGCCCTCGCGACCAGCCATCCCTTGTTCACGTCACCCACGACGTCGGCGTCCGGCACGAACACGTCGTCGAAGAACACCTCGTTGAAGTGGGAGTCGCCGGTGATCCCGCGCAGCGGATTGACCGTCACTCCCTCGGCGTTCATGTCGATCGCCATCATCGTCACGCCGGCGTGCTTGGGGGCATCGGGATCGGTGCGCACGGTGGCCAGTCCCCACTGGCACATGTGGGCCAGGCTGGTCCAGACCTTCTGGCCCGTCACCCGCCATCCGCCGTCGACCTTCTTGGCCGACGTGCGGACTGCGGCGGCGTCCGAGCCGGCGCCCGGCTCGGAGAACAGCTGGCACCACATCACCTGTCCGCGCAGCACCGGCTCCACCCAGCGTTCGCGCTGGTCGTCGGTGCCCGCCTGGGCGATGGTCAACGCCACCCAGCCGGTGATCCCCATGTCTGGGCGCTCGACCGGTGTCGATTCGCCCCCGCCCGCCGAGCCGAACTCCTCTTCGATGACGAGCTGTTCGAGGACGTTGGCAGCCCGGCCCCACGGTGTGGGCCAGTGCGGCACGAGATAGCCGGATTCGACGAGGAAGTCCCGCTGCTTGTCGGCGGGTAAGGATCGCACTGTTGCGGCGGCGTCGCGTGCCGGGCCGCGGAACTCCTCGGATTCCGGCGGCAGCGTGAACGACGCACCCTGCGCCCGGCCGCTGCGCTGGCCTTCCACCACATCGAGCACGGGGTCGGCGCCGTCAGCCATCAGCGCCGCAAGCGTTCTCGCTCTACGAAGGTAGAGATGCGCATCGTGTTCCCATGTGAAGCCGATACCGCCGTGCAGCTGAATATTGTTCTGCGCATTGGACACCTGGGCACGGATCGCCAGCGTCGCGGCAACCGCCGCGGGAAACCACGCACTGTCCAGATCGTCGGAGCGGGCCGCGTCCCAGGTGGCCGCCGTCGCGGTCTCGACGTCGACGAGCATGTTGGCCGCGTGATGTTTGACGGCCTGAAACGTTCCGATGGTGCGGCCGAACTGTTCACGCACCTTCGCGTACTCGACGGCCATGTCCAGCGCCGCCCATCCGACGCCGACCGCTTCGGCCGACGCCAAGATCCGGAAGACGGTCCTGGCGTGGCGCGCGGCACCGCGCAGCACCCGGTCGGAGGGTACGGAAACACCCGTCAAGGCCACCGATCCGATGCTGCGGGTGGTGTCGAGGCTTTCCAGCGCCGTCACCGTCACACCGTCGGCGGCGGAATCGACGACGAGGATGTCCTCGCCGGCGGCAAGGACCAGCAGGGCCGCGTCCGGCGCGCCGAGGACCGCGGAACATTCCCCGGCTGCACGGTGGTCGGTCGTGACGTCGATGGTGCCCGACACGCCGAGGGCGGCAACCGTCTCGCCGCTTGCAAGACCCGGAAGAAGTTCGGCCCGAACGGATTCCGCTGCGCATCGGTCGAGCACCACCGCCGCCGACGCGCTGGACAAGAACGGTCCGGGGGCAAGCTGGCGGCCGAGGCACTCG
The DNA here is from genome assembly GCF_041287165.2 of Mycobacterium bulgaricum. Taxonomy (NCBI): domain Bacteria; kingdom Bacillati; phylum Actinomycetota; class Actinomycetes; order Mycobacteriales; family Mycobacteriaceae; genus Mycobacterium; species Mycobacterium bulgaricum. The sequence continues at coordinate 345,609 of NZ_JBGGKV020000003.1, read as the reverse complement.
GCGACCACGGCGAGCTCGGCGAGGCCGTAGCCCGAACCGCCGTGCTCTTCGGCGATCGCCAATCCCGTCCAACCGAGATCAATTGCAGCAGACCAGATTTCGGAGGGATGAGTGGATCCGCCATCGAGCGTGGATCGCGCCTTGGCGAGGGTCTGCAACCGGGTCAGCTGACCTGCGGCGGCGTCCGCGAGGTCCTGGTGGTCGTCGGTGATGGCCAGCGCGGAGGTGCTCGCGGTCTTGCTCACGTGGGATGCCTTCTTCGGTGAAGTTGACGGATGTCAACCGACGCTATCGTGGTGCGAATTCCGCACCAGGTCTTGTGAGTCAGATCACAAATTGACCACATCTGAAAATCAGTAGACAACTTCGCTGCGATTGTCGTTTGAGATCTGTGTCACGGGGTACGCTCGCGCCCATGACGGAACGCCCGGATACGCGTTATCCCGGACCCACCTTGACTACCCGCGTGCAATGGTTGCTGAACGCGGGAATTTCCGACTACTTGCTGGCAGCGAGCGTCGCCTCGGCTTCGCTGCCGGTGATCGGGAAACACCTTGAGCCGCTTGGGGCACTGACGGCCGCGGGCGTCTGGGGCGCTCGGCATGCTCCGGACTTCGTCGGCGCACTGGCCAAGTCGCTGGTGACGCCCAACGACGCCGAGAAGAAGCAACAGGAGCGTGACTGCACCAGTGCAGTCACCGAGGCCGCTCTGCGGGGTGTTGTCTCGCCCAAAGACCTGGAGATCGAGTGGCCCGCCGCCGAGCGCACGCCGCCGATCTGGAAGATGCGCGAGCACCTGCGCAACGTGCACAAGACGTCGGTGCGGTACGGCCCGCGCCCGACTCAGCTTCTCGACGTGTGGCGTCGCGACGACACCCCCGCCGACGCGCCGGTGATGATCTTCGTCCCGGGCGGCGCCTGGGTGCACGGCGGCCGCATGCTGCAGGGCTATGCGTTGATGTCGCACCTGGCCGAGATGGGCTGGGTCTGTCTGTCCGTCGAGTACCGGGTCGCTCCGCACCACCCGTGGCCCGCGCACATCACTGATGTGAAGACCGCGATCGCCTGGGCCCGCGCGAACGTCGACAAGTTCGGCGGTGACCGTGACTTCATCGCAGTGGCCGGCACGTCGGCCGGCGGCCATCTCGCGGCGTTGGCCGGTCTGACGGCCAACGATCCCGAACTGCAGTGCGAACTGCCCGAAGGCTCCGACACATCGGTCGATGCGGTCGTCGGGATCTACGGACGCTACGACTGGGAGGACAAGTCCACCGTGGAGCGTGTCCGCTTCATGGACTTCCTCGAGAAGGTCGTCGTCAAACGCAAGTTCGCCAAGCATCCCGATGTGTTCCGCAAGGCCTCGCCGATGGCCCGCATCCATTCGGAAGCGCCGCCGTTCCTGGTCATCCACGGCACCGGTGACAGCGTCATTCCGGTGGCCCAGGCGCAGAGCTTCGTCGAACGGCTGCGCAATGTTTCACGCTCGGTGGTCGGCTACGTCGAGCTTCCCGGCGCGGGTCACGGCTTCGACATGACCGACGGCGCCCGCACCGGCGCCGCGGCCACCGCAATCGGCTTGTTCCTCAACCACATTCACCGAAACCGGAGCCTGATCGGGGCCAAAGAGGTTATATAGTCACCTCTGGCGCACGAGCGCTTGCGCGAGAAGCCGACGGGCGTTGGGAAGGTGGCGCGGTGAAGAGGCTTGCGCGATGAGAAGGCTGTCGCGGTGAAACGACTGCGCGGCTGGGACGCTGTGCTGCTGTACAGCGAGACGCCCACGGTCCACATGCACACGCTGAAGCTGGCGGTCATCGAGCTCGACGATCTGGGCGGAGCGACGTTCGGTGTCGAAGAGCTCCGCAAAGTCATCCACAGCAGGCTCTACAAACTCGAGCCCTTCCGCTTCGAACTGATCGACATCCCGTTCAAGTTCCACCATCCCATGTGGCGGGAGAACGCCGAGGTGGACCTCGAGTACCACGTACGGTCGGCCAGGGTCGCCGCGCCGGGTGGCCGACGCGAACTGGACGAGGAAGTCGGCCGGATTGCCAGCACGCCACTGGATCGCAGTAAGCCGCTGTGGGAGATGTACCTCATCGAAGGTCTCGCGGGCGGTCGCATCGCGGTGCTCGGCAAGATCCACCACGCCCTCGCCGATGGTGTCGCGTCGGCCAATCTGCTCGCGCGCGGAATGGATCTGCAGGACGGCCCGCAGGCCGACCGCGACTCCTACGCCACCGACCCGGCCCCGTCGAAAGGCGAGCTGGTGCGCACGGCCTTCACCGACCACCTCCGCCAGATCGCAAAATTTCCTGGCGTGGTGCGCTACACCGCGCAGGGCGTGCGGAGAGTACGCGACAGCGGAAACAAGCTCTCCCCGGAACTGACCCGCCCGTTCACGCCGCCGCCCACCTTCATGAACCACCAGATCGACGCGACCCGAAAGTTCGCCACCACCACACTCGCACTGGACGACGTCAAGGCCACGGGCAAACATCTCGGGGTCACGATCAACGACATGATCCTGGCGATGTCAGCGGGTGCGCTGCGAAAGTTGTTGCTGCGCTACGACGGTCACGCCGACCATCCGTTGCTCGCCTCCGTTCCGGTGAGCTTCGACTTCTCGCGCGACCGCATCTACGGCAACTACTTCACCGGCGTCCTTGTCAGCATCCCCGTGGAATTGGACGATCCGCTGGAGCGGGTCCGCGCCGCACACGACGCGGCCGTCGCCGGCAAGGAGAGCAACAACCTCCTCGGGCCCGAGCTCGTCAGCCGGTGGTCCGCGTACTTCCCGCCCGGCCCCGCCGAGGCCATGTTCCGCTGGTTGTCCCACAAAGACGGGCAGAACAAGGTGATGAACCTGCCGATCTCCAATGTGCCCGGGCCGAAAGAGCGTGCGCGCGTGGGCGGTGCGCTCGTCACCGAGATCTACTCGGTCGGGCCTCTGACGATGGGCAGCGGGCTCAACATCACCGTGTGGAGCTATGTCGACCAGATCAACATCTCGGTGCTCTCAGACGGTAAGACCGTTGAGGACCCGCATGAGCTGACGGCCGCGATGGTCGAAGACTTCGTCGAGATCCGGCGTGCTGCAGGGCTTTCCACGGAGCTGACGGTCGTCGAAACGGCCTTAGCCAATTAGTCGGCCCGCCGACGTGGCCAATTAGTCGGCCCGCCGATTCCTAGGCGGCGTCAGCGAGATGCCGCTCTGTTGCCGCCATGTTGGCGGTCGCATGCGCTGTGGTGACGGGGGCGGACTCGTTCCGGTACCGCGCCAGATATCGTTCGGCAGCCCGTCGATCCGTGTTGCCTCGTAAGGGGTCCATGCCCAGCACGATGGTGTCGGACGGATCCGCGGTGGCGATATGGCGGGCGCGAAGGACGAAGCAGAGCACTCCCAGTGCGTAACTCGCGACCATCGCTGCTCCGAGCCAGGGTGCAAGCTCGCTGTCCAGTGCCAGTGCAGCGGTGAAGCACCCCAGGAATGCGAAGCCGATCAGCGTCAGAACATATCCAACAGCCGGCAGGGGGGCGCGAGCGAACGATACGCGTCGCATCGAATACCTCCTTTCAACACGCTACGTGTAGCGTAGCGATACGTTTAGTGTAGCGTTGTTGCCGACGAGATGCACCCTGCGCGGGGAGGAGCGCGATATGGCGGCTCAGGACGATGTCGGCGCACGAATCCTCGACGCGGCGTTGGATATCCTGCGCGCCCGGGGGCCCAAGGCCGTCACCATGCAGGCGATTGTCGAAGCCACTGGCATCGCCAAGACCACCATCTATCGCCGCCATCCCAATCGGCGTGCGCTGCTGACAGCTGCTCTGGAGACCCTCGGCGAGCGCCCGTCGGCACCGCCGAGCGCAAGTCGCCGAGAGCGGTTGCGGTGGGCCATCGCCCAGTCCGTCGACGTCATCTCCCACGGCATCGGTGCCGGCGGTTTCGCCGCTCTGCTCACCGACGACGATCCGGACTTCAGCGGCGCGTTCCGGTCGATTCTGGTGACATACCGCAGGCAGGCGATAGATGCACTCGACATGGACGACACGGAGGCGGAGACGGTCATCGACATGATCGTCGGGAGCTACGTCGCCGAGCTGGCCAGAACGGGGTCAGTGAGCACCGATTGGGCCGCCAGGGTAGCGAAAATGCTTGGGGCCAAGCCGAATTGAGCCCCGGGCGAGTTCTAGCCGGCAGCCATCTTGCGGGTGGCCATGACCCACGACAGGAAGGCCTCGACGGCCTGCGCCGTGTAGTGCGCGCGCGGCGAGCCGTAGTAGAAGTCGAAAGCGTGCTGAGCATGCGGGATCTCGGCGTACACGACCGGTGACGTGGACACCGCCTTCAGCGCCTCGGCGAACTCCCGTCCCTCGGGCACGGGGATGATCGAGTCGTCCTGCCCGTGCAGGACGAAGAACGGCGGCGCGTCGGGACGCAACCGGTAGCTCGGCGACGCGTCGACGTACAGCTGCCGGTTCCCGGCGATCGGCTTTTTGACCACGAACTTCTGCAGGAACGCGATGAACTCTTTGCGGCCGTTGCCCTGCGCCGAAACCCAGTCGTAGCGACCGTAGATCGGCACCGCGGCGACCACCGAGGTGTCGGCGTCTTCGAAGCCCGGCTGGAACTGTGGGTCGTCAGCCGTCAGCGCTGCCAGCGACGACAGGTGCCCGCCCGCCGATCCGCCCGTGATCACGACGAAGTCCGGGTCGCCCCCGTATTCGGCGATGTGCTCCTTGATCCAGGCCAGGGCGCGTTTGACGTCGACGATGTGGTCGGGCCACGTGTTCTTCGGGCTGACGCGGTAGTCGATGGACACACAGATCCAGCCGTGGTCGGCGAGGTGGCTCATCAGCGGATAGCTTTGGGGCTTGCGCATGCCGATGGCCCAGGCGCCACCCGGAACCTGGAGCAGCACAGGGGCTTTACCGTCGCGTGGCAGGTCGGGCCGGCGCCAGATGTCTGCGCGGTTGACCCGGAGCGGGCCGTAATGCACGGTGCCGGCCTTCTCCACGTAACGGCGCCGGACGAAGTTGTTGGGCGGCACACCGATGAACCGGCGCCGCGAGGACTTCACCTTCTCGGCGATGGCCTGGTAGTCGGAGCCGAGCGCTTCGCGCAGCGGATCCTCGAAGAAAGGCCGAGACGCCACGTTGCGCCGGTGGGTCAGATACAGCACCACCCAGGCAATCGCGGTGAGCAGCAGCGCGATCCGCCCGCGAGTGCCACGGAAGTCGCCGCGAATGCCGCGCCGCCCCGCGTCCAGCATCGAGCCCGCCATGTAGAGCGGGGACAACTCCGAGGTCGGCCAGCCGAACGCGAACACCGGGATGGTCGGGTAGCCCTCACGGGCGAGCGGTTTGAAACCGTTGGCAGCATTGAGCAACTCTGCTGCCGCGCGCAGCAGCGGACGGCGTTTAGGCATCCCCGATACGGTCCTTCAATTCCTTGCGCGAGATCTTCCCGGTGATGCTGCGAGGAAGCTCGTCGAGCACCGTGATCTCCCTCGGCACTTTGTAGTTCGCGAGGTTGTCGCGAACGTGCTGTTTCAGCGCCTCCGGGGTAGCCGCCGCGCCGGGGTTCAAAACCACGAACGCGACGAGCCGCTGACCGAATTTCTCGTCGTCGACGCCCAGCACGTGGGCCTCGGCCACATCGGGATGGCTGGTCAGCGTCTTCTCCACCTCAATGGGATAGACGTTCTCCCCGCCGGAGACGATCATCTCGTCGTCGCGACCGACGACAAACAGACGCCCGACGACGTCGACGTAACCCAGATCGCCCGACGACATGAAGCCGTCGTGGAAGTCTTTCGTCTTACCGGATGTGTAGCCGTCGAACTGCGTCGAGTTCCGGACGTAGATGGCCCCGGTCTGCCCGGTGGGGACCTCGTTGAACTCGGGATCGAAAATGCGGATCTGGGTGCCCTCGGCCGGAACGCCCGCGGTGTCGGGTGCGGCGCGAAGATCGCGGGGCGTGGCGGTCGCGATCATGCCCGCCTCGGTCGCGTTGTAGTTGTTGTAGATCACGTCGCCGAAACGGTCCATGAACTCGATGACGACGTCGGGGCGCATCCGGGAGCCCGATGCCGCCGCGAATCGCAGCGAGCGCCCGCTGTACTTGTCGAGAACCTCGGTGGGCAGGTCCATGATCCGGTCGAACATCACCGGCACCACGCACAGCCCGGTGGCCCGGTACTTGTCGACGAGCTCCAGCGTCGCCTCGGGATCGAACTTGCGGCGCGTGATGATCGTGCACGACATCGACGCGGCGAAGGCCAGCTGGGAGAAGCCCCATGCGTGGAACATCGGGGCGACGATGACGACGGGTTGCTCTGCCCGCCACGGAGTTCGGTCCAGGATCGCCTTGAGCACGCTCGGATCGCCGCCGGAATGCTTGGCGCCCTTCGGCGTTCCGGTGGTGCCCGAGGTCAGCAGGATCACCCGACTCTTGTCGGTGGCGCGCACGGGCTCCTCACCGCCGTGCTCGGCGATCAGGTTCTCGACCGTCAGCCCATCGCCGGGGGTGTCGGTCCACGCGACGATGCGGGTGGTGTCGGGACGGTCGGTCAGCGCGCGGTCGACGATCTCGGTGAATTCGTCGTCGTAGACCACGGCGACGGTTTTCCCGTCACCCTCGCGCTCAAGCACCTCGGCCAGCGCCGGCCCGGCGAAGGACGTGTTGAGCAGCAGCACATCGGCGCCGATGCGGTTGGCCGCGATCAGCGCGTCGACGAACCCACGGTGGTTGCGTGCCATCAGCCCGATCACCTCCGGCTGCCCGCCGGGCAGCGCCTGGAGGGCCGCGGCGAACGCGTCGGCCCGGCGGTCGATCTGGCGCCATGTCAGGATGCCGAGCTCGTCGACGAGACCGGCCCGGTCGGGGCAGCGCTGTGCCGCCGCGGCGAAACCGGACGTGATGGCCATGTTCTCGCGCTGCATCGCGCCGACGATGCGCAGGTACTTGTCCGGGCGCATCGGGGCGATGACGCCCGCGCGCGCCATCGTCGAGAGCAGTCCGAAGGTGTTGGTGACGGGGTCGAGGAGGCCCATCTATCAGCCGAGCACCGGGAGCTTGCGCTCCTTGGCGAGTTCGTCGAGCGCGCGCTGCATCACCCGGCGCACGTGGGCGTCGACCTCGTCGATGTCGGGGTTCTCGCCGAACTCCTTCGCGATGTCGATGGGCGGAAGTGCTTTCATCGTGATCTTGGCAGGCAGGGGCACGTTTAGCGGGAGGACCACCGACAGCCCGAACGGGAAGCCGAAGGAGACGGGCACGATCTTGGCGCGGAACAGCCGTGCGACCGGCCCGAGGGCCTTGGCGACGTCGGTGCCGCGGGTCAGGAACAGCTGGCTCTCCTGGCCGCCGATCCCGACGGTCGGCACGATCGGGACACCCGCGTTGATGGCCGCCCTGACGTACCCGGTGCGGCCACCGAAGTCGATCTTGTTTGCCGACAGCGACGGACGGTAGACGTCGTAGTCGCCGCCCGGGAAGACCAGGACGACGCCGCCCGAGCGCAGGGCTTCGTCGGCGTTCTTGTGATTGGCAGGGATGAAGCCGGTCTTCTTGAAGAACGCGCCGGTAGGCCCGACCATCAGCATGTCGTGGCTGAGCGTGTAGACCGGCCGGTCATAGCCGAACTTGTCGTAGAAGCCGCTGGCGAACACGGGGACGTCCATCGGGAACAGCCCTCCGGAGTGGTTCGACACCACCAGGGCACCGCCGTTCGGGAAGTTCTCCAACCCGCGGACCTCGGCGCGATGCCACCCCTTGAGGAACGGCCTGAGGATGCCCATCACACGTTCGGTGAGAACCGGATCCCACTTCGTGAGCTCGGACGGAATGACGTCGGTCGCGTTCACAGCGGCCCCCTTGCAGCTTCGGCGTCGGACTGGAACATGTTCTAGTTTTGCTAGTGTACCCGCTGCTCACGGCTACCCCCGAAGCTATGACCAGCATCACTTGACCGAAGAATTCAGTACCGACGCCCGGCCGTCAAGCCCGTGGACTCGACATCTGTGCCTTGACCGTCCGGGTGAGTTCGTCGCCGATGATCTCGGTCGCCCCGGAGAGCAGACCGTCGAGGGCGAGCTCGGCCACCACCGCCGGATCGGTCTTCTGGTCGGCCGGGATGTCGCTGACCATGTCCGTGTCCATGTAGCCGACGTGCAGCGCGGCGACGTGGATGCCGCGCGGAGCGAGCTCGTCCCGAACGGCGTCGGTCATCGCCCACGCCGCGGCCTTGGCGGCCGAGTAGGCGCCGCTCGAGGCTGGGTGAAACCAGGACAGAACGGAGAGCACGTTGAGAATGGCGCCGCCCCCGCCCCCGGCGATGCTGCGTTCGATGACGGGGACGAAGGCGCGGGTGACTCCGAGGGTGCCGAAGAAGTGGGTGTCCATCTCGAGGTGGACGTCCTCGAAAGCGCCGTCCAAGAGTCCCGCGCGGGTCGAGACGCCCGCGTTGTTCACCAGGACGTTGACGTCGCCGGCGAGTTCGGCTGCGCGGCGCACGGACTCGGGGTCGGTGATGTCGAGCTGGATCGGGATGACCCCCGGAATGTCGACGGTGTCGGGTCGGCGTGCGCCGGCGTAGACCTTGGCGCCCCGAGCTACCAGCTGCTCGGCGAAGCGCTTGCCGAGACCGCGGTTCGCGCCGGTGACCAGCGCTGTGATGTGTTCGATGTTCGTCATGTCCACGACAACGCGCGGAACGCCTAGGTATAGTCCCGTGTACTCAGAAATGTGCAGGCAGCAGGTAACCGACAGGGTCGAAATGCGACGCAGCAAGACCTGGCCCCTGTAGTTTCAGAGGGCACTATGGCGGCACCCGGTCGGGGGATTCCGCCATAGTGCTTTTTCGGGCCTGCCGCCCTTGACCTGAACCGTCGTTGAGGTCGCACGATGGTCGCCATGTCCACCCTGCTCCACTCCTACTTCGCCCGGATTTCCTTCGCGGGCGCAGCCGAACCGACCCGCGAGACGCTGCACGCGATCGTCGCCGCGCACAACCGGACCATCCCGTTCGAGAACCTCGACCCGCTCACGGGGGTGCCGGTCGCCGATCTCTCGGCAGAAGCATTGGCCGACAAATTGATTCACCGACGTCGCGGCGGATACTGCTACGAGCACAACGGTCTGCTCGGCTTCGTTCTCGAAGCCCTGGGCTACGGCGTGCAGCGGCTGGCGGGACGGGTGGTGTGGATGCACGACGACGATTCGCTGCCCGCGCAGACGCACCAGGTGCTCGCGGTCACTCTCCCCGACGGGGAGGGTCCATACCTCGTCGACGTCGGCTTCGGCGGCCAGACGCTGACGTCGCCGATCCGCCTCCAGAGCGGGCCGGTGCAGCAGACCCGCCACGAGCCTTACCGATTGCTCGACCACGCCGAAGGATTCGAACTGCAGGCCGAGGTCCGCGGCACCTGGCACCCGCTGTACCTGCTGGACCCCTCGCCGCGGCCGCGGATCGACCTGGAGGTCGGCAGCTGGTACGTCTCCACCTACCCGAAGTCGGGTTTCGTCGTCGGGCTGAGTGCGGCGATCGTCACCGACGACGCCCGCTGGAACCTGCGCGGCCGCAACCTCGCCGTGCACCGCGCCGGTGGTTCCGAGAAGACCAGGCTGGAGACGGCGGGTGAGGTGCTCGAGGTGCTCGACACGACATTCGGCATCGACATCGGCGATCTCGGGGATCGCGCCGCGCTGGAGGCCCGCATCGGCGAGGTGCTCGACCGCTAGACAGCAGGAAATGTCATGTCGCCGTGGGCCGGCGGCGACGATACTCGGACACCGTGACAGACCCCGCCGAGCAATCTGCTCTTCGCGCGAGCGCTCATCGCCGACGAGACCGACTGCGCGAACTCCTCGACTCGGTCACCGACGTCGCCAACACCGACGTGGGGGACATGGCGCGCAGCAGCTTCGCCTCGGAGTTCCACTTCTCGCGCGAGGTGCGCCGGATGACCGGCGAATCCCCGGCCGCTCTGCGTCGCCGGGTCATGCTGGAGCGCGCGGCATGGCGGTTGCAGCGCGGCGAGGCCGTCAGTGCCGTGGCCGCCGACGAGGGGTGGTCCTCGGCGGAGGTGTTCTCCCGCGCCTTCAGACGCACCTACGGAGTTCCGCCGTCACAGGCGGTCGACGTCCATTTCCGGCTCCCGGCCCCCAACGGTCTGCACTTCCACCCGCCGCAGTCGCTGTGGTTGGACAGCGATCGCGACGAGACGGCGTCGGCGCTACCCGACGTGGCGCAGCTGATGGTCGCGCACGACCTGGACGACACGACGCACCTGCTGACCCAGGCGGCGCACCTGACCGCCGGGCAGTGGGTGGCCGAGGTGGCGCCCGGGCAGACCGTGCTGGAGTGGGACGGACCGGAACCCAGTATCGGCGCGGTGCTCGGCGCGATCGTATGGACCAAAGAGGTGTGGCTGGCGACCATCGCCGGTGACGACTTCCCGGCACGGACGTCGACGCAGCCCGACAGCACCGACGCCGCGGCCCTGCTCTCGCACCACACCGTGATCGCCAAGCGTTGGCGCGCAATGGTTTCCGAATACACCGCGGCCGGGCGGCTCGGTGACACCGTGATCGACGCACTGTGCGATCCGCCGGAATCGTTCCAGCTGTTCGGCATCGTCGCGCACGTCCTCACCTACTCGGCGCACCGCCGTGAACTCGCTCGCGCCATGCTCGCCGGCCACGGCGTCACCACCCGCCGCGGAGACCCGCTCGACTGGATGAGAGGAAGCTAGATGTCCACCGTCTACTACACCGCGTCAAGCCTCGACGGATACATCGTCGACGAGAACGACAGCCTCGACTGGCTGCTGTCCCGCGACATCGACTCCGAGGGCCCGTTCGCGATAGATCCGTTCATGGCGGAGGTCGGTTCCCTCGTGATGGGCGCCGACACCTACCAGTGGATCGTGAAGAACCAGCCGGGCGACTGGATGTACCCGCAGCCGTCGTGGGTGGTCACGCACCGGCCGGAGGTCGTCGTCGCCGGGCATCCGGTGCAGACGTTCGCCGGCGACGTCGCCGAACTGCATCCCACCCTGGTGTCGGCGGCCGACGGGAAGAACGTCTGGGTGGTGGGCGGCGGCGACATCGCCGCACAGTTCGTCGCCGCGGGCTTGATCGACGAGGTGATCGTCTCCTACGCACCGTGCACGCTCGGAGCGGGATCCCCCGTGCTGCCGCTGCGATCGGAATGGACGCTCGTCGGCTCGGCGGTCAACGGCGAATTCGTGTGCGCGCACTGGCGTCGCGCCTAACCCGGCCGTCCGGCCGTCGTACCCTGGCAGCACACTCGAAACGACGGGTATCACCGGAGGTCGGCCGCATGGGTCACTACAGAAGCAACGTCCGCGATCTGGAGTTCAACCTGTTCGAGGTGCTGGCGCTCGAAAAAGTACTCGCATCAGGCGAATTCGGTGACCTCGACCCGCAGTCGGTGCACGAGATGCTGCACGAGGCGGCCAAGGTGGCCGAGGGTCCCCTCGCCGACGCATTCGCCGAGACCGACCGCAACCCACCGGCATTCGATCCGGCCACCCACGTCGTGCGCATCCCCGAGCCGTTCAAGAAGTCGTTCCGCGCCTGGCATGACGGGGAATGGTTCCGCGTCGGCATGGCCGAGGACATCGGTGGGGTGCCCGCCCCGTCGATGCTGGAATGGGCGATTAACGAACTCGCGCTCGGCGCGCAGCCTGCGGTGTTCATGTACTCCGCCGGCCCCAAGATGGCCGACATCATCAACGCCATCGGCAATGACCTACAACGGCACTGGGCGGCGCTGATGATCGAGCGCAACTGGGGCGCCACGATGGTGCTCACCGAACCCGACGCCGGTTCGGACGTCGGCGCGGGCCGCACGAAGGCCGTCCCGCAGCCCGACGGCACCTGGCACCTCGAGGGCGTCAAGCGGTTCATCACCAACGGCGACACCGACGACCTGTTCGAGAACATCGTCCACGTCGTGCTGGCCCGGCCGGAGGGCGCCGGGCCCGGCACCAAGGGGCTGTCGCTGTTCCTGGTCCCCAAGTTCCATTTCGATCCGCAGACCGGCGAACCCGGCGCGCGCAACGGCGTCTACGTCACCGGCCTGGAGCACAAGATGGGCCTCAAGGCGTCGGCGACGTGTGAACTGACGTTCGGCCAGCACGGAAAGCCCGCGGTCGGCTGGCTGGTCAACGACACCCACAATGGCATCGCGCAGATGTTCAAGGTGATCGAGTACGCCCGAATGATGGTGGGCACCAAGGCGATTGCCACGCTGTCCACCGGATACCTGAACGCACTGGACTACGCCAGGACACGCGTGCAGGGGTCCGACATGACGCAGATGACGGACAAGACGGCACCGCGCGTGACGATCATCCACCACCCGGACGTGCGCCGTGCGCTGATGACGCAGAAGGCCTACGCGGAGGGCCTGCGGGCGCTGTACCTCTACACCGCCGCCCACCAGGACGCGGTCGCCGCCGACATCGTCTCCGGCGCCGACGCCGCGATGGCAGGCCGCGTCAACGACCTGCTGCTGCCGATCGTCAAAGGGGTCGGTTCCGAACGGGCCTATCAGTGCCTCACCGAATCCCTCCAGACGCTGGGCGGTTCGGGCTTCCTGCAGGACTATCCGATCGAGCAGTACATCCGCGATGCCAAGATCGACTCGCTCTACGAGGGCACCACCGCAATCCAGGCGCAGGACTTCTTCTTCCGCAAGATCGCCAGAGACCAGGGCGGCGCGCTGCTGCACGTGGTGACGAACCTGCGCCGGTTCCTGGACGATCCGGCCGCGCGCCCTGAGTTGGTGGTCGAGCGCGGCCTGCTGGCCACCGCAGTGGCCGACGTGCAGGAGATGGTCGCCTCCATGACGAAATGCCTTGTGGACTCTCAAGAGAACCCCCGCGAGCTGTACCGGCTCGGGCTGGAGTCGGTGCCGTTCCTGCTCAGTGCCGGGGATCTGCTGCTCGGCTGGCTGTTGTTGGCTCAAGCCGAGATCGCGCTCAACGCGCTGGACGGAGAGGTGAGCGAACGGGATCGGGCGTTCTACACCGGCAAAGTGGCCACCGGGAAGTTCTTCGCCAAGAACGTCCTGCCGCGGCTGAGCGCGCAGCGCGCCGTGCTGCAGGCGGTGGACCTGACCGCGATGGATCTGCCGGAGGCCGCCTTCTGAGCCGTCTTCGGTGGCCACGCGCGATGACTTCTCGCGGCGACGGAGGTCGGAACACATATGACCGATGATCAGAACACCGTCCGGGACGTCGTCGAGCGGTGGGTCGGGGCGATCCAGTCACGCGACCTCGACGGCGTCGTCGCCGCCCACACCGACGACATCGTGATGTTCGACGTACCACCGCCGCAGAACGGGATCAGGGGTCTCGCCGAATACCGGGACTGCTGGCCGCCGTTCTTCGAATTCATCGCCGGCGGCGCCGTTTTCGAGATCGTCGAACTCGACGTCACCGCCGGCGCAGAGGTCGCGTTCGCCCGTGCGCTGCTTCGGTGCGGCAAGCCCGACGAACTCGCCGCCAAGCCTGACCACCGCCTGCGCATCACCCTCGGGTTGCGCAAGGTGGACGGTGCCTGGCTGATCGCGCACGAGCACCACTCGTTCCCGCTGGCCTGAAACGCCGCGAGCGCACGGTTGTTGACGGAATCTGCGATGAATCCGTCAAGAACCGTGCGCTCGTCGACGTGTGCGGGTCAGGAAGGGGTGTAACCGAACGGCAGCAGGATGCTCTTGGGTTCGGTGTAGGCCGCGATGCCCTCGGGGCCGTTCTCGCGGCCGATGCCCGAGTTCTTGAAGCCGCCGAACGGTGCACCCGGGTCGAACGCGTACATGTTCACCGCGTAGGTGCCGGTGCGGATCTTGCGGGCGATCTTCAGAGCCTTGTCGTTGTCGGTGGTGTACACCGAACCCGCCAGGCCGTAGACGGAGTCGTTGGCGATGCGCACGGCGTCGTCCTCGTCCTCGTAGGCGATCACCGCGAGCACCGGCCCGAAGATCTCCTCCTGGGCGATCGTCATCGAGTTGTCGACATCGGCGAAGACGGTGGGCTGGACGAACCAGCCGCCGTCGAGGCCCTCGGGTCGGCCACCACCGGTGACCAGGCGCGCGCCTTCCTCGACACCCTTCTTGATGTAGCCCTCGACGCGCTCGCGCTGCTTCTCGGAGATCAGCGGCCCGATCATGGCGCCGGCGTCGTCGGGCAGCCCGACCGGCATCGCGGCCACGGCCGCGGACAGCTTTTCGACGACCTCGTCATAGCGCGACCGCGGGGCGAGGATGCGGGTCTGCCCGACGCAGGCCTGCCCGCAGTTCATCAGGCCGGAGAACACCAGCATCGGCAGCGTCGAATCCAGATCGGCGTCTTCGAGGATGATGGCCGCCGACTTGCCGCCCAGCTCGAGCGTGCACGGCTTGAGCTTCTCGGCGGCCAGCTTGCCGATCTCCTTGCCGACGCCGGAACTGCCGGTGAACGTGAACTTGTCCAGTTCCGGGTTGGCCGTGAGAGCGCGGCCGGTCTCCGGGCCGCCCGGCACGATCGAGAGCACGCCCTCGGGCAGGCCCGCCTCGGCGAACGCCTCGGCCATCGCGAAGACCGACAGCGGGGTCTCGGCGGCGGGCTTGAGGACGACCACGCAGCCGGCCAGCAGGGCCGGCCCGAGCTTGTTGGCGGCCAGGAAGAAGGGCACGTTCCAGGCGGTGACGGCGCCGACGACGCCGATGGGCTCTTTCACGACCAGCGTCTGGCCGTACACGCCGTCGCGGATGTCCTGCCACTGGAACTTGTCCGCCGCACCGACGAAGTAGTTGAACGCCGACATCGCCGCGCCGTACTGCATCATGTCGACGATCGTGGGCGGCTGCCCCGTCTCGGCGGCCAGCAGGAACTTCAGCTCCTCGGCCCGCTCCTCCATGATCTTGACGGCGCGCCCGAGAACCTCGGCGCGCTCGGCCGGGGACATGTGGGGCCACGGGCCTTCGTCGAAGGCCTTGCGCGCGGCGGCGCAGGCGGCGTCGACGTCGGCGGCCGACGCCAGCGGGACCTTGCCGACCAGCTCGCCGGTGGCGGGGGAGTGCACCTCGATCACGTCTGCGGTGGCAGGCTCGACCCACTTGCCGCCGATGAACAGCTTGTCCCACTCGGTCTTGAAGGCAGTGCTCTGGGTCATTTCGCTCCTCGCGTGCGCAGTGTCATACCGGTCACAGTACCGACAGTAGACAGAAACGAGAACCTGTTGCAGTCAGGAGATCAGGACGGGCTGAGCACAACCACCAGATTGCTCACGGCGAATTCCCGAAGACCGGGCACTCTGGTCAGTCCCCAGGCCCATCGTGGGTGGTAGCGGGGAAATGCGACGACGGGGAGACCCGTGCCCGCGGCCCATCGCAGGCCGTCTCGTGCGTGCACGGCGAACAACGACGAGCCGTAGTCGTTCTTGGGCCGATGACCGTGTTTACGGCTGTACCTCTCGGCCGCGCGGCGCCCGCCGAGGTAATGCGTGAGACCCATCTCGTGGCCACCGAACGGCCCCAGCCACACCGTGTAGGACAGCACGACCAGGCCGCCTGGCCGGGTCACCCGCAGCATCTCGTCACCGAGGCGCCACGGGTGTGGCACGTGCTCGGCGACATTCGACGACAGACACACATCCACGCTGCCATCGGCAAATGGCAATGCCATGCCTGAGGCTCGAACCAAGGTGCCAGCCCTGCTGTGGGTGCGGGGAGCGGCCGAGTGCATCTCCCTCGGGTCGGGTTCCACGCCGATGTAGCGCGACCCGGCGTCGGTGAACGCGGTCGCGAAGTACCCGGGCCCGCCGCCGACGTCGAGCACGGTCACGCCGTTCAGGCCGGTCCGAGTGGCTGAACGCCACAGGTCGGCGACCATCGCGACGGTATCGGTGGCCAGCGCGCCGTAGAAGCGGTCGGGATCGCTCTGTTCGAACCGGAACGCCGACAGCAGGCGCAGCGATCGCGACAGGGTCGCCCGCCGGGCGAACAGATCGGTAGCGACCACCCGGTCACCCTACGCAGGCCGGTTAGGCTGGCCGGGATGTCCGGCCCCCCGTCTGCGCTCGATCGCTCCTCGCGGCAAGTCCGCTCGGTGCTGCTGTTGTGCTGGCGCGATACCGGCCACCCGCAGGGCGGCGGCAGCGAGACCTATCTCCAGCGCATCGGCACTCAGCTGGCCGCGTCGGGCACCCGGGTCACGCTGCGCACCGCGAGCTATCCCGGCGCCGCGCGCCGGGAGGTCGTCGACGGGGTGGAGATCCAGCGACGCGGCGGTCCCTATTCGGTGTACGTGCGCGCGGGCCTGGCGATGGTCGCGGGACGCCTCGGGCTCGGTCCGATGCGCCGGGTGCGCCCCGACGTCGTCGTCGACACCCAGAACGGTCTGCCGTTCTTGTCCCGGCTCGCCTACGGCAGGCGGACCGTCGTGCTCGTGCACCATTGCCACCGCGAGCAGTGGCCCGTCGCGGGACCGGTGATGAGCCGCATCGGCTGGTTCGTCGAATCGCGGCTGTCGCCGCGGGTGCACCGGCGCAACCAGTACGTCACGGTGTCGCTGCCCTCGGCGCGGGACCTGACGGCGCTGGGCGTGGATCCGGCGAACGTCGCGGTGGTGCGCAACGGTGTCGATGCCGCGCCCGAGAGTTCACTGGCCATCGCGCGATCGGCGACCCCGCGCGTGGTCGTGCTGTCAAGGCTGGTGCCACACAAGCAGATCGAAGACGCCCTCGACGTCATCGCCAGATTGCGCGCCCGCATCCCCGATCTGCACCTGGACATCCTCGGCGACGGCTGGTGGTCCCAGAGGCTGGTCGAGCACGCCGCGCGGCTGGGCATCACCGATGCCGTCACGTTTCACGGCCACGTCGACGACGGCACGAAACACGCTGTGCTGCAGCGCAGCTGGGTACACGTACTGCCCTCCCGCAAGGAGGGTTGGGGGCTCGCGGTCGTCGAGGCGGCCCAGCACGGCGTGCCCACCATCGGCTACCGGTCCTCCGGCGGACTGACGGACTCCATCGTCGACGGGGTGACGGGCATGCTCGTCGACGGCTACCCCGACTTGGTCGACGGTCTGGAACGACTGCTCACCGACGACGTGCTTCGCGAGCAGTTGGGTGTCAAAGCGCAATTGCGCAGCGGCGAATTCTCCTGGGAACAGAGCGCTGACGCGATGCGCGCGGTGCTCGAGACGGTGCGTGCCGGCAGCCTCACGAGCGGTGTGCTCTAGGAACTACGCGGGCACTGCCGCCGGGGTGAGGCGCACCGGCATCGAGTGGATGCCGTTCATCAACACCGAGCGCACCCGTTCCACCGGCCCGGCGAGCTCGATCTGCTGTGTGCGGGTGAGTATTTCCCGGAATATCGCCGCGGCCTCGACTCTTGCCAGGCTGGCGCCGAGGCAGAAATGCGTTCCGCCGCCCCCGAAGGCCAGATGCTGATTGGGGGTGCGGCCGATGTCGAAGCGGTCGGGTTCGGCGAAGTGGTCCTCGTCGCGGTTCGCCGACGGGTAGAACAGCGCCACCCGTTCACCCTCGCGAATCTCGGTGCCCTGCAACGCCGTATCCCGGGTCGCGGTGCGGGTGAACACTGTCACGGGGCTGGTCCAGCGAAGCATCTCCTCGATCGCGGTCGGCATCAGCGACAGATCGGCCGCCAGCCGAGCCCACTGGTCGGGATGTTCGATCAGCGCGAGAGTCCCTGCGGCAACGAGGTTTCGGGTGGTGTCCCCGCCCGCGTTGAGCAGCAGCATGAAGAACAGGTTGAACTCCAGGTCGGTGAGCCGCTGGCCGTCCACCTCGGCGTGCAGCAGGGCTGTGGCGATGTCGTCGCGGGGGTTCGCGCGCTTGCCCGCCGCCAGTTCGGTCGCATACTCGAACAGCTGAACCTGGGCATCGATCAACTCGGGGTCGCCCATCGTGCGGGTGTTCATGATCTCGGTGAGCACGTAGAGGGCGCGGCCGTCGTCGAGCGGGATGCCGAGCAGTTCGGCGATCACGTAGGACGGCAAGGCTCCCGCCACGTCGCCGACGAACTCGCATTCGCCGCGCTCCATCGCGTTGTCGACGATGTCGCGGGCCATGTCGGCGGTGCGCTCGCTCAACCGCGCCACGTGCCTCGGGGTGAAGCCGCGGCTGATCAGCGCCCGCAGCGCGGTGTGCCGCGGCGGATCCATCGTCAGCATCATCAAGGCCAGTTGGTACGCCTCGTCGGGTGCCGGGACGTCGATGAAGACGCCCGTCGTCTGTGACGACCAGGTCTCGCTGTCACGGGAGACGGCATGGATGTCGTCGTGGCGGGTCAGCGCCCAGAAACCCCGCTGGTCGCCGTACGGGTGCCAGGCGACCGGCGCCCGGTGCCGCAGCTCTCGGAAGGCGCCGTAGGGCATCCCGGCGAGGTAGGTGTCGGGATCGGTGAGATCGACACCGCCGATCGCGATCGCGTCTGATGTGTTCCTGGGCACGACTACCTCCCGGCCGGTGGACACCACTCGGGGCGAACTCTAGTACCGACGGGCCACCGAAGACCCGGATTGGACAAGGTCTTCGAGTGAGCCGGTATTGCGCTAATCGGCCAGAACGATCATTAACATAGTGCCATGCTCACGTCGGTGCGCCGGGTCATGGACTACGAGATGACGCTGGCGGAATGGATCGGCGCCGGGCTGTTGCTCAACGCGCCGTACGGTGTGATCGGCGTGCTGTTCTCGGTCCTTCGACCCGACTATGTCGAGCACGCCGACGGTGTCGCGAAAGTGTTCGCCTTCGTGGGCTCGGTGCTGTTCTGGCCGGTGCTGCTCGTCACGGACGTATGCCCGTGATGAACCGCAACCGGGTTAACATCACGCGGCGGACCGCCCGCTGGACCGACGATCCGGTCCAGGTCGCCGACGCCATGGACTTCTGGTCGTTCGCCGCGGGCGCGGCCAACGTCATCATGCAGCTGTCCCGCCCCGGTGTCGGGCACGGCGTGGCCGAGAGCAAGGTCGACTCCGGGAATCTGATGAAGCACCCGTGGAAGCGGGCTCGCACGACGTTCCAGTATCTCGCGGTGGCGATTCTCGGCACGGACGACGACAGGGCAGCGTTTCGCGACACCGTGAACGAGGCGCATCGGCACGTGAAGTCGGGCCCGTCAAGCCCCGTGTCCTACAACGCTTTCAACCGCGATCTCCAGATGTGGGTGGCCGCCTGCCTGTTTGTCGGGTTGGAAGACACCTACCAACTGCTGCGCGGGCAGATGACCGAGGAGCAGGCCGAGCAGTTCTACCGGTCGGCGTGGACGCTGGGAACGACGCTGCAGGTCACCGAAGATCAGTGGCCGCCCACCCGGGCCGAGTTCGACGCGTGGTGGGACTCCGCCTGCCAGCAGGTGTCGATGGACGACGTCGTGCGGTCCTACCTCACCGACCTGCTCAACCTGAGGATGATCAATCCGATTCTGGCTCTTCCTTTTCGGCCGCTGCTGAAGTTCCTGACGGCGGGCTTCCTCGCGCCGGTGTTCCGAGACGCGCTCGGGGTGAGGTGGGGCCGCACGCGGCAGTTCCTGTTCGAGCGGCTGTTCCTGTTCGTGGCGTTCGCGAACCGGTTCCTGCCCGGCTTCATCCGTCAGGGCGGCAGCCGCGTGCTGCTCGCCGATGTCCGCAGCCGGGTCCGCCGGCACCGCCGGCTGGTCTGAGGAGAAGGCGATGACGAGCGTGCGTACCGCGACCCGCCGCGGATTGAGCAAGAAGGTGTCGGTCGGCGGCATGGTCGAGTTCGGGCTCTGGATGTTGATCCCGTACATCACGATGGGGCTGGCGTGGGCGTTCTTCCACGCCGGCGAGGTCCGCAGGCTCGAAGACCTGCTGGCGGGCGAGATCCCCGCGGGCGGCGGCATGGCGGCCTACCTATTGGTCGCTGCTCTCTGGCCGCTCGATGTGCTCGTGCCGTCGGTCTGTGTGGCGTGACCGCAGGCGCGAGATCGTCATCCCGAGCAGCCCGAGGAGCAGCTGGCCCAGCCAGATCACATGCGCGCCGACCAAAACGGCGCGGTGCGGTGACTCGGGTGCATCGCCGCCGACGTGGTAGACGACGAGATCGTCGTCGCGGTAGGCCCGCGGCAGCGCGAGCTCAGGCGCGTCCTCGGGATTCTCGACCACCACCCAGCCGACCCCGGCTGCCGCCAGGTCGTCGCGTCCGGCGCCCGCCGTGAGCATCCGCTGGATCTCTCTGGCACGACTGCCGTCGCCCGGCACCGTGACCCCCCCGATGGTGAGGTCTCCCGTACTCAGGACGTCGGCACGCACCCAGCGCGGCAACGGATCCAGGACGGGTGCCGCACCGGCCCAACCGAATTGACGCATGCTGTCGACCGGGAGGACCGCGACGGGTGCGGGATCGGCGTTGACGACGGCAGAGGCGGCAGTCCAGCCCGGGGGATAGTGGACCGGCGAGACACGTCCGCCGATACCCCACGCCAGGTCGGGCAGCGTTGCGATCAGCGCGGCGCAACACACCGCGGCGGTCGCCAGCGCCGGAACCCGCGGCCGAAGCGTGAGGACCGCGGCGGCGCCCGCCAGCGCGTAGGCGGGCATCGCCAGCGCCACCCATTTCTGGCCGTCCCGGAGCACGCCGAGGCCCGCAACCGCGTCGATCACGGTCTCGACCGCAGACAGGCCGGGGCCCGTGGCCATCGCTGCGGGCACGATCACAGCGAGGGCAGCCAGGATCATCAGCGGCACCGCGATTCGCCTGCGGAGCAGCTGCGGGACACCGATGGCGACGATCCCCACCAGGACGATCGCCGAGACCACCGCGAAAAGCGTTGTCCGCGAGGGCGGCACCGCGTCGGCGTTCCAGATGCCGCCCAGGCTGGCAAGGCTGCCGAGGGTGGCAAGGCCGGCTTCGGCGCGTGCTGCGAACGCCGCCACCCCCGCGCTCTGGTCGGCCGCCCACCCGGTGGCCAGCGCCGAGGCCACCAGCCACGGCAGCGCCGCCGTCACCGCCGCACCCACAGTCAGCCCCGCACACCACCATCGGGGGCGTCCTGCCCCCGGGGCCAGCGCGCAGGCCAGGGCGATCGTCGCGGCCAGCATCAGACCGGTCGGCGTCAGGCCCGCCAGCGCCAGCCAGAACACCAGCGCGCACACCGCACGAAAATTGCGTTCCGGCGATTGCCGAAGGGAGAGAACAGTCGCCGCGATCCACGGCAGACACCCGTAGCCCACCAGCAGGCTCCAGTGCCCCTGCAGAAGCCGCTCGGCGACATACGGATTCCAGATCGCAATGGTGACCGCCACGCACTGGCCGGGGATCCCGGCCGCCGGCAGCACGACGGCGACCAGACGTGCCGCTCCCCAGCCGGCCAACCACAGCCCGAGGACCAGCAGCGCCTTCACCACGACGCCGCCGTCGACGACGGCGGACGCCGTCGCCACAAAGAAGTCCTGGGGCAGCGCCCGCGGCGCGGCCTGGGTCAGGCCGAGCGCGGCGTCGGACAGATACGAGCGCGGGGTCGACACCGCGTCGCGCAGCAGCAGATAACCCGGCCCCAGCAGCGGCGCCGTCACGGCGAGCGTGAGCGCCAGCGCATACGCCGGCGCGATCAGCGCGCGGTGGAGGAACCCGATCAGACCGGTCTGTCCGGCGGCAGATCGGAGGGCCGCTGTGCGGGCAGCTTCTCGGTCTTGGCCTCGGCGCCGGGCACCGGCTCACCCTCGTCACCGCGGCCGCCGAAGAACCGGTTGCTGGTGTCGTCGAGCCCCGGGTCGATCAACATCGACTCGGCGCGCAGGCTGAACGACCCGAGCAGGGCGCCGCCGACGAGCGCGATCAACCCGAGCGCGGTGAACGTGATCGGCAGGATGCGGCCCCACAGCGACACCCGGTCGCGCTCATCCTGTGCGGCGGCCACCTGGGATTCGACTGATTCCTCGTTGGTCGTCACCGTGTAGTCGACGAATGTCACCTCGGGCCTGAGCGCCTCGCGCGCGTAGTAGTGGTAGGCCCGGTCGGTCTGCTTGACGATCGTGCCCGAGACCGGATCGACCCAGAAGGTGCGCTGCGCGGCGTAATACCGCGTCATCGTGATCTGCTCTTCGGGGTCGCCCTCGATGCCCCACAGCGCTGCGCGCGCGGTGACCTGGCTGTCGGCGTCATCGTCGTAGAGCGAGGCGTACTTGAGGGGTTCGACGAGCTCGCCGTCGGCGTCGAAGCCGATGTTCTGGGTGAACTTGTAGGCCGTCAGCCCGTTCACATCTTCTTCACCCGAGTAGTTCGCGTCGTAGGCCTTCTGGGCGATCGGGTCGAAGTACGGGTAGGTCTTCTTCTCGGTGTCGAACGGAAAGCGGTAGGCCAGCCCCTCGTGCGGCAGCGCGATGCTGGTGGGCGGGTTCTCGTCCTCGATGGCGCGCGGCTTCTGCACCGAGCCACCGGGGTTCGTCTCACTCGACACCGCGAGCGCGGTCTGCCGGTTCACGGTCACCGTGTCGACCATGGCCAGCAGCAGACCGTTGTCCTGCTGCTGATCGGAACGTCGCAGCGACGTGCCCACCTGCAGGGTGACCACGTCTGCGTTCGACGGCGATTCGACGCTCATCTGCTGTTGCATGACCACGGGAATGTCCTCGTTGACCACGAACCGCTCACCGAGCAGCGATGCCGGGTCGAAGGCGGTGCCGGTGCCGTCGCTGACGAGGGTGGTGTCGATGGTCAGCGGGATCTTGGCGATCTTGCCCTGGGTGTAGGTGGACAAGAGCAGGGCGGCGATGAGCAGGGCTGCTCCGAGGCCCATGATTCCGCACGCGGCGATCCTCAGCGCAACTGCGCGGTTCAATACCGTGTCTCCCTTCGCGCGCCGCCACGGGCGTGGCGGTGGCGGCGCCCAGCCAGACGCCCAAAAGTCCGTTCGACCCTAACAGCAGACATTAAGGTCGTCGCTTACTACGAGGCGTTCGACGGCCACGCCTGACTACCCGTTTTCGTGTCGGCCACGCGACGGGGGCACACTGTTCGGCGTGACCGGAACTCCGGACGCCGACGACACCGTGGGTGGGACGCGCGGGTTCCTGCCCGCGGTCGAGGGTCTGCGTGCGTGCGCGGCGATCGGCGTGGTGGTCACCCACGTCGCATTCCAGACAGGGATGTCGGGCGGCATCACCGGCCGGATCCTCGGCCGCTTCGACCTCGCCGTGGCGGTGTTCTTCGCGCTGTCGGGCTTTCTGCTGTGGCGCGGCCACGCCGCCGCTGCGCGCGGGCTGCGGTCGCGTCCTTCGACGGGGCACTATCTGCGGTCGCGCATCGTGCGCATCATGCCCGGCTACCTGGTGGCCGTCGTCGTGATCATGACGCTGCTGCCCGAGGTCAAGGCCGACTTCACCGTGTGGCTGGCCAACCTCACGCTGACCCAGATCTATGTGCCGCTGACATTGACAGCAGGTCTTACGCAGATGTGGAGCCTGTCGGTCGAGATGAGCTTCTATCTGGCGCTGCCGCTGCTGGCGCTGCTGGCCCGGCGCGTCCCTGTCCGCGCCAGGATCCCGGCCATCGTCGCGGTCGCCGTCGCGAGCCTGTTCTGGGTGCGGATCCCGTTCGACGCGGAGTCCGGGCACAACCTGTGGAACTGGCCGCCCGCGTTCTTCTCGTGGTTCGCCGCCGGGATGGTGCTCGCGGAGCTGACGGTCGGCCCGGTGGGCCTGGCGCACCGGCTGGCGCGGCGACGGGTGCTGATGGGACTGATCGCGCTGACGGCCTTCCTGATCGCGGCGTCCCCGTTGGCCGGCCGCGAGGGGCTGCACCCCGGCTCGATCGGGCAGGTGACGCTGAAGACCGCGATGGGGGCGGTCGTCGCGGGCGCACTGCTGGCTCCTCTGGTCCTCGACCGCCTCGACACCTCCCACCGGATCCTGGGCAGCCCCACGATGGTCACGCTGGGGCGGTGGTCCTACGGGTTGTTCGTGTGGCACCTCGCGGCACTGGCGATGGTGTTCCCGATCATCGGCGAGTTCGCGTTCAACGGACACTTCACGGTGGTGCTGGTGCTGACGGTGGTCTTCGGTTTCGCGATCGCCGCGGTCAGCTACGGCCTGGTCGAGTCGCCCTGCCGGAATGCGTTGCGGCGCTGGGAGCGCCGCAACGATCCGACACCGCTGGACTCGTCGGTCGACGAGGAGATCGAACCCGCCCGCGCCCGTTGACCACATCGGCGAGGGGGTCAGGGGACCAGGATGGTCTTGCCCGGTAGCCGGCCTGCGTCGTAGGCCTCGTGCACGTCCGCCGCTTCGGCGAGCGGACGACGGTCAGCCACGTCGACGCGCAGCTCGCCCGCGTCGACCCGGGCGACGAGCGCTGCCAGCTGCGCGCTGTCGCTGCGGACGAACACCCGTTGTGTGTGCAGGTCCCGCCGCGGCCGCTCCGGTCCTGACGTCATGGTGCCGACGTAGTGGCCGCCGTCGGCGACGACCGACGCGAGCGCCTCGGTCTGCTCCGGTGTGGTGGCGATGAGGTTGAGCACCACGTCGAACGGTGCGTTGTCCACCGTGAAAGGTGTTGCGCTGTAGTCGATGTAGTCGATCACGTGCCTGGCTCCCCGATGGCGCAGACGGTCGGCGTCGCCGGGCTTGGCCGTCGCGGTCACCACCGCTGCGGCGCTCGCGGCGAGTTGCGTGGCGTAGCTGCCGACCGCCCCACCGGCGCCGTTGATCAGAACTGTCTGCCCGGCGCGTAGACCCGCGATCTCGAAGAGCGCCTGCCACGCTGTGAGTCCCACGGTCGGCAGTGCCGCGGCGTCGGCGAGCGGCACGGACTGCGGCGCCGCCGCGAGCGAGCCGGCCGGGGCGAGTACGTACTCGGCTGCGGCGCCGTCGGCGTCCATGGGGAGCAGCGCCACGACGGCATCGCCGACGCTCCAGCCCTCGACGTCGTCGCCGAGCGCGGCGACCGTGCCTGCGACGTCGATCCCTGGTACATGCGGCAATTCGATGGCGAACACCTCGGTCAGGTAGCCGCCGCGGATGCCCGCGTCCACCGGGTTGAACGACGTCCCCGCCACCTTCAGCAGCACCTGGCCGCTGGCCGGTTCGGGTCGTTCGATCTCGACGTGATCGATGACTTCGCTGCCGCCGTAACGGCGGAACTGCACTGCTTTCATGACCTGCTCCACTTCTCCGATGTCATTGCTTCGATGTCGAAGCACCTACCCATCGTGTAACTTGCTTTGAGATCGAAGTAATCCCCCGGGATGGTGTGAGCGCCGTCTCACTGCTTCGATCTCGAAGCAGTACGATCGCGGCATGGCCAAGTCACTGGCACCCCAGCAGATGCAGACGTATTTCGCGCTCACCGAAGCGGCCAGCCTGCTCCAATACGCGGTGCGCCAACAACTGCAGAGCGAAGGCGAGCTGAGCTATGTGCAGTTCGAGATCCTGGCCAAACTCTCCGCCGCAGACGGTCCCCTCACCATGACGGAGTTGGCCGACGGCGTGGTCTACAGCCGCAGCGGCCTGACCCACCAGGCCGGGCTGCTCGAGACGGCGGGCCTCATCGCGCGCGAAGCCAGCCCCACCGACCAGCGGGCCACCCTCGTCGGCATCACCGACGCAGGCCGCGCACGCGTCGCACAGGTGCTGCCCGGCCATGTCGCGATCGTCCGAGGCCTGCTGTTCGACCCGTTGTCGAAACAGGACGTCGCCGCGCTCGGCGACATCATGGGCCGAGTGCGCGACCACATGCGCGCGCTGCCACCGCGATCGAGTCGGCCGCGCCGACGCTAGGACTGCGCGGCCCGCCGCGCTAGCACTTCGTCGCGGACCGCCGACCGTCGCGCCTTGCCCGCGTCGTCGCGCAACGGCCGGTCGGCGAACTCCACCGATCTCGGCAGCTTGTACGCCGCGATCCGCTCTGCCAGGAACGCGATGACGCCCGCCTCGTCGAGTCCGGCGGCCTGCACGATCGCGTGGGGCACCTGACCCAGATCCTCGTCGGGCACACCCACCACCAGACTCGACAGCACCGCAGGGTGCTCCGCCAGCGCCGACTCGATCTCGGCCGGGTACACATTGCGCCCGCCGACGGTGAACATGTCGACCCTCCGGTCGTTGAGGTACAGGAAACCGTCTTCGTCGAAATAGCCGAGGTCGCCCAGCGAATCCCAACCGTCCCTCGTTTTGGCGGTGCTGCCGATGTACCGGTACGTGGGCCGAGCGGCCGGCCCGGGACGCATGTAGATCTCGCCGACCACCCCGGGCGGACATTCGTTGCCGTCGTCGTCGAGAACCTTCATCTCCCCGGCGACGACGACGCCCACCGATCCGGGGTGGGTCAGCCACTGCTCGCCCGAGATGAAGGTCAGGGCCTGTAACTCGGTGCCGCCGTACAGTTCCCACACCGCCGCGGGACCGACGATCTCGATCCAGGCCTGCTTGACGGCGGGCGGGCACGGCGCGGCCAGATGCCAGAACCGTCGGATCGACGACAGGTCGAAGGCATCCGGCTCGGCACGGTAGGCGGGAAGCAGCCGCTGCATGATCGTCGGGACGGTCGCCAGGAACGTCACCCGGTGTTCGGTGACCAGCCGGAGGAATTCGCGCGGTTCGAATCGGGGCATGACGATGAGATGGTGGCCCTGCAGCAGACCGATGGCGAACGTCGTGAACCCGGTGTTGTGGCTCAACGGAACCGAGATCAGGTTCACGTCGCCTTCTTGAGCCCCGAGCGGATAGCCGATGGCCGGCGGCACCCGGCTGTTGTTGCCCGCCTCGATCAATTTCGGTCGTCCCGTGCTGCCGCCCGACGCCATCGACTTCCACACCGGAGACACCGCCTCGGGCAGCCCATCGGCGGAAAAATCGACGAACTCGGCGGCGAGATCGGTTGTGGTGCTTGTTGTCACACCGGTGGGGTCCGGCCTACCGACGAGCAGCGCCGGGCGGCGCAGCGTCAGCAGCGCGGCCAACTCCGCGTCGGGTAGCCGCGCCGACAGCGGCTGGGGAACCGCGCCGAGCTTCCAGCATGCGAGCACCGCGAACACCCAGTCCAATGAGTTCGGCAGCACGATGGTGACGTAGTCGCCCACCCCGACGCCGAGCGAGGCGAAGCCGCGGGCGATCCGGTTGGTGATCGTATCGAGCTCTGCACGGCTGACCGTCACGCCGGCACAGGTGACGGCGGGCGCATCGGGCGCCGCAGCGGCGAGCGCCGAGACCTGCGTGCCGATCGGCGCCACGGTGTCTGTCATGTCAGCCATCTTCGTCGTCAAGGCCTGGCGTGCGGTGTGATTCGGCGAACGTCACCGTCGACATCGCCACGGCGACCACCGACAGCAGGGCCAGGAATTGCACACCGGCCGAGTGCCCGAGATATCCGTCGACCGAGCGCCACGGGTATTGGCTGAGGACCGCGCCCGCGAGGATCAGACCGAAAGCGGCGGTGCCCACCGTGACCGCGTCCGCGATCCTGGCCCGCCGGCGCAGCAGATATCGGACACCGAGGCCGCCGAGTGCCACAAGCGCGCCACCAAAGCCGGAGATGACCAGTGCCGCAACGGTTGCCGCGGCGCCGATCGCGAGTGGGTGCGGTTGCCACAGCCGAGCGGGGTGGTGGCCGGCGCCGGTCCGCCGGGCGGGGACCAACGCCAGGGCGAGGAGCAGGGGAAGCAACGCGAGCCCGCCGATCAGGCCGGCCCGGTAGGTGGCGTTGGATGCGAAGTCCAGCGTGATGGTGCCCTCGGTGCCGGCGGGCACCACCCAGCCCTGCTGCCAGCCGTTGACGGTGACAGACGTCAGTTCGGTGCCTGCCGCGTCGCGCGCGACCCAACCCGGGCTGACGCTTTCCGGAACGACGAGGACCCGGGAGCGTTCCGACGCATCGACTGTGACCTCGCGGTGGTCGTTGCTCCACCCGCCGATGGTGACCGAAGATGTTGTGGCCGAGGTGATCTCGCCGGCACGGGGCGTGGCGAGCTGCACCCCGTCGACGATGAGCGCAGGGCCCGGACTGATCAGCAACTCCTGCTGGCCCGGCGGCAGAAGGATGGGAGCGCTGCGGCACGGGCGCGCCGGGACGGGCCTGCCGTCCAGCAGATCCCCGACCGTGGTGGTCACCGACGTCTGGACGAACTCCCCGGCGACGCCGATGACGGGTCCGCGCCCGCACGGCAGGCTCACGGTGCGCTTCCGGTTGGCCGCCGCATCGGCTGCTCCGATGGGGGCGCCGCGCTCGTCGAGCGCGACGATCTCGGCCAGGCCCGGCGGTTTGAGCTGGTCGAAACCGAGTGCCGTGCGGTCGATCACGTCCTCCCAGTCCAGCAGCCACACCTTGATCGAGTCGGTCACCCGGGGATGGAGGGAGAAGGTCTCCGTGCCCGCGACCATGCGCCGCACCTGCGGGCCGTCACCGAGGTCGACGGCGATCATCGTCGGGTGGGCGGGCAGCGGCGACGAGCTCGGCGTCACGCGGATCGAGGAGACGTTGCGCGGGCCGGGCAACGTGAGCGTCAGCGCGGGTGGGGTGCGCGGCTGCACGGTGCGCTGCGGGGCCGTCCAGGACGTGCCGGGGTCGCCGTCGGTGGCGGCATAGGCCGAACCGAGGACGTCGATCGGGTCGCTGTCTCCGGCCGCACGCGTCGTGTTCGGCGCCGCGATGAGGTCGGCCAGGTTGGGCCCCTGCCGCGCCCGCACCCACACCGTCGGCGTCACCGGCGTCGGCTCCGGGACCGTCAGCGTCCGGCTCAGGTTCACGGGCTCCTCGGCCGCCAACGCCATCGCCGCGGAGCAGCGGGTTCCGGTCGGGCTTTCGGCGCAGCCGGCTCGGCCCAGCAGCTCGGACCCCAGATCCCATTGCGCGACAACGGAACCCGCTGGTGGGCCGGGCACGTCGACGGTGTGCCGCAGGGTGACCGGATGAGCGAAGCCGTTCGCGTCGTACTGCGTGACGTTGATGTCGGTGAGGCCGAACTGCACGCCGGGCGAACCGTCGTCGGTGCCCGTCGCGGTGATCCGCACCCACGGCGATTCGCCGTAGGGCAACGCGACGGTTTGGGGTTTGCCCGCCTCTTCGAAGCGGACGGTGCTGGTGCCGTTCACCGTGGACACCTCGAGTCGTCGCACCTGGGCGCCGACCGCGGTCGCACTAGGAGTGACGGTCAGGGTCGCGTTGGTGACGGGATGGTCGAAGTCGATCTGCAGCCACTGGCCCAGCGCGGTCTGCAGCGAGTTCGACACCCAGCTGGTCGAGGAGTCGCCGTCGATCGCCGACGCAGGTCCCGACGACGGTGAGACGTTGGGCAGTGCCGTCGAATCCGACGCGGCGCTCGACACCGTGATGCGTCCACCGTCCCACTGACCGTAGACGGGCTCGGCGCCCTCGGACGGATAGTCGGGCACCCGGTTGAAGGTGTTGCGCGCGTCGTCGGGACCGCGGATCGCCGACGAGTGGTCGTCGACCCGGCCGTAGTCGGTTTCGCGGGCGGTCGGGGTGTCGGTGACGGTCACCACAGGGGCAGGCAAGCCGGCGCGTACAGCGTCCTGTGTCAACAGCATCGGGCCCAGCGGTGGCTGCCCCGCGAGTCTGCGGCGCTCGTCGAGGCGCTGCAGGGCCTCAGGTGCCCCATCGACGCGTGCCATGGTGTCAACCTCGGCCACATAGGGTTTCAGCGGTTGCTCGGCACCGTCGACGCGGTAGATCTCGACCGCCGGGTACCGCGGCCGCAGACCGCTGTCGGTGACGAACCCGTCCAGCGCGCCGGGACCCACCGGGTCACCGAACTCGGCGACCTTCGTCAGGCCCGCAGACCCGTCGATCGCACGGTGCACGAGGATGGGGCGCGCCGACCGCGACGAGTCGGGATCCAGATCGTTGCGCACCACCACGTACGAGATGCCCTGGCGGGCAAGGGTGTCGGCGAGGCCGTCGGACGGGCGTCCCGCGGCGAACAGCCGCTGCACCGAATCGAGAGCACGGATCGTCTCGGGCGGGTTGAGCGGGATGGAATCGCGCACACCCCATGCGCTGTCGCCGAGAACCTGCAGCGGCTCGTCATGGCTGTTGCCCCAGATCTGGGTCGCGAACGGGGCCCCCGGCGCGACGAGCACGCGGCCGCCGGAGTTGTTGTCGTCCAGCCATTCCGCGGTGTCGTGCCAGTACTGCGGGATCGCGTCGAACGCGCCGGGGGGAGTGAGCCGCCCGGTCCAGGCCAGCGCCGTCGCCGCCGTGAGCGCCGCCAGCAGCACGATGCCGACCGCGACGCGCTTGTCGTTCTCGGGGTGGGCGAACGCGTCGCGCCACACCCGGGTCGGTGCGCTGCCCGGCAGCGGGATACGTCCGAGCAGGTGGGCCAGGCCCAGAGCGAGGGGAAGGCGCAGCAGCGGTTCCAGCTTGTGCAGATTGCGCAGGGGGGTGCCGTCGGCGTCCAGAAATGCCTGCACCACCTGGGCGATCGGCGAACCCAGGCCGCCCGAGTACCCGGCACCCAGCAGGACGACGCCGACGAGCAGCATCGTGATCAGCCGGCCCCTGCCCGGCATCCGGGTCAGTGCGAGGCCGGCCAGACCGCCCGCGGCCACCAGCGTCGTCGCGAGCACCGCGACCGACCCGGTCACCAGCGGTGCGCCCGCGGTCGCCGTCGGCGCCACGTACGGGGTCCACGCCCCGGTGCCGCGCAGCATCTCCGTCAGCGACATCCACTGCGTCGTGACGCCGGAGGACTCGATGAAATCGAGGAACGGTGGGCTGATCCGACCGAGGTGCAGGAGCGCCACCACCCACCACGTCACCGCGAGAGCCACGCACGGCACCCACCAGGCGACGAAACGCCACCACGTGCGGTTGGGCCGGTGGCACAGCAGCCACACCGCGGCGCACAGGCACGCACTCAGCGTCGCGACGGCATTCACCGCACCCATCAACGCGATCGCCAGCGCGGACCTGGCCGCCAGCAGCCGCACGCGGGGGTCGCCCCGGAGAACGACTATCACCGGGAGCAGCACCCACGGCGCCAGCATCATCGGCAGCGTCTCCGACGAGATCGCGCCCAGCGTCGTCAGCACGCGCGGAGACAGCGCGAACGCGATGGCGCCGAGGATCCGCGACGTGGTGGTCCCGATGCCGAGCGCTTCGGCCACCCGCAGCAGACCCCAGTATCCGACGACGAGGATCAGCGCCCACCACAGGCGTTGTGTCACCCACCCGGGCAGGCCGAGCAGATCACCGGCCAGGAAGAACGTGCCGTGCGGGAAGAGGTAGCCGTAGGCCTGGTTCTGCGCCTGCCCGAACGGCAGTTCGCTGTTCCAGAGGGTGAACGCGCGCGAGAGGAACCGCAGCGGATTGGCGGTGAGGTCGAGCTTGGTGTCGGGGGAGATCTGTCCGGGCGACTGGGCGAATGTCAGGACCAGCGCCGCCGCGGCGGCCACCCACAACCAGCGCCGCGAGAGCGGCTGGACGTTCGTCAGCTTACGTACGGTCCCCGTACTCGACCCTGTTGAGGACCGAAGACGCCGGATCGCCCGCCTGCAGAGGAGGCTTGGTGTCCTGCTGCACCATCAGCGTCACCCCGAACACGGCCGCCGCGCCCAGCAGCAGGCCGACGACGATGCTGGCTGCGGCGGGCACGAGAAACCGATCCATGCGGCCCAAACTAGCACGGAGGCCGACGGGGCCTCGGCGCCCGCGAGCGGCGCAATCACGGCTCGGGCGGCACGATCAACACGGGACGGTGGCCGCGGCGCAACACATGATCGGCCACGCTGGACTGCAGCAACGACCGAAAACCGGTCGTCGCTCTGGTGCCCGTGACGATCAGATCGGCGTCGAGATCGTCGGCGGCCTCGATGATCGTCTGCCACACCGTGAACGCCACCGCTCGACGAAGGGGTTCGGCAGGCAGCCCCGCCGCGAGGGCGAGTTCGAGCCCTTCGTCGTTGACGCGCTGCGCCTCGGCCAACGCGATGTCGTCCTCATCGTCGTTGTGCGGGTCGGGGGGTCCGTCCAGGTCGAAATCGTAGGCACCTGGATCGCTGCCGCGATCCATCGGCGACCACACCGTCAGCACCACGGCGCGGTCGGCGGTCAGGAACCGGCCCGCGTACTGCACGGCGCGGCGCGCGGTCGGCGACCCGTCGAAGGCGATGAGCAGCACGGTCTTCTTGTCCCGGGGTACGGGGCTCTCCATCACCGCTCCTGTTCGCTGCGTGCCGTCGGGTTCCAGAATATTTGGTGGTGGCCTCAGACCAGCACCGTTTCCGGCGCTCCGGGCCGGTGCAACAGCCAGGCCATAGATCGAAGCGTGCACTGCTATTAGTGTCGTGACGATGCGCCCACCGAGGATCGTCCCGAACGCCCTGATCGGGGCCGTCGCGGCAACCGCACTTCTGGCCGGCTGCACCGCCCCCGCCGAGACCGAGCCCGCCGCGGCGCCCCACGCCGCCTCCGCCGAACCGTCCCTGGCCGCCGGGAATCTGCCCGCCGCGCCCGTGCCCGCGCCCCCTGCTGCCCCCGCCTGCGGTGATCCGGCGGCTGCCGTGGCCGGCATGTCGACGCGGGACAAGCTCGCCCAACTGCTGATGGTCGGGGTGAGCGGGGCAGCCGACGCCCGCGCGGTGGCCGCCGACCACCATGTCGGCGGCATCATGATCGGCAGCTGGACCGACATGTCGATGCTGTCGGACGGCTCGCTGCCCGACATCGTCAACGCGGGGCCGCTCCCGCTGGCGGTCAGCGTCGACGAGGAAGGCGGCCGGGTGTCGCGGCTGTCGGGACTGATCGGCAGCCAACCGCCCGCCCGGGTGCTCGCCGCGTCCAACACTCCCGAGCAGGTGTACGCGATCGCGCTCGAGCGCGGCAGAAAGATGCGCAACCTCGGCATCACGGTCGACTTCGCCCCCGTCGTCGACGTCACCGACGCCCCCGACGACACCGTCATCGGCGACCGTTCGTTCGGGGCCGACCCCACCACGGTCACCGACTACGCGGGCGCCTATGCGCGAGGACTGCGCGACGCCGGCGTGCTCCCTGTGCTGAAGCATTTCCCCGGCCACGGCGACGGATCCGGCGACTCCCACGCGGGCAGCGTCGTCACCCCGCCGATCGACCAATTGCAGGCCAAGGATCTGATCCCGTATCGGACGCTGGCCGCGCAGGCGCCCGTGGGTGTGATGGTCGGCCACCTCGAAGTGCCGGGCCTCACCGGCAGCGACCCGGCCAGCCTGAGCCCGGCCGCCTACGCGATGCTGCGATCCGGCGACTACGGGGGACCGCCGTTCGGCGGCCCGGTGTACACCGACGACCTGTCCGGCATGCAGGCGATCACCGACAGGTTCGGGATCGCCGACGCGGTACTGCGCGCGCTGCAGGCCGGGGCCGACGTGGCGCTGTGGCTGTCG
The DNA here is from genome assembly GCF_041287165.2 of Mycobacterium bulgaricum. NCBI lineage: Bacteria > Bacillati > Actinomycetota > Actinomycetes > Mycobacteriales > Mycobacteriaceae > Mycobacterium > Mycobacterium bulgaricum. Next base: position 312,225 of record NZ_JBGGKV020000003.1, on the reverse strand, counting down.
ACCGACCAGGTACCCGCGGTGCTCGACCGTCTCGAGGCGGCCGTCGGCGCCGGCGAGCTGACGATGTCGCGCGTGGACGCCGCGGTGATGCGCATCGCCGCGACGAAGCCCCCGTCGTCGCGGTGCGGCGGCTGATCGATCGGCAATTGCTTACCCTGTCATAGGGAAAGTGTTGCTCGACGGTCAGGGAAGGCGCGCGCATGGCAGGTGGAACCAAGCGGTTGCCGCGCGCCGTCCGTGAACAACAGATGCTCGACGCGGCTGTGGAGATCTTCTCGGTCAACGGCTATCACGAGACCTCGATGGACGCGATCGCGGCCGAAGCGCAGATCAGCAAGCCGATGCTGTATCTGTACTACGGCTCCAAAGAGGAATTGTTCGGCGCCTGTCTGAACCGCGAACTCGGCCGGTTCGTCGACGAGGTGAACAGCAACATCGATTTCAGCGCGGCGCCCAAAGAGTTGCTGCGCACCGCGGTGCTGGCGTTCCTGAACTACATCGACGCCCACCGCGCGTCCTGGATGGTGCTCTACACCCAGGCCACCAGCTCGCAGGCCTTCGCCCACACCGTGCGCGAAGGCCGGGAACGCATCATCGAGATCGTCGGCCGGCTCCTGCGCTCCGGGACACGCTTCCCCGAACCCGATACCGACTTCGACATGATGGCCGTCGCGCTGGTGGGCGCGGGCGAGGCCATCGCCTCGCGGGTGAGCACCGGCGACGCCGACGTCCACGAGGCGTCGGAGCTGATGATCAACCTGTTCTGGCTGGGCCTCAAGGGCGCGCCGTCGGCGGCGGTGGACGCCGAAGCCACCGACGCCACTGCGGTCATCTCAAGCTAGACACGGTGCCCGTCAGGTGCGGGTAGCCCTTCGACAGGTGCCGCAGTGTCAGCTCCCAGCCGTCGGTGTTGCGGTCGACGTACAGCCCGGCACGCGCCGGCAGCACCACCGGTTTGGCGAACCGCACCGAGTACTTGACCGCGTCGGGAAGCTGCCCCTCGATGTTCGCCAGAACCGCTGCGGCACTGAACATTCCGTGGGCGATGACGGTGGGGAACCCGAACAATTTGGCGGCGATCCCGTTGGTGTGGATCGGGTTGTGGTCACCGCCGACCGACGCGTAGTGCTTGATCTGGCCCGGCGTGATCTTCAGGATCGCGTTCGGTGGCGGCAGTTTCGGCTGCCTCTGCGGCGGCGCCTTGGGCTCGTCGGACAGACTGGTGCGCTGCTGATGCAGGAACGTGGTGACCTGCTGCCAGGCCAGTTCGTTGCCGACCTTCACGTCGGTGAGGATGTCGACAAGCAGACCCCTGCGGTGCTCGCGCATGTTCTCCGCGCGCACCGCGACCGAGACGGTGTCGGTCACCGCGATAGGCCGGAACTGGGTGATGTGATTCTCCAGATGCACCGAACCCATTGCGGCGAAGGGGAAATCAAAACCGGTGATCAGCTGCATCACCGTCGGGAACGTCAGCGCGAACGGGTAGGTCAGCGGGACCGAGTTGTCGAAACGCAGGCCGGTGACGGCGGCGTACTCGGCGACGTTGGCCGGGTCGATCGTGAGGTCCTCGACGGTCAGCGTGCGAGTGGGCAGCGTTTCGCTGCGCGGCACGAACGGCAGCGCACCCGCCGCGGCCAGGGCGAGGTTTCTCAGGCCCGAGGGCTGCTGTGCCATCTCAGGCCCCCAGCATGGCTTGGCCGCACACCCGGATCGTGTTGCCCGTCACGGCATTCGAACCCGGGCTGGCGAAGTACGCGATGGCCTCGGCCACGTCGACCGGCTGTCCGCCCTGGAACAGCGAGTTCAGCCGGCGGCCCACCTCACGGGTCGCCAGCGGGATCGCGTCGGTCATCTTCGTCTCGATGAAGCCCGGTGCCACCGCGTTGATGGTGATGTTCTTCTCCGCGAACTGCGGGGCCAGCGCGTCGGTCAGCCCGATCATGCCGGCCTTGGTGGTCGCGTAGTTGGTCTGCCCACGGTTGCCTGCGATGCCCGCCATCGACGACAGCCCGATGATCCGGCCGCCGTCGCCGATCAGCCCGCTCTCCACCAGGCCCTCGGCAAGGCGAAGGGGCGCAAGCAGATTCACTGCGATGACCGAATCCCAGCGGGACTCGTCCATATTGGCCAGCAGCTTGTCGCGGGTGATACCCGCGTTGTTGACGAGAATGTCCAGCTTGCCGTCATAGAGCTCTCGGACGTGCTCGGCGATGCGGTCGACCGCGTCGGCGGCGGTGACGTCGAGCGTCAGCGCCGTCCCGCTCACCTTGCTCGCGGTCTCTCCGAGCGCCTCGGCCGCCCCCTCGACGTCCACGCAGATGACCTTGGCGCCGTCGCGGGCGAACACCTCGGCGATCGTCGCGCCGATACCGCGTGCGGCACCCGTCACGACGGCCACCTTGCCATCCAGCGGTCGGTCCCAGTCGGCGGGCGGGGTGGCGTCGGCGGCACCGACGTGGAAGACCTGGCCGTCGACGTAGGCCGACTTCCCCGACAGCAGGAAGCGCAGCGTGGACTCCAGCCCCGTGGCGGCGGGCTTCGCGTCGGCCGACAGGTACACCAGCGCGGCGGTCGAGCCGTTGCGCAACTCCTTGCCCAACGACCGGGTGAATCCTTCGAGGCCACGTTGCACGGTGCGTTCGTGCACGCTGCCGGCCTCCTCGGGGGTGGTGCCGATGACCACGACGCGGCCGGAGTGGCCGAGGTTGCGCAGCAGCGGGGTGAAGAACTCGTAGAGGCCCTTGAGGCCTTCGGGCTCGGTGATGCCGGTGGCGTCGTAGACCAGCCCGCCGAACGAATCGGCCCAGCGACCCCCGAGGTTGTTGGCGACCACGTCGTAGTCGTCGACCAGCGCGGCACGGAGCGGCTCGACGACCCGCCCCTCACCTCCGATCAGCAGGGAACCGGCCAGCGGCTGCTCCCCCTGCTTGTACCGGCGCAGCGGCTCGGGCTGCGGCACCCCCAGCTGCTTGGCCAGGAACGAGCCCGGTCCGGAGTTGACGACTTGCGAGAGGAGATCGGAAGCCACTGTGCTGCCTTTCAAGAGAGGGCCGACCTTCTGGCGACCTGGGTGAGATCCGGATGAGTTCTACTTCGACGGCTCGGGGGTACCCCAACTGTCGCGTCCATCACCGAACTTACTCCAGAGTAAGAACGGTGGGTAGTATGACGCTCGACACCCAGGAGCAAGCCGGGAGGCAGACGTGGCTGACAGCAAGACAACCCGCCGGGTAGCAATCCTCGGAGGCAACCGGATCCCGTTCGCGCGGTCCGACGGGGCCTACGCGAAAGCGTCCAACCAGGACATGTTCACCGCGGCGCTCGACGGTCTGGCCGACCGCTTCGATCTCAAGGGCGAAAAGCTCGACGCCGTCATCGGTGGCGCCGTCCTCAAGCACAGCCGCGACTTCAACCTGATGCGCGAATGCGTGCTGGGCAGCTCACTGTCGTCCTACACCCCGGCTTTCGATCTCCAGCAGGCCTGTGGGACGGGTCTGCAGGCGACGATCGCGGCGGCCGACGGCATCGCGTTCGGCCGGTATGAGGTGGCGGCGGCCGGTGGTGTCGACACCGCCTCCGATGCCCCGATTGCCTTCGGCGATGACCTGCGCCAGGTGCTGCTCGGTCTGCGCCGCGCGAAGTCCAACGTCGAACGGCTCAAGCTCGTGGGTAAGTTGCCTGCCGCGCTCGGGGTCGAGATCCCCGTCAACAGCGAGCCCCGCACCGGCATGTCGATGGGCGAGCATGCCGCCGTCACCGCCAAGGAGATGGGCGTCAAGCGTACCGATCAGGACGAGCTCGCCGCGGCCAGCCACATCAACATGGCCGCCGCCTACGACCGCGGGTTCTTCGACGATCTGGTCACGCCGTTCCTCGGCCTCTACCGCGACAACAACCTGCGTCGTGACTCGTCAGCCGAGAAGCTCGCCAAGCTCAAGCCCGTCTTCGGGGTGCGCAACGGCGACGCGACGATGACGGCCGGCAACTCGACCCCGCTGACCGACGGTGCGTCGGTCGCGCTGCTGTCGTCTGAGGAATGGGCATCGGCGCGCTCGCTGCCCGTCCTGGCCTACTTCGTCGACGGTGAGACCGCCGCGGTCGACTACGTCAACGGCCGCGACGGACTGCTGATGGCGCCGACGTACGCGGTGCCGCGGCTGCTCGCGCGCAACGGCCTCACGCTGCAGGACTTCGACTTCTACGAGATTCACGAGGCGTTCGCGTCCGTCGTGCTGGCGACGCTGTCGGCCTGGGAGTCCGAGGAGTACTGCAAGGAGCGGCTCGGCCTCGACGCCGCGCTGGGCTCCATCGACCGGAGCAAGCTCAACGTCAACGGCTCGTCCCTGGCGGCGGGGCACCCGTTCGCTGCGACCGGCGGCCGGATCGTGGCGCAGCTGGCCAAGCAGCTCGCCGAGAAGAAAGCGCAGACCGGACAACCGGTGCGCGGCCTCATCTCCGTCTGCGCCGCGGGTGGCCAGGGCGTGACAGCCATCCTGGAGGCCTAGCTTCCGGCGAAAAAGTTTTCCGATCGCTGTAACGCCCGCTGGAACGCGATCGATAGATGAGATAGCTCCGTGTTGCCGTCTGACCCCCCGACCCGACGGCAACACGGGGTTCTTTTCGTCCAGGGATAGATTCCAGGCATGCAGATCAGCATGTTCGGACAGATCAACGCCCTTCACGACAGCGCGCGCGGTGGTTCGCCGATCGACGCGACCATCGCCTATCTCGGCCAACTGCGAGACGAGGGTTTCGCCCGCGTCTGGATCAGCCAGCTGCCCTACGAGCCCGACCTGCTGACGATCCTGGCCGTCGCCCTCCACGAGGTCGACACGATCGAGGTCGCCAGCGGCGTGGTCCCGATCCAGAATCAGCATCCGATGCAGATGGCACAGCGCGCGCTGACGGTCAGCCTCGCCTCCGGCGGCCGCTTCCTGCTCGGGCTCGGGATGACGCATGCGGCCGTCACCGAGGGCATGTGGGGCATCCCGTGGGACAAGCCCGTGCGCCGGCTCAACGAGTACCTCGACGGGCTGTTGCCGCTGCTCGCCGGAGAACCCGCCAATGCCTCCGGCGAGACCGTCACCACCCGCGGCGCCCTCGTGATCCCTGGCGCCCCGCGGCCCGACGTGTACATCGCCGCGCTCGGTCCGCAACTGCTGCGGCTGGCGGGCCGGCGCACCCAGGGCACCTGCACCTGGATGACAGGACCGAAGACGCTGCGCGACCACGTCAGCCCCACCCTGCGCCAGGCCGCCGCCGACGCGGGCCGTTCCGAGGATGCGGTGCGCGTCGTCGCCTCGCTTCCGATTGCCGTGACCGACGATGTCGACGCGGCACGCAAACAGGCCGCCGAGCAGTTCGCCGTCTACGGGACGCTGCCGTCCTACCGCGCCATGCTGGACCGCGAAGGCTATGCCGGACCCGAAGACGCCGCGATCATCGGCGACGAGGCGACCGTGCGCGATCGGCTGGCCGATCTGAAGGCGGCGGGAGTCGACGAGTACGTCGGCGCGGTGTTCGACACCAGTGCCGAGGGCCGCGATCGGACCCGTGCACTGTTGCGGCAAATCGGCTGAAATTGGTGTGCGACACCTCTTTTCCGAGGGTCCACCCAGGCGTAGCATCGACTGCACGACGGGTTCGGGAGTGACGGGTCCGAAGAGCCGATGAGGGATGAGAGTCGGCCGCGCGAGACGAATGAGGCGCACCCACATGTCCTCCCGAACCCGCCCTTATGTCCGGGGTGTGATCGGCCCCAGCACAGCGACCGCTAGAAATAGGTCATGACGGTGCTCAACGTGATGCAGCTGCTGACCTTTGTGGCTGCCCTCGGCCTCTTCGCCTACGCAGTGATTGCCCCGCGAGAAGCAAATCCGACGAAACGGGAACGCCGCACGCATCTGTACCTCGGTGCGTCGATGGTCGCCCTCGCAGCGTTCACGGCGACGTTGGCCCTCGACAGCGCCGGGTGGTCGAGCTACCTCAAGGGTGTCTTGGCGGCGGGTTTCCTCGTGGTGGGGCTGATGCGGATTTCGAAGAGTCGAAGGCTCAGTAGGTAGGTGCGGCAGCCGGCCCGAGCGGCGCGACAGGCCTGCCCGAGATCGCGCGGTACACGTACACCTGGTACAGGTAGGTGACCGGGATCGCGACGAAAAGGCCTACTAGGCAAGCTAATTGACCCACCGCGCCGAGTGCGGCTCCGATGAGGTACATCAGCAGCACCGGCACGACGTTGGCCTTGACGAGGCCGATGCTCGTCTTGAGCGCCTCGATGACGCCCAGCCCGCGATCCAGTAGCGCCAACGGCGCCAGAAGGGTGAAGAAGATGACGAGGATGCCCGGGACGATGCACAGGATCATGCCCACCGCTGCGGCGGCCATGACGAGTGACTGCAGGCCGAGCATCGCGCCGAGTCGGGTGGGCTTGAGGAAGGATGCCAGCGCCACCGGCTGACCGTCGGCGACCTTGAGAAAGCCCGTGAGCACTGCCGACGTCATGCACGCGACGGCGAACCACAGCAGAACGCACGCGACGATGATGAGCACGACGCTGGCTGCGCCGAACTCCATGGTCGACGTGGATGCGGAGTACTCGCTGTAGGCCGACGGGTTCGTCTCCGCCACCACGAACGCCATCGCATACGGGATACCGAACAGGGCGACGAAGGCCACCGCCCAGATCAGCAACGCCGCGACCATCGGAAAGGCGTTCTGGGTGAACGCATTCCACGCCCACCGCAGCCCGGCGCCGACATCCGTCCCCGGCGACGCAGGCGGTGGCCCGTATCCCGGTGGCCAGTATCCCGATGGCGGCGGGGGATAGCCCGGCGGTTGATCGTAGGGACGGTCGGTCATGGCATGGCCCCCTGGTCTGGAGATGGTGAGCAGAGACAAAATCGCACGAAATGGCAGCGACGTGGGCGTTTCTGTCTGCTCGCGGGGGAGCCGAAACGCAAGACGCCCCCGGGAAGAGTCCGGGGGCGTCTCGGGTCCGAAGCGATTCGAGGGGGGTCAGAAGCTCGCTTCGTCCAGTTCCATGACCTCGTTGTCGAGGTTTTCCACGATGGTCCGTGTGCTGGTCAGCAGCGGCAGGAAGTTCTTCGCGAAGAACGAGGCGACCGCGATCTTGCCCTCGTAGAAGGCGCGGTCGTCACCGGCCGCGCCGGCGTCGAGTGCCTCGATCGCCACGGCGGCCTGCTTCTGCAGCAGCCACCCGATCACCAGGTCGCCGACGCTCATCAGGAAGCGCACGGAGCCGAGGCCGACCTTGTAGATGCTGGCCGGATCCTCTTGCGAGGCCATCAGATAACCGGTCAGCGACGCGGCCATGCCCTGGACATCCTCCAGCGCGGTGGCCAGCAGTGCGCGCTCGGCCTTCAGGCGGCCGTTGCCGGTCTCGGCCTTGACGAACTCCTCGATCTGGCCTGCGACGTGGGCCAGCGCCACACCCTTGTCGCGGACGATCTTGCGGAAGAAGAAGTCCTGCGCCTGGATGGCGGTGGTGCCCTCGTAGAGCGAGTCGATCTTGGCGTCGCGGATGTACTGCTCGATCGGGTAGTCCTGCAGGAAGCCGGAGCCACCGAAGGTCTGCAGCGATTCGGTCAACTTCGCGTAGGCCTGCTCCGAACCCACACCCTTGACGATCGGCAGCATCAGGTCGTTGACCTTCACCGCCAGCTCGGGCTCGATGCCGTGCAGGGCCTTGGCCATGTCGGCGTTCTGGTGGGTCGCGGTGAACAGGTAGAGCGCGCGCAGACCCTCGGCGTAGGCCTTCTGGGTCATCAGCGAGCGGCGCACGTCGGGGTGGTGCGTGATGGTCACGCGCGGCGCGGTCTTGTCCGTCATCTGGGTCAGGTCGGCACCCTGGACGCGGTCCTTGGCGTAGGCCAGGGCGTTCAGGTATCCGGTCGAGAGCGTGGCGATCGCCTTGGTGCCCACCATCATTCGCGCTTGCTCGATGACATCGAACATCTGCGCGATGCCGTCGTGCACCTCGCCGACCAGCCAGCCCTGCGCGGGTACGCCGTGCTGACCGAGCGAGAGCTCGCAGGTGGTCGAGATCTTCAGGCCCATCTTGTGTTCGACGTTGGTGACGAACACGCCGTTGCGCTCGCCGGGCTCACCGGTCTCGCGGTCGAAGTGGAACTTCGGCACGAAGAACAGCGACAGACCCTTGGTGCCCGGACCGGCGCCTTCGGGGCGGGCCAGCACGAGATGCATGATGTTCTCGAACAGGTCGTCGGAGTCGGCCGAGGTGATGAACCGCTTCACGCCGTCGATGTGCCATGAGCCGTCGGGCTGCTGCACGGCCTTGGTGCGGCCCGCACCGACGTCGGAGCCCGCGTCGGGCTCGGTGAGCACCATGGTCGAGCCCCAGCCGCGCTCGGCGGCGAACTTGGCCCACTGCTTCTGCTCGTCGGTGCCGAGGTGGAAAAGGATGTCGGCGAAGCCGGCGCCCATCGCGTACATGTACACGGCGGGGTTGGCGCCGAGGATGTGCTCCTGCAGCGCCCAGGACAGCACGCTGGGCATCGCGGCGCCGCCGAGCTCTTCGCTGATCGACAGCTTGTCCCAGCCGCCGTCGGTGACAGCGCGCACCGACTTCTTGAACGCCTCGGGCAGCGTCACGGAGTGCGTCTTCGGGTCGAAGACGGGCGGGTTGCGGTCCGCCTCTGCGAAGGATTCCGCCACCGGGCCCTCGGCCAGCCGGGCCATTTCGCCCAGCATCTCCACGACAGTGTCCTGATCCAGGTCGGCGTATGCACCCTGACCCAGCGCCTTGTCGACGCCCAGAACTTCGAACAGGTTGAATACCTGGTCGCGAACATTGCTCTTGTAGTGGCCCACGATTCCTCCTCGATGAGAACGCCACGCGCGGTTGGGTACTCGTTGTTAAGTTACCCACCAGTAACTGTGCGCAACTATACCGCTCGGTAACTTCAACGCAAGAAGAGTGTGAGCAATTTCCGGCCCAAGGCCAACCGGGCGGTTGGCCGGGACCTGATTTGCCCGCGAAATGACCTCCTGATCTGGCCTTTTCAGACCCTGTGATCATCGTCACGTTTAGCCCGTTTAGGGTGTCTGCATGCAGAGGGCAATCGGCGTCGCGGTGTGGGGAACGGGCAACATGGGATCGACCGCGATCCGATCCGCGACGGCCTTTCCCGGGTTGCGCCTGACGGCCGTCATCACGTCCGCCCACGACAAGGCGGGCAAGGACGCGGCGGAGTTCGGCGGGCTGGGCACCGCGACGGGCACCGCCCTCACAACGGACGTCGACGCGGCACTCTCCAACTGCGACGCCGTCGCCTACATGGCCTCCGGCGACATCCGCCCCGAAGAGGCGGTCGCCGATATCGAGCGATGCCTACGGGCCGGCAAGCACGTCGTCACACCGTCGCTGTATTCCCTCTACGATCCGGCATCCGCACCGGTCGAATGGGTGGATCGCCTGACCTCGGCCGCCGAGGAAGGGCGCGCGACGCTGCTGGTCAGCGGTGTCGACCCCGGGTGGGGCAACGACGCCTTGGCGGTCACGGCGGCAAGCCTGTGCACCCGGATCGACACCATCACCTGTCAGGAGATCTTCGACTACTCGACCTACAACCAGCCGTTCGCGGTCAAGGTGTCGTGTGGTTTCGGGGGCTCGATGGACGAGACCCCGATGATGCTGCTGCCGTCGATTCCCACCATGGTGTGGGGCGGCAATGTCCGGCTCATCGGCCGCGGTCTCGGTATCGAGATCGACGACATCACCGAGGAGGTCGAACGGCTGCCGCTGGAGGAGACGGTCGACACCGTGATGGGCCCGTTCGAGAAGGGCACGCAGGGAGCGTTCTTCCTCAAGGTGATCGGCTGGTCCGGCGGCAGACAGCGCGTCGTCATCGAGCACATCACCCGTATCCATCCCTCCTGCGCACCGGACTGGCCGCAACCCGACGAGGGTGTCGGAGACCACCGCGTGATCGTCGATGGCGATCCGAAGCTGACGATCACCACCCGCGCCGACGTGCCCGGCGGCACGCGCGCCGACGGCGGCAACACCACGGCGGCCAACCGGCTGCTCGGCGCACTCAACTGGCTCGTGGAGCAGAAGCCCGGCATCTACGACGGGCTGCAGGTGCCGCTGCGCTCGGCGCTGCCCCCGGAGGCCGAAACCGCGCGCTGGAGTTAGTGGCCCGCCAGCCGTTTGTTGACGAGGCGGGTGAGCCAGGCCGGGGAGAACCGGGCCCCGGCCGCCAATGCCTTGGCCTGCAGCCCGACGGGAAAGTGCACCTGCGCCAGGGCTTTGCGGGTAGGGCTGACGTCCACCGCGGCGACGATGTCGGCGGCGATGTCCTGCGCGGTCAGGCGGATACCGAGTGACTGGGTGGTGCCGGTCTTGACGTCTTTGGTCATCGAGGTGTTCACGTACAGGGGCCACATGTCGATGACGCGGATCCCGTACCGGCCCCACTCGAGGTTCAGCGCCTCGGTGATGGCGCGCACGAAGAACTTGGTCGCCGAGTAGTTCGCCAGTTCGGCTTGGCCGTAGATCGCGGACGCGGACGCCAGATTGACGACGACCGCGCCCGGGGTGTCTTTCAAGTACGGGAACGCTGCGTGCAGGCCGTTGACAACCCCCTTGACGTTCACGTCGATCTCGCGGTGGTGGACCTTGAGCGGGATCTCCTCGAAGCGACCGGCGTTGAGCAGACCCGCGTTGTTGATCAGCACGTCGATCCGGCCGCCGGACTGTTCGGCGAACTCGGCAAGCCGCTGCGCGACCTCGTCGGCATCGGTGACGTCGAGGTGCCCGACGACCGGCGTGCCACCCACGGCGGCGACATCGGCGGCCAGCACGCGCAAACCGTCCTCGTCGAGGTCGTAGCCGCCCACACGGTAGCCGCGGTTGGCGTACAGCATCGCCGTCGCACGCCCGATGCCCGTCGCCGCCCCGGTGATGAACACGGATCTGGTCATGCCCTGATTCCGTCCTTCAGTTGTTGAGTTGCCAGACAGCGAAATTGAGGCTCAGCGCGAACGCCGACCACGCCACGTACGGCAACAGCATCGCACCGGCGATCACGCGGCGCCGCCAGAACGCGACGACGGTGCAGACGAGCACCACGAGCAGCACGCAGAGTTCGGCGAAGGCGATCCCGCGCCAACCGAGACCGAAGAACAAGGGCGTCCATGCCGCGTTGAGCACCAGCTGCACCGCGTACAAGGCCAGCGCGCGCGTCGTCTCCGCCGACGGTCCGGTCCGCCACACCAGCCACGCGGCGACCGCCATCAACACATAGAGGACCGTCCACGTGGGGCCGAAAACCCAGGACGGCGGCGCAAACCCGGGCTGCTCCAGGCGCCCGTATTCCTGCGCCGCGCTGCTGGTCGCCAGACCGCCGAGCGCCGACGCGGCGACCACCGCGAGCAACGAGACACCCAGGGCCAACGCCGATCGGGTCGGGGTTCGGGACAGGTCGGCCACCATGGACGGCAGGTTACCCCGCAGCTCCAGCCTCCCCCGCGGGTGCTTCGTGGCCATTCGATGACGTGTCGTCCGCGTCCGGCAACTGCCCGACCAGATACTCGGCGAGCCCGCCGATGGTCGGGTAGTCGAACACCGCAGTCGCGTTGATCGTGAACTTGCCCCCGAACTGGCTGTGCAGCCGGTTGCGTAGTTCGATCGCCATGAGTGAATCCGTGCCCAGGTCCAGGAACCGGCTGGTGGCCGCCGGCGGCGACGCCAGACGCAGGAAGTTCTGCACCTCGCGCTGGAGGAACTCGGTCACGAATCCGGCGCGCTGCGGCACCGGGATCTCCATGAGCTGCTTGAGCAACTCGCTGTCGCCGGTCACCTCACCTGCCGCGCTGGGCAGCACGAGGTCGAGGATCGGCGGACGCGAGGCGCCGAGAACCTTCGCCGCGCGCTGCCAGTTGGCCTTGATCACGGTGGCCTGGCCGGTTCCGTTGGCGATCACCTCGGCCAGTGCGCTCAGCGCCGCGGACGGATCCAGCGGAATGAGGCCCTGCGCACTGATGTTGGCGGTCGCCGCTTCCGACGAGGCCATGCCGCCCTGCGCCCACGGGCCGAAGTTGATGCCCGTGGCAGGCAGCCCCTGCGCCCTGCGCTGCGCGACGAGACCGTCGAGCAGCGCGTTGGCGGTCGCGTAGTTGGCCTGACCGGGCGAGCCGAACAAGCTCGACACCGAGGAGGACACCAGGAAGAAGTCCAGCTCGTCGTCCCGGGTGAGCCGGTCGAGGTGGCAGGCGCCGAACGCCTTGGGCGCCAACGTGGTCCGGAAGCGTTCGACGCTCTGCTGCGAGAGCAGGGCGTCGTCGAGCACACCGGCAAGGTGCGCTACGCCCGCCAGCGGCGGCAACTCGGCGCGGATCCGGTCCAGCAGAGCTGCCACGTCGGATCCGTCTCCGACATCGGCGGCGAACACGTGGATGCGGCACTTGAAGCGCTCGGTGATGTCGTCGATCACCTTCTGCGCGTGCGCATCGGGCGCCCGCCTGCTGGTGAGCACGATGTCGCCGGCACCCAGCTGGGCCAGGTAGGACGCCGTGTGAAGGCCGATCGCCCCGAGCCCACCGGTGATGAGGTAGCTGCGATCGGGCTTGGGCTGCAATGGATTCGGGATCTGCACGACGATCTTGCCGATGTGCCGGGCCTGCTGCATCCGCCGGAACGCGGCCCTCGCCTCGGTCAGGGGGTAGACCTCCGCGGGCAACGGCGTCCAGGCACCATCTGCCAGCCCGCCGGACACCTCGGTGAGAAGGCCGCGGATGCGCTCGGGTTCGGTGAACATCACCGTGTCCAGGGCGACGATCTCGTAGGCGATGTCGGGACGTGCCTGCGCCATCTGTTCGGTGGTCCAGATGTCGCGTTTGGCGATCTCGGCGAAGCGGCCGTTGGTGGCGGTGGCCCGCAGCGTCGCCTCGATGAAACCTTCGCTGGTGAGGCTGTTGAGCACCACGTCGACGCCGGCTCCGTCAGTGTCGGCCAGGATTTGGTCGGCGAAATCCGTTGTGCGCGAATCGTAGACATACCTCACACCGAGCTTGCGCAGTGTCGCTCGCTTGAAGGTGCTGGCCGTGGCGAACACCTCGGCCCCGCACAGCTGGGCCATCTGGACCGCGGCCAGCCCCACGCCGCCGCTGGCAGCGTGGATGAGCACCTTGTCGCCGGGCTTGAGCTGCGCCCAGTCGAACGCGAGGCGAACCGTCAACGCGGCGGCGGGGATCGTCGCGGCCTCGACGGCGCTGACCCCGTCGGGGATCGGTGCCAAGAACTGGGCGGGCACGTTGAACCGGCTGGCGAACGCGCCCTGCATCGAGCCGTAGACCCGCTGGCCCACCTCGACTCCCGTGGCACCCGCGCCCAATTGTGTGACCACACCGGCGAAGTCGCCGCCGATGGGTCCGGGGTCACCGGGGTAGAGGCCCAGCACGTTGAGCACGTCGCGGAAGTTCAGCCCGGCGGCCTCGACCCGCACCTGCACGTAGCCCTCGTCCGGCTGGGGTACGTCGGTCTCGGTCAGCCGCAGGTTGTCGATCGCGCCGCGTTCGGTGGGCGCAAGCACGTAGTCGCCGCCGCGCGGAACGGTCAGGTGACCGCTGCGGGCCCACGGCAACAACCGCGATGCCAACAGCTTTCCTTGCCGCACAGCCAGTTCCGGCTCATCGACCGGGGTCGCCAACATGCCGGCGAGCACCTGAACGACTTCCGGCGTTCCGTCGGAGTCGATGAGCTTGGCGCGCAGCGCCGGCTCCTCGTTGATCGTGGTGCGACCGAATCCCCACAGCGCAGCCTGCGCCGGGTCGACCGGCTCGCCGGACTCGGTCGCGACGGCGCGTTCGGTGACGATCCACAGGCCCCCGGGCAGCTTGATGTTGCCGCCCTGGACGGTGTGCACGGCGCTGAGGAGGTGGGCGATCTCGGCTTCGATCCGCGTTTCGACGTCCGCGGTGGACTCGCCGGCGCCCGGTGCTGCAGCGCGCCAGACGACGCCGGAGAACGGCAGACCGCGTTCCTGCGCCTCGGTGAGCACCTGGCCGAGCAGTTCCGGGTTCGTGGCGCGGTCGCACGGAACACAACCGGGCACCACGTTCGCGAGTTCGTCGAACCCGGCGATCAGCCAGGTGCCGCTGGGGGCCGCGCCGTCGGCGGGTGTGGGCGGAACCTCGTGCCAGCCGAGGGTGTAGAGCAGCCGGGTGGCGTCGCCGCCCAGTCCGCGCAGCAGAGCCTCACGCGGGGCACGCTTGACGGTGAACTCGCGGATTCCACCCAGCCGCTGGCCATCCCGGTCGAGGAAATCGAGGTCGAAGACCTGGGTCTCACTGTCGAGGGCGCTGTCGTGCCACTTCGCCCGGCAGTAGAAGCGGCGAGGCATCTTCTCCCGCAGCGACACCTGCCCGTACCGCAGCGGCAGGAACAGATCGTTCACACCTTGTTCTGCGGCCAGCAGGGCCGGGAACGCCGGGAACGCGACACCGGTGCAGAGGTCCATCAGCACAGGGTGCATCGGCTCGGTGCCGAGCTGCTCGGCGAGCTCGGCACCGACGAGGATGTCGCCGATCGCCTCACCCTCGCCGAGCCACAGGGACTTGAGGGAACCTGACCAGGTGGGTCCCCACGCCAGCTCCAGATCGGCGAACGTCTCGAACAACTCCTGCGGGCGCATGCGGTTCAGGCGCTCCAGGACGTCGTCGACCGGCTCGGCGCCGTCCTGCTCTGCCACACCGTCTTCGGTACCGCTGACCACCGTGCCCTCGGCGTTCAGCGACCACTCGGCGCCGCTCTCGCCGTACGGGCGGCTGTGCACCTGGAACGTCCACACGGCGCTCTCGGCCGGGTGCAGGGTCAGCTGCACCTCGCGAGAGGCCTTCTCGGGCAGGATGATCGGCTCGTAGAAGAACACGTCCTTCGCATGGGCCGGCGTGCCGACCGCCGCAAGGGCCATCGCCGCGTACGTCGCTCCGGGGACCACGACGGTGCCGTAGATGACGTGGTCGGACAACCACGGCTGCGATTTGACCGACAACCTGCTGGTGTAGACAGAATCACCGGAGGCGAGATCCTTGGCGCTGCCCAGGATTCCGGATCCGACCGGGCCGACAGACCCACTGACGGCGATCGAGCCGGCCTTCGGCCAGAAGCGGCGCCGCTGGAACGGATAGGTCGGCAATTCGAGCCGGCGTCCGGACTGCCGATGCAGCGCAGCGAAGTCGGGCCGGTGCCCGCCGACGTAGGCCGCCGCCAGCGCGTCGGCGATCTGCCGCCGGTCGCCGACGCTCTTGCGCAGCGAGGCGATCGCCCGCGGTGGAGCCAGGTGCTCCGGCCAGACCTGCACCGCGGCTCCGGTCAGCACCGGCTGCGGGCCGATCTCCATCAGCACCGAGCAGCCCAGCGCCGCCACGGTGCGCACGCTCTCGGCGAACTGCACGGGCTGACGTGAATGGCGGCGCCAGTACTGCGCGTCGAGCGGAGACTGCGCGGTCAGCACCGCGCCGGTGCGGTTGCAGACCAGCGGCATCGTGGGCACCGCGAACTCCAGTTGCGCGGCATACGATTCGAATTCGTCGAGCACCGGATCGAGCAGCTCGGAGTGGAACGCGTGGCTTGTCTGCAGCCAGGTGCACCGGATCCCCTCGCCGCCGAAGCGCTCCACGATCTGCTCCAGATCCTCACCGGGACCGGACAGGACGGTGTTGGGGCCGTTGTAGGCACCGACCGACACCCGCGGGAACTCACCGGCGACCTCCTCGACGTGCTTGGCGTCGGAGAACACGGCGACCATGCGCCCGCCCTCGGGGAGGCTGCCGAACAACCGGCCCCGCTCGGCCATCAGCCGCGCGCCGTCCTCGAGGCTGAACACCCCGGCGACACACGCCGCCGCGTACTGGCCCACGCTGTGGCCGAGCACCACGTCGGGCTGGATGCCCCACGACTGCCACAGCCGCGCCAGACCCATCTCGACGGCGAACAGCGCCGGCTGGGCGAACGAGGTGTGGCGCAACAACTCTGATGTCGCGCGATCGGCGGCGAACAGCACCTCCAGCAGTGGCCGGGTGACGATGTCGGCGACGGCGTCCGCACACCGGGTCACGGTGTCGGCGAACACCGGCTCGGTCTCGAAAAGTTCGCGCGCCATGCCCGGGTACTGGCTGCCCTGCCCGGTGAACAGCCATGCTGTCGTCGGATGCTGGGCGTTCTCGCCGCGGACGACGCCGGGCCGCAGGCGATTCTCGGCCAACTCGGCGAGGCCGTCTCGCGCGGTCTGCACCGAGTCGACCACCAGCGCGGCTCGGTGATCGAAGTGCGATCGGCCGGTTCCCGCGGTCAGGCACAGGCTCGCGAGGTCGATGTCGGGGTTCGCGCTGAGCCACCCCTCGTAGCGCCAGGCCATCGCCGCGAGCGCTTCCGGCGAGCGCGCCGACAGTGGCAGCACGCTCACCGGCTCGGTCGAAGCGTCCGAAACGTCCTCATCGGCCACGTCTTCGGCGATCGGCTCGGCGACGGCCGGTGCGGCCGCAGGCGCCTCCTCGATGAGCACGTGGGCGTTGGTGCCGGTGAACCCGAAGGAGCTCACCCCTGCGCGCCGAGGCCTGCCGTCGGTCTCCCAGGCAATCGCGTCGTCGACCACCCGCACCGGCAGCGAATCCCACGGGATGTGCGGCGACGGGTTGTCGAAGTGCAGGCTCTTGGGAATCAGACCGTGTTGCAGTGACAGCACCACCTTGATGAGTCCTGCTGCGCCGGAGGCGGATTCGGTGTGGCCGATGTTGGTCTTCACCGAGCCCATCAGCAGCGGCCGGTTGGGGTCACGGGAAGCGCCGTAGGCTGCGGCGGCCGCCTGCACCTCGATCGGATCGCCGAGCGGGGTGCCCGTTCCGTGTGCTTCGAGGTAGTCGACGTCGCCGCCCGACAGCCCGGCGCGGGCCAGCACAGACGTGATGAGCCGTTGCTGCGCACCGCCGTTGGGCACGGTCAGCCCGCTGGATGCGCCGTCCTGGTTGACCGCGCTGCCGGCGATCACCGCGCGGATCTGGTCACCGTCGCGTTGTGCATCGCTCAGCCGCTTGAGCACCAGGACGCCGCAGCCCTCGCTGCGCACATACCCGTCGGCCGACGCGTCGAAGGTCTTGCACCGTCCGACGGGGGAGAGCATCCGGGCGCGCGACGCGGCGACGACCGTGACCGGGCTCAGCAGGACGTTCACCCCGCCGGCCAGCGCCATGTCGCAGTCGCCGGACCGCAGGGCCAGGCAGGCCTGATGGACGGCTACGAGCGCCGAGCTGCACGCCGTGTCGATGGCGACAGCCGGGCCTTCGAGCCCGAGCGCGAACGCGACCCGGCCCGAGATGGCGTTGAGCGCGTTGCCGGTGATGAAGTGGGGCTCGATCTTGTCGACCGGCTCCGAGGACAGGAGGTGCGCGTACTCGTTGGCGGCCACACCGACGAACACACCGGTGCGGCTCCCGCGCAGAGAGGACGGCCCATACCCGGCCCGCTCCAGGCCCTCCCACACCGTCTCCAGCATCAACCGCTGCTGCGGCTCGATCCAGACCGCCTCGCGCGGCGAGATGCCGAAGAACTCGGGATCGAATCCGTCGATGCCGTCGAGGAATCCCCCGTAGCGGGTGTAGGTCTTGCCCGGCGCATCGGGGTCCGGATCGTAGAATTCGTCGATGTCGAAGCGGTCCTCCGGGACCTCCCGGATGGCGTCGATGCCGCCGGACAGCACGTCCCAGAACGCCTCGGGATCGGGCGCACCGGGGAAGCGGCAGGACACCGACACGATCGCGATCGGTTCGTCGGTGTGCGTGGTGACCACCGAGGCGGGTCGGGGCACCGAGGAGGCCTCGGCAAGTCCGAGCACCTCGCCGAGCAGGTAGTCGGCGACATCGGAGAGCCGGGGATGATCCATCGCGAGGGTCACCGGGATCTCGGTACCCACACCCTGTTCGAGGTGGCGCCGCAGCTCGACGGCCATCAGCGAATCCATGCCGAGGTCGAAGAACCCGGCGTCCTCGCGGATCTCGGCGGCGTCGACACGGGTCACCTCGGCCACCACGTTGCGCAGGTAGTCGATCAGCAGCTTCCTGCGTTGTTGCACAGGAGCATTGGTGAGACGTTCGACCAGCGCGGTCTTGCCCGAGCGCGTCGCAGGCGTCTCCGGCAGCTGTCCCGGTACCTCACGCTCCAGCTCGGCGAGGAATGACCGCCGGCCGGCCTGCTGGTAGAGCGGAAGGAAGCGCGCCCAGTCCACCCTGGCGACGACGCCCTGCGCCTGGCCCGATGCCGCGACGTCGGCCAGGCCGGCCAGCGCGTCGGTGGGGGACAACGTCTTGATGCCGCGCTGCTCCAGACGCGCACGGGATTCCGCGTCCGCCATGCCCGTCGACCACGGACCGAAGTTGACGCTGATCCCGGTGACTCCCTGCTCCCGCAGCCGCCACGCCAGCGCGTCGAGAAATGCGTTGGCCGCACCGTAGGCGGTCTGGCCGTAACCACCCCACACCGAGGCGATCGACGAGGTACTGAGGAAGAAGTCGAGCTTGAGGTCAGCGGCCGCTTCGCTGAGATGCCATGCACCCCAAACCTTTCCAGCGAAGACGCGGTCCAGCTCGGCATCGTCGAGACCGCTGAGCGCCGTGGTGCCGATCTCACCGGCCGCGTGGACGATGCCCGCCAGCGGCGGCAACTCGGCGGCCACCGTGGTCAGTAAGCGCGCGACCTGGTGCGCGTCGGCGACGTCGGCAGTGACGACCCGGATCTCGCAGCCGTGCTGCGCGGCGAGCATGTCGATGCGCTGCTGGGCTGCCTCACCGGGTGTGCGACGACTGGTCAGTACCAGGTGCCTGGCGCCGTTGGCGGCCAGGTACCCGGCGATCTCCAGCCCGATCGATCCGAGGCCGCCGGTGACGAGATAGCTTGCGTCGCTGCGTAATTGCAGAGACCCCCCGGCGGGCTGCGCCGCACGGCGGACGAGCCGGGGGACGAAGACGGCTTGATCGCGCAGGGCGATCTGATCCTCCCTGGCCGCCGAATCCGGCGGTGCGGCGATCCGGTCGACGAGCCGGGACCATTCGTCCGGGGTTCCCGCAGAGAGGTCGGCCAGCCCGCCCCACAGCTGCGGTAGCTCCAGTGCCGCGGCACGCCCGAATCCCCACAGGCAGCTCTGATCCGGCGACACCGCGTCGGTATCTGTGACCGACTGCGCGCCCCGCGTCACCACCCAGACGGGGCTGCGCAGCTCGGCGGCGAGAGCGGCGCGCAGCAGGCGCCGGGTGCCGCCCAGGACGCGGTGTTGCATGCGCAGCAGCGCCTGCATCGACGGAGCGGTCTGGTTGTCGAGGGCCGCGACGTCGATGATGCGCAGCGCCGAATCTCCGGCCGCCGCAGCGCGCAGTGCGTCCGCGAACTTCTCCTCGTCCGCGTCGGACACCGGCAGTCCCAGGATCCGGTACCGGAGGCCGCGCGCGGTCAGCACGTCTGTCAGGGGCGTCAGCGCGCCGGCGTCGTCGCCGATGAGGATCCATGAGCCGGTGTCCGCGGCGGGCGCGGGCGCCGTGGCTTTCTCCCACCGGAATTCGTAGCGATCATCGGCGATGGACTGCGACGAACGCTGCTGATTGTGTTGCGCGGCAAGCCTGTTGAGCACTTCGAGGGTCTGCAGGTCGCCTTCGGCGCCACCGAGTAGGGCGGCGAGCTCTTCGATGCGCCCGTCCTCGAGGAGGCGGACGGCCTGTGTTTGTGCGGCGCGTGCCTGTGGTTGCGCGGGCTTGGTGTGACTGTCGTTGAACCAGTACTGGCGATGCTCGAACGGGTAGGTGGGCAGGTCGAGCTTGCGGGCGTTCGCACGCCGGAACGCGGCGAAGTCCGGGGCATGGCCCAGGACGTACGCGTCGGCGACGGCTTCGGTGATCTGCCTGTGGTCGGCGGTGTTGCGGCGCAGCGACGCGATCGCGCGCGGTGCGTTCGCCGGGTCGGGCCACGCCCGCAGGGCCGCCGCGGTGAGCACCGGCTGGGGTCCGATCTCGACGAGCACCTTGCAGTTCAAACCGGCGAGGGTCCCCACGCTCTTGGCGAACTGCACGGGCTGTCGGGCATGCCTGCGCCAGTAGGCGCCGTCGAGTTTCACGCTTCGTCCGAGCGCTTCGCCGGTCCGGTTGTCGATCAGGATCCGTTGCGGTGCAGTGAAAGTGAACTTCGCCGCGTAGGCCTCGAACTCGTCGAGGATCGGGTCGAGCAACGCCGAATGGAAGGCGTGGCTGGTTTCCAGCCAGTCGCACCGGGTGCCGTCGGACGCCAGCACCGCGACGGCTTTCTCCAGATCCTCTGCTGGACCGGACAATACGATGTTGGCGCCGTTGTACGCGGCAACCGACAGGGTGGGGTACTCGTCGGTGAGGCGCTCCACGCGCTCGGCGGCGGCGAACACCGCCGCCATCCGTCCGCCCTCGGGCAGGCTGCCGAAAAGCCGTCCCCGCTCGGCCATCAACCGCATGCCGTCTTCGAGGCTGAACACCCCGGCGACACAGGCCGCCGAATACTGGCCGACGCTGTGGCCGAGCACCACATCGGGTTCGAAGCCCCACGACTGCCACAGGTGAGCCAGCCCCATCTCCACCGCGAACAGCGCAGGCTGGGCATAGCCGGTCTGCCGCAACGTCTCGCTGTCAGAATCGTCGAAAATGACGTCCAGCAAGGGCTTTTCGAGGACATCGGCGACCGCGTCCGCGCACCGCTGTAGCGTCTCGGCGAACACCGGCTCGGTGTCGAACAACTCGCGGGCCATGCCGGGGTACTGGCTGCCCTGACCGGTGAACAGCCACGCGGTCTTCGGTACGTCGTGGGTTTCGCCGCGGACCAGACCGGGCGCGGGGCGGTCGTCGGCGAGCGCACCGAGGAGTTCGACGGCCGCATCCCGCGAATCGACCACCAGCGCGGCGCGGTGCTCCAGGTGTGCGCGGCCCGCGCCCGCGGTGTAGGACAGGTCGGCCAGGGTCGCGTCCGGGTGGGCGTTGAGCCAGCTGCGGTATTCGCCGGCGAGGTGCACGAGGGCGGCCGGGGTACGCGCGGAGAGCGGCACGATGTTGAAGGTCGACGGCAGCGGCTCGGCCGGTTCCGGGGCGACGGCTTCGGGAGCTTCTTCGAGGATGACGTGGGCATTGGTTCCGGCGAATCCGAACGAGCTGACCCCGGCGACGCGCGAGCGGCCGTTGCGTTCCCACGGGGTGGTCTCGGTGACGACCTCGACGGGCAGCCGGTCCCAGGGAATGTGCGGCGACGGGTTCTCGAAGTGCAGATGCTTGGGCAGCGTCTCGTGCTCCAGCGACAGGATCACCTTGATGACGCCGGCGATTCCCGCGGCCGCCTCCAGGTGCCCGATGTTGGTCTTCGCTGAGCCGATCAACAGCGGCTGCCCGGGTTCGCGCCCGGCGCCGAGAACCTCGCCCGCCGCCTGCGCCTCGATCGGATCGCCGAGCGAGGTGCCGGTGCCGTGCGCCTCCAGGTAGGCGACGTCGCGAGGTTCCAAGCCGGCCCGCTTGAGCGCATCGGAGATGACCCGCTGCTGGGCGACACCGTTGGGCACCGTCAGGCCGCCCGATGCGCCATCCTGGTTGATCGCGCTGCCGCGGATGACCGCGCGGATCCGGTCGCCGTCGCGCAGCGCGTCCTCCAGCCGCTTGACGACGATCACGCCGCAGCCCTCGCCGCGCACGTAGCCGTCGGCGGCCGCGTCGAACGTCTTGCACCTGCCGTCGGGCGACAGCATCTGTGCGTTGGAGAACGTGATCATGGTCGCCGGGGTCAGGATGACGTTCGCGCCGCCGGCCAGCGCCAGGTCGCATTCACCCAGCTGCAGCGCCTGGCACGCCTGGTGGATCGCGACCAGCGAGGAGCTGCACGCGGTGTCGACCGCCACCGAGGGGCCCTGCAGTCCCAACCGGTAGCTGATGCGGCCGGCCGCCGCCGCGCTCGACGTGCCGATGGCCATGTAGGCCTCGATCTCGGGGTAGGTCAGCTCGTCCGACGCCATCCCGAGGTAGTCGTGGGTGGCCAGCCCGATGAAGACGCCGGTGTTGCTGTTCTCCAGCGACGTGGGTGCCGTGCCCGAATGCTCGATCGCACGCCATGCCGTCTCCAGCAGGATCCGGTGCTGCGGATCCATCAGCCGGACCTCGCGGGTCGACATCCCGAAGAACGGGGCGTCGAACCCGGTCACGTCCTCGACGAAGCCGGCCCGGCGGGTGACGACCTTGCCGGGCGTGCCCGGTTGCGGGTCGAAGAACTCGTCGACGTCCCAGCGGTCCTTGGGGATCTCCGACACGGCGTCGCGTCCCTCGCGCAGCACGTCCCAGAACTCGTCGGCGTCCCGGGCACCCGGGAACCGCGCCGCGTAGCCGACGATCGCGAAGCGCGGAGCCGACTCGTCGGCGCCTTCGACGGATGGCATGTAGCTGTCCTCCCCCACGATCAAAGTGGACCCCCCACGACCGAATGTGGACGGATCGTATGTCACTGTGCCCTGTCCCCGGGGGGTGTCGCTGCCCGGGGCTCGTCCGGTTAGCCGGACGATTTCGGCGCACTCTTCGGTATGTTGATCCGGCGACGAGCGACAGTGCTGTGGCCGGAGCCGATCCACGCGGAAGGACCAGGGGGACCCAGTATTGCGCATCGGAAAGATAACTGTTGGCGCACTTGAGGAATGGTCTCTGAATCCGGGGTCGGTCACCTCCTGGCATCCCACGGCCGCATCCGTGGAGAAGGCCCGGCAGGCGCCGGTCAGCTCGGTGCCGATCAGCTATATGCAGGGCCAACATCTGCGTAACTATTTCGAACGGAACGCGGCAGGTCGGACCTTCTCGCGTCAGATCATCGCCAGTTGCGAGGTCGCGGGGGAGTGCGACATCGCGGCGATGGACCACGCCGTCAACGCCTACATCCGCAGACACGACACCTTTCGGAGCTGGTTCGACAGGACCGACGACGGACAGTTCGTCCGGCACGCGCTCGAAGACCCCGCCGACATCGAGTTCGTGCCGATCGACCACGGCATGATGACCGTCGACGAGATCCGGGCTCACGTGGTGGACATCCCGAACCCGCTGGAATGGGGCTGCTTCACGTTCGGGATCATCCAGAGCGACGGCTATTTCGCCTTTTTCGCCGCAATGGATCACGTGCACGGGGACGCGACGCTGATCGGCACCACGATGATGGAAGCCAACGGCATGTATTCGGCGCTCAGCAGCGGCGGTGCGGCTCTGCAACTTCCCGATGCCGGAAGCTTCGACGATTTCTGCATCCGCGAACGCGAGTACACCTCGGAACTGACCGTGGATTCGCCCGGCGTACAGGCGTGGATCGATTTCGCCGAAGAGAACGACAACGGATTCCCCGAATTCCCCCTGCCCCTCGGCAATCCCCTGGAGACCACGACCAGCACGATGACCTCCGAGACCCTGATGGACGTCCCGCAGACGGAGCGCTTCGAATCGGCGTCGTCGGGCGCCGGGTCGCGCTTCGTCGGAGGCCTCTTCGCGTGCCTGGCGCAGGTCGAACACGAACTGACCGGCGCACTGACGTTCTACGGCCTCACGCCCAGGGATTCGCGCACCGCGTCGGACAACTTCATGACCCAGGGCTGGTTCACCGGGCTGATCCCGATCACCGTGCCGATCGGCGCGGCGTCGTTCGCCGAAGCGGCCGGGGCGGCGCAAGCCGCGTTCGATTCCGGTCTGAACATGGCGAAGGTGCCCTATTACCGGGTGCTGGAATTGGAGCCGTCGCTTAATTGGCCGCGGCCCAATTTCCCCGTCACGAATTTCCTGCACGGCGGTGCCGCCCCGCTGAATGCCATTCTCGCGGCAGGCGAAATGGGGCTTGCGAACAATATCGGCATCTATCCAGACGGCCGCTTCTCCTATCAGCTGACCATCTACATTTTCCGGTACGGCGAGGGCACGGTGATGGCGATCATGCACCCGGACAATCCAATTGCGAAGAAGTCGGTGCAGCGCTACATGCAGGCGATGAAGTCGGTGTGCGTGTCCGTTGCGGACAGCGGCACGTGGGGTCGCGTCGCGTAGCGTGGTGCAATTCGCAGGAGTTGGTTTCTTGCGGCGCGCAGCGTGCGGGCGGGGGGTGAGGCGATGAGACGGCTGGCCGACCTCGTGGTCAGGTGGCCCTGGGCCGTCATCGGCGTCTGGATCGCGATGGCGGTGGCGCTGCCGCTGACGGTCCCCTCCCTCGGCGAGATGGCCGCCAAGCATCCGCTGGTCATCCTGCCCGGCGACGCGCCGTCGACCGTCACCGCCAAGAAGATGTCCGAGGCGTTCGACGAGCCCGGCGCGGACAACCTCCTCGTCGTCGCGTTCGTCAACGAGGCCGGACTCGAGCCCGCCGACGAAGCCACCTACCGGCAGGTGGTGGACGCGGTGCGCGACGATGTCGCCGACGTCGTGTCCGTGCAGGACTTCGTCAGCACCCCCCAGCTGCGCCAATTCCTCACCAGCGAGGACAAGACCACCTGGGTGCTCCCGGTCGGTCTGGTCGGGGAGCTCGGCACGCCGCGCGCCTTCGAGGCGTTCAACCGGGTCGCCGACATCGTCAAGCACGAGGTCCCCGACGACGCCTCAGGCAGGTCCCTCGACGTCTACGTCACCGGCCCCGCCGCCACCGCCGCCGACCTGACCGTGGCCGGCGAGCAGGACCGCCTTCCGATCGAGGTCGCGATCGCGGTGCTGGTCCTGCTGGTGCTGTTCGTCGTCTACCGCAGCATCGTCACGATGCTGCTGCCGCTGGTGACCATCGGCTCGTCACTGCTGATCGCGCAGGGTTTGGTCGCGGCGTACTCCCAGCTCACCGGCGCGGGCGTGTCCAATCAGTCCGTCGTGTTCCTCAGCGCGATCATGGCAGGCGCAGGCACTGACTACGCCGTGTTCCTGATCAGCCGCTACCACGATTACGTGCGGGCCGGCGACGACCCCGACCGGGCGGTCCGCGCGGCGATGATCTCCATCGGCAAGGTCATCACCGCGTCCGCTCTCACCGTGGGCATCACGTTCCTCGTCATGAACTTCGCCCAGATGGGCGTGTTCCGGACCATCGGGGTATCCGCGGCGATCGGCATCGGTGTCGCGTACCTGGCCGGCGTGACGCTGCTGCCGGCGATCCTGGTGCTGGCGGGCCCGCGCGGCTGGGTCAAGCCCCGCCGCGAGCTGACGGCCCGGTTCTGGCGACGCTCCGGCATCCGTATCGTGCGCAGGCCGGTGCCGCATCTGGTCGCCAGCGTGCTGGTGCTGGTCCTGCTCGCGAGCTGCGCGATCCTCGTCCGGTTCAACTACGACGACCGCAAGGTGGTCGAGGCGTCGGCGCCGAGTTCGATCGGGTACGCGGCGATGGAGAAGCACTTCCCGATCAGCCAGTCGATCCCGCAGTACATCCTCATCCAGTCGCCGCGCGATCTGCGCACCCCGCAGGCGCTCGCGGATCTCGAGCAGATGGCGTCGCGCATCGCGCAGCTGCCGGATGTCTCCTTGATCAGCGGCATCACCCGCCCCCTCGGCGAAGTGCCGCCGGAGTTCCGCGCCACCTTCCAGGCCGGCATCGTCGGGGACCGGCTGGCCGCGGGTTCCGCCCAGATCGGGGAGCGGCGCGGCGATCTCAACACCCTCGCCGAGGGCGCCGACACGCTGGCCGACAGCCTCGGCGACGTGCGCGCGCAGGTCGACGACATCGCGCCGACCCTGGCGGGCCTCATCGACACCTTCTCGTCGGTGCGCACCGAGTACGGCGGCGACAAACTGGTGCGCGACGTCGCGACCGCGGCCAAGCTCGTCGACAGCGTCAACAAACTCGGCCTGTCCATGGGGGTCAACTTCCGCGCGGTCAAGGACATGTTCGCGTGGATCGGGCCCGTGCTCACCGCGCTGCAGGGCAACCGCGTCTGCGACGCCAACCCATCGTGCGTCGACACGCGGATGCAGTTCGAGAAGCTCGTCGCCGCCCGCGACGACGGACGGGTCGACGAGATCAACACGCTGGCAGGGCAGCTGCAGGGCGTCGACGACAGGCAGAGCCTGACTGCCACCGTGAACCAGCTCAACGCTGCCATGGCCAAGCTGACGAAGGCGATCTCGGCGATGGGTCTCGACACCCCCGCAGGTGCGCGGTCGGGACTCGACGATCTTCAGGACGGCGCCGGCCGGCTGGCCGACGGCAGCCGGCAGGTGGCAGGCGGCGTCGACGAGCTCGTCGCGCAGATCAAGGTGATGGCCGACGGGCTGGACCAGGCCGCGGCGTTCCTGCTGACGATGCGCAACGACGCGTCGACCTCCAACATGGCGGGCTTCAGCATCCCGGCCGAGGTGCTGGGCGCCGTCGAGTTCCAGAAAGCCTCCGAGGCCTACATCTCGCCCGACGGCCACTCGGTGCGCTACCTGGTGCAGACGAAGCTCAACCCGTTCAGCTCCGAGGCGATGGACCAGGTCAACACGATCAGCGACATCGCGCGCGGCGCACAGCCGAACACGGCCCTGTCGGACGCGACGATCTCGATGGGTGGCTTCCCGGCCGCGCTGCGCGACACCCGCGACTACTACGAGCGCGACATCCGCTTCATCATCGCCGCGACGCTGATCGTCGTGCTGCTGACGTTGATGGTGCTGCTGCGGTCGGTCATCGCCCCGCTGTATCTCGTGGGCTCGGTGGTCCTGTCGTACTTCGCCGCGATCGGCATCGGGGTGCTGACGTTCCAGTTCTTGCTGGGCCAGGAACTGCACTGGAGTGTGGCGCCGCTGGCGTTCGTCGTGCTCGTCGCGGTGGGTGCCGACTACAACATGCTGTTCGTGTCGCGCATGCGCGACGAATCTCCGCGCAGCATCCGGTACGGCATCATCCGCACCCTGAGCTCGACCGGCGGTGTGATCACCGCCGCGGGTCTGATCTTCGCCGCGTCGATGGCGGGTCTGCTGTTCTCCAGCATCGGCATCGTGATCCAGGGCGGCTTCGTGATCGGGGTCGGAATCCTGCTGGACACCTTCGTGGTCCGCACGATCACCGTGCCCGCGATCGCCGCACTGGTCGGACGAGCCAACTGGTGGCCGTCGAAGGTGAACCCGCCGCCGCAGGAGCACCGCGCAGGGGTTAGCGCGAGCACATGATCTGTGTGAAACTACCAACCGGGGCGGGGCGCTCAGCTATCCGAATTCGCGAGCACGCATCCCCGCGCCGCCGGATTCCACGAGTTGTTACGGACATGCTTTGACGCCTGCATCCCAGTCTTCGATTCTGTCGATGTTGCACGGTCGCGCCAGCATGCGCCCCGACGACGTCGCGTTCACCTTCACCGATTACCTGACGGATCCCGAAGGCGTGCGTGAGAGCCTGACGTGGTCGCAGCTATCCCGCCGGACGATGAACGTGGCGCGCGAACTGAGCCTTCACGGTTCCGCGGGCGCGACCGCGGTGATCCTGGCTCCCCAGGGGCTGGAGTACATCCTGGCGTTCCTGGGGTCGATGCAGGCCGGGCTCATCGCGGTGCCGTTGCCGCTGCCGCACCGCGGCAGCAGCCACGACCGCGTCAGCGCGGTCTTCGCCGACACCAAACCCGCGGTCGTGCTGACGACGTCGGCGGTCGCCGCGGACGTCGGGGACTGGGTCGACCAGTCGCCCATGGACACGGCCCCGAAGATCGTCGAGATCGACGCCCTGGAGCTCGACGCCGACGGTGGCGCCGCCCTCGAGCTGGCCGAGCTCCCCGCCATCGCCTATCTGCAGTACAGCTCGGGGTCGACCAGGCTGCCCACCGGTGTCGAGATCACGCACCGGAATCTGCAGGTGAACTTCGAGCAGCTGATGCGCAGTCTGTTCGCGGGCCCGCCGGTCACCTCGACCGCGGATCTGACGATCGTGTCGTGGCTGCCCTTCTACCACGACATGGGTCTGGTGCTGGGCGTGTGCGCACCGATCCTGGGTGGCTACCGCGCGGAGCTGACCAGCCCGGTGGCGTTCCTGGAGAAGCCGTCGCGCTGGGTCCGGGCGCTGGCCGAGAATCCGAACGCGTTCTCGGGTGCACCGAACTTCGCGTTCGATCTGGCCGCCCGCAAGACCAAGGACAGCGACCTCGCCGGGCTCGATCTCGGCGGGGTGCGGGGCATCATCAACGGCGCCGAGCGTGTGGAGCCGGCCACCCTGGAACGTTTCGCGGATCGCTTCGCCCACTTCAACTTCCGTGACCACATGTTGCGCCCCTCGTACGGCCTCGCCGAGGCGACGGTGTTCGTGGCCAGCTGTACCTGGCACGACTCGACCTCGCCGGAGAGCCGCGTCGTGCGATTCGACTCCGACGGCCTGGGGGAGGGCCGCGCAGAGCCGTGTGGGGCCGGCGCAGGCACCGCTCTGGTCAAGTACCGGCTACCGCAGTCCCCCGTGGTGCGCATCGTCGACGTCGGCACCGAACGCGAGTGCGCGCCCGACGTCGTCGGAGAGATCTGGGTGCACGGCGACAACGTCTCCACCGGCTACTGGGCCAGGCCCGACGAAGAACAGCAGTGCTTCGGCGCGTCGATCACCGAGCCGTCGGCTGGCACACCGGCCGGGCCGTGGCTGCGCACCGGCGATCTGGGGTTCATCCACGAGGGCGAATTGTTCGTCGTCGGGCGCATCAAGGACCTGCTCATCATCCGCGGCCGCAACCACCACCCCGAGGACATCGAGGCCACGGTGCAGGAGATCACCCGCGGCCGGGTGGCGGCGATCTCGGTCCCGGTCAACAGCACCGAGAACCTGGTCACCGTCATCGAACTGAAGAAGCGCCCCGATCTGAACAGCGATGCGCTGCACTGGCTGACCGAGGTCAAGAGCGACGTCACGTCGGCGATCTCCAACGCGCACGGCCTCAACGTCGGCGACCTCGTGCTGGTGTCTCCCGGATCCATTCCGACGACCACGAGCGGCAAGATCCGGCGCGCCGCCTGCGTGGAGCAGTACCGACAGGATCAGTTCACCCGGCTGGACGCCTGAGACAGGTAGGGTCATGTGATGCGCAGAGAGTTCGCTGCGGTGGCTGCCGCGGTAACCATCGGCGCCACAGGATGTTTCGGTTTCGGGATCGCGACGGCTGACGAACCGCCCCCGCCGCCTCCCGGGGCCGGTGCCGGTGGCCCGACGCCGTGGGGGACACCAGGCCGGGGCTATGCGCTCGGCGGCGCTCATGTGCTGGGCATCCCCTACGACGAATACATCATGCGTACGGGCGCGGACTGGTTCCCGGGCCTCGACCGCCAGATCGTCGACTACCCCGCCGGCCAGGTTCAGGGCCACACGTTGGAGCGGCTGTTCCCCGGCATCGGCGCGTTCGGAGACCGCGTCGCGCCCGGCCTCGGACTCGACGGTCCCAGTTACGGCGAGTCGATCGACGTCGGCGGCCCGAACCTGATCGCGGCGATCCGTGAAGGTGGTCCAGGCACGGCGATCGGGCTGTCCGAGGGCGCATCGGTGCTCGACGACGTCCAGGCGCGGCTCGCCTACGACCCCGCCGCGCCGCCGCCCGATCAGTTGAGCTTCGCCACGTTCGGGAACCCGGTGGGCAAGCATGCGTTCGGCGAGAGCTTCCTGACGCAGAACTTCCCGGTCGGCAGCGTGGTCCCGTCACTCGACTACCGCATTCCTGCCCCGGTCGAAAGTCAGTACGACACATACCAATTCGTGTCCGCCTACGACAGCATCGCCGACTGGCCGGACCGGCCCGACAACTGGCTGTCGGTCGCCAACGCGATCGTTGGCCTCGCGACCGGACATACCGCGGTCGCGTTCACGAACCCGAGCATGGTGCCGCCGCAGAACGTCAGGACCACCGTGAATTCCCGCGGGGCGAAGACGACGACGATCATGATCCCCGAAGAGCACCTGCCGCTCGTGCTGCCGTTCAAGTACCTCGGGGTCGACAAGAACACGCTGATGGAACTCGACAAGGTGCTGATGCCCTACGTCGACGCCGGATACTCGCGCAACGACAACCCGGCCACCGCGCCGGTCACCGTCGATCCGGTCAACGGCTACGACCCCGCCGAGGTCACCGCGCCGGCCACGCAGGCCGCATTCGGCGGCGGCGCCGACCCGGTGTCGCAGTTGCTCTCCGGTCTGCAGTACGTCCTGAACAACCCGCCGTAGTCATAGTCACCCCGCCCCACCTCACCGCGAGCGTGCGTGTCTGCGGCCAACACGCCGTCAGAATCGCGAACTTCGTGCACGCTCGTGGTGCTACAGGCTCGCGAATCCCACCGCCAGCAGTACGCAGCCGACGACGGCCATCAGTGCGCACACCCCGTAGCGGCCGCGCGCCCGGATCCAGTCGTTGAGGGTCGACAGCACCGCTCGGGTGCGGGCAGGCGCCACCAGATAACTCAGCAGCGGTATCTCGACGAGCGCGAAGGCCACCACGTTGAACGCCACCAGCGCGCCGAACTGCGTAGCCGCCGCGGCGCCGGACGCGGCAATCAGCGCGAGGGCGGCGAGGTAGTCCACCGACGGCAGCGCGATGCCGAGGCCCGCGGCCCCCGCCGTCCACAGCGACCGCCCCATGAGGAGTTGCCTGACGCGTGTCTGGAGTCGGCCCGGTTCGCGCTCAGTCACCCCACCGAGGAAACCGGCGCCTACCAGGGCGGCGGTGACGAGCACGACCAGACCGACCACGATCTGCACTTTGGGCAACGTGAAGTGGGCGTTGTCCACTGCGGGCCGCAGGACGAAGAGCACCGTCACGCCGACAACGGTGCCCATCACGAATCCCCCCGCGAGGAACGCGAACAGCTGCAGCAGCGGTCGTGGACGGTTCAGCATCACGACCGTCATGCCCATCCGGAACGGCTCCAAGCTGACGGCGACGGCCATCACCAGGAGCGGAAACCACATGATGGCGTCACGTTACCGGCTTGCGTTCAGGCTGATCGGGACGCTGGCCGGATGCACGCGGCGGGGTAGAAGATGGTGACGTGACCTCGGCGTACGGGTACGTGGAAGTATTGGCCTGATGAGCGGTGCCGAAGGCAGTCAAGCCCAGCCAGTCGACCTCACCCCGGCCTCGCTGCGGGAGGCGTTCGGGCACTTCCCCTCTGGCGTCATCGCCATCGCGGCCGAGGTGGACGGCACCCGCGTCGGGCTCGCCGCGAGCACGTTCGTCCCGGTCTCACTCGATCCGCCGCTGGTGTCGTTCTGCGTGCAGAACTCGTCGACCACCTGGCCCAAGCTCGCGGGCCTGCCCTACCTGGGCATCAGCGTGCTCGGCGAGGCGCACGACGACGCCGCGCGCACGCTGGCCGCCAAGACCGGCGACCGCTTCGCGGGGTTGGAGACAGAATCGTCGGAGCGTGGCGCGGTGTTCATCCACGGCACCAGCGTGTGGCTGGAGAGCAGCATCGAACAGTTGGTGCCCGCAGGTGATCACACCATCGTGGTGCTCAGGGTCAACGAGTTGAAGGTGCACCCGGACGTCGCCCCGATCGTGTTCCACCGCAGCACTTTTCGCAGACTGGGAGCCTGACGCGAAAGCGCGGGTGATACTCAGGGCCGGTCGGCCAGTTCCTCGCGGTACTTGCTGACGCGCTGGTCCAGTTCGGCGGCGTCGGCCGTGCGGCCCTCTTTGCGGGCGAGGTCGGCGCGGGTGCTGAGTTCGCGGATCGCAGTGCGAATGTCGTTGATGCTGTGAGGCTGCCGTAGCGACATCGGAGCCGCCTTTCGTCGGTGATTGGCTGCTTTGGTCAGCGTACCCGCGCAGCTGGGTCTCAAGCCTGGGCGCGAGCGTCGAACCCGGTGGGAATCACCGCGGTCAGATCGTCGGCGGCGCGCCGCGTGCGGCCCCGGGTCGTGACGATGGACAGTCCCTCCCTGGCCCAGTATTCGAAACCGCCGATGAGCTCGCGCACCCGTCGATAGCCCATGCCGCTGAGCGTGAACGCCGCCTTGGTGGCGCCGTTGCAGCCCGGGCCCCAGCAGTAGACGACGATGTCGGCGTCACGGTCCGGCAGGTCGCGGCCGGCGCGTTCGGGCAGGTGCGTACCGGGTATGTGGAGTGCGCCAGGCAGATGGCCCTGATCCCAGGCCGCTGCGGAGCGGGTGTCGACCACGATCGGGGCGGTTCCCGAGGACCGGGCGGCGGCCAGATCGGCGGCGTCGATCTCGTGGGCGAGCTTCGCGGCGAAGAACGTATGGGCGTCGATGGCGGTCATGGGTTCATCGAACATCGGCGCGAACCGGCGGGGAACCAGCAACCGACGGTGTAACGCGCGTTTGGCAGTGTGATCGACGGCGTCTGGGCGCTACGGCCGCATTTCATACGTTCCGTCGTGCGCTTTCACCTGTTCCCAGACGCGACCGAAACGGGCGGCATCGGTGGCCGGCTTGCGGACCGCCCCGAGCGCCCACCGCTGTTGCCCCTGTGTCGAACTCGGCTTGCCGTGCAGGGCGACCGCGTACGCGGAGAAGTCCCGCACCTGCACGTCGAAGATCTGGTCGACCAGGTCGTGCTCGAGGCCCGTCCGCTCTGCCTGTTCGAGAATCAGCTGCCCGTAGACGACCAGGCTGAACAGGTGCCCGACGACGAGCACGAAGTCGAGATCGCTCTGCTGGTCGGCGTCGGGCGCCGCGGTGGTGAGGAGGTCCTTGAAGGCCTTGACCTGCTCGTAGAACACGCCGACGTTCGGGATGCCGGTGTTCCTCTCGTAGACCGGGGCCCAGTCGGCGAACTGCACCTTGGACGCGCCGCGGGCCGGGCCCTGCGACCAGAAGAAGACATCGTCGGCGGGATCGCGGCGGGTACCGATCTCCGGGTAGTCGGCCGGGTTGAACATGTAGTTCGGCATGAACTTGAGGATCTGCGCGACGTTGACGTGGACGGTACCTTCGAGGCGCGGCAACGCCCCGATCAGGCGGGTCACCTGGCTGAAGTACGTGTTCTTTTCAAAGCCTTTCGCGGCCAGTACATCCCACAGAAGCGTGACAACCTTCTCGCCTTCGGAGGTGACCTTCGACTTGGTCACCGGGTTTAACAGGAGATAGCGGCGGTCCTGGGGCCCGGCGCTGCGGAAGTAGTCGATGGCGCGGTCGCTGAACAGCTTCATCGCGATCAGGCGCGCGTAGGCGTCGACGAAATTGGCACGCACGTGCGGGAAGTCGGTGACCGGGTTGCCGTAGAGGATGCGGTTGTTGGCGTGGTTGACCGCTTCGTAGAACGCGTGCTCACACATCCCGATCGAGCCGCTGCACAGGTTGAACTTGCCGACGTTGACGGTGTTCAGCGCTGCCGAGAACGCGTCGGGTCCGGTGGCGAGGATGTCTTCCTCGTAGACCGGATAGTCGTGCAGCGCAAAGTTGCTCACGAACATCTGCCCGTGCACGACGTTGTCGATCAGTTCGTAGTTGTCGTGCCTGCTGTCGGCGACGAACCACACGTACCCGTCGGCTCCCTCGACGTCGGTGCGCCGCCCGAAGACCGACACCATGCCAGCGACATTGCCGTTGCCGATGTAGTACTTCTCGCCGGACGCCCGGAAGAGAACACCCTCTTCGTCAGCCGCGGGGGACAGCAGCATGTCGGTGTTGTAGATGTCGGCGCCGTGCTCGCGCTCCGAGAGGCCGAACGCCATCACCCCGCCGGCTTCGAGCTGCGCGGCGGCCTTCTCCTTGGCCTTCATGTTGTCGCTCTGCCAGATCGGACCCAGGCCGAGGATCGTCACCTGTTCGGCGTACCAGTACGAAAGGCCGTAGAAGCCGAGGATTTCGCTGAGCACGGCGTTGCGCGAGGTGTCCCACCGCTTGTTCGGGTCGTCGCCGGCGAACTCCGACGGCGTGAGGAACGTCGCGAACAATCGTTCCTGCTTCACGAATTCCAGAAAGTCGCCGACCCAGGCGCCGTCCAGGTCGTCCTGCAGCAACCGCGCCTTCCCGCGCTCCTCAAACCACTGGATCAGTGCGCTTAGCTGGCGCCGCGACTCAGGGTCCAGGCCTTGCGGGTCGAAGTTGTTGGGGTCCAGCAGTACGGCGGTCATGACCGCGAATGTAGCGCGGTCACCTGAACCCGACGGCGCGTTCGATGCGATCATCGGCGGTATGGCGGACGCGAACGGGATCGTGCTGGACCGCACCGACGAGGCGATCCTTGGCGCCCTTCAGCGCGACGGCCGGATGAGCACCGCGGATCTGGCCAGGACGGTGACGCTGTCGCCGAGCGCCACCGCCGACCGGGTCCGCCGCCTCGTCGACCTCGGCGTGATCACCGGCTACACCGCGACGGTCTCTGCAGCGGCGCTGGGTTACACGATCACAGCGTTCGTCCGGCTGGCTTACCCGTCGGGCAACTACAAGCCGCTTCACGACCTGCTCGACGTCACCCCGGAGGTCGTCGAGGCACACCATGTCACGGGCGACGACTGCTTCATCCTCAAAGTGCTCGCGCGCTCGATGGCGGACCTGGAACGTCTCACCGGCCGCCTCGCCACGCTCGGCCCGATCACCACCAACGTCGTGTATTCCAGTCCGCTGACCGGTCGCGCGCTGGCTCCGGCCTGATCAGGCGGCGTGCACGTCGCGCAGGCCGACGGCGTTGCGCAGGCCGGTGCAGTTCACGCACCCGATGCACCCGATGCAGTCCTCGCAGTTGATACAGCCCACGCACGCTTTGCATGTCGTGCACGCAATACAACCCAGACATGCCAGGCAGCCTTTGCAGACGATGCACAGCACCGCCAGGACGCAGCCCGCGATCACGGCGCTGCCCGCGGTCGCGATCGACCCGGCGACGGCCGCACTACCGGAGGTGGCGATCGACCGCGCGACGCCCGCGCTGCCCGCCGTGGCGACCGACCCGACCACCACGGCGCTTCCCGCGGTGGCGACGGAGCCCGCCACCACCGCGCTGCCGTTCGTCGCGATCGAGCCGGCGACCACCGCACTGTCGGTGGTCGAGATGGAGCCCGCGACGGCGTAGCTGTTCTCCGTGTTCGGAGAGCGGACGACGGCGCGGGACCCCTCGAGCTCCTCGGTCACTTCCGCCGAAACAGCTTGTTGCCCAACCACACCACCGGGTCGTACTTGCGATCGGCGGCCCGCTCTTTCATCGGGATCAGCGCGTTGTCGGTGATCTTGATGTGCTCGGGACAGACCTCGGTGCAGCACTTGGTGATGTTGCAGTAGCCGAGCCCGTTGTCATCCTGCGCCTCCTCGGCCCGGTGGCCGTGAGTGTCCAGCGGATGCATGTCCAATTCGGCCTGCCGCATCAGGAAGCGCGGGCCGGAGAACGCAAGCTTGTTCTCCTCATGGTCACGCACAACGTGGCAGACGTTCTGGCACAGGAAGCACTCGATGCACTTGCGGAATTCCTGCGACCGGTTGACGTCTTCCTGCGCCATCCGGTACTCGCCGGGCTGCAGATCTTTGGGCGGCCGGAAAGCCGGTATCTCCCTTGCCTTCTCGTAGTTGAACGACACGTCGGTGACCAGATCGCGCATCACCGGGAACGTCCGCAGGGGGGTGACGGTGACCACCTCGTCCTCGCCGAAGGTCGACATCCGGGTCATGCACGCCAGCCGCGGGCGGCCGTTGATCTCCACCGAGCACGAGCCGCACTTGCCGGCCTTGCAGTTCCACCGCACGGCCAAATCCCCGGTCTGGGTCTGCTGCAGCCGGTGGATGATGTCGAGCACCACCTCGCCGTCGTTGACCTCGACGGTGTAGTCCTTCAGTTCGCCGCCGCTGGCGTCGCCCCGCCAGACCCGCATCTTCGCGTTGTACGCAGCCACGGTCTCAGCCCTTCCGTTGCGGGTGTTCGACGAGTTCGTCGTTGGTGTAGTACTTCTCGAGTTCGGACAGCTCGAAACACTCGAGCAGGTCCGGCCGCATCGGCACCTGCCGTTGCTTGTCCACGCTGACGTCGGGCACCACGGGGTCGTCACCCTCGGAACGGCACACCAGCAGCGCGTTGCGCCAGTCGGCGTCCATCTGCGGGTAGTCGTCGCGGGTGTGGCCGCCACGGCTCTCGGTGCGGGTGATCGCCGATTTCGCGACGGACTCGCTGACCAGCAGCATGTTGCGCAGGTCCATGGCAAGGTGCCAGCCGGGGTTGAACTTCCGGTCGCCCTCGACCTTGACCATCTTGTACCGCTGCCGCAGCTCCTGCAGCTTGTCGAGCGCTTCCTGCATCTCGTCGGACTTCCGGATGATGCCGACGAGGTTGTTCATCGTGTCCTGCATGTCGAGCTGCAGTGTGTACGGGTTCTCGGTCGCCTCTTCGCCGCCCGGCCCGTCGAACGGCGCGAGCGCCATCGTGAGGGCCTCGTCGACTGCGCCGTCGCTGACCGACGGCCGGTCCGAGAGGGCCCGCACGTAGTCCGACGCTCCGAGGCCGGCGCGGCGGCCGAACACCAACAGATCGGACAGCGAGTTGCCGCCGAGGCGGTTGGAGCCGTGCATGCCGCCCGCGCATTCGCCTGCGGCGAACAGTCCCGGTGTCGCAGCGGCCGCGGTGTCGGGATCGACCTCGATTCCGCCCATCACGTAGTGGCAGGTCGGACCGACTTCCATTTCGTCGGTGGTGATGTCGACCTCGGCCAGCTCGATGAACTGGTGATACATCGACGGCAGCCGGCGCTTGATCTCCTCGGCCGACATGCGCGATGCGATGTCGAGGTAGACACCGCCGTGGGGGGTGCCCCGACCCTCCTTGACCTCGGTGTTGATCGCGCGCGCGACCTCGTCGCGGGGGAGCAGGTCAGGAGTGCGCCGCGCAGAGTCGTTGTCCTTGAGCCACTGGTCGGCTTCTTCCTCGGTCTCCGCGTACTGGCCTTTGAAGACGTCGGGGATGTAGTCGAACATGAAGCGCTTGCCCTCGGAGTTCTTCAGCACCCCGCCGTCGCCGCGCACGCCCTCGGTGACCAGGATGCCCTTCACCGACAGCGGCCAGACCATGCCCGTGGGGTGGAACTGGATGAACTCCATGTTGATCAGCGCCGAGCCGGCACGCAGCGCGAGTGCGTGACCGTCGCCGGTGTACTCCCACGAATTCGAGGACACCTTGTAGGACTTGCCGATACCGCCGGTGGCCAGCACCACCGCCGGTGCCTCGAACAGCACGAACTCGCCGGTCTCCCGGTAGTACCCGAACGCCCCCGCGATCCGGTCGCCGTCTTTGATCAACTCGGTGATGGCCACCTCGTGGAACACGCGGATGCGGGCCTCGTAGTCGCCGAGCTCGGCCTTGTCCTCCTGCTGCAGCGAGACGATCTTCTGCTGCAGGGTCCGGATGATCTCCAGCCCGGTGCGGTCACCGACATGGGCGAGCCGCGGATAGGTGTGTCCGCCGAAGTTGCGCTGGCTGATGCGGCCGTCCTTGGTCCGGTCGAACAGCGCACCGTAGGTTTCCAGCTCCCACACCCGGTCGGGTGCTTCCTGGGCGTGCAGTTCGGCCATCCGCCAGTTGTTCAGGAATTTGCCACCGCGCATCGTGTCACCGAAGTGCACCTGCCAGGAGTCCTTGGTGTTCACGTTGCGCATGGCGGCCGCGCACCCGCCCTCGGCCATCACGGTGTGGGCCTTGCCGAACAGCGACTTCGTCACCACCGCGACGCGCAGGCCGCGTTCCCGGGCCTCGATCACTGCGCGTAGTCCAGCGCCGCCGGCGCCGATCACGACGACGTCGTACTCGTGCCTTTCCACGTGGCGGTCGTCGGTTTCGGGAGTCATGAAAACCTCATTCGTATCGATCTGTGAGCAGAAGAATCAGGGGAGGTGGCGGCGGGCGTCATCCGATGATGCGCAGATCCGGGAACCAGCCGGCCGCCAGGGCCATCACGTAGAA
Source organism: Mycobacterium bulgaricum (assembly GCF_041287165.2). NCBI lineage: Bacteria > Bacillati > Actinomycetota > Actinomycetes > Mycobacteriales > Mycobacteriaceae > Mycobacterium > Mycobacterium bulgaricum. The sequence goes on along the minus strand of NZ_JBGGKV020000003.1, from coordinate 274,369 downwards.
GTCGGTCAGCATCAACGTGCCCAGCGTGATCCAGGCGTACTGCTTGTGCCGCACGTTGAGCTTGCTGATCTGGGTCCACAGCCAGTACCGGACAGGGTGTTTCGAGAAGTGCTTGAGGCGGCCGCCTGCCACGTGCCTGCAGGAGTGGCACGAGATCGTGTAGGTCCACAGCAGAATCACGTTGGTGACCAGGATCAGGTTGCCCAGGCCGAGTCCGAAGCCGCCGTCGGGCTTGTGGAACGCGATGATCGCGTCGTAGGTGTTGATCACCGAGATGATCGCGGCGATGTAGAAGAAGTACCGGTGCGTGTTCTGCACGATCAGCGGGAACTTGGTTTCGCCGGTGTAGTGCACCCGAGGCTCTGCCACCGCGCACGCGGTCGGCGACTGCCACACCGTGCGGTAGTACGCGCCGCGGTAGTAGTAGCAGGTCAGCCGGAACAGCAGCAGGAACGGCAGGGACAGCGCCGCGTAGGGCAGCCACCAGACGTCAGGCAGGAACTGGCCGAAGTGACTCGCCTCGGGAACGCACCCGGTACTGATGCACGGCGAGTAGAACGGCGTGAGGTAGCCGTACTGCTCGACGTAGTAGTTGTTCTGCATGAACGCGCGCACCGTCGCGTAGATGATGAACGCGGCGAAGCCGAGGTTCGTCAGGATGGGGGACTTGAGCCAGTTGTCCGTGCGCAGCGTCCGCTGCGTGATCCGGGCCCGTCCAGGCGAGAAGACGCCGCTCGCTTTGCGGTCGGCGGTGGGTGCGCTCACAGTTGCCTTTCGATGAAGTTATGTCCCCCGAGGGGTGCCGCCTCTTCTGGGAGAAGAGGGGCACGCAATCTCAGCGCGTGCCGCCGAGACCCTCGTCGTCGACACCGCGCCAGAAATCGGTGTCGTACTGCGTGTCCGGAATCGGGATGCGCTCGGCGACGTGATGGTGCCGGCTGACACCACGGGCGAGCTCCAGCTCCTCCGCATCGATGTCGAGACGATCGATATCGTTGAGAATGCGTTCGGCGTCGTTGACGATGCGACGGGTGGCAGGGCTGTCTCCGTATCGCGACGCGAGCGACGTGACGCAACGCCTGAGGCTTCCGATCAGGTCGTGAAGCTGGGCGAGTTCGGTGGTGCTGGTGGCGGACAAGCGACCTCCTTGGGCTGAAGGGTGTCATGGATCACAGTACGCAACCGATGCTAGCTAAATCACCGGTGTTCGGCGTGAGACAAATCACTTTGAGCGAGGAAGCGGAGGACAGATGGCGACGAACGCGGATCTGAAGGCTCGTGCCGAGGCATTGCTGGCGTTGCACCAGCCCGGTAACCCGGTGGTGCTGCCGACCGTGTGGGATGCGTGGTCGGCCAACCTCGCGGTGAACGCCGGGTTCACCGCGCTGACCGTGGGCAGCCATCCGGTCGCCGACTCGGTGGGCAAACCCGACAACGAGGGAATGACGTTCGACGACGTCCTCACCCGCGTCGGTCAGATCACCGCCGCGGTGGACGTTCCGCTGTCGGTCGACATCGAATCCGGATACGCCGAGACACCGGGCCGTCTGATCGAAGGTCTGCTGTCGGTCGGAGCGGTCGGGCTGAACATCGAAGACACCGTGCACAGCGAGGGAGGCCGGCTGCGGTCCTCAGCAGAACAGGCCGAACTCGTCGGCGGGTTGCGCGCTGCGGCCGACGCGGCGGGGGTCAGGGTGGTGGTCAACGCCAGAACGGACCTGTTCCTGCGCCAGGACGGCGATGAGAGCGACCGGGTGGACCGGGCGATCGCCAGACTGAAGGAAGCCGCCGAAGCCGGGGCCGACGTGCTCTACCCGGTCGGTGTTCATCCGCCGGAAGTCATGAAGCGCCTGACCTCCGAGCTGCCGCTGCCCGTCAACGCGATCGCCCGCCCCGATCAGTCGGATCCGGCGTCCTACGGACCGCTCGGGGTGGCGCGGATCAGCTTCGGGCCGTTCTGGCAGGCGGCGCTGGCCGAACGGTCGAAGGAGATCCTGGCGCGCTGGGGGTAGCGGTTCAGCGGTGAACGTCGGTCACGACGACGGCGACGTCGCCGTCGTGACCCGTCGCCTCTGCGACGACGGACGCGACGTGTGCGCGGACCCGTTCGGCCGCGAGGGCCAGCTCGCTGCCGAAGCGACCGCTGACCTCGATGCGCACCGACTGCAGCGTTTCGCCGTCGAGCACCACCTCGATGTCGACGAGCGCCAGGTCCGGGTCGGTGGCCAGCTGGTGCGCGATCAGCGTGCGTACGGCGAGGTCGGTGACGCGGATGCGTCCCGGAGCCGACCCCGGGTCGGGATCGGCGACGGCGATCGGCCAGCCAGCGCGCGGCGTCCGCCGGACGGCTTCGATGACGGACTGCTCGATCGCTTCCCACCCCGGCTCCGGCGCAGCCCGCAGAATGCGGGACGCGCGCGCGAGCACGTCGTAGTCGCCTATCGCCATCGCTGCAGCCTTTGCTGGAGGGTTGTCCGGGCGCGGTGATGATGTCCCCGCGCGCCGTCAGGGCTCAGGCTCAGGATCTCGCCGATCGCAACGAAGGTCAATTCCTCCACCTCGCGCAGCACCCAGACGGCGCGTTGACGGGGCGGCAATTCGCCGAGCGCCGATTCGAGCGCAGCGAGGAACTCGGTGTTGGCCGCCGCGGCGAACGGGTCCGACAGCGCCGACGTGTCCGCGGGCTCCAGGAGCCGGTCGTCGAGCGGCTGAGCACGTTTGACCCGGTGCGAGTCGGCCACCTTGCGGGCGCAGATGGCGAAAAACCAGGTCTTGGGGCTGGATTCGCCCCGGAAACGCTCGATCTGTCGCCATGCGGCCACGAAGGTCTCCTGCACGATGTCCTGCACCGCGACGTCGTCGCGCGTCATCCTTCGTGCATAGCGGTGCAACGCCGGGCCGTGCCGTCTGACCAGCACCTCGAACGCGGCGCGGTCACCGGCGCGCGCCGCTGCTGCCAGTTCGGAATCGGCGGGCCCGTCTGCTTCGTCTTCCGGATCGATGTCTTCCGGATCGATCGTCACCCGGACGTCTCGACGACCAGCACCTCGGTCTTGGCGCGCCGCTTCACGAGGCGGGGCACGGAGCCGACGAGGCGACCGACCACAGAGTTCTGTCCAACGCTGCCCACGACGAGCAGATCGGCGCCCAGTTCCTCGGCGAGGTCGACCAACGCGTCGGCGGGTGCTCCCTCCAGGGCGCGGACGTCGACGTCGTGTGCGCCTGCACTCTTGGCGCGGTCGGCGGCGTCGGCGAGCAGATCGGACACCGGGGTGTCGCGCTGATGGCGCGGCTGATCTGGGTCCGGGCCGGCCGCGTCGCGCTGCGGGGTGTGAGCGGAGGCGACGACGAGCTTGGCGCCGGACTCGGCCGCCAGGGCGGCCGCTTTGTCGACGGCGCGCAGTGAGGTGTCCGATCCGTCGGTTCCGACGACGATCAGGCGGTAGCTGGGCATGGGAACTCCTCGCTCATCTTTGAGTGAACACTTGTTCTTACTTACAGTAAGAAGTGGGGTGAGGGAGGTCACAGCGATGCCACATTCGGTTTCGCTTTTCGGCTCCGACCAACAGTGGTGACGACAGAGAGAGGAGCAGAGATGAGCAACACCCAGAGCACTGCTTCGGCAGCGACGTCGGTGGTGGCGACCCAGCCCGGTCCGCTCACCACGACGCACGGGAAGACGAGCATCGCCGACACCGTGGTGTCGAAGATCGCCGGCTTGGCCGCACGGGAGGTGCACGGCGTCCACGCCCTGGGCGGCAGCGCGAGTCGCGCCGTCGGAGCCCTGCGGGAGCGCATCCCCGGCGCGACGGTCAACCACGCCCAAGGTGTGTCGGTCGAGGTCGGCGAGAAGCAGGCCGCGGTCGACATCGACATCGTCGCCGAATACGGCGTGTCCATCGCCGACCTCGCCGCGGGTATCCGCCGCAACGTGATCGCGGCGATCGAGCGCATGACGGGGCTTGAGGTCGTCGAGGTCGACATCACCGTGCACGATGTGTACGTCGGTGACGAGGAGACCGATGAACCGGCAGACAGTCGACTCGCCAGGGTCGAGTAGTGGGCTCGGTCGAACCCGCCGAACAGGCTGAACCCGTCGACACGATCGACAAGATCGTGCGGGCCGTGCCCGGCGTGGCCGATCTGCACTCCGGAATGTTCGGCGAGATCGCGACCCATCTCGCGGGCCGAAAGGTTGCGGGTGTCCGCATCGGTGATGACGCCATCGACGTGCACATCACGGCGTGGACCGGAACACCGGTGCGAGATACCGCCGCCGCGGTACGTGCGGCCGTCGTCGCCGAATTCCCGGATTTCGCGGTCGATGTCACCGTCGAGGCGGTGGCACTGAAACCGCAATCCGGCACGGACTGATGACGGACACCGCGCGACGGAGTACGCGTCGTGAGGCGATCCGCCGGCATCATCCCGATGCCGGCGGGTCGGTGGACGCGCTGATGGCGGCCCTGGCGGCCTCCGACCCGGGGCAACCGTCCCGGCCGACCATCGCGGTGTCGCGGCGCACCAGAACGCTGCGCGCGCTGAGCCGCCTCACCCGAAGATTTCGGCGACGTCGCTTTGCGACGCTGCACACCAACGCTTTTCGAACACACAGTGACACTGGAGGACACACATGACCACCGCAACCGCCGGTCTGCTGGCCGGTCTGCTTCTCGGGGTGGCCGCGGCTGCGGGCGGCTTCACCGGATTCCTGCTCGCGCTCGTTCTCGGCGCCGTCGGCTTCGTGATCGGAGGCCACCGCGACGGCGAGTTCGACGCGATGAGCATCCTGCGGGGCCGGGGCCGTGGTTGAGCAGTTCGGCGACGATGACCGGGGTGCCCGCGGCAGTTTGACCATTCGCGAAAAGGCAGTCGAGACAGTCGCTTTCGCGTCAGCTCTGGAGGTCGACGGTGTCGTCCGCTCCAGCCGGGGCATCGGGAAACTGGCGCTGCGCGAGCTTCCCCGCGTCGACGTCGTCGTCGCCGGTGACCACGTACGCGCCAGTGTGGAGGTGGCGGTGGCCTGGGGGGAGCCGCTGCCGGCGACCGCAGCCGAAGTCCGTCGCCGAGTCGGGCGCGGACTGTCCGAACTGAGCGGGCTCGTCGTCGACGGTGTGGATGTCCACGTCCGCTCCGTCGTCGCTCCTGAGCCCGGCGATCGACAGAGGGCACTGCAATGACACAGGTGAGGGCAGGTGCGCAACCGCTCGCGCCCGCGGGCGCAAGCTTCCTCGGGGCAGCGTCGGCGGTGCTTCTGATCGCGCTCGGCGCGCTCGGCGTCCGCGAAGCGCTCGTCGCCGCCGGATGGATCGGCGGAGCTCCCTGGATCGCCGACACCGTCACGGCGGCGGGCGGCTCGACTCCGATGCCGTGGACGCCGTTCGCCGGAATCGCCGCGGGGATCGCAGGGATCGCGCTCGTCGTGGTCGCGCTGAAGCCGCGACGGCGCCGCGCACTGCGGGCCAACGCACAGACCGCCGTCTACGTGGATCTGACCGATATCGCACGGATTGCCAGCGCAGCGGCAGAGGTGGTGCCCGGTGTCGTCTCGGCACGCTCAACCGCTTCCCGGCGGACGCTCACCATTCGCTGCGTGGTCTCCGGAACAGCGGACGCGGAGTTGCAGGATGCGGTGAACCGCGCCGCGACAACCGAACTCGCAGCATTGCAGCGCGCGCCTCGCATCCGGGTGCGCATGACCGGAAGGGAGTGAGCATGACGCGTGCAACCGTACTTCTGGATCGCATCGCAGTGTTCGTGCTCGGTCTGCTGCTCGTCGCCGCCGGTGTCGCAGCCGTGATGTGGTGGCAAGGGCGTCTCGCGGGAGGCGGGCCGGTTCAGCTGGCCGCGCCCCTGAAAGATGTCGACGCGTCCTGGTGGCCGTGGGCTTGCGGGGGAGTCGGCGCCACGCTCGTCATCGTCGGACTCTGGTGGCTGTCGGGCCATCGGCGCACACCGCGCGTGCGGGTTCTGCGCCTTCCCGACGAGGCGCGCACCGACGGCGCGTTGAGCGCCGACGCGGCGTCTGTCGCGTCCGCGGCGGCCGACGTTCTGGCACAGCATCCGGTGGTGCTCAAGGCGAGCGCCCGTGCCAGCGTGGAGAACAGTGCCCCGACCATCACAGTGACAGCGACGGTCGCGGCACGTCGCGCGCTGGAGCCCGCGGTGCGCGCAGCGGACGATATCGCCGCGACCGTCGCGCACATGCTCGGCGAGACGGTGGCGGTCCGCACCCGCGTCCGCGTGACGGCGCGCGATCGCAGGGGTCCGGTCGCCTAGCGAACTAGCCGAACTGGACTCGGTTGCCGCCGTTGCGCTTCGCGACGTACATCGCGGTGTCTGCCGACGCGATCAGCTCGTCGATCAGCGAATCGGCATCCCGGGCGCGCAGATGGTCCAGCGCGATGCTGCAGGTGCCGACGCTGGCGGTCACGTCCTGGGGTAATTCGGCGATGGCGCGGCACAGCTGTCCGGCGACGGATTCGACTCCCCCTCGCGGTGCGGCGATCGCGACGAGGAACTCCTCCCCGCCGGCTCGACAAATGGCGGCACCCGGTGGGCAGCGCTCACGAAGCAACTCCGCGACGGCCTTCAACGCGCGGTCGCCTGCGGCGTGGCCGTGCGTGTCGTTGACGAGCTTGAAGTTGTCGAGATCCACCATGACCAGCCCGAGGTGCGTCGCCGAAGGTGGTGCGTCGCCGAGTTGATGGGTGATCGCCTCGGCGAACCCGCGACGGTTGAGCAGCCCCGTCAACGGATCCGAGCCGGATTTCTCCGCGTAGGCACCCATGGCCTTGGTGATGCTGCGGATCGCCAGCGGAACCGTCACGTTCGGGAACCAGGCGAGCCAGAACGCGGCAACCGCGGTGCCGATGTCGGTGTCGGCGCCCAGCCGCCACGTCGCCGAGGTCGTGATCGCGATCGCCACGGCGAAGTTGAACAGGAGTAGCCGCGTGTTGTGGAAGAACGCGATGTAGCCGCCGGTGACGGCGGTCGCCGTGCAGGCCAGCACCGCGATGGACGTGTTGGGCTGGGCGACGCTCCAGATGGCGACGAACAGTGTGCCCGCGGTGACGGCGATCTCCGATTGTCTGCGGGTGGGCCAGCGCGACAGCCAGAACGCCGTCATCCCGAGGGTGAACAGGGCCCCCATCAGGCCCACGGCGAGCAGCGCCGCGGCCGGCCATCCCAGTCCGAGCACGAAACTCACCGTGACCAGCGAGGCCGAAGACGAGACGGTGGCCATCACGATCTGGGTGGAGCGCAGAAAGCCGCGCTGGCGGAGGAACTGGGTGACCCACTCGAAGTGGTCCGGCTCGTCCCACCATCGTCGAACTCTCGACGTCAAGCGGTTACCCCCAGCCGCGACGATTGTCAGCTAATTCATACCCTAGGCAACTATACAGATCACAAATATTCTCGCGGCAGAACAGCAATCTAGAGTCAGTCTAGAAGACCAGCCCGGTGGCCAAGCCCGTCAGCGGGACGGCAGAGCCCTCCGATCTCGCCGACGACGACTGCCGTTCGCCGGCGGCGCGCCGTCTCACAGGTCACGATCTGCGATCGTGAGAACACCGTGATGGGCCCTTCACACGAGGCGACATCGAGGCAATATCAGCTCCCTAGCGTGAGCGACATGGCTTCACACAAGCACGTCGTGGTCGTCGGCCACGGCATGGTCGGTCACCGGTTCGTCGAGGCGCTGCGGTCCAGGGACACCGAGAATGGCTGGCGGGTCACGATTCTTGCCGAAGAACTCGATGCGGCCTACGACCGTGTCGGGCTGACCGGCTACACCGACCACTGGGATCGCGCGCTGCTGGCGCTGCCCGGCAACGACTACAGCGGCGACGAGCTGGTGGACGTGCGGCTCGGCCGTCGCGTCGTGGCGCTCGACCCCGCCGCGAAGTCGGTCACCACCGACGACGGCACCCGATTCGACTACGACGCGCTGGTGTTGGCGACGGGCTCGTTCGCGTTCGTGCCGCCCGTGCCCGGGCGTGACCTGCCCGGCTGTCATGTGTACCGGACGCTCGACGACCTCGACGCGATCCGCGCCGCCGCGCAGCGGGCTCGCAGCGTCGGCGATGCGCCTGCGGGCGTGGTGATCGGCGGAGGACTGCTCGGCCTGGAGGCCGCCAATGCGCTGCGCGGTTTCGGACTGACCGCCCATGTCGTCGAGCGGTCCCCGCGGCTGATGGCCCAGCAGCTCGACGAAGCCGGCGGCACCCTGCTGGGCAGGATGATCGGCGAGCTCGGTATCACCGTGCACACCAACGTCGGCACAGAGTCGATCAAGCCGGCTCAGCGTAACCGGCCGCTCAAGCGCTCCGCCGAGGACGACTCGTTGCGGGTGACGCTCAGCGACGAGTCGTTTATCGACTGCGGTGTCGTCGTGTTCGCCGCGGGTGTCCGGCCCCGCGACGAGCTGGCGCGCGAGGCAGGCCTGGAGATCGCCGAGCGCGGCGGCGTGCTTACGGATCTGTCCTGTGTGACAAGCGATCCCGACATCTACGCGATCGGCGAGGTCGCCGCCATCGAGGGCCGATGCTACGGACTGGTGGGCCCGGGATACACCAGCGCCGAGGTGGTGGCGGATCGCCTGCTGGGCGGCGCGGCCGAATTCCCCGAGGCCGACATGTCGACCAAGCTGAAGTTGCTCGGCGTGGACGTCGCCAGCTTCGGCGATGCGATGGGCGCCACCACGGATTGTCTCGAGGTGGCCGTCAACGACGCGGTCAACCAGACGTACGCGAAGCTGGTGCTCTCCGACGACGCCAAAACCCTGCTGGGCGGCATCCTGGTCGGCGACGCATCCGCCTATGGCATCCTGCGGCCGATGGTCGGCGAGACGCTGCCGGGCGACCCGCTGGCGTTGATCGCCCCCGCCGGATCAGATTCGGGCTCCGCAGGTTTGGGCATCGGCGCGTTGCCGTCGGCGGCGCAGATCTGCTCGTGCAACAACGTCACCAAGGGTGATCTCACCGACGCGATCGGCACCGGTTGCTGCGACGTCGCGCAATTGAAGCAGTGCACCAAGGCGGGCACGTCCTGCGGGTCGTGCATCCCTCTGCTCAAGCAGTTGCTCGAATCCGAGGGTGTCGAACAATCGAAGGCGTTGTGCGAGCACTTCTCTCATTCACGCGCTGAGCTTTTCGAGATCGTCAGCGCTACTTCGATCCGCACGTTCACCGGTCTGATCGAGCGCTTCGGCACCGGAAAGGGTTGCGACATCTGCAAACCCGTCGTCGCCTCGATCCTGGCGTCGACGAGCTCGGAGCACATCCTCGACGGCGAGCAGGCGTCACTGCAGGACTCCAACGATCACTTCCTGGCCTACATTCAGCGCAACGGCAGCTACTCGGTGGTGCCGCGGGTGCCCGGTGGCGACATCACGCCCGAACACCTGATCCTGATCGGGCAGATCGCGAAGGACTTCGGGCTGTACACCAAGATCACCGGCGGCCAGCGCATCGACATGTTCGGGGCGCGGGTGGATCAGCTGCCCGAGATCTGGCGCCGCCTCGTCGAGGGCGGCATGGAATCCGGTCAGGCGTACGGCAAGTCACTGCGCACGGTGAAGAGCTGTGTCGGCAGTGATTGGTGCCGCTACGGCCAGCAGGATTCGGTCCAGATGGCCATCAACCTCGAGTTGCGCTATCGCGGGCTGCGTTCCCCGCACAAGATCAAGATGGGTGTCTCGGGGTGTGCGCGCGAATGCGCGGAGGCGCGCGGCAAGGACGTCGGCGTCATCGCCACCGAGAACGGTTGGAACCTCTACATCGGCGGCAACGGCGGCATGACGCCACGGCACGCCGAGCTGCTCGCCGGCGACCTCGATGACGAGACGCTGGTGCGCTACATCGACCGGTTCCTGATGTTCTACATCCGGACCGCCGACCGTCTGCAGCGCACAGCGCCGTGGGTCGAGGAGCGGGGTCTGGACCATCTGCGCGAGGTGATCTGCGACGACTCCCTGGGGCTGGCCGAGGAGTTCGAGGCGGCGATGGCCCGCCATGTCGACGGATATGCCTGTGAGTGGAAGGGCGTGCTGGAGGACCCCGACAAGCTGTCGCGGTTCGTGTCTTTCGTCAACGCCCCCGACGTCCCCGACCCGACGATCACGTTCACCGAGAACGACGGCCGCAAGGTCCCGGCACCTGTGGCCATCGGTATGCCGAAGGTAGGAAGGTAGCCCGCGATGACTGTGCTCAATGAGACCGTGAACGAGACCCGGGTGTGGACGACCGCATGCCGCTACGACTTCCTGATCCCCAACCGGGGGGTCGGAGTTCTACTGCCCGACGGTGAGCAGGCCGCGCTCTTCCGGCTCGACGACGGCAGCCTCCACGCGGTCGGCAACATCGACCCCTTCTCCGGGGCAGCGGTGATGTCGCGGGGCATCGTGGGTGACCGCGCCGGCCGCGCGACCGTGCAGTCGCCGATCAAGAAGCAGGCGTTCGCCCTCGACGACGGCAGCTGCCTCGACAACCCCGACCACGCCCTGCCCGTCTACGCCACACGGATCACTCCCGACGGCGACGTCCAGGTCGGCTCCTAACTCCCCGCGAAATATCATTCCGGGCTGCGGATCCGACGCTGACCGCGACCCGGAATGATATTTCGCGGCTACGAGGTGAGGACTTTAGGCCCCTGTGGACAGCCGGAGTGGGCAATACCGTTGACCGTATGACCTACGTGATCGGCAGCGCGTGCGTGGACATCGTCGACAAGTCCTGTGTGGCGGAGTGCCCGGCGGACTGCATCTACGAGGGCGACCGCGCCATGTACATCAACCCCAACGAGTGTGTGGACTGCGGCGCCTGCCGCATCGCGTGCCGGGTGGACGCGATCTACTACGAGACCGATCTCCCCGACGAGGAGATGGCGTTCATGGCCGACAACGCCGAGTTCTTCAGCCTGACGCTGCCCGGCCGCGACGAGCCGCTCGGCGATCCCGGCGGGGCACTGCGGGTCGGCCGCGTGGGCGTGGACACTCCGCTGGTGGCCGCCCTGCCCGCGTCAACGACGCCGCACCCCTAGCCCCTCGCCGACAGCGCGGCGACGACCGGTCGCCACGGGGCCAGCGCGGCACAGGCGCGCTGGAAGCGGTTGGCGATCAGCCGCGTCACGCCGGGGTGCGTTCCCAGCGGGTCGGTGACCAGGTCGGCGCCACTGTCGCGTAGGCGGTCCTGAAAGAGGCCCTCGGACAACAGGTATGAGGCGACCACAACGCGGCGTCCGCGACGTCGCACCCCGGTCACCGCGTCGGCGACCCGAGGTTCCCCGGTGGCGGCGAAAGCCAACTCGACCCGCGAGCCGATGGTCGCCGACAGCCACGTCGCGGTGGTGTGCAGGTCCCGCATCGCCGCCGGGTCCGACGTGCCCGCCGCAGCGAGGATCACCGAATCGTCGGGTCGCCAGCCGCTTTCGATCAACCGGTCGACCAGGACGCGGACCAGCGCTGGGTCCGGACCCAGAGCGCGGGCGACGGTGACGTCGTGATGGCCGCTCGCCGCGACGTGTGACGGGATGTCTCGGCTGACGTGGTAGCCCCGCGACAGAAACGCCGGTACCAGCACGGCCGGGCGGTCGGGGGTCTCGCCCAACAACTCCGACGGCGTCGGTCCGAGGACGTCGACGAACGCGACGCGCACGGGACGCTCCAGCGCCGAAGACACCTGTGTGGCAATGTCGCCGATCAGCGACACCCCGCTCTGCTTGCGCGTGCCGTGTGCCACCAGGATCAGGCTCATGACGCGAACGCCTCGTCGACCGGGAGCCGGTAGCCGCGCTTGACGACGGTGGCGACCATCTTCTTGTCGCCCAACGCCGTCCGCAGCCGCAACACCGCTGTCTCCACGGCGTGGGTGTCGGTGCCGCAGCCGGGAAGCGCCCGCAGCAGGTCCGTCCGCGACACCACCGCGCCCGGCCGCAGCGCCAGTGCCCGCATCGTCGCCATCGCCGCGGGGGACAGCGCCTTCACCGTGCCGTCGACGAGCACGCAGTTGCCGCGGATCTCCAGCAGATGGCCGGCGACCCGGACGGTGCGGGCCTGCAGCAGCGGAAGCTCGTCGGTGATGTGGCGGGCCAGCGCACCCAACCGCATCCGCTCGGGCGCCGACGTCGGCACCCCGAGCCGGACCAGCGGCCTGGCGGTGACCGGCCCGACGCACATCGCGTGGACGCCATTGCGCAACGCCGACAACACTTCCGCCTCGATGCCCATTTCCGTGGCACGCATCAGCACGGAGGCGACCGCGGGCGCGGACGTGAAACTGACCGCGTCGAATTTCTCCTCGGCGATGCCGGCCACCAGCGCGTCGAACTCGCCGTTGCGCGGCGCGGGATGCCAGCGGTACACCCGAATCGGGACGACTTCGGCTCCTGCGGAACGTAACTCGTCGAGGAACTCGGGGAACGGGTCCCAGTCCGCGGTGGCGCCGTGTAGCTGCACCGCGATGCGGGTTCCGGAGATGCCGCCTTCGACGAGGTACTGCAACACCTCGCGAGAGGATTCCGACTCCGGCGACCATTCCTCGGGCAGGCCGGCCGCACGCAGCGCGCCGGTGGCCTTCGGGCCGCGGGACACGATCCGAGCCTTGCCGAGGGCGGCGGTCAGCTCGGTCGCCATTCCCCAACCGTCGGCCGCCGCGACCCATCCACGGAATCCGATGCCTGTGGTGGCGATGACGATGTCGGGAGGGGTGTCGATCAGGGACTGCGTGCGCTCACGCAGCTCGTCGTCGTCGGGCAGCGGGACCATCTCGATCGCTGCGGCGCTGCTGACCGTCGCGCCGCGGCGACGCAGCAGCGCACTCAGTTCGTCAGCGCGCCGCGCGGATGTGACCGCAACCCGGAATCCGGTGAGCGGCGCCCAGTCCGGCTCACTCATGCCCAATGTCTATGCATGCCGTGTTTCGGCACGATTAAGCGACCGTTGCGCAGCTGTGTCACCCCCGCTCACGGGGTGAAATTCCGTTCACCGCGGCCCGGCTGTGCTTGTGAGATCAGTTCACCAGACGTCGCCGTTGCGCCAGTCGCAGGCAATCCCGGTGGCCGGATCCAATGTCACCGACGCGGGAAGCTCGCCCACCAGTACGAACACTCCGCCGTCGTCGTCGGGGGTGGGCACCAGCCCACCCGGCGCCAGCACCGCGGTCGGTCCTTTCCACTGGATCCAGCCGCGGCTCGTGTAGAGCGGCTCGCCGAGCTCGCTGGCACCCAGGGCTCCGAGGTGGTAGCCGCCGCGGACCACCTGCTCGACGGCGTCCATCAACACCCCGCCGAGGCCCCGCCCGCGGTGCTCCTCGGCGACCGCGACGCCCTCGACGTAGCCGCACCGCAACGCGACGTCGCCGTAGTAGAGCCTGCGCTGCACGACGGCCGCGTGCCCGATCACCTCACCGCGCTGGCAGATCAGCGCATGCATCCCACCGAGGGCGTGCTCCCAGTCGTCGTCGTCGAAGTCGCCGTCGAACGCGTCGACGACCATCCGGTGGGCATCCTCGCGGGTCTCGTCGTCGAGATCGGAGGTGTGAACGAGTCGTGCGCGCACACCCTGTGTCTACCAGCGATACGCGGGATTCGTCACTGCTCGCCCTTGAACGGGCGCCTCGGCCGCGACCAGTGCAGCCGCACCGTCTGTCCCGGCCGGGCCTGCGCGATCTTGTCGACGTCGTCGTCGGTGACCACTCCGATCACGGGGTAGCCGCCGGTTACGGGGTGGTCGGGGCCGAGGATCACCGGGAAGCCGTTGGGCGGGACCTGGATCGCTCCCCGGGTGGCGCCTTCGCTGGGCAGCTGGCGGTCCGGCCAGCGGTACTCCAGAGGCATGCCGACTAGTCGCATGCCGACGCGGTCGCTGCGGTTGGTGACCTGCCAGTTGGTGCGCACGAGCACGTCGGGGTCGACGAACCAGTCGTCGCGCGGGCCCGGTACCACCTTGAGCTCGAGCGGCGCGTCGACGATCGCCGCCACCGGTGCCTGGTCCAGTTCGGGGAAGTCGTCGGTGTGGACACCGACGGGAAGGACGTCGCCGCGCTGCAGTGGCAGCGGCCCGATCGCCGACATCACGTCATAGCTGCGCGATCCGAGCACCGGGTCGACGTCGATGCCGCCGCGCACCGCCAGATACGACCGCAACCCGGATCTCGGTGGACCAAGCGAGATCACCTCACCGTCGTGGGCGTGATGAATACTGTTGGTGCCGAACGGAATTCCGTCGACGGCGGGGTCGGCATCAGCGCCTGTGACGGCGATCGCCACGCCTTCGCCGTTGCCGCCATGCACACGCGCGGTGAAACCGCCGAGCGTGATCTCGACGGTGGCACGGTCGTCGGGGTTGGCGACGAGGCGGTTGGCCAGGGTGTGGGCGCGGCGGTCGGCCGCGCCCGAGCGGGTCACGCCGATGTGGGAGAGGCCCGCCCGGCCGAGATCTTCGACCAGGGCGAGCGGCCCGGTCTGCAGGATCTCCAGCGTGACGCCGCTCATGACCGCGTCTCCTCGAAGCGGACCCACATGCCCGGCGCCAGCAGCGCCGGTGGGTCGCGGTCGACGTCCCACAGCACCGCCGAGGTGCGGCCGATCAGTTGCCAGCCGCCGGGGGATTCCCGCGGATAGACGCCACTGAATTCGCCGGCCAGGCCGACGGAGCCGACGGGTACCTTGGTGCGCGGCTCGGACCGGCGCGGGACGGCGAGGCGCTCGTCCCCGCCGACCAGGTACGCGAAACCCGGTGCGAAACCGCTGAATCCGACGCGCCACAGCGTCCCGGTGTGGGCGGCGACGACCTCTCCTGCGCTCAGTCCGGTCAGGCGTGACACCTCGTCGAGGTCGTCCCCGTCATAGACGACGTCGATGACGACGTCGGCTTCCGTCGGGGCGGCTGACTCGGCCACCGCCTGTTCGGACAGTCGCAGGGCGCCGAGACGCTGCCGGGTCGGCTCCTGGTAGCGGCTGCCCGCCAGCTTGACCAGGATGGTCCTTGCGGCGGGCACGATGTCCACCACGCCGAGGAGGTCGGCTGCGCGCACGGCGGCTGTCCACGCCAAAACCTCTGTGTTGGTTGCGAATTCGAGCAGCAGGGCTCGATCACCGTAATCCAGAATCCGTCGTACGCCCCCGGTGCGCACTGTGTCGATCTCCTCTGCAGTCACGCTCATCCACCAAAGCTACCGCCGAGTAGCTTAGAAGTCTCCCCCCTCGGCAAACCTCTGTGAGCCTTGCCAGAGCGCCCTTAGGAACGGCTCAATTCCGGGAAGGCTCAGACGGCGGCCGGCTCGTATGTCGGTTCGCGGCGCTTGATGAAGGCGATCACCCGGTAGGTGATCGGCAGCAGCGCGACCTCGACGGCCGTCTTGTACAGCCAGCCCTGCGCGGTGTAGGCGACGAAGTCACCGAACGAGGTGATGCCGATGACGCTTGCCGCGATCGCGCAGAACACCACCGTGTCGCCCAGCTGCCCGACGAAGGTCGACCCCACCAGACGCGCCCACAGATGCTTCTCCTTGGTGCGTTCCTTGATCAGCACCAGCGACCACGCGTTGAGCGTCTGCCCGACGATGAACCCCGCGAGGCCGGCGATGATCAACCCCGTGTACGAATGCGCGATGTTCTCGAAGTGTTCCTGGTTTTCGTAGAAGTCGGCGGCGGGCAGATAGATGGTGACCCAGAGCGCGAGCGCGGCAAGGATATTCATCGCAAAGCCGGTGTAGATGGCCCGCCTCGCCGCCTTGAACCCGTACACCTCGGAGAGCACATCGCCGATCACATAGGTCAGCGGGAACACGATGAAGCCGCCGTCGGTGATGATCGGCCCGAACTCCACGCCTTTGGTCGCGGTCAAATTGGAGATGATCACCAGCGCCGTGAACACGGCGACGAGGACCGGATAGTAGGTCGATCCCACGCGCGCGAAGGAGACGTTCTGGTCGGCGGTCGGGTCAGTCACCGACCCATTAGACCTCAGGTCAGCGCTGTTGCCAGCATCGGCGGCAGCCGGTCGGCGACCACCGGATAGGACAGCGTGGAGGCGTAGGCGATGGCGCCCGTCAGCTCCTTGCCGGTGAACACGTGGCGCTGGGGCGCCCGCAGACTGGCGATGGTCGGGTCGGCGAGCAACGCAGCCTGTTCGGCGTCGTTCTCGGTGGTCCAGATCAGTACATCGGCCTCGTTCAGGACCTCTGCCATCCGGTCTCGTGGTAACAGAGGCTCTTCGGTCTCGATGACGGTCAGCCCCATCTGCGTGAGGAATTCGTGACGCCACGCGGGGCCGCTGACCTGCACGCTGTCCTCGGACAGCGCTCCGGACAGCAGCAGCGCCTTCTTGCCGGTGAACTGCGGGTTCGCGTCTTTGACCGCGGTGAACTTGGCGTCGACGTCGGTGACGAGCTTCTGCATGTCGTCGTGGCGGAACATCGCCTGCCCGATGGTATTCGCTTGATCGCGCCACGGCTCGAAGAACGCGGCCCGGCCGCTCTGGGCGACGGTCGGCGCGATGGCCGACAGCCGGCTGTACGTGTCCGCATCGAGGCCCGCGTCGGTGGCCACGATCAGGTCGGGCGCCAGGGCCGCGATCTGGTCGATCGGGATGCCGTCGGCCAGTGACAGCACGACGGGTTGCGCGCCGCCGAGCCGGGGCTGCGCCCACGGCCACACCCCGAACGGTTCCGCGCCGAACCAGTCCGTCACCGCGATCGGGACGACACCGAGCGCGAGCAGGTCGTCGGCGTCGGTCAGTCCCGCGCTGACGACCTTGGTGGGCGGCGCCGGGATCTTCGTCTCGCCGAACGCGTGGGTGACGGTGACGGAACCGTCGTCGGCGACCGCACCCGGTTTCTCGGTACCGCAGGCCGTCAGCAATGCCGCCGAACCCACCGCCATCCCGAGGAACCGGCGGCGGGACACCGAGCTGATCACATCGCGAGAGTAACTAGCCGATTTCGAAGTTTCCGAACAACACGACTGCGAGTCCGAGCGCGACCACGAAGGCGAAGATCAGGGACCAGGTGCGCAGGTCGTTGACGGTGGTGATGTGGGCCTTGTCACCGCTGTGCTGCAGATACAGCGTTCCGATGGCTGACGCTGCGATGAAGCCGAGCACGAACTTCGGGAAGTGTTCCTAGAACTGCCCGACAGCGCGTTCTCGGTGGTCTTGACGATCGCCGCAATTTAGAGCGCAACCTCCGCTACGGCACGGGTGCGGGCACCGGCACCGGCGGCCAGATCGGCGGCGGAGCCGACGCGGGGACCGGCGGCGAGCCGGGCGCGGCCGGCGGCGGCGCGAGGGCCGGGTCACCGTAGGGGGTGGGCGGTACCCACGTTGCCGGGTCCATCTGACCCGGACCGACGGTCTGCATGAACTCCGGTGAATTGCGCATGTTCCACAGGTCCCGCAGGAAGTCGAACTGACCGGTGTTGCCGAAGTTCGCGTTGGGCACCGGCGGGATGTACGGGGCTCCGGCCGGCGGCGGCGCGGGTGGTGCGACAGGACCGGACGGCGCTGCACCCGGTGAGCCGGGAGCGGCGCCCTCGGCGATCGGGATGTACTGGAAGACAGGGGTCGGCGGTTGCGCCGGTGCCGCGGCGGGCGGCGGGGGCGGCGGGTCGAACGGCACCGCCGGCTGCGCGCCGGCCTGCGTTGCGGCGGCCAGAGCGGCTCCACCGATGAGCGCATTCACTGCGGCGAGCTTGACGAGGTGCACGACTGTCACATCGACGAGGCTAGTGCCTTGCGTTACATCGCGACACTTATCGCACGATCAGCGAGATGCCGAGCCCGATCATCGTCACGGCGATCGCCGCGTCGAGGATGCGCCAGGTCCGGGGAGACGCGAAAAGGTGGCCGAGCCGTTTCGCTCCGAAACCCAGCGCGGCGAACCATACGGCGCTCGCGGTGACCGCTCCGATTCCGAACAGCCATTTGCTCTCCCGATGCTCGTTGGCGAGCGCGCCGAGCAGGATCACGGTGTCGAGGTAGACGTGCGGATTGAGGAACGTCAGTGCCAGGCAGGTGGCCAGCACGGCTGTCAGGCGCGCAGGCGCCGCATCGGCGGGGGTGAGGGTTCCGGGTTTGGCCGCGCGGCGGGCCGCCAGGAGTCCGTAGCCGATGAGGAATGCCGCGCCGCCGAGCGTGGTCAGGGTGACGATGTCGGGGTGCGCGGCGACGAGCGCGCCGAAGCCGGCAATACCCGCCGTGATGAGCAGCAGGTCCGACACCGTGCACACCGCGACGACGGGTAGGACGTGCTCGCCGCGGATCCCCTGACGCAGGACGAAGGCATTCTGGGCACCGATGGCGGCGATGAGCGCCATGGTCGTGGCGAAGCCACTGAGCACGACGAGATAGGCGGGGTTCACGCCGCCGACGGTAAGGGCAACCCGCAGAATCAGTACAGCTAATAATTCTGAAGCTGGATTAGCAGAACTTAAGCACGCTCACCTGGGGAAGCGAATTGCTCGGGGGGTGTAGGTTGCCATTCTCGATGGCGGCTTGCCATTTGAGCTGGCGGCAGTCGGCGGATCCGCCATCTGTATGGCAAATCGTATGACCTTTGTATGTCCGAACCTCACAGCGCGAGGTGCATCGCGACGCTGACGGCTCGCCCAACCGGACGGCGCACCGAGGGCAACCGCGTCCGCAACGACCTACGGCGCCCCTGTGCACGACACGAACTCGAGAACGAGGATAGTTTCAATGGATCAGCATTCTGCCCCGGTTGGAACCGACGACGTGTACGCGGCTCTGCCAAGGGCGTTGGAACTGGCGACCGAATACCTCCAGGGTCTGCCACACCGGCCGGTCGACGCGAATACGAGCTATGACGAGGTCGTCGACGCACTGAGCGGCCCGTTGCCCGACCAAGGTACGAATGCGGTCGCGGTAGTCGAGCGGTTGGCCGCCACTCTCAGTCCGGCAACCATTGCGTGCGCCGGCCCTCGCTACTTCGGCCTCGTCGTCGGAGGAACGCTACCCGCGGCGCTGGCTGCCGACTGGCTGGTATCGACCTGGGACCAGACCGCGTACAGCCGGATGTCGTCGCCGGCCGGCGCTGCGATCGATGCCGTCACCGAGCAGTGGGTTCTCGATGCTCTCGGGCTGCCCCCGCGCGCGGCCGTCGGGTTCGTCACCGGAGCCACGGCGGGAAACGTCGTCGGGTTGCTTTCCGCACGGCACGTTCTCTTAGCGCGGCAAGGCTGGGACGTTGAGGCCGATGGGCTCGCCCAGGCGCCCCGTGTTCGCGTACTCGTGGGCGACGAGGTCCATCCCTCCGTACTGCAGGCGTTGCAGATGATCGGTCTTGGATCGCGCCGCGTCGAGCGCGTAGCAGTCGACGCACAAGGAGCGATGAGAGCCGACGCGCTCGCCGACGCGCTCGCCGCCGACTCCGACCCCGCCATCGTGTGCGCACAAGTCGGCAACGTGAATTCTGGAGCATGCGATCCGATGTCAGAGATCGTCGCGGCGACCCACGAGCACGGCGGCTGGGTTCACGTCGACGGCGCATTCGGACTATGGGCTAGCGCATCGCCGCGACTGTCGGCACACGTCCGAGGTGTCGAGCTGGCCGATTCCTGGTCGACCGACGCACACAAGTGGCTCAACGTCCCCTACGACTGCGGCCTGGCCATCGTCGCCGATCCCCAAGCTGCCCGCTCCGCACTAGGCGCCAACACCAGCTATCTGCCCACAAGTGCCGAGCGCGAACCCGGCGTCCTGGTGCCCGAGATGTCCCGGCGTGCACGCGCGGTACCCGTCTACGCAGCATTCGCATCGCTAGGCAGGCAGGGGTTGCGACAACTGATCGAACGCTGCTGCGAACATGCCCGCCGCCTGGCCGAGACGATGCAAGCCTCCGACGGCTTTTCCGTATGCAACGACGTGGTGCTCAACCAGGTCCTGATCCGTGCCGACGACAGCGACGAGCGCACCTGGCATGTAGCTGAACTCGTGCGACGCAGCGGAGAGGCGTGGGTCGCGGGAACCGAATGGCACGGTCGAGCGGCGATACGCGTGTCCTTTTCCAACTGGACGACTGCAGACGACGACGTCGACCGTCTCGTTGAAGCGCTGCGGCAATCGCTGGCGGCGGCGCGGAAAGCTCAGCAGGAGTAAGGCCAAAGCTGCGGCTTAGCCGCGCCGTATGGCTGACGTGGCCCAGTGAATTTCCGCTGCCACCTAGGCCCCGGTCGCAGATGAGGCGATCGCGGCGGGGATCTTTCCAGGCGTGGCGTCCAGTCAGGAATGGGCTAACGAAGAAAGGCCTCGGGCGACATCGAGGCCACTGGCTCGTACGGAATCGCCCTGTAGCGCCTTGCCGATTTGGGTCCAACGTCATAGCGCTCCGATCAGCGACCTTGCCATAGGTTTGGCGACGCGTAACACCGCTCGCTCTCCTCTCCTAGCTCAGCCTGGAGTAACAAAAGGTCGAGGATGCCGTGGGTGATGCGTAATAATCATGCTGCCAGGCCAATTCACGAAATGTTGCACCCTGTTTCGGGTTTGGCGGTCCGGTCGACGACGTCGCCGGGGCAGTGCGTGCCACGGTGGCCGCGATGCGCCGCCTTCAGCCTGCTCACGGCACCGACGAGGCACGCGCGAAGGACCACATCTGGGCCACCCTTTCGATCTGGACGGAGGTGTGCCATTCGGTGCCTGCGGCGCGTGTTTGATACAAGTAGCTCCGCTTCGTTGGCGAAGATTCTCGGGGCGGCGTGTTGAACGGCATGTTGCAAGGGATTCCCCTAGTTGCCCAAATGTTCTCAGCAGCTATAGGTTGCGAGACGTACCGGCAAATCGCACTGGGTGCCGTCGAGCGGGGGGTCATGTTTGCAAGCGTTAGGCCGTATGTCACCGCGGGTGTGGCACTGGTTGGGGCGAGCGTCATCGCCGTCACACCGATCAGCCCCCCACCCGCGACGGCGGTGGTGGCGAGCCCAGCGGTGCAGCTGACCGCGATCCCGAGTCCGCTACAGCTCTACCCGCAGGTTCTTCAGACAACGCTCGCGAACGTGGATGCCCAGCTCGACGATTACTTCAGCGAACCCTTCCCGATCATCGCAGCGACCGTCGAGAACTATGCGCAGGCGTTCGACGACGCAGTCACCGCATTGCAGTTTGGCAGGTCCGACGAATTCTTCGTCTCCGTGGCCCGCATCGTCCTGCAACCGTTAAGGAGCATCGTGCTGAGCACCGGGGGCTTCCTCTACGAGGTGTATGGAGGACTCCCCGAAAACCTGTTTGGCGCGGCGATCGGCCCACTGTTGAACGGCATCGCCGCAACAGGTCTCGCGATCACCGACGTATTCGAGGCGATCACCACCTTCGACGTCGTCGGGCTAGTCAATGCCGTCATCAACATCCCGGCCCGCATCATCGACGGTGTGCTCAACGGTGTGCCGGGGACTTCGTTCGGCTCCTTCGACAACCTTCCCGGTCTGCTGACTCCAAGGTTCGCTCGCCCTTACAGTTCAAGCCTGATCACCTTGTTGATCCGCCTGGACCAGAATATGGGCAGGGCGATCACGCCTTACTCATCGTCGGCTGTCACCACGTGGTCCGGTCCCGGGGCGCAAAGCATGATGCTCACCACTGAGCCTGCGACGGAACCTGTTGCGGCGCAGAAGCAGTTGCCAACTCAGGACGAGGCCGCGCTGGAGGAGAGCGGCCCGGTGGCTGAGGAACTCGACCTGCCAACGTCCAATGTGCCCGGCGAAGAGGAACCCGCTCAGCCGGAAGAGCCCGCACCCGCCGGCGAGCAAGAGTTCACCGGCGACATGGGAACAGGGCCCACACCCGCTAAGGAAGAGCCCGCCGGCGACATCGGAGCAGAGCCCACACCCGCTGAGGAAGAGTCCACCGACGACACAGAGCCAGAGGACGAGGACTCGTCAGAGCCCGCGGGCGACACCGAAGGAGGCGACGGTGACGCGAACGGGAACGACTCGGGCGGCGAGGCTTCCTAGTCGCCCGCAATCTCGCGCATTCCGTTTGTCCTAAAACTCAGAAGTGTTAAGCGCTCTGCTCGAAGGATGCCACTCGCGGACCGTTGCCACGAACTCTTCAGACGCGTCGGACATCGGGTAGTGGCCGACGCGATGCAGCGTCCTCGTCGAGTGGTAGGGAAATGTGAGTTCCAACCGCTTGCGGTACTTATCGGTGAAAATAGGGTCTGAGTCGCCCCAGATGATCAGGGTCGGCAGCTTGGAAACGGGCGCAAGGTGTTCCGCTAGCTGGACGAAAAACTGCCGCGCGCCCACAAGGTCCGCTGGTTGTGTTGCGGAGGCACGCTGTTGTTCCGGCGTCGATGTCGCGCTGCGGTAGTGCGCCATCTCGGCGTCTGTCACCTTGCGCCGCTTATGCGTTGCCGGGATGAAGTAGTTGACGAGCGGGTTGAATCGCCCCATCAATGCGCGGCCAACAGGGTTGCCCATGCCGCGCGAGGCCACTTCGCTGAACAGATCGCCGTTGAGCGGCCACGCCCAGGTATTGGTCAGAATGAGACGTCTGAACAAATCCGGGCGTTGTTCTGCAGCGTATAGCCCGAGCGGACCACCCCAGCCGTGACCAACCAAGGTCAGCTCGCTCAAACCAAGATGGTCGAGGAACGACACGAGCAACTCCGCGTGGTCAATGGCGTGGTACCCATAACCGGGGGCTCCGGTAGATAGGCCGAAGCCCGGGAAGTCCAGTGCGACACAGCGAAACTGGCTTCGCAGAGCGATGATGACGTCGCGGTAGACGAAGGACCAGACAGGATTGCTGTGCAGCATCAACAGTATTGACCCTGAGCCCTCGTCGATGTGGTGCACAACGTTCCCGTCCAGCTCCGCGAAGCGGCTTTCGAACGGGAACATCGTGTCGTCGACCCATGCCGGCCTCACCGCAACGGTCATAAGAACCCCTTCTCCGACTATGTGGTTGATATAATCAAGACAGATTTAAAATATCAAGCGGACGGTGGAGATGAGTCGGAGCTACGGCCAATACTGCGGACTCGCGAGGGCGCTCGACATCGTCGGTGACCGCTGGAATCTCCTGATCATCCGTCAGCTTCTCGTCGCCCCGGCGCGCTACCGGCAGCTCGCTGAAGGGCTTCCTGGCATCGCAACCAACCTGCTCACAGATCGGCTACGCGACCTCGAATCGGCCGGCGTGGTCGAGCGCCGCCTAACCAATGACGGCGGACACATCGTGTACGCCCTTACCCAATGGGGCGCCGAACTGCGGGGTCCGATTGAGGGCCTCGTCCGTTGGTCCACGCCACTGATGATTCCCGGGCCTGAAGGTGACCAGTTCCGCTCTGAATGGCTTCTCATTGCCCTCCCCGCTCTCTTCGCGGGGCGAGTTCCCGCCAAGTGGCCGGCGACCATAGGGATAGCTGTTGACGGACGCCTGGTCCAAGTCCATGCGCTGCAGACAGGTGTCGAAGTAAAGCCCCACGATGGCCGAGAACTCGACGCCATCATCAGCGCCGACGCTCACATAACGCTCGGGCTGGCCTCCGGCATGCTCAACCTGGATCAAGTTCGCGAGATGGTCACCATCGAAGGCGATGAAGCCACCCTTCGGAGCGTCCTCACCGCGGTCGAATCAGGCGGCGGCGCATAACCGAGTCTTGTTTTTAGAGAACTGAGACGCTCTGAGCGCGTCGCCGGTCTGCCGCATAGCTCCAGGTCGAGGTATCTCGTTTTTCGTCTCATTCCGCGTGTCTCAGATCTGGACTGTCGGGCGATTTGACAGTGCGGAGCCTGCGTAGATTGCCGCGCGCGCGAATGAGGGCTCTGGGCAAGACTCGCCGGAAGAAACGCTTAACGACCGTGAAGTCCGCCAGGTGGGGCCAGGCACACTTTGCACGACCGTACGGTTCTAGGCTCCCGCCATTTAGATGGCAAAATCCCTCCGCCATCTCCATGGCAAAGCAAGAGAGACTGCAGGCCACACGACCGGCGTATGTCACGCAGTTTGGAACCTACGCCCTCAAAGGTAACGTCCACCGTGTGGGGCGGAGGCGCGGCGATCACGAGCGCGCGGTGCACGGTGATGACGGAGCTGAGCGCAGACTGCATCGAGAGAT
The DNA here is from genome assembly GCF_041287165.2 of Mycobacterium bulgaricum. Lineage (NCBI taxonomy): Bacteria > Bacillati > Actinomycetota > Actinomycetes > Mycobacteriales > Mycobacteriaceae > Mycobacterium > Mycobacterium bulgaricum. The sequence goes on along the minus strand of NZ_JBGGKV020000003.1, from coordinate 250,292 downwards.
GCAGGGCGCCTTGGCGGAGGTGCGGACAGTGCAAGCGGCCGAGACGTTCCGCCAGATCGACTCGATTCTGTCGGCCACCCGCGATGGCGATGAGGTTGTCGAGATCGACTGTCTGAGGATGAAATACGAGCCGCCGCCGTTCGATCGGGTCGATTTGATCTCGCCGATCGCGCCACCGGCTCTCGAACGACCGCCCGCAGAGCCCGTCTTCCACCCGCCGCCGGAACCCACCGGCATGAGCAGGATGTTCGGCAACAAGGCCCATGCACAAGCAGTCGAGGCCGCCCGTGCGGAATGGCAAGCAGCGCATGCGCAATGGGCGTACTACGTCAACCGCGCGCTACCGCAGAAGAACGCTGCATTGCAGTCCCGGCACGCCGCCGCCGAGAAAGCACGGCGAGAGGAACTCGCCGCGGAGATGGCGCACTACGAGCGCCTCTGTGCTGACCAGAAGCGGCACGTCGAGGAAAGCAATGCCTTGCTCGAGCAATTCCGTGAGGCACTTGAGGCAGGCGACCGCACCGCCGTCGAGGACTACGTCGGGCTGGTGCTGAACAACTCTGTCTACCCCAAGGCGTTCGACGTCGATCACGATTACGGTTTCAAACCGGACGACGGCACGCTGACGGTCGAACTCACAGTCCCCGCGCCCGACACGGTTCCCGCGATCAAGGCCTACGAATACGTCGCGGCCGGCGACGAGATCCGGGAAATCCCGGTGACGGAGAACGAACAGCGGAAGCGCTACAACACGGCGGTGGCAGCCGTCGCCGTACGCACCTTTCGCGACGTGTTCACCGCAGATCGCGGCAAGTATGTGAAAGCCATCTCGTTGTCGGTCGGGACCGCGGCGATCAATCCCGCGACCGGCCTCACCGAAGACGTGGTCTTCATCAGAGCTGCAGCCGACCGCTCCGAGTTCCTGCGGCTCGACGCGGCTCACGTGGATCCCACAGCGACGCTGGCCTACCTGCGATCAGCGTTGTCCGACAACCCTTTCGCCCTTGAACCGGTGAGCGTCGGCTCACCACCGGTCCATCACGCCGAATACCTGCAACCCGTAGATGACGGCGACTGTGAGGAAGAGGACGAACACGAGTCCGACGACGACCATGCCGGCGATCGATACCGGTGTGAACCGCCGCGCCGGTAGTGGATCCCGGTTTGCCGACGCGGACAGCGATCCCGAGTCAGGCGGCGTGTCGCCGGGCTCGACGCTCCCGCCTTCGGACAACCCGGTGGTGTCGCTGGGGTCAGGGTCGGGAGGTAGCGCGGTCATACGTTCGCCGTTCCCCACTCCCGGCAACCTCTCAAACACGTTCGGCACCCACGGGACGTTTCGTCAGAGTTCGGTCACGACTGCCGGCGGTTGTTCACGTGGCAGACACACCTGGCATTCGGCCTTCCCGGAAGGCCTCTACGAAGTGGCGGTGATCGTCGCGAACCGTCGAGGCGTACGACAGCGCGAATTCGACCATATCGGTCACGAATTCGTCTTCGCGGTCCCCGATGACCGCCACGATCGCCTCCTCGGTCTGGAAATCGACGAGCGACTGGTCGCTGTCGGCGTCGCTGACGCAGTGCACCTTGGCGACCGCCTGGCCCAGTTGCTCGATGACTTCGGAGAGCTCATCGGGTTCGGTGAGCTCGCTCCAATCCAGATCGGCCTCGTACGGCGAGAGTTCGCTGACGACGAAGCCGACCCCGTCGATGTCGGTGTAGCCGAGCAAGGGGTCGGCGTGTGCCTGTAGTGCACGTTGGGACACCGCCGTGCGGTGGCCTTGGTGCTCGAAGTAGGCGTGCACCTCGGGGTCCTCGACGACGCGGCTCGGTGCAGCGACGTTTCCCTGCTTCATCGACAGCACGACGTCGTTGTCCAACGCCTGGTTGAATCCTTCGATCAGAACCGTATAGGACGGCAGACCGGCGCTGCCGATGCCGAATCCGGTCTTCGAGATGACATCCTTGACGTCGTAGGCGATCCCGCGGAAGCGCTGCGCTGTCGGGATGGTGTCGAGGTAGCGCGCGAACGCGGCCTCGACCTTCTCCCGTTCGGCATCGTCGAGTCGCACCACCCCGCTGAGCTCGCGGAAGCGGCGGTCGTTCTCATCGACGACGGTGATGTGGTTCAGCATCTCGGCGCGGGTGGACAGCCGCGCCGACTGCAGCGCAGTCAGCACCGCACCGCGGGCGGTCAGCAGATTGAGCGAGAAGGACGCATCGTCGTCGACGTCGACGAACCACCGCACCTGTCGGACATAGGCGCGGATGAACGTCGCAATCAATGCGGTGATGACGTCGTCGGAAAAGGCCTTCTGCTAACACATCAGCGCGACACTGGCCGCAAACCGCATGAGGTCCCAGGTGAAGTGCCCGACATAGGCCTCGTCGAAGTCGTTGACGTCGAAGATGAGGACGCCCGCGCCGTCCATGTAGGTGCCGAAGTTCTCGGCGTGCAGGTCGCCCTGTATCCACACCCGGCTGGTGCGCTCGTCGGCCCACCTGTCGTCACGGGCGGCAACGTCGGCGTAGAACAGGCAAGCGCTTCCGCGGTAGAACGCGAACGGATCGGCGGCCATCTTGCGGAATTTGGTACGGAATGCGTCGGGGTCGGCGGCCATGAGGTCGGAGAATGCGTCGACGAGGCTGTCGACGATGAATGTCTCCCGGTCCGTACCGCTCATCAGCCCAGAATGCCCATCCCGGGGGGCGTCGAATCCGCCCGGTCGCGGGCCCCCGAATGGCGAGACGCCAGCTCGGAGCAAGCAAACGGTTTGCGTGCGAACCCTTTTGCGGATGCGGCACAACAGGGATTAGATCCGACCAGTCGCGGGAATCCGGCAGCACGAGCAGGGACGCCTGAGTGCGGGCGTGTCTCGGCCTCACTGATTCTCGTCGAAAGAAAGGTGTGTCATGAACCGATTGATTGTTGCAGCCGGCGCATGTTCGGCCGCAGTAGCCGCATCTCTGACTTTCTCCGCAACGGCGTTCGCCGACCCCGAGGAGCCTGCTCCTGCGGTGGACGGCACGGCTTCCGAGGGGCCGAACGCAGCCGCCGAGATCGCGCGACTTCAAAGTGAAGGCAAGTCCGTGCAGGTCGTCGGTAACGACGGGGCGGCCCCGTTGGAAAGCTGTGACGTCGCGAACACGACCGAGGGCGAGGTGGCCAACACCGTGATGGTCGAGGTCACGTGCCCCGTCACTGACTTCTGACCGGTTTACGGCGCGGCGCTGGGGCAACGGGGCCCTGGTGCCGCGCTCGTCGTTTACCCGGCTCTGCGTTTCGAGTGGTTCGGAGCGGGCATCCAAGCCACATCACAGGGATGGGAGGAACGGCGTGACCGAACCAAGATCCGAGCCGTCGACCGGCGAGTTGGTCAGCCAACTCACCGAGCAGACGTCGCGACTCATCCGCGACGAGCTGCGGTAGGCGCAGAAAGAATTTCAGCAATCAGCGAAGCATGCGGGCATCGGTGCGGGGCTGGTGGGTACGGCGGGATTGCTCGCGGTGATTGGATTGATGACGCTCGTTGCCGCCGCCGTCGCCGCGTTGTCCCTCGTGCTTCCGGTGTGGGCAGCAGCAGTAATCGTCGCGGTGGTGTTGTTCGCCGCCGCGGGCGTGGCCGCCCTTCTCGGCAAGAAGCAAGCCGAACAGGTTCCTCCTCCGACGGCTGAATCCGTCGAGAGCGTGAAGGCCGACATCGTCGAGATCAAGGGAGCACGCCATGGCGTCAGAACCTGAGCCGCGTCCAGATGCCGGCATCGACGAGTTGAAAGCCGACATCGAGCAAACGAGGACAGAGCTCGGCGAAACTGTCGGCGCGTTGACGGACAAGCTGGACGTCAAGGGCCGCGCGGAGGATGCGATTCACGACGCCAAGGACACGGTTGTGCAGCGCGGCCACGATGCCGTCGACACCGTGAAGCAACAGCCGGCGGTGCCTGTGGCACTGGTGGTGGCGGCCGCGCTGGGCATCGGCCTGATCATCTGGCGACGACGACGCCGCTGAGCTAATCCTGGTCCGGTTCGGCGACTTCCGGTGCGATCTCGCGCGTCGCCATTCCGCCGTCCCGGCCGTGATCGGCCGGTCCCGGAGGCTCGAGGTCGCGATCGTTCGTGGCGTCTTCACGTGCGTGCCTGTCCATAGCGGCGGGGGTACCCCGGTGGACCAGCCGTCACACCGCGCTGTCGTCGTGGACCTTGCTGGTGAGGAACGCGCCGAACCACCGCGCCGCCGGATCGGCGTCGACGAGCATCGCCTTCGCCAACAGTGTCAGCGGAATGGCCAGAAGGGCCCCGAGCGGGCCGAGCACCCATCCCCAGAAGATCAGAGAAGCCATGGCCAGGGTCACCGACAGGCCGGCGGTGTCGCCGACGATCTTCGGCTGGATGACGGTCTGGACGACGAAGTTGATGACGCTGTAGACGACGATCACGATCAGCATCGTCACCGGCCCACCTTCGAGAAGACCCAGCAGCGCCGGCGGAACGAGACCCAGGACGAATCCGATGTTGGGAATGTAGTTCGTGATGAAGGCCAGCAGTCCCCACAGGAGCGGAAGCGGGATGCCCATGATCCACAACGCCATGACATCGAGTGCCGCCACGATCAGCCCGAAAACCGTTGACACCAAAAGGTATTGCCGGGTGCCGTGACTGAAAGTGCGTAACGCCTGCACCAGTTGCGGACGGTCCCGTTCCACGACGGCCAACCGGCGGCCGTAACCGGCGGCATCAGCTGCCATGAACAACGCCAAAGTGGCCACCAGAAGCAACGCCGACAACACGCTCACCGTGCTGCCGAGCGCGGCGCCGACCACGCTGAACACCCGGTTGGCGTCCACGTTGAGGGCCTTCTGCACCTGCTGCTCGCCGACGCCGTACTGGGCGAGAAGCTGTCGCGCCTGCCCCAGTAACTCATCGAATTTTCCTTGATACTGCGGCAGTATCGTCGCGAACCGGGCAACAGAGACCACCATCGCTGCGATGAGCCCGAGCAGGATCGCGTAGATGACCGTCAAGGCAATGGTGACCGTAGCCCATCCGGGAAGTCCCCTGCGGTGCAACCAGTCTCGCAGCGGATGAACGGCGATGACCAGCATGAGTGCCAAGACTGCCGGCCCCAGAATGCCGGCTGAGGCTTTCATGCCCGCGATGACGACCACTCCCGCGGCGAGGCCGAGCATGAGAAGCACGGCCCGCGGCAGCACCCGCGTCGACTCTCCCGAACCAGTGATGGTCACGGCCTTCCGATACCCCTGCTCCTGCGCGTTATCTGACCGCGGGGCGAACGTCAGCCGAACAGTGCGTCGGTGGCCGGGGGCTACGTGGTCAGGCGTACGCTGCTGGACGTGATCGAGATCTCCCTGAGCGAGATGCGCAGCTGGTTCGGCTTCGGCGTGGCGGGCAATTTCGCGGGCCACCTCGAACAGGCGGGCGAGGCGGTCGATTTCGTCAACGTCGCCAGCGAGGGCGCTGCCCCCAAGGGCATCTTCCCCTGGTACGCGCCCGGCTCGGATACGTTCCTGGGCGAATTCCCGCTGTCCAACGATGCCATCGTGCTTCCCGGCGAAAGTGACGGTCCCCTCAACCTGCAGATCGAGCCGGAGGTCGGGCTGGCGTGCCGGGTGGTCTGGGACGGTGACACCGTCGTCACCTTGCAGCCGTTCGCGCTCGGCGCGTTCAACGACTGCTCGATCAGGCGTCCCGGCGCCCCCAAGATCAGCGTCAAGAAAAACTGGGGACCGGAGTCCAAAGGTGTCTCGGGGCAATTCTTCGACATCAGCGACCTGACCCCGGACGGTCCGACCGCGACGTTGCGTCTGGTCTGCTATCTCGACAGCGGCGGCGAAAGGCACGAGTACGGCGTCGACAGTCCCCTGATCGGCTACTCGTATTACGGCGAGGTCCTTTTGGACTGGATCGTGGAGCGACTGGCGAACCAGAAGGGCTCGCCGGACACACCCCTTGAGGATGTCGGCGCGCTGATGGTCGCCAGCGGTCACCCGGAGAACGTGCTGATCGGTATCGGGGCCACGCGGTACACCCCGCTGGGGGAGTCCACGTTCCTGAAGACGGGCGACAACGCGATCGTGCGCGTGTACGACACCGCCTCCGACGCGTCGGCGGAGTTGCGCCAGAGCGTCCGGTAGGCCCGAATGTCGGTGGCAGGCCAGCGCGCCTTGGTGATGGGCGCGAGCGGCAATGTCGGAGCGTGCGTGGTCCGGCATCTGGCCACCGCCGGGGCTGACGTGCGGGTGCTCTTGCGAAAGACGAGCTCCACCAAGGGAATCGACGGCTTCGGGGTCGACCGTCAGGTCGGTGACCCTTTCGATCCTGAGGTGGCCGCCGCTGCCATGGCCGACCGCGAGGTCGTCTACTACTGCATCGTCGACACCCGAGCAGAATTGAAGGACCCCGCCCCACTGTTCGCGACCAACGTGGAAGGGCTGCGCGCGGTTCTCGAGGTCGCCGCGACCGCCCGGTTGAGGAAGTTCGTCTTCCTGAGCACCATCGGAACCATCGCCGTAGGGGCTGACGGGGAGGCCGTGGACGAGGACACCCCGTTCAACTGGGCGGATCGCGCGGGAAGCTACATCGAGTCGAGGCGGGCCGCTGAAGACCTGGTCTTGACGTACGCGACCGAGCGTGGCGTGCCGGCCGTCGTCGTCAACGTCTCGAACCCCTACGGCCCGCCCGACTGGCAACCCCGGCAGGGAATGTTCGTGCAGCTGGCCGCACTGGGCAAGATGCCGTTCTACGTGCGCGGCGTGGGCGCCGAGGTGGTGGGCATCGACGACGCCGCCGACGCGATGCTGCGTGCCGCCGACCGCGGCCGGGTCGGCGAACGCTACATCGCGTCCGAGCGCTTCATGTCGCACCGTGAACTGGTCACCACCGCAGCGGATGCCGTCGGCGCTCGCCGGCCGAGGATCGGAATCCCCATGCCGGTCGTGTATGCCATGGCCGCCCTCGCCGATGCGGTCGGATCCGTTCTGCCCGTGACCATTCCGATCAGCAGGCAGAGCGCCCGCCTGCTGGCCTTCACCTCGCCCGCCAGCCACGCCAAGGCCACCCGCGAACTCGGCTGGGAACCGAAACCCACCGAACACTTCATCAGGCTGGCCGCGGAGAACTATCTCGAACGCGCCAAGGCCACCGGCTGAGGCGGCTTCCGTGTTCCACGGCGCAGCGCGCGGCCTGCTATAGAGTACGTGCGATCCGCGCGACGTGGCGTCGCCGGCCAGCCCTGTTGGAGGCCCCGTGGCACAGAACGATGCCTCGCACCGCCTGGGCCCCTACCGAGACCCCCAGGTCGATACGCAGGTTCTGGATGCGGTGCGCGAGCTGCTGGTTGACCGCGGCTACCAACGAATCTCGATGGACGCCATCGCCGAAAAGGCAGGTGTCAGCAGGCCGACGATCTATCGACGTTGGCCATCGAAAGCGCATGTCGTCTATGACGCGGTCTATCCGGACACCGCGCCCCACGTCGAGGCTGCGGCAGCCGATGCCTTCTCGGAGATCAGAGGCGCGATCCGCGGCATCTTCGAGGTGATGGGCGAAGGCTACGCCCGGGAAGCGCTGCCGGGTCTGATGGCCGATATGCGCACCGACGCCACGCTGCAACCGAAACTTGCCGAGCGACACAACATCATGATCCGCACCGGTATCGAAGGTCTCATCCGCCGGAACGCCGAATCGATGCGCCAGGTCGATGCCGCCGCCCTGCTCGATCTCATCGTCGGTGCCGCTATCAGTGCTCTGTGCATCCGGGACATCGACGAAGTGGACGGATTCGTCGAGGCGGTCACCGACATTCTCCTCCATGGCGTGCTGAAGCACGCCGAGGCCGACTCGGACTAGCGCCGGGCGCTTCGGCGCGGCCGTCTGCTGATGCTGCCGTAAATTTTTGCTGGATTGCTCTTGAACCCGGGTGTGACCGCTGCTACATTGCCGTTACAACATGTAAATACAAGCTGTAATCGCTAGGAGAGCAATGTCGCCGCTGGCCCGCCGAAGTGCAGTTTCAATCTCGGAGAACGAATCCTTTGCTCGGCCTCGCGCGGGCCACGCAGGTTTCATCGGCCGTGTCGGCGCCCTTGCCGTGTTTCTGGGCGTGGGGACAGCCCTTGCTGTGCCAGGTGTGGCCGCTGCGGATTCGGCGGACTCGTCCGGATCCGGACCGTCGACCTCGCAGTCGGATGCGTCCGAATCCGACGCCGACCGCAATGCCGATGCGGGACAGGACAGCGACAGCGACAGCGCAGAGCAGAAGCGTCGTTCGACCAAGGCGTCGAATGAAGACGACAAGGCCGAAGACCTCGGTGAGGCCGACGAGGCCGACGAGGCCGACAAGGCCGACGACGTCGACGAGGCCGGCGACCACGAGGACGACGTCGAGGCGACGGTCCGGGACTCCGAATCCACTGAGGTGGTGGATATTCCGCACGGCGGCGATGACGAACCCGAGGCGCCGCCGGTAGAGCCCGAGCCCGCGATGGCAACCGTGGTCACCGCTTTGCTCACCGGAGTCTTGAACCCACAGGGAGCAGGCGACACCTCACCAACCCAGACACCTGCGAAGTGGGCGGCAGCGTCACTGGTGCGCAGACAAGAGGCCGACGCTGCGACCCCGACCGCAGGAGCGGTGCCCACCGCCGCGACGCAGGCGCTTTCACTCGAAGCCCAGGCGGCAGCGCCATCCGCGCCCCGCGCACCCTTCCTGCCCTTCACGCGGGCGGCGATCGGCAACGCGATCACCATGGTGCTTTCCCACCCATTCCAAGTGCTGTCGAAGCCCATCACGGCCGCGGTGTTCATCGTGAACTCGGTCGTCGACGGACTGCTGACCGATATGGGCCTCGTGCCCGCCCTGCCCTACGCGAACTCAGGCTGGGTGACCCTGCACGGAGATCCAGGCAACCGCAAGTTCCAGCCCGGGGTCGACCTGTCGCAGAATTACAACAGGTGGTCGGCACTGCAGGGCGCCGGAATCCTGGCCGCACCAACGATTCTGCCCAATGGAAACGTCGTGGTCACCACCGGTGTGGCCGCGGGCGGATCGAATCTGCACGTCATCGATCGTGAGGGCAACATCGTCTGGCAGGCGCAGCCGTGGGACGGTCAGGAGGGCGTCGACTCCGGCGCCGTACTGTCGAGTCCGATCATCGACCGTGCCGGCAACATCTATGTCAGCGACGGCGACCAGGTCTGGTCGTTCGCCGACGACGGGACGGTCCGCTGGGTGACCGCGTTGCCGACGGCACCGGAGAACCCGGCATTGAGGCCGGGGTCGCGCAACATCAACCCGTTCATCACCGCGACGCTGACCCATGACGGAACCGTGCTCGGCGTCACGGTCTACGGCCAGATCGTCGCGCTCGACGGCAAGACCGGCGAACTTGCGGCACCCATCTTCCAGATCCCGGGACCCCTGGCCGCCCGGGCCGCGACCGACCCGCCGCCCACGCTGTGGACCGGTGGTTACATGGATCCAACGATCATCGACCCGATCTGGCAGGTTGCCTTCGGCGGTCTCTACCGCACCACCAACACGCCGGGTGTCGATTCCAAGACCGGCCGGGTGTTCGTGGCCGCCACCGATATCGAGGCGGGCAAGGGCGCGCTGTACGGCATCGACTACATCTCCGCCACGCCCTTCTCGCAGGGCGAGATCAAGGTGGCGTTCGCGACTCAGATGGGTCCCGGCAGCGGTTCGAGTCCGACGGTGTCCACCGATGGCCGGGTGGTCTACGCCAGCGACGACGCGGGCGTGCTCTACGCCTTCAGCACGCGCACCGGTAAGCAGATCTGGGCGACCGCTTCCAACGCCGAAGCTGCCTCGGTCGCCGTCGACGGCAGTGGCAACATCTACGTGCTGACGCGTAACAACGTGATGTCGTCATTCGACTCGGCGGGCGAGTTGCGTTGGCTGGCAGACGTTTCAGCGCTGACGCAGGAGCTGCCCGTGAGTCCGATCCTGGGTGCTCCCGTCGCCATCGGCGGAGGCAACCCCACGGTGGTGAACGGTCGCGTCGTCCAATCTGTGGTGTACGGCTACAACTTCGTGGCCCAGGGGCGGACGGTGTTCGTGCCCGTGAAGGCCACGCTCGTCGAGTTCGACCCCGAGACCGGGAAAGGCATCCGGAACATCGTCGACACGAACGAGGGCACCGAGGGCATCTTGAACATCGCGCCGGACGGGCGGATGTATGCCAGCCTAGGCGCTATCACGACGACGTCGGTTGCACCTCTGGCTCCGATCATCAACTCGCTGTTGCCTGTAGGGCTCAAAGTCCTTACGCCGTCCGGCGGCTTCAACGGATTCACGCCCGCAGTGCTCTGAGCGTCACGCAACTTCTCGCAGAGTCGCCTCCCGCCAACCGGGGGAGCAGGTTGGGTGCTAGCCACCATTTCCGAACCGACTCCAGTCGAGTGGAATTTTCTGCAGTGCTCCAGACATTCCACTTGATAACGCCGCCGGAGCGGCCCGACTGAGGAGTAATTCATGTCCGATCGCCGTTCTGTTCGACGTGCTCTGATCATGGCCGGTGTCGGCGGTGTCGCCGCGGCAGGCCTGCTCGGCCCCGGGACCGCCAGCGCCCAAGCCGCCGAGTCCTGTTCCGATGTGGAAGTCGTCTTTGCCCGTGGCACAGCAGAACCCGCCGGCCTGGGTCTTGTCGGGCAGGCATTCGTCGACGACCTGCGGAACGCCCTCGACGGGCGCACCGTGAGCGCCTATGCGGTGAATTACCCCGCCTCATACGACTTCCTGCAATCGGCCCCGCTGGGTGCCGACGACGCCAGCGCCCACATCCAGGCAACCGCCGCCGCCTGCCCCGATACCAGCATCGTGGTCGGTGGCTACTCCCAGGGCGCCGCAGCCGTCGACCTGATCACCGCAGATCCCGGCGCCGCCTTCGGTTTCGGTCGGCCCATGCCGCCTGCCGTGGCCGATCATGTCGCCGCGGTCGCGGTGTTCGGCAATCCGTCGACGAAGATCGGCCGGCCGCTGACCGCCATCAGTCCGCTCTACGGCGGAAAGACCATCGACCTCTGCAACGGCGCCGACCCGGTGTGCTCCAACGGCGACAACCGTCCCGCGCACAGCCAGTACGTGCAGGCCGGCTTCGCCCAGCAGGCAGCCGACTTCGTCGCAGGCAGGATCCCCGCGCAGAGCCCGTCGGACGTGATTCGCAACACGTCGGGCGCGGTCGGCTGACGCGAATCACCGCGTACCGGCGCGCCGCCGTGCGACAGTGCCCACGTGGCGCAGCGCGTGGCGGTGATCGGAGCCGGGCCCGGTGGACTAATTTCGGCTCGCTGGTTGCTCAGCCAGGGCTTTGAGCCCACGGTGTTCGAGCAGGCGCCCATCCTGGGCGGCCAGTGGACAGGTCTGCGGGGCATCAGCGGTGTGTGGCCGGGTATGCACACGAACACCAGCCGGATCCTGACTGCCTTCAGCGACCTCGCCCACGGCGACGAGCGCACCTTCCTCCCCAGTGACGACGTTCTGGCCTACCTGCAGAGGTACGCCGCCCTGTTCGATGTGGAGCGTCGGATTCGGTTGTCCACCAAGGTCACTCGCATCGATCGGCAGGGTGGTCAATGGGTCGTCGAGCACGGCGGTGACGCCGAGGTCTTCGACAAAGTGGTGGTCGCGAGCGGGCGTTTTCGCGCTCCGGTGCTGCCCGAGGTGCCCGGGCTCGACACCTTCACCGGATCTGGCGGTGTCGCCACGACCTTCCAGTTCCGCGGGGCGGAGCGCTACCGCGGGCGGAGCGTGCTGGTCGCCGGTTGTGCGGTGAGCGCGCTGGAGATCGCGTCGGAACTGGCGCACAGCGGCGCGGCGCGGGTCGTCGTCACACAGCGACGACAGCGCTATGTACTGCCCAAGTTCGCCGCAGGCGTGCCGTCGGACCACAGGATCTTCACCCGGTACGGCACGTTGGCCGGCGAAGGGCTGCCGCCCGCCGAGGTCGATCGGCAGCTGCGTGAGATCGTCGTCGAAGCCGGTGGCAGCCCAGAGCAGTACGGAGCACCGGACCCCGGCCCGTCTCTGTTCGCCGCGGGAGTCACGCTGAGCCAGCAGTATCTGCCGCTGGTTGCCGAGGGCAGGATCGCGGTTCGCCCCTGGCTCCGATCGGTGTCCGGGAACGAGGTCGCCTTCGGCGACGGCGACACGGAACCGTTCGACGCGCTGGTCTTCGGGACCGGTTTCGCGCTCGACATCCCTTTCCTCAGCGAGGACGTCGCAAGGACGCTCGACGTCGACGCGGTCCATCTCGACACCGACCGCCACACGTTCCATCCCGACCTGCCGGGGCTGGCATTCGTCGGGATGTGGGATCAGTCCGGCGGCTACTTCGTCCCCCTCGAGCTTCAGGCGCGGTGGATCGCTTACACGTGGGGCGGCACCATACCGGCACCGGATCCGTCCGAACAGCGTGGCGCGATCGAGGCCTACCGCGCACGCCGCGGGATGCCGCAGAAGACTCGAATGAACCTGGCCGCGTTGATGTTTGCGCGTGCGGCTGGATGTGAGCCGGACCTGGACTCGTGGCCGGAGCTTCGACGGGCGCTGCTGTTCGGTCCGTTGGCACCCAGCTGCTTCCGTTTGGGTGGCCCCGATGCTCTGCCCGGCGCCGCCGACGTGTTCGCGCGTGAGGCCAGGGCGTTCGGCGCGATCGCCTCGAACGACATGACGCCGCGAGAGCAGGCGTACTGGAGCCTGCTGAGTTGATGCCGCTATGGCTCGCGAGCGCGTTTGCGTTCGTAGAGCTCGCGGTCGGCCGCCGCGAACAGCACGTCGAGCTCACGCCTGTCGGCCCGCCCGGTGGCAACGCCGTAGGTGACGTTCACGGCCAGGCCTTCACACATCTCGTCGGCAAGGGCCCGCGCCCGTTCCTCGCTGTATCCGCCGACGATGAGCACGAACTCGTCGCCACCGATTCTGCCGATCACCGTCGAGGGCGGGGCCAGCGCACGCCATCGCCGCGTGAGATCGCTCAACACGAGGTCGCCGACGGCGTGCCCGCGCTGGTCGTTGACGCCCTTGAAGTCGTCGACGTCGAACACCACCACCGAGACCTGCTGGCCCTTGCGCCGCGCCTTGGCCAGCAACCGGTTCGCCTGGCGCCGCATGCCCGCCCGGTTCCACACCAGCGTGAGGGGGTCTCGAAAGGCGGCGTCCAGCAGCGCGGAGTTGCCCAGCCCGAACACCTCCGCGGCGCCGACGATGCTCAAGACGTACAACGCCAACCACAACACGGGGACGGGCGCCGGCGCGACCATCAATGCGCCGGCGGCGGTGGCGGCCAGCGCAGGCACCGCGATCCGTGTGGTGCGCGGAGAGTGCCAGGTGCGAATGAAGATCGCGATGAACATCAACGGCACGACCGACCAGATCTGCGCAACCACCTGTTCGTGGAACACCACCGCGACGATCGGCGAAGCGCCGGCACACACCAACGCCGCGAGATAGCGCCACCCCATGAGGTCCCTCGGAAGGCACAGCGCGAGGCCGACCACCGTCAACGCCACCGAGAGCGACTCGCCGCGGGCATCGGTGCGCGGCACGTCGAGTGCAAGACTTTGGACCACGGCCAACGCATAGATGGCCAGGAGCAGCCCGAGGTAGGTGCACAGCATGCGGCGCCGCAGCAGCTCGTCCAGAGGCCGGCCCAGCGAATCGGCGTCGGCGCGGGCATTCACGACCACGGGATCAGCCTAGAAGACGATCCAGCCCGGTTCTTTGCCAGATCTGCATCAGTAGGACTGATGATTCTCGGTTTCGCTTAGCATTGTTGATGTGGCTGATCAGCTCGACACCGGCCAACTGGCAGCGCTGTCGGCGGTTGTCGAGGTCGGTAGCTTCGATGCCGCCGCGGAGCGCCTGCATGTGACACCGTCGGCGATCAGCCAGCGCATCAAAGCGCTTGAGCAGCGGGTCGGGCAGGTTCTCGTGCTGCGTGAGAAGCCCTGCGTGGCGACCGCGGCGGGCGCCCCGCTGCTGCGGTTGGCGACGCAGTTGGCCGTCCTGGAAGCCGAAGCGCTTTCCGAGATGCGCGGCGGCGTCGCCGAGTCACCCCGCGTGGCCCTCGCCGTCAACGCCGATTCGATGGCCACGTGGTTCACCGAGGTGTTTAGGCGGCTGCCCCATGTGCTGTTCGACGTCCGGATCGAAGATCAGGACCACTCCGCGCGACTTCTGCGCGAAGGCGTCGTGATGGGAGCCGTCACCACCGAACGCACTCCGGTCGGCGGTTGCCGCGTCAAGCCGCTGGGGGTGATGCGCTATCTGCCCGTGGCCACCCCCGCCTTCGTCGAACGCCACCTGCCCGACGGGTTCACCCCCGACGCAGCCGCCCGGGCGCCGTCGCTGGCGTGGAACAGAGACGATGCATTGCAGGACCAACTGGTGCGCAAGGTGTTTCGAAAGAACATTCGCCGGCCGACGCACTACATCCCGACGGCGGCGGGTTTCGGCGCCGCGGTACACGCCGGCCTCGGGTGGGGCATGTACCCGGACTCGCTGATCGACACATCGTTCGTCCCGATCGCCGACCAGCACCTCGATGTGCCGCTCTACTGGCAGTGCTGGAAGCTCGACAGCACAACCGTCACCGAGGTCACCGATGCTGTCGAGGCGGCCGCGGCAGGCCTGCTCCGCGGCCGCTGACCGCGGACAGGGACAATCGCTGGCATGGGCACGCCGGTCAGGGTCAGGATCCTCGGCGTCGGCATGGGTCCGCAACACGTCACCCCCGAGGTCGCCGAAGCATTGCGCACGGTCGATTACGTGTTGGCCGCCGAGAAATCCGACGACGACCGGCTGCTCGCACTGCGCAGGCAGATCGTTCAGGCCCACCCCGGCCCGGGCGGTCCCGCCGAACTCGTCACGCTGCCGGACCCCCGCCGCGACCGTTCGACCGGACTCACCACCGCCGGCTACGAGTCTGCCGTCGCCGACTGGCACGACGCCCGTGCAGCTCAGTACGCCGAGGTGCTGCGGGACCGGGGCGGGACGGCCGCTTTTCTGGTGTGGGGAGACCCGTCGCTCTACGACTCGACGATCCGCGTCGTCGACAAGGTGCGGGCCCTGCTGGAGTCGACGTCGGTCGACGTCGACTACGACGTCAGGGCCGGTATCAGCGCACCTCAACTCTTGGCCGCCAGGCACCGCATCGTGCTGCACGACGTTGGCAGGTCCGTGCACGTCACCACGGGCCGGCGCCTGCAGGAAGCCGTGGCGGCGGGCCAGGACAACATCGTGGCCATGCTCAATCCGCCGCCGGAGCGAATCGACTTCACCGGGCTCCAGGAGTGGACCATCTGGTGGGGCGCCAACCTCGGCGCATCGGGCGAGCGACTGCTGAGCGGCCGGCTCGGTGACGTGCTGCCCGCCATCGCCGACGCGCGTGCCGATGCCGAAGCCCACGACGGCTGGGTGATGGACGTGTTCCTGGTGAGGGCGAACCGATGACGGGGTTGCTGATCGCGGGAACCACCAGCGATGCCGGGAAGACGACGGTCGCCGCCGGGGTGTGCCGGGCGCTGGCGCGACGGGGGCTGAAGGTGGCGCCCTTCAAGGCGCAGAACATGTCGAACAATTCGATGGTGTGCCAAGGGCCCGACGGTCTCGGTGTGGAAATCGGTCGCGCACAATGGGTTCAGGCACTGGCGGCGCGCGCCACGCCGGAAGCCGCGATGAACCCCATCCTGCTCAAACCCGGTAGCGATCAGCGCAGCCACGTCGTCCTGATGGGACAACCCTGGGGGCATGTGGCCTCGTCCGACTGGCTGGAGGGCCGCCGCGTCCTGGCCGACGCCGCCCACGCCGCGTTCGACGACCTCGCCGCGCGATACGACATCGTGGTTGCCGAAGGTGCGGGCAGCCCCGCCGAGATCAACCTCCGCGCGGGGGATTACGTCAATATGGGGCTGGCTCGTCACGCCGCGCTTCCGGCCGTGGTCGTCGGCGACATCGACCGGGGCGGGGTCTTCGCGGCGTTCTTCGGTACCGTCGCGCTGCTCGCACCGGAGGATCAGGCGCTGATCGCCGGGTTCGTCGTGAACAAGTTCCGCGGCGACCTCGACCTGCTGAAGCCAGGTCTCCGTGATCTCGAAAGGCTCAGCGGCAGGAGGGTATTCGGAACCCTGCCCTGGCATCCCGACGTCTGGCTGGATTCGGAGGATGCGCTCGACCTGCAGGGCCGTCGCACCGCGCAGGATGGCGCCCGTCGGGTCGCCGTGGTGCGCCTGCCGCGCATCAGCAATTTCACCGACGTCGACGCGCTCGGCCTCGAACCCGGCCTGGACGTCGTTTTCGCCTCGCACCCGAGCGCGGTGGCGGATGCCGATCTGCTGGTGTTGCCCGGCACCCGGGCCACGATCTCCGACCTGGCGTGGCTGCGGTCGCGGGGCCTGGACCGTGCCGTGCTCGCCCACGCCGCGGCGGGAAAGCCGGTGCTCGGCATCTGCGGCGGTTTTCAGATACTCGGCCGCACCATTCGCGACCCGCACGGCGTGGAGGGCAGGCCCGCCGAGGTCGACGGCCTCGGGCTGTTGGACGTCGAGACGAATTTCATTGCGGAGAAAGCTCTTCGCCTCCCCGAGGCGAGCTGGCGCGACGCCCCTGCGGCCGGTTACGAGATCCATCACGGCCGTATCACCGTGGACGCCGGTGAGGAATTCCCCGGCGGGGCGCGGTCGGGTCAGGTGTTCGGCACGATGTGGCACGGCGCGCTCGAAGGCGACGAGCTTCGCTCGCAGTTCCTGCGCGAGACCCTCGGCATGGCACCGTCGGGTGTCTCGTTCGCCGCTGCCCGGGAGGGCCGGCTCGATCTGCTCGGCGATCTCGTGGAGGGCTGTCTCGACGTCGATGCTCTCCTCGAGTTGGCCACTCACGGTGCGCCACAGCATCTTCCGTTCCTGCCTCCGGGTGCGCCGTGACGAGGATCCTGCTTCTCGGCGGCACCGCGGAGGCGCGGACGCTGGCCGAGCTCCTCATCGCCGACGGCCTCGACGTGACGTCCTCGCTGGCGGGTCGGATCACCGACCCCCGCTTACCGGTCGGAGACGTACGCATCGGCGGATTCGGCGGAATCGACGGTCTGCGTGAGGAATTGGCGAACTACGCCGCCGTCGTCGATGCGACGCACCCGTTCGCCAAAACCATCTCCGCCAACGCCGTCACTGCCTGCGCCACCGCCGGCGTGCCGCTGTTGCGACTCGAACGTCCCGGCTGGTCCGCGCGATCCGGCGACTCGTGGTACTGGGTCGACAGCCACGAAGACGCCGCGGCCACCGCCGCGCAACTCGGCGGACGACCCTTCCTGACCGTGGGACGTCAGGAGATCGACCGCTTCATTCCCGACCTGCGCGACCATGCGGTGCTGGCACGGGTCGTGCAGGTGCCGGAGACGCCACTGCCCACCGGGTGGCAGCTGCTGACCAGTCGCGGTCCCTACGCACTCGAGGACGAACTGCGCCTGATGCGCGACCATCGCACCGACGTGCTCATCACGAAAGATTCTGGGGGCGAGCACACCTGGCCGAAGATGGCGGCCGCGGAAGCCTTGGGGGTGCCCGTCGTCATCGTGCGGCGTCCCGCTCGCACGGCAGGCGTTCCCACCGTCGGTGACATCACCGAGGCGGCGGCCTGGGTGCGCGCCCTGTCCACGGTGTCCGGGTGAAGATCCTCGTCACCGGCGGCGTCCGGTCCGGCAAGTCCCGCCACGGCGAGGCGCTTCTCGACGGTGCGGGGCGCGTGACCTATGTCGCCCCGGGACGGCCCGCCGACGGCAGCGATCCCGACTGGGATGCGCGTGTCGCGCAGCACCGGTCGCGACGGCCGGAGCACTGGCACACGGTCGAGACCATCGACGTCGCAGCCGCCGTGCGCGACGCACGTGGCGCTGTGCTCGTCGACTGTCTCGGCACATGGCTTACGGCCGTGATCGACGAGGGCGGGCTGTGGGAGGCCGACGCGCACACCGTGGCCGGCGTGATGGACGCCAGGATCACGGCGCTGTGCGATGCACTGTCCGGTGCCGCCGACGTCGTCGTCGTGACCAACGAGGTAGGACTGGGGGTCGTCCCGTCGCACCGCTCCGGCGTGCTGTTCCGCGATGTGCTCGGCACCGTCAACCAGCGCGTCGCTGCGGTGTGCGAGGAAGTCCATCTCGTGATCGCCGGCCGGGTGCTCATCCTCTGATGGCGTGCGGCCGTGCCTGAGGGCGACACCGTCTACGTGCTGGCGCGCAGGCTCGACAGCGCTCTGCGGGACCGCGTCCTCACGCGCGGCGAGCTGCGGGTGCCCCAGCACGCCACCGACGACCTCGCCGGATACACGGTGCACGCCCACGTCACCCACGGCAAGCACCTGCTCACCCGGCTGTCCGGGGGCATCACGCTGCACACGCATCTGCGGATGTCCGGGTCGTGGACCATCTCGGCCGAAGGCCGCTGGCTGCCTCGCGCGACGATGCCCGACGTGCGGGTCATCCTGCGCACGGACGGTCCCGCGGCCTACGGGGTGCGCCTACCCGTCGTCGATCTGCTCCGCACCGCCGACGAGCGCGATGTCGTCGGGCATCTCGGTCCGGATCCGTTGCGCGAGGACTGGGACCTCGAAGAGGCCGTGCGGCGTGTCACGAGCGAACCGGATCGCCCGCTCGTCGCTGTGCTTCTGGATCAGCGGTGTGTCGCGGGCTTCGGCAACCTCTGGGCCAACGAGCTGTGCTTCCTGCGGGGCCACAATCCCTGGACGCCGGTCGGGACGGTCGACGCGCACGCGCTGCTGACCCTGGGTGCGCGGGCGCTGCGCCACTCGGCCACCGTGCCGGGTGCGATGCAGGTGACGACCGGAAGCCGACGCAAGGGCGAATCACATTGGGTAGCAGGACGCGCGGGGCGGCCATGCCTGCGTTGCGGGACAAGGGTGCGTGTCGTCGCGGAGGTCGCCAATGACCCGGAGCGGCGCCGCACCTGGTGGTGTCCTGTGTGTCAGCCCGGTCCCGAGCCGGGTGAAGGAACGTGAGCCTCCCACCTGGCGCGCCGTTGCGCGTCCGTCTGCTCCCACCAGGGCGGGGATCCGCGTTCGCCCAGAGCGATCCTTGCTGCGTTGACCCCCGCGCGTGAGCCTGCCTCGTCGTCGGTGCCGCGGGTGCGGCGCACCTCGCGCCGCCACGCCATCAGGATGCGGGTCAGCTCGGCCCGACGTTCCTCGGGGATGTCCGGATCCGTTGCACGCCAACGGCGTCCGTTGACGACGATGTGGTGACCGTCCTCGGTCTTCGGCGGGTCAGAAGGCATAGCGAATCCGGCAGCCCGGCAGCTTCTCGGCGACGAGGTCTGCGAGCTGCTCTACCCAGCGGCCCTTCCATGCCGTCTTGTAGCGGACGTTCCACTGCCCGTTCTGACTCTTTTTGAGCTGCTGCAGGTCCGGACGCCACAGCAGGTCCTCGGCCTTGGGGTGCCAGCCCAGGTTGATGTCGTGCAGACCTTCGTTGTGGGTCAGGAAGATGACCTCTGCGGCGAGCTGGTCACGGGTGCGTTCGGCGGTGTTGTCGGCGATCTGCTCGAGGAGCTCGGACCAGTCGGCACGCCAGTTCTCATGCACGATCACCGGACTGAAGTTGAGGTGCACCTCATAGCCCGCCTCGACGAAGTCATCGAGGGCGGCGATGCGGTCGGCGACCTTCGAGGTGCGGATGTCGACGAGTTTCGACGTCTCGGCCGGCATCAGGCTGAACCGCACTCGTGTCCGGCCGCGCGGAGCGTAGGTCAGCAGCTCCCGGTTGACGAGCTTGGTCGCGAAACTGGCCTTCGCGTTCGGGAGGCGCGCGAACAGGTCGACGAGATCGCGGACGTTGTCCGACACCATCGCGTCGACCGAGCAGTCGCTGTTCTCACCGATGTCGTAGACCCAGTCCACCGGATCGCACTGATTGGGTTCGGGTTTCGTGCCCTGCCGCCCGGCGTGCCGTTCGAGGTACCCGGTGATCTTCTCGATATTGGTGAACACGGTGATCGGGTTCGCGTAGCCCTTGCGCCGCGGCACGTAGCAGTAGGCGCATGCCATCGCGCACCCATTGGCGGTGGACGGGGCAATCCAGTCACTGGAACGCTCGTTGCGGCGCGCAGCCAGGCTCTTCTTCTCTCCGAGGACGAGGACTTCCTGTTTGATCCGCACCCAGTCCTCGACGTTGCCGGCATTACCGTACAGACCGGGAATCTGTTGGTGCGTGGGGACTTCGATCAACTCGGCTCCCGAAAAACGCTCCACGACCTGACGCCCGCGCGGGGACTCGTCGACGCCGGGTTCGTGGTAGATCCGCTTGATGTCGAGCAGGCGATCGGCCAACGGCGACGCAGTCATGACCGGTAGTGCTCGTGATGCAGCACGCTCGACAGCGAAGAGCGGGCCCGCCATCCGAACCGCTCCAGATCCGGAATGTCGGGGAGGTCGGCGACGTGGCCGACACACAGCCAGGCGATCGGACGGACATGGTCGGGCATGCCGACGAGCGTGCGTAGGAACTGCTCGCGGTAGAAGGACACCCAGCCGACTCCGAGACCTTCGACAGTCGCTGCGAGCCAAAGATTTTGGATGGCGCACACCACCGAATACAGTCCGGCGTCGGGGATGGCGTGGCGACCCAGCACCTGCGGTCCGCCGCGGGTCGGGTCGTAGCCGACGACGATGCCGAGCCCGGACTCGCAGATCCCTTCGATCTTGATGCGCTCGAACGTCTCGGCCCGCTCGCCCGACAACCCGTCGGCGAACACGTCGCGTTCGCACGCGACGTGGTCGCGGAAAGTTCGCAGCGTCTCGGGCGACCGCACCACGACGAAATCCCACGGCTGTGACATGCCCACCGACGGAGCGGCGTGGGCCGCCAACAGGATTCGCTCCAGGACGTCATCGGCCACCGGCGCTCCCGTGAACTCCCGGCGGGTGTCGCGGCGCCGGTTGATGACGTCGTAGAGGACTGTCGCACAGTCGTTCACGCCAGTCCTCTGTTCTTCGCGCGAGCGCTCATCCCCGGCCCTCTGCTCTTCGCGCAAGCGCTCATCGCCGACCCTCCCGCGTGACCGAGCGATCCCGGGCCGGGTCGTAGAGGTGGCTCTCTCCGGCGCAGGGGTCCGGGCGTCCCGCCAGCGCGCGTCCCACCAGAATCACCGCGGCCTGCCGCAACCGGGCCTCCTCGACCGCGTCGGCGATGTCGGACACCGTGCCGCGCAACACCATCTCCTGCGGCTGCGACGCGCGATAGACGACGACCACCGGGCAACCAGGTCCGTAGTCGGGTTCGATCTCGGTCATCAGTTCTCTGATCCGGGTGATCGCCAGGTGCAGCACCAGCGTGGCCTTCGTCGCGGCAAACGCGTTGAGCGACTCCGTCTCCGGCATCGCCGTCGACCGCTGCCGGGTGCGGGTCAGCACCACCGACTGCGCGACGAGCGGTACCGTGAGCTCGCGACCGACCCGGGCGGCCGCCGCCGCGTACGTCGGCACCCCCGGTGTGACGGTCCACGGCACGCCTTCGACGTCGAGGCGACGCGTCTGCTCCGACACCGCCGAGTACACCGAAGGATCGCCGGACACCAACCGGACGACGCGAAGTCCTGACCGGTGGCCGGCGACGAGCCGGGCCACGATGGTGTCGAGATCGAGGTTGCCGGTGTCGACGAGCTCGGCGGCAGGTGAACAGTGCGCAAGCACCTCGGGGTCGAGGTAGGTGCCCGGGTAGAGCACCAGCTGGGCTTCGCCGAGCAGCCTGGTGGCGCGCACGGTCAGCAGATCGGCGGCACCGGGTCCCGCGCCGACGAACTGCACCGCACGACCATCCATCGGTGCGAGTCTAGGCGGGTGGCGCCTACGCGGTGGTCATCGCGGGGGGCTGCGTCGCCGCCGGATCGGGGTTGGCGATCGGCAGCCCCATGAAGCGCCGCGCGTTGTCGCCCATGAAGTCGTAGGTGCGGCGGACGTCCATACCTTCGGCGTACTTCCAGAAACCCTTCGGCTCGGCGAGCCCTTCGGGATGCGGGTAGTCCGAGCCGAACAGCACCTTGTCCCACCCGACGGTGTTGACGACGTCGGACACGCATCCCTCCCAGAACGGGCTGACCCAGATGTTGCGGCGGAACACGTCGAGTGGGTGCTCGGGGAAGTTCTGCGGCATCTTCTTGGCGAGCTCCTCGAAGTCGTTGAACAGCGGGAAGATCCACGAGCTGCCGTTCTCCACGCTGGCGATACGCAGCTTCGGGAAGCGGGTCAGCGTGCCGTGGCAGATCAGACTGGTGATCATGTCGGCAATCTCGCGATGGCCGAGGACCATCCAGCGGAAAGCACTCATCGCCATGAAGTTCTGGGTGTGGGGCGGCTCCCACGTGCCGACGTAGTCGTCGAGCGGCGGGTAGCTCGCGTGCAGCACGATGGGCAGCCCGGCGGCCTCGACGTCGCGCCAGAACGGGTCGAACTCAGGCAGCGCAGGCGAGCGCCAGCCGCGCAGGCCGTTGACCGGGCCCGGCTTGATCAGGGCCACCTTCGCGCCGTTGGCGAGCAGGTACTCGAGCTCACGCTGGGCGCCGTCGACCTCGGACAGGTTGATGATCGGGGTCGAGAACACCCGTCCCTGGTAGTCGAAAGTCCAGTGCTCGGCCATCCACTGGTTGAGGGCGTGGATGACGGCGAGTGTGAGTTCGGGATCGTCGGCGGTCGCGTGTTCGATGAGGCTCGCGAGCGTGGGGTAGTTGAGTGCTTCGCGCACGCCCTGCCTGTCGAGCTCCGCGACGCGGTCGGCGGGGTTGCGGGTGGCTTCGGGCGCTGCGATCGCCGGACCCTGCATCTCGCGCAGCGTCAGGCCCTCGGTGTTCTCACCGGCGAAGAACTTTTCGTGTGCGCCCGGCGCGGCGACGCGTTCGAAGGTCGGGTTGGGGATGAAGTCGGACACCCGGTTGTTGATCACGATCCGGGTGTGCCTGCCGAACTGCCCGTACTGGACGGCGCGCGAGTATCTCTCCGGCAGGTACTGGGTGAGGGCTTCGGCCGTCTCGTACATGTGCTGGTCGGCATCGAAGATCGGCGCATCCCGGAACTGCTCGGGGGAATCGGTCATGGGGCTACCTTACTGTAATACCAACGGTAGCGGTCCCGGGAGCGCGCGGCTAGTTGGGCAGTCCTTTGTCGAGAACGTCCAGTGCGGAGAGGATCGCGTCCCCGGCCAGCGGTGATTCGTCGGCGGTCACCATGAGAACGCCGGTGATCGCGCCGGCGACCACCGGGACTACGGGGTCTTCGCGGGGCCGGTTCAGCCGAACAGCCACCGCATCGGCGAGCGCGCGCATGGTGCGGAGGTACTCCTCGTAGAGCGCACCCTTGACCTCCGGCATGGTGTACATCAGGTACTGGCGTGACGCCATGACGCCGAACTCCACGCGCGGCATCGTCCCGAAGACCTGGGCCAGCGCGTACCGGTAGGCGGCCACGGGGGAGAGGTCGACGGGTGCCCGCACGAACGCGTCGATGATGGGCTCGATGCAGTCGTCGGCGATCAGCAGGGATCCTTTGGACGGAAAGTAGCGGAAGAAGGTACGCGGAGACACCTCGGCGGCTCGCGCGATCTGTTCGACGGTCGTGTTTGCGTAGCCGTTGCGCTCGAACAACCGGAAGGCCTCCCGCAGTACCGTCTCGCGGGTGCGCATCTTCTTGCGTTCCCGCAGACTCAGTTGCTGGCGACCGTCCATACCGCCAGTGTCGCAGGCACTACGCCCGCGCTACCGGGTCATTCGCCAGTCGGTTTGTGACATTCTGTTAACCATTGGAGTGTGCGGGGTCACGGGATCGGCTGTCGGAAAGGCCCAACTCCAGGATGCCGAGAGCCCTGAGAATGGCGTCCGAGCACATCGGCGAGAACCCGCATCTCGTCGTCGTCCGAATCGTGATCGAGTCGTTCGGCCATCGCGTCGGTGAGCATCCGGATTGTGCGGATGTACTCGTCGTAGAGTCTGCCCTTGGCTTCGGGCAGCGTGTACATCAGGCGCTGCCGCGCCAACGCATAGTCGTAGGCCGAGCCGGCCATGTTCGTGAACACTTCGCCCACCGCGTGGCGATACGCCGCCACCGGTGACAGTTCGGCCGGAGCGGCCAGGAACGCGTCGATGATCGGCTCGATGAACTGGTCGGTGATCAGCACCGATTCCTTGGTCGGGAAGTAGCGGAAGAACGTCCGCGGCGAAAGGTCGGCCGCTTCGGCTATCTGGTCGATGGTCGTCTGCCCGTAGCCATGGAGTTCGAACAGCCGGAAGGCCTTGCGACGCACAATCCGTGGGCTGAACTAGGGCCGGCCCCTCTTCCGGGGTGGCTTACGATTCGGGTCGTCGACGATGCCGGCCGCGACCTCGAGATCGTGCAACGCGGCCTCGACCTGGTCGGCGAGATCGGCGATGTCGGCAGCGATCTCGGGCGTGGTGATGAACCCGAAATCGATCCAGCCGCAATAGCTGAAGCACGTCACGTTGAGCGCGACGTCGAACAGAAGCGGGCCGAGCGGCATCAGATGCTCGACCCGGGCGCCCCCGAGGTAGAGGGGGAATGCCGGGCCGGGGACGTTGCTGATCACCACGTTCATCGGCGCGATGTTCTTGCCGATCCCACTCGCGGCGTACGCGCGGGACGCGAGCGCGAGCAGGCCCGGCGGCGTCGTCTCCGTGTATCCCATGATCTGGTGCGCGGTAAGGGCTTTCGTCATCTCCTTGGCGCCCTGGGTGTAGGAGTAGATCGCCTTGATGCGCTCGGCCGGGTCGGCGACGTCGGTCGCCAGCACCACCGTCATCGCGTTGACCTGGTTGCCGACGGTGTCGTCGTTCTCGGAACGGGTGGAGACCGGCACCTGCGAGACAAGGGATTTGGGCGGCAGTTCGTCGCGCTCCTTGAGATAGTTGCGCAGCGCGCCGGACACCAGCGCGAGCACGACGTCGTTGAGCTTCACGTCGAACGCCTGCTTGACGGCTTTCACCCGGTCCAGCGACACACTTGCACCGGCGACTCGCCGATGCGGCGAAATCGGCCCGTTGAAGCGGACTTTGGGCGCATCGAAGTAGCGGGGCGGCTTGTTGTCGATGTTGCGGACGGCGATCTGTTGGCGCACCGACTGCTCGACCAGCCGGGCGATTCGGTACGGCGTCTTGACCCAGACGTTGACCAGACCGTTGACCGCCTGGACCTCGCGCCGCGGCGGCTTCACGCCGACCAGGGATCGCTCGACGTCGACGGCCGCCTGACGCGGCTCCGGGGTGACGTCGAGCAGGATCTCGGACAGTCCGGCGCCGGAGACACCGTCGACGATCGCGTGGTGCATCTTGGTGATCACGGCGACCCGGCCGTTCTCCAGGCCCTCGATGAACCACAACTCCCACAGCGGCTTTGACCGGTCGAGCTTGTAGGACATCAACCGGCCGACCAGTTCGTCGAACTCGGCACGCCCGCCCGGTGAGGGCACTCCGATGCGGCGGATGTGAAAATCGACGTCGATGTCCTCGTCCTCGACGAAATAGGGCCTGTCGAGGCCCAACGGTGCACCCTCCACCCGCCACCGCAACTGCGGAAGCTCGGGCAGGCGGCTCACGATCAGGTCGCGAACCAGCTCGAAACTGAACGCCGGCGCCTCCGACGGGTCGCAGACGGCTATCGCGCCGATGTGCATGTGCCATTTGAGGTTTTCAGCGAACCAGAAGGCGGCATCGACGCTGGACAGACGCATTTGCAAGAGAGTACGGCGGTGGTGGTGCCGGCGAGGTGGATTGGGGTTATTGTCAGCCTTCGGTCACCGCGGCGGCACTCGACGAGCGTTTCCCGCGCGCCCGATGCCCGTTTCCAGCAAACGCGCCGGTCGTCAATTGTTGGGCGGGCCAGTGGTTCCGCGCACGATCAGCGTGGGTTCGAGCACGACGTCGCTGGCGCGTGCGGGCCCGTCGACGAGCATGGTGACCGCGAGTTCGACTGCGTTGAGTGCCATGTCGTGTGCGTCCTGGTGGATCGTCGTCAGGTCGATGCGGGGATTTTCCGACAGTCGGCTGTCGTCGTATCCCATCAGCGAGACCTGGCCGGGGACGTCGACTCCGGCGCGGGTGAACACGTCGAGGATGCCGAGCGCACAGCGGTCGTTGCCTGCCAGCACCGCGGTGGGTAGCGCGGGGGCGGCGAGCATCGCCCGCGCGGCCTCGGCGCCGGCCTCCTCATTGTGGGCGCCGGGGATGACGGTGATCTCGTCGGCAAGGCCCTGCGCGCGCATCGCCGTCTTGTAGGCCCGCAGCCGGTCGGCCGACCCGGGATCCGTCCCGCCGTCGACGTGGTGGATGCTGCGATGGCCGAGCCCGACGAGGTAGTCGATGGCCTGCCGAATTCCCTTGGAGTCGTTGGTGCGCACCGTCGCCAGCGGCGACTCTCCGGTCACGCCGGGAAGTCGTCGGCCTGCGACGACGACGGGTGCTCGGTCGGCCACCTGCCTCAGGAATTCCTGATCGGACCGGGGGCCGAGGAGCACGAGGGCGCCGCAGCGGTGGCTCAGGAGCGAGTCGACGACGGTTGTCTCGGTGCGGTCGGGCAGGTTCGCCGACAGAAGCACTTCGTAGCCCAGTCTCTCGGCCGCCGGGTAGATGTGGGTGACCAGCTCGGCCTGGAACAGCTGGCGCACATCCATCATCACACCCAACGTCCTGCTGCGTCCCTGGGCGAGCAGCCGCGCCGCTGAGTCGGGCCGGTAGCCGATCTCGTCGGCGATCGCGAGGACCCGCTGACGGGTCTCGTCACTGGCGCCCGGCTTGCCGTCGAGGATGAACGAGACCAAGGTGCGCGACACCCCCGCCTGCTGGGCGACATCGGCCATCGTTGGCCTGCGCGGCGCATCGCTCTGGCGGCGCCGACGGGGAGCGCTCACGGCGATCCCTCCTTTCAAGAGTGACGGTTGACACATTCGAAGGTGCGGTTCATAGTAGACCTCACGCGCGTTACTAACGCGCGTTAGTAGGAGAAACGAGGTACCCGATGTCCGTCCAGGCAACACCCGATCATTCGGGCCGCTTCCTGACCAAGCTCACCGTGATCGCCACGCTGGGTGGGCTGCTGTTCGGCTACGACACCGGCGTCATCTCCGGTGCGCTGCTCTACATGAAGGATGACCTTGCGCTGTCGGCATTCGGCGAAGCCACGGTCGTCAGCTCGCTGCTGTTTCCCGGCGCTGCCTTCGGAGCATTGTTCGGCGGGCGTGTCGCCGACCGCATCGGACGCAAGCGATCTTTGCTGGTGTGCGCAGGCCTGTTCCTCGTCGGTGCCATCGGCTGCGCGCTCGCCCCGAACGTCCAGATCATGGTCGCGGCCCGCATCGTCCTCGGGCTCGGCGTCGGTGCCGCGGCGGTGACATGCCCGCTGTACCTGGCCGAGATGGCGCCGGCCGACAGGCGCGGACGCATGGTCACCATCAACGAACTCATGATCGTCACCGGCCAGATGCTCGCCTTCGCGACCAACGCCCTGCTCGACCACCTCATCCACGACCCGCACGTGTGGCGCACCATGCTGGCCGTCGCCGCGGTGCCTGCGATCGCGCTGCTGATCGGGATGCTCGTGCTACCCGACTCCCCGCGCTGGTACGCGCTCAAGGGCAGGCTCCCCGAAGCCCGAAACGTGTTGTCGCTGAGCCGCAACCCGCAAGAGGCCGAGGCCGAGTACTCGGTGGTCGTCGAGCACACCAACCACATGCTCAAGACGACCCGCACACCGTTCTCCGTGATCCGCGACGTGCCGTGGATCCGCCGTGTCGTGCTGATCGGCTGCGGGCTCGCGATCGTGCAGCAGGCCACCGGCATCAACACGGTGAACTACTACGCGCCGACGATTCTCGAGCAGAGCGGGCTCGGTGTCAGCGCGGCGCTCGTCGCCACCATCGCCGTCGGCGTCACGTCGGTGGTCGCCACCATCATCGGGATCATCCTGCTCGGATTCATCGGCCGGCGCACGATGCTGCTCATCGGTTTCGCCGGAGTGGCGGCCTCCCAGGCCGCTCTCGCCGCGGCATTCCTGCTGCCCGTGAACGACACTCGCAGCTACACGATCCTGGCGTGCATGGTTCTGTTCGTCGCCTTCGTGCAGATGTTCATCGGCACCTGCGTGTGGCTGCTGCTGTCGGAGATCTTCCCGCTGTCGGTGCGCGGGTTCGCCATGGGCATAGCGGTGTTCGTGCTGTGGTGCACCAACGCGATCATCTCGTTCCTGTTCCCGCTTCTGAACAACGCGCTCGGCTCCACCGGCACGTTCGCGCTGTTCGTCGTCGTCAACGTCATCTCCTTCGTCTTCGTGCACCGCCTGGTGCCCGAGACCAAAGGCACCACCCTCGAACAACTCGAAGAACGCCTCGAAGCCGAGGGCACCTCGGCACGCACCGAAAGGACTGCAGTATGAGCACCATTCGCGTCGGCTCCGCCCCGGATTCGTGGGGGGTGTGGTTTCCCGACGATCCGCAGCAGACGCCGTACACCCGGTTCCTCGACGAGGTCGCCGCGTCGGGGTATGAGTGGATCGAGCTGGGCCCGTACGGGTATCTGCCGACCGACCCGGCGCAGCTCTCCGATGAGTTGGCCGCGCGTGGGTTGAAGCTGTCGGCGGGCACGGTGTTCGAACATCTGCACCAGGACGATTCGTGGTCGGCGGTGTGGAAGCAGGTCGAGGACGTCGCGAAGTTGACCGCCGCGGTGGGCGGCAAGCATGTCGTGGTGATCCCCGAGATGTGGCGCGATCCCTCGACCGGTGCGGTCCTGGAGGACCGCACTCTGAGTGCCGAGCAGTGGGCCAAGAAGACCGAGGGCATGAACGAGCTCGGCAAGGCGATGTTCGACACCTACGGGGTGCGTGCGCAATATCATCCGCACGCTGATTCCCATGTCGACACCGAAGAGAACGTGTATCGGTTCCTCGATGGCACCGACGGTCGGTTTGTGAACCTGTGCCTGGATACCGGGCACATCTCCTATTGCGGTGGGGACAACATCGCGATCATCCGCCGGGCGCCGGAGCGGATCGGGTATCTGCATCTCAAGCAGGTCGACCCGGTGGTGCGCGCGAAGGTCCAGGCCGAGGATCTGCCCTTCGGTGAGGCGGTCCGGCTGGGGGCGATGACCGAGCCGCCGCTGGGGATTCCGGAGATGGCGCCGCTGCTGGCGGAGGTCGAGCGCCTCGGTATCGATGTGTTCGCCATCGTCGAGCAGGACATGTATCCGTGCGAGGTCGACGCCCCCCTGCCCATCGCCCAGCGCACCCGCAACTACCTCGGGTCCTGCGGCATCCCGTCCGTCACGTTCACCTAGGAGCACCACACCATGTCCGACCTCCGCATTGCCGTCCTCGGCGTCGGCCTGATGGGCGCCGATCACGTCGCGCGCATCGCTTCTCGCATCTCGGGTGCCCGGGTGGCCGTGGTCAACGACTACGTCGCCGAGAAGGCCGAACAGATCGCCTCCGAGATCGAGGGCTGCCGCGCCGTCGCCGACCCTCTCGACGCGATCGCCGACCCCGACGTCGACGCCGTCGTGCTCGCCACCCCCGGCTCCACGCACGAGAAGCAACTCCTGGCCTGCCTGGAGCACCGCAAGCCGGTGCTGTGCGAGAAGCCGCTGACCACCGACGTCGAAACCTCACTGGAAGTGGTCCGCCGCGAGGCCGAGCTCGGAACCCGGTTGATCCAGGTGGGTTTCATGCGCCGCTTCGACGACGAGTACATGAACCTCAAGGCGCTCATCGACGGCGGCGAACTGGGCAACCCGCTGGTGCTGCACTGCGTGCACCGCAACCCCGCCGTGCCCGACCATTTCGACTCGGTGATGACGGTCCGCGATTCCCTCGTGCACGAGGTGGACGTCACCCGGTTCCTGTTCGGCGAGGAGATCACGTCGATTCAGATCGTGAAGCCGGTTGCGAATTCGCTTGCCCGCGAGGGTCTTTTCGACCCGCAGATCGCGATCATGAAGACCGCCGGCGGCCGGCATGTGGACGTCGAGCTGTTCGTCACCACCGGTGTGGCCTACGAGGTGCGCACCGAGCTCGTCGCCGAAAAGGGCAGTGCGATGATCGGTTTGGACGTCGGCATGGTCCGCAAGAGCGTCCCCGGCACCTGGGGCGGCGCCATCACGCCGAGCTTCAAGGAGCGGTTCGGGCGCGCCTACGACACCGAAATCCAACGCTGGGTCGACGCCGTGCGGACCGGCGGCACGACGGGGATCTACACCGATGGGCCCACCGCATGGGACGGCTATGCGGCCACCGCCGTCTGCGAAGCGGGCGTGCAGGCACTGCAGTCCGGTCAACCCGTCGCGGTCACGATGGTCGACCGCGCCTCGATCCCAGGAGCCTGAACATGAAGATCGCACTCGACCCCACGCCGTTCCACCACGACTACGACCTGCTCGAATTTCCCTCTCTGGTCGCGGAACTGGGCTACGAGTACCTGCAGCTGACGCCGCACCGGGACTTCATCCCGTTCTTCAACCATCCGCGCGCCGACGACGACCTGGTGGCGAAGTTCCGTAAAGCCTGTTCCGATGCCGGGGTGGGGATTGCCTCCGTGCTGCCCGTACTCCGCTGGTCGGGCCCTGACGAGGACGCTCGCGAGGCGGCGGTGCGCAACTGGAAGCGCGTCGTGCAGATCGTCGTCGACCTCGGCGTGAACGTCATCAACACCGAGTTCTCCGGCAGGCCGGAGAAGGCCGAGGAATCCGAGCGCGCGTTCTTCCGGTCGATGGAAGAGCTCGTGCCGATCTTCGAGCGAGAAGGCATCGATGTGCGCATCGATCCGCATCCCGACGATTTCGTCGAGGACGGACTGGAGGCGCTGCGCATCATCCGCGGCGTCAACTCCCCGAACATCGGCATGGTCTACGTGGCATGCCACAGCTTCCACATGGGCGGCAACATGGCCGAGATCATGGCCGCCGCGGGCGACAAGCTGCGTCTGGTCCATGTCGCCGACACGATGGATCACCATCGCAGCCACGGGCTTCGGTACATCACGAACCCGCCGGGCAATCCGGTGCGTGTGCACCAACACCTCAAGATCGGCGACGGTGACGTCGACTGGGACGAGTTCTTCGGCGGCCTGGCCAAGCTCGGCTTCTACGACCGTGAGGACACCGTGATGGTCTCCAGTGTCTTCGCCGAAGACGAAGCGGCTCAGGATGTCTCGCGCTACCAGCTCAAGACCATGACGGAATACGTCAACAAGTACCGGCACTAGGAGAATCGTGAAGCTGGGGCTTTACAACGCGATCCTGCACGATCGCCCGCTGACCGACGCCGTCGAGGTGATCGCCGGCCTCGGGCTGACCGGAATCGAGATCAACACCGGAGGGTTCCTCCCGCCGGTGCATGTCCCGAACATCGACGAAATCCTCACCAGCGACACCGCCCGTGACGACTTCCTCGGCGTGTTCGAAGGCACGGGAGTATCCATCGCCGGCCTGAACTGCAACGGCAATCCGTTGCATCCCGACCCCGCGATCGGTCCTCGGCACGCGGCCGACGTGCATCGGTCGATCAGGCTGGCGCAGCGGCTCGGTCAGCATCGCGTGGTGACGATGTCCGGTCTACCCGCCGGCGAACCCGCCGGGTCCCGTCCCCACTGGATCGTCAACGCCTGGAACTCGGCGGCACTCGACGTCCTGGACCACCAGTGGGAGATCGCCGCGGATTTCTGGCGGGAGACCGACCGGCTGGCCCGCGACTGCGATGTCAAGGTCGCCCTCGAGCTGCATCCGCAGAACATTGTCTTCAACTGCGCCTCGGTCCACGAACTCGTCGAACGCACCGGCGCCACCCACATCGGGGTCGAGCTGGACGCATCCCACCTGTTCTGGCAGCAGATGGATCCCGTGCAGGTGGTCCGGCACCTCGGGCACCTCGTCGTACACGCCGCCGCCAAGGACGTTCGTGTCAATCCCGAGTACGCCGCGCTGAACGGGGTGCTGGACAACAGCTTCCGCCGGCTCTCTCCCGAAGAGCCGCGCACCAATCTCGGTGGTGACGAATGGGCCAACGAGTGGCCGAAGAACTCTGCGTGGGACTTCGTCGCGCTGGGCAAGGGACACGACACGGGCTACTGGACCGAGTTCCTCCGTGCGCTTCACGACGTGGATCCCGACATGTGCGTCAACATCGAGCACGAGGACGTCGAGCTGGGGCGAATCGAGGGGATCGCCGTGGCTGCCGAGGTGCTCAAGGCTGCCGATGCCGCGCTCCGGAAGTCCTTGGCTCTGCCCGCCGAACTCACCGGGAGGCGGTGACGAGTGCGTCGATGAACTCGGCGACGAGCAGGTCGGCATCGGTCCGGAACAATGCACTCATCGCGATGGTCAGCGGCGTTCGGACCCGTACGGTCGTGATGCCGTTCTGCACGGCGGCAGAACTTGCGGGAACGAGTGCCACGCCGAGTCCGGCGGCCACCATCGCCAGCTGACTGCTGATCGACTGCGCCAGATGCTTGGCACGCGGGGTGAATCCGGCATTGCGACAGCACGCGGCGACCTGATCGTGGTAGTCGGGTGTCCCAAAGCGGGGGATCCAGACCCACGGCAGGTCGGCGGCTCTGGCCAGATCCGTACGCACGCCGCGGGGTAGGTCCCAGCCCGCAGGGGCGGCGAGGACGAACGGCTCGCTCGTCAGTGTGACGTGCCGAAGCCAGGGCCGGGCAGGCCCGTGACGCACGACCGCGATGTCGATCTCGCGTCGTTGCAACAGGTCCGAGCCCAGATGGGTGTCGACTTCGCGCACCGTGACGTCGACGGCCGGGTGCGAGCGGGCATGCGAAGCCAATGCTCGCGGTAGGACGTCTGTGAAAGACGTTGTCACGGCTCCGATTCGCAGCTCACCGAGCTGTCCTTCGGCCGCCAGCTGCGCCGCGGACCCGGCGTCTTCCGCCGCGGCGACCACCCGGCGGCAGCGGTCGAGGAACACAGTCCCCGCCGATGTCAGCACCACGTGCCGGGTCGTGCGGTTCAGCAGCAGCACCCCGAGTCGCTTCTCGATCGCTTTGACCGCTGACGACAGCGGCGGCTGCGACATCTGTAACCGCTCCGCGGCCCTGCCGAAGTTCAGCTCCTCGGCCACGGCGATGAAGTACCTGGCCTCCCGCACCTCAAGCATTGATATGTGCTTCCTATAACTGAAAGACGAAATCAGACCTTCACACGATAAATGACGTCCGGTGCAATGGTCGGGTGCCCATCAGTCCGCGTCCTGCGTCGATGACGGTCGAACGCCGCCTCGTCGTGACGTTGTGGTGCGCTGGTCTGGCTGCGTTCGCCGCGATGTACGCACCGCAGGGACTGCTGCCGCAGATCGCAGGCGACATCGAGGTGGAGGCTTCGCAAGCAGCGCTGCTCATTTCGGCTGCGACGCTGGGTCTCGCGCTGTCGGTGCTGCCGTGGGCGTGGGTGGCGGACCGGATCGGTCTGCAGAAGGCGATGCGGTTTGCTGCCGGGGCTGCGGCCGTATGCGCGGTCGCGGTGCCGTTCCTGCCCACCTTCGAGGCGATGCTTGCGGGCCGCCTGACGCACGGCATCGCGTTGGGGGGTATCCCGGCGCTCGCGATGACGCTTTCCCACGACATCGCCGTCCCGGCCCGGGCCGCAACCATCGCGGGTAGTTACGTCGCGGCCACATCGGTCGGCGGCCTGAGTGGACGCCTGCTCGCGGTTCCTGTAGCCGACCATTTCGGCTGGCGCACCGCCCTTCTCGTGCTGGGTCTGGTGGTCGCGGTGGCGATGATCGCAATGATCTGGGTCATTCCGGCCGGTACCGGGGCCCCCCGCACCGAGAGCGCTCTTCACACGGTTCGGGGGCATCTGGGCAACCGTGCGATGTGGCCGATTCTGGTTGTCGGCATGCTGTTGTCGGGCGCGGTGATGACGATGTTCAACTACCTGCCGTTCCGTTTGGCCGCCGCGCCGTACGGACTGGAGCCCGCGGTCATCTCGCTGGTCTTCCTGACCTACCTCGGCGGGACCGCCGGGTCCCGGGCCACCGGATGGCTCGGCAGGCGCTTCGGCCCGCCGATAATCCTGGGCGCCGCCGGCATGCTCGTGGTGGTCGGGGCTACCGTCACCACGGCGGGCCGGCTGCCGGTCATCGTCGCGGGAGTTGCACTGCTGACCGTCGGCTTCTTCGTCGGGCACGCCGTCGCGTCCAGTATGGTCGCAGCCCGTGCCGAGGTCGGTCGCTCGCAGGCCACCGCGCTCTACACCATCGCTTACTACTCGGGTTCGAGCATTTTCGGCTGGGCGGGCGGCATCGCGTGGTCGGGCGGGCAGTGGCGCGCGGTCGCGGTGCTGGTTGTCGCACTCGGGATCGCGGCGATCGTATTCAGCACTGTTGGTTCCCGAGCCGGCCCGCGGGCGCAGCCGTGCACGCAGTCTCGGCTCTAAGATCGCATCCGTTGAGATTCGACGGAAACACAATGCCGCGGAGCGGCGTCGCCAGCTGTGCGACGCCGCGATTGCGCTGTTGGCCGAGGATGGGCCGCGAGGCCTGAGCCACCTCAAGGTGGATCGTCGCGCGAAGGTGCCCGACGGAACGACGTCGTTCTACTACCGGACCAGGGCGGCGCTCCTGCACGGTGTCGCCGACCAGTTGATCCGTTACGACGCCGAGGCGTTCACCGAGGCGTTCAAGAATGCACCCAACAGCAGCGGGGAAGAGATCGCCGGCGTGCTGGCCGGCCAGATCCTGTCCATCCGCGACGAACCCCAGCTGTCGCGTACCCGGGCCCGCCTCGAGCTGACGATGCTCGCCAAAGGTGATCCTGATATCGCCGCGGGATTCCAGGAGATGGCGGAGAGCTTCCGGGCGGTCGTCGAACGCCTCGTCATCGCCACACAGTCCGGCAACGGGCCGCTCGACCGGGCACTGCTCGACGAACAGGCTTCGGTGGTTCTGTCCTATCTCGGCGGGCTGATCTTCGCCTTCGCCAACGGATCTCCCGAGCCGATGTCCAGGAACGACATCACGCGCCAGATCCGCGCGGTGATCGTTGGCGTCGCGGTGGAGAACAACTCAGAGCACGGCCGATAGGGGAGCCCGCACAGAGCTGCGGCACCACAGTAAGGTCGCCCTAACTAAGGGTGTACTTACTTTGTGGTGTCCGGGAAGGGTGGCTCCGAAGTGTCCGACAATTTCTCGCTGGTTCTGGGTTTCGCCACCGAGACCGGCAACTCCACGATGGTGGCCAAGAAGTTCGCGCAGGCCGCCAGGGGCGTCGGGATCGATGTCGAACCGCAGTACCTCAACGACCTGACCATGGAATCCCTCGCGGACGCCACACATTTCGTCGTCATCACGGCGACTTACGGAGACGGTGAGCTGCCCTACGACGCCGAGGTGTTCTGGGAGGAACTCAGCAGTCAGGGTGCAGACCGTCTCGACCACCTGTCATTCACCGTCTGCGGCCTCGGGGACAGCTTCTACCCCTACTTCAACAACGCCGCCAAGCTCGTCGACGCCCGCCTCGAGGAACTCGGCGCGACGCGGCTGCTCGACCGTGTCGACTGCGATCTGGAATTCGAGGAACCGTCCGAAGCGTGGACCGCCGAGGTGGTCGCGCTCCTCGGGGATCTGACAGCCGCACCGCCACGCGCAGAAGGCGCGGAAGGCGCGGAAGGCAAAGGTGCAGAACAGGATTCGGTACCGGAATCACCATGGACGCGGCGCCATCCGTTCCCTGCCCGCGTGGTGACGAATCGGTCGCTGACTGCGGCCGGTTCCGACAAGTCGGTGCGCCACTATGAGATCGACCTCGCCGACAGCGGCATCGTCTACCGGGCCGGTGACTCGCTCGGCGTGCATCCGGTCAACGACCCCGCGCTCGTCGAGGAAGTGCTGACACATTTCGGGGTGAGCGCTGAACACGCAGTGGCAGGACACGACCAACCGCTCGGAGTACTGCTCTCCGAGCACCTCGAACTCCGGATCCCGACCGGTGCGCTGCAGACGTTGGTCGCTGCACGCTCCCGGGACCTCGAGGCGGCCGCGATCCTGACCGGCGGGGACTCGGCTGCGCTGACCAGCTGGCTCTACGGGCGCGACGTCCTCGATCTGCTGCAGCTGGCCGACCTCAGCATCGACGAGGTCCTTCCCACCCTGCGACCGTTGCAGCACCGGGACTATTCGATCGCGTCGAGCCCGCTCGTGCATCCGGGACGGATCCACCTGACAGTGGCCACCGTCGAGTACGACTCGCGCGGTCGTGCGCACAGGGGCGTCGCGTCCGGCTTCCTCGCCGACCGCGCCGACACCGTGCGGATTCATGTGGCGCCCAACGACAGTTTCCGCCTACCCGCTCCCGACGCGTCGATCGTCATGGTCGGACCGGGCACCGGCATCGCCCCGTTCCGGGCCTTCCTGCAGGAGCGGCAGGCGACCGGCGCGCCGGGCAGGTCGTGGCTGTTCTTCGGCGACCGCCACCGCGCGAGCGACTTCTTGTACGGCGAGGAGTTGACCGCATTCCAGGAGTCCGGCGTGCTGACTCGGCTGAACTGCGCCTTCTCCAGGGATCAGGGCACCAAAGACTATGTGCAGCACCATATGCTGGCCAATGCCGCGGAACTGTACTCGTGGCTGCAGGACGGCGCCTACTTCTATGTCTGCGGGGACGCCGATCACATGGCCAGGGACGTCCACCGCGCCCTGCACGAAGTCGTCGCCACCGCAGGAAATATGGACGAGGCCCGCGCACACGCCTACGTCAACGACCTCATCACGACGCACCGCTACCGTCGCGACGTGTACTGAGGTGGGGTCAACCGATCAGTGACTCCAGCGGGGTCCGCGCGAAGTACACGGCGAAGCCCGCCGCCACGATCCACAACAGCGGGCTCACCTCACGGGCCTTGCCTGCCGCGGTGCGCATCACCACCCACGCGATGAAGCCGACGCCGATGCCGTTGGCGATCGAGTAGCTGAACGGCATGACCGCCACGGTCAGCACGACCGGCAGCGCGACGGAGAATTCCGACAGGTCGATGTGGCGCAGGTGCGAGACCATCATGGCGCCGACGACCACCAGCGCCGCGGCGGCGACTTCCGTCGGGACGATGGATGCCAGCGGCGCGATGAACATCGCGGCCAGAAACAGCACGCCGGTCACGACATTCGCCAGGCCGGTACGCGCGCCCTCCTCGATGCCCGCACCGGATTCGATGAAGACCGTGTTCGACGACGACGACGTCGCACCACCGACCACTGCGCCGGCACCTTCGACGACGAGTGCGGACCGCAGCCTCGGGAACGTGCCCTTTTCATCGGCCAGCCCGGCCTCCCGCGACAGGCCCGTCATCGTGCCCATCGCATCGAAGAAGTTCGCGAACACCAGCGTGAAGACGAGCATCACGGCGGCGAGCACCCCGATGCGGCTGAAGCTGTTGAGGCTGAACTCGCCGACCAGAGACAGGTCCGGCAGCGAGAACGGCGACCCGGACAGCGACGGAACCGACAGGCTCCATCCGCCGGGTTTGTCGACCGCGGACCCGAGATGCCAGATCGCCTCGATCACGACCGCGATGACGGTGCCGACCACCAGACCGATCAGAATGCCGCCCCGGACTTTTCGGGCCACCAGGATTCCGGTGAGCAGCAGCGTGAACACGAAGACGACCGTCGGGATGGTGCTGATCGACCCGAGCCCGCCCGCGCCGAGGCCGACCGGCGGCGACGGCACACCGGTGGAGGAGATGAAACCCGCATCGACCAACCCGATGAACAGGATGAACAACCCGATGCCGGCGGTGATCGCGAGCTTCAGCTGCATCGGCACCGCGTCGAAGACGAGGCGGCGCAGACCCGTCACGGCGAGGAGCACGATGATCAGGCCGTTGATCACGACCAGGCCCATCGCCTCGGCCCATGTCAGGGACCCGACCACGGTGGTGGCGAGGAAGGAGTTGATACCGAGGCCCGCCGCCAGGGCGAAGGGCAGCCGAGCGACCAGACCGAACAGGATCGTCATGACGCCGGCGGCCAGCGACGTGGTCGCCGACACCTGCGCGAAGTCGAGCGTGGCGCCGCTGACGTCGGCCGAGCCCGACAGGATGATCGGGTTCAGCACGATGATGTAGGCCATCGCGATGAACGTGACCACACCGCCGCGGATCTCGGTGCCCAGCGTCGACTGGCGGGCCGTGATTTCGAAGAAACGGTCCACTGGGTTCACAGAAGACCTAGTACCGGGACGTCGGAGCGGGAGGCGGCGGCGCAATCGGCATGCACAGGCCGGTCTGGGTGTCGAGGAACTTGCCGGGCACGCAGAACGGCGAGCACCCGTAGATCACGCCGGTCTGCCCCGGCGGGCACTGCGCGTTCGAGGTGACGGGAGCCGTGGCAGCGCTCGCGGCCAGTGGTGCCGCACCCGCCGCGACGGCGATCGCCGCCGCGCCGAGATACCGCCGAACGGTTCGGGACCTCAGTTCACGAAACATCTGCTTCCCCTCTCAGCTGGGCATCCCGGTGGCCACCCGAGGTGCGTCCCGTTCCTGCGCCACGTCGAGCACGAACGCGGCCACCCGGGCCCGGTGCTCCTCGGCGCTGCCGAGCAGCGCGGCGTCGGTGTAGGCCCGCTTGTAGTACAGGTGGGCCTGATGCTCCCAGGTGAATCCGATACCACCGTGGACCTGAATGGCGTCGGTCGCAACCCGGACGAACGCCGCCGAGCACGTCGCCTGGGCGATGCTCACGGCCAGCGCAGGATCATCGGATCCGTCGGTGAGCGCCCACACCGCGTGGAACGCCGTCGAACGCGCGTGCTCGAGCGCGACGAGATCGTCGGCCAGCCGGTGCTTGACTGCCTGGAACGACCCGATCGGCCTGCCGAACTGCAGCCGGTTCTTCGCGTAGTCGACCGAGAGATCGAGCAGATGCTGGGCAGCGCCGACCTGTTCGACGGCCAGCAGCGCGCCGCCGACATGCAGTGCATGGGCGATGACGCGGTCGGCTTCCTCGGGGCCGGCGACCAGTTGCGCCGGGGCCCCGGCCATCTCGACGTTGGCCTGCGGCCGCGTCAGGTCCAGGGTGGTCAGCGGGATACGTTGCACCGCAGTGCTGTTCGCGTCTATGGCGTACAGACCGACACCGTCGGGAGAGGTGGCGGCGACGAGCAGGACGTCCGCTGCGCCTGCGTCGACGACGCGCTCGACCGACCCGGACAGTGCCCAGCCCTGTTCGGTAGGGACGGCGTCCACCGATACCGACGAGGGATCGAAGGCGCCCGCATCGTCGCGGACGGCGAACGCCGCGGTGCGCGTGCCCTCGACGAGCGCGCCGAGCAGCTCACCGCGGTACTCGCCGCCACCGGACGCCGCGACCAGCGCCGGGATGGCGAGATACACCGTGCCGAACAGCGGCCCGCAGGCCAGCGCAGCACCGAGTTGCTCGACGGCCACCGCTTGGTCGATCAGTGAGCCGCCTGCGCCGCCGTCGGATTCGGGAACAGCCATCCCCAGCACGCCGAGCTCGGTGCCCAGCCGGGCCCACACCTTGCCATCGAACGGGGGATCGGAGGTCATCCAGCCGCGGACGGCGCTTTCGTCGACGTGGTCGGCGCAGAACTTGCGCACCGCCGCGCGCAGCTGGCCCTGCTCCTCGCTGAACACGAACTCAGTGCCTGCAGAATTAGCAGATCTGTCGGGCTGATCCGCAAGCTCCTCAGCCACGCGGGATCTCCTTCCACGCCATCCCCGCGTCCGCGCGCAGGTCTCCCGGTAGGCCGAGCACCCGCTCGGCGAGGATGTTGCGCATCACCTCGGAGGTGCCGCCCTCGATGGTGTTGGCGCGGCTGCGCAGGAACCGCTGCTGAATCGGGCCTCGCCAGTCGCTTGCGTCGCCCTCGTCCATCCCGTAGCTGTCGTACAGAATTCCCTCGGGTCCGAGCAGATCCATGCAGAACTCGTAGATGTGCTGGTTGAGTTCGGCGCCGACGAGCTTGCCGATCGAGCCTTCCGGACCGGGGCCGCCGACCGTCGCGGCCGCCCGCGACCGTTCCGAGGTCAGCCGTTGCGCTTCGCTACGCAGCCACAGCCCTGCCAGCCGATCCCGCAGGACCGGTGTCTGTAGATCGGGGCGCGACGTCCACAACGCCACCGCATCCGAGATGGTGCCTGCGCCGCGGCGGTTACCGCTGCCGCCGAGGGCGCTGCGCTCGTTCATCAGCGTCGTCATCGCCACCCGCCAGCCGTCGCCGACCGCTCCGAGGCGGAACGTGTCGGGTATCCGGGCATCGGTCATGTAGACCTCGTTGAACTCGGCGTGGCCGGTCAGCTGCCGCAGCGGACGAGTCTGGACGCCATCGCCGTGCATGTCGATGACGAAGTAGGTCAGCCCTTTGTGCTTGGGCATGTTCGGATCGGTACGCGCGAGCAGCAGCCCCCATTTGGCGCGGTGGGCGAGGCTGGTCCACACCTTCTGGCCGTTGACGATCCAGGTGTCCCCGTCGAGCACCGCCGTCGTGGCGAGCCCTGCGAGGTCCGAGCCGGCGCCGGGCTCGGAGAACAGCTGACACCAGATGTCCTCGGTGGTGGCCAGTGGACGGAGCAGACGCTTACGGACCTCATCGGTCTGAGCGTGCTCCCGCACCGTCGGGGCAGCCATCCCGTAGCCCATCGGGTTCAGTCCCAGCGGCACGGGCCCGCCTGCCCCTTGCAGGATGCGGTCGGCCACAGCCTGAAGGCCGCGGGACAGGCCAAGCCCGCCGAAGCCTTCGGGAAAATGGACCCACGACAAGCCTGCATCGAAACAGGCGCCGAGGAATTGCGGTATCGGAACGGACTTCGGGTCGTGCTCGTCGACGACGCGTCGCGCCGCGTCGGCTACCCGGTCGGCATCAGTGCCCATAGCTGCACACTAAATCAGTGCGCAGCGCCGCCGACAACGGCTCAGCGAGCAGTCAGCGCCAAACGCTCGTAGTGCGCCCTGTGGCGACGCTGGAGGAGGTACCGGAGCCACCGAACATCAAGTAACACAGTGATCCTTAAGCAGTCTTGGTGAGCAGGGGGAGCAGCTGGCGGCGCGCGACCATCGCATCGGCGAAATGGTTGAGCGCTTCGGGAACCGAGCCGGTCGCCGGGAAGTCGATCCCGGCGGCACTGAGGGTCTGCTCGACCGCACGGCTGGCGATCATGGACCACTCTTCGCCGGCGGCGGTGCAGAGGTCATCGATGACGAACAGCAGCGAAATGGCTTCCTCGGTAAAGGAATCGATGTCGCTGAGGTCCAGGACGAAGGGCTTCTCCGGAAGGATGAAGCGGTCGATGTAACGTCCGGCGCGCTCGACGTTGCGAACGTCGAGATGACCGGAGATCTTGACGACGGTGGCCAGCTGACGACAGTGCGCCCGAATGTCGGCGCCATCGCAGTGAAACGTCGGATTGCCGTACATCGCAGCCTCCCTCGAACTCGTTGGTTGTGGGCTCATCGGTGAGCGACACAATCATCAAGGTAGTGAGCCAATTTAAGGCCGCCGGCAGTAACGACTAATTGTTCGGTAAGAACCTGGACCGCCCGGCGACAGCAAACTCGCCGGTAACTTAGTCCCGGCGCAGCTGCTGGGCGCCCGTATAACCCACCCACGGGTTGTAGTCGGCGAGCAACTCCTCCTGGGGTGGGCGCTGGTCCGGTGCCACGTGCTGCAGGTTGATCCGGATCCGGTACCAGATCGAGCTGGGCCCCCGCATGCCGTCGACGAGAACATCTGCGGGCGCCAACTTTTCGGACGCCGACGGGTACTTGTCGCGCCACTGGGCCAACGCGGCCAGCGCCTCGTCCTTGGTCTTGGTCCGCGCGATCTCGATGAGCGGCATCACCGACGCTCGGCGTCCGTCGACGGATCTGTTCGCGCCTTTGGGCGCCTTCTCCGCCGGCCCCAGCTCGTCGGCGAGGTCGAGCAGGGACCCCAGACCGCCGGCGGTGTCGTCCATGCCTTCCCAGGGATCTCCGCGATCGGCGAACCGCCGCGGCACGGTGGCGACCGTGAACTCCTCGGGCCTGCATCCGGCGACCTCGTCCCAGAACAGCGGCGTCGACACCCGCGCGTCGGGGGTGGCGCGCACCGAGTACGCCGACGCGACCGTGCGGTCCTTGGCGTTCTGGTTGAAGTCGACGAAGACGCCGTGGCGTTCCTCCTTCCACCACCGCGCCGTCGCGGACTCCGGTGCCCTGCGCTCGACCTCGCGCGCGACGGTCTCGGCCGCCAGCCGCACGAACTTGAACGGCCACTGCCGGTGGATGCGCGCGTAGATGTGGAAGCCGCGCGACCCCGAGGTCTTGGGCCAGGCGACCAGACCGTGCTCCTCGAGCACCTCGCGGGCGACGAAGGCGACGTCGAGAATCTGGCGCCACCCCACTCCGGGCATCGGATCGAGGTCGACGCGGAGTTCGTCGGGGTGGTCGAGGTCGTCGGCGCGGACCGGATGCGGGTTGAGATCGACGCAGCCGAGGTTCACCGCCCAGATCAGCCCGGCGGGGTCGTGCAGCACCGCCTCCTTGGCCGACGTGCCCCGGGCGTACTTCAGTTCGGCCACGTCGACGAAGTCGGGGCGCTTCTCCGGGGCGCGCTTCTGGAAGACGGCCTCTTCGGCGATGCCCTTGACGAAGCGTTTGAGGATCATCGGACGGTCCCGCACCCCGCGCAGCGCGCCGTCGGCGACCGCGGCGTAATAGTGCATGAGATCGAGCTTGGTCAGCCCGAGTTCTCCGAACACCACCTTGTCGGGATTGGTGATGGGCACAACCTGCCCGCCGATCTCGAAATCGTCGTGAGCGGGCATTTCCTCATCGTAGGTTTCCCAGCCGGACTGCGACCGCCGTCACATAAGGTTGGCGCATGTCCAAGCTCAGCGATCTTCCGTTGCAGGCGCTCACCACGGTCCAACAGTCTGTCGGGAAATATCTGGAACGCGGTTCGGCTGAGCTGCACTACGCGCGCAAGATGTTCGAAGCGGGTGCGCTGAAACTGGAGCCGCCGCAGGACATCGCCGCATTCGTCGCCGACATGCGCCGGTGGGGAGAGATCGGGATGATTCCCGCCCTCAACGCGCGCCGCTACCCGAACCGCAACGCCGTCATCGACGACTTCGGCGAGTTCACGTTCAAAGAGCTCGACGACGCGGTCAACGCGGTGGCCAACGGATTGCTCGCCGAGGGGGTTAAGGGTGGCGACGGCGTCGCGCTCCTGGCGCGCAATCACCGCTGGTTCCTCGTGTCGGTGTATGCCACCGCCAAGATCGGCGCTCGCATCATCCTGCTCAACAGCGAGTTCTCCGGACCGCAGATCAAAGAGGTCTCTGAGCGCGAGGGCGCCAAGCTGATCATCTTCGACGACGAGTACACCGCCGCCGTCGCCCAGGCCGACCCCGAACTGGGCAAGCTGCGCGCCCTCGGCGTAAACCCGGACAAAGAAGAAGAATCGGGCAGCACCGACGAAACCCTTGAGGAATTGATTCAGCGCGCGAGCTCGACGCCGCCGCCCAAGGCGACCAAGCATTCGTCGATCATCATTCTGACCAGCGGCACCACCGGGACCCCCAAGGGCGCCAACCGCAGTGCCCCGCCGTCGCTGGCGCCGATCGGCGGCGTGCTGTCCTCGGTGCCGTTCAAATCCGGCGAGGTGACGTCGCTGCCAGCGCCGATGTTCCACGCACTCGGGTTCCTGCACGGCACCATCGCGATGATGCTGGGTTCGACGCTGGTGCTGCGCAGGCGGTTCAAGCCGGCGACGGTGCTGGCCGACATCGAGAAGCACAAGGCGACCGCGATCGTCGTCGTGCCGGTGATGCTGTCGCGCATGCTCGACGAGCTCGACAAGACCTCGCCCAAGCCGAATCTGTCGTCGCTGCGCATCGTGTTCGTCTCCGGTAGCCAGCTCGGCGCCGAGCTGGCCACCAGGGCGCTGAAGGAACTGGGCCCCGTCGTCTACAACCTGTACGGCTCCACCGAGGTGGCTTTCGCGACCATCGCTGGGCCGCAACATCTTTCGATCAACCCCGCCACCGTCGGTCCCGTCGTGAAGGGGATGAAGGTCCGCATCCTCGACGACAACGGCAACGACGTGCCCAAGGGTGAGGTCGGCCGCATCTTCGTCGGCAACTTCTTCCCGTTCGAGGGCTACACCGGCGGTGGCGGCAAGCAGATCATCGACGGCCTGCTGTCCTCGGGTGACGTCGGCTATTTCGACGAGAACGATCTGCTCTACGTCAGCGGCCGCGACGACGAGATGATCGTCTCCGGCGGCGAGAACGTCTTCCCCGCCGAGATCGAGGACCTCGTCAGCGGACATCCCGAGGTCGTCGAGGCCACCGCACTCGGCGTCGAGGACAAGGAGTGGGGTCACCGGCTGCGCTGCTTCGTGGTCAAGGTCGAGGGCGCCACCATCGACGAGGACGCCATCAAGGCCTACGTCCGGGACAATCTCGCCCGCTACAAGGTGCCGCGCGAGGTGATCTTCATCGACGAGTTGCCCCGCAACCCCACGGGCAAGATCCTCAAGCGCGAACTGCGCGAGATGGAGATTCCCGAGTAGCACCGCGTTCTGCACCGCGAGCGCGCGTGTCTGCACGGCGGCGCGCCGCCCAAGGCTGGAATTTCGCGCGCGCTCGTCGCCCGGAATACCGCGGCACCGCCGGTGGTAGTACTTCTGCGTGAACATTGATCTGACCGGAAAGACCGCGCTCGTCACGGGCTCCACCCAGGGGATCGGCCTGGCGATCGCGCAGGGACTCGCGTCCAGCGGGGCGCGGGTGGTCATCAACGGCCGCAGCCGCGACCGCGTCGACGAGGCGGCCGCGAAGATC
Organism: Mycobacterium bulgaricum; assembly: GCF_041287165.2. Taxonomy (NCBI): domain Bacteria; kingdom Bacillati; phylum Actinomycetota; class Actinomycetes; order Mycobacteriales; family Mycobacteriaceae; genus Mycobacterium; species Mycobacterium bulgaricum. Next base: position 205,411 of record NZ_JBGGKV020000003.1, on the reverse strand, counting down.
GACGGCGACGCCGTCGGTGTCGCGGCGGACGTCGCGAGCGACGCCGGTGCCCAGGTGCTGTTCCGGGAGCTGCCGCAGGTCGACATCCTGGTCAACAACCTCGGCGTCTTCGGTGCGGTGCCTGCTCGTGAGATCACCGACGAGCAGTGGCGCACCTACTTCGAGGTCAACGTGCTGGCCGCCGCACGCCTCATCCGGCATTACCTGCCCGCAATGGTGGAACAGCACTGGGGCAGGGTGCTGCAGATCGCCAGCGACTCGGCCATCGTGATCCCCGAGGAGATGATCCACTACGGGGTCTCCAAAACTGCGCTGCTGGCGCTGTCGCGGGGTTTCGCCAAGGACGCGGCGGGCACCGGCGTCACCGTCAACTCCGTGATCGCCGGGCCGACCCACACCGCGGGCGTCGAAGACTTCGTCTACCAGCTGGTCGATCAGTCGCTGCCGTGGGAGAAGGCGCAGCGCGAGTTCATGCGGCTGCACCGGCCGCAATCGCTGATCCAGCGGCTGATCGAGCCCGAGGAGATCGCCAACATGGTCACCTACCTCGCCTCTCCGCTGGCCTCGGCGACAACGGGCGGTGCGTTGCGCGTCGACGGCGGATATGTCGACGCGATCCTGCCCTGACGCGCTGTTTCAGGAGGACACCGCGATGGCCTCGGCGACGCGACGGCCGCTGACGAGAGCCCCTTGAATCGACGCCGTGTCGCGGTGATCCCCACACACCCAGAGCCCGTCGCCGAGGTCGAGCGACCGCCGGACGCGCAGCGGAGGCGGCTGAACCGGCAGTGCTTCCGGGATCACATGCCGCGTGATCAGGCTCCACCGCGACGAGTCGGCGCCCAGGATGTCACCGGCGTGTGACTGCATGGCCGACGTCGAGGGTGGTTCCGATCCGGGGCCGAGCAGGGCGGACGCTGCGACGAGGTGCCGCCCCGCGGGCGCGTATGAGGGTGCGGCCTTGCTGATGACCGACGTGTTGACCAGTGGCCCTGAGGGTTTGGGCCGGGCATCGACCCACAGCATCGCCGGCCCGGGGAGGGGAGCGTCGGCCGCCCACCAGTCGGTGACCACGCCCTTCATGTGCGGAGCGGGAACGCCGGCAAGGGATTCCGCCGTGCGTGGATCGGTGGCCACCACGACGTGACGGGTGCGCAGCACGTCGTGTCCGTCGGAGACCTCCCAGCCGCTTCCGTCTCGCCTGAGATGACTTACCGTGCGGCGCAATTCGATTCGGTCGGCGATCGGCGCCGCGATCGCCTGGGGTAGCGCCTGCATACCGTCGGCGGGCAAGCCCGGCACGCCCAGCGCGAACATCCGGACCAGCAGCAGGATGAACGCGTTCGACGTCATCCCCCTGTCATCGAGGACGACTCCGGCGATGAACTGGTCCAGAACCCGGCGCGACAATCCGTGCACCCGTGCGCGTTCCAGGGCAGCGTACAGCGAATCGTCGTGCGTCGGCGCGGTCAATCCGCGAGCGCGCAGAGCCGGCGCCGCCCACCGCGCCAGCGCCCAGAGCTCCCGAACACCGAGTCCCGCCGACGACACCATCCGGGGCAGCCGGCCCGGCGAGCGGAGCGGATGAGCCCAGACCCGCGTCCGCTCCTTGTCTCGCAGCACCACCCCCGCCTCGAAGGGCTGCATCGTCAACGACGAGACGTCAACGGCCCGCGACAGTTCCGGGTACGCCGGGTTCAGCACCTGGAAGCCGTGATCACAGCGGTAGCCGTCCACGACATCGGTGCGGATTCGACCGCCGATCGCGTCCGCAGCTTCCCACACGGTCACGGCCAACCCGCGCTCCTGGAGAACCGATGCGCAACGCAGTCCGGCGATACCGGCACCGATGACGACGACGTCGCAGTCTGCGCCCGGGTACCGTTGCTCAGCCGCCATGGTGTGGTCGTACCCGGCACGCGCCGCGCCCCTGATGGCCGGAGCGGGGACGTCACAGATCGGTAAGCGGCGCGCTCCGGCCTCAGCGCACGCCGTCGACCATGAAGGCCGAGCCGGGAATCGCCAGTGCGACCAGCATCAGCAGCAGCAGGAACCATGCGATGCCCTGCCACGCGACCCAACCACCACCTGCCTTCCACACGCGGTAGGCACGCACCAGCGCACCCGCACCACCGAGGAACAGGAACAGCGGCACCAGCGAGGCGGCGTACACCGAATCGCGGGCGCCGAACGCATAGAACGCGAACGCGAGTCCCGCCAGCGCGACGACGGCCACGCCGTAGAGTGCGGCCGCCCGGAATGCGCCCGGCTTGTCCAGCCTCTTCTCGACGAAATCACGGTCGTTGGTCATCGACAGACGGGTTCCCCCGATTCCGCAATGCATACCTCGCTGCGGGGCCCCGTTCACTATCTACGCGCCCGCGCAGATACGTCCGCTCAAAACCGTTGTCATGCTGGCATTCTGCGAGGCCGATCGGTGAAATTCCCATTGCCGGCACCGCCTGTTTGATTCGTCGTAGAGTCGTCCGCGTGATCGGCGGCGTGCAGCGGCGGCGGGGCCACGACCGGACAGTCGTGCTCCGTCCACCGTCGCTGCACTAGGCCCCGGTCGATCAGTTGATGTTGAGGCGAAGTTCACTGGGCGTGCACGTCCGTAACTGGTGGCGCCAGGCCGATCATTTCGACTGGTTCCACGAGTACATGCAGTCACGGCGGCTGCTGCACGCCTCGCGCGCAGTCATCGTCGTCATCACCCTGTCGCTGGTGACGGTGGCGGTCGCGCTGAACCTGAGCCAATCCGACGCCCGGAGCGGTCTCGCGGCGGCACTCGGATGGACAGCGGTCGCCAACGGGATCGGCTGCGCGATGTTGTGGCTGGTCTCCTGGCCTTCGCGACCAGAGTCGGTGGCGTTCGTGGTGGTCCTCGACGTGAGCATCGCCATCGTCTGCCTCGTCCAGCCCAATCAGATGGTCGGACTGGTGGGCGTCACCGCGTTCGCGGTGACCGGCGGCTACATCGCGTGCTGTCATACGTCCCGCCTGATGCTCTACCACATCGCGACGGTGGTCCTCGTCGGCGCGTTCCTCGCATACGGCTACGTGACGGCCGGAGGCGACGCCTTCCTCACGCTGGCCGTCTTCGCCCTCGGGCAGGTCGTCAACACCCTGGTGCCCTTCTGGCTGCAGTTCGTCGTGCACACGCTCGGCGGAGACGTGGTGGACTCGGACCGCGATCCACTCACCGGCCTGCTCAACCGGCGAGCACTGTTCCAGCGCCTCAGCGTCGCACTGCTGTCGAAACGCTCGGGCGAGGAGTACCTCAGCGTGTCGATGATCGATCTGGACCGCTTCAAGAACCTCAACGACACGAGCGGGCACGACGTCGGCGACAGAGCCCTGGTCGCGGTCGGCGCCATCCTGCGGACGATGTCGCCGGACCGAACCCTCGTCGGCCGGATCGGCGGCGAAGAGTTCCTCATCGCGGAGTTCCTCGACAGCGACGATCCGGGACCGATCCCGCAGGACGTCTGCGACGCCATCGACCGGATGCCCTATCGGGTCACGGCCAGTGTCGGCGCCGCCGTCGGACGCATCGCCGACATCTCTCCGCGCGAGTTCGACGACTTCGTGTTCGCCCTCTACCGCAACGCCGACAGGGCGATGTACGAAGCGAAGCGCAACGGCGGCAACCAGATTCGACATCTGGTTGTCACCGACTGGCGTTAGGGGTCGCGGGGCAGTCCCAGCAGGCGCTCGGCGATGATGTTCAGCTGCACCTCGGAGGTGCCGCCGTAAATCGTGGTGGACCGGCTGGCCAGCAGGTAGTCCGCCCAGCGGCCGGTGTCCTCCCCGGGATCGCCGACCACGGCGTCGGTCCCGAACGAGGCCACCGCGAACTCGGCATAGCCCTGGCCGGTCTTCATCGACAGCAGCTTCGAGATCGCCGCGGCGGGCATCGGGTCGCCACCGGCCAGCGTCAGCAGTGTCGAGCGCATGTTGAGGACCTTCGCCGCATGTCCCTCGGCGATCAGGATGCCGGCGTGATTCTGCGCGATCTGGTCGAAGTGCCCCTTGCCGACGAACTCGACGAACCCGTTCAGGCTGGGCAGGAACGGCGGCTCGCTGCTGCCGATCGAAACCCGCTCGTTGGTCAGGGTGTTGCGGCTGACCTCCCAGCCGCGGTCGACCTCGCCGAGCACCAACTCGTCGGGGACGAACACGTCGTCGATGAACACGGTGTTGAACATCGCGTTGCCGGTCAGCTCACGCAGCGGCTTGACCTCGACGCCCTCGCTCTTCATGTCGAGCAGGAAGTAGGTGATGCCGTTGTGTTTCGGAGCGGACGTGTCCGTGCGCGCGAGCAGGGCACCCCACTGCGAGTACTGCGCACCCGTCGTCCAGATCTTCTGCCCGGTGATCCGCCAGCCGCCCTCGACCTTCGTGGCCTTGGTGGTCAGGCTCGCCAGGTCAGAACCTGCGCCCGGCTCGGAGAACAGCTGGCACCAGATCATCTCGCCGCGGAAGGTGGGCGGCAGGAAACGTTCCTTCTGCTCGTCGGTGCCGAACGCGACGATGGACGGGATGATCCACGCGGCGATACCCATGGCTGGTCGCTTCACCCGGCCGGTCGAGAACTCCTGCGCGATGATGATCTGCTCGATCGGGTTCGACGCCCGCCCCCACGGCACCGGCAGGTGCGGCTGGACCCAGCCACCCTCGGCGATCGCGGCGTTGCGCTCCTCCCGCGAGATCTCCTTCAGCGCAGCGACTTCGGCGCGGATCTCGTCACGCAGCTTCTCGGTTTCCGGGTCGAGGTCGATGTTGAGCTCTCGCATCCCCGTCGAGGTGGCGATGTCGACGACACGCTGCGGGTAGTCCGATGCGCGCCCGAAGCATGCCGCGAGCACCAGGGCGCGGCGGTAGTAGACGTTGGTGTCGTGTTCCCACGTGAAGCCGATACCGCCATGGACCTGGATGCAGTCCTGGGTGCAGTGCTGTGCGGCGGCGGGGGCCAGCGTGGCGGCCACCGCGGCGGCGAATTCGTAGGCGTTGTCCGGGTTGTCGCGGGCCTCGTCGATCGCCCGCGCGGCATCCCACACGGCGGCGGTGGCGCGCTCCGTCTCGGCGATCATGTTGGCGCACTTGTGCTTGATGGCCTGGAACTGGCCGATCGGACGGCCGAACTGTTCGCGGATCTTGGCGTAGGCGGCCGCAGTGTCGGTGGCCCAGCGCGCAACGCCGATCGCCTCGGCCGACAGCAGCGTCGACATCAGGGCGCGCGCATGCCCTCGGCTGAGGTTGCCGAGTACGCGCTCCCGCACCGCTTCGGGGCCGACCTCGACGGCGTTTGCGCGTACGTGGGCGACCGGCCGCAGCGGGTCTACGCTCTGCACGGGTTCAATCTCCAGGTCGGCGGCGTCGAGAACCACCCACTCCTCACCCGATTCGATCGAGACCGGTAGGACGAGCAGCGAGGCTTGCGCGGCCGCGGGCACGGCGCGGGCTTCACCCCGGATGACCAGGCTGTCACCCTGCCGTGTCGCCGTCAGGCCCGAGTCGAGGGCATACGCGGCGATGACCTCACCCGACGCCAGATCGTTGAGGACGGCAGCCTGCGGATCGTTCGCGGCGATCAGAGCGCTGGCGATGGCGGAGGGGACGAACGGGCCCGGCACCGCCCCGTAGCCGAACTCGGCGACGACGATGGCGAGCTCGAGGATGCCGAACCCCTGCCCGCCGACCGACTCCGCCAGATGAACACCCTGCAGACCCTGCTCGGAAGCCGACTTCCAGTACGGCGGAGGGTTCGGGATCGGCGTCTCGAGGGCTTCGTGAAGCACCTCCGACGGCGCGACCCGCTCCACGAACGCGCGCACGGAGTCGGCGAGGTCGTTGTGCTCTTCAAGGATCGCGATCGGCATGGCTACACCCTTCACCTCGTCGTGACCGGCCCCAACCGGTTGGTTGGGAACGAGGTTACCCCGCGACCTGGTTCACCACGTTGACCAGGTCGCGTCCGTCACGAAGCCGTTCGCAGTTGTCGACGGCGAACTCCAGGTAGCGGCGCATCGTGTCGGCGGTGTACCAGGTGACGTGCGGCGTGAGCACCACATTCGGCAGGGTGAGCAGCGGATTGTCGGTAGGGACCGGCTCGGCGGAGAAGACGTCGAGGCCTGCGGCCGCCAGGCCGCCGGAGCGCAGCGCGTCGACGAGCGCCGCCTCGTCGACGATCGGGCCGCGGGAGGTGTTGACCAGGATCGCGTCCGATTTCATCGACGCCAGCGCGTCGCGTCCGATCAGTCCGCGGGTGGCCTCGGTCAGCGGAAGATGCAGCGACACGATGTCGCTGTCAGCCAGCAGCGCGGACAGCTCGCGCCATCCCGGCTCGCCGTCATCGCGGGTGCTGGTGTGCAGCACGTCGGCGCCGATGGCCACCAGGATGCGTTCGACCTGCTTGGCCACGTTGCCGTAGCCCACGAGGCCCACCGTGCAGCCGCCGATGTCACGGACGGTCTCGCCGAGTGTGGGGTCGGACGGCCAGCCCTTGCCGGCGCGGGTTGCCCGATCGAGCTCAGGCAGCCTGCGGAGCGCGGCGAGCATCAGCAGCAGCGTGCCCTCGGCCACCGACGGGGCGTTCGCGCCCGGCATGTTCGCCACGGCGATACCGCGCGCCGTCGCGGCGTCGACGTCGATGGTGTTCACCCCGGCGCCCAGCTTGTGGACGAGTTTGGCCCTCGTCGCCCTGGCGAGATCGTCACCCGAAAGAGGCCGCAGCACATGCCAGATCACGTCGGCGAGGGGCAGCTCCCGGTAGAACGTCTCGTCGTCGTCTTCGGCGCAGTATCGAACGCGGAGCCAATCCGCTTGAGGGGCAAGGAAATCGATGACCTTGTCGCCCGGGACGAAGTGGGCGAGAACGGTCACCAGCGGCGCGTGATCCACTTCGCGATCGTATCCGCCTTCTCCGACCGCGATCCCGGCGTCGTGAAGTAGTGGTCGGTGTCCATCGAGTGCATCGTCTTGTCCGTGCTGCCGAGTGCGTCGTAGATGCGTCGCGCGTCGGACGGGAACACGCCGGTGTCCTGTTCGGCGTTGATGACCAGGGCGGGACAGTCGATACGAGCCAGGTGCGGCTCGGCCCGCGTCTGTGCGTGCCGCAGGCTCCACATCCCCAGCCAGTTGCGCAGAGTGCAGGCGGCCGCGATGCCGTGGGTGGACCGGTTGGCCTTGGCGGGGAGACCGGCGTAACACATGTTGGCGGGGCGCTTCGTGGGCTCCAGCGAGGGGTCGACCATGCGCGGATCGGCCCACGTGCGCATCACCGTGAACGGGCGGTCGGAGAATCCGGCGGCGCGCACGCGAAGCAATTCGTCCTCGGCCCAGTCGGTGATGGCGTCGTTGCGCGCGATCTGGGCGGTGCGATAGCGCTTCACAAAGTCGGCATCATATGCCGGACCATTGCGCTCGTTGAACAGGTCGAGATCGGGATCGGTTGCCACAGCGTCGGTTTCGTCGACAACCGAGGCGTCCATCCATGCGGTGAGCACATCGGGGCGTCCGGGGTGCGCGGCGCTGGCGATGTAGCCGTCCGCGGGCGGCAGATCGTCGAGACCGGCTGCGGGGCGCATGCCTTCGAGCGGCGTGACATGGCTGTCGACGGCGTTGGCCTGATAGGCCGCCATCAGCGACCCGCCGCCCGAATTGCCCAGCAGGATCACGGTTTCGATACCCTGCGACTCGCGCAGCCAGCGAACACCGACACCGATGTCGACGAGGGCGTGGTCGAGCAGGAAACTGCTCTCGAAACCCCGGAACCGCGTGTTCCAGCCGAGGAAGCCGATGCCGCGGGTGGCCATGTAGTCGGCGAGATAGTGCTCGGAGAAGTCGATCTGATAGTGGGTGGCGATCATCGCGACCTTGGGTTTGCGTCCCATCCCGCGGTGGTAGAGGCCCTGACAGGGGTGCCCGCCCGAACCTGCGCGCCGCGCCGTGGTCGAGTCGAGGCCGACGAATTCCCTGGTGACGCCGGGTGCTTGGGGGGCGGTGGTTCGGCTCATGGGTTCCGGTCTCCCGGTGGTTGTGGTCCGGCAGAAGATGTCGTCTTGATGATCCGAAAGTGGACCTGATGTTAGATTCAGTTCCTGCCCCGTGGCCAGACTTTTGGTCTTCCAGGAAGGCGCGATGATGATCAAGCCGCAGAACACCAACACAGAATTCGAGTTGGGCGGCATCAACCATGTCGCGCTGGTGTGTTCGGACATGGCGCGCACCGTCGACTTCTACAGCAATGTGCTGGGCATGCCGCTCATCAAGTCGCTCGACCTGCCGGGGGGGATCGGGCAGCACTTCTTCTTCGACGCCGGCAACGGTGACTGTGTGGCCTTCTTCTGGTTCGCCGACGCGCCGGACCGCGTACCGGGTATCTCGTCGCCGGAGGCGATCCCCGGCATCGGGGACATCGTCAGCGCCGTCAGCACGATGAACCACCTCGCGTTTCACGTGCCGGCCGAGAAGTTCGACGAATACCGGCAGCGGCTCAAGGCCAAAGGCGTGCGGGTGGGGCCGATTCTCAACCACGACGAAAGCGCGGCGCAGGTGTCGGCGACCGTGCATCCCGGTGTGTACGTGCGGTCGTTCTATTTCCTGGATCCCGACGGCATCACGCTGGAATTCGCCTGCTGGACCAAGGAATTCGGCGAGAGCGACACACAGGCGACGCCGCGGACGGCGGCGGATCGCCGTATCCCGGTCTAGTCGCGGTAGAGGGCGGGGTCGGCGAGCTGATCGATCAGCGCGCCGAGCTGGGTGGCCAACTGCGCCGGGGTGAAGGCGAGGTCGCCCGCAAGCCACGCGCTGAGCGTCTGCGCCACGCCCCCCACGACGAAATGCCCCGCGGCCTTGAGGCGGTCGTTCTGCTCGAGCCGTAGGGCACTCCCCGCGTGCTGGCCCGACAGCAGTGCGAAGAGTGCACCTGATTCCGCCCGCTTGCGGACCACCACGGGGTTGTCGAGATGGGCGCTGAAGAGCAGTCGTCCGACGCGGATGTCGCCGGAGATGGTGCGCACGATGTTGGCCATGCCCTCCCGGCTCTGTTCCCGGGCGGGTGCGGCGGCCACCGCGGCCTGCGTGGTGGCCGCGATATCGGCGATGACCCAGTCGAAGACGGCGCCGACGAACATGTCCTTGTCGGTGAAACTCTCGTAGAAATATCGCGCCGCCAAGCCGGATCGGGCGCAGATGGCCCGCACGGTGAGGTCGGCAGGGTGCGGATGCCCGCCCAGCAGATCCAGGCCGGCTTCCAAGAGCCTGCGTCGGCGCTCGGCGACCCGCTGCGGTGCCTCTACCCCGCGGTACGGACGGACCTGGGCCATAGCTCCCATATTGACACCTGGCTCACGGCGGGAGCAATATCAGGAAACGGGCGTTCGCACATTTGGCGGGCGCAGAGCGCGCCGTCGCCGAGAGGAGCACCATCCGATGACGCTGAACGAGTCGGTCGACGCACCGGAACCGCAGGTTCAGCAGCCCCCGGGCGGCGCCGGTACCCGGTCGCGCAAGCCGGCGCACGCCGACGACGGAATGCTGGGTCTCGGCCTGCTCGCCGGCCCGGCCAACGTGATCATGCAACTGGCGCGTCCAGGCGTCGGGTACGGAGTGTTGGAGAGCCGCGTCGAGAGCGGCCGCATCGATCGGCATCCGGTGAAGCGGGCCCGCACCACATTCACCTACCTCGCGGTGTCCACCACCGGCACCGCCGAGCAACAGGCCGCGTTCCGGCGGGCCGTCAACGGCGCCCACGCGCAGGTCTTCTCCACCGAGGAGAGCCCGGTCGAGTACCACGCCTTCGACAAGGATCTGCAGTTGTGGGTCGGGGCTTGCCTCTACAAGGGCGTGGTCGACGTGCACCGTCTCTTCGTGGGGGAGATGGACGAGGAGACCGCCGACCGGCTGTACCTGCAGGGTCGCGCGCTGGCCACGATGCTGCAGGTCCCCGAGAGCATGTGGCCTGCCGATCGCGCGGCGTTCGACCGGTATTGGGCTGCCTCCCTGGAAGACGTGCACATCGACGACACCGTGCGGGAGTTCCTCTTCCCGATCGCGGCATCCCGGCTGCGCGGGGTGAGGCTGCCGGCTCCGCTACAGCGGCGCGCGGAAGGACTGGCGCTGCTGATCACCACCGGTTTTCTTCCGCAGCGCTTCCGCGACGAGATGCGGCTGCCGTGGGATCCGCAGAAGCAACGCCGTTTCGACCAGCTGATGACCGTGCTGCGCGCCGCCAACCGCATCTCGCCGCGATTCGTGCGCGAGTTCCCGTTCAACCTGCTGCTCCGGGACCTGGACTGGCGTATTCGCACCGGCCGCCCCCTGGTGTGAGCGGGCCCGTCGGGCCGAACGGGTGCGTCTCGACACTGTGTCTGTGCGATGCTAACTTCAGCGCGAAGTTAGCTTAGCCATACATAATCCACGCAAGGGAGATGGCGGGGGGCCGGCGTCCAGAAGTGGGCAGATGACCCGTCCCGCGACACAGAGTTCATGGACATTAGTGACACCCTCGCGGCCCCGCCCGCTTCGGGCCGCGTCGATCAGGACGTGGTCAGCCGCTTCGCCACGTGCTGTCGCGCGCTCGGACTCGCCGTCCACGATCGTCGGCGTCCGGCCGACCTGACCGCCGCGCGCTCGGGCTTCGCCGCGCTGACGCGCATCGCCAACGACCAGTGCGACGCATGGATCGGGCTGGCCGCATCCGGCGATGTCTCACCGCAGGTGATCGAGGCCATCTGGGAGACATCGCCGGCCACCGCGGGCGTACTGCAACGCCACATCGAGCTTTCACCCGGCGCACTCGGCTTCACCTATGACAGCGGCCTGTACCTGCAGTTCCGGGCCGCCACGCCTGACGACTTCGCCCTCGCATACGCCGTTCGACTGTCCGACGCCCACCGCTACGAGGAGGCCGACGAACTGGTCAGCGCCCTTCTCGCTCGGCGCCGCGACTGGCTGGACGCCCGTTGGGTACGCGTGGCGATCTTCTACCGCACGTCCCGCTGGTCCGACGTCGTCCGGATGCTGACGCCTCTGGTCACCGACCCGACGCTCGACGAGACGTCCGCGCATGCCGCCCGCATCACGCTGGGCATCGCCCTGGCTCGACTGGGCATGTTCGCCCCGGCACTGTCGCACCTCGAGCGTCCCGAGGGTCCCGTTGCCGTCGCCGCCGTCGACGGCGGACTCGCCAAGGCGCTGGCGCTGCGCGCCCAGGGTGAGGACGACGAAGCCCAGCAGCTGCTGCAGGAGCTCTACGCCGCTGACCCGGAGAACCCGCAGATCGAAGAAGCGCTGTTGGACACCAGCTTCGGGATCCCGACGACGACGGCCGCGCGCATCGAGGCGCGAAGCAATCCGTGGGACCCGGAGACCGAACCGGGCGAGGCGGATTTCGTCGATCCCGGCGCGAAGGACCGCAAGGCGCACCTGCTCGTCGAGGCCGAAGCCGAACTCGCCGAGTTCATCGGGCTCGAGGAGGTCAAGTACCAGGTGGCGCGCTTGAAAAGTTCGGTGGCGATGGCGATCAGGCGCCAGGAGCGCGGTCTGACGGTCGCGCAGCGCACCAATCACCTGGTGTTCGCCGGGCCTCCGGGTACCGGCAAGACGACGATCGCGCGCGTCGTCGCCAAGATCTACTGCGGCCTCGGCCTTCTCAAGAAGGAGACGGTCCGCGAGGTGCACCGCGCCGATCTGATCGGTCAGCACATCGGCGAGACCGAGGCCAAGACGAACGCCATCATCGACAGCGCGCTCGACGGGGTGCTGTTCCTCGACGAGGCGTACGCGCTGGTGTCGACGGGAGCCAAGAACGACTTCGGCCTCGTCGCGATCGACACCCTGCTGGCGCGCATGGAGAACGACCGCGACCGGCTCGTCGTCATCGTGGCCGGTTACCGCAAAGACCTCGACGCGTTCCTCGACGCCAACGAGGGTCTGCGCTCCCGCTTCACCCGCAGCATCGACTTTCCGTCGTACTCACCGAAAGAGCTCGTCGAAATCGCCACGCGCATGGCCGAAAAGCGCGATTCGCGCTTCGAGGAAGCGGCCCGCTCCGACATGGAGAAGCTGTTCGCGCACCTGGCGGCGTCCTCGACTCCGGATGCCAACGGTGTGGAGCGCCGCAGCCTGGACATCGCGGGCAACGGCCGCTTCGTCCGTAACCTCGTCGAGCGTTCCGAAGAGGAGCGCGAATACCGGCTGGATCATTCGGAATCCGACGATTTCACCGACGACGAGTTGATGACCATCACCGCCGGTGACGTCGGCAACTCGGTCGCGCCTCAGCTGCGTGGCCTCGGCCTGTCGGTGCCCGAATGAGCGGCCCAGACGGCGAACGCCGTTCCTTCACCTCGCGGACGCCGGTCAACGAGAATCCGGATCGGGTCGGATACCGGCGGGGCTTTGTCACCCGCCACCAGGTCACCGGCTGGCGATTCGTCATGCGCCGCATCGCTTCCGGTGTCGCCCTGCACGACACCCGGATGCTCGTCGACCCGTTGCGCACACAATCGCGCTCCGTGCTCGTCGGCGCGCTGATCCTGGTGACCGGGCTGGTTGGCTGCTTCCTGTTCTCCCTGATCAGGCCTGCCGGCGATGCGGGCACCGATTCCGTTCTGGCCGACCGTGATACGGCGGCCCTGTACGTCCGGCTGGGCGATCAACTGCACCCGGTGCTGAACCTGACCTCGGCGCGGCTGATCACGGGCAGGCCCGACAACCCGGCGATGGTGAAGAGCAGTGAACTCGACCAGTTCCCGCGCGGGAACATGCTCGGTATCCCCGGCGCCCCGGAACGCATGGTGGCCGACGAGGGCCGTGACGCGCACTGGACGGTGTGCGACGCGGCGACCGGAAGCGTCACCGGCGTCACGGTGATCGCAGGTCCGCCCGCCGAGGGTGGCGAGCGCGCAGCGGCACTTCCAACAGGGCACGCGGTGCTCACCGAGAACGAGGGCAGGACCTGGCTGCTGTGGAACGGCAGGCGCAGTCCCATCGACCTCGCCGACCGCGCCGTCACCGGCGGTGTCGGGATCGGCGTGGACATTGCCGCGCCGCAACCCATCGCCTCCGGTCTGTTCAACGCGATCCCGGAATCGTCCGCGCTGGTCACACCGGCGATCGTCGGGGCGGGCTTGCCGTCGGATCTCGGCCTGCCGGAACCGTTCCCGGTGGGTTCGGTGGTCGTCGCCTACGACACCAACGGCTCGGCCGACACGCTGAGGCACTACGTCGTGCTGATGGAAGGCCTGCAGCCGATTTCGCCGGTCGTCGCGGCCATTCTGCGTAACAACAATTCCTGGGGCCTGGCGCAGCCGCCGCGACTGGAGGCCGACGTCGTCGCCCGCACCCCGGAGGCCTCCGAGATCGACACCGATGCGTACCCGGCAGAGCGTGTCACCCTTGTCGACACCGCGACCGAACCGGTCATCTGCGCCGCGTGGGCGGAACCCGAAGGCGCACAGACCAGTTCCCTGACCCTCCTCTCAGGAGCCGCTCTGCCGATCGCCGAAGGGCTGCGTACCGTCGCGCTCGTCAGCGCCGGCACCCCGGGCGGACCCGCCAACCAGGTCGCACTGCCCCCTGGTACCGGCTACTTCGTCGACAGCAGCGGATCGCTGTTCTGGGTGAGCGACATCGGCGTTCGCTACGGCATCGATTCAGGCGAGACGGCAGAGGTGCTCGGCCTCACCTCCGCACCGCTGCCGATCCCGTGGTCGGTGCTGTCCCAGTTCGCCGCGGGTCCCACGCTGTCGCGCAGCGACGCGTTGCTGGCCCACGACACGCTGGCGCCCAACCCCGCGCCGGCTCGAGTGGAGCAACTCACTCCTTTGGAGAACCCATGAGCAGGCTGATCTTCGAACACCGCAGGCGGGTTCCCGCACCGGTGGTTCGCAAGGGCACCATCACCATCGAGCCGCCGCCCGAACTTCCCCGGGTGGTCCCGCCGTCGCTGCTGCGCCGCGCGCTGCCGTACCTGATCGTCATCCTCATCGTCGGGATGATCGTCGCGCTCGTTGCGACGGGCCTGCGGCTCATCTCGCCGACCACCTTGTTCTTCCCCTTCGTGCTGCTACTGGCGGCCACCGCCCTCTATCGGGGCAGCGACAACAAGATGCGCACCGAGGAGGTCGACGCCGAGCGCGCCGACTATCTCCGGTACCTGTCGGTCGTCCGGGACAACGTGCGGGCCCATGCCGACGAGCAGCGCGCCGCCCTCGACTGGTCGCACCCCGAACCGGCTGCGCTGGGGAGTATTCCGGGCACCCGCAGGCAGTGGGAACGCGATCCGCACGACGCCGACTTCCTGGTGCTGCGTGCCGGTCTGCAGGATCAGGCGCTCGGCGCCACGCTGCGCGTGAAGGACACCGCCGACGAAGTCGACCTGGAGCCGGTGTCGCACACGACGCTGCGCGGCCTGCTCGACACCCAGCGCACCCTGCACAACGCCCCCGCGGGCATCGAGCTGACCCGGGTGTCGCGCGTGACTCTGCTCGGTGACGACAGCGAGGTCACCGGGGCGCTGCGCGCGTGGATCGCTCAGGCAGTGACGTGGCACGACCCGTCGGTACTCGGAATCGCCTATGCCGGAGCAGGGTTGGAAACCACCTCGTGGTCGTGGCTGAAGTGGCTGCCCCACGTCGACGTGCCAGGTCGTGTCGACGGTGTCGGTCCGGCGCGCTACCTGGCTTCCGACGCGGCGGAGCTGCGCAGGATGCTCGCGCCTGCACTGGCCGAGCGGGGCGCCTTCACCGGGGACGGCGCGACCAGCGCCAAGCACCTGCTCATCGTGGTCGACGATCCCGACGCCGACCCCGACGACTTCGTCGGCCGCGGCGTGGCGGACGTGACTTTGATCCATCGCTCGATGCGCGAACCGCACCGCGAGCAGTATTCGGACCCCGAACGACCGATCCTGCGGATTGCGGGCGGCCGGATCGAGCGCTGGCAGAACGGAAGCTGGGCCGCCTACATCGACAAGGCCGACCGGCTCGGGTCCGCCGACGCCCGGCACATCGCGCGCCGGCTGTCGCGGTGGGACTCCAATCCGAGCCACGGCCGGTCCACGACCACCAGCGGGGCGACGTTCACCACGCTGCTGGGCATCCCCGACGCATCGGCGCTCGACGTCGCCGCACTGTGGGCGCCGCGCAACCGAGACGACGAGCTGCGGGTTCCGATCGGTGTGACGTCGACGGGCGAGCCGCTGATCTTCGACCTCAAGGACGAAGCCGAAGGCGGCATGGGACCGCACGGACTGATGATCGGCATGACGGGCTCGGGTAAGTCGCAGACGCTGATGTCGATCCTGTTGTCGTTGCTGACAACTCATTCCGCCGACCGGCTGATCGTCATCTACGCCGACTTCAAGGGCGAGGCGGGCGCCGACATCTTCCGGAACTTCCCGCAGGTTGTCGCCGTCATCTCGAACATGGCCGAAAAGCGTTCGCTGGCCGACCGATTCGCCGACACCCTTCGCGGCGAGGTCGCACGCCGCGAACAGCTGCTCAAGGAGAGCGGGCGGCGCGTGCAGGGCAGCGCGTTCAACTCGGTCACCGAATACGAGAACGCCCGGCTTTCCGGGGCAGGAGATGCCGCCGACCTACCGCCGATCCCGACCCTGCTGGTCGTGGCCGACGAGTTCACCCTGATGCTGGCAGAGCACCCCGAGTACGCCGACCTGTTCGACTATGTTGCGCGCAAGGGCCGCTCGTTCCGCATCCACATCCTGTTCGCGTCTCAGACGCTCGACGTCGGCCGGATCAAGGACATCGACAAGAACACCTCGTACCGGATCGGCCTCAAGGTCGCGAGCCCCAGCGTGTCCCGCCAGATCATCGGCGTCGAGGACGCGTACCACATCGAATCGGGCCGCGACCACAAAGGCGTCGGCTTCCTGGTCCCCGCGCCGGGCGCCCTGCCGGTCAAGTTCCGCAGCACCTACGTCGACGGGATCTACGAACCGCCGCGCGTCGACACATCGATTGTGGTGCATGCGATTCCCAAGCCTCAGCTGTTCAACGCCGGCTGGGTCGACCCCGAGCCCGACACGGTCATCGTCGACGACGGAGCCGATGTCGAGGTGCTGCCGCCCCGCAAGCTGATCGCCACGATCGGCGACCAGCTCGCGCAGTACGGACCCCGCGCGCCCCGGCTGTGGCTGCAGCCGCTCGACGAGCCGATCCCGCTGCGCAAGGTGCTCGAGAATTCCGGTGTCTCGCCACGCCAGTGGCGGTGGCCGCTCGGTGAGATCGACCGGCCCTTCGACATGCGCCGCGACCCGCTGATCTTCGACGCGACGTCCGCGGCCGCCAACATGGTCATCCACGGCGGTCCGAAGTCCGGAAAGTCCACGGCGCTACAAACTTTCGTGCTGTCGGCAGCGGCGCTGCACGCTCCCGGCGACATCACGTTCTACTGCCTGGACTACGGCGGCGGCCAGCTGCGCGCGCTCGACGGTCTCGCGCACGTCGGCAGTGTGGCCTCACCGCTGGAGCCGGAACGGATTCGGCGTACGTTCGGTGAACTCGAACAGCTGCTGCGGGCCCGCCAGCGCCACGGAGCGGCGACCGGGAACAGCGACAGCGGCTCCGGATACCAGGACGGCTACGGCGAGGTCTTCCTCATCGTCGACAACCTGTACGCGTTCAGCAGGGACAACACCGACACTTTCAACACGCGAAACCCGCTGCTGTCCAAAGTGACCGAGCTGGCCAACACCGGAATGCCCTACGGCATCCACGTCGTCATCACGACCCCGAACTGGCTCGAGGTGCCGCTCGCGATGCGCGACGGGCTCGGGCTGCGGCTGGAACTGCGACTGCACGATGCCCACGACAGCAATGTGCGCGTCGCCCACGGAAACAACACAGCGCTGCGCCGGCCCGCGGAAAGTGTTCCAGCCGACCAGCCGGGACGCGGCCTCACGATGGACGCCGAGCACTTCCTGTTCGCGCGCCCCGCTGTGGATTCGATTCCGGCGCTCAACGCCCGGTACCCCGGGCAGAGCGCACCGCCGGTCCGGCTTCTGCCGACCAACCTCTCGCCGAGGGCGCTCGGGTCGCTGTACCCGGCCCCCGAGCGTGTGGTCGTCGGCCAGCGCGAAGAGGACCTCGCGCCCGTCGCGGTCGACTTCGCCGACAATCCGCTGATGATGGTGTTGGGCGACACCAAGACCGGTAAGACGACGCTGCTGCGTCACCTGATCCGCACCATCCGGGAAAACTCGCGGAGCGACCAGGTCGCGTTCACGGTGATCGACCGGCGGCTGCAGCTCGTCGACGAGCCGATCTTCCCCGACAACGAGTACACGCCCAACGTCGACCGGATTCTGCCCGCCATGCTCGGCCTGTCCTCGCTGCTCGACAAGCGCCGTCCGCCAGCGGGTCTGAGCCCGCAGGAACTCAGCGGGTGGACGTACCGCAACGGCGGCATTAACGGCAATGGCAATGGAGATGGCGCCGGCAACCATCTGCACTACCTGATCATCGACGACGTCGACCAGATCCCCGACGGTCCCGCGATGAGCGGTCCCTTCGCGGGGCAACGGCCGTGGACATCGGTGATCGGGTTACTGGCCCAGGCGTCCGAACTCGGCCTGCGGGTGATCGTCACCGCCCGCGCGGCAGGCTCGGCGCACGCCGTCATGACGGCGCCGCTGCTGCGGCGGCTCAACGACCTGCAGGCGACCACGCTGCTGCTGTCGGGAAATCCACAGGACAGCGGCAAGATTCGAGGCCACCGGTTCAGCAGACTTCCTGCAGGCCGGGCCATGCTGCTCGACGACACGGACACCCCCGCGTTCGTCCAACTCGTCAACCCCCTCGCCGACGAAGGGGCGACCGCGCAATCCGGACCCAGTGGAAAGGAATACAGCTGATGACACTGCGAGTAGTTCCCGAAGGTCTGACGGCGGCCAGCGCCGCCGTAGAAGCGCTCACCGCGAAGATGGCCGCTGCCCACGCGGCGGCTGCCCCCGCGGTGACCGCCGTCCTGCCACCCGCCGCCGACGCGGTATCGCTACAGACCGCAACCGGTTTCAGCGCCAGCGGTTCGCAGCACCAGGCGGCGGTGGCCCAGGGCGTCCAGGAATTGGGCCGTTCCGGGCTCGGTGTCGCCGAATCCGCCGCCAGCTACGCCGGCGGCGACGCGATGGCCGCGTCGACCTACCTGATCGCCCGCGGGGTTTAGATGACAGCCCCCGTCTGGATGGCGCTGCCGCCCGAGGTGCACTCGGCGTTGATCAGCAGCGGCCCCGGCCCCGGGTCGCTGCTGGCCGCAGCGGCCGCCTGGCAAGGTCTCAGCGCGGAATACGCCACCGCGGCAGCTGAACTCACCACGATCCTGGCCGGCGTGCAGTCGGGCGCGTGGGAGGGCCCGAGCTCGGAACAGTACGTCGCCGCACACACCCCGTACCTGACGTGGCTGGCCCAGCAGAGCGCCAACAGCGCAGCTGCGGCAGTTCAGCACGAGACGGCGGCAGCCGCCTACTCCACCGCGCTGGCCACGATCCCGTCCATGCCGGAACTCGCTCTCAATCACACCACCCACGCCGTCCTCGTCGGCACGAACTTCCTCGGTATCAACACGATCCCGATCGCACTGAACGAAGCCGACTACGTGCGGATGTGGATCCAGGCCGCCACCGCGATGGCGACCTATCAGGCCGTGTCCGGGGCGGCGCTCGCCGCGACGCCCGCGTCGACCCCGGCTCCCTTCGTGCTGAAGCCCGGAGTCGGGGAAGCAGGCAGGGCAGCCGCCGACTCCTCCGCGCTGGCCGCGCAGCCGATGGCCGCCGATGCCGGTTCGGCACTGAGTGTTTCGGGGATCATCGAGGACCTGCTGAGGTTCTACGGCGAGATCCTGCGCTTCCTGTTCGAGCCGATCATCAGGTTCTTGATGGATCCGATCGGCAACACAATCCAGCTGATCACCGACTTCCTGACGAACCCTTTCCAAGCCCTGATCACATGGGGGCCTTTCCTGTTCGCCGTCGTGTACCAGGTCGTCTCCTGGGTCGGCGCCTCGATCCTCTACCCGTCGCTGTTCCTGCTGCCGCTGCTGATCACCACGCTCGCGATCGTCGCGGGCGTGCTGGAGCGCCTGCTCGAGCTCTTCAACACCCCGCCCGCTGAAGAGCCTGCCGAGGAGCCCGCCGCGGAACGACCCGCGCCCACCCGCGCCGAGCAGTCCAACCCGCCTCCTGTGATGTCCGCGCCGCCTGCCCCCGGCACGGCCCCCGTTTCGCCGAGCACCGTCAGCACCGGGACGGCGCCTGCGTCGGGGACGGCCGCGACCGCCGCCGCGCCGTTCGTGCCTTACGTCATCGCGGGCCGCGATCCCGGCGAGGGCTTCTCGCCGACGGTGCGCGACACGACGAGCGCGAAGGCGCCCGCGTCGGGCATTCCCGCCGCGGCGTCGGGCGTGGCCGCCTCGGCAGCGGAACGACGCAAGCGCCGTCGCCGTCAGAAGGACGAGATCAAGGGCCGCGGCTACGCCGACGCCTACATGGATTACGAAGAGCCCGACCAGGGACCGCCCGTCGCGGCGCCCGAGCCCCGCGTCACCGCATCCGCTCGCGGTGCCGGGCCCATGGGATTCTCCGGAACCGTCTCGAAGGACACCGAGGAGGCCGCCGGCCTGGCCACGTTGGCCGGCGGCACATTCGGCGGGGGACCCAAGGAGCCCATGCTGCCGGGTTCATGGGATTCCTCAGAAGAACCAGATGATCGAGAGAACCACCACAACAGAGAGGAAAACCCATGAGCCTCTTGGATGCTCATATTCCGCAGATGGTCGCCTCGGAGGCGGCGTTCGGCGCCAAAGCGGCACTGATGCGGAGCACCATCGCCCAGGCCGAGGGTGCTGCGCAGTCCGCGCAGGCCTTCCACATGGGCGAGTCGGCAGGCGCGTTCCAGGCCGCGCACGCCCGCTTCGTCGAGGTTTCGGCGAAGATCAACGCGCTGCTCGACATCGCGCAGGCCAACGTCGGTGACGCCGCGGGCTCGTACGTCGCCGAGGATGCCACCGCCGCCAGCAACTACCCCGTCGTCTGATCGGAACAACTCGTATGTCGCAGATCATGTACAACTACCCGGCGATGCTCAACCACGCGGGTGAAATGGCTTCGTACGCAGGGGCATTGCAGGCCATCGGTGCCGACATCGCCGCCGAGCAGGCCGCGCTCAGGAGCGCCTGGCAGGGCGAGACCGGTATGACCTACCAGGCCTGGCAGGCGCAGTGGAACACCAGCATGGAGGAACTGGTGCGGGCCTACCGCGCCATGGCGAGCACGCACGAGATGAACACCACGTCGATGGCCGCGCGCGACCAGGCCGAAGGCGCCAAGTGGGGCTGACAGGTATCAGTGCGCGCTAATGCAGTCGAGCTGAACGCCGACTCGGCCTGGTTTCTCGCCGACATCCTCGGCGCGGGGTCGTATCCGTGGGTGCTGGCGGTCACGCCCGCCTACAGCGACCTGTCGCAGCGTGGGGCTTTCGAGCGGAACCAGGTCGAGCGGTTGACCCGCGCCGGGGTGCTGACCGCGGACCGGGTCATCGATCCTTCGGTGGCTCAATGGATCCGGAAGGTATGCAGGCCCACGCAATGGCTCGAGCTGCGATTCGTGGGTGCACGCGGCGCGATGTTGCGCGGCATCGTCGCGCGTGACGGGTCGGGCACGGTCGTGGCGCTGCGCAGCGGGGGACTGATCACCTTCACCGCGATGGACATCGACCATCCCCAGGCCCTGGTGCCGGCGCTGACGGTCGGGCTGTCCGGACGCGCGCCGGCCAGATTCGAAGGGTTCTCGCTGCCCGCGCGGGTCGGCGCCAAAGCCGACCACCAGATCCGCACCGGCGCTGCGGTTCACGAGCTCCTCGACTACCTGGGAATCCCGGCCGGCGCGCGCCCCGTCGTGGTGGCGGCGTTCGAGCAGCCCCGGACTTACGTCGAGATCGTGGCCGGCGAGCACCGCGACGGGCATCGGGTGAGCACCGATGTCGGCGTCAGCATCGTGGACACCGAACTCGGTCGGGTTCTGGTGAGTCCATCCAAGGCATTCGACGGAGAGTGGATCTCCACCTTCGCCCCGGGGACCGCGCCGGCGATAGCAGCGGCGGTCGAGCGCCTCAGCGCCGCACTGCCCGACGGCCCATGGTTTCCCAACCATGCGCTGACCCGAGACTTCGACGAACGTACTGCTGAGAGAGAAGAAGATAGATGCCAGAGTCTGCTCTGAGAACCAACAACGCGTTCGGTGCGGTGATGCCGATCGTGCGCGTCGCCGTGCTCACCGCGACGGAAACCGACGGCGAGCCCGACGGCAGCGGCCGGCTCACCGAGATCGCGTTGCCTGCGCAGCTCCCTCTGCGGGAGATCATCCCCGCGGTGCAGCGCATCGTCGCGCCCTCGGATGAAACGGCCGGCGCGGCTGAGCTCGTGAGTCTCGCGCCGATCGGCGGGGCGCCCTTCAGCCTGGATGCGACACTGAACACGGTCGGTGTCGTCGACGGCGATCTCCTCGCACTGCAGCCGATACCTGCCGGGCCGCCCGCTCCGCGCATCGTCGAGGACATCGCCGATGCCGCGATGATCTTCTCGGCCGAGCGTGAACGGCCTTGGGGCACAACGCAGATCCAGCGGGGGGCGACGCTGGCCGTCATCGGCCTGATCCTCGCCGCGACCGCGCTGGCCGTCGCCCACCGGCTCGCCACCGATTCGATGTTCGGGCTGTTCGCGGTCAGCGGCGTCGCTGTCGCCGCGGTGCTCGGGGCGCTTCTGGCCAGGGCGGGCTCGCCACGGCTGGCGACTGCGCTCGCCGCGGCCGCACTGCCCTCGGTCGCCGCAGCCTTCGCGCTCGCAGTGCCCGGCGAGTTCGGTTCGTCGGGTGTACTCCTTGGCGCCGCGGGGGTCGCGGCGTGGTCGATCATCAGCATCACCGTCGGGGAGCGTGCGATCGCGCTGTTCACCGCCGCCGCGGCGAGCGCGGTCGGTGTCGCGCTGGCCGCCGCCGCTGCGACGCTGTGGACGCTGGATCCGGTGAGCATCGGCAGCGCACTGATTCTGGTGGCTCTGCTGATCACCGTGCAGGCGGCTCAGCTGTCGGCGATGTGTGCGCGCCTTCCCGTCCCGGTGATCCCGGCCCCGGGAGACCCGACGCCGTCGGCCCCGCCCCTGCGGGTGCTCGAAGACCTGCCCCGTCGGATCCGTGCCGGCGACGCGCATCAGACCGGTTTCATCGCCGCGGGTGTGCTGTTGGCCGTCACCGGTTCGGTGGTCGTGCTGTGGCCTTCGATCACCGGTGACGGCACGGTGTCGCCGTGGACGTGGTATCTGGTCGCCGCCACCGCGATCGCCGCCGCCCTGCGGGCTCGGGTGTGGGATTCCGCCACCTGCAAGGCATGGCTGCTGACCCACCCCTACCTGCTCACCGTCGTGCTTCTGGGACTGTTCGCGTTATCGGGACAGTACTCCGCGGCATGGGTCACGTTGGCCGTGCTGGCTGTGCTGGTGGTGGCGTGGGCCATCGTGGCGCTGAATCCGCGCGTCGCACAGCCCGATACGTACTCGTTGCCCATGCGCCGCCTGCTCGGGTTCGTCGCCGCGGGACTCGACGCGTCGGTGATCCCGGTGATGGCCTACCTGGTCGGCCTGTTCACCTGGGTCCTGAACGGGTTCTGACGCATGAAGTTTGAGCGCGTGTTCGCCGTGCTCGCGGTGACGGCCGGTGTCTTCGTGATGAGCGGAGCGTCGGCGGGCGCGATTCCCCCGCCCGAAGTCGAACCCGCAGCCACGCCACCGGCAGGCAGCGCGGGACCCGTCCAGGCCATGGCACAACGCAACCCGTGTGTCACCAGTGGCGTCATCCCGGGCTCCGACCCCGCGGCGGTCAGCCCGATCCAGGTGTCGCTGGGCCTGTCCGAGGCGTGGACCCACAGCAAGGGAGAGGGCCAGCTGGTCGCGGTCATCGACACCGGCGTGAAGCCGGGGCCGCGCCTGCCCAACGTCGAGGCAGGGGGCGACTACCTCGAGGCCGGCGACGGGCTCACCGACTGCGACGGGCACGGCACACTGGTGGCGGGTCTGATCGCGGGACAGCCCGGGACAGACGGCTTCTCAGGTGTCGCGCCGGCCGCGCGCATCCTCGCGATCCGGCAGAGCTCACCCCGCTACACCCCGCGCGACTCCGGCGAGGATCCCGTCCTCACGCGCGCGACCGTGGACACTCAGACCCTGGCCCGCGCCGTCGTTCGCGCGGCCGACATGGGCGCCCGCGTCATCTCCATCTCCTCGGTGACCTGTATTCCGGCCGGCCTCGAGGTCGATCAGAACGAACTCGGTGCGGCCCTGCGCTACGCCGCCGTCGAGAAGAACGTCGTGATCGTGGCCGCCGCAGGCGACACCGGTACCGGCTGCACAACCAACCCGCTGTCCGACCCCGCGCTGCCCGCCGACCCGCGCAACTGGAACGGCGTCACCGCACTGTCGATTCCGGCATGGTGGCAGCAGTACGTGTTGTCCGTCGGTTCGCTGGGATCCACCGGGCAGCCCTCGCCGTACACGATGGCAGGCCCCTGGGTCGGAATCGCCGCCCCCGGCGAGAACATCACGTCGGTGAGCAATGACGAGGCGGGCGGCCTCGCCAACGGCATGCTCAACAACGAGCAGCAGATGGACCCCATCAGCGGCACCGGCTACGCGACGGCCTATGTCTCCGGAGTTGCGGCATTGGTGCGCAGCCGATTTCCCGCGATGACCGCGCAGGCGGTGGTCGACCGTCTGACCGGCACCGCGCACACCGCAGCGCGCTCGCCGTCGAATCTGGTGGGTGCGGGCACGATCGATCCGGTCGCCGCCCTGACCTGGAATGTGCCCGTCGACGCCGACGTCGACCCCGCCGCCGTGAAGCAGGTCGCCGCGCCGGCTGTGCCCGCGCCCGACGATCCGCTGCCACGGGTGGTCGCGTTCGCCGGGGTCGGCGCGTTGGCGCTGCTGGTACTTGCTGCGTTCGTGGTGAACGCGAAACGAAAGGACAGTTCGTCATGATCGTCCGCCTGACTCTGGCTGCGCTGTTCGTCGTGCCCGCGGCGATGGCCTATCCGTGGCAGACGACCGCGGATCGCTGGCTGCTCGGTGCCGCCGTTGCGGCCGTGGTGATCCTCTTCGCCTGGTGGCGTGGGCTTTTCATGACCACGATGATCGGGCGCCGCATCGCGATGCTGGCAGGCCGCACCGGCGCGGGCGCCCGGCCCGGCGAGTACGCCACCGTGGCGCTGCGCGTGGAGCCCGGCGAGACCGCCGAGCTGCCGTTGACGCTCGTGGCCGGTTACCTGGATCGCTACGGCATCAGCTTCGACAAGGTCCGGGTGCTCAGCCGCGACATCGGGGGTGCACGAACCACGTGGATCGCACTGACGCTCGGAGCGGCCGACAACGTCGCGGCCCTGACGGCGCGATCGTCGCGACTTCCCCTGCAGGACACCGCGCAACTGTCGGCGCGGCGACTGGCCGACCACCTGCGCGAGCTGGGCTGGGAGGTGTCGGTGGACGAGAACCCCGCCGCCCTGTTCGGCGAAAAGCCCAAGGAGACCTGGCGCGGCCTCGCCGACGGCGACGGCCACCTGGCGGCCTACCGGGTCAACGTCGACGACCAGCTGACCGAAACCCTGGACGCCGCACGGGCCTCCGGAGCCAACGAAGTCTGGACCGCCGTCGAATTCACCGGCAGCCGAACGCAACCCGAGGTGGCCGCGGCATGTGCGCTCCGCACCAGCGAGCGGCCGAAGGGGTCGGCGCCGCTGCCCAAGCTCACCCCTGAACGCGGCCGCCACCGCGCGGCGCTGTCGGCACTGGCTCCGGCGTCCGACCGACGGCTGTCCGCCCAACCCGCGCGCATCGACGAGCAGGCGCTGGCGCAGCTGCGATGGCCGACAGGTGCGGTACTCAGTCGAACATGAACGGCGCCAGGAATCGCGTCATACGACGCAGGTAATCCGGCTGGCTGACATGCAGCACATGGTTGCCAGGGAACCAGTGGAACGTGCAGCGATCCCAGTGCTCCCACAACATCTCGGCCTGCTCCGGTGGCGCCAGCCGGTCACCGAGGCCCGCGATGATGAGCCGTCTGTCTTTGGCCGGTAGCGGCCGGTAGTTCAGCGGTGACGAGTACATCGTGGCCGCCTCGACCAGCTCCGTGTCGGTGCCGGCGATCCAGTCCCGAAGCGCCACAACCTTGTTGGCGGGAAACCACTCGTCGACGGTGCGGTCGGGCGTGACGACGGGAACGTTCGGGATGACCGCCTGAATTCGGTCGTCGACGCTGGCGATCAGTGCCGAGGTGTATCCACCCAGCGACATCCCGGTCAGCGCGATCCGGTCCACACCGGTGTACTCCAGATAGTCGAGCAGCGACCGGAAGTCGTGCACCGCCTGGGCCATCGCCTCCGCGAAACCGGCCATGCCGTGCGCGAAGTAGCCGTGGCCGCTGAACGGCGAGTACTTCTCGGCCCGCCGACCGTGGAACGGCAGCGTGTAGAGCATGACGTCGTAACCGCAGCGGTAGAACCACGGCAGCGAGAAGAACAACCCGTTGAACAGGTATGCCGAGCCCATGAAGCCGTGAATGAGACACAGCGTGGGCCGCGGCCCGTCGTCGTGGCGCCAGTGCTGGGCGTGCACGACGTTGTTGCGAACGAAGCCCGCGCATTGATCGCGCATGTCCGGGTTGACGGCCTGGAAGTTGCTCCGGAAGCGGATGTTGCTGACGTTGCCCTTCGCCACCCACTCGGCGACCGGGTTGGCGGGTCGCGACGACACCCGCGGCAACTCCTGGGGCGAAGGGAAGGACACCTGCGGATCCTTGGCCGCGGCCAGCTCGGCATAAAACCTCAGCTGCTTCTGCTCGGCAACGGCTTCGGACCGGCGCAGAGCCCCCGCGATCGACGGCACCATCGTGGCGCTCAGAAGCGACGCGATCGACGTCCGTAGTGCGAGATCGGCGATCGCCGACGAATCGACGATCATCCGCTGCCGGAGGGTCAGATCCACCCGGCGCGGGAGCCCCCGTGCAGTCGCGTCGGCGCCGGGAACATCCGGAACCGGAATGGGCAACTCTTCGACGGGCAGACTGTCGGGCTCCACGCCTCGCATGCTAACGCGGCGTCTTGCGCCAGGCCCCTTCTCGCAGAAGTCGCAATCCGTTGAGTCCCACCAGAACGGTGGAACCCTCGTGCCCGGCGACCCCCAGCGGCAGCGGCAGATGGCCGACCAGATCCCAGGTGACCAGCACGACGATGAACGTGGCGGCGATGACGAGGTTCGCCACGACGACGCGGCGGGCGCGGCGGGCGAGGGCGACCACGGCAGGCAGGGTGGCCAGGTCGTCGCGGGTGATCACCGCATCGGCGGTGTTGAGCGCCAGATCAGAACCGGTGCGGCCCATCGCGACGGACACGTGCGCCGTGGCCATCGCGGGCGCGTCGTTGACGCCGTCCCCGACGAGCATCACCCGCGCCCCGTCGGCTTCGAGCGTCCGCACGGCGGCGACCTTGTCCTCGGGGAGGAGACCGGCGCGGACCTCACCGATCCCGAGTTCGTCGGCGAGTCGCGCCGCGGCGCGTTCGTTGTCCCCGGTGAGCAACACCGGCGGGCTGCCGGTGAGTTCGGTCAGCTGCGCGACGGCAGCCGCGGCGCCGTCCCTCGGGCTGTCGGCGAGACCCAGGACGCCCGCGGTGCGTCCGTCGACCCGCACCACGACAGCGGTGTCGCCGCGCCGCTCGATGGCGTCGGCGACGCGCATGGCGTCGACCGCACCGTCGGCGAGTCCGGGACTGCCCACCTCGACACGGTCGCCGTCGACCTCGGCGGTGACCCCGCGGCCGGGGGTCGACGAGAAGTGGGTGGCCGCAGATACCGCAAGGCCGCGGTCGCGGGCCGTCGCCACGATGGCGCGGGCCAGGGGGTGTTCGGACGGAGTCTCGGCGGCGGCGGCCACCGACAGCAGCTCGTCTTCGGATCCGCTTGCCAGCGGCCGGATCTCGGTGACGCGAGGCGTCCCCTCGGTCAGCGTGCCCGTCTTGTCGAGCGCGACCTGGCTGACGGTGGACAGCTTCTCCAGAACGACAGCGGACTTGATCAGCACGCCGTGGCGGCCGGCATTGGCGATCGCGGCCAATAGCGGCGGCATCGTCGACAGCACGAGCGCGCACGGTGACGCGACGATCATGAACGTCATCGCCCGCAGCAGCGATGATTGCAGACTCTCGCCGAGCATGAGGGGGACCCCGAACAGCGCGACGGTCGCGACCACCATGCCGACGGAGTAGCGCTGCTCCACCTTCTCGATGAACAGCTGCGTGCGAGCCTTGCTCGCCCCGGCCTCGGTGACCATCGCCGAGATCCGCGCGATGACGGTGTCGGCCGCGGGCCGTGTGACCCGAACCCGAAGCGTGCCAGTGCCGTTCACGGTGCCCGCGAACACGTCGTCGCCGGCCGTCTTGTCGACGGGCAGCGGCTCCCCGGTGATCGTGGCCTGATCCACTTCACTCGCCCCGTCGAGCACCACGCCGTCGCCACCGATCCGCTCGCCGGGTCGGATCACCAACACGTCGCCCACGTCGAGGGCGGCGGTGTCGACGATCTGTTCGCCACCGTCGGCGTTCAGCGTCGTCGCGGTGGGCGGCGCCAGATCGAACAGACCGCGCACGGAGTCCTCGGTGCGTTTGGTGGCGACCGCTTCCAGAGCACCGGACGTGGCGAAGATGACGATGAGCAGAGCGCCGTCGAAGACCTGACCGATCGCGGCGGCGCCGATCGCGGCGGCGACCATCAGCAGATCCACATCGAGGGTCCGCTGCCGCAGCGCCTTCACCCCGGCCAGCCCCGGCTCCCACCCGCCGCTGATGTAACACGCGAGGTAGAACGCCCAGAAATGCCACGCAGGCTGGCCGGTCACCTGTGCGAGCGCGCCGAGCGCGAAGAACCCCACCGCGACCAGTGCCCAGCGGACCTCGGGGAGCGTCCACGCGCCTGCCCCGACGTGCGGTGGCGCCGGCGCGTGGTGGGTGGGATCCGTAGTGGTGCACGTCATGACGGCCACCCTATCTGCATGCTCGTGCATATTCGCAAGTGCATGTCCAGATAAACAACTGACCAGCAGTATCGGGAGTATGCTCGCCCCGTGCACACGTCGATCCCCGGCTTCGCGATGCCGAGCGAGGAACAGGTCGGCCGGGCAGCCGAGGCGTTCCGGATGCTCAGCGACCCGACCCGGATCAAGGTGCTGTGGGCGCTGCTGCAGGGCGAGACGTCGGTGGCGTGCCTGGCGGAGCTCGCCGACGTTGCGCCTGCGGTCGTCAGCCAGCACCTGGCCAAGATGCGGCTCGCCGGGCTCGTGAAAGGCCGCCGCGAAGGAACGTTCGTCTACTACTCGGCCGCCGACGACGACGTCCTGCGCGTCCTCAGCCAGGCGCTGTTCGGCACGACCGCCGAGGTCGCCAAAGCCCGGTGACAGACTGGCGTCATGTGGAATCCGGACGTCTACCTCACGTACGCCGATCACCGGGGCAGGCCGTTCTACGACCTGATGGCGCGGGTCGGCGCGCGCGAGCCGCGCCGCATCGTCGACCTCGGCTGCGGTCCCGGCAATCTCACCGAGACGCTGACCGCCCGCTGGCCCGGCGCCGTCATCGAGGCGTGGGACTCCTCGCCGGAGATGGTGGAAGCCGCGCGAGAACGGGGTCTGGACGCGAGGATCGGGGATGTGCGCGACTGGACGCCCGCACCCGACACCGACATCGTCGTCAGCAATGCCACGCTGCACTGGGTGCCCGAGCATCCCGAGCTGCTGGTCCGCTGGGCCGGGCAACTGGCCGCGGGTTCGTGGATCGCGTTCCAGGTGCCGGGCAACTTCGATGCCCCCTCACACCAGTCGGTGCGCGCACTGGTGCGGCGACCCGAATGGTCGGAACTGTTGCGCGACTACCCCTTCGAGAAGTCCGAGGTCACCCGCCCGGCCGCGGGATACGCAGAGCTGATGACCGACGCCGGGTGCACGGCCGACGCGTGGGAGACCACCTACGTGCACGAACTCACCGGCGAGAACCCCGTGCTGGAATGGATCCATGGCACGGCGCTTCGCCCGGTGCGCGCAAGCCTGAGCGACGCGCAGTGGGAGCAGTTCAAGGCGGAACTGATCCCTCTGTTGGACGCGGCCTATCCGAAGCGTGCCGACGGCACCACGTTTTTCCCATTCCGGCGGATCTTCGTTGTGGCGCAGGTGAAATAGATCAGCCCCGGCGCTCGTCGAGCAGCGCGATCACCTGCGCGACGAGCTGATCGATGTCGGCGCCCGTGGTGTCCAGCACCAGGTCGGCATTCTCCGGCGGTTCGTAGGGTGCGTCGACGCCCGTGAGTCCTTTGAGCTCACCCGCCCGGGCCCTGGCGTAGAGGCCCTTCGGATCGCGCTTCTCGCACTCGTCGCGCGGTGTCGCCACATACACCTCGATGAAGGGCAGCTTCGCCGCATCGTTGAGGGCGCGTGCGATCTCGCGGTCTGATTTCAGCGGGGACACCAGTGAGGCCAGCGCGACCACGCCCGCGTCGGCGAACAACCGCGTGAGATGCCCTACTCGACGGATGTTCTCGGCGCGGTCACCCGCCGAGAAGCCGAGATCGTCGGACAGGCCGTGGCGGATGTTGTCGCCGTCGAGCAGATAGGCGACCTGCCCCGAATCGACCAGCGCGCGCTCGACCGCGACCGCGACGGTCGATTTGCCCGATGCCGGCAGGCCGGTGAACCAGATCGTCGCGCCCTTCTGCCCCGTTGCCGACTTCCGGTAGTCGCGCTCCAGAGACGAGGGATGCCAACGGATGTCGTTGCGGGTCTGCTCGCCGGGCTTGACTTCTCGGGCCTCGACGATGGTGCCGGCCCCGACCGTGTCGTTGGAGGACTCGTCGATCAGGATGAACGCGCCGCTGTCGCGGTTCTCGGTGTACGGGTCGGCGACCACGATCGAACTGGTACGCAGCGTGACCGAGCCGATGTCGTTGAGCACCAGTTCGACGGGATTGTCGATCTCGTCGAGGGTTTCGGGATCCAGCCGCGAGTGCAGTCCCTGCACGGTCGCCCGGACCGTCCGCGTGCCCTGCTTGAGCGCGAGCCGGTCACCGGCGCGCAACGGGGTGTCGCGGAACCAGCACACCGTCGCGTCGATCTCGCGGGCCAGCACCGGCAGCACGGCGTCGTCGTCTCCGCTGACGAACACGTCACCTCGGCCCACGTCGATGTCGTCGGCCAGTTCGATCGAGACCGACAGCGGCGCAACGGCGATCGGCCGGTCGTCGTCGAGGGTGTCGACGGCTGTGACGGTGGACCGGGTGCCCGCCGGGAGGCTGACGACGGTGTCGCCGACACTGAGGGTGCCCGCCGCCAGGCGGCCTGTGTAGCGGCGGCGCTGCTGCGGGCTCGGGCGGGACACCCACTGCACCGGAAGCCGCAGACTTCGCGCTTCTGCGTGCGGGGCCGTCAGTTCGACGGACTCCAGATACTCCAGCAGGGCGGGGCCGTCGTACCACGGGGTGTTGGCGGACCGGTGTACGACGTTGTCGCCGAGCTTGGCCGCGACGGGGATGACGGTGATGTCGGCGCCGCCGAGCCGCGCGGCCACCTGGTGCAGCTGCGCTTCGACCTCGCTGAAGCGGCCCTGATCGAAGTCCACCAGGTCGATCTTGTTGACCGCGGCCACAAAGTGCTTGATGCCCAACAACTTCGCGATCCTGGCGTGCCGATTGGTTTGGCGGAGAACACCCGCGCGCGCATCGACGAGCAGCACCGCGACATGGGCGTTGGAGGCGCCGGTGAACATGTTGCGGGTGTACCGCTCATGACCCGGGGTGTCGGTCAGGATGTAGCTGCGAGTCTGCGTCGAGAAGAACCGGTAGGCCACATCGATGGTGATGCCCTGCTCGCGTTCGGCGCGCAGACCGTCGGACAGCGCAGCGAGGTCGGCGACACCCTCCTCGTCGGTCACCGCCTCCAGATGATCGAGGGGCAGGCTGTCGGTGTCGTGCAACAGGCGCCCGATGAGCGTGCTCTTGCCGTCGTCGACCGACCCAGCGGTGGTGATCCGCAACAGCTGTCTCGTGGCGCCCATCAGAAATACCCCTCGCGCTTACGGTCTTCCATCGCCGCCGCCGACGTCCGATCGTCGGCGCGCGTCTCACCACGTTCCGACACTGTGGCCGCGGAGATCTCGGCGATCACCCCGTCGATCGTCGTCGCCTTCGAGCGCACGGCACCGGTGATGGTCAGGTCCCCGACGGTGCGGTAGCGCACCCATTCGACGGCCGAGGTCTCGCCGTCGCCCGGCTGGGCGTACTCGGAGACCGCGAGCAGGATTCCGTCCCGCTCGAAGACCTCACGCTCGTGGGCGAAGTAGATCGACGGCAGCTCAAGGCGTTCCAGCTGGATGTAGCGCCAGATGTCGAGTTCGGTCCAGTTGCTCAACGGGAAGACCCGAACCTGCTCACCCCGGCGGATCCGGCCGTTGTAGAGCGTCCACGGCTCGGGCCGCTGCGCCCGCGGATCCCACTGGCCGAACTCGTCGCGGAAGCTCAGGATGCGTTCCTTGGCGCGGGCGCGCTCCTCGTCGCGGCGGGCGCCACCGAACGCGGCGTCGAACCGGCCGGCCTCCAGCGCGTCCAACAGGGTGCGTGTCTGCTGCCGGTTGCGGGACGCTCCGGGTCCGGGGTCGGCGACCCGACCCGAGTCGATCGTCTCCTGGACCGACGCGACGATCAGCTTGTGGCCTTCCCACGTCACCCTGCGATCGCGGAACTCGATGACCTCGGGAAAGTTGTGCCCGGTGTCGACATGCATGACCGGGAACGGCAGCGGGCTGTTCCTCTTCCCGTCGCTTCGCTCGCCCTCGCGCCGAAACGCTTTCTCCGCCAGGCGAAGCAGCACGATCGAGTCCTTGCCCGCGGAGAACAGCAGGACGGGTCGTTCGAGCTCGGCGACGACCTCGCGGATGATGTGCACCGCTTCGGCTTCCAGCAGCCGCAGCTCGTCGACGTGCACGGTGTCGTACGTCGTGGCGGTCATGTCGGCAGGCCCTCCCTCTCGGCGTCGGCACGGTAGCGGTCTGCCCACTCGTCGGACCGCTGATCGGCCTGACGCTCCAGCACGGGGGCGGGCGCCAGCCGGGGATCCTGACCGAGCTGCTCCAGGACGGAAGCGACGACCTGGGTGAGGT
Organism: Mycobacterium bulgaricum; assembly: GCF_041287165.2. Classification (NCBI taxonomy): domain Bacteria; kingdom Bacillati; phylum Actinomycetota; class Actinomycetes; order Mycobacteriales; family Mycobacteriaceae; genus Mycobacterium; species Mycobacterium bulgaricum. The sequence goes on along the minus strand of NZ_JBGGKV020000003.1, from coordinate 173,153 downwards.
TGCGCCACAACACCGGATACGGAACGTCCATGGGTTGTACGTCCTCCTCGGCGAACCAGCTGCGCCAACCCTCGTCCTGGGCGCGCAGCATGGTCACGACATGCGCGATGGCTCCTGCGTGGTATTCGGCCCGTGCGTCTCTGACCGGGTCGGGCCGTCCGCGCCACACCCGTGTCTGTACTGCCCGCCAGAACGAAACAGCCTGCGACACAACATCGGGGCGGTGGACGTAGATCAGCACGGGATCGCTGCCGATGACGTCGCGGATCGCCGACAGCAGCCCGGTGCCCGACCGGTCGGGCAGGCCTTCGGAACGCGCGAGCAGCAGCGGGGTCTGATTCCACATGAGCTTGCCGCCCCAGATCCCGTTCGGGGTGCGGCCCACGGTGCGGATGTAGTCCCGCCATATCTCCGGCGGAGCCAGGTCCGGCTTGCCTTCGTCGAGGGGATCGAGCAGTCGCAGGATGGACTCGTCCTCCACACCCTCGAACCATTGCCTCGGCTGCGGAGACTGGCTGGTGGTCGGCAGGTATTGGAAGAACTCACCCGGCTCGCCGGCAACGCCGGTCGCCCTCAGCGACTCGACCAGCAACGTGCTGCCGCTGCGCTGGGAGGCGAGCACCAGGTACGCCGTCGGGCTGGTCATGCGCGAGAGCTTAACCGCAATTTTTCGTGGTGGCACCACCGGGATTTCGGATCAGGATGAGCAGAACTATTGCCGGTGACCGTGGTCTTCGACGATGCCGCGATCGGCGGCATTGGCCTTGCGACTAGGCAACTCGAGCCCCTGCACCTGCCGGTAGGTGTCGGTGTAGCGCTCGGCGATCCGGGTACCGGCGAACTCCGACGGGATCACGTCGTTGGTCTTCTGCCGCCACTCGTTGAGCAGCAGCGCCAGCTCGTCGCCGATGGCCTGGGCGGCATCGGAGGCATCGCCATTCAGCAAATTGAACGACTCGGTCGGGTCCGCCATCAGATCGTAGAGTTCCCGCTCGGGCCTTGGCGCCTGGGACAGCGGTTCGAGCACCCGCCCCGGCGCGCTGTCGGCGATGTCCCACGGAAGGTCCAGCAGAGGACGTGCCGCGTAGTTCTCGATGTAGCTGTAATCCTTTGTCCTGACGGCACGTATCGGATCGAACGAGTCGTGATAGGTCTTCATGGTGTAAACCTCGGTGCGCACCGAATTGGCCGAGGGGTTGACCAATTGCCCTGCGTGCGAGAGCCCTTCGATGTCGGACGGTACGTCGACGCCGAGCAGGTCCAGGAGGGTCGGAACGAGGTCGACACCGCTGAAGAGTTCGTCATAGACGCTCGGCGTCAGGTTTCGGCCTCCGGGCGGCCGCACGATCAGGGAGATGCCCGTACCCGCGTCGTACAGCGTGGATTTGGCCCGGGGCAGAGCCGGTCCATGATCGGTGACGAAAACGACCCACGTGGTCTCGTCGAGGCCCGTCGCCTCGAGGGTGTCGAGCAGTTGCCCGACCGCCGCGTCGGCGACGGTGATGGAGCCGTAGAAGTCGGCCAGGTCCTGGCGGATGTCGTCGGTGTCGGGAAGGTAGTCAGGCAGCGTCACGGCGCGGGCGTCAGCGGGTTCGTAGCGGTCGCGCGGGTACGGCCGGTGTGTCTCGAAGAAGCCGGCGGTCAGGAAGAACGGCTTCTGCGGCGGGTCGGCGAGCCAGCGGGTCACCTGCTCGACGACGTATTCGCAGTATGAGTTCGACACGTCGAATTCGTCGAAGCCGAGCTTGGCCGGGTAGGACGTCTCGTGCTGCATCCCGAAAAGCGCCGTGTACCAACCCCGTTCGGTAAGGAGCTGTGGCAGGGTGCGGACGCCCGCTCGGTACTCCCAGCCGTGGTGGGCGAGGCCGACAAGGCCGTTGCTCTGCGGGTACCGTCCGGTGAACAGCGATCCACGCGAGGGCGAGCACAGCGGTGCGGTCGCGTGCGCGGCGGTGAACAGAATCCCCTCAGCGGCGAGCCGGTCCATTCGCGGGCTGTCGACATCGGCATGGCCGTAGGCTCCGAGGTGTCGGCCGAGGTCGTGCCAATGCACGAGGAGGACGTTGTCCCGCTGCGTTGTGGTCACTGCTGTCCTTTCGGCGTCGCCACTTCAACTCTCTGAAACACTCTGACTGCGAGGCTACGGTGGAGCCATGCGGGTCTTCGTCACCGGCGGCACCGGAGCCATCGGAGGCTATGCGGTGCCCGCGCTGGTCGCGGCGGGCCACGAGGTGACGGCCATGGCGCGAAGCGACGCCAAGGCCGAAGTTCTCAGACATCAGGGTGCCACGTCGGTGCAGGTGTCGTTGTTCGACCGGGACGGGCTCAGCGCGGCGTTCCGGGACCACGAGGCAGTGGTGAACCTGGCGTCGGCGTTGCCGTCGCCGGAGCGGTTCATGGTGAGGTCGGCGTGGAAAGACTGTCACCGCATCCGCATCCAGGGCTCGGCGAATGTCGTGGATGCCGCGCTCGCGGCCGGTGTTCCGCGGGTGCTGCAGGAGTCGGTGGCGATGATCTACCGCGACGGCGGCAAGAGGTGGATCGACGAGGACTGGCCGGTCGACCGCTATCCGATCTCGGCGGGCAACCACGGCGCCGAGGCGAGTGCTCGGCGGTTCGGTGAAAGTGGCGGCGACGCAATCGTTTTGAGGTTCGGGTTGTTCTACGGCCAAGGTGCCGGCCACAGCGAGATGATCATGGGGCTCGCGCGCAGGCACCTGGCGTTTCGGGCGGGAAGTCCGGGCAGTTACGTCTCGTCGATCCATCTCGCCGACGCCGCGGGCGCGGTCGTGTCGGCCCTGGGCGCAGAGCCTGGCATCTACAACGTCGTCGACGACTGTCCTGTCACCGCGAAACAGAACAGCACCGCGATGGCGGCTGCCGTGGGGGCCAGGCCGTGGCTTGCGGTGCCCGGTCGCGCAGCACTGGTTCTGGGCAATCGGTCGACGTCGATGACGCGGTCGCTGCGGGTGAACAACGCCCGCCTGCGCGACGCGGCCGGCTGGCGGCCGCGATATCCGAGCGTGTGGGACGGCTACCGGGAGATGGCCCGGCTCTAGGGGTGATAGGGCACGCCGACGGCGCGGAAGACGAATTCCGGTGGGGCGTCGAACGCGAGCGAGGTTCGGGGAAGCTGGGCGAGGACGTCCCGCGGGATCTGTTCCTTGTAGTGCAGCGAGAGCTCCCCGGAGCAGCGACTGTCGATGGCGGCGACGTCGACGTCGAGAGCAAGGCCGGTCTCGGAGAGTTCGGCCTTGACCGGCCCGGCTTGGGGGGCGTCCCATCGGAGGTCGATCGTGCGGCCCGCGAGCTTGGGCACCGACGACAGCGTGCCCAGCACGCGCTGTCTGGTCACCACCAACGAGCCGACATAGCTGGCGATGCTGCCTCCCGAGCGCAGACCAGGCACGGTGCCGCGAAATCGTCGAGTCACCGGGACGTACTCGGAGAGAAAGAGGACACCTTCGGCTTCGACCTCGGCGCGCAACGCACTGGGCAGCTTGCCGATTCGGAACAGCTTCCGGAGTAGAACGGCCATGCTCGAACGGTAGCTCAGCGCGGCACGCCGAGAATCCGGTAGACGAACGAGGGCGGAACGTCGAAGGCGAATGTGCGAGACGGCAGCCGCGTCAACTGATCAGCCGTCAGCTCGGTCTTGAACGTCAGCGAGAGCGTTCCCGAGAACTGTGGATCCACTCGCGACAGGTCCGCGATGTCGAGCACCAGACCGTCCTCGGACAGCATCCCCCGCACGGCTCCGGACTGGTGCGCGGTCCACGGCAGGTCCACCGCGCGCCCGGACTGCCCGGGTACCGCGCCCACCGTCGCGAGTACACGCTGGTTGGTCAGCACCAGTGCCCCGCCGTAGCCGCGGGTCAAGCCGACCGATCTGCGGCCCGGAATCTGACCGGTGAATCGCGCCCAGACGCCGATGCAGTCGGTCAGATGGATGATGCCCTCGGCCTCGGCCTGGGTGCGTGTCTCTGCCGGAAGTTTGCCAATGCGTAGCAGCCTTTTGAGGAATCCAGCCATATGCGGAGCATAGTCTCGGGCGGCGTATTTGCTCAGAGAATCGTGGTAGAGACTGGTCGGGTGAAAGTGCACGCCAGATGGCTGTTGTGCAGCGCCGCGGTCGCCATCGGCGTGTACGCATTCCTGTGGGTCGGCTACGTCCAGGGCTGGGTGTGGCTCGCGCAGTTCGATTCGTCGGCGCTCGACCCCGCCTATCGTTTCGGGTCGGGCCGCCCCGGCTGGGTGACGGCGTGGGACATCTTCTGCACTGTGCTCGGGCCCGGGGCATTCCGGATCGCGGTGCTGGTCGTCATCTGCGTGGCGTTCGCCCGTCGCCGCGTTCGGTTGGCGGTGTTCCTGATAGTCAGTGTGGAGCTCAGCGGCCTGGTCACCGAGACCGCCAAGCACTTCGCCGATCGCCCCCGGCCGGCGACCGCGATGGTCGATGCCTGGGGGACGTCGTTCCCGTCCGGCCACGCCCTCGGCGTCATGGCATGCGTGGCGGCGCTGCTGGCCGTCACCCTCCCGACGGTGGATGCGGCGAAGCGGAAATGGCTCGTCGCGCTGGGCGCGGTGGTCGTGCTGACCATCGGCATCGGCCGAGTGGTGCTGAATGTGCACCATCCGTCCGATGTGCTGGCCGGTTGGGCGCTGGGTTACGCGTACTTCGCGATCTGTGTGCTGCTCGTCCCGCCGAAGGTCACACGGCAGGACGAAAGACCGGAAGTGCGCGATACCGCACGCTGAAGCTGGCCTCGTCGAGTTCGGTACCGACCTCCCCGTCCAGCGCGAGCACGGTCGGTCCGTCGGGTGCCCGGAATGCGAACTGCGGTACGCGCAGCTCGTGGTAGAGCGGACTGCGAGTCAACCGCCCGAACGCCAGTGCCGTGACGATACGCAGCGTGCTCAGCCGCCGGCCGGTCTCCAGGATCCGGACGTCGAGCAGGCCGTCATCCATCCTGGTGCGCCGTGACGGCGCGAAACCGGTCGGTAGGTATGTCGAGTTGCCGAGAAAGAACAGCGACGTCTGCAACGTCCGGTTGTCGTATTCGATCCGCACCGGCTCGTCGCGCCGCAACGTGTGGAACATCGCGTAGATGCCGGCCAGCGGCTTGCCGATCTTGTGTTCCAGCTTCTCGCGAGTCTGAACGAAGCGCGGGTAGGCGCCGATGCTGGCGGTGTTGATGACCATTTGCTTCTCGTTGAGGCAGACCATGTCCACGCACGAGACCGCGCCCCGCTGAATTGCCTCGACCGTACGGGCCGTCGTGTCGCAGCCGATGTCCTTGGCGAAGTGATTGAACGTGCCCGCGGGGAAGACCGCGAGCGGTACGCCCGCATCGATTGCCACTGCCGCCGCGGTGGCGACCGTTCCGTCGCCGCCGCCGACGCCCAGCACCTCGCTGCGCTGCGCGGCGGACTTGAGCACGGCGACGACGTCGTCGTCCTCGGCGAGTTCCACGATCTCGGCCTTCGGCAATGCCGCACGGACCTCGTCGAGCACCCGGGCGCCGGTTCCGCTGCCGGACGCGGGGTTGATGACGACGGTGACCCCGCTGCCGTCGGGGCGCTCCGGGGTGTCCACGCGCAACGGCTGCCCGGCGCTGGGCAGTTGGGTGTCGACGACGGGCGGCACGACCCGCCCGCCCAGCACTGCGATGCCCGCGCCGACGCCAAAGCCGGCGAGGACGTCGCCCGGATAGTGCGCGCCGGTGGCAATCCGTGACATGCCGACCAAGCCGGCCAGCAGCGCCAGGCCCAGCCCTACCGCGGGGTTCTCCAGCCCCACGCCCACCGCGAACGCCGCGGCGCTCGCCGAATGCCCGGAGGGCAGCGAGTTCGAGGTGGGGTGGCGCCGGGTCTGTCGGGCCAGTGGTATCAGCGCCCAGTTGGGTCGGTCGCGCTTCCAGATCCGCTTGGCGCCCTGATTGGTGACAAGGCTCGTCACGGCGAGCGTGGCCACCCCGCGGGTGGCACCGCGCTTCATGGACGGGTTGCCGAATGCAGCCAGGGCCGCCGCGATCGCGAACCACAGCTTGGAATGGTCGGCGGCCCTGGTGAGCCGCGGCATCACCGCGTCGAGGAGGGGGCTCGGGGACTCTGCGACAGCTTCGAAGACCTCACGGTCCAGCGTGCCGAGACCCTGGCCGATCTGGCGAATCCCACGACCGCGACGACGGAAAGACCGCAAAGGATGGAGCTCCATGACGCCCAACCTATCGGGCCATGCTTGTTGACAGGAATATTTGTCAAGGCACAGGATGGCGTTCGTGCTGGATGTGGAGGTCATCACCGATCCTGCCGCCGCGGTCAGCGCCCTCGATCCGATCCGCGGCAGGCTGTTGGCAGAACTGGTGGAACCGGCGTCGGCAGCGACGCTCGCGTCGCGCGTCGGGATCACCCGGCAGAAGGTCAACTACCACCTTCGGGCGCTCGAACAACACCGCCTCGTCACCGCCGCCGGTGAACGCCGGTGGGGTGGGCTCACCGAACGGCTGCTGGTCGCCACGGCGTCGTCCTACGTCGTCTCACCCGGTGCGCTGGGGCCCGTGGCCGCTGATCCCGGCCGCGCCGGCGACCGGCTGTCCGCGAGCTTCCTGATCGCGGTGGCGGCTCGGGCCGTGCGCGAGGTCGGCGACCTGTGGCGCACCGCGAGAGACCGGCAGAAGCGGCTTGCGACGCTGACCATCGACACCGCGGTCACCTTCGCGTCGGCGGCCGAGCGCGCCGCATTCACCGACGAGCTCGCCACCGCCGTCACCGCACTGGTTGCGCGCTTCCACGACGAATCCGATCCGCGCGGCCGTCCCCATCGTGTGGTGCTGGCCGCCTATCCCATGCCTACTCGAAAGGACTAGCGATGGCGATCAAGAAGACCGACGGCCGCCGATGGGTCGAGATGGAGTTCCTCGTACCGGGAACGCCCGAACAGGTGTGGGACGCGATCGCCACCGGGCCCGGCATGAGTGCCTGGTTCACCCCGACGACGGTCGACGAACGTGTCGGCGGGGCAATCGAATTCGACTTCGGCGACGGCGCTGTCAGCCCGGCGGTCATCACCGAATGGCAGCCGCCGGAGCGGCTCGGGTACGAGGAGCACGGCTGGAGCGGTGACGCGCCGCCGGTGGCGACGGAGGTCGTCGTGACAAGCCGCTCGGGTGACCGGTGTGTCGTGCGGATGGTGCACAGCCTCTTCACCGACCGCGACGACTGGGACGGCGAACTGGAGAGCTTCGAGACCGGCTGGCCCGGATTCTTCGAAGTGCTCCGCCTGTACCTACGGGAGTTCACAGGGCAACGCGCTGCCAACGCTTTCGCGGTGACCCAGCACCCCGGTGACATGGTGCAGGCGTGGTCGACGTTGGCCTCGGCACTCGGGGTCGCCGGACTCGACGTCGGCCAACCCTTCGAAACACCCACAGGCACACCCGAACTGCGCGGCGTGGTGCACCGGGTCCACCAGACCGAGGACTTCCGCGACGTCATGTTGCGGCTCGAAGGGCCCTGCCCCGGAATCGCGGTGGTGGGCGGCTGTGCCCCCGGCGGTGAGGCCAGGGTGATGGTGAGCCTCTACCTCTACGGAGACGAAGCGGCCGACACCGCCGCGGCAGAAGCGCCGAAATGGCGTTCGTGGATGGCACAGTTGGTGCATGCCGACCGCGCCGCGACCTGACCGTCCACGCAAGTCCCTGCGGTCCGCGGTGCTGCTGTGCGTGGCTCTCGTCGCCGCTTTCCTTGTGGCACCGAACGCCTCGGCGTCACCACCGTGGTTCGCGAACTCCGTCGGGGCCGCCACCCAGGTGCTCGCCGTCACGGGCACGGGAGGCTCCGACGCGAAACTGGACGTGTGGGAGCGCACCGCCGCGGGCTGGGCGCCCGTGGCCGGCGGCGTGGGAATTCCCGCCAAGATCGGGGAAAAAGGCATGTCCCCCAATCATTTCGACGGCTCGATGATGACCCCGAAGGGGATCTACACGCTCGACTTCGCGTTCGGCACCCAGCCCGATCCGGGCAGCGGGCTGAAATACGTTCAGGTCGGATCGAACCATTGGTGGGACGGCGACATGAAAAGCCCGACCTACAACACGATGCAGGTGTGCGACGAGGCGAACTGCCCGTTCGACACGTCGCTGAGCGCGGGCACCGAGAACCTCGACATCCCGCAGTACGCGCACGCCGTCGTCATGGGCGTCAACAAGGCGCGCATCCCCGGTAAGGGCGGCGCCTTCTTTGTGCACAGCACCGACGGCGGAGCCACCGCGGGGTGCGTGGCCATCGACGACGCGAAGCTGGTGACGATCATGCGCTGGCTGCGGCCCGGCGCGGCGATCGCCATCACCGAATAACTCAGATGTTGAGGGCGCGACCGGCCTTGACCTTGAATTCGAGCGCGTCCAGCTTCATCGACGCGTCGTAGGTGCGGTCGTAGCCCGTCTCGCTGATCTTCCAGCCGTCGGCGGTCTTGCGGTAGCGGTCGTGGTAGAAGCCGGCCCCGATCAACATGAAGTTGAAGTCGGGGGCGATCACCCTGTCCTGCAGGTACCAGGTGGCGGTCGCCTCGTCGCCGTCGACGGTGATCTCGGGATGGTTGACCCGATGTTCGGTGAGGACTTCGGGCCCCAGCGAGTTGCGCATGAAACCGACGAGATCATCCCGATTGGTGAAGTGGTGCTCTTCGCCGATCGACTCCCCGTAGCGGCCGACGACGTCCTCGGTGAGCGTGTCGGCGAAGTCGTCCCAGTGCTTGGTGTCCAGGGCGCGGAGATAGCGGTATTTGACCTGCTTGATGTCGTCGATGTCACTCATGTCGACATTGCAACACACCACCCCCGGTCGTCGTATCGAGTGGCGACGATTGGGTTCTGCACAGACCCGCCGTGCGCCCGGGGCGCGGAGTGTCAAGTGCGGGCGCTTGCCGTCGCGGTCTAAGGTGTCGTGGATCATGAGCGACGCGTTGGGATTGTCTGTCGGCACCACCAACCTCGCCGCGGCCACCGTCGGCAATGAACCGGTGATCCGCCGCTCGGTGCTGACGATGTACGAGCACGGCGCCCCCGAAGTGGGTGACGCCGACGGTCGTGCGGGCGGGGTGGTGCTGTCCGGGTTTGTCGAGCGCGTCGGAGATCCAGTCCCGCTGGTCGGCGCCGACGGAAGCAGCTATCCCGCCGACCAGCTGGTCGTCGAGGCGCTCGAGTCGATGGCCGCGCTGGCGACGCGCGGCGCGGCCGCGGGCGTCGCCATCGCCGTGCCGTCGTACTGGAGCGGGGAGGCGACGGCCGCGCTGTCCAACTCACTCGCCGCGAGCAGCGTGCTGGCGCCGGCCGGAACACCGCCGCGGCTCGTCCCGGATTCCGAGGCGGCATTGACCGCGCTCAACGCCAACCCGGGCCTGGACCGTCGCGGTGTGGCCGTGCTGCTCGACTTCGGCGGTGGAGGCACCAGCATCACGGCCGCCGACGCATCGTCGGCGTTCACCGTCGTCGGCCGCACCGAGCGGTACTCCGAGTTCGCCGGTGACCAGGTCGACCAGGCATTGCTCGGCCACGTCCTCGCCGCGGCCGGCGGCGAGGTCGACCCCGGTCAGACCGCCGCCGTCGGGTCCCTGGCGCGGCTGCGCGACGAATGCCGCTCAGCTAAGGAGAGGCTGTCGTCGCAGACCGCGACCGTGATGACTGTCGACCTGCCCGGCCTGCGTCGCGACATCCGGGTGACCCGGGCCGAACTCGAAGAACTGATCGCCCGGCCGCTCAACGGTGTCTTCGTGACTCTCGAAGATCTGTTGGCGCGCAACAACATCGGCTGGAATGTTGTTACTTCGGTGGCGATCGTCGGTGGAGGTGCGGCCATACCGCTTGTCGTACAACAGGTTTCGCAACACTTGCGGGTCCCGGTGGTCACAACGCCCCAGCCTGCCCTCGACGCCGCGGTCGGTGCCGCCCTGTTCGCCGCGTATGGACGCAACGCGGACACCGCGACTCTGGCGGCCACCGCCGCGGCACCGGTTCTGCCACCACCGGCCGACAACGGCGACGGCGCCGACAGCACCTATGCGCTGGCGTGGTCGCAGGACGATTCGCCGACCGACGACGTCGTGCCCTACACAGGCGATGAACCCGAGGAGCGGCCGAACCCGTACGCGCTGCCGGAGTCCTTCGCGGCGACGGAGGTCATCACCCGAGAAGACGCGGACGGCCGGTCGCAATCCCGAATACCCCTCACGCTCACCGGGATCGTCGCCGCCGTCGCACTGCTCGCCGTCGGTGGCGTCGCCATCGCCTTGACCAGTGTCGACTCGTCCGACCGCACGCCTCCGACGCCGGGCAACGCGCCACTGAGCAGCGCGCTCGTGCCGACCAGTGCGCCGCCGCCGGGCGAGACCGTCACCATCCCGCAACAGACGCCACAGGCGCCGGTTGCGGTGCCCACGACCGCCGGGGCGCCTCCGCCACCGGTGGTCACCACACCGCCCACCACGGCACCGACCACCACCACGACGACCACGACCACGACCACCACCACCACCACCACGACGACGACCACCACGACGACGACGCCGTCTACCACGACGACGACCACGACCGTCCCGACGACCACACCGCCGACGACCGACCCACCAACCACGGTGCCGCCGACTACTGTGCCGCCGACTACTGTGCCACCGACAACCACGACGTACCTGGACATCCCGTTCCTGCCGGACCCGATCCCGATCCTGGTGCCCAACAACCCCTGAACCGCGGGCTTTATTTACCCGATGGTCATTCCCCGGGCAAGAAATAGGGTTTTCCCCGATTCCTCCCCGGGGCCCCGCCCGCCTAGGTTTACAGAGTCGGTCCGATCGGCTGCGGAGGGGACAGCCGATCGGCCGGCTTTTTTATGGTGCGAGGGTCATAGCAGGCCGACGAGCATTTCCAGTGTGCGTCCAGACCGTGAATCCAGTCGATCGCGCGATCTGAGCGCACGAAAGAAATCTCCCGTTGCCGCGGCGAGAACGGGCCTCGTCACCCCGTTGTCCGAGCGGACTTTTCGATCCATCGCCGGCCCTTCTTGGCGGCCCGGGCAAGGGCTCCGCATTCGCCGATGTACGCGGCAACGGCGCCGACACCGGGCAGCATGCCGAGGTACCTGATCGGGCCCCGCGGGTGCGGGCGCTTGGCGAGTTCGTCACCGATGGCATCGAAGAGGCCGACCAGATTCCACAGCGCCTTGGCAACGCCCGCCGGGCTGCTCGGTATCGACGTCAGGCGCCTGCTGCTGTCACCGTCGTAGACGACGACCGAGAGGTCCCTGTCACACAGCACCGCTGCCAGCATCCGCACCTGGGTGCGCTGATCTGTGATCCCGAGTTCGCGGGCCACCGCGCAGAGCACGGCGGCCTGGCTGACGAACCCGAGCAGGTCCTGGATAGGGAGCTGTCGCGCGACGAGGCCGAGCACCCCGGGAAAGGCCACGGCGACGGTGTTCAACGCTCCCACCCGCCACACCCACCAGCGGATCCGCGCGTCGACGTCCATGTCGTCCCACGCCGGGGTGCCCGGCACGTCGGCCGCGTTGAGCACCCATCCGATCGCGTCGTCGCGCTGTTTGAGCTTGAACGGATCAGTTCCCCAGAGCGTGTCAAGCAGTGGATTGATGATCCGCACCGCGCCGGCCAGCACCGCCTCGACTCCGGCGTCGGTGATCTCCACCTCGGGCGCGGGAAGGGACGTCATCAGCAGGTTCACCGTCACATCATGTCCGGTGCTCCCCCGCCTCAAACGTCGGCCACTGCCGGCCGGCGGGGCGGTCGCAAACAAGGGATGTCCCCGATTCCCTGCGCGTCAATATCTTCCTACCGTGGTGGAGTCCCATAGCACCAGCTCACGACACGGAGTCACCATGCACCGGCTTCTCCCCGCCGCGTTCCTCGCCACCGCAGCCTCCCTCGCCTTCGCCGGCCCCGCCGCTGCACAACAGGCACCGTTCCCGAACTGCGCTGCCGCTCGCGACGCGGGCTACTCGAACATCCCCTCGAACTCCCCGTATTACGGGACGTGGCTCGACCGCGATCGTGACGGCATCGGGTGTGAGAGCTAGAACTTCAGATAACCGCCGTCGAGGCGCAGCACGTCACCGGTGTGATAGGCGCTGGCCCTACTCGCCAGATACACCGCGACACCTGCGACGTCCTCGGCCGCTCCCCACCGGCGCACCGGGACGCGGGGCAGAACCCTCGCGCTGAACCGCTCGTCGGCCAGGCCCGCGGCCGTCATCTCGGTGTCGAACCAGCCCGGCGCGACGGTGTTGGCGCGGATGCCGTGCCTGGCGAGTTCGACCGCGAGGCTGTCCATCAGCGAGGTCACGCCGGCCTTGGATGCGGCATACGCAGGCTGCCGGGGCATCCCCTGGAACGCGCCGAGGCTCGACACCCCGACCAGGCTGCCGCCCCGCCCCGCCGCGATCATCTGGCGGGCCGCCTCTCGCAGCGTCAGGAACACGCCATCGAGGTCGACACGCGTGACCGACCGGAACTCCTCCAGGGACGTGTCGAGGACCGGGGTGAACTTGCCCCGTACCCCGGCGTTGGCGAAACACGAATCCAGCCGGCCGAATTCGTCCCGGATACGCGCCATGGCATCGGTGACGGCTTGCTCGTCGGCAACATCGCACACCACCGGCAACACGGGGTTGCCGTGAGTGCGCAGCGTTGCCGCGGCGTCGTCCAATCGCCGAGCGGTGCGCCCGACGATCGCCACGGACGCGCCCGCCCGGGCGAGGCCGTCGGCCATTCCCAGCCCGATACCTGAGCCGCCGCCGGTCACGACCGCCACATGGTCGCTGAGGTCGAAAGGATTGCCGTCAATTGTGGTCACGGGTGTGACCTTACGTGGGTTGTCTCCTGGCGAACTCCGGTGCGCGCTCCGGGAGAACTCCGACACCGACCAGGTAGGCGGGAACGGCCGCCAGCCACGGAAAGCGTTCGACGGCATTCGCGAACCTCGGCAGCGGTGCCGTACCGCCCCGCAGGATCGGGCCGAGCAGTCGTCGATCCATCAGACGCTGGAAACCCTGCGTCAGCGCGGTCGGTAGGACGCGGCGGCGCTGCACTGCGGCCAGGTCGCGTTCCGATACGGTTCCGCTGCGCAACGGTGCGGCGAGTAGTCGCGCGGCCGCCACCCCGTCCTGCACCGCCACGTTGATTCCGACGCCGCCGGCCGGCGACATCGCATGCGCGGCATCGCCGATGCAGAGCAGACCGTCAGTGTGCCAGCGGCGCAGGCGATTCAACCGGACGTCGAGCACCTTGACCTCGTCGAGGCTGGTGATCGTGTCCACGGTCTTGCCGGCTTCGGGCAGCAATTCGAGGATGTCGGCGCGGAATGCGTCGAGGCCGCGGGCCCGCTGTCGGGCGTCGCTGCCCTTCGGGATCAGCAACGCGATCTGGAGGTATCCCTCCCTGGGGATGACGATCATGGCCTTGCCCGGCATGACGCGCGGCACCAGTGTGTAGAGGGCGTGGTCTTCGTGCCGCGGCAGCCGGAACCACCACACGTCGAAGCTGACCGGGAACTCGCGGACGTGAAGGCCGGCGTCGCGACGTACGAGCGAGCCGCGGCCGTCGCACCCGATGGTCAGATCGGCCCGCAGCTCTCCTTCACCGCCCGCGTCGCGGTAACGCACACCGGCGATCCGGTTGCCCTCTCGGACAAGGCCGGTGACCTCGGTGCTCATCCGCAGGGTGAACGTGGGCTCGGCCTGCCCGGCTTCGGCGAGGAGGTTGAGCAGGTCCCACTGGGGGACCATCGCGATGTAGGGGTGTGGCATCCCGCGTAGCCGGCCGAAGTCGACCATCGTGACCGAGCGTCCGGGCGCCACGTCGAAACTGGCCTTGCTGATCCGACTGTGCGGCAGTGCGTCGAATTTCGGCCACAGGCCGAGCTCGTCGAGAAGCCGGAGGGTGGTGGGATGCACTGTGTCGCCGCGAAAGTCACGCAGGAAATCGGGGTGCTTCTCGAACACCGTGACGTCGACGCCACCACGAGCCAGGATCAGGCCCAGCACCATGCCTGCGGGACCGCCGCCGACAACCGCGCACGTCGTCTTGGTGGTCACCCCGTTATCGTGGCCGACTCCGCGCCGCCTCGCCAGCACTTGGCGCCAACTGGCAACGAATGAGGTCGGCCGCCTTTTCACCGATCATCATCGCGGCGGCATTGGTGTTGACGGGGACGATCCTCGGCATCACCGACGCGTCGGCGACCCGCAGCCCGGTCAGTCCGTGCACGCGCAGCGCGGGGTCGACGACCGCCTCGGGGCCGGTGCCCATCGCACAGCTCCCCACTGGGTGGTAGTAGGTGCCGGTTGCGCGGGACAGGAAGGACCGCAGGGCCATCTCGTCGGTGACGTCGACGCCGGGCAGCATCTCCCGACCCCGCCACGGCGTGAACGCCTCGGCGGCCGCGATCTCCCGGGCGACCCTGACGCCGTGCACCATTCGCCGCATGTCTGATTCCATGCCGAGGTAGTTCGGGTCGATGAGCGGCGGCATCGTCGGGTCGGGGCCCGCGAGCCGTATCGATCCGCGGGAATCCGGAACCGTCGCGACTGCCAACGTGAAGCTGTTCGGCGGCGCCACCAGGTGGGGAGGGTGAAACGGCACGTGGATGAACATCAGCTGCATGTCCGGTCCGGACAGTGAGTGCTCACTGCGCCACAGCAGTGACGTTTCGGCATGGTTCGTGCGCCCCGCCGGGATGGGTTGTGTCGCTTCGTAGATCACGCCGCACAGTGGATGGTCGTGAAGGTTGCGGCCCACGCCGGGTAGATCGTGCACGACGTCGACACCCACGGCGGTGAGCTCGTCACCCGGCCCGATTCCCGACAGCAACAACAAGCGGGGTGAGTCGACAGCACCGGCGCAGAGTATGACCTCGGCGCGGGCGTATGCGGCCACCGATCTCCCACGGTGAATGAAATCAACTCCGAAGCAGTGCGTTCCGGCGATTCGCAACTTGTGCACCCGTGCGTCCGTGACGACGGTGAGGTTGCTTCTGGTGCGGGCGGGATGCAGATACGCGTCGGCCGCGCTCTGCCGCGTTCCCTGTGTGATCGTGAGCTCGTGCCAGCCGGCACCTTCGCCGTGGGCGCCGTTGAAGTCGTCGGTCAGCGGGAAACCCGCTGCGACGGCGGCGTCCAGGAAAACCTGTGACAGTGGATTCGCGTCGGCGAGCGGGGCGGGCGCGGGAAACACCGGACCATCGCTTCCGCGGAAGCGCGGATCACCGCTTCCTACCGTCTCCATGCGTTTGAAGTACGGCAGCACCGAGTCGTAGTCCCAACCTATGCAACCCGATTGCGACCAGGAATCGAAATCGGCACGGTGCCCACGCAGATACACCATCGCGTTGATGCTGCTGCTGCCGCCCAGCGTGTGGCCCCGCGGCCAGTCGTGGGTGTACCCGGCGGTGCCCGGTTGCGGGACGGTGCGGTAGGCGTAGTCGATCTCGGTGCCCCACAGCGTCGGCCACGCCGGGGGTGCGGCGATGTCGGCACAGGTGTCGGGCGGTCCCGACTCCAGGAGCAGCACCGTGGTGGCAGGATCTTCGGACAGCCGGGTGGCGATCACGCAACCCGCCGAGCCGGCACCGATCACCACGTAGTCGTAATCGTTGAACTTCGTCATCTACTGGTCACTTCCTTTGGGGACAGCACGAAGTCGTACTGCGCGAGCAGCCACGGCACATCGCAGCGGCGCCCGTCTGGAGTCGGGCCGGGTGCACGGCGGTCGAACGGGACCACCAGCTCGGCCCGGGTGCCGAACACGACGTCGGAGTCGAGGTAAGGCGCGCCCTCCTCGAACAGATGAGTCACCAGCGGTTCGTGATCTGTTGCGGCGATGGCGAAATGAACATGGGCGGGACGGTGCGGACTGATGTCGGTGCGCGAGAGAAGTTGTCCGACGGGTCCGTCCATCGGAATCGAGTAGCCGAGGGGCGCGACGGTGCGCACGCAGTAGCTTCCGTCGTTGCGAGAGGTGTATCTACCGCGCAGCCGGGCCGTCGGCGAGTTCACCTGTGACTCGTACATGCCGTGCGAATCGGCCTGCCACACATCGAGAATCGCGCCCGCCAGCGGTGCGCCGGCGGGGTCGCGGATGGTGCCCGCGATCACGAGAGGGATGCCGGGCACCGGCGCTGCCATGTCTGCGCCGTAGTCCATCAACGGCGAGTCGGCGATGTAGAACGGGC
The DNA here is from genome assembly GCF_041287165.2 of Mycobacterium bulgaricum. Lineage (NCBI taxonomy): Bacteria > Bacillati > Actinomycetota > Actinomycetes > Mycobacteriales > Mycobacteriaceae > Mycobacterium > Mycobacterium bulgaricum. Next base: position 156,915 of record NZ_JBGGKV020000003.1, on the reverse strand, counting down.
CGAGCACCGTTGCGGGAGTGGCTCCGCCGCCGCGGGGGTGGTTCATCTCGACGACGAGCATCGACAACCCGAGGACGTCCGAGGCAAGGATGAACTCCGCTCGCCTGGCGTCGCTGATCTGCCCGGTTCGGGCGAGCCACGCCATCGCGGCAGTCCATTCCGGCTCGGTGAGGGCCACCTCGCGGGCGAAACCGTGCAGATGCCGGATCAGTGCCTGCATGATCGTCGACAGCCGCGCGTCGTGGGCGCTCGCCCATCGCCCGATGGCGAGCGCGGTGATGTCGTGATCGTGGTCGGCGTGCATGTCCGTCTTCCTTCGGTCTCAGCTATTGATCTCTGACGTGACTGCGGGCTTCAGACCGACGCCGCGGCCTGGAGGATGACGTCGGCGACGGCTGCGGGCTGGGATGCCGGGAGGGCGTGTGAGGCACCAGGCACCTCGACGGTCGAACGGGCCCCGGCGCGCTGCGCCATGAAGCGGAAGGTCTGCGCCGGGATCGCGAGGTCGAGTTCGGGATAGACGAACCAGGACGGGATCGACGCCCACGCCGGCTCGCCCGAGGGCTCGTTGAGCGCAGCGGTGTTGAACGGCCGCTGCGTGGCCGCATGCAGCGAGGCTTGCTCGGCGCTGAGATCTGCGCAGAAGTGTTGGTGGTAGGCGTTCTGATGAACGTAGACATCGGCGGTGCCGTCGGAGAGCGGCACTTCGTAGAGGTGGTCGCCGAGCGTGGCACCCGGATACTTTCCGAGAAGGTCAGGCGTCGATTCTCCGCTGTCGGGTGCCAGCCCCGCGACGTAGACGAGTGCCTTCACGTCGGCGTTGTCTCGCGCGGCGTTGGTGATGACCGCGCCGCCGTAGGAGTGGCCGACGAGCACGATGGGCCCCTTGATGCCCGCCATCAGGTCGGCGACCACAGTGGCGTCGGAGGTCAGGGAGCGCAGCGGGTTGGCGGCGGCGATGACTCGATGGCCGGTGTCGTGCAACAGGCAGATGACGTTGTTCCAGCTGGCGGATTCGGCGAACGCGCCGTGGACGAGAACGATGGTGGGTTTCACTGCGGGACCTCGCTTCTAGGCGGTGGCGGGGTGCGTAGGCGGGTGCCGTGCCAACCCCGCCATTCACCTTCGCGGCTCCCGGGAATTGGCGAATCAGTCGTCCTACTGCGGCATGCCAAGGAGCCTTTCGACCCCGTGCAGTCATTCGACTGTTCTCGGAGCGTGGCTGCGGTGAGTTGCCTACGTGCGCTGGACTGCGATATATTGCATATCGATCATGGCGGGAAGGTCCGTATGTCGCAGCGTGCACACGAAATCACCTGCGAAACAACAGGACTCGGGAGACGCAGCTCAGCTTTCGGCGGCGTACGCGTCCAGCGTCAACCAGTTCAGCCGCACCTCGTGGGCAGCGGCTTCGGCGTCGCCGGCTTCGGCATGCGCGATGATCCGCGCGTGCTGAGCGACCGAGTCGCGTCCCCGCAGCGACGCGAACCGGATGCGCTCGACGCGTCTGAGCACCGGCGTGTACTGATCCAGCACGGCCCGGATGGCCACGTTGCCCGCGCGGTCGACGGGAATCCGGTGGAAGGCGTCGTCGGCGTCGACCGCGGCGACCACGTCGCCGTCGTGCAGAGCGTCGGCGAAAATCTGGTTGGCCGAGCGCATACCGGCGAGATCGTCATCGGTGAGCAGCGGCACGGCGGTGCGTACGGCCAATTCGTTCATCGCCGCCGTCACCGCCTGGGCGTCAGCCAGGGTGCGGGGGTCGATGGGACTGACGATCGTGTAGCGACCAGGCTTCGTCTCGACCAACCCTGCCGCGTCCAGGCGGGCCAGCGCCTCCCTGATCGGCGTCCGGCTCACGCCGAGCCAGCCACTGAGTTCGTTGTCGAGCAGGCGTTCCCCGGGCTCGAGGGTTCCGTCGATGATCGCGTCGCGGATCCTCAGAAACACGCTGTCGCGCAGCAACTGCCGCCCCTCGGACGAGCTGGCAACGGGAACCGGCATACCTCATCATGCACCGTCGCGGTCCCGTCGTGGACGCCGGCCCGCCGCGCATTCCCGTAAAGAAACCACGAAACGAGGACCCATGTCGCTTGCCGACTTCGACCGTTATCCACTCCTGTTCGGTCCCAGCCCGATTCACCCGCTGGAACGCCTCAGCGACCACCTCGGCGGAGCGAAGATCTGGGCGAAACGCGAGGACTGCAACTCCGGCCTCGCGTATGGCGGCAACAAGACGCGCAAACTCGAGTACATCGTTCCCGACGCACTGGCCTGCGGCGCCGACACTCTGGTCTCGATCGGTGGTTACCAGTCCAATCACACCCGCCAGGTCGCGGCCGTGGCCGCACGGCTCGGTATGAAGGCCCGCCTGGTACAGGAACGCTGGGTGAACTGGCCTGACGTGGTCAACGACAAGGTCGGCAACATCCTGCTGTCACGGATCATGGGTGCCGATGTCCGACTGGACCCCAGCGGGTTCGGGATCGGTATCAAAGACTCGTGGGAAGCCGCGCTCGAGGAGGTGCGCGCCGGCGGCGGGGTGCCCTACGGCATCCCCGCGGGCGCATCGGAGCATCCGCTCGGCGGGCTCGGTTTTGCCAACTGGGCGTACGAAGTTCAGCGCCAGGAGCAGGAACTCGGCATCTTCTTCGACACGATCGTCGTCTGCACGGTCACCGGCTCGACCCATGCCGGGATGATCGCCGGCTTCGCGGGTCAGGACCGGCCCCGCCGCGTTCTGGGTATCGACGCTTCCGCAACCCTCGACACGACGCGTGCGCAGGTGGCCCGTATTGCCAGGAACACCGCGGAGCTCATCGGGCTGGGCCGCCCGCTGGACGACGAGGAGATCACCGTGCTCGAAGGTTGGGCGGGAGACCTCTACGGCATCCCGGTGCGGTCCACGATCGACGCGATCCGGCTCACGGCGAGCCTTGAGGGGATGATCATCGACCCGGTGTACGAGGGCAAGTCGATGGCCGGGCTCATCGACCTCGTTCGTACCGGCGAGATCTCACCGGATTCGACGGTCCTTTACGCCCACCTCGGTGGGCAGCCGGCACTCAACGCGTATGCGGGCGCGTTCGACTGACGAGCGGCGCCGGATGGCCTGACAGGGCGTCCCGCAGCCCCGCCCGCGACGACACGCCCAGCTTCGGAAAGACCCGGTAGAGATGCGCGCCCACGGTCCGATGGGACAGGTAGAGACGTTCGCCGATCTGCCGATTCGTCATGCCGCTGGCGGCCAAATGCGCGATCTCCAGTTCCTGGGCGGTCAACGAGACCGGTGCCACCGGCATGTCCTCGGATGACCGAAAACCACTGGCGCGCAACTCCTGCTGCGTGCGCAGGAGCCACGGCTGCGCTCCCATCGCGGCGAACCCGTCGCGCGCGGCGAGCAGGTGGCTGCGCGCCCGGTCGGTGACCCTGCGCCGGCGCAGGGTCTCGGCGAACGCCAGCCGGATGCGGGAGACCTCGAACAACCATCGGTTCGACGATGGCTCACCCAGCAGCTCTTCGAGCCGGCGGTCGGTCTCCTCACCGTCGGAGACCAGTGCGTCGGCACCGCGCAGGATCAGATCCATGCGGGGCGACATGGCCGCGACGTCCGCCTCGCGCATCGCGTCGACGTGTGCTCGGGCATCGGCACTGCGACCGGTGCGCACCGCCGCCTCCACCAGATCGAACATCACCCAGGTGCAGTGCGGCAGATGAAAAGACAACGCGCCGGCGGGGCTCAGAGCCGAGAGGTGACGGAACGCGGCATCGAAGTCGCCTGCGGCCGACGCTGCGAGCGCACGGGGATGGTGTGCGTACCGAAGCACGCTGGTGACCCCGCGGGGCTGTGCCCAGTGGCTGAGCTCGTCGGCCAGTGCGTACGCCGCGTCGGTGTGACCCCGCCCGGCGGCGACCACCGCGCGGTTGTAGAGGAAATACCAGTCGAAGAAGCTGAAACCGGTTGTTGCGCAGAGTTGGTGACCCTCAGCGGCGAGCTGCTCGGACTCGTCCCATCTGCCGGTGAGGAAATCGTCGAGACACAGATGCATCAGCGCTCCGATGTGTCTGCGCGGGGAGGCGCCCTCGCGTCCACGGCGCACCAACCGCCAGTGCGCCTCCCGATTGTCGGCCATCCGGTCCAGATAGACCGAGGCCGCACCGATCCGGACGATCTTGGACGGGTCGTCCTCGTCGGGAAGCGTGGCGAGGACACGTTCCAATTCAGGTATGGCTGCAGCGCCGGTGCGTATCGGATCGGCGAAGGTCCTGCTCACCAGCGCAAGGATGTCCGGCGGCTCGGGTGTGATCTTGCGCAGTGCGCGGAAGAACGGCTCCCAGTGTGCCGGTGTCCCCGCGTACCAAGCGAGGAGCAGCAGCGTGTGCATTGCTTCGATCAGCGCGCCGTCGTCGGCGCGGTATCCGTGGTCGGCGGTCTCGATGGCGCCCACGAGCAGCCGGTGGGCCGTGTCGACGTCTCCGTCGCCGTTGAGCATCAAGAACGTTGCCGCGTTTGCCGCGTGCAGTGACCCGCTGGGGTCCGGCCCTGCCCGACGCGCTTCGGCGAGAAGGGTTTCCGGGTCGCCGACGTCGCCGCCGCATTCGGCTCCGATGTAGGCGGCCTCGGCCAGCCTGCGGCCCCGCGCGGCCGTTGTGGTGCTCAGCTCGGCGGCGCGGATGAGGGCGGTGACTGCCCCCATCGCATCGCCGCGCATCGCGGTACGGCGCGCCACGCGTTCGAGCAATGCGGCGGCCGTCTCGTCCGGTCCGACCGCCGCGGCGGCGAGATGCCGGGCGCGCCGTTCCTCGTCACCGCGCAGCGCGTCGGCGAGCACGAGGTGGGCGTGGCGCCGTTCTTCATGGCTGGACATGGCGACGATCGTCGACCGAATCAACGGATGGCGGAACGAGATTCGTCCGGCGCCGTCGTCGACGAGTACGAGCTGCGCCTGCTCGGCTGCAGCGAGGTCGGTGAGGCCGGCTTCTTCGCCCGCGATTGCCCGCATCACCCGGATGTCCCCGGTGCCGGCGAAGGCCGCGATGAGCATCGTCCTGCGCGTGGCTTCCGGGAGGGCCGCGACGCGGGACACGAAGTGTGCCGACAGGCGCTCGCTGAGCGGCACGACGTCCGGTTGATCGAGCATTCGTGCCGGGACGTCCATGAGAGCATCCGGAAGTTCCACGAGCGCCAACGGATTCCCCTCGGCCAGCTCCAGCACCCGCAGGCGCGCACTCGGTGGCAGGTGCGGGAACCGGTCGTCGACCAGCTGCTCGGAGGCCTCGCGGGACAGAGGCTCCACGGTTTGTTCGGTCAGCCCGCGTCGATCGAGGAAACTCTCACCCCCGGTCCTGCAGGACTGGACCACGCCCAGACGGTGGCCGCTGACCCGCCTGGCGATGAATCCGACGACGACTGCGCTGGCCCTGTCCACCCAGTGGACGTCGTCCACCAGAGCCAGCACCGGTGTCTGCTCCGCAACTTCGGTGAGAAGCGAGAAGGCGGCATTGCAGACGAGCAGCGCGCCCGGGGGCGGACCGGGCCCGAATCCGAGCGCCACCGACAACGCTTCGCGCGACCCGGGCGGCAAGCGGTGCAGTTCGTCGCGCAGGGGGAGGAGCAACTGGTTGAGCCCGGAGTAGGTGACGTCGGCCTCGAATTCCGAACCCGAGGCGCGCAGCACGAGCATGCCGGCATCCGACGCCAGCTCGGCCGCGGCGTCGAGCAGGGCGGATTTGCCCACGCCGGGTTCACCGCGGACGAGCCGGGTGTCGCCGGCGTGTTGCACCCGCTCGAGGAACCGCGAGATCCGAAGCAGCTCGACGCCCCGGCCGAACAACAGAGTCATTCCCCTCCCAACGCCACCTCCATGCAATATATTGCATATCGATGCCTCATCGGGGAGAGTAAAGCCCGCTAATCGAAATAGCCGGTGGCTGCGAGTTTGGCTCGCGCAATCTCCATCAGTGTCTGCAGCCCTTCAGGTTCGACCCCGACGCATTCGGCGATGACGGCGTCCTTGACCCCGGCGTCGTGAAGACGCAAGGCCGTGGAATAGGGCAGGGGGAGCCGATCCAGTGCGTCGTCGCGAGTCTGTCGAGCCGGGGCCACCCCTTCGACGATGCCGCCGACAGGCGGTGTCGACGCGGGTAGTGCACTACCCCAATTTGACCTCGGGTGGCACACGCGCGTCCAGCAACGCGGCGAGCGCCTCGCGGGACGTCACGCCGTTGCGCTGGGATGCGCGAAAGATGTGACCCTCGATGGACCGGACCGACATGTGCAGCCGGTCGGCGATTTCCCGGTTCGATTGCCCGGCCGCGACCAGCGATGCGATTTCCCGCTGGCGCGGAGTCAGCTGTGCCCGGCCGCTGGTGGTCCGCAGCGCCGGGGTGTCTGCGCCGCACTCCTTGGCGAGCGCGGCCGCCGCCACACTCGCCGTCAATGCCGACCCCCGGGACCCGGCGGCCCGGAACGCCGCGGCTGACTGTGCTGCCGCGTCGGCGGCCGCCAGCTTGTCGCCGAATGCCCGGTAGCTCTCCGACACCGACATCAATTGCGGGCCATCGCCTTTGGCCAGGGCCTTGGCATGCGCGGCAGCAGCGGCTGCGCGAGGCCCCTCGACCGTGCCCGCGATCTCGGCGAGGCGCCCGGCGGTGCGGCGGTCGCCGAACTGAGTGGCCGTCTGCAGGCACCACAGTTCGCGGGCCGGGCGACCGGCCGCGCGCATCAGCTCTGCTCCGTCGCGCAGCGTCGCAAGGGCGGCGCTCACCTGACCGGCCGCAGCGTCAGCCCACGCCTTCGCGACGTGTTTGACGGGATCCCACAGCGCGGTCGCGACGAAAAGCCGTTGCGGCACCGTCTCCAGCGCTGCTCGGGCAGCCACGGAGTCCCCGGTCATGCCGTGCACGATGGCGAGCCAATAGCCGCTGTGCTCGCTGGCCCAGGAGATGTGTTCCGCGGCGGCCAGCGACTCACTGAGCCACTGGCGCGCCGATCTCAGGTCACCGCATGCCGCGCTCGTCATCCCCTGGACAAGACCGTTGATCACCAGAGAGTTCGGATGATCCAGAGCCTGTTCTTGAAGGCGGTCGGCGCCGACGATCATCTGCGGGTATTCGCCTGTCAGGCGCAGTCCGTCGGTGTGCATGACGCTGAGCCCGAAGCGCTGATGGGACGCCCGTGGATGTCCTTCGGCATAGCTGTAGCCGTCCCTGGCGACACGGTCGAGCGCGCGGAGATCTCCGACATCGCCCAGGGCCACCGCGAGGCCCATCACGCAGAACATCCGGGCAGTCGGATGGATATCGGGTTCTTCCAGCACGGCCGTCGCGCCGGCGACGGCGTCGGCGGTGTCCCCGCGGATGGCTGCGATGGAGGCGCGCAGGGCAGCGAAAGAAGCTGTCAGGCCGTACTCTTCGGCGGCATGCTGCGCGGCGTCGAGCACCGCCTCGGCATCGTGTGGCTGGCCGAAGTTCCACGCCAGGCTCGCGGCGCGAAACAAGGCTATCTGCGCGCGTTCCGGGGACTGGCCGGCGAGCTCGTCGGCGTCCCGCAGCACCTGTTCGCCTTCCTCTGCCCTGGCGGCCGTCACCAGGGCGAAGCCGTACAGGACTCGGGTGGCTATGCTTCCGTCGCACTTCACAGCGCGGGCTGCGAAGTCGACCGCCAAACTCAGATCCATCAGGTACAGCGCAGATTCGGCTGCCGCAGTGAGCAATTCGCTGTCGTGTGGACTTTCGGAGCCGGCGATGAGGATGGCGCGACGAACCAATTGCTGGGGCGCGGACGGGCAGTGCACGGCGATGGCATCGGCGATGCGCCGGCCCAATTCGGCACGGTGCAGGCTACCCATGCGTCTGCGGCGGGCCTCTCCGTAGAGAGGATGAGCCAGTCGCACGACACCTGCCTCGGAGTCGACGACGATGACGCCGCGCGTTTCGGCATCGCGCAGAGCCGAACCCGGAGCCAGCGATCGCAACACCGCGAGCTCGAGGGGGTCGGCGATGGCGACGGTGTCGATGACGTCGAGGACGGCGGAATCCTGCCGTCCGACATTCGATTCGATGAGATCGGTCAACGTGGGAGAGACCTCGGGGTGTCCGTTCCACACCCATATACCGGACCGCAGGGAGAGCTTGTGGTGCGCCCGTTCGTCGTCGAGAAGCTGGCGCAGGTAGAGGACGTTACCGTGGGTGTAGCGCCAAAGCCGTTGGGCGCTCGCCCTTTCCACCGGTCCGCCGAGTGCTTGCTCGAGCAGCGCCGCCACGTCCGTGGCTGACAGCGGTTGAAGCTCGAGTCGGGGTATCCCGTGGTCCTTGTACAGCGAGGTGATGGCGTCGGGTGCGGATTCTCCGTTGCGCATCGTGAGCACAACGGTCGCTGCCTTGCGCTGGACGAGCTGGTGCACCACGAGCGCGGACTGCTCGTCGAGCAGGTGCGCGTCGTCGACGCCGACGACTGTGGTCCTACTGGACTGGTCGTTGGTGAGCGCGGTGAGGACCTCCTGGACGCGGCGCAACGGATCCTCGCCGAACGACGAGGCGAATTCCGCGAAGACACCGAGCGGCACCGACCGGGCCGACGCCGTCGCGTACAGCCAGTGACAAGGCCGCCGGGCGCTGCGGGCGTGGTCGACGATTTCGCGGGCGAGGCGCGACTTGCCGACGCCGGCGGCACCCGCGAGCACGATGCCCCCTGTCCCCGACTGGGGGGCGATCGACTGACGCGCCATGGCGAACTCCTCGGCCCTTCCCACCAGGGGCGGTTGGCTCGTCACAGGCCGAGAATAACGAGGTGAACGGCCCACCGAAACACGGTGCACCCAAAATTCCCCCGCCGACATCGAACTTTCGCAAATCACACAGACGTAAGAAGCGCCACGGGCGCCGTGACGGCCGATTCGGCCATGGCATCGCGGCTAGGGTGACGCAATGACCGGGGTGAACATGGGAACTGCAGCAGCGCGGTGGGTTCTGCTGGCGACCGTGCTCGGGTCAGGTCTCGTCATGATCGACGGGACGGTCGTCAATGTCGCCCTCCCGCACATCGGCGCCGATCTGGGCGCGGATTTCGCCGGGCTCCAGTGGATCGTCAACGCCTACACCCTCACGCTCGCGTCGTTGATACTTCTCGGCGGGTCGCTCGGCGATCATTTCGGAAGGCGTCGGGTGTTCCTCGTCGGCGTCGTCTGGTTTGCGGTCGCCTCGGCCGCGTGCGGATTCGCGCCGACCACCGAGGTCCTGATCGCCGCGAGGGCTCTGCAGGGTGTCGGTGGCGCGCTGCTGACCCCTGGCAGTCTGGCGCTGATCTCGGCGTCCTTCGATGCCCGGGACCGGGGCGCTGCGATAGGGGCTTGGTCGGGTCTGGGTGGCATCGCCGCAGCGATCGGACCGTTCCTCGGCGGTTTCCTCGTCGAGTGGAACTGGCGCGCGGTCTTTCTCATCAATCTGCCGCTGGCCTTGCTCGTGATCGTCGTGGCGTGGCGGCATGTTCCTGAGAGCCGTGACCCTGCCGCACCCAAGGGGTTGGACGTCACGGGTGCCGCATTGGCAGCGGTGGGCCTCGGGGCTCTCACCTACGGTCTCACGGGATTGGGCGAACGCGGTCTGACGCCGACTGCCTTGGGGTTCGTCGCCGCAGGTGCGCTGGCCCTGGCGGCATTCGTCGTCGTCGAGCGCCGATCCGGGCATCCGCTGGTGTCGCCGAAGCTGTTCGCCGACAGAAGCTTTGGGGTTGCCAACGTCATCACGCTGCTGATCTACGGTGCTCTCGGAGCGGTGTTCCTGCTGCTGGTGCTGCAACTGCAGACGGTGGCGGGATTCAGCGCGTTGGCGGCCGGCACAGCACTGTTGCCGTTCACCGCGGTGATGCTGGTGTTCTCGTCTCGCGCAGGTGCGCTCGCAAGCCGGATCGGGCCGAGGGTGCCGATGACGATCGGCCCGTTGATCACTGCTGCGGGGTTGCTGCTGATGACGCGAATCGACGCCGACGCATCGTGGGTGGTCGACGTCGCCCCTGCGGCACTGGTATTCGGCGCGGGCATGGTGCTGGTGGTGGCACCACTGACCGCGACGGTTCTCGACTCCGCGCCGGCGAACCTGGCCGGATCGGCGTCCGGGGTCAACAACGCGGTAGCCCGTGCCGGCGGGTTGTTGGCGGTGGCGGTGCTGCCAGGTGTGGCCGGGATCGGCGGCGCGGATTACGCGGATCCCGTTGCGTTCTCGGCAGGCTTCCACATCGCCGTGCTGATCTCGGCGGGTCTCATGGTGCTGGCAGCGGCGTTGGCCGCCATCGGAATTCGCCGCCCCACGCCGCATCCCGAGCGGTTGCCGGTGGAGAGTTGCACGAACTGCGCAATCGCCACGCTGCCTGCGCACCCCGTGACGAACGGCCGCTAGCCCCTCTTCCGCCCCCTCCGCTGCGCACGCGGTCGGCATGGAGCAAAGAGCGACCCGGGCCCGTTGCCGGAAGCATGTTCCGGGCGTGACGGTCCGTCGCGCGGACGTGCGTGCACAACGTTCCGGACGCTGTCGGCGCGCGGGCGTGCGAGCTGTGTCCTGCAGACCTCGCAACGCCTCGGTGGCGGTCGCGTCGATGCGCGCCGGCCCGTGTTCCTGTTATTGCCGTCCCCAGGTCTCCGGGCATGGGTTGCAGCGGTTTGACACACGGGTGCCCTAGATCCGCAAAGCGCCCGATTGTCCACATCACGAAAACTCATTGCGGATATGGTTAGGCTCAGCTAACGTACCGATGCCGATTAGGTCAGCCTTACCTCATCAAATTCGGGAGACACAGTGCAATCAACCGTCAATGCCGACCAGAATCGCCGTTTCTGGTCGTCGCCCACCACGTCCTCCAGGGGTGAGGGCAAACTCATGGCCGCCGGCATCGCGCTGGCGGGTGCAGCGGTTCTCAGCGTTCCGGTCGCTGTGGACCCTGCCATCCCGACTTTGCGCGCTCTCACCGAGCGCCAGGTGGAACTGAGCGCGTTCCAGAATCCGTTCACCGCGTGGCAGAACGTCATCGCGACGGGGGCCACCAACCTCCGCGACCGCACCGAGGACATCTTCAGCCGCGGCATTCCCGCGCTCCTCGCGAGCAGCCCGGGCCTGGCGGAGGACTTCGCCGAGGTCGTCCGCAACCTGCTGACCGATCCTGCCGCCGGAAAGGCCCTCGCCGAGGCGCTCCCCGGTTTCGGGGAGACCATCCGGAAGGCGATCGCGGACACCCCGGCGGCCATCCAGGGTCAGCTCGACCTGTTCCCGGTGGCGTGGCAAGAGGCAACGGCCAAGCTCGAGGCGGGTGACATCTTCGGGTTCGTCCATCGTCTCGACGTGTACGCCGTGTACGCGCTGCGCGCCTTCACACCGATCCGGACCATCTTCACCATCCCCGGCGACGTGGCGGCGCTCCTGGGTTCTCCGGACCTCGAGCGCGTCCTGGACGGCGTCTTGACCGGTCGCGTGGTCAGCGGTTACGCGGAATCGGCTCTGTCCCCGATGGTCGGCGCCTTGTTTGCGGCGACCGAGGTGTTCGAGAGCGTCGTCGACGCGGTCAAGGCGGGCGACTTCGAGACGCTGGTCAGTGAGCTGATCAATGCCCCGGCGAAGGTCACCGGCGCATTCTTCAACGGCATCCAGCTGAAGTACTTCCCGGACGAGCCCCAGTACTTCATGCCGGGTCTGCTCTCGGCCGGTGGTCCGATCGACCGGTTCCTGGTCAGCGTGCCCGAGGCGCTGAAAGCCCTGGTCAACCCGGCTCCGGCCAACCCGGCGGCAGGGTCACTGGCCAAGGTCTCCTCGTCCGACATCAGCGCGTCCGGTGACGTGGTCACCCTCTCGCTCGACACCGGCGACGCCCACAGCTCGAGTGACAAGGCGTCCCTCGGAGGCGCCGAAGGGTCTGACGACACGCCGGCCGTGATCCCCGCCGCCGATGAATCCGAAGACGAGACGGTCGTCGACGGTGCGGAAGACGAGACGGTCGTCGACGGCGCCGAAGAGGACACGGTCGCCGACGGTGCGGAAGACGAGACGGTCGCCGACGGTGCGGAAGACGAGACGGTCGCCGAGGGCGCGGACGATGACGCGGTTGCCGACGGCGCGGACGATGACGCGGTCGACGCAGGCACGGACACCTCCGACGCCGGCACGGACACTTCCGACAGCTCCGATACCAAGAGCGGTAACGAGGAGTAGACGAGCGACGGCCCCCTCGGAGACGAGGGGGCCGTCGTCACCAGGCGTCGCGGGCCGGATCTCTACGCCGACGTCGTGGTTGCTGCCGGCTGTCGCGTCGGCGTGATCCGGCCTTTGACGCCGTACACAGAGGCGCGATCGAGCAGCTCTTCGTAGAACGCGTCGGAGACGACCGGGTCGCGAGTGAGCAGAAATCCACTGAAACCGGTCGAGTCTGTGACGACGGCCCAACCGTAGTCCGGGTCCAGATCGACGATCCAGTAGTTGCCGGGCGGAACTGCCGAGGCAGGCCCGAAGAACCGGACGTTGAGCTTGTTGTCGGTCGCATCCACCGGCAGCGCAGAACCGACGATGGTCGACTTCGGGCCATCGCTGAAGAAGTAGTTGCCCGAGTTCTCGACCTTGATGGAGCCGTCGGGGTTCAGGCTGTACACCGCCGTGGTGTTGACGAGACCGATCGAGAAGAACTGTTTGACGCTGCCCACTTCGAACCAGGTGCCCAGATAGCGGTCGAGATCGACGGCCGGTGGGGGCGCCAACACGACCCCGGCGGCATCACCCAGCACGAGGTACTGGTCGGGGGCGCCGTAGATGCCGGTGCCGTCCGCGGGTCCCAGGCCCTGATAGAGGTCGTTGATCCAGCCACTCGCCAGCGTGTAGACCGCCTGCGTGTTGCCGCGCGGCGAGATCCCGGTTGCCAGTTGGGCGAAGAAGTCGAAGAAGGCGTTGCCCCCGATCAGGGAGTCGACGTGTGATCCTCCTGCGAGGGTCACGCCGACGAACTGACCGGGACGCGCGGCGACCAGTTCCTTCGTGGTCGCGCCGCCCGAATTCCACGGTTGGGGCGGCGCCGCAACCTGATACACCGGCACGAAGGGGTCGTCGAGGCTCTGCAGGGCGTTGGCGACGACGCCGCCGAAGGAGAAGCCGTCGAACATGACGACGCCGCGCAGGTCGCTGCTGCCGGGCGCATCGTCGGCGTAGTAACCGCCTACCGCGGTGGCGAAGCCGCCACCCGCGGAATGCCCGGACATCACGAAGCTCTCGGGCAGCACCCCCGTGAAGCCCGCCAGGTTCGCGCTGGCCGTCAGCGATGCGCGATCGCCCAGGAACATTGTGGCCACCGCCTGCTGCATCGGTACGCCGTTGATCCAGCAGCTGGCGCACGCGAGCGGGAACGACGAGATGTTGGGCGCCAGCACGATGCTGTTCGTCTGAAGTGACAGCGTCTGAGCCAGTTTGGACATCGAGGACTTACTGCCCAGAAAACCGTGCTGTAGCCAGATGACCCCGGTAGCTGCGACGGAGCCGTCAGACTGGGTCGGCAGGTACCAGTCGGCGCGGGTCTTGTAGCCGTTGTCGCCCACCGGAATCGTCAACGCCGCCCGTCCGGTCGTGACGCCGGTGACTCCCGCCGGAACGGCCTGGGGAAGCGCTGCGGCGACGGCGGGGCTGGGCTCGACGACGTCGTCGGACGCGTCACCGTCGACGTCGTCCGGTTCCGTCTCTCGGCCGGCGCCGCGTTGCCCGGTCGGACTGTCGGCGGCGGCCGCCTCGCTGTCCGGTTCCGGTGATGAATCCTGTTCGCGTACAGCCTCTTCCGACTCTCGCGTGTCTTCTTCGTCGTCCCGGTCGCGCTTGGTGGTGCCCCGCGTGACGGACTCGGCGTCCTCCTTCGTGGAAGAGGCGGGGTCCTCGTCACGGTCGGAGGTCTCGGCCGCAGACTGACTCGAGGAATCCGCGCCCTCGGAGGTATCGCTGTCGGCGGCGGCCACGCCGTGGCCCGCTCCGAGCGCGATGCACGCCCCCGCGCCGAAGGTTCCCAACCAGAGCGCCCAGTGTCGTGACGTCATCGCCGGAATGTAGCCCGGCGAGGCCGCCGGCCCGTCGAAAATGTCGCAAACGTCAGCGAGTCGTCACCGTCGTCTGGGTTTGCCCGTCTGATTTCGCCCCGGCTCTGCCTGCAGACGCGGTGTTTGATTCTTCGATAGTCGGGTAGACCGCGCTCATGCTGCAGAAATACTGGAAGCTCGGCCCGACCGTGGCGGCTTGCGCCGCCGCAACCGCCTTTGCGGTCGCTCCTCTTGCCGCTGCCGGCGGCCCGCCGGGATGCGTCGACATGAACGGCACGGGATGTGCCGCACCTCCGCCTCCGCCGGCACCCGGGTACGCCCCGCCCGCCGGATGGGCGCCGCCGCCCCCGGCGCCTGGCTACGTGCCGCCGCCCGCGCCGGGCGTCGCCGGTGCGATTCCGGGTGGTCCCGGTGGTGTGGCTGGTCCGGGTGGCGCCGCGGGTGCGATTCCGGGTGGTCCCGGTGGTGTGGCTGGTCCGGGTGGCGCCGCCGGTGCGATCCCCGGTGGTCCCGCCGGCGCAGCCGGACCCGGTGGCGCTTCGGGTGTGATCCCGGGTGGTCCCGGTGGCGTGGCTGGTCCGGGCGGCGCCGCGGGCGCGATTCCGGGCGGTCCTTCCGGAGCTGCCGGCCCCGGTGGCGCGTCGGGCTGCATCCCCGGGGTGGGCTGCGGTAGCGTCCCGGCCCCGTAATTCGGCCTTAGCTGAAACGACCTCGTGACCTCACCACGGTGTGAGGTTACGAGGTCGTTTGCGTTGCGCGACTTACGCTCCGGTGCAACCGGACACGAGAATCTTGCCCCCGCCGTTCTTGGCAAGTGCGTCTGCTTCGGCGTCGTCCTGCCTCGGCGCCCGGCCGCCGGCCCAATGCGTGGGACTGTCGGCGAGCGCCATGCACCCGGTCGGTGCTGAGACAGCCACCCGGCAGTCGGTACCGCCGTTGGCGAAGCACTGGTCCATGGCCATTTTCTCGGCATCTTCCCTGGCTTTGCCGTTGTATCCGTAGCCGTATGCGGAGTTGGCGGGCGCGATGGCGATGGCAGCCCAGGTGCCGCCACCTGTGGTGTCGCTACCGGGGTTGTTCTTCTGATAGTTCGATTCGGTCGCGTCGTTCGCCGCCCAGTTCTCGCTGCGCACAGCAGGAGTCACACATATGGTGTCCCCCTCGAACGCCTCGCGCCACACGAACCCCGATGCGCAGGACAGTGGCCCCGAACCGCCGTTGGGATCCCTGTTGGCATTGGGATCGGCGTTCTCGGCGGCCGTGCGATCGCGGAATGCCGGTGTGACGCAGACGGTGTCACCATTTCTCGCCTCGCGCCAAACGAGGCCCTGGATGCAGGTTGCCGTCCCGTACGGCCTAGGGTCGGCCGACGCGGCCGCCGGGGAGACGAACGTGGTCACCGCCAGCACGGCGATCAGTGTGGCGGCATTCCGGTCGACGGTGAAAGCACTCATGACAAGTCTCCAGTCGGGGTGGGTTGTTCGGTCCCGAATGAAGCTAGGTACGCCGGTGATACGACGACTGCGTACCGGACTACCTGTCTTTTTGGTCGGCGATCGGTAGGTCCGCAGGTGGGTCCGCGGTGAAAACGCACCGCACGCCGAAGTGGTCCGACGGAAAGACGCGGGGGTGGTCGGGTGAAATGGGTTTGCTTCCAAGCAATTCGATGCTCTCGGGCTGCCACTGTCGACCTTTGAGCAGGACGCGGTCGAAGCGGACGTGGCGTTTCTTGCCAGTGCTGTCGTAACGCATGTCGTTGATCGAGGTGTCCTCGGTATAGCCGTGTTCGTCGGGCCGCAGTACGGGCCAGACATCGTGGAAGGGCGGCTCGATGAGGTGGTTTTCACCGTCGCGCATGTTGAAGTCACCGAGCACGACGGCGTCGGAATCCAAGGTGAGTGTTCCGAAGATGCGGCCGAGTTGACGTTCACGAATCGAAGCCGACCTCTTGCCGCTGTCGAGGTGGATCGAACAGATCACGGTGCGAGCACCGTTGATGCGGAGGTCGGCTCGCACGAAGCCGCGGCGGGCACGGGTGGGGAGGCGCGTGTAGGTCACCTCGGTCATCGGCACCCGCGTCAACAGGAGCATGCCGTAGGGCCCGACGCGCCTGCCGACGATCGAGGCGCTGAGAAAGTGCTTGCGAATCCACGGCTGCGCCAGAAGGACTTCGAGCGCCGCGTCGGTGATCTCCTGGAAAGCCATCACATCCGGCGGATCCGGGGCCAGCAGGTCTGCAATCGCCTGGTAGCGCTCCTGTGCGAAGAACGGATCGAACCAGACATTGAATGTCGAGACCGACAACTGGGACCGGGAGACGTCGCTGAGCGGGGTCGCGGCGACCCAGCCGGCACTGTTGTCGTATCGCAGCACCCTGATTCGGCGGCTGGGCCGCCAAGCGAAAAGCCCTCGGATCCAGTGCACGATCGTTCGATCGTATCGGGAATTCAGGTTGGTCCGCGCCCGGCCCTGCTCAATCAGTCTGCCGTTTAGCACATCTCGCAAAAGCGACGCGAAACCGCAGTTAGTGCAGAATCACCGGTCGAATCGCACGGGTTCGATTACGGTGCTGCTGTGCCTGAAATCGATCGTCGTAGTGCGCTGCTGGTGATGGGGCTGGGTGTGGCCGCGGTGGCGACTCCGTCCACCGCCCAGGCCCAGCCGCCCGTCGTGCCCGTCGAGCCTGGTCCAGAACTTGCCCAGCCTGGTCCGGTGATGCTGTTTCAGGACGAGTTCGACGGACCGGCAGGTTCGCCGCCCGACCCGGCCCGCTGGTTCATCGTCCCCGCCCGCGAGACGATCCGGAACCCCGTCGAGTGGGACAAGCCGTTCAACATGGGCCGCTACGTCACCGACCAGGAACACGTGTTTCAGGACGGGAACGGCAATCTCGTCATTCGCGCCACACGCGGCGAAGGCGCCAACATTCAGGAGAAGTACGCCAGCGCCAAGATCATGGGAGTGTGGCGCGGCGGTATCGGGACGACGTGGGAGGCGCGCGTCAAGCTGGACTGTCTGACCGACGGCGCCTGGCCGGCGTTCTGGCTCGTCAACGAGAATCCGGTCCGCGGCGGCGAAGTCGACCTCGTCGAGTGGTACGGCAACAGGGACTGGCCGTCGGGAACCACCGTCCACGCGCGCCTGGACGGCACGGCGTTCGCGACGGACCGTCATCCCGTCGACAACCAGTGGCACACCTGGCGGATGACCTGGCAGCCCACCGGCTTGTACTTCTGGAAGGACTACCAGCCGGGCATGGAGCCGTTCTTCACGGTTCCGGCGAACTCCCTGCCGGACTGGCCCTTCAACGACCCCGGATTCACGATGGTCCCCGTCTTCAACATTGCGGTCGGCGGCTCCGGTGGACGCGAGCCCGCCGGAGGCACCTACCCCGCGGAGATGCGGGTCGACTGGATCAGAGTTTTCGCCAGCTAGGTCACACCGCGGTCGACGGGCGCCGGAACGGTCCGGCGTCGATCAGGGCTTGCGCCGCAGCTTTCAGGCTGAGATCGGCGCGCAGCACCCCGAAGTTCTGTTCGCCGTCCGAGGGATCCGTCCCGCCGTCGACCAGCTCGTAGTACATCAGCGGTCCCGCCCAGTTCCACGACGCAACCTGATCGCGGGCCGCCAGCAGAATCGCCGCCTGCTGCGCCTCCGAGACCGCGTTGACGCTGGTTCCCGTCGGCGCTCCGAACTCGGTGATCCAGACCTGCTTGTTGCCGTCCCCGTGGGCGGCCATCACGGCCTGAAGCTCGGGCAGGTCGACGAACCCTCCGATCTGGCGCTGGTCTGGGTCCATCGGCAGGTGCGGATAGCTGTACGGATGCACGGCGATCCCGTCGGCGAGCTGTGCCGCCCCATTGCTGTAGAGCTGCTCCAGGTACACCGCCGGGGGGATCTCGGCGCCGGGCGTATCGTATTGCGGCCCAAGGCCACCGATGAGAAGCGTGGCCCGGGGATCGACTCCGCGGATCGACGTCGCGGCCGCGCGGAAAAGGCTGCCGTACTCGTTCGCGTCGGGACGCGTCGGCCAGAACTTCGCCGTGTTCGGTTCGTTCCATATCTCCCAGCTGCGCACCCCGAGCGGGGTGTAGCGCTCAGCGGCGAGCTTTGCGAAGTTGGCGAAGGCGGCGAGGTCCTTGGGCCTGGAGTGCCTCGGGTCCGAGAGGGACTTGGCGTCTGCCGGCTGCGCCCATGCCGGGGTGAACCCGAGCATCACGAGCACGTTCATGTTGTGGGCCACGGCCTCCTGGACGAGCAGGTCGGTCTGCTCCCACTGGAGCTTGCCGCGGCGCGGTTCGACTGCAGACCAGTCGATGTCGATCCTGACCCAGGTGACGTTCATGGTCGCCATGAGATCGAACTCGCGCTTGACCGTCGCCGCATCGGCACCGCGCAGATGCAGGGTCATGCCGATCCCACTGGCCGCATCGTCGTTGTTCAAGATCAAGTTGGATTGACCCGCCAGCTGGCCTGCGGTCGCCGTGCGCACGATCAACGCGCCGACAGCGCTGGTCAATTGGACGTACACCGCCTCGTCGGGCTCGTAGTCGGTGTCGCCGTACACAGTGACCGGAATGGTCGCTGTCGTCTGACCCGGCGCGAAGACCACGGAGCCTGTGGCGGCGGCGAAGTCCTGGCCCGCGGTCGCCTTGTATTGCAGCCCGGGGAAATTGGACACCGCGTAGTTGACCGTCACCGCGGTCGCGGACGCACCCGACAGCTGGACCGTCACCTGTTCGACCCTGGTTCCGCCGTTGCCTTCCGT
This sequence comes from Mycobacterium bulgaricum, assembly GCF_041287165.2. Lineage (NCBI taxonomy): Bacteria > Bacillati > Actinomycetota > Actinomycetes > Mycobacteriales > Mycobacteriaceae > Mycobacterium > Mycobacterium bulgaricum. Next base: position 138,099 of record NZ_JBGGKV020000003.1, on the reverse strand, counting down.
CACGTAGGTGGCGCTACGCGGGAAGCCGACGGTCACGGCCGTGGTACCGCCGCTGCCGGGTTTGCCTTTGGTGCCCAGCATGCCGCTGCTGCCGCCGACGCCTGCGCTGGTGGCGGACAGCAGCGAGACCCCCGCGTCGCCGCCATCGCCGCCGTCGCCGGAGATCCGTCCACCGCTTCCGCCGTTGCCGCCGTTGCCCCCGGGAACACCGTCGCCGCCGTCGCCGCCGCGGCCGAACAATCCGGCGTCTCCGCCGTTTCCTCCGTTGAATCCGTGGCCGGCGCTGCCGCCGAGCAGCCCGGCGTTGCCGCCGTGGCATGCTGTAGTTCCGGTGCAGGACAACGCATCCCAGCTGAAGCCGTTGCCATACAGCAGCCCGGCATCGGGATTCTCGGCGGTGCCGTCGCCGAACAGTCGTGTCGTGGGCGCCGCGGTGCGACGACCTGTCGTGGCGGTGCTCAGCATCAAAGGAGCGACGGCCGGGGCGACCGGATCACCCCCGGAGTCCTGCGAGCGCAGGCCCAGCCAGGTGGAAATGAATGACGGGGCGCGGTCGAGGTTCTTCGGGGCCGCCACCGGCGCCGGTACGTCCGCGACCGCCGCGGTGGCGTTCCCAGCGGGCGGCGTCCACGACGTGACCTCGGCGTGCTTCGGCGTCGACGGCACTTCGGCGGTCTCTTCGGGTTCGTCGATCTCGACGGGCGCCTTCTGCGGCGCGGGGGACTTTGTGACGGCGGGCTCGTCGTCGGACGCCGGACGTGACCCCTTCGAGTCGTCATCGTCGGCCTTCTCGGCGACCTCGTCGTCAGCCGCGTCCCCGGTATCGGACGCGTCTTCGTCGGAGACGTCGCCGTCAGAACTGCGGGGCTCGCGGTCCTGTTTCACGGTTCTTGTGTGCGTCGTGTCGGTGTCCGATTCGGACGACGCCGCGGAACTCGACGCAGTGGCGCCCGCGGAGGTGTCGGAATCGGTATCAGCAAAGGCTGTCGCCGGCATCGATGCGATTGCCGCGCCGATGCCCAGGGCGACGGCGAGTGCACCGACCCGCCCCACGTAGGGGGAACAGCCGGCAAGGCGTCCGCGCTCTGCGCGAGATACTTCGCCGGCGGTGCCGTTGCTGCGTAAATGGGTTAACCGCAGTTGCCGAAGCTGGTTCCGCTCGGCCGAAACAGCGTGTCGCTGAGTTCTTTTCATGTCCGTCCCCCGCCTGCGCCTGATTCCACGGTGCCGAACGAAGTGCCTGCACGCTTATCGAGTTGATCCCGAGCAGCGTAGCGCGTAATGACGGTCTGGCAAATAAATACGAGCCAAACCGTCGGCGGGGTTCATCGAAGGTCTGCCCCGGTCAGCGGAGCAATTCGCATTGCGGATACACCCTCTCACGGCGAACAAATCAAGATCTTCCCCGCGCGTCAAAATACAGCGAAATGCCCAAGCTGGGGCCAGCGCGTCGATGCCGGTACGGCGGGACCGGCATCAACTGCTGCGACATGGTGGTGTGCCCCGACGAACGTGCGTCGGGGTCAGGTTTACAGCAAATGCATCGCAACGATCTTGAAAGCCTTCTCCTAGACCGGATTTCCTCGTTCGTCACAGGGGGGATTCACACCCTGGTCGATATGCGCCAAGGTGCGGGTCATTTCCGTCGGCGCAACGCTGCCGTGGCTACCGGAATAGGGGCGGTCCAAGAACACGACCACCAGCAGACCCGCGGTCACGAGCGCCGATACGAACGTGATCGGCAACGCCTGGATGAACCGGTTCTCTCGCGGATCAGCCTGCACGACCATGTAGGTCAGCGTGGCCGCTGCGCCGAGACCCAACGCGAACCACAGCGGAACCGGCAGGGTCGGAGCGGCCTCCGCGAGCCTCTGCCGCCGTCCGTCGCGACGCTGTGCCTCCTGGTCGAACCATTGGCCATACGCGGCTTGCTCTGCCCCCGTCCGGGGATCCGCGGCGTCGAAGTCGCGGTGCAACGAGCTGACCCAAGCTTCCACCAGCTCGCTGGATCCGCCCTCTCTCATGGCAGGCCACTCGTCGCTGATGACGGCCCGCCCGTAGCAGACCAGATCGCCGCGCAGGCTTTCGTCGGCCGGGGAGGGCAGCACGTCGGCGACCGAAGCCATCTCGGTGACGGCCACGCCCTCGATGCTCGCGCCGTCTCGGGCACGCTGAAAACTCTGCAGCGCGAACAAGATCACGAACGCGAGCATCACCGCGAACATCGTCCCGATGAGCGTCAGGGAACCGGCGCTGCGGGTGAGATCGGTGAACCACCCGCCCTCGGGCGCGCGGCGGCGCACCAACAGCTTGGCGGTAACCGCTGTCGCGACCACGGCCAGGACGATCAGCGGAGCCAGCCACATCAGCACGGCTGCTGACAGTAGTCAGGCGACCGTCAGGGCGTGAGCCACTCGCGGATCTTGACGTAAATCTCGGGATGGTTGAGCAGGTCAAAATGGTGCAGACCGGTCAGGGTGAGACCTGCGTCGTCGGCGAAAGGGAGCCGGCGCCGGCGGCCGCGACCGGAGGCGCTCGACGGGCGCACGAGGTGGTCGCCGAGCAGCAGGCCCAGAGCTGCCGGGCCGGCGGACGTCGCGACGAAGTGGTATCTGGCGCCGGGGAGGAAGGGCACTTCCGAGCAGCGGTCCCGCAGGAACTCGTCAGGATCGGCGGCGTCCCAGTCGCTGTCGAGGAGCGCCCCGTACCGCAAGTCCTTGATGCCGTCGCTGCGCAGGTTGAGCAGTTCGGCGACGGCGCGGCTCTCACCGAACTTCGACATGACCCAGGTTGCGGCGTTCACGCCCTTCTCCAGATCGGCACCCAGATGCGGTGATCCCAGGCAGATGACCTGACGCGTGCTGCGGGTCCAGCGGCGATTTCTCTCGTGGCCGTAATGGCAGGCGCTGCGCACCACCAGACCACCCATCGAATGACCGATCAGCGCGATACGGCGCACAGGTACCGGCCATATCTCCACCAGCCGGGTCAGAATCTCGTCCAGACTGCGGCCATTGGTCGAGATGTGCAGACCGGTGTTGTATCGGATGTCGATCGGAGTGAATCCGAGGTCCTCACAGAGGCGTTCACCATAGGGACGCTCGTCGACCTCCGCGGTGATCCTGGGCGGGCGCCGCCACGAGGCTTCGGTCTGGCACAGCCCGTGGACGAACACGGCGAGAGCGTCGGTGGGCCTGGGGAATTCGGCCGTGATGGCGTCGGCGGTGAGTGCCACCGGATGCCCGGCGACGCGGATGGACATCGGCGCGGCCCAGGGGCTGCCCCGCTCGGCGAGCTCGTCGCCGTAGATGCCGGTGAGCGCCGCGATCGCTTCCGCTATTCCCGGTCGTTCGTCCAGGGCCGGGTCGTCGTCGAAGGCCAGGCCTGCCGCCGCCCAGGTGGACAGTGCCGGGGGAATGCGATGTCCGGCGGAGTCGAGAGCGTTGTACACCGCGCCGGCGATGGCGTCGTGGACGACTTCGACGGGGCGCGCGGCGGGACCGATCGACGTGAAGACCCGGCGTGCGATGCCGCGGTGCGTGCCGCGCACCAGCGTGTTGAGGACGGTCAGGCCCTCGGCGGCGACGTCCCCGAGTGCCTGCATGTCGGATGTCCGCATGGTCTGTACTCCGGATTCAGTGAACAACTGTTCTCCGAATATAGCCCGAAATCGGCGAGGTCAATCACGGGGTGTGTGGGCGGGCCGACGAGTGTGCGGTGAGGGCGAAGATTGGGCGCTTTTTCCGCCCTGAGCGCACGCTCGGCGGGGGTCTTTTGATCGTGGAGCCGATGACGGGAATCGAACCCGCGTATTCAGCTTGGGAAGCTGATGTTCTGCCATTGAACTACATCGGCGGTGTGGCTAGTGAGACTAGCAGGGGAGTGACCGGCCCGAAGTGACAGCCGCCGGACGTAGCCCCCTTTTATGCATACCTGTCAGCTAGCCTTTGCTGCTATCAGCTTCCCAGTAAGTTCACAGGAGTCGAATTTTCATGGCGCACAGTGTGTTTCATCGGTCGCTCACCGCAGGAGTCGCGCTGGCCGGTGCCGGCGCCATCGCGTTCTCGACCCTGCCCGTGCTGCCCACCCATGAGGCTGCCGTGGCCCGCGCCGCGACCGTCGTCCAGCCCGTGGTCCCGCCTCGCGTCGTGACCACCGAGGTCGAGTACGTGGCATTGGTGAACGCCCTGCAGACCCTCGCTGCTGGTCTGGGCGACACGGTGGGCCAGGTCTTTGCGTCCTTCACCACCACGATTCCGGCACTCAATGACTACATCGGCATCGGGGTCCCCGGCGCTCCCTGGGAGGATGCCGACTATCTGCGGCTGAACCATTCGCTGTTCGGGAACATGCTGTTCGCGCCTATCGCGCCGGTGTTCGTCGGCGCCTTCACCGATGCCGTCATCGAGGTTGTGGCCCACGCATCCGGCGATCGCGAGGACGAGGTTCGCGAGAAGCTCACCGAGTCGGCCGACTACGCCTTCGCCCGGTTGGTCGGCCCGATCATCAGTGCCATCGGCGCGACCGGCGCGGTGCATCAGGAGATCTACCGGGCGGGAATGGCGGGAAACCCGCAGGGTCAGTGGGCGGCGTTGCTGCGGGCACCGGGCGTCATCCTCGACGGCTTCTTCAACGGTGGGTACGGCGACATCAGCACACTGCTCACCGGCGAGGTCGGTGGTGAGCGCGTCGCGGCGCCGGGCCTGTTCACGCCGTGGGGTGAATACCCGGAAGACCGCAGCGTGACCGATACCTTCCCGCCGTACACGCCGCCCGCTGAATCGGCTGCTTTCGATGGGTCGCACGGGTCCGGAGAGACCGTCACCCTGCAGATCGCCGAGATTGAAGAAAAGGCCGACGAGGTCGCATCGAAGGTCTCCACCGACGAGGTCGTCGACGCCACGGAAGGGACTGCGGTGACCCCGGTCTCCGACGAGACCACCGAATCCGAGGCTGCGGTCGCGGACGAGACAGAATCCGACGCGGCCGCAGCCGACGAGGACGACAAGCCGACCACCAAGGCGAGCCGGGCCGAGAAGACCGCCGCTGGGGAAAACGCCGAAAAGTCTGAGACGGCCGCCGACGCCGGCGATGCCGGCGATACCTCCGACAAGGACTCCGGAAGCGACAGCACGGAGTAGCGCCGGGATAGTCTCGTGCCGTGCTGCTCTCCGACCGCGACATCCGTGCCGAAGTCCACAACGGCCGGCTCGGCGTCGACCCGTTCGACGACAGCATGGTCCAGCCGTCCAGCGTCGACGTCCGCCTCGACAACCTGTTCCGGGTCTTCAACAACACCCGCTACACCCATATCGACCCCGCGCAGCGTCAGGACGACCTGACCACGCTGGTCGAACCCAAGGAGGGCGAGCCGTTCGTCCTGCACCCGGGGGAGTTCGTGCTCGGGGCGACGCTGGAGCGCTGCACCCTGCCCGACGACCTGGCGGGCAGGCTCGAAGGCAAGTCGTCGCTGGGCCGTCTCGGTTTGTTGACGCACTCGACGGCAGGGTTCATCGACCCGGGATTCTCCGGGCACATCACCCTGGAGCTGTCCAACGTCGCGAACCTGCCGATCACCCTGTGGCCCGGTATGAAGATCGGTCAGTTGTGTCTGCTGCGTCTGACCAGCCCCGCCCAGCACCCCTACGGCAGCGACAAAGTCGGCTCGAAATATCAGAACCAGCGCGGGCCCACGCCGTCGAAGTCCTACCAGAATTTCATCCGGTCCAGCTGACAGAAATTGACCACGGCGCAGACGCGGTCCCGGCTTGTAATGTCATAAGCACCGGCGCCACCGGTCGTCCGTGCCGCGCGTTCCGGCCAGGTCTTCACACGCTGTCAGCTAACAGCGTCAGGTGTAACGCCGCAGCTGATGGCGCCGATGAAGTATCTAGTTGTCGGCTCGTCGTGCGCGTTCGACCGGTGTCGGCCACCAGGCAGCAGCAAATGTTTTTGGAGGGTCAGTGGACATCGTATTAGGTGTGTCGATGACACCTACAACGGTGCGCATGGTGCTGGTCGAAGGCGAAAAGGCCGACGGGGTCACCGTCGACCACGACACCTTCGACGTCGGCTCCGTGGAGGGGTCGGCAAACGCCGCCGAGCATGTCGTCTCGGCGGTGATGGGCACCAAGGAAAGCGCCGAGACCGGCGGTCACCACCTCAAGTCGATCGGCGTCACGTGGAGTGACCACACCGAAGCCACGGCTCTGCGCGACGCGCTGGCCGCACACGGCATCAGTGACGTCATGCTCGTCTCGGAAGGGCACGCCGCGGCGTCGCTGGCCCAGGCCGTCGGCCGCGCCGTGGGTTACGACACCACCGCGCTGCTGTTCGTCGATCGCGACACCGCGACGCTGTCGGTCGTGCAGACCGACGACGGTTCGGTGGTCAAGGTGCTCAGCCGCTCCCTGCACAGCACCGACGCGATGGCCGTGCTGACCGAGATGGCCGAGGCTGTCGCTGCCCAGGCGTCCCCGCCGCACGGCATCTTCGTGGTCGGCTCCGGCGTTGACATCAGCTCGGTGAAATCGCACCTGGAGCACCTCGTCTCGCTTCCGGTCCATGCGCCCGACGACGCCGAGCTCGCCCTCGCCCGCGGCGCCGCGCTGGCGTCGGCCTCCGCGCCCTCCTTCGAGGCGACCACCGTCGGACTCGCCTACTCCCAGGATCCGGACGGCACCACGGCCGGATCGGTGATGGCCGGGCTCGCCGCCGCCAACACGCAGTTGGCTCCCGCGGGCGTCGAGGCCGGCGCTGACGTGGTGGACGAGTTCGCGCCGACGGAGATGCGCCCCGCCGACGAGGAACGCAAGCCGTTCCTGCTCGTCGGCAGCGCCCTGACGTCGCTGTTCGTGGTCGGTGTCGTCGCACTGGTCATCTCGCTGGCCATCAGCATCCGCCCGACCGCCGATCAGCGGCCCAGCCCCGCGCAGGCCGTGATCGTCCCCAGCAGCCAGGCGCCCGCGCCCGATCCGGCACCCGCGCAGCAGGAAGCCGCCGTCGTCCCGCCGGCTCCGCAGACGGCCGAGACGATCAAGCCTCCGGTGCCCGTCGTCCAGGAAGCGCCGCAGCAGGCCCCCAGGACCGTGTTCGTCGAGCAGGCGCCCGCGCCCGCGGCGCCCGCACCCGCCCCACCGCCGGCAGCTCCCGCGCCCGCGCCGGCTCCGGTCGCCCCGCCACCGGTCGTCGCGCCCGTGGTGGTTCCGCCGCCGGTGATCGTCCTACCGCGTCAGCCGCAGTGGACGCCGCCGCGGTGGCAGTGGCCCAACCAGCAGCCCGACGAGCCGGACGACGACTGGGATCCGCCGTGGCAGAACGACGACCCGCCCGTGACCCGTCCGCCGGTGACGACGAAGACGCCACAGGTACCGACGGTTCCCCAGGTTCCGACCGTTCCCCAGGTCCCGCAGCAGCCTCAATGGCCCGGCAGCGGATCGGGGTCCGGCTCGGGGTCCGGATCCGGTAGCAGCGGCCGGGGAGACAGTGGTCGCGGTGACGGTGGCGGCTCGCGAGGCGGCTCCGGCACCGGCGTCCCGGGCGATATCAACGGCGACGGCTGTTTCCTGATTTTCTGCGGTACCGGACGCAACTAGCGTTCGTCACCTTCCGTTGGTCTTACGCTCGGTGTCACTTTGGCTTCAGCTCATCGGAGGTGGGTACTGAGGGCGGTATGCGCTGTACCGTCTTCGGGACCGGATATCTGGGAGCGACCCACGCCGCGGGCATGGCCGAGCTCGGCCATGAGGTCATCGGTGTCGACGTCGACGCCGGCAAGGTCGCGAAACTCTCCGGTGGTGACGTCCCGTTCTACGAGCCCGGGTTGCGGGAGATGTTGCAGCGCAACATCGATGCGGGACGACTGCGCTTCACCACCGACTACTCCGAGGCGGCCGAATTCGCCGACGTGCATTTCCTCGGGGTCGGAACACCGCAGAAGAAGGGCGAATACGGCGCTGATCTGCGCCACGTGCACGCCGTCATCGACTCCTTGGTGCCGCTGCTGACCCGTCCGGCTGTCATTGTCGGCAAGTCGACCGTGCCGGTGGGTACGGCAGCCGAACTGGTCGAGCGGGCCGCGGGCCTCGCTCCGGAGGGCGTCACCGTCGAGGTGGCGTGGAATCCGGAGTTCCTGCGGGAAGGTTTCGCCGTTGCCGACACCCTGCACCCCGACCGCATTGTGCTTGGGGTGCAGGAGGATTCGCAGCTCGCGGAGAAGGTGCTGCGAGAGATGTACGCGGCGCTGCTGGCCGACGGGGTGCCGTTCCTGGTGGCCGATCTGCAGACCGCGGAACTGGTCAAGGTGTCGGCCAACGCTTTTCTGGCCACCAAGATCTCGTTCATCAACGCGATCTCGGAGGTCTGCGAGGCCGTCGACGCCGATGTGACGCTGCTGGCCGACGCGCTCGGTTACGACGCGCGCATCGGCCGCCGATTCCTCAACGCCGGTCTGGGTTTCGGGGGCGGGTGCCTGCCCAAGGACATCCGCGCATTCATGGCCCGCGCAGGCGAGCTCGGCGCCAATCATGCGCTGACGTTCCTCCGCGAGGTCGACAGTATCAACATGCGCCGCCGCACCCGCATGGTCGAACTGGCCACCAAAGCGTGCGGCGGCTCCCTGCTCGGCGCCAACGCCGCCGTCCTGGGCGCGGCGTTCAAACCCGAGTCCGACGATGTCCGCGATTCGCCCGCGCTCAACGTCGCGGGCATGCTCCAGTTGCACGGCGCAACCGTCAACGTGTACGACCCGCAGGCGATCGAGAATTCCCGGCGGCTCTTCCCGACGCTGAACTACTCCACGTCCGTGCTGGACGCGTGCGAGCGTGCCGACGCCGTGCTGGTCCTGACCGAGTGGCGCGAATTCGTCGACATGGATCCCGATGCGCTGGCCGAGGTGGTACGCGCCAAAGTGATTGTCGACGGCCGAAATTGCCTGGACGCCCGCAAGTGGCAGGACGCCGGCTGGCAGGTGCATGCCCTCGGCCGCAACCTCGGGCGAGCGATCCCGGCGTAACGTCGGTGCATGCCTGTCTACGCGCTGAACCTGTTCGACATCGCCGATCGCGACGAGTACCTGGCCTATTCGAAACGCTCTCCCGCCGAAGTCGCCAAGCACGGAGGCCGTGTCGTCGCGCTCGGACAGTTCCGCGAGTCCGTCACCGGTGACATCGAGCCCCGTACGGTGCTGATCCTGGTGGAGTGGGAATCCAAGGAGGCCTTCGACGGCTACCGCAACGACCCCGACCTCGCCGACCTGCACGCACACCGCGAAGATGGTTCGTCGTCCTACATCTGGCACCTGTTCGACCGCTTGGACGATCTGCGACCCCTGCTTAAGCTGAACTGATGGCGGGCGATCTTCTGCGACAACGGATCCGGTGGATGGCACTGCACGGTGTCATCCGTGGTCTGTCCAAGTTCGCAGCACGCCGCAGCCGCGATCCGCAGGCCAGGCTCATCGCCGATCCCGAGGCGCGCGCCGATCCGGCCCGGTTCGCCGACGAACTGCGCGGCGACGCGGCGGTGATCCGGTGCCGCGCGGTGCTGCTGACCGTCGACCATCAGGCGGCCAACGAGATCCTTCGCTCCGACGACTTCCGGGTGTCCTCGCTCGGCGCCGGGCTGCCGAAAACGCTGCAGTGGGTCAACCGCAAGACCCATCCAGGGCTGCTGCACCCCATCGAACCGCCGTCGCTGCTGTCGATCGAACCGCCCGACCACACGCGGTGCCGCAAGCTCGTCTCCTCGGTGTTCACCACCCGCGCCGTCACCGCGCTGCGCGACCGCGTCCAGCAGACCGCGGACGCGCTGCTCGACGATCTGGAACGCGAGACCGGCGTCGTCGATGTCGTCGAACGGTACTGCTCCCAGCTGCCCGTGGCGGTGATCAGCGACATCCTCGGCGTCCCTGAGAGCGACCGCAAGCACATCCTGCACTTCGGTGAACTCGGTGCGCCCAGCCTCGACATCGGGTTGTCCTGGCGCCAGTTTCAGCAGGTGCACGAAGGCCTCGTCGGCTTCAACGCATGGCTCGGCGACCACCTGGAGCAGCTACGTCGCAATCCCGGTGACGACCTGATGAGCCAGTTGATCCTGGCCAGCCAGGCCTCCGACGAGGCGAACCGGCTGACCGACCGCGAGTTGCAGGCCACCGCGGGCCTCGTGCTGGCGGCCGGCTTCGAGACCACCGTGAACCTTCTCGGCAACGGCATCCGGATGCTGCTCGACACCCCGCAGCACCTGGAGACGCTGGCGGCCCGCCCCGAGCTGTGGCCGGGCACGGTCGAGGAGATCCTCCGGCTGGATTCGCCCGTGCAGATGAGCGCCCGCTTCGCACGCCGCGACGTCGTCGTCGGCGGAACCGCGATAGACCGCGGCGAACTCGTCATCGTGCACCTCGCGGGCGCCAATCGCGACCCCAAGGTGTTCAGCGATCCGCACCGGTTCGACATCGAGCGCGACAATGCCGGAAAGCACCTGTCCTTCTCCGGCGGAAGGCACTTCTGCCTCGGTGCGGCACTCGCGCGCGCCGAAGGAGAGGTCGGCCTGCGCACGTTCTTCGAGCGCTATCCCGGCGCCCGGCTGGCAGGTGAGGGCAGCCGCCGGGACACCCGCGTGCTCCGCGGCTGGTCAACCTTGCCGATCACGCTTGGAAAGGCCCCAGCCGCGCTAGGTTCGTAGGGGTGGACTTCCGAGCAGCCCTGCTCGAGCAGACTCGAGCATTCGGCGAACTGATCCGATCGGGGGATCCGGCGACTCCGGTGCCCACGTGTGGCGAATGGACACTCAAACACCTGTTCCGTCACGTGGGTCGCGGAAACCGTTGGGCCGCACAGATCATCAGCGAGCGACGCAACCAGCCTCTCGACCCGCGGGAGGTGCGCGACGGCAGACCGCCCGAGGACCTCGACGCCTCCATCGATTGGCTCAACGCCGGTGCGCAGGCCGTCGTCGACGCCGTCCACCGCGTCGGTTCAGATGCGCGGGTGTGGACGTTCAACGGACCCAGGCCTGCGGGGTGGTGGACTCGACGGCGTGTTCACGAGGTGGCCGTGCACCGGCTCGACGCGGCGCTCGCGCTCGGCGCCGAGTTGGAGTTGCCCGCCGACCTCGCCGCCGACTGCCTCAGCGAGTGGATCGAGCTCGCCACCGTCGACAAGAACCGCCCGCCGGCGTTGGAGCACGGACAGTCGGTCCACCTGCACGCCACCGACGAGAAGCTGGGCCCGACGGGTGAGTGGACGATCGTGCACGACGACGACGGACTGTCCTGGTCACACAGCCACGGCAAGGGCGCGGTCGCGGTTCGCGGACCCGTCAACTCTCTGCTGCTGGCCACCGTGCGGCGCAAGACCGCGGCCGACGCCGGGCTGGAAGTCTTCGGCGACGAGGCCGTCTGGGACGCGTGGCTGGAACGCACACCGTTCTGAGGCGCTTACAGTCGAGGCATGACCACTTCGGAGCTGGCCACCGTCCTTGCCTGGCACGACGCGCTCAATGCCGCCGACCTCGACACGCTGCTGTCGCTGTCCAGTGACGACATCGAGATCGGCGACGCTGGCGGTGCCGCCCAGGGCCACGCCGCGCTGCGGGACTGGGCCCAGTCGCTCGACGTCAAGGTCGAGCCGGGCCGCATCTACGTCAACGACGGCGTGGTCGTCGTCGAACAGCAGACCGTGTCCGTGACCGGTGAGACCGGAACGGGTGCCTCGGCGTTCCGCGTCGTGCACGACCACGTCACCTCCATGTTCCGGCACGATTCGCTGGACGCGGCGCTGGCCGCCACGGAGCTCACCGAAGCGGACCTGACGGGCTGATGCGCGGAATCATCCTCGCGGGCGGTTCCGGCACTCGGCTGCATCCGATCACGTTGGGCGTCAGCAAGCAGTTGTTGCCTGTGTACGACAAGCCGTTGATCTACTACCCGCTCTCCACGCTGATCCTGGCGGGCATCCGCGACATCCTCGTCGTCACCACCGCGCAGGACGCTCCCGCCTTCCGCCGATTGCTCGGCGACGGATCGAATTTCGGGGTGAACCTGACCTATGCGGTGCAGGACGAGCCCGAAGGGCTCGCGCAGGCCTTCGTGATCGGGGCGTCGCACATCGGCGCTGAGCCGGTGGCCTTGGTGTTGGGCGACAACATCTTCTACGGACCCGGCCTCGGCACCAGCTTGCAGCGATTCCAGAAGGTCACCGGCGGGGCCATTTTCGCGTACTGGGTGGCCGACCCGTCGGCGTACGGGGTGATCGAACTGGATGCCGGCGGCAGTGCTGTCTCCCTGGAGGAGAAACCGGCAATTCCGAAGTCGCACTTCGCGGTGCCCGGGCTGTATTTCTACGACAACGACGTCATCGAAATCGCCAGGGGGCTCGGTAAATCCGACCGCGGCGAGTACGAGATCACCGAGATCAACCAGACCTATCTGAAGCAGGGCAGACTCGACGTCGAGGTGCTCGCACGCGGAACGGCGTGGCTGGACGCCGGGACGTTCGACTCGCTGCTCGACGCCGGCGACTATGTGCGCACCATCGAACGGCGGCAGGGTCTCAAGATCAGCGTGCCGGAGGAAGTCGCTTGGCGCGTCGGCTTCATCGACGACGACGCGTTGGAAAAGCGCGCCCACGCACTGCTGAAGTCGGGCTACGGCGCGTATCTGCTGGAGTTGCTGCAGCGCTGAGCAGGTCAGCTCAGCCCGGCGATCACCTTGTCCAGCGTGACGGGAAGCTCGCGGACCCGGACGCCGGTCGCGTGGTACACGGCGTTGACGACCGCCGCCGCGGCACCGACGATGCCGATCTCGCCCGCGCCGCGCGAACCCATCGGGTTGAGGTACTCGTCCACCTCGTCGAGCCAGATCGCATCGATGTCGGCGACGTCGGCGTGCGCGCTGATGTGGTATGTCGCGAGATCCTGTGTGACGACGTGCCCGAACCGGGGATCGCGCACGCTCTCCTCGTGCAGCGCCATCGACAGGCCCATCGTCATCCCGCCGATCAGCTGGGACCTCAGTGTGCGGGCGTTGATGGCCCGGCCCACCGAGAAGACCCCGAGGATGCGCGGTACGCGGATCTCGCCGGTGTATCGGTTGACGTGGGCCTCGACGAAGTGCGCGCCGAACGATTGCACGGTGACCTTGTCGGCTTCCGAACTCTCCGGTGACTCGGCAGTGGTGGTCGCGCCGATGGCGGGCGGATTACCATGGTCGCGCCGAAACTGTTGGGCCGCAGCGACAACCGCTGATCCCCATGACGTCATGCCCGACGAGCCGCCGGCGACCGAGGCGGGCGGCAGGTCGGTGTCGCCGATCTGCAGATGAATTGCCGCGAGCTCGCAGCCGAGCGCGTCCGCCGCGATCTGCGACAGCGTGGTCCAGGTGCCGGTGCCGATGTCAGCGGCGCCGATGTGCACGTCGTAGCGCCCCTCGGCGGCGTAGGTGATGCGGGCAGCGTTGCCCGGCATCGCCATTCCCGGGTACGTGGACGACGCCACGCCGGTGCCCGAGAGCCATTCGCCGGCAACACGTTTCCCGGGCTCGGGATCGCGCGCCGACCACTCGAAGCGTTCCGCGCCGGTGCGCAGGCACTCGACGAGGTGACGGCCCGACCAAGGCTTGCCCGTCTCGGGGTCGACGTCGGGATCGTTGACGATGCGCAGCTCGACGGGGTCCATGTTGAGGGCCACCGCCAGCTCGTCCATCGCCACCTCCGCGGCGTACGTCCCGGGGCACTCGCCCGGCGCACGCATCCAGAACGGCACCGGGACGTCGAGCGACGCGAGCCGGTGTGACGTCCTACGGTTCGGCGACGCGTACATCTTGCGCGACGTGACCGCCGTCTGCTCGGCGAATTCCTTGACCGCAGAGGTCTGTTCGACGACCTCGTGCACGATGGCGGTGAGCCGGCCGTCCTTGCCCGCGCCCAACCTGATCCGCTGGATCGTCGGGGTGCGGTATCCCACGAGTGAGAACATCTGCTGACGCGTCAGCGCCAGTTTCACCGGCCTGCCGCCGGCGCGCTGCGCCGCCATCAACGCCAGCACGTCGTGTGCGTGCGGAGCACCTTTGGACCCGAAGCCACCGCCGACATGCGGTGCGACGACCCGCAACTGCTCGGGTTCGATGCCGAAGATCGGTGCCAGAGTCTTGCGCACGACGTGAACGCCCTGGGTGGAGTCGTACATGGTGACGGCGGGGGCGCCGTTGTCGACGCTCCACTGTGCGATGCAGGCGTGTGGCTCCATCGGGTTGTTGTGCTCTATCGGCGTCACATACGTTTCGTCGACCGTGAACTCGGCAGCCGCGAGCGCTGCGTCGACGTCGCCGTCGTCACTGTCGGGCGGATAGGACGGATTCACCGACTCGGGTGTGTACAACCCTGGATGGTCCTCGCGCAATTCGACGTCGTGGGGTTCGGCGATGTACTCCGTGCGGACCAACGCCGCGGCCTCCCGCGCGATTTCGGCCGTCTCGGCCACCACGCCGCCGATCAGCTGTCCCCGGAAGTGCACCCGAGCGTCCTGCAGGATGGCGAGCTCACCGTCGGAGGCGTCGGCCAGCTCAGGGGCGTCGAAGACCGTGAGGACATCGAGCACCCCGTCGACCGCCGAAGCGGCACTGACGTCCATCGTGATGACGCGGCCCCGCGCAATGGTCGCCTGGACGGGATGCACGTACGCCGGTGTGTCTACCCTCTGCTCGAACGCGTAGGTGGCGGTGCCGGTGACCTTGGCGGGACCGTCGCGACGTGCCGCCGGCGAGCCGATGCTGCGCGGCTCCAGGAGCGTCATCGCAGCCCCCGCTCGGTCAGCATGCGGAGTTGCGCCATCAGGGTGCGACGGGTCAGTTCGACTTTGAACTCGTTGCCGGGCAGGGGCTCGGCGTGGGAGAGCTCGGCGTCGGCGGCCGCGGCGAACGTGTCTTCGGTGGCGGGAGCCCCCGTGAGAACCCGCTCGGCGTGACGGGCACGCCAGGGCTTGTGGGCTATTCCTCCCAAGGCGATTCGCGCGGTCGCGATCGCCTCGCCGACGAAGCTGAGCTCGGCGGCCACCGAGGACAGCGCGAAGGCGTAGGACGCGCGATCGCGAACCTTGCGATAATCGGACACCGCGTTCGGCGGTGGTGCCGGAAGTTCCACCGCGGTGATCAGCTCGCCGTGTTCGAGCACGGTGTCCCGGTGGGGCTCGTCGCCGGGGAGCCGGTGGAATTCGGTGGCAGGTATGCGCCGTGAACCGTCGGTTCCCTCGACGACGATCTGCCCGTCGAGCGCGCTGACCGCGACCGCCATGTCCGAGGGATGCGCGGCAACGCAGTGCTCGGAGGCGCCCAGAATGGCGTGATATCGGGTGTAACCCCCGATCGCCGAGCAACCGCTACCGGGGTCGCGCTTGTTGCACGGTGTCGTGACATCTTGGAAGTACACACATCTGGTGCGCTGCAAGAGATTTCCCGCAGTGGTCGCGGAATTGCGGAGTTGCCCGGATGCGCCGGAGAGCAGTGCGCGGGCCAGCACCGGATAGCGCGAGCGGATCATCGGATGGGCGGCGAGGTCGCTGTTGCGGACGTTGGCTCCGATGGTGACGCCGCCGTCATCGGTCTGCGTGACGTCGGTCAGGTCGAGGTGGCTGACATCGACGAGCAGATCCGGTTCTGCCACACCGAGTTTCATGTGGTCCACAAGGTTCGTCCCGCCTGCGAGGTAGGCGGCCTCGGGACGCTGGGCCAAGGTCGCGACCGCATCGGCCGGGCTGGTGGCCACGTGATACTCGAACGGTTTCACTGGATGGCCGCCCGCCCGATGGCGCTGACGATGTTCGGATACGCCGCACACCGACAGAGGTTGCCGCTCATGCGTTCTCGGATCTCGTTGTCGGTGAGCTCAGGAGACGCCTCCAGGTCGTCGCTGACGAAACTCGGTGCCCCGGCCTTGGCCTCGTCGAGCATGCCGACGGCCGAACAGATCTGGCCCGGGGTGCAGTATCCGCACTGGAACGCGTCCTCGTCCTGGAACGCCTGCGCCACGGGGTGCAATTCGTCGCCTTCGCCGAGCCCGGCCGCCGTGGTGATGCGCGACCCGGCCGCGGCGACGGCGAACGTCAGGCACGTCGTCAAGCGTCGGCCACCCACCAGCACGGTGCACGATCCGCACTGGCCGTGGTCGCAGCCCTTCTTCGGCGCGGTCGCGCCGAGCCGTTCTCGGAGGGCGTCGAGCAGAGTCATCCGGTTGTCGACGGTCAGCGTGTGCTCCCGGCCGTCGATTTCCAGGGTCACGTCGGAGGTGTGGAGGGGCTGGCTCACAGCCGCCGGTTACCCGAGGTAAACCCCACCAAACTCGGGGCTCAGTGACGGCTGTGTTGCGGCGTCGCCAACAGAGCGGCGATACCGGTCGTCAGTGGCACCGACAGCGCCAGCGCGATGCCGCCGACCGCGGAGCGGGCCACCTCGATGGCGACGCTCTCGCTGGTCAGAACGTCTCCGAGGGACCGGTTGGCGACGCTGAACAGCAACAGCAGGGGCAGCGCGCTGCCCGCGTACGCCAGGACGAGGGTGTAGACGGTCGAGGCGATGTGATCGCGGCCCACCCGCATCGCCCCGACGAAGACCTCGCGACGGGTCGTGCCGTCGCCGAGGGCGGCCAACTCGAACGCGGTCGACGCCTGCGTGACCGTGACGTCGTTCAGTACGCCGAGGGAACCGATGATGAACCCCGCCAGCAGCATGCCGGTGATCGACACGTTGCCCAGGTAGGCGGCCACCTCGTTGTTCTGGTCCTCCGAGAGGCCCGTCAGGTGGGCGAGTTCGATTGCGGCCCAGGACAACACCGCGGCCAGCAGCAGGGACGCCAGCGTGCCCAGCAGTGCGGCGCTGGTGCGCAGGCTCACCCCGTGGGCCAGGTAGATCACGGCGTACAGAATCGCCGCGGACGCCACCAGCGCAACGGGAACCGCCGGACCCCCGTCGCGCAGTGCGGGCAGCAGGAACACGACGAGGACGCCGAACGCGACGACGATGCCGACCAGGGCCCGGAACCCGCGCCAGCGGGCCACCGCGACGATCACGACCGCGAAGACCAGGGCGAACGCGGCCAGCGGCCACGCCCGCTCGAAGTCGTAGAAGGCGTAGGTGGTGGTGCCCGCGTCGTCGACCTGCCTGCTGAGCCGGATGTCGTCGCCCACCGCAAGGCTCGGTTGTCCGGGACCGACGCCGATCTCCAGCAGCGTGTTGGCGCCCTGGTTCGGGCCGGAGTCGATCGACACCAACGACTGCACACAGGATGCTCCCGCGCCCTCGGCGGGCAGTGGCGTCGAGGTGATGACCGATCCGGCCGACGGACTGCCGCACGTGGCCTCGGTACTGGACAGCACGTGACCCGATTCCGTCGTCACCGCACCGCCCGCGGCGTTCTGGAACGGCAGCGGAATGTCGGCCTTCTCACCGCTGGGCCACAGCAGCGCGGCGCCGATGAGGACCGCGACCCCGATCGCGACCAGCAGGCCGACGACGATCTTGGCGGCCAGCGGACCCAGCGGAGACGGGCCGCTCAGCGAGTGCGAGTGTGAGTGCGCCACCCGGACAGGGTAGTGGTCGTCGGCCGCGATTTTGGTGCGTGGCCACCCCGCCTGCCCCACTTAGCCTGAGGGCATGGTCAGAAGCGCAGCCTGGCGATCGGCATCGAAATCGGCACTGAGACGAGCTTACGAATCGGTTCTGTGCAACGAGATCGGGCCCGCACTTCGAGAGCACGGATTCACCCGGTTCCGGAACACTTTTCGCCGATCACGTGGACCGCTGTACGACGTCATCAACTTCCAGCCCAACTGGAACAACAGCGTCACACCCTGGTACGGCTTCTTCGTCAACGTCCGGGTCGGCTCCGTCGAGATCGATCGAGCCTGCCCCGGCCACGATCCGGGACTGCACCGTCCAGAGGAGTTCCTGCTGGACCGCCGGTGGGAGCATCTGGTGCACGATGCGCCCTATGAGCTGCGCTTCGACCTCGACACCGACATGCCGGCGTTCGCGGCGCGGGTGTGCGAGAACTTGATGTCGGTGCTCGCCGAGGTCGAACGCATACGTTCGACCGGCGACCTCGTTGCCTACGCCGTCGCGAACAACCTGCTGATCGCCTACGAGAAAACCTGCTGCTACCTGGCGGCGATCGAGGACTTCGACACCCTGAGCCGCTACGTCACGCGGCTACACGCGAGCTTCGGGCATCAGGACCGCTGGGCGATCTTCAGCGGCAGGATCAGCGCGGTGACCGGGCGCCCGGTCATTGCCGGTAGCTGACCAGGAAATTACCCAGCCGCTCGATCGCATTGGCCAGATCCCGAGCCCATGGCAGGGTCACGATCCGGAGGTGATCCGGTGTGGGCCAATTGAATCCGGTGCCCTGCGTGACGAGGATCTTCTCCTGCAGAAGCAGATCCAGCACCAGCTGCTCGTCGTCGGCGACGTCGTAGACCTCGGGGTCCAGGCGCGGGAACGCATACAGGGCGCCCTCGGGCTTCACGCAGGACACACCGGGGATCTCGTTGAGCTTCTCCCACGCCACGTCGCGCTGCTCCAGCAGCCGGCCGCCGGGCAGAACCAGGTCGTCGATGCTCTGATGCCCTCCAAGAGCCACCTGAATCGCGTGCTGGGCAGGGACATTGGGGCACAGCCGCATGTTGGCCAGCAGGCTGATGCCCTCGATGAAGCTGGTGGCGTGCTCTTTGGGGCCGGTGATGACCAGCCAGCCGGACCGGTAGCCGGCGACACGGTACGCCTTGGACAACCCGTTGAAGGTCAGTGTCAGCAGATCCGGCGCCAGTGAGGCGAGTGCGATGTGTTTGGCGTCGTCGTAGAGGATCTTGTCGTAGATCTCGTCGGCCAGCAGCAGAAGCTGGTGCTTGCGCGCCAATTCGACGATCTGCGTGAGGTTTTCGCGGGTGTACACCGCGCCGGTCGGGTTGTTCGGGTTGATCACGACGATCGCCTTGGTGCGGTCGGTGATCTTCGATTCCATGTCCGCGATGTCGGGCTGCCAGCCCTGGGTTTCGTCGCACAGGTAGTGCACGGGAGTTCCGCCGGCCAGCGACGTCGACGCGGTCCACAGCGGATAATCCGGCGCCGGGATCAGCACCTGGTCGCCGTTGTCGAGCAGCGCCTGCAGCGTCATCGTGATGAGTTCGGATACCCCGTTGCCGAGGAAGACATCGTCGATGTCGAAGCGGGGGAAGCCGTCGACCAGTTCGTAGCGGGTGAACACCGCGCGGCGGGCACTGACGATGCCCTTGGAATCTGAATACCCCTGGGCATAGGGCAGCGACTGGATGATGTCGCGCATGATGACGTCGGGTGCCTCGAATCCGAACGGCGCCGGATTGCCGATGTTGAGCTTGAGGATCCGGTGGCCTTCGGCTTCCAGGCGCGACGCGTGCTCGTGTACGGGACCGCGGATTTCGTACAGGACGTCCTGCAACTTGCTGGACTGCGCGAATTCGCGCTGGCGCCCGTGCTGGCCACTAGCCGTGTGCCAGGGCGCCTGATGCGTACTCATGACGGAATTCTCCCACGGTTGTCCACGCGTTTTTCCGCACCTGGTGACAGCCGTCGCCCATATGAGCCCGGGAGTTGTTGGCCGAAGGCGGTTTCGCGCGCCGACCCTTGTTCGGCCTACTTCCGGCCGGGCCGGCGTGCGCCCTTGGCGATACCCAGTCCCTTCACCGGAGGTTCGTCTCCGACGACGCGGGCGTCGCCGTTGCTCGATCCGTCGGACGCGGGTGCCGCCTCGGCTTCTGCCTCGGGCTCGGCTTCTGCCTGGGGCTCGGGCTCTGGCTCTGGCTCTGGCTCTGGCTCTGGCTTCGGGGCCGGGGCCGGCTTCTTTGCACCCGGCCTACGCGCGCCCGCCGCGATGCCGAGGCCCTTGACCTCAGGCTCAGGCTTGGGCGCATCGTCGAGACCACGGTCGGAATCGGCGGTGTCGCCCTTCGAGCCGGGCTCTGCCTGATCGGGGTCGACGTTCGGCGGCTGCGTGACCGTCGACTCGCCCTCATTGGGCGCGGCCTTGGGGGCGGCCTTCTTTGCGCCCGGCCGGCGAGCCCCTGTCGCGATGCCGAGGCCCTTGACCTCTGGCTCGGGCTTGGCGGGCGCCTCCGTCTCGGCCTCGGTGGGTGCTTCCGCGGCCGGCTCGGCCTTGGCGGCCGGCGCGGCAGACTTCTTGGCGCCCGGGCGCTTGGCGCCGCCGGCGATGCCGAGGCCCTTCACCTCCGGCTCGGCCTTGGCGGGTGCTTCTGCAGCAGGCGCGGCTTCGGCGGCCGGCGCTGCCGACTTCTTCGCACCCGGACGCTTGGCGCCGCCTGCGATGCCGAGGCCCTTCGCGGGAGCCGCCGCTGCGGGCTTGTCCTCAGCAGGCTCGGCGGCAGCGGCCTTCTTGCCGGGCTTCTTCGCCCCACCTGCGACACCGAGGCCGGTGACCGGCTTCGTTTCCGTTGCCGTCGATGCCTTGGCCTCGGCGGGCGCAGTTTCTTCGGCTTCGTCCTCGACCTCTTCGGTCGCGTCCACCTCGGCAGGCGCCTCGGCGGCGATCTTGGCCGCGCGCTCTTCGGCTTCCTTTGCCGCCGTGCCCTTTTCGGGCAGCGTGAAGGAGCTCTTGTCCAGCGACCCCAGGAGCAGCTGGGCTACGTCGAGCACCTCGGGGGCCTTTTCCAGGCTGCGGGTGGCGGTCACGTCGTCGACACCGTCGGTCATCATGACCCGGCAGAACGGGCAACCGGTCGCGATCGTCGAGGCACCGGTGTCGACCGCTTCTTCGGACCGCTCGACGTTGACGCGCTTGCCGATGTGCTCTTCCATCCACATCCGGGCACCGCCGGCCCCACAGCACAAGCCGCGATCGGCGTGCCTCGGCATTTCGGTGAGCTTCGCCCCCGACGCACCGATCAACTCACGCGGAGCGGAGTACTCCTTGTTGTGACGGCCCAGGTAGCACGGGTCGTGATAGGTGATGTCCTGCCCGTTCGGACTGCCATCGGTGCCCTTGACCGGTATCAGCTTCTTGTCCCGGACCAGGCGGTTCAACAGCTGGGTGTGGTGCAGCACCGTGTAGTTGCCGCCGAGCTGCGGGTATTCGCGGCCCAGCGTGTTGAAGCAGTGCGGGCACGTCACGACGACCTTCCGGTCGACCCGCTCGACACCTTCGAACAGCTCGCCGAGCGTCTCGACGTTCTGTGCCGCCAGCTGCTGGAACAGGAATTCGTTGCCGGAGCGGCGAGCCGAGTCACCGTTGCAGGTCTCACCCTCGCCGAGCACCAGGTACTTCACCCCGGCTGCCGCGAGCAGTTCGGCGACCGCCTTGGTGGTCTTCTTCGCACGGTCCTCGTAGGCGCCGGCGCAGCCGACCCAGAACAGGTACTCGAAGCCGTCGAACGATTCGACGTCCTTGCCGTAGACCGGGACGTCGAAGTCGACCTCGTCGATCCAGTTGGTGCGGTCCTTGGCGTTCTGGCCCCAGGGGTTGCCCTTGTTTTCCAGGTTCTTGAACAGCACGCCGAGCTCACCGGGGAACTCGGACTCCATCATCACCTGGTAGCGGCGCATGTCGACGATGTGGTCGATGTGCTCGATGTCCACCGGGCACTGCTCGACGCACGCACCGCACGTGGTGCAGGACCACAGCACGTCGGGGTCGATCACGCCGCCCTGTTCGAGGGTGCCGACCAGCGGCCGGGTGGCCTGCTCGGGGCCGGAGCCCATGATGCGCTCGAAGCCGGATTCCGGCACGTGCTCGTGCGCGTGCTCCTCGCTCTTCTTCTCGCCGCGGATCTCCTCGCCGAGACCACCCTCGGGGGTGTTCTCCAGCGGGCTTTCCTTGTCGCCCAGGATGTAGGGCGCCTTCGCGAACATGTGATCGCGGAGGTTCATGATCACGAGCTTCGGCGACAGCGGCTTACCGGTGTTCCAGGCCGGGCACTGCGACTGGCAGCGGCCACACTCGGTACACGTGGTGAAGTCCAGATAGCCCTTCCACGTGAAGTCCTCGATCTTGCCCCTGCCCAGCACTGCATCCTCGGCGGGATCCTCGAAGTCGACGAGCTCGCCCTTGGACTCCACCGGCAGCAGCGGTCCGAGGCCGTTCGGCATGCGCTTGAACGTGACGTTGACCGGCGCCAGGCCGATGTGGAGGTGCTTGGAGTGCAGCACGATCAGCAGAAACACCAGCATGACCGCGATGTGCGCGAGCAGGGCCAGCGTTTCGATCCACTCGTTGGCCGGCTCCCCGAGCGGATGCAGGATCCAGCCCATCGCCTGGGAGAAGAAGGCGCCGTTGCCGTAGGGCAGCGCGCCGGTGTTGACGGCGGCGCCGCGGACCAGTGCGTAGGTCCAGATGACGTTGAAGATCATGAACAGGATCAGCCAGGCGCCACCGGTGTGCGATCCGTAGAACCGGGAGTCGCGGCCGTGCTTCTTGGGTTCACGGACGATGCGGATGATCGCGAACGTGATGATGCCGAGCAGCACCGCGACGGCAAAGAAGTCCTGCAGGAAGCCCAGCGCGTCCCAGCGCCCGACGACCGGGATGTGGAAGTCGTGGTCGACGAGCTGGCCGAACGCCTCCAGGTAGACCGTGGCCAGGACGAAGAAGCCCCACATCGTGAAGAAGTGCGCGATACCCGGGATCGACCAGCGCAGCAGCCGGGTTTGCCCGAAGACCTCTTCGAATTGCGTGGTGATGCGCTTCTTGAGGTTGTCCTTGCGGTTGTTGCCTTCGCTCAACGGTTGCCCGGAGCGGATCAATTTGGTCAACCAGAGCACCCGTTTGACCGCGAGAGCGCCGACGATGGCGATCCCGAGGACCCCGACAACGATCCTGATCAGCATCTGCGTTTCCACGCGGGCCTCCGGATTTTCTTGTTACCCGAGGGTAACTTAGTCGATGTTACTTGAGAGTAACTTAAGCGCGGTGCCTGCTCATAGTTACATCAGGCAAGGAATCGGCGCTACGAAGGCTGACCTAACTAACCCGGTTAGACGAGTCAGGACCCCGCCGAGGGCGCGAGGTGGGCGCGCAGCATCGACAGCATTTCTGATCGGGATTCCGCACCCAGCCGCCGTCGAATCCGCGCCACGTGGTGCTCGACAGTCTTTGCCGAGATGAAGAGTTGCGCGCCGATTTCCCGGTACGGCATGCCCTGCAAGAGCAGTTCGGCGACCTCGCGCTCGCGGTTTGACAGGTGTGCCGCGCCGCGCTGTGCGAACGTGCGCGAGGACGTCTCATCCCGTTCGGGAACGGACGCCACGAGGTCCGCTTCCGGTGAGGTGGCGGCGTGCTTGAGGTCGCGCGCGAGCTGCAACATCGCCTGCGACACCCGTTGATCGGTGGTTTGGAGCGCGGCCTGACCGGCCAGCCGGGTCGCGTCCCAGGTGTGTCCGTGAAGGGCCAGACCCCGCGCCGCGACTGTCACGTCGGCCACGTCGACCTGGTTGGCGAGTACCCGCAGCCAGGTGCGACCGGCGACTGCCAGCGCTTTTGCGAACGAGCTGCCCGGGGCTGCGGCCGTAAGGGCCTGGCCGTGGGGCGCGACGGCGTCGGGCGCATTGGCCAGGATGCCGGCGTGGACGCCCGCCCAGTGCAGCGGCACCGCCCACAACACCGGATCTCCCAGCTCGGCCAGCAGCGCGAACGCCCCGTCGATCGCATGCTGCAGTCGATCGACCTGCCGCATCCGCGCCGCCGCGATCCACAGTTCGCCCAGCGGGAGGAGCGCGAACACGTCCGTCGAACTCTCCGCCAGCACCTCCATGGCGGAATACCAGTGCTTCTGCATGGCGCCGCTGTCGCCTGCCCGGCGGGCGACGCCGGTGTGCAGCGCTGCGGCCCACAGCGCGTCCCGCCGGTGCAGCGTTGCGAGGTCCCCGGCCGGCGCCGCAGCGGCGGCGGCGCTCAGGTGACCGTCCTGCATGTGCGCCCACCCGAGGAGCAGACGGTGCCGCTGAGTGACGAAGATCGCATCGGCCCGGTCGGGTTGTCCGTCGTTGTGCACCGCGCGTCCGATGACGCTGCGGGCGCGCACGGGGTCGCCGCTGTGCAGCGCGGCGAGGGTCACCAGGGCGGCGGAGGTGTCCGGCAGGACGCCGCCGTCGGCTCCCTCGGCGGACAACGACTGGCTCAGCCTCGCCACTGCCACCGGGTACGGCTGATCCAACGTCATCACCAGGCCCTCGGTGACGCTGCGGGCTGCCCGCGCGACCGATGTCGGCGGTCCGGACGGCCGCTCGTCGGCGGTGGCCCGGGCCGCCGCGGCATCACCTGCGGCCAGTGCGGCGATCGTCCAGGCAGCCGTCACGACCGCATCGGTGGTGGGACCGAGCCACCGGAACAGGTCTGCGGCTTGGGCGGCTCCACCGTCGTGCATCGCAATGCTCGCGGCGATCCGGACCGCCGCGGCGCGCTCCCCGTGATCCTGCGAGGTGAGCAGGTCGTCGCAGAGTCGGCCGGCCGTTGCACAGTCACCGGTCAGCGCCAGCGCGTCCGCCAGCTGACCGCTCAAGGCCGTCGCGCCCGCGTCTGCGGCGGCGCGGTAGAGCCGTGCTGCGCGAGCCGGATGTCCTCGGGTTCCGGCGGCGAAGCCGGTGAGCGCGGTCGCGAGCCGGTCGTCGCGCAGTCCGTGTTCGGCCATCCGCAGGGCAAGCTCGGCGGTCAGCGTCGACAGCTCCAGCTGCGAGTGCAGAACGGACACCTCGATGTCGTGATGCCTTGCCGCACCGGCAATCTGGGCGATGCAGTCGTGAACCGTGCGCAGAAAGGGCTGCGGGTGCGAGGGTTCGACCAGCGCGGCGGCGCGTGCCCTGTCGACAGCCGCGAGCGCGGCCTCCGGTGACATCCGCAGCGCCGCGGCGACGTCGTCGGGCCCGAGTCCAGTGCTCAGCGACGTGACGAGCAGGGTGTCGAGAAGTCCTTCATCCACGCGGCGGAGCCGTTCGATCAGGGCGAACCGCGCGGCCTGCCGAACCGCCGCCGCGCCGTCCGAAACAGCGGAGAGGGCGGGGGTCAACAGAAAGGGCAACCCGCCCGTCGCGGAGGCGAGAACTCGCACCAGTTCGGGTCCGGCCGGCATGCCCAGAACTGACGCGGCGACGCGGCCGATCTCGGCGGGCGCTAGCGGGGCGAGCGTGATCGCGGGGTTCTCGCGTTCCAGGGCAGTGACCAAACGTCGCAGGGCGGGCCGGTGCGCGAGCGGTTGGGCGGCGATGACGACGGCCGCGTCAGGGGCCGCGACAAGCGCTGTGAGACGGTCCAATTCGGCATCGTCGAGTAGGTCGGCATCGTCGACGACGACCACGGCCGCCCCGGCCGCCTCAGGGTGAGTAACGACGTGGCGGCCCGCCGATCGGAACGAGGCCCGCAACTCGGACAGCACCGTCGACTTGCCGGTGCCGACGCCGCCAGTGACCACCAGTTTGACCGGCGCGCTCGGATCGGTGTCGACGGCCGCGAGCGCCTCGCGGGCGGCCGGCAGCACTTCCATCGCCCCGGGGTCAGGCGCCGGCGTCGGGGATGACGGTCGTGATGATCGGATCCGGGTCCACCGGCTCGGGCTCCGGTTCCGGTGCGGCCGTGGTCGTCGGCGGCTGCGTGGTCGTGGGCGGTTGCGTCGTGGTCGGCTGCGTGGTCGTGGTCCGCGTCGTCGTGGTCGTCGGCGTGGTGGTGGTCGTGGTCGTCGTGGTGGTCGTGGTCGTCGACGACGTGGTCGACGGTGACGTGGTCGTCGTCGACGAGGGCGGAGGTGGCGGCGGCTGGCTGACCGTCGTGGTCGCGATGCCGTCGGGACCGACTGTGACGGTGGTGACCGGCGGTGGCAGCTCGGGGGGCGTCGTCTCGGCCGGCGTCGTCGAAGCCGTCTCCGTGACCGTCTCCGAGCTCCCGTCGGAACTGGTCAGGGTGATCGCGAGGCCGCCGACTGCGAGCAGCGCCGCTGCCGCGGCCAGTCCGAACAGCAGCGGCGGGCGCTTGTACCAGGGCAGCGGAGCGAAATCGTCGCGGTAGTCGTCGTCCTCGGGCGCGAACGCGACGGGGGGTCGCGCAGCGGTCGAGCTCGGATCGGTGTACGCGGAAGAGGCCGTGTAATCGGCGCCGGTGTAGGGCGTCGGATCCTGCACGGCGTCGTCGTCCTGCGACCACGCCAGCGCGCCACCCGCGACGGGTGCTGCCGGACCCATCGCGGTCGGCATATCGGCCGCAGGCCCCATCGCGGTCGGCATGTCGGCAGCGGCGGCCATCCCGGTCGGGGCCATCCCCGTGGGGGCGTCGCCCGCGAGGCTCTGGTTGGCGACCAGCGCTGCGCCCGCGGCGATGCTCAGCAACGCCTGCGGTGTGGTGACGACGGGTGCGCGCAGTTGTTCGGACAGCCGCTGGGTCACCATCGGTATCGCGGCTCCGCCGCCGACAGTGGCTATTGCCGAGATATGTTGAGCGGCAACGCCATTGCTTTCCAGCGTGTCGCCGATGATGTTGAGCAGGCCTGCGAACGGTTCTGAGATGAGCTGTTCCAGCTCGGGTCGCGTCACCCGTACGTCGGAGCGGAAGCCGGGCAGGTCGACGGGTACAGCCGTGGCGGTCTCGGCCGACAGTCTCTCCTTGGCGGCGCGGCACTCGTCACGCAGCCGGGCCAGCGGACCGACCGCGGCCGTTCCGGACGTGTCGGCGGCGTTGGTGTCGTTGACGCCGGCGAGCACGTGATCGAGCAGCGCCCGGTCGATGCCGTCGCCGGAGAAATCCGGATAGCGCACCGTCTGGCCGACCGTCACGAGGTTGGCGCCCGCGTCGGCGAGGGTGACGCTGGACCCGCCCGCGCCGAGATCGACGAGGACGACCACACCGCTGCTGGGCAGACCCGGCGTGATCTTCAGCGACGACAGCGCCGCGGTGGAGTCGGGGATCAGCGTGGCGGGCACACCGTCGGGCGACAGGCTCGGCACGGTGCGCAAGGCGCCGCGCAACGCGCCCACCGTGCCGGGGCCCCAGTGTGACGGCACGGCGACGGTCACCGGCGAGCCGCCGTCTACCAGGCGTGCCATCGCGTCGAGCGCCGCGGCGAGCACCTGCTCCCCGCGGTGCGAGGTGCCGTCCGTCGCGACGAGCGGCACAGGGTCTCCGACCCGTTCGACGAACCCGCTCAGCACGATCCCCTGCTCGCTGCGGGCGGGGATCTCATCGGGTGCGCCCACCTCCGGCGCCTGGCCGGGGACGAGCGTGAGGACGGAGCGGCGGGTCACGGGTGGGCGGCCCACACGGGCTGCGACGAGATTGGTCGTCCCGATCGACAACCCCAGCGGTTCGGTCATGGCGGTGTCTCTCCTGTCTGGACCGTGCACCACCTTAGCGGCTCGTCGACCACCCACCACGGACGTTCCCCTAGTGTGGCGGAGCCCCTAACGGGTGATCCCCTAACGACGCCGCGGCCGGCCCGGGATTCGCACCGATCCGGCGGCGCATCTGCGCGAATAGCATTGTCGCCACCAGCACCCGAGAGGGTAACTCCGAAAGGAACGTGGCCGTGGCGAACTCGCTACTCGACTTCGTGATGTCGCTCGTGCGGGATCCCGACGCCGCTGCACGCTACGCCGCAGACCCGGCGCAGGCTCTCGCCGACGCACATCTGACCGACGTGACCACCGCTGATGTAGCGAATCTGATTCCGGTGGTGTCGGAATCGCTGTCGATGGCGGCGCCCACACACAGCCTTGACGCGCTGGACTTCGAGCCTGTCAGCAATGTGTGGACAAGCGGGGCTGCGACGGCGGCCTTCGATGCCTTCGACGATCAGCTGCCGACACCCGTCATCGTCGATACGCAGGCTGACACCCCTGTTGTCGTCGATGACGTCGACCCAGGCTTCGAGGTGCTCACCAGCGCCGACATGGTCGATCCGGTGGTATCCCCGCAGATCGCTGACCCGGATATCGACGATCTCGGCGCTACCGGCACCGCCCTCGTCGAGGATTGGGCGCAGCCGCTCGACACCGCGGATACCGGCGACCACGTTCCGGGCTTCGACCTCTTCGACTGACCCCTCAGCACTGCGAAAACCCGTGCGGATCTGATGATCCGCACGGGTTTTCTGCATGTGAGCTGCAGCGATGCGTTGACCCCCTGGGCATCCCCTAATCCCCTATCGGGGGTTCGCCACGATCCCTAGATCGCCCCGACGGGGATTGGGACCGAGCCCCGTTTCCGGTGCCCGGCGAAGTCCATAAATTGATCTCCAGACGCCGGGACCAACCGGCAAGCAGACCCAGAAACAACCGGAAAGGCACTCCCATGAACACTCTCATCGACTTCATCCTCGACCTCTTCCGCAGCCCCGCCGCGGCCCAGACGTTCGTCCTCGACCCCGACGGCGCCCTCCGCGATGCGGGCCTGCCGAACGTCACCGCCGCACAGCTGGCTTCGGTGGCCGCCACGGCCGCTCCCGCCGGCTACGCCCTCGGCGGCGGCGACCCGGTCGTCGGCCTGCAGCGCGCCGTTGCCGACCACCATCAGCTCGCGTCGAACTTCGCCTCGCCGTTCTCCCCGCAGACGTCGTACGCGCCGACCTTCGCCCCCAACACCAACACCGACCTGCTGAGCGGCAACAACGTCCCCGTCGCGAGCCCGATCCAGGACGCCGGCGCCAACGCCCAGAACGGCGCCTTCAACCTCGGCTTCGGTGACATCACCTTCGGCGACAAGACCAGCAACACCGCCACCAACGGTGGCGTCGTGGTCGACGGCGACAACGACGGTGACATCGTCAGCGGCGACGGCGCCGTGCTCGGCGACGGCAACACGATGAACAACGGAGACATCCTCGCCGGCTCGGGCTCCAACGTCGTGGTCGGCAAGGACAACGAGGTCGAGGACAACTCTCAGACCGCGGGCGGCGACCTCATCGCCGACAACGACGCCCCTGTCCTCAACGACGTCGACACCAGCGGTGGCAACGGCGGCGGCGCCGACGGCGGCGGCAGCCTGCTGGGCATCGGCTCCGGCAACGCGGTCGGCGGTTCCGGCGGCAACGGCGGCGGCATCATCATCACCGACAACGACGTCAACACCGGCACCCAGGTCGACGGCAACATCGGCAGCGACAACACCGAGGACAACTCGGTCAACACCAACGTCGAGACCGACATCGTGACGTCCACGGAGAGCTCGATCGAGGACAACTCGAGCAGCTACGAGTCCAACATCGGCTCCGGCAACGAGACCAACACGGATCTGTTCTCCGGCAACGTCACCGGCATCGACACGGACATCGCGTCCAACAACGACGTTGCCTCCAACAACAACACGGACAACGACCTCGTGGACGCCTTCTGATCCACGCGACACCAGGCTGCTGGCGGGGACCGTTCATGGTCCCCGCCAGTCGTCGCGCCTACCGTTGAGAGACACCGGATCAGAGGAACACCATGACGCCACCGAACGACCAGAAGAAGGTCGTGCTCGAGCTCGTCGACCACACCAGGAAGATCGCCGACACCCACGAACGGGGTGACCTGGTGGCGCGGTTGACGCGTGCCGAGCAGCGCATCAACGATCCGCAGATCCGCGTCGTGATCGCCGGCCAGCTCAAACAGGGCAAGAGCCAACTGCTCAACTCGCTGCTGAACATGCCGGTGGCCCGCGTCGGCGACGACGAGTCCACGGTGGTCGCGACGGTGGTGTCCTACGGCGAGCAGGCATCCGCACGGCTGGTGGTTGCGCGGCCCGACGGCGAAGAGCCCGAACTGATCGACATCCCGGTCGCGGACCTGCGCAACGACCTGCGCCGTGCCCCGCAGGCCGGCGGTCGCGAAGTGCTGCGGGTCGAGGTGACCGCGCCGAGCCCACTCCTCAAGGGCGGCCTCGCCTTCATCGACACCCCGGGCGTCGGCGGACACGGCCAGCCGCATCTGTCCGCAACGCTGGGCCTGCTGCCCGATGCCGACGCGATGCTGATGATCAGTGACACCAGCCAGGAGTTCACCGAGCCCGAAATGACGTTCATGCGGCAGGCTTTGGAGGTCTGCCCGGTCGCGGTGATCGTCGCGACCAAGACCGACCTGTATCCACACTGGCGCCAGGTCGTCGACGCCAACGCCGCCCATCTGCGCCGGGCGGGCATCGCGACGCCGCTGGTTCCGGTGTCCTCGACGTTGCGCAGCCACGCCGTGCAGCTGAACGACAAAGAGCTCAACGAGGAATCGAACTTCCCGGCGATCGTGAAGTTTCTCTCCGAGGAGGTGCTCAAGCGCCAGCACGACCGGGTCCGCGACCACGCGATCGGCGAAATACGCGCTGCAGCAGAACATCTCAAGCTGGCGGTGGACTCTGAGCTGGCCGCCCTCAACGACCCGCACACCCGCGACAGGCTGACTGCGGATCTGGAGCGGCGCAAGCAGGAGGCGCAGGACGCGCTGCAGCAGACCGCACTGTGGCAGCAGGTGCTCAACGACGGCATCGCCGACCTGACCTCCGACGTCGACCACGATCTGCGACAGCGCTTCCGCAACATCACGTTTCACACCGAGCGGGTCATCGACGCAGGAGATCCGACGCTGCACTGGGCCGAGATCGGCGCCGAACTGGAGGATGCGGTCGCGACGGCTGTCGGCGACAACTTCGTCTGGGCGTACCAGCGGGCGGAAGCCCTTGCCGCAGAAGTGGCCAGGACGTTCATGGAGGCCGGCCTCGATGCGGTACGGATGCCGACGATCGACGCGAGAAACATGGGCGCCGACATGGGTGAGTTCCGGTCGCTGGCACACCTGGAGGCCAAGCCCCTCAAGTTCGGGCACAAGGTCGTCACAGGGATGCGCGGGTCCTACGGAGGCGTGCTGATGTTCGGCATGCTGACGTCCTTCGCCGGGCTCGGAATGTTCAATCCGCTGTCGCTGGGCGCCGGTTTCATCCTCGGCCGCAAGGCATACAAGGAGGACATGGAAAACCGGATGCTGCGGGTGCGCAACGACGCGAAGACCAACGTGCGCCGGTTTGTCGACGAGGTCGCGTTCACGGTCGGCAAGGAGTCCCGCGACCGACTGCGCGGCATCCAGCGACAGCTACGCGACCATTACCGCGAGATCGCCAACCAGACCACCCGGTCCCTCAACGAGTCACTGCAGGCCACCCTCGCGACAGCCAAGGTGGAAGAAGCCGAACGCAACACGCGCGTCAAGGAACTCGAGCGTCAGCTCAACATCCTGCGCCAGGTCATCGACCACGCGGACAAGCTGGGCACACCTGCCGTGGCCCCGGCTCACTAAGCTCGGCAGATCAGTACCAGCGACCAAGTACGGGCGATCCTGGGCGGCACCATCGCCGCCTATCGAAACGACCCCGCCTACCGGCAACGTCCGGACCTGCACGACGAACTGCAGCGCATCGGCGGGCGACTGAACCAGCCGATGCGCATCGCGCTGGCCGGCACGCTCAAGGCCGGTAAGTCGACGCTGGTCAACGCGCTCGTCGGCGACACCATCGCGCCGACCGATGCCACGGAAGCGACCCGCATCGTCACGTGGTTCCGGCACGGTCCGACACCGAAGGTGACGGCCAACCATCGCGGAGGCCGCCGATCCAACGTGCCGATCGCGCGTGACCCCCGTGAGGGCGGCCTGACGTTCGACTTCGCACAGCTGGATCCCGACGACGTCCTCGATCTCGATGTCGAATGGCCCGCCGCCGAACTCGTCGACGCGACGATCATCGACACCCCCGGCACGTCGTCGCTGTCGAGGGACGTGTCGGCCCGCACCCTGAGACTGCTGGTGCCCGACGACGGGGTGCCGCGAGTGGATGCCGTGGTGTTTCTGCTGCGGACGCTCAACGCCGCAGACACCGCGCTGCTCAAGCAGATCGGCGAACTGGTCGGAGGCTCGTCCGGCGCGCTCGGTGTGATCGGGGTGGCGTCGCGCGCCGACGAGATCGGGGCGGGGCGCATCGACGCGATGATGTCGGCCAGAGACGTCGCCCAGCGGTTCACCGCGGAGATGGAGCGGACGGGCATCTGCCAGGCCGTCGTCCCGGTGTCGGGGCTTCTCGCCCTGACCGCGCGCACACTGCGGCAGCGGGAGTTCGCGGCGCTGGAGAAGCTCGCCGGCGTGGATCCCACGGACCTCGCCAAGGCCATGCTGTCGGTCGACCGGTTCGTGCGTGAGGACAGCGCGCTGCCCGTTGACGCGGTGACCCGCGCTGCGCTGCTGGACCGCTTCGGCATGTTCGGCATCCGCATCTCGATCGCGGTGCTGCGAGCCGGCGTGAGCGACTCCGTAGCGCTGGCCGGAGAGCTTCTGGAACGCAGTGGCCTGGTGGCGCTGCGCGACGTCATCGACCAGCAGTTCGCGCAGCGCTCCGATCTGCTGAAAGCACACACCGCGCTGCTGTCGCTGAGGCAGTTCGTGCAACGCAACCCCGTGTATGCGACGCCGCAGATCCTCGCCGACATCGACCCGCTGCTCGCGGACACGCACGCATTCGAGGAACTGCGGCTGCTCAGTCAGTTGCGGTCACGCGAAACGACCCTCAACGACGACGAGATGGCCTCGCTGCGACGGCTGATCGGCGGTTCAGGCACCGACGTCGCAAGCAGGCTTGGGCTGTCGTCCGGAGTAGACGCAGACGGGCCGCGCGCCGCCTTCGCCGCAGCTCAAAGGTGGCGCAGACGGTCAGAGCACCCGCTCAACGACCCCTTCACCGCCAGGGCCTGCCGGGCCGCCGTGCGCAGCGCGGAGGCGATCGTCGCGGAGTACGCACGCCAGGGGCGCTGAGGCCTAACGTTTCGGCTCCGCCGAACGACATAAAAGGCATGCGTAGTTCACTGGGCATCTCGCTGGGCACAGCGAATCTCACAGCGGTCGCCGACGGGCGGCCTTCAGTGCGGCCGACGGTGGTAACCGTGGCCTCCGGTCTGACGGTCACCGGCTTCGTCGAGCGCATCGGCGATCCCGTCCCGTTGGTCCTCGCCGACCATTCGGTGCACCGGGCCGAGGCGCTGGCCGCGGCCGCGATCGAAGACCTCACCCGAACGGCCCGGCCGCAGCGACGGCCCGACGTTGCGGCAGTCGCCGTACCCGCGCACTGGCCCGACCCGATCGTCGCGGCCCTGCGCATCGCAGTGCCTCACCTGACGGTGGTTTCGGACGCCGCAGCGGCGCTCACGGCGTTGCAGGCCGATCCTGGTCTACCTGCGCGCGGGGTGGTCGCGCTCTTGGACTTCGGGGCGAGCGGCACCAACATCACGCTCGTCGACGCAGGCAACGGCTTCGGGGTCATCGGAGAGACCCTCCGGGTAGACGCGTTCTCCGGCGATCTCATCGACCGCGCGGTGCTGGAGCACGTATTGGCGGGAGTCGATGCCGAGCCCGCGGGGACGTCCGAAGTGGCGGTGCTGGCCGATCTGCGTGCTCACTGCCGGGCGGCCAAGGAACGGTTGTCGTTCGACACCGCAACCGGTTTCGTCAGCGGCGGTGCCACGGTGCGGTTGACGCGTCCCGAGATCGTCGAGCTGATCACCGGTCCGCTGGACCGCGCCATCGAGGTGCTGGTCGGCACTCTGTGTCGCCACGGTGTGGCCCCGGCGCAGCTCGCAGCGATCGCGACGGTCGGTGGTGGAGCGCGTATACCGCTTGTCACACAACGGCTTTCCGAAGCGCTCCGCAAGCCGGTGATCACCGTCCCGCATGCCCAGGCAGCGGCCGCGATCGGCGCCGAGCTGATGGCGCTGCGGGTCGGCGAACACGAGGCGCACACCACGCTGGCGCCTGCCGGCGCGCCGGCCACCTCAGCGCACGCGACGATGGCCGCGGCGGTGCCGCACCTGGCGTGGTCGGAGGAGACTGTCGACCTGTCCACGCCGGAGACGGACGTCGTGTACGGCACGTCGTATGCGCGGCCCGATGTGCACTTCGAACCGGAGGCCGATGTCGTCGACCTCGAACCGCTGGCATGGTATCGCCGGCCGGGCGTATTGTTCGGCGTCGCAGCGTGTTTCGCCGCGCTGGCGGCCACCGGCCTGGTTCTGACGTCACATGTCGGCCCGGCGGGCCCCGCCGAGGCGGGCGCCTCGGGCGTCGAGACGCCTGTCGCGACGAAACCGGTGGAGGCGCAGGTCGAGGTGGCCGCACCGCCGCCCGTTGTCACCGAGACGGTGGTGGCGAATGCTCCTGCGCCGCGGGTGGTCCAGGCGGCTCCCCAGCAGCCGCCGCCGCAGCGCGTGGTGACAAAGCAGGCGGCGCCGCAGCCTGTTCCGCGGCCGGCAGCGCCGCCCCCCGCGGCTCCGTCGCCGACGCCCTCGCCGAGCCCGACGCCCAGTCCGACGCCGTCGCCGACTCCCACACCGAGCCCGACCCCCTCACCGAGCCCGACGCCGACCCCCACGCCCAGCCCGTCGCCGACGCCCACGCCCAGCCCGTCGGCGACACCGGAACCCGAGCCGACACCTGAGCCGTCTCCCGAACCGTCGCCGGAACCCGCACCAGAGCCGGAACCGGAGCCCGCGCCCGAACCGTCCGAGGCGCCTCAGCCCGAGGTGGTCGAGCCCACCACTCCGGTCGCCGAGTGTGTGCCGTCGGCCGAGATCACCTGCTGATCAGGGGGCTGCCGGCGCGGGCGGCGGCTCGGTGACCGTCTGGGTCTGAGTCTCCGTCTGCGTGACGGTACTGGTACTGGTGCTGGTGCTGACCGTGGTGCTCGGCGTCGTCGAGGTTGTCGTCGTGGTGGTGGTCGTCGGCGGGGTGGTGGTCGTGGTGGTCGGCTCCGTCGTCGTCGAGGTGGTCTCGCTCGC
Source organism: Mycobacterium bulgaricum (assembly GCF_041287165.2). Classification (NCBI taxonomy): domain Bacteria; kingdom Bacillati; phylum Actinomycetota; class Actinomycetes; order Mycobacteriales; family Mycobacteriaceae; genus Mycobacterium; species Mycobacterium bulgaricum. The sequence goes on along the minus strand of NZ_JBGGKV020000003.1, from coordinate 103,314 downwards.
CGTCTCGGTGTCGGTCACTGTCGCCGGGGGCACCGCCGATGCGGACGTCGTGGTCAGCGGGGTCAGAGGCGTGGTCGATGTCGTCTCCGAATCCGAGTCGCCCGTGATCGCCTTGGCCAATCCGAACACCACGAGTGCGATGAGCACCGCGCCGATCGCACCGAGGGCGACCAGCGCCGCGGGTTTCCGGTACCAGGGAGTCTCCGGCTCCGGCTCTGCCGCCGGCTGGTCGTAGTCGCCGTACCCGTAGTTGCTGAGCTGGGTCGGGTCGTCTTCGGAGTAGTAGTTCTGGTCGTCGCCATCGCCGTATCGCGCCACGGAGACCGAGACTACGCGCTCAGTTCCTACGTTCCGGGGTACAGCGTGCGTGTCACGTTGGTGCGGGGACGACTGCGGGTCGTCGTCTCCTCCTCATCCGCATCCTCGTCCTCCTCGGTCTCCCGAGTGCGTGGTGGGCGGGTGCTCGGCCTGGTCGTCGACTCCGTCGTCGTCGCGGTGGTCTCACCGGGATTGATGTCGCTGGTCATCGGCGGGCTCGTGCTGGTGATCGTCCCGGTCGTCGTCGACGTCTCGGATTCCGTCGCGCTGGCCGAGGACCTCGGCGGCGGGATGTAGTTCAGCGGAGCCTGCTCCGGTTCGCTGAACTGCCCGGCCACGTACGAGATCAGCATGACGAGCAACCCGATCGCGAGAAGGCCGGCGACGCTGGCCCCGAGCAGCGTCGACGTCTGGTTGTGCCATTCGACGGGCGGCTCATCGCGAGCCTCATCGTCGTCCCGTCGGTTCACGGGCACCGATAGTAGCCGTGACCTGGGGCGGCGCGCCTGGTCAGCCGACCTGGGGGATGATGTGCTCGGCGAAGAACTCGACGTGCTCAAGGTCCGATTGGTCCAGAACCTGCAGGTAGACACGCTGCACGCCGGCCTCGAGGAACGGGCCGAGCTTGTCGATGACCTCGGAGGGGGTGCCGACCGCCGGGGAATTGGACCGCAGCTCATCGACGTCCCGGCCGATCGCCGCGGCACGCCGGGCGATCTCCCCGTCGTCGCGGCCGACGCACACCACGAAGGCCGCCGAGTAGGTGAGGGAGTCCTTCGGGCGGCCGGCCTTCTCGACCGCCGCAGCCACCCGGGCGTACTGCTCGGTGAGCGTCTCCAGGGGCACGAACGGGATGTTGAACTCGGCAGCGAATCGGGCCGCCAGCGCCGGTGTCCGCTTGGCGCCTCCGCCGCCGATGATGATGGGCGGGTGCGGATCCTGCACGGGCTTCGGCAACGCCGGCGAGTCGGTGATCTGGTAGTGCCGGCCGGAGTAATCGAACGTCTCACCGGCCGGCGTGGTCCAGAGGCCGGTCAGGATCTCCAATTGTTCGGTGAGCCGGTCGAAGCGTTCGCCCAGCGGCGGGAACGGAATCGCGTACGCCTTGTGCTCGGCTTCGAACCATCCCGCACCGAGACCGAAATCGATACGGCCGCCGCTCATCTCGTCGACCTGAGCCACCGAGATGGCGAGCGGCCCCGGGTAGCGGAACGTCGCCGACGTCACCATCGTGCCGAGCCGGATCGACGTCGTCTCGCGCGCCAGACCCGCCAATGTCACCCAGGAGTCGGTCGGGCCGGGTAGACCGTCACCGGCCATCGCGACGTAGTGGTCGGAGCGGAAGAACGCCGAGTACCCCGCCCGCTCGGCCGTCTGCGCGACGGCGAGCTGGTCGGCGAAGGTCGCCCCCTGCTGGGGTTCGACGAAGATGCGGAAATCTGCTGGGGACACGTTTGTCTACCCTAGGCTCAGAGCCCGCCGCGGGCGCTCTTGAGGCGCTCGATGAGATCAGGGTCGCCGTCGAACGACACCCAGGCCTGGTCGCGACCCGCGGCGTACATCAGCAACTCGCCGACGTCGCCGGTGATCACCACCTCAGGACCCTTGCCGGCGGTGGCCAGTGTGTCGCCCTGCGGGGTTCGGAACACCGCCTTCACGGGTGCCTTACGCAGTGTCATCCGCGCCATCATCGCGACCGGTCTGCGCAGCGTGGAGACGGTCGCGTCGTCGAGCGGCCTGGGCTCCCAGTCACCACCCACCCTGCGGACGTCCTCGTGATGGATGAACATCTCGGCGGGGTTGGCGACCGGGTCGAGGAGCTTGAAGGGCGAATAGATCGGCGGCCCCTCGGCTACCTGGCCGAGCAGTACGTCCCAGTCGGTCGACGCGGCCACCTGTCCCTGGACCCGCTCGGTGTAGCCGGCCAATGCCGGAACCAGGATTCCCGGTGCCGCGTCGAGTCGCCGCTCGCGGACGACGAGGTGCGCCGTCAGATCCCGCACGTCCCAACCCTCGCACAGAGTGGGGGCGTCGGGCGCGGTGTCGCGGAACGTCGCGACCAGGGCGGCTCGTTCTCGCTGTGCAACGGTCATGGTCTGCCTTTCGGTTCAGCCGAGCGCACGGTCAAGGTTGATGGCGGCGCTGATCAGGGACAGATGGGTGAAGGCCTGCGGGAAGTTGCCCACCTGGTCTCCGGTCGCGCTGACCTGCTCAGCGTAGAGACCGACGTGGTTGGCATAGGTGAACATCTTTTCCAGCGCCAGCTGGGCGTCGCGCAGTCGGCCGGTGCGGGTCAGCGCCTCGACGTACCAGAACGTGCACAGCGAGAATGTTCCCTCGTCGCCGTCGAGGCCGTCGGTGGCCGGGTCGTAACGGAACACCAGCGAGTCGGTGACCAGCTCCCGTTCGATCGCCTCCAGCGTCGACAGGAATCGGGGATCGACGGGCGAGATGAACTTGACCATCGGCATCAGCAACACCCCGGCGTCCAGCTGATCCCCGCCCTCGACCTGGGTGAAGGCCTGCAGGTCGGCGTTCCAGGACTTGGACATGATGCGGTGATAGATGTCGTCGCGGGCGCCGGTCCACGTGACCAGGTCGGCGGGCAGGCCTCGCCGTCGCGCGATACGGATCGCCCGTTCGATCGCCACCCAGCACATCAGCCGCGACGTCGTATAGGGCTGCGGCTCGTCCCTGATCTCCCACATGCCGGCATCGTCGCGGTCCCAGTTGTCCACCAGCCAGTCGATGACGTACACGACGTCGGACCACGCGTCGTAGCTGATGCCAGCCCCGTACTTGTCGAAGAGGTAGACCGAATCGATGAGATCGCCGTAGATGTCGAGTTGAAGTTGCTTGACGGCGGCGTTGCCGACCCGAACGGGGGTGGAGTCGAGATAGCCGCGCAGATGGTCGAGTTCGTACTCCTGCACCGGTTCGTCGCCGTCGATGTTGTAGAGCACGCGCAGGGGCCCCAGGCCGTCGTGTTCGCGCTCGCCGCGGCCGAGGCGCTTGGACAGCCATTCGATGAACGAATTCGCCTCTGCGTTGAACCCGAGACGGAGCAGCGCGTAAAGGCTGAAGCCCGCGTCGCGCATCCACACATAGCGATAGTCCCAGTTACGTTCTCCGCCAATGTGTTCGGGAAGGCTCGTGGTGGCCGCGGCGACGACGGCGCCCGACGGCTCGTGGGTCAGGAGCTTGAGGGTGATGGCCGAGCGCTCCACCATCTCGCGCCACCGGCCGCGGTAGCGGGAGTGCGCCAGCCAGCTGCGCCAGAATTCGGCGGTGGCCTCGAACAGTTCGTCGACGTCCACGGCCGACGGGTCGGGATCGGCAGGGTCGAGGACCTCCAGCACGAACTCGGCGGTCTCGCCGGTCTTCAGTGTCAGTTCGGAGCTGACGACGCCGTCCTCGACGGTCAGTTCGGCCGATGAGGTCAGTCGCATCGCCAGGATGTCGGCACGGAAGTCGACGGTGTCGTCCCGGTGCTCCGTCTCGAATCGCGTTCTGCCGTAGTCAGGTCGGGCGTCGAGTTGCATGCGCACGGTGACTTCGCCCCGAACGGCGATGAGGCGGCGCACCAGTCGCTGCCGGTGTTCGCCGTCGGCGGGTTGGGTGATCGGCATGAAGTCGTGCATCTCGACCACGCCGTCGTTGGTCAGGAAGCGGGTGATCAGCGTCGCTGACTCCGGGAAGTAGAACTGATGGGTGTGGCTGCTGTCGCATAGGGTCGAGATACGCCAGGCGCCACCGTTTTCGGGGTCGAGGATGGCACCGAAGACACTGGGGGAGTCGAAGCGGGGTGCGCAGAACCAATCGACGGTTCCGTCGGTTCCGACCAGGGCGCAGGTCCGAAGATCCCCGATCAGGCCGTGCTCGGCGATGGACGGACCGTCAGCCATCAGGCAACCGCCAGCCGCCGTCACCGGGCAGCCGCACCGCGGATTCCGGCCCCCACGACCCTTTTTCGTAACTCTGCACCGGCGGCGGATTGTCGAGCACGGGCTGACACACCTGCCACAGCCGATCGACCTCGTCGGCACGTGCGAACAGGGTCTGGTCGCCGCGCATCACATCGAGCAGGAGCCGCTCGTAGGCGTCGAGTCCGTCGTCCTCCTGGTCGTCGGGTGTGAGCTGCAACGCCGACCCGACCCGCTCGGCAGACAGCTCAGGGCCCGGCTTCTTGACGTTGAGCTCGAGGGTCGCCGCCGGTGTCGCCGTCAGGTCGAGCACCAGCTGGTCGCGTGAGGGCTGGCCGAACAGCCCCGGTGTCGGTGTCCGGAATGTCAGGGTGACCGTACGGCGGTTGTCGCCCATGGCTTTTCCGGTGCGCAGATAGAACGGAACATCGCGCCATCGGTCGTTGTCGACGAATGCCTCCACTGCCACCAGGGTCTCGACGCGTGATTCGTCGTCGACCCCGTCCTCGTCCCGGTATCCGTCGTACTGTCCGAAAACCACCCGCGCCGGGTCGAGCGGACGCATGTCTTCGAAGACCCGGGCTTTGGCGTCGCGAAGGCCGTTCGCGTCGAGCGCCGATGGCGGCTCCATGGCGATGAAGCCGAGCACCTGACACAGGTGGGTGGAGACCATGTCGCGGAAGCACCCGGTCGATTCGTAGAAGCTGCCACGGCCCTCCAGTGCGATGTCCTCCGGGACGTCGATCTGAACCGATTCGACATGGCTTCTGTCCCATGAGGGTTCGAGAAGTCCGTTGGCGAACCGCAGAGCAAGGATGTTCTGCACGGCTTCCTTGCCGAGGAAGTGGTCGATCCGGTAGATGCGGTCCTCGTCGGCGACGGACTCCGTGGCCGCGGCGAGCTCGCGTGAGCTCTCCAGGTCGGTGCCGAACGGCTTCTCGACGATGATCCTGGCGCCGTCGGTCATTCCTTCCCGGCCCAGCATCTCGATCATGGGTTTCATCGCGGTGGGCGGCACCGACAAGTAGACCAGGGTCTGCGCCCCGTCCCCGAGATCGTCACGTGCCTGACGGACTTGCGCAGCGAGCTCGGCGCCGTCCTCGTCGTTGGCGGACTGGAAGGTGAGCCTGTCCAGGAGCTCGTCCACGATCTCGTCGTCGAGCGTCTCGATCGAGTCTGAGAGCCCTTCCCGTACCGAGTCCCGGAATTCGTCGAGACTCTCCGGCGAGGAGCGGCCGGACCCGATGATCCGGTAGTCCTCGGGAAGTCTGCCTGCACGGGCGAGCCGGTACAAGCTCGGAAACAGCATGCGGCGGGCGAGGTCTCCGCGAGCACCGAACAGCACAAGAACCACGGGGTCGGCGGCATCAGAGGTCATGGTTTCTACTTTCCGAGATCAAGGAGCGCGTTCTCGACGGCTTCGGTGAGGGCTGGGTGGATCCAGTAGGGTTTCGCGGCCAGCTCGTGGGCTTTGATGCCGAAGTTCATTGCGACGACGAAGATCTGGATCAGCGATGCCGCCTGTGCGCCGATGATGTGGGCACCGAGAATCGCCCCGTCGCGGTCGGCCAGGACCTTGCACAGTCCCGAGGTGTCCTGCATCGCCCAGCCGTAGGCCACGTCGGCGAACTCGGTGAGTCCGACGCGGTAGTCGAGACCGTCGTCGCGACAATCTTCTTCCGTCCGGCCGATCGAGGCGATCTGCGGATTGGTGAACACTGCGGAGGGGACGAGGTCGTGGCTGATGCTGTGCAGATCGTCGGGATGCAGGAGGTTGTGCTTGACCACATCGGCTTCCCGGTTGGCGACGTGCTTGAGTGGGATCGGGGTGCTGACATCGCCCAGCGCGAAGACGCCGTCGGCGGTGGTGCGGCAGTGTTCATCGACGACGATGCGTCCGTCATCGTGGGTGTCGAGGCCGCCCTTCTCGACGGCGAGTCGGTCGCTGTTGGACCGGCGGCCCGTCGCGACGAGCAAGGTGTCCGCGTGCACGGTCGCTCCGTCGTCCAGGGTGATGGTGAGATCACCTGCGGCGCCAGTGATCTCGGTGAGCTCGCTGCCGCAGCGCAGATCGTACTTCGAGCGCATGAGCTCGGTGTAGACGCTGCGGACCGCCTCATCCTGGGGGCCGCCGAGCAGCTGGCCGGATTTTTCGATGATGGTGATCCGGCTGCCTGCGCTGGAGAAGACATGAGCAAGTTCGGCGGCGATGTAGCCACCGCCCAGCACCGCCAGATGTGATGGGGGGGCGTCCAGTCGCATCACGGTGTCGGAGGTTTCGAAAGGCAGTCCGGAGTCGGCCACCGCGTCGGGCACGACGGGGCGCCCGCCCGCCGCGACGACGATGCGATCGGCGGTGAGTTCGACGGTGTCACCGTCGACGTCCACCTGCAACTGCCTTGCACCGGTGAATCGGGCGTGGCCCTTGTAGACGGTGACGAATCCGCTGTCGCGCCTGCCCTGCTCGCCGTCGGCGGCCACCTTGTCGGTGCGGCCGAAGACACGATCGCGAACCTGCTGCCAGCGCATGCCGTGGTAGTCGCTGTCGACGTCGAACGTCGCGGCGTCGTCGACGGTGTCGGCGATCTGGGCGGTGTAGGACAGCATCTTCGACGGGATGCATCCGTAGTTGACGCAGGTCCCGCCGAACTTGCGGTCGTCGATGACGGCGACGTCCATATCCGAGAAGCGGTCGTCGATGACCATGTTCCCCGAGCCCGCGCCGATGACAACCAGATCGTGTCTTCGCACCATGCCGCTGTTCCCACAGAATGATCGGCGCCAAACCCGCGGACGCTGACCGATCGGTGACCTCGGCTCAGAAGCTCTCGACGCCTTCGACGCTGATGACCATGCCGCGGCCGGTGCCGTCATTGGTGAACCGGGTGCCGTTCTCGTCGGCGTCGATCGTCCATCCGACCGCCGAATAGGTGCGGTAGTCCAACGTCACCGCCGGGATCGCGCCGAGATTGCCCAGCACCCAGCTGAGGTCACCGCCGGCGCTCAGACGTACCCCGTTCGCCGGAAGGCCGTCGACCTCCGGAGCGTTGGTGAAGGCGGATTCGCAGCCCACCTCCTGTTCGTCGAGCTGGCAGCGGGTCTTGCCGGTCTTCGTCTGGATGAAGACGTATCCGTTCTCCGGTTCGAGAACCTCTGCGCCGGAGGGCCGCGATTGCGTCGTCGACGGCGCGGCGGGTGCCGACGGCGGCGGCGGGGCCGCGGTCGGCCGACTCGGCCGCGGGGTCGGGAACGCCGGCTCGGTGAAGGAGGTGTCGGGTTCGCGGGTTGCGGTCCCCTGGATCGACGACTGGCACCCGGCGAGCGCGGCCACACCTACGAGCGTGCCCGCCACGACCAACCTCGTCCTCATCGGGTTCCAGACTACGCAGCCTGGGGCGCGAGTGATGGGAGTGGCGCGCGGGGAAGTGCCATCTCGCGAGCCGCCCAAGTGGTGAAGACACCGCCGCCCGCTTACGGTTGCCCGATGCGTCGACGTTCGGCCCTGATCGCCAGCCTGGTCGTCGACGCGCCCGGCCGCCCGCAACAGGCCATCCTCGACGAGTTGCGCAGGGTGATCCTCGACGGCGCCGTGTCTCCGGGTACACCGGTCCCGTTGGCCGAGGTGGCCGATCTGTTCGGGGTGAGCCAGATTCCGGTGCGCGAGGCGTTGAAGACGTTGATCGGTGAGGGGCTGGTCGCACACCGCAGCAACTTCGGGTACACCGTCGCGCTGCTGACCCCGCAGGAGCTGCGCGAGATGTACATCGTGCGGGAGACGCTGGAGTCGGCGTCGCTGGCCGCCGCGGTGGGTAATGCGACCGACGAGGACCGCGCCGCGGCCGCCGCGGCCAACGACGTTCTGCTGCAAGCGGTTCGCGACGACGATCCCGCGGCGTACCACCGGCACAGCCGCGACTTCCACCTTGCGCTGACCCGTCCGTCACGCATGCACCGGCTGCTGCGGATGCTCGAATCGGCATGGAACATCACCGAACCCGTGCAGTCGATGGTGCACGTGTCTGCTGCCGACCGCCATGACTTGCACGCCGACCACACGGAGATGCTCGCCGGATTCCTCGCCGGTGACGTGGAGCGCCTGCTCACCGCAGCCGAGGTGCATGCCCAGCGGCTCAACACCGTGATCGAGACGCTGCCCACCGACACCGGTCTGTTCGCCCCGCCGGATATATCTTCCGCGCAATAGGTCGGTATTTCGCAGGCAATACCGGCGAAACGATCCGTCGTTAGCGTCCGCGCATGACCGACATCGACGCACCTCATGGCACCAAGAACCCTCCGCCCGGCGCGATGGTCGGCGCGGGTGACATGGTCGAGGCCTCTGGCCATCCCATCGGGGGTGGCGTCATCAAGCCCGATTACGACCCGCGCCTGACCAATGAAGACCTCGCTCCGCTCGGCAAGCAGACGTGGACCTCCTACAACATCTTTGCGTTCTGGATGTCCGACGTGCACAGCGTCGGTGGCTACGTCACGGCAGGCAGCCTGTTCGCACTGGGTCTGGCCAGTTGGCAGGTGCTCGTCGCACTGCTCATCGGCATCGTGATCGTCAACGTGTTCTGCAATCTGGTGGCCAAACCCAGCCAGGCCACCGGTGTGCCGTATCCGGTGATCTGCCGCAGCGTCTTCGGTGTCCTGGGCGCCAACATCCCCGCCATTATCCGCGGCTTGATCGCGGTGGCGTGGTACGGCATCCAGACCTATCTGGCGTCCGCCGCGCTCGACGTCGTACTGCTGAAACTGTTTCCCGGGTTGATGCCGTACGCCGACGTCGATCAGTACGGCTTCCTCGGCTTGCCGCTGCTTGGCTGGGGCAGCTTCATCCTGCTGTGGATCCTGCAGGCGTGCGTGTTCTGGCGAGGCATGGAGGCCATCCGCAAGTTCATCGACTTCTGCGGTCCGGCCGTGTATGTCGTGATGTTCCTGCTGTGCGGATACCTGATCTACCAGGCCGGCTGGGGCGCGATCGACCTCAACCTCGGCGAGGTGACGTACACGGGCCTGGAGTCCATCCCGGTGATGCTGGGTGCGATCGCCCTTGTGGTGTCGTACTTCTCGGGTCCGATGCTGAACTTCGGCGACTTCTCCCGCTACGGCAGGTCGTTCAGTGCGGTCAAGCGGGGCAACTTCCTCGGACTGCCCGTGAACTTCCTGGTGTTCTCGATCCTGGTGGTCGTCACCGCGTCGTTGACGGTGCCGGTGTTCGGCGAGCTGATCACCGACCCCGTCGAGACGGTTGCTCGCATCGACTCCACATTCGCGATCGTGTTGGGCGCGTTGACGTTCACAATCGCCACCATCGGGATCAACATCGTCGCCAACTTCATCTCGCCGGCGTTCGACTTCTCCAACGTCAGCCCGCAGCGCATCAGCTGGCGTGCCGGCGGCATGATCGCCGCCGTCGGCTCCGTTCTCATCACGCCGTGGAATCTGTACAACAATCCCGAGGTCATCCACTACACCCTCGAGACGCTGGGCGCGTTCATCGGTCCGCTGTTCGGCGTCCTGATCGCCCACTACTACCTGGTGCACAAGCAGAAGGTCGACGTGGACGCGATGTTCACCATGTCCGAGGACGGGACGTACTGGTACAGCAAGGGTTACAACCCCGCCGCGGTGATTGCGACCGCCGTCGGCGCCGTCGTCGCGATGATCCCCGTGCTGCTCGGTGGCCACGTCGTCGGCATGTACACCGCCGCGCAGTACAGCTGGTTCATCGGCTGCGGCCTGGGCTTCGCCACCTACTGGGCGATGGCCACCCGCGGGCGCTTCGCCGTGCCCGCGCTGCCGTGACCGTGCCTGCCTCGACGATCTGGGTCATCAACCCGAACACCACCGAGTCGATGACGGCCGCCATGGTCGATTGTGCGCGGGCAGTCGTCGCACCGGGAACCCACGTTGTCGGGGTCACCTCGGAGATCGGGCCGGCGTCCATCGAAAGCCATTACGACGAGGCGCTTTCGGTGCCGGGGGTGCTGCGGGCGGTCGAGCGTGGCGAACGCGGGGGCGCCGACGGGTATGTGATCGCGTGCTTTGGCGATCCCGGGCTCGACGCCGCGCGGGAGGTGGCGTCGGGACCGGTGGTCGGCATCGCGGAGGCCGCCATGCGCACGGCCAGTTACCTCGGCCGCGGTTTCAGCGTGGTCACCACCCTGGGTCGCACGATGGGCAGGGCCGCCGATCTCGCCGAACACTATGGCATGCAGCGGTTCTGCCGCGGGATCCACGCGTGCGAGATCGCGGTCCTCGACCTCGACGGCGATCCCGAGGCTCGCAAGATTGTTACCGAGGCGTGTCGGGACGCGATCGAGGCCGACGGCTCCGATGTCGTGGTGCTCGGCTGTGCCGGGATGGCCGACATGTGCGCCTCGATCTCCGCTGACCTCGGGGTGCCTGTCGTCGACGGCGTCACCGCCGCCACGCTCACGGCGCAGTCGCTGGTCGCGATGGGCTTGCGGACCTCGACGCGGGGCGAGTTCGCCGCGCCTCCGCCGAAGGATTATCTGACGGGGTGAACGGTGCGCCAGTGCTCGGCGATCTCGATACGCCGCGCCAGCCAGACGCCGTCGTGGGACTGCACGTGGTCGAGGAACCGTTCGAGTGACCGTGCGCGGGCCGGACGTCCCGCCAGCCGGCAGTGCAGGCCTACCGACAGCATCTTCGGGTGGCCAGCGCCGCCTTCGGCGTAGAGCACGTCGAATGCTTCGCGCAGATGCGCGTAGAACTCGTCACCGTTGGAAAAGCCTGCGGGAGAGGCGAATCGCATGTCGTTGGTGTCGAGCGTGTACGGCACCACGAGATGAGGGCGGCCCCCGACGGTGACCCAGTACGGCAGGTCGTCGGCGTAGGAGTCCGAATCGTAGATGAATCCGCCGTGCTCGATGACCAGCTCGCGAGTGTTGGGGGAGTCGCGTCCGGTGTACCAGCCGCGCGGGGCAGTGCCCGTCAGGTCGGTCAAGATCTGGACCGCCTCCTTCATATCGGCGCGCTCGGTGTCGCGGTCGATAAGTTGATAGGACGTCCAACGCAGGCCGTGGCAGGCGATCTCATGACCGAGTTCGGTAAATGCCGCCGCTGCCTCGGGATTTCGCTGCAGCGCACGGGCGACGGCGAAGACGGTCAACGGAACACCGCGCCGTTCGAAGATGTTCAGCAGGCGCCACACCCCGGCGCGTGAGCCGTACTCGTAGATCGACTCCATGCTCATGTGCCGGTTCGGGAACGCCTCGGCCGGGGTGATCTCCGACAGGAAGATCTCCGAGGCGGGGTCGCCGTCGAGAACCGAGTTCTCTGCTCCCTCTTCGTAGTTGAGCACGAACTGCACCGCAATGCGCGCACCGCCGGGCCACTGCGGATCCGGCGGCGTGCGGCCGTAGCCCACCATGTCCCTGGGGTAGGCGTTCACACCAGGTCTCCGAACAGGCGCAGTCGCGCCAGCCCACCGTCGGGGAAGATGTCCAGGCGCACCTGGTCGACGACGTCGTCGGCGGCGACGGGGAATCGGTGACGGGTGTCGGGCAACAGGTCGGTGCGCGGCAGCAACGGCGTCCAGTCGGATCCGCCGCGGCGGCCCCACAGCGCCGCGGCCCCGGGGCTGTTGCCGATGAAATACGAGGTGTCGACCTCGGCGAGCCGGATTCGGCCGGCGCCGGCCAACCGGATGTGCACCCAGTCGTTGCCGTCGTCGCGGCGCCGTGCAGTCTCCCAGCCGTCGCCCATCACCTGCGCCAGCCCCGGGAAGATGATGTTCTGCGGCGAGCTGTAGAAGCGGTTCGAGCAGTCCAGGACCAGCCCGCCGTTCTCGAGCGCGGCCAGGTCCGTCGGTCCGAAGCCGACGAGTTTCGGATCGGGCAGGCCTTCGCCGTGCACCCGAAGCCGGGCCACGCCGCCGTCGGGATAGATGGTCAGGCGCACGTGCGTCCACCGGCGCGGCGAGTCGATCTCGAAGGGGTTGCGGGTGTCGCCGTAGATCTTCGTCCGCTCGATCAGCGTCACCCAATCCGGATGCGTGGCAAGCGTTTCGGCGGCGGGGTAGTCGTCGACCTCGATGGCCTCGATCGAGGCCTCCGGCGGGAAGTTGCCCTTGAACCATGCGGTGTCGATCACGACCCCGCGGATCAGGCCGGGCACGCCCAGTCGGACGATCGCCTGATCATGGCCGGGTTCGCGGCGCCGACGGGTCTCCCACCCGTCGTAGACCTGCCCTTTGTGGCCGAACGAGGCCGGCCGGTAGGTCGCAGGCCCCGGGGTGATCAGATTCTCCTTCTCCGCGAACGTCTCGTCGTTGGTCCAGACCACCGCGCCGCCCAGTGGCCGCAGGGCGAGGTCGGGGAGCCACGTGAAGTCGGGGAGCGATTCGGCCATCGGACAATCGTCACAGAGATCGGCCGGACCGTCGCGGTGAGAACGCCTGTACGAGCATCGGGAACAAATCGCGTGACTGTCCCGTTGACCAGTTCGACAGTTGAGTCCCAGCGACTCAAGTTTGGCTTGACACAGAACCACTGTGAGGAGCAGGCTTGAGTGCGGTGCACTCAGACCACATCGAAAGTCTATTCAGGAGGCAGTAACTATGGCTCGTGCGGTCGGTATCGACCTCGGGACCACCAACTCCGTCGTCGCAGTACTGGAGGGTGGCGACCCCGTCGTCGTCGCCAATTCCGAGGGCTCCCGGACCACCCCGTCGGTCGTCGCGTTCGCGCGCAACGGCGAGGTGCTGGTCGGCCAGCCCGCCAAGAACCAGGCGGTGACCAACGTCGACAGGACCATCCGGTCGGTCAAGCGCGAGATCGGCACCGACTGGTCCGTGGAGATCGACGGCAAGAACTACACGCCGCAGGAGATCAGCGCACGCATCCTGCAGAAGCTCAAGCGTGACGCCGAGAGCTACCTGGGCGAGGACATCGCCGACGCGGTGATCACCGTGCCCGCGTACTTCAACGACGCCCAGCGTCAGGCCACCAAGGAAGCCGGCCAGATCGCCGGCCTCAACGTGCTGCGCATCGTCAACGAGCCCACCGCGGCCGCGCTGGCCTACGGCTTGGACAAGGGCGAGAAGGAACAGACGATCCTCGTCTTCGACCTCGGTGGCGGCACGTTCGACGTGTCCCTGCTGGAGATCGGCGAAGGTGTCGTCGAGGTCCGCGCCACCTCCGGTGACAACCACCTCGGCGGCGACGACTGGGACGACCGGATCGTCGAATGGCTGGTCGACAAGTTCAAGGCCACCAGCGGCATCGACCTGACCAAGGACAAGATGGCGATGCAGCGGCTGCGTGAAGCCGCGGAGAAGGCCAAGATCGAGCTGAGCTCCTCGCAGAGCACGTCGATCAACCTGCCCTACATCACCGTCGACGCCGACAAGAACCCGCTGTTCCTCGACGAGCAGCTCACCCGGTCGGAGTTCCAGAAGATCACCCAGGATCTGCTGGACCGCACCCGCAAGCCGTTCCAGTCCGTCATCAAGGACGCAGGCATCTCGGTCGGCGAGATCGACCACGTCGTGCTGGTGGGTGGCTCCACCCGCATGCCCGCGGTCTCCGAACTGGTCAAGGAGATGACCGGTGGCAAGGAGCCCAACAAGGGCGTGAACCCGGACGAGGTCGTCGCCGTCGGCGCCGCGCTGCAGGCCGGTGTGCTCAAGGGTGAGGTGAAGGACGTCCTGCTGCTCGACGTCACGCCGCTGTCCCTCGGCATCGAGACCAAGGGTGGCGTCATGACCAAGCTCATCGAACGCAACACCACGATCCCGACGAAGCGCTCGGAGACCTTCACCACGGCCGACGACAATCAGCCGTCGGTGCAGATCCAGGTGTTCCAGGGTGAGCGCGAGATCGCCTCGCACAACAAGCTGCTGGGCTCCTTCGAGCTGACCGGCATCCCGCCGGCCCCGCGCGGTGTCCCGCAGATCGAGGTCACCTTCGACATCGACGCCAACGGCATCGTGCACGTCACCGCCAAGGACAAGGGCACCGGCAAGGAGAACACGATCAAGATCCAGGAAGGCTCCGGCCTCTCCAAGGAAGAGATCGACCGGATGATCAAGGACGCCGAGGCGCACGCCGACGAGGACCGGAAGCGTCGCGAAGAGGCCGATGTCCGCAACCAGGCCGAGTCGCTGGTCTACCAGACGGAGAAGTTCGTCAAGGAGCAGCGCGAAGCCGAAGGGGGCAGCAAGGTCCCCGAGGACACCTTGACCAAGGTCGACGGCGCGATCGCGACCGCCAAGACCGCGCTCGAGGGCACCGATATCGGCGCCATCAAGTCGGCCATGGAGAAGCTCGGCGAGGAGAGCCAGGCTCTCGGCCAGGCGATCTACGAGGCCACCCAGGCCGAGCAGGCCGCGGGCGGACCGGCAGGCGGCGCCGACGGCACCTCCGGCAACGCGGGCTCCAATGACGACGTCGTCGATGCTGAGGTGGTGGAGGACGACAGCCCGAACGGTGGCGAGCGCAAGTGAGCGACTCGGACCACATCCAAGAGCCGGTCACCTTCACCGACAAGCGGCGCATCGATCCCGAGACGGGGAAAGTGCGTGAGACCCCTGCCGCCGGCCCGGCCCCCAGTGGGCCGGCGCCGGAGGCGGCGGCCGCCGACGGTGCCGAGGGCTCAGCGGAACTCGACGAGCTCAGGTCCACACTGCAGCGGGTGAAGGCGGAGTACGACAACTACCGCAAGCGCACGCTTCGGGACCAGCAGGCGATTGCGGAACGGGCCAAGGCCGCGGCTGTCGTCCAACTGCTGCCGGTCCTCGACGACCTCGATCGGGCCCGCAGCCACGGTGACCTGGAATCCGGGCCGCTGAAGTCCGTCGCCGACAAGCTGGCGACAGCACTTGAGGGGCTGGGGCTTTCAGGCTTCGGTGAGGAAGGCGACGAGTTCGACCCCGCGTTGCACGAGGCCGTGCAGCACGAGGGCGACGGCACGCATCCCGTCGTCGGGACCGTGATGCGGCGTGGATACAAGGTCGGCGAGCAGGTTGTCCGGCACGCCATGGTCGGTGTCATCGACACAGTTCCGGACACCGCGCCCGACGCGTCCGTATCCGGCAATGCCGACGCGCAGGCCCACGAGGCTTCAGAATCAGAGAACTGATTGAACATCCATGAACGAGCAGGTGAGGAGGTGACGCGATATGGCCCAACGCGAGTGGGTTGAGAAGGATTTCTACAAAGTGCTCGGCGTCGCCTCCGATGCCGACGAGAAAGAGATCAAGCGGGCTGCCCGCAAGATCCTCGCCGACAACCACCCTGACCGGAACCCGGGCAACGCCGAGGCCGAGGAGCGGTACAAGGCCGCCTCCGAAGCCAAAGAGGTGCTCACCGACTCCGCCAAGCGCAAGGAGTACGACGAGACCCGCCGTCTGTTCGCGGGCGGCGGGTTCGGCCGGGGTCGCTACACCGGCGGCGGGGGATTCCCCGGAGGGTTCGGCGGCGGCGACGGCCAGGAGTTCAATCTCAACGATCTGTTCGACGCCGCAGGCCAGTCCGGTGGCGCGAACATCGGCGACCTCTTCGGCGGGCTGTTCGGACGCGGCGCACAGCAGCCGCGCCCGACCCGCCCCCGGCGGGGCAATGATCTGGAGACCGAGACCGAGCTGAGCTTCCTGGAGGCGACCAAGGGTGTGGCGATGCCGCTTCGGCTCACCAGCCCCGCGCCGTGCACGAACTGCCATGGCAGCGGTGCCCGGCCGGGAACCAGTCCCAAGGTCTGCCCCAACTGCAACGGGGCGGGGGTTGTCAGCCGCAACCAGGGCGCCTTCGGATTCTCCGAGCCGTGCACGGAATGTCGTGGCAGCGGGTCGATCATCGAGAACCCGTGCGACGAGTGCAAGGGCACCGGTGTGACGACGCGGACCCGCACCATCAATGTGCGGATCCCACCCGGCGTCGAGGACGGGCAGCGCATCAGGCTGGCCGGCCAGGGTGAGGCCGGGTTGCGCGGGGCGCCTTCGGGTGACCTGTACGTGACGGTGCATGTCAAGCCCGACAAGGTGTTCGGGCGCAACGGTGACGACCTGACCGTCGCGGTCCCGGTGAGCTTCCACGAGTTGGCCTTGGGCACAACACTTTCCGTGCCGACGCTGGAGGGCAAGGTCGGCGTTCGGGTGCCGAAGGGCACCTCGGACGGTCGCATCCTGCGGGTCCGGGGCCGCGGGGTCCCGAAACGTGCAGGCGGACACGGTGATCTGCTGGTCACCGTCAAGGTCGCGGTGCCGCCGAACCTCGAAGGTGAAGCCGCCGAGGCGCTCGAAGCCTATGCCAAGGCCGAGCGTGCGAGCGGGTTCGACCCGAGGGCGGGTTGGGCAGGTTCGCTGTGATGAGCGCTTGCGCGAAGAACCAGGGGCTGCTGTGATGAGCAGCCGCAGGGATCCCAACGAAGAAGCCAGGACGTTCCTGATCTCGGTGGCCGCCGAGCTGGCCGGCATGCATGCGCAGACCCTTCGCACGTACGACCGGCTCGGCCTGGTCAGCCCGCAGCGCAGTTCCGGTGGGGGACGGCGTTATTCGCAGCGCGATGTGGACCTGCTCCGTGAGGTGCAGCGCCTTTCGCAGGACGAGGGCGTCAACCTCGCCGGGATCAAGCGCATCATCGAGCTGACCAACCAGGTCGAGGCGCTGCAGGCGCGGGTGCGCGAACTGAGCAACGAGGTCGAGCACCTGCGTGCGCAGCCGCGGCCCAAGAGCACCGCGCTGGTGGTCTGGCAGCCGCGCAACAAGCGTTAGCCCGCCGAGACTGAACCCTCGCAGCCGTCTTCTCGAACTTCCCCCGCGCCGTTGCAGTTTCGCCGAGAAGCTACGAAACCTTGATGCGGAACTGCGCCACCGCGGACTCGCCCGGCTGCACCTCGCGATAGCCGCCGCGGCGTAGCGCGTCGGTCGCGGCCGCCATCGGTTCGAAGCAGACGACGTCGTCATCACCGGGAGCGAAGACCTGCGCCGCCGTATAGCCCTCGTCGAAGTGCACCTCGATGCGGCGATCTCCGCCGGAGAGTGTGAACACCGAACCTTCGGCGACCTCGTCGTAACCGTCGTCGATGAACTTGTCGCCCAGCACTTCTGACGCGGCGGGGCGCGATTCCACCCGGCCCGTGGGGATACCCCACGCGTTGACCGGTTGGTAGCGCATGGCCGGCGTTTCGATCTGCCACTGCGCGCGCGGCACACCCGGCAGCTGCAGGTAGGGATGGAACCCGAAGCAGAGCGGCACCCGCGAACCCGTCGTTGCCGTCACCGTCGTCTTCACGGTCAGCGTCCGGTCGGACAGGGTGATGTCCAGCGTCAGCAGGTGGGGGAACGGGAACGTCGCGAGCAGCGCAGGTCGCGCCGCGAAATCGAGCTCCGCGGTCAGCTGCGATTCCAGCAGCGTGGTGACCGTCCAATCCTTGTAGGCGGCCAACGTGCCGTGGATCGGCACGCCGTGCTGGTCGGTGCGCACTCCGCCGGTTCCCGGGGTCAGTGTCACCACCGCGCCGTCGACGCCGTAGCCCATGCTCGACAGCCTGTTGGCCCACGGGTAGAGGATCGGGATCCCCATCGTCTTGTGGTTGGACACGTAGGCCTGCAGTCCCCGGCGCTGGCCCAGCAGTTCGACGCCGTCGTCGGACAGGGACGTGCCGACCATTCCTGCGATCGGGACGTAGGTCGCGGTCAGCGGTGACGAGGGATCGCGCAGCGTGACGGTTTCGAACTCCTCCATGGCAGCGATCCTGCCATGTGGCGCTCAGCCGGCCAGAGGATCGTGCTGGATCCGTTCGGCAGGTGCGCCTTTGGCGATCAGCGCGGATTTGGTCGCCAGCACCATCTCGGGTCGGCCGCACACCAGAATCTGGCGATCGCTCCAGTTGCCGTAGCGGGTGACCACTTCGGGGAGCAGCCCGGTCTGGCGTACGTGGAGGCCGCGCGGCGGCGTGTTGTCGGGATAGTCCGCGGCCCACGGCGGGTCGAAGTTCAGCTCCGAGACCGGCGTGACGGACAGCCACGAGTTGGTCGACGCGATCTCCCAGAGGGTGCGCAGGTCGTAGAGATCGCAGGGGTACTTTGCGCCGAAGAACAGATGTACCCGCGGGTTCTGCCCGTAGCGGCACAGGTCCATGATCAGTGCGCGCAGCGGCGCGAGCCCGGTGCTGCCGGCAACCATCAGCACGTCGCCGCCGCCGCGGTCGATCTCCATGGCACCGTGCGGGCTGGACACCCGCCACCGGTCACCCGGGCGGGCCTCGTCGACGATCGCCGCGCTGACCATGCCGCCGGCGACGGAACGAACGTGAAACTCGATGTAGCCGTGGGGTTCGGGGGGAATGGCCGGGCTCAGGTACCGCCACCGACGC
The DNA here is from genome assembly GCF_041287165.2 of Mycobacterium bulgaricum. Classification (NCBI taxonomy): domain Bacteria; kingdom Bacillati; phylum Actinomycetota; class Actinomycetes; order Mycobacteriales; family Mycobacteriaceae; genus Mycobacterium; species Mycobacterium bulgaricum. Next base: position 84,726 of record NZ_JBGGKV020000003.1, on the reverse strand, counting down.
GGCCACTGCGGCACCTGGACGCCGACGTACTGACCGGGGTGATAGTCGAGCGCCCGGTCGAGCTTGAGCCGGATCACCGAGATGTCACGGGTGGGCCGCAGGTATTCCAGCACCGTGCCGTCGCAGAACGCGGGACTCTTCTCGGCGTCCGCTGCCCCGCTCATGACGCCGACGGCGAGCCCGACGGTGTCGTGGACGGCTTCCGACAGCCTGCGGTCCCACCGGTCGAACAAGGCCTTGCGCAGCGTGGTCAGGAGTGCCTGCTGCAGCGTGGCGTAGTGCGCGCTGGTGACGCCGTACTTGCGATGGTCGCGGCCGAGCTGGGCGAGGAACGCGACGGGTTCTTCGGCGCGCTGGGCGATGAGCTCCTCGCACAACCAACACATGGCCTGCGCGAAGACCTGGCGCTGCTTTTCCATGTCGGGGGGAAACAGGTCGCGCGCCGAGAGGTCGGTGGCGAACCAGTGTGTGTAGAAGTCCCCGATCATCGCCTCGGATCCACGATCGAGATCGAACGCATCCCGCAGGATGCGCATCGATTCCCGGTCTTCGAGTCCCACGCCGCACGATCCTAAGTCACTGCGGCGGAAGAGTTCTGTCGGCGAAGGGCGGCGACGACGATCATCGCGGTCCCAGCCACCGCCCAGCAGGTCAGCACGACGACCGCGGTCGAGGCTCCGGCACCGGCGAAGGAGGCTGTCGACCTCAGCAGGGTGGCGGTGGCTCCCTGCGGCAGGAACTGTCCCAGAGCGCCCCAGCCCGCGGGCAGCATCTCCGGTGCGCTTGCGAGTCCCGACAGCGGGTTGCCGACCAGCAGCGCCAGGGCCGCGCCGAGGGCGAGCCCGGCGCGGCCGAACAGCGAGCCGAGGCCGAGCACCGTCAGCAGGGCCGCCGCGACTCCCAGCGTGAGACCGGCCGAGACGCCCCAGAAATTCTGGTCGACGGAGCCCAGCACGAATCGGAGCAGTACCGCGATGGTGACGCCGGCTACCGCAGAGAAGACGAGTGCGGTGGCAAGGCGCATCCAGATCTCGGTCCGCAGCACGAGTACCAGCGCGATGGCGGGCAGGATGCCTGCGAGTGTGATGGGCAGCGCTGATGCAGCCACGCCGGCGCCGCGAGAATCACGCGCGCCGGGCGGCGCGAGATCCTGGATCCGCAGTGGCATACCGGTCTGCTGGCCGAACTGGGCGCCGAGTTGGGTCAGCATCTGCGCCACCATCGGGCTGGCCCCGGTCGCGATCAGCAGCGCTGGTTCGGTGCCCGGCTGGGCAGGGAGCGCGATGCCGCCGTAGACATCGCGGTTGCCGATTGCTTCGCGCAGTGCGGCCTCGCTGGGGTAGTAGGTCACCGCGAATGCGCCGGGTGCCTTCTGGTCGAGGACGTGGGCGGTCTGACCGCCCGCGGCCTGCGGGCCTGCCACGCCGATCGGGACGTCGTGCGGACCGGAGCGAGCCGCAGGGAGGGCGAAGGCGATCGCGACGAGGGCCAGGAGCGTGGTGACGGCGACGACGATGCCCGCCGCCTTGAGGGCTGCGGGTGGTTCGTGGGCGGCGGCGTGGTGATCAGCGGTCCGATGGGTAGTGGCGGTGGTCATGGGGACTCTTTTCACTGACTGTTGAATTGATGCGTACTGGGAGCGTAGGACGTGGGACGTCAGATTTCAACAGCTATTGAAATGCTAATCTCGGAATATGCCGCGAGCAGCTCAAACGAGCCGGCGCCGGGGCCGTCGCCAGGGCGAACCGGTGTCGCGCGACGCGGTGCTGTCAGCAGCGAAGGCCCGTTTCGCGCAGGACGGTTACGAAAAGACGACGCTGCGTTCGATCGCCGACGACGCGCGCGTGGACGCGTCGATGGTGCTCTACCTGTTCGGCTCCAAGGAGCAGCTGTTCCGCGAATCGCTGCGGCTGATCATCGACCCTGACGTCCTCGTGGCGGCGCTCACCGGCGACGACGGGGACATCGGCACCCGAATGGTGAGGGCCTATCTCGGAGTGTGGGAGGCCCCCGACAGCGCCGGGAGTATGCGGGCCATGCTGGCGTCGGCGACCTCGAATTCCGACGCGCACGAAGCCTTTCGCGAATTCATGCAAAGCTACGTGCTGACCGCCGTGTCGGGGGCGATCGGCGGGGGCGGACACGCCCGGCTGCGCGCCATGCTGGCGGCGAGCAGCCTGGTCGGCACGGCAATGCTGCGCTACGTGATGAAGGTGCCGCCGCTGTCGGAGCTTGCGTCCGAGGACGTGGTCACCCTGGTCGCGCCGACGGTGACGCGGTACCTGACGGCCGACGCGACCGAACTGGGGTTACCCGACTAGCGCGTGAATGCCCTTGTACAGCACCAGAAGTCCGATGACGACGAGGATCGCCGCGATCAGCACCGCGTGCTGACGCTCCATCCAGTCCCTGATCCCGTGCAGGACCGGGTCCAGCTTCTGGCCCATGAAGGCGTAAGCGAGGATCGGCACCGCGACGGTGGATGCCGCGAACGCCACGAACCAGATTTCAGCCGACCAGACGGCGGGCGTGTCCAATCCTGCCGATCCGATTGCCAAACCCGCTGCGGCGCAGATGAAGAGAACCTTCGGATTGATCACCGTCAGCGCCGCGCCCGTGAGGGCTGCTTTGGGAGGCGTCAGCGTGCTCATGCGCGTGATCCATCCGGGCATGTGCTCGGAGGACTTCCGTTTCGTGAAACGGTAGGCGCCCAGCACGATCAGCGCAGATCCGACGACGATGCGTAACCACGACGCCCAGCTCGGCGGTTGGGTGCCGATGCCGCCGAGCAGGTTGGAGAGCTCGAGGAAGACGGCGGTCAGCGCAGCCAGCCCGAGCAGCCATCCCGCCAGGAATGCGAGGCCCGTGGGCTTCGGTCGTGGCGTGCCCAGCACCAGCACCGCCGGGATGATGGAGAACGGGGACAACGCGATCACGAGGGCGAGCGGGATCAGCTCGGTGAGCACCGAGCCCCAGGTACCTGGCACGGGGCAAACGTAGCAAGGCGCACCCACGGGTGCCGGTCGATTCGCGGCGGTCTGCGTGCCGACGTTGACGCTGTTCGCGTCCGTGCACGATCTCGCATTCTGGGACTCCATGGACTGAGCGATGAGTTCTCGCGCGCGTGGGGGTCGGCATTCATAGATCCCCATCACGGAAGGAGAAGTGCATGTCGATTGCGCACGTGCTCGCCGTCGTCCATGTGTCCGACATCGAAGCCAGCGGGCAGTGGTACGCCCGGCTGTTCGGCAGGCCGCAGGACAACAACCCGATGCCCTCCCTGGTCGAGTGGCAGGTGCTGCCCGGCGCATGGGTGCAGGTGTTCCACGATCCGGACAGGGCGGGAACCGACGAAGTCAATCTCGCCGTCGACGATCTCGAGGGCCACATCGAGGAGCTCAGGAGCCGGGGCCTGGAGCCCGGTGACATCGTCGACGCGAGCAAGGGTGTGCGGTTGTCGCGGTTCGGCGATCCAGACGGGAACGTCGTCAGCCTCATCGGTGGATTTCGGGTCGACTACTGATCCGTGGCCTGCCGTTGGCCAGCCGCTCATGACGGCGTCATCTGCCGAAGTCACAGTGAACGGGTGCCCGTCCTCGCGCCCGAACGGTTTCACCGGTGGTGCGAAGGGGTCGTGCAATCGCTGCCGTTCGGGTTGGCGAACATCGTCGCGCCGACGCTGTTGGGCTTCTGCCTGATCAACAGTTTCACGTTCGGGGTCGATCTGGTGCTGCTGACCGGGTTGCGCAGCGGCTTCGGCGTCCCCTATCCGGTTGCGGTGACGGTGGCCTACGCATGCGCGTTCGGTCTGAGCTACGCACTCAACCGGTACTTCAACTTCCGGTCGCACGCGCCCGTCGGCCCGCAGCTCACGGTCTACATCGTCGTCGTGGTCGTCAACTACCTCGCATTCATCCTGGCGTTGTCGACCCTGCTGACCGACCTGGGCGTCGACTACCGGATCGCCCGGTTGATGGCGGGTGCGTGCGAGGCGGTGTACATGTACTGCGCGCTGCGCTGGGTGGTGTTCCGTAAGAGCTAGTCGCCCAGGATGTTCTCGCGCAGCGTCCGGCCGGGATACCGCGCCCGGTAGCGCCCTCGCCGCTGCAATTCGGGGACGACGTGATCGACGAACTCCTCGAAACACCCCGGCGTGTAGGTGGCCAACAGCATGAAACCGTCGGCTCCACCGTCGTCGAGGAACACTTCCAGTTGATCGGCGACCGACTCAGCAGTACCTATCACCTGCGGCATCGAGAATCGGAACGCATAGATATCGGCCGCTTCGGCGACCGTCACCCTCTCGCCGGCGCCGTTCGCCACCAATGCATCCTTCACGCCCTGGATGCCGGGGACGGGAATCTCGCCCAGCGGGCCGGCCGGGTCGAACGTCGAGAAGTCCACGCCCAACTGGCCGGACAGCATCGCCAGCGACGCCTCTGGCCGCAGCAGCGATCGCAGGTAGGACGCCTTCTCCTGCGCCTCGGTTTCGGACGCACCGAGAATCACCTGCGCGCCGTAGTACAGCTTCACCGACTCTGGATCGCGTCCTGCGGCGCCGACCCGCGCGCGGATGTCGTCGGAGTACGCCCGCATCGACGCGACGGTGGGCTGGATCGCAAAGATCGCCTCGGCAGTGGAGGCGGCGAACCGCCTGCCCTGCTCGCTGGCGCCCGCCTGCCACAGCACCGGGCGGCCCTGCGGTGACGGCGCGACGAAGTGCCGTCCCCGACAACGAAAATGCTTGCCCTCGAAGACGACTTCCCGGATCTTCTCGGGGTGGGCGTAGATGCCGGTCTCGCGGTCGGCGACCACGGCGTCGGGCTGCCACGAGTCCCACAGCTGGCAGCACAGGTCGACATACTCCGCGATCCGTTCGTAGCGGATGGACCGGTCGGGCATCTCCTGCCCGTAGGCCGCGAACTCCGAAGGTGAATACGAGCCGACGATGTTCCACGCGATCCGCCCGCCGGACAGATGGTCGAACGTCGAGAGCCTGCGCGCCATCGAGTACGGATGCTCGAACGCCGTCGACAGCGTGATGCCAACCCCGAGATGCGTTGTCGCACCGGTGATGATCGGCGTCAGCGCCGCGGGCTCGTGCGTCGGTGCCTGCACCGCGTACCGCACCGTCGCATCGGAGCTGTCCTCGAACGAGTTGTACGGGGCCAGCTCGTCAGCGAGGAACACCGCGTCGAACAGGCCGCGCTCCAGGGTGCGGGCCAGGTGCTCCCAGTATGGCGGTGCGGCATAGTCCCAGCCGACCTTGTCCTGCGGGTGTCGCCACATGCCGACGGAGTGACTGCTGACCCCGTGCTGCATGAAAGCGAGAAAGTGAGCTTTCCGAGGTGTGATCAGTACTCCTGCAGGCTCTCGCGCAGCGTGGTCCCGGGGTAGCGGGTGCGGAACCGGCCGCGCTTCTGCAGTTCCGGCACCAGCAATTCGGTCATATCGTTGAAGCAACCGGGCGTGTCGGTGGCCAGCATCATGAAACCGTTGCAGCCGCCTTCGTCGATGTACTGCTCCATCTGGTCGGCCACATCCGACGGCGTGCCGACGGCCACCGGGGCGCCCATCGAGACACCGTAGATCTGAGCGGCCTCACGGACCGTCACCGGCGCACCGTCTTTGGCCTCCAGGATCGCGTCGAACAGGCCACGGATGCCCTGCACGTCGGCGTCGACCACGTTGTCGTCGAGGTCGAGGGTGGAGAAGTCGAAACCGGTGTGGCCGGACAGGATTCCGAGCGCGCTCTCGATCTGGACTTTTTCGACGAACTCGGCATACCGGTCGTTGGCACGACCCTTGTCGCGGTCGATGATGGTCTGCAGACCGTAGATCAGCTTCACCGACTCCGGATCGCGGCCGGCATTGTCGGCGCGGGTCCGGATGTCGTCGGCGTAGGCGCGCATGCTCTTGGGCGTCGGGAAGATGCCGAACACGGATTCGGCGTGCTTGGCGGCGAATTCGCGGCCCTGCTCCGAAGATCCGGCCTGCCACAGCACCGGACGCTTCTGCGGTGACGGGGCGACGAAGTGGCGGCCCTTGGACTGGAAGAACTCGCCTTGGAAGTCGACCTCGCGCACCTTGGTCGGGTCGGCGAAGACGCCGTTCTCCCGGTCGTAGACGATCGCGTCGTCGTCCCACGAATCCCACAGCTGATACAGCAGCTGCATGTACTCCTCGACGACTTCGTACCGCTTGTCGCGCGGAGTCAGGTTTTCTTTGCCCATCGCCTGGAACTCGCTCTTGGAGTACGAGGTGACGATGTTCCAGCCGACCCGGCCGCCGGTGAGGTGGTCCAGCGTCGAGAGCTGGCGGGCCATCATGTACGGCGGCACAAAGGAAGTCGACAAGGTGATGCCGATGCCGAGGTTCTTCGTGAAGGCGCCGACGATCGGTACGACACTGGCGGGCTCGTGCACGGGACACTGGCCGGCGAATTTCACCACCGGATCCGAGTTGCCCTTATAGGTGGTGTAGGGCGCGAGTTCGTCGGCGATGAACATGGCGTCGAAAAGCCCACGCTCCATGGTCCTTCCGAGATCGCGCCAGTACTCTGGCCGTGACCAGTGGTATCCGACCTTGTCGCGCGGGTGCGCCCACATCGTCGAGGCGTGGTTCATCACGCCGTGCTGGACGAAGCCCAGCAGGTGCATCTTCTTCTTGTCGGTCACGAAGCACTCCTGGCGTCGATGAGGAAGGCGGCGATCACGGCGACGGCGGAGCCGACCGCAAGGATTGCGGGCAGATACCAGAACACGGGGCTGACGCCGAGCAGCGCGATGACTGACGTTGACATCACGACGGCGCCAAGGGCTTTCCAGCTGAACGAGGCGGCGTTGGAGGCTTCGAGGGTTTCGACCTCGAGATCGGCCGTCTCGCCGCCTGCCGCGAGCGCAAGGACGTCTTTGCGGACCCGGAGGAACGACTGGACACCCAGCGTGACGTACACGACGCCGACGACGGATCCGACGACGGCGGCGATCCAGAACGCGATCATCCGACCGGGTCCAGATCGTGCGCGGCCCGCTTCTTGTCCTCGGACAGCGCACCACCGCGCGTCTTCAGTGAGTCGAAGTCGAACGATTGTTTGGACAACAGGCTGATGCCGACGGCAGCCACGAGTGAAATCGCCTCCAGGGTGATGATTCCGTACAGTTCTCCGACGTATTCGCGGACGGGGAATCCGATCGCGATGGCCAGCAGGAGGCTGGTCACGAATGCCGTCGACGTCATGCGCTTCCAGAAGATCGCGAGCCCCAGTGGGACGATCAGCGCGGCCTTGATGAAGTAGACGGTGTTGACGAGTTCGACGTAGTCGATGCCGGAGCTGACCACGATGCCACCGAGCACGCCGGCGATGATGATCGACGCTTTTGTCCAGCGGAACAACGACTTCGGTGCGATGTCGGGCTTGAGGGGTTTGAGGATGTCGACCGCCACCACGGACGACAGCGCCGAGAAGGCACCGTCGATCGTCGAGTAGCAGGCGTTGAGGATGATCAGCACGTAGAGCGCGATCAGGATCAGCGGCAGGCCGAGATTGCTGACGACGTAAGGGCCGACGCCACCGGGTCCCGCGGCGCCGAGGTCTTCGACGTCGAGGTTGAACGCCAGGGCCACCAGGCCGAGCAGACCCATCGCGATCGGGATCGGGTAGAACCACAGGCCCGCCCACAGGAACGTCCTGCCCGCCGTGGCGGGCTTGAGCGCCCACGCCTTCTGCCAGAAGGTCTGGTCGGCCATCGTCGAGGCGAGCAGTCCCAGTGCCAGCGAGATACCGAATGCGGCGGCGGCTTGCGTGTCAAATGCGTTGAGCAGGTTGGGCCCTGCCTCGTCCACGCGGCGGAAGACGACGTCGGGGCCTCCGACCTTCGCGAGCACGTAGACCACGACGACGGCGGCGGGCACGGTGATCAGCAGGGTGTTGAACGTCGCGGTGATCGCCGACGTCCACAGCCCGCCGAAGTAGGAGTACACGGTCACGGTGGCCAGCGTGACGATGAGCACGACGGTCGGGTTGAGGCCGAACACAACTCCTGTCACGAGCACGACACCGAAAAGGTTGATGAAGATCTCGGCGAGCAGACCCAGCAGCATCGCAACGAGCATCACCGTCGTGGCGGGCTTGTTGTGGAAGCGCTCGCGGATGAACTCGACAATGGTGTAGCCGGCGGGCATCTGGCGGCGCAGCTTCAGCGCGAAGGGCACCATCGCCATCACGGCGAGGCCGTTGGGGACGACGAACCAGATCAAGCCGGACACGCCAAAGGTGTAGGCCTGCGCCGACGACATCATGACGGCCATCGACCAGGTCCACACCGCGATGACGGATCCGACGCCGAAGCCGAAGCCGATGCGGCGGTCGGCGATGACGAAGTCGTGGGTGTTTTTCACCATCGAGCGGACGGTGAACGCGACGACGAACATGAATGCGCCCAGACCGAGCATCAGGGCGATGCCGATTACGGGCGACAGGTTGGACGGGTGGAACACGACGATCTCCTCGGCGCGATGAGGTCACCTGGCGGTTGCACGACCGAGGTGTGAGTGGGGTGTTGACGCAGAGCGCGCAGCGGTGAGCGCTCGCCGCGGTTCAGGCGGCTGAGACAGCTTCTGCGTAACGAAAGCCCAAGGGAAGAATTGAATTCAAGCTGAGTAGAACTCAGCGGCCCTCGAACTGGTTCTGCCCCAGGCTGTTCACGAATCTCGGTCCGACCACGTCGAGTTCGCGCCGGTAGTCCTGCTCCCAGGTACCGAACGGATGCTGCGCAAGGTATTCGTTGCGGAAGCGATCGTCCTCGGACACCTCGGTCGTGCAGAACGACGGGATGGCCAGATCGACGACCGGTCCGTCGCGTTCCACCTCGGCGAGCAACAGCGGAGCGTCGTCGCCCAGGAACCGGTCGATGACCCAGCCGTCCTCGCCCAGCCACACCGAGGACCGGACCTTGACGATGACGTGCGCGGCGCGCGACACGATCTGGCCGGCGACCAGAGGATCGAGTTCGCGCTCTGCCTCGTAGCGGGTGCCCCCGGCGGCCGGGCCCTTGGCGGTCATGGTTCCGATGGCCTCGTCACCGAGCGCGTCCACCAGCTCGGACAGCGGGGCGTTCACATCGGCAGGTGCCGGACCCTGGAGCCGCACGCGTACCGCGTAGCCGTCAGCGGCGAACAGGTAGGCCTGCGCGATCAGAAGGGGGGTCGGGTCGGATGCGGCGACGGCGGGCATCTCGAGGAGGTAGAACTTCCGCTCGAATTCGAAGTCGCCGCCATCTGACATGCGCCGACGTTAACCCCGGCTGCAGTTTCGGCACCGCAGATGAGGTTCGTGTCCGCCCGGGGAAAAATGTGGCAAAATTTCTGGAGTTGAGCGGAACAGACTCAACCTTGACTGCGTTGTTCAACACGACAAGCATTTCGAGGGCGCCCTGTGCGGCCCTTGCGTACATGGAAAGGGAGGTGTCGTGGACTCGTTCAACCCGACGACCAAGACCCAGGCGGCCCTGACTTCGGCGCTGCAGGCGGCTACCGCCGCGGGCAACCCGCAGATCACCCCCGCCCATCTGTTGATGGCACTGCTGACTCAGAACGACGGCATTGCCGCACCACTTCTGGAGGCCGTCGGCGTCGAACCCGCGACCGTCCGTGCCGAGACACAGCGTGTGCTCGACCGGTTGCCCTCGGCGACCGGCTCGAGCTCGCAGCCCCAGCTGAGTCCGGCGGCGATCTCGGCGATCACGGTGGCCACCAACATTGCCACCGAGATGGATGACGAGTACGTCTCCACCGAGCATCTGCTCGTCGGTCTCGCGACCGGTTCCGACGATGTCGCGAAGCTGCTCACCGGCCAGGGCGCCTCGCCGCAGACGCTGCGCGACGCGTTCACCAAGGTGCGCGGCAGTGCACGCGTCACCAACCCGGATCCCGAGGGCAGCTATCAGGCGCTGGAGAAGTACTCCACCGACCTGACCGCGCGCGCCAAGGAAGGCAAGCTCGATCCGGTGATCGGCCGTGACCACGAGATCCGTCGGGTGGTGCAGGTGCTGAGCCGTCGCACCAAGAACAACCCGGTGCTCATCGGCGAACCCGGCGTCGGCAAGACCGCGATCGTCGAAGGTCTGGCGCAGCGCATTGTCGCCGGCGATGTTCCGGAGTCGTTGCGGGACAAGACCGTTGTGTCGCTCGATCTCGGCTCCATGGTGGCGGGTGCGAAGTACCGCGGTGAGTTCGAGGAGCGGCTCAAGGCCGTGCTCGACGACATCAAGAACTCGGCCGGCCAGATCATCACGTTCATCGACGAGTTGCACACCATCGTCGGCGCCGGTGCCACCGGCGAATCCGCGATGGACGCGGGCAACATGATCAAGCCGATGCTGGCCCGCGGCGAGCTGCGGCTGGTGGGCGCGACGACCCTCGACGAGTACCGCAAGTACATCGAGAAGGACGCCGCGCTGGAGCGCCGGTTCCAGCAGGTGCTGGTCGGTGAGCCCTCCGTCGAGGACACCGTCGGCATCCTGCGCGGCCTCAAGGACCGCTACGAGGTGCACCACGGTGTACGCATCACAGATTCGGCGTTGGTGGCCGCGTCCACGTTGAGCGATCGGTACATCACCTCGCGCTTCCTGCCCGACAAAGCCATCGACCTGGTCGACGAGGCCGCGTCGCGGCTGCGCATGGAGATCGACTCCCGACCCGTCGAGATCGACGAGGTGGAGCGGCTCGTGCGTCGCCTCGAGATCGAAGAGATGGCGCTGGCCAAGGAGGAGGACGCCGCGTCCAAGGATCGGCTGGAGAAGCTGCGTGCGGAACTGGCCGACAAGAAGGAAGAGCTGTCCGAGCTGACCACGCGGTGGCAGAACGAGAAGAACGCCATCGACGTCGTGCGCGAGCTGAAGGAACAGCTCGACACGATGCGCGGTGAAGCCGACCGGGCCGAGCGTGACGGAGATCTGGCCAAGGCTGCCGAACTGCGCTACGGGCGAATCCCGGAGATCGAGAAGAAGCTCGACGCAGCTGAACCGACCGCGAGAGCTCAAGAGAATCAGATGCTCAAGGAAGAGGTCGGACCCGACGACATCGCCGAGGTGGTGGAAGCGTGGACCGGCATCCCGGCCGGCCGGATGCTCGAAGGCGAGACGGCCAAGCTGCTGCGCATGGAGCAGGAGCTGGGCAAGCGCGTGGTCGGACAGAAGAAGGCGGTGCAGGCGGTCTCCGATGCGGTGCGGCGCTCCCGCGCCGGCGTCGCCGACCCGAACCGGCCCACGGGCTCGTTCATGTTCCTCGGCCCGACCGGTGTGGGTAAGACCGAGCTCGCAAAAGCGTTGGCAGAGTTCCTGTTCGACGACGAGCGTGCGATGGTGCGCATCGACATGAGCGAGTACGGCGAGAAGCATTCGGTGGCTCGCCTGGTCGGTGCACCTCCCGGCTACGTCGGCTACGACCAGGGCGGCCAGCTGACCGAAGCGGTGCGGCGGCGGCCGTACACGGTGATCCTGTTCGACGAGATCGAGAAGGCTCACCCGGACGTGTTCGACGTGCTGCTGCAGGTGCTCGACGAGGGCAGGCTGACCGACGGCCAGGGCCGCACGGTGGATTTCCGCAACACGATCCTGATCCTGACGTCCAACCTCGGCGCCGGTGGCTCGGAGGAGCAGGTGATGGCCGCGGTGCGGTCGGCGTTCAAGCCGGAGTTCATCAACCGCTTGGACGACGTGATCATGTTCGACGCGCTGGACCCCGAGCAGCTGGTGTCGATCGTCGACATCCAGTTGCAGCAGCTGGCCAGGCGACTGGCACAGCGCAGGCTGACGCTCGAGGTCTCGCTGCCCGCGAAGAAGTGGCTGGCCGAGCGCGGCTTCGACCCGCTCTACGGCGCACGGCCGCTGCGCAGGCTGGTGCAGCAGGCCATCGGCGACCAGCTCGCCAAGATGCTGCTGGCCGGCGAGGTGCACGACGGCGACGTGGTGCCGGTCAACGTCAGCGCGGACGGCGACTCGCTGATCCTGGGCTGACACCTCGCGACAAGACCCCGCCACACCCCGGTGTGGCGGGGTCGTCGCGTCTCGTCGCCACGCGTCAGCCGGATACGCTCGCCGGCGTGAGCTTGCCCACGGCCGACCACGTTCCCGGTCTGCCCACTCTTCTGCTGAACGCCTTCGAACCCTCGTCGATCGGCTATTCGATCGACGAGTACTTCCTGTCCGGGCGCGCCGTCTCGGCCGCGTCGGCCGACGAAGCCGATTACGTCACCCGGATCGTGGTCCTGATGCCGGACGCGCGTGCGTTCAACGGCACCGTTCTGGTCGAGTGGCTCAACGTCAGCGGCGGCATCGACGCACCCGCGATCTGGCGCATGGCGTCGCGCGAGATCACCCGATCCGGTTTCGGATATGTCGCGGTGTCGGCCCAGCGGGTGGGGGTGGAGGGCGGCGCCAGCCTACTTGGCGCTGATATGTCGCTGAAAACACAGAACTTGCAACGCTATTCGCGTCTCAACCACCCCGGGGACGCGTATGCCTACGACATCTTCACCCAGGTGGGGCGTCTGCTGAAATCGGGCGCTCTCGACACTGTCGCGCCGACGTCGGTGCTGGCGATCGGGGAGTCGCAGTCGGCGATGTTCCTGACCACCTACGTCAACGAGATCGATCGCGACGCGGCCGTCTACGACGGCTTCCTCGTGCATTCGCGGTTCGGCAACGCGGCTCCGCTCGACGGACGCAGCCCCATCGAGTCGACGGAACCGGCGCCGTACCGCGACGACCTGAGGGTGCCGGTCATGACCGTCATCACCGAGACCGATCTGCTGGACGGACGCGTGCTCGGCTACCACCGCGCGCGCCGACCCGACGGGCAGCGGTGTCGAACCTGGGAGATCGCGGGTGCCGCGCACGCCGACAACTACGTGATCCGGGCGGGGTTCGTCGACAGCGGTTCGCTGTCGGCCGGCGACCTCGCCGCGGCATTCGCCCCGACCAGGCAACTGCTGGGTACCGAGCTGTCGTACTTCATCAACTTCGGCCCGCAGCACCACTACGTTCTGCAGGCCGCCCTGGCCGGGCTGGATGCGTGGGTCCGCACCGGTGAGCCGGCGCCCTCCGCCGAACTCCTTCAGCTGACCGACGATGACCCGCCGGCGCTGGTGACCGACGCGCACGGTCTCGCCCGTGGCGGTGTGCGTACCCCGTGGGTCGAGGTCCCGGTGGCGCGCACATCGGGAACGGCACCCGACGAGAGCCCGATGTCGTTCCTGTTCGGCTCCGGCGAGGTGTTCCCCACCGACACGCTGACCAGGCTGTATCCGGGTGGTCGGGCTGAGTACCTGGACGCGTTCACCCTCTCGCTGGACGCGGCGATCGCAGCGGGCCACCTGTTGGCGGCCGACCGCGCCGAGATCGTCGAACTCGCTGGACTCGGCTTTCCCGCCTGAGTCGCGATCTGCCCCGTGACCTGGTTGTTACCTGATCGGATTCGAATAGGTCCGGCAGAAGCGGATACTCTTTAGCCAATGGTCCCGCTTTGGTTCACGCTGTCCGCACTCTGCTTCGTGGGTGCGGCCGTGTTGCTGTACGTCGATCTCGACCGCCGCCGCGGACTGGGCCGTCGCCGCAAGTCGTGGGCCAAGTCGCACGGCTTCGACTACGAGCACGAGTCCGGCGACATCCTGAAGCGGTGGAAGCGCGGCGTGATGTCCACCGTCGGTGACGTCACCGCCCGCAACGTGGTTCTCGGGCAGATTCGCGGCGAGGCCGTGTTCATCTTCGATCTCGAAGACGTCGCGACCGTGATCGCGCTGCATCGCAAGGTCGGCACCAACGTCACCGTCGACATGCGTCTGAAGGGCATCAAGGAGCCGCGCGAGAGCGACATCTGGCTGCTCGGGGCGATAGGCCCGCGGATGGTGTACTCGACCAACCTCGACGCTGCCCGCCGCGCCTGCGACCGCCGGATGGTGACCTTCGCCCACACCGCGCCCGACTGCGCAGAGATCATGTGGAACGAAGGCAACTGGACGCTGATCAGCATGCCGGTCACGAGCACGCGCGCCCAGTGGGACGAAGGGCTGCGCACCGTCCGTCAGTTCAACGACCTGCTGCGCGTGCTGCCGCCGACACCCACCGCGTCCACCGGGCAGCCCGTCGCACGCCGCAGCGGCTCGCCCAGCCGTCCGATCACCCCCGCGCCGGCGGGCCGCGAACTGCCCCCCGGCTACGCCGGTCAGCCCCGGCCGGACCCGCTCCGTCGTCCCGCGCCGCCGGTTCAGCAGCCCGCGCAGCGCAACGGGCGGCAGTCGCCGAACTATCAGCGATAAGTATTCTCTGGGGCATGCCCCGCCCCGTCGCTCTGATCACCGGGCCGACGTCCGGGCTCGGTGAGGGCTTCGCCCGCCGCTATGCGATGGACGGCCACGACCTGGTCCTGGTTGCCCGCGACGCCGTGCGCCTCAACACCCTGGCCGCCGAACTGCACGACGAGGCTGGGGCCGATGTCGAAATCATCCGCGCCGACCTCGCCGAGGCCGACGACCGCGCCGCCGTCGCGGATCGGCTGCGTTCCGGTGTACACGTGCTGGTGAACAACGCCGGATTCGGTACGTCGGGGGAGTTCTGGACCGCCGATTACGAAGTCCTGCAGTCTCAGCTCGACGTCAACGTCACAGCCGTCATGCAGCTGACGCACGCGGCGCTGCCGTCGATGCTGGATGCGGGTGAGGGCACCGTGCTCAACGTGGCCAGCGTCGCCGGCCTGCTGCCCGGCCGGGGGTCGACGTACTCGGCATCGAAGGCGTGGGTGGTGTCGTTCTCCGAAGGGCTGGCCAACGGCCTCGGCGGCACCGGCGTGGGGGTGCACGCGCTGTGCCCCGGCTTCGTGCGCACCGAGTTCCACGAACGCGCGGGCATCGACATGGCGGGCACTGCCGGCTTCCTGTGGCTGGAGGTCGACGACGTGGTCCGGGAGACCATGGCCGACATCGCGAAGGACAAGGTCGTGATCATTCCCGGCCTGCAGTACAAGGCGCTGACCACCGGCGGGCGCATCGTGCCGCGAAATGTGGTGCGCGCGTTGACCAAAGTGGTGGGCAAGGGCCGTGGTCGGACCTGAGGCGCCGTGCGGGTAATCGCCCTGCTCACAGCGATCGTGCTGGCTGTCGCATCGTGCTCGGGTGACGCGGGCGCGCGCGAAGACGTCTTCTCCGCGACGACGGCCACGTTGGGTGAGTCCCTGGAGATCCTCGGCTGGAACATGTCGGTGGCCAACCTGCAGTTCGACGCCGACTACGTCCTCGTCGACGTCGATGCGGCCCCCGCCGCCGAGGGAGTGACGCCGGCGAACCCGGAGGACCTGCGCTTCGGCCTCTACGGTGCGCTCGCCCATCCGATCGAGGCCAACGGCATCGGTGGCTGCCGTGACGTGACAAACCTGGATCTGCAACCGTTGTCGGTGACGCCGGACCGGTTGACGGGGACGGTCTGCCTGGGACCGCAGCGGGATGAGTCCCAGGTGCGCGGGGTCTACGTGTACTCCCCGCGCGACCGCATCGCCGGAACCACCGTGGCGTACCCGGCGGCGTTTCCCGTCGGGGTGTTGCCCACCAACGCCAATGACACCGGCCTGACTCTCAAGACCAGCAGCGTGGACGCCTTCTCCGAAGACGGGGCTCAGCTGGCGCCGACCGCGCTGGGTGAGCCGAAAGCATTCGAGGGCAAGGGCTACATGCTGCTCGGCCTCGAGGTCGACGGGCTTGCGCAGCGCTATCGCGAGGATTCCGCGAAGCGGGGCGGGCCGATGATGGTGCTGGCCGCGCCGACGCTGCCCGGCAGGGGCCTCAGCCATGCCTGCGGGATCTACGGTGCGTCGGTGCTGGTGCTGCCGGACGCCTCGCGCGACGGCGTGCAGTTGCGCGCGTCGCTGTGCACGCAGGGCGAGATCAACCAGGCTCTGCTCTACGCGACGGTGTCGCTGGTCGGGACGCATGCGGCGCTGTGGAAACAGGACGTCTCGCAGTGACCGAGCCGCCCGGCCCCACCGAGTGGGGTGCGGGTCCCGGCGTGGGTCCCTGGGAGGGCGAACCGCCCGACGACCCACGCTACGACGCAGACCTGTTGCGCACCGGTGACACCCGCAATGTCGTTGACGCTTATCGGTATTGGACGCGCGAGGCGATCATCGCCGACATCGACCGGCGCCGGCATCCGCTCCACATCGCGATCGAGAACTTCGGCAACGACGCCAACATCGGCGGGGTGGTCAGGACCGCGAACGCATTCGCCGTCGACACCGTGCACATCGTGGGCCGCCGCCGGTGGAACCGGCGCGGCGCCATGGTCACCGACCGCTATCAGCGCCTGCGTCACCACGAGACCACCGCCGAGCTGCTCGGCTTCGCCGCCGATGCGGGGTTGGCGGTCGTGGCCGTCGACAACGTCCCCGGCGCGTCCCGTCTGGAAGACACGCTGCTGCCCCGCGACTGCCTGCTGGTCTTTGGTCAGGAAGGCCCCGGTATCACCAACGACGCGAAAACCGGTGCGCGGCTAACAGTCTCGATCGCACAGTTCGGATCGACGCGCAGCATCAACGCCGCCGTAGCCGCCGGCATCGCCATGCACGCCTGGGTCCGGCAGCACGCCGACCTCGGGCAGGCCTGGTGAATCAGGGCGCGGAGCCGGGCCGCCGGCGACTTCAAGCCGGGGCCGCAGCAACCACCAAACCGCGACCGAGGATGTCAGCAGCAGCGCTGCACCAACGCCTGCCGCCAGCGAAAGGCCATCTGTAAAGGATGCTTTCGCGGCATCGAGCAGTACGGTCTGCTGAGCCTCGGGCAGCGTGTGTGCGGCATGGATCGCGTTCGCCAGCGAGTCGCGGGCCTGCCCTGCAACAGCAGACGGGATCTCGGGTGCGATGGCGACGCCGCGGTAGACCGCGGTGACGATCGATCCGAGCGTCGCGATACCCAGCGCCATGCCCAGCTCGTAGGCAGTCTCGGACACTGCGGCCGCCGCGCCCGCACGCTCCTTCGGCACGCTCGCCAGGATCACGTCGCTGGCCACGGTGAACGCCAGACCCAGGCCCACACCCACGACGAACAGCGAAATGCCCAGCGGCAGATACGGAGCCATCGGGGTGAACACGATCAGCGATGTCATCAGCGCAGCCATCGCGACACCGACGAGCGCCAAACCGGCGGTCAGCACCGAGCGGTGGGAGAAGTAGCGCACGGCCACGCCGGCGAGCACGCCGAACACCGTGGCGGTGACCGCGGCGGGCAGCTCCGCCAGACCCGCCTTCAACGGCCCGTATCCGTGCACGAGCTGGAAGTACTGGGACAGGAAGAACACCAGCCCGGACAGGCCGAGCACAGACAGCAGGTTGGCCGAAACCACCCCGGAGAAGCGAGGATTGGCGAACAGCCTCACGTCGATCAACGGCGCCGGGAGGCGCAGCTGGCGGCGTACGAACAACGTCAGCGAGGTCGCGCCGACGATACCGGCCACCACGATGTCGACACCGATACCGTGGGCCAGGCCGGTGAAGCCCTCCTTGATCGCATAGACGAGGCCGAGCATGCCCACCATCGACAGCGCGACACTGGGCAGATCCCACGGCCCCGGGTCGGGGTTGCGGTGCTCGGGCAGCAGCACGAGGCCGCCTGCGAGGAGCACCACCATCACCGGGATGTTGATCAGGAACACCGATCCCCACCAGAAGTGCTCCAGGAGAACGCCTCCCACGACCGGGCCGAGCGCGGCGCCCGCCGAGAACGCCGACGCCCAGATGCCGACGGCGATGCTGCGCTCCCGCTGGTCGGGGAACAGACCGCGAATCAGGGCCAGGGTGGCTGGCGCCAGCGTCGCCCCCGCCATGCCGAGCAGGGCGCGCGTCGCGATCAGGATCTCGGGGCTCGTCGAATAGGCGTTCATCGCCGAGAACACCGCGAAAGCCACTGCGCCGCAGAGGAGAAGCTTCTTGTGCCCGATGCGGTCGCCGAGGCTGCCCATGCTGATCAGCAGAGCGGCGAGCACGAAGGAGTAGATGTCGCCGATCCACAGGATCTGTGTGCCGGTGGCGCCGAGGTCGGCGCTGATGAACGGTGTCGCCAGCGCAAGTACGGTGCCGTCGATGCCGATGAGGAGGACGGCCATGGTGAGGACGCCGAGAGCGAACCAGCTTCTGCTCATTTCTTCACTCCGTTGAGTAGGAGGTCGGTGATCAGCCGGTCGAAGTCGCGGGCGGCGGCGCGGCCGGCCCGGATGGACCAGGCCGTCGCGGCGATCAAACTGTAGAACGCCTCGGTCAGCCAGGCCGCGGTCAACTCCGGCCGGAATTCGCCCTCACGCTGTCCGCGCAGGAACATCTCGGTGATGGCGGAGTCGACCTCGTCCCAGATCTCGACCGTCGTGTCGAAGTCGAGGTCTTGGCTTTGGCTGTACATCAGCGCGAGGTAGGGGTAGACCGGCTGGCTCGCCGCGACCAGTCGGCGTAGCGCGTCGGTGGCGGAACCCTCGTCGAGCCGGACCGTTTCGAGCACCTCGCGCATCTCGGCGATGACGAGTTCCTCCAGCGCGGCCATCAATGCAGCGCGACCGGCGAAGTGCCGGTGCAGCGTCGCTCGGCTCACGCCGACGGCCGTGGCGATCTCGTCCTGCGTCGCGTTGGGGCGCCGGCCGAGGAAGTCGGCGGCGGCGCGCAGCAGCCGTTCGCGAGCCGGGGTCATGCGACAACACTAGCTCACTTGAGACATATTTGTCTCATAGCCTGTGTGGCCTCGGTAGGGCAGGATCAACGGCATGGATCAGATGTGGGCCAACCGCGCCGCCAGCGCCGAAGCCGCCATCGCCAAGCGCCATCTCCGCAAGGTGTGGGGGCTGCCGGGCACCCAGCTGGGAGTGGTCGCCTGGCCCGCCGCGGGCGCTCATCGGCGCTTCAAGACCTGGCACTACTGGTGGCAGGCCCATCTGTTGGACAACCTGGTCGACGCCCAGCTGCGCGATCCGAAGCCCGAGCGCCTCGCGTCGATCACCCGTCAGATCCGCGGGCATCGGCTGCGCAACATCGGCAGGTGGACCAACAGCTACTACGACGACATGGCGTGGCTGGCCCTGGCGCTGGAACGCGCCGGACGCCTGGCCGATGTGGCGCGGCCGAAGGCCCTGCACCAGCTCGCCGACCAGTTCCTGACGTCGTGGGTGCCCGAGGACGGCGGCGGCATCCCGTGGCGCAAGCAGGACCAGTTCTTCAACGCCCCCGCCAACGGCCCGGCCGCGATCTTCCTGGCTCGGTACGAGGACAGGCTGCGCAGGGCGCAGCAGATGGCCGACTGGATCGACGAGACGCTGATCGACCCCGAGACGCATCTGGTGTTCGACGGCATCAAGGGCGGCTCGCTGGTGCGCGCGCAGTACACCTACTGCCAAGGAGTGGTGCTCGGCGCGGAGACCGAACTCGCCGCGCGCACCGACGATCCCCGCCATGCCGAACGAGTGCACCGGCTCGTCGCGGCCGTCGCCGAACACATGGCCCCCGACGGCATCATCAAGGGCGCGGGCGGCGGGGACGGCGGCCTGTTCAACGGCATCCTGGCGCGCTACCTCGCGCTGGTCGCCACGGATCTGCCCGGCGACAGCGAGGCCGACGTCGCGGCCCGCGAGACGGCCGCGAAGCTGGTGCTGACGTCCGCGCGTGCGGCGTGGGACAACCGGCAGGCGGCCGAGAATCTGCCGCTGTTCGCCGCGTTCTGGGACCGACCTGCCGAACTACCCACGGCCGGAACGAAAGACGCGCAGTTCGTGGAGGGCGCCGTCAACTCCTCCGAGATTCCCGAGCGCGACCTGTCGGTGCAGTTGGCCGGCTGGATGCTGATGGAAGCGGCCCACTCGGTTGCAGGGACCTTGGAGAACGCGGCCGAGTGAGCGAACCGACCACCCAGCGGGGTTTCCCGCTGCTGCCGTCGCGGCGCACCCGCGGCAGCAAGGCCACCAGAACTACCGACAACACCGCCGCAGCGCTGCTGCTGACATTCACCGTCATCGCGATCCTGTGGGCGAATTCGCCGTGGGCCGACAGCTATTCGGCGCTGCTGGACACCCACGTCGGCGTCACCTTCGGCAGCCACCACTTCGAGATGACGGTCAAGCACATTGTCAACGACGCGTTGATGACGTTCTTCTTCTTCATCGTCGGGCTCGAGGTGACCCGCGAATTCACCATCGGCGAGCTGACCGACCGGTCGCGCGCCGCGGTGCCGGTGGTCGCCGCCGCCGCGGGTCTGGTGCTGCCCGCCCTCGTGTTCCTGGCGTTCAACCCGTCCGGTGAGAACGCCCAGGCGTGGGGTGTGGTGATCTCCACCGACACCGCGTTCCTGGTCGGTGCGCTGGCGATCATCAAGCCGATGTTTCCGGCCCGTGTGCGGCTGTTCCTGCTCACGCTGGCCGTGGTCGACGACGTCGGGGCGCTGATCGCGATCGCGCTGTTCTACTCCGACAGCGTCCAGGTCGGGCCGCTGGTGGTGTCGGTGCTGCTGATCGTCGCGCTGGCGTTGGTGCGGTTCCTGCCCAGGGAGCGGGGGCCTGCCTACGCGGTACTCGGTGTGGCGTTGTGGATCGGGCTCTTCATGGCGGGCATCCATCCCACGCTCGCCGGCGTCGCCGTCGCGCTGCTCATCCCCGTCTTCACCCCGACCCGGCGTCCCGTCGAGAAGGCCGTCGAACAGATCCGGGCGTTCCGGCAGTCTCCCAACTCGCAGTACGCGCGCGCCGCGAGCCGCTCGCTGCGCGAGTCGATCTCGATCAACGAACGCCTGCAGACGGCTGTCGGCCCGACCGTGTCGTTCGTCATCCTTCCCCTGTTCGCGCTCGTCAACGCCGGGGTCCGGCTCGACAGCCAGAGCCTGATGACGGCTCTGCGCTCGCCGCTGACGTGGGGCATCGTGGCCGGTCTGGTCATCGGCAAGTTCGTCGGCATCACGGGGGCCACCTGGCTGATCCGTCGCACCGGACTCGGACAGCTCGCGCCCGGCCTGACGCTGCGCCGGATCGCAGGCGGCGCGGCCCTGTCGGGCATCGGCTTCACGATCTCGCTGTTCATCGTCGACATCGCGATCGCCGACCCCAGCCGTCAGGACCAGGCGCGGATCGGCGTGCTCGCGGCGTCGGTCATCGCGTTCGTGTTCGGGTGGGCGATCTTCCGAATCACCGACTGGATCAGTCCACCCGAGCCGGTCGGGTTGAAGCTGCTGCGCCCGGTGGACCCCGAGCGCGATCACGCCCGCGGGAGCCACGACGCACCGCTGACGCTCGTCGAGTACGGCGACTTCGAGTGCCCGTTCTGCAGCCGGGCCACCGGTGCGATCGACGAGGTCCGCGCCCATTTCGGCGACGACCTTCTCTACGTGTGGCGCCACTTTCCACTGGAGCGGGCGCACCCCCGCGCGTTCGATGCCGCCCGGGCCAGCGAAGCCGCCGCCCTGCAGGGCAAGTTCTGGGAGATGGCGCGGCAATTGTTCGCCCACCAGGACGACCTGGAGTGGTCCGACATCTACCGCTACGCCGTGGCGGCGGGCTGCGACATCGAGCAGTTCGACCAGGACGTACGGGTGCACTCGAAGAAGGTGCTGCACCGCGTGGAGGACGACGCCGAGGACGCCGACGCGATGGACCTCAACGCGACCCCGACGCTGTTCGTCAACGGCAAGCGGCACAGGGGTCCGTGGGACGCCGCGAGCCTGATCCGGGCGTTGGAGGCGGGCCGGAGCTAGGTCGTCTGCTCGTCTGCGTCCATGGGCGGCGTCGGGATTCCCGCCCGCTTGGCGGCCTTGCGGCGCTTGTACCACTCGAAGGCGATCGGCAGCACCGACAGGATGACGATGCCGATGACAATCGGCTCCAACAGTTTCTGGATGATCTCGATACGGCCCAGCCAGTAGCCGAGAAGCGTCAGCCCGGCGCCCCAGACGACGGCACCGACGGCGTTGTAGAGCGTGAACACCGCGTAGTTCATCTTGGCGGCACCGGCGGTGATCGGGGCCAGCGTGCGCACGATGGGAACGAACCGGGCGATGACGATCGCAAAAGGGCCGCGCTGCTCGAAGAAGAGGTGGGCCTCGTCGAGGTACTTCTGCTTGAGGAATCGCGCGTTCGGTTTGAACATCGCAGTGCCGACATTGCGCCCGATCCAATAGCCCACCTGCGCGCCGAGTATCGCCGCGATCGGGATGAACAGCAGCAGCTGCCAGAGCTGGAAGTTGACCTGAGCGACGTTGCCCTCGGCGGATGCCGTCTGGATGCCCGCGGCGAGCATGCCCGCCACGAACAGAAGCGAGTCGCCGGGAAGGATCGGGAACAGCACCCCGGACTCGACGAAAACGACGACGAGCAGCCCGATCAGGGCCCAGGTTCCGAAGTAACTGAGGAGGTTGATCGGGTCCAGGAAATCGGGCATCAGCGCGAGATTGTCGACGACCACGGCCCTAAGGGTACCGGCGGCTTAGGCTGAGTCATGCCCACCCACAAGGCCGTGCAGGTCCCCTCAGCCAACGAAGCGCTCACCCTCGTCGAGGTGGAGACCCAGTCCCCTCCGGCCGGTCATGTCCGCATCGCCGTCGCCGCGTGCGGCGTGTGCGGCACCGACCGCGAGTTCCACGCCGGCCACTTCCCAGGGTTGGAGTGGCCCCTCACGATGGGTCACGAGATCGCGGGCACGGTCGCCGAGGTCGGCGACGGGGTCGAGGACTTCGCCGCCGGGGACCGGGTGGCCGTCGGTTGGTTCGGCGGCAATTGCAACCGCTGCATTCCGTGCCGTCGGGGCCAGTTCATGCAGTGCGTGCGGATGCAGGTGCCGAGCTGGCAGTACCCGGGCGGTTACGCGGAGTCGGTGACGGTTCCGTGGACCGCGCTCGCGCGCATCCCCGAGGGTTTGTCGTTCTCGGAGGCGGCGCCGATGGGGTGTGCGGGCGTGACGACCTTCAACGGGCTGCGGCAGACCCGCGCCAAAGCCGGCGACCTCGTCGCCATCCTCGGTGTCGGCGGCTTGGGGCACCTCGGTGTGCAGTGGTCGCGGGCGATGGGATTCGAGACGGTCGCGATCGCGCGTGGCACCGGCAAGGCCGAGGAGGCCACCAAGCTCGGCGCGCATCACTACATCGACTCCACGGCGCACGACGTCGCCGAGGAGTTGCAGAAGCTGGGCGGCGCCGCTGTCGTCCTGGCCACCGCGAACAACGCCGAGGCCATGGCCGCCACCGTCGGCGGGTTGGGGCCCGCCGGCGAGCTCGTCGTGGTCGGCGTGACGCCGGAAAACCTACCGGTCAGTCCGCTCGACCTGATCAACGCCGGGCTGTCCGTATCGGGCCATCCGTCGGGCACCGCGCGCGACGTCGAGGAGACGCTGCACTTCGCACTGCTGACCGGCGTGCGCGCGATGATCGAGGAGCAGCCGCTGGCCGAGGCCGCCGAGGCCTTCGCGGCGATGGACGAGGGCCGTGCGCGCTACCGCAGGGTTCTGACCGTGTGAGGCAGGCCCGTTCTTGAGATACTTGCTCGCAACGTCAGCCGAGAGGAACCGCCATGCCCATCGCCACGCCCGAGGTCTATGCCGAGATGCTGAGCAGGGCCAAGGAGCACTCGTTCGCGTTCCCCGCCATCAACTGCGTCGGCTCGGAGAGCGTGAACGCCGCGATCAAGGGCTTCGCCGACGCCGGGTCTGACGGCATCATCCAATTCTCCACCGGCGGAGCGGAATTCGCCTCAGGGCTGGGTGTCAAGGACATGGTGACCGGCGCGGTCGCGCTTGCAGAGTTCGCGCATGTGATCGCCGCGAAGTACGACGTCACCGTCGCGCTGCACACCGACCACTGTCCGAAGGACAAGCTGGACACCTACGTGCGGCCGCTGCTCGCCATCTCCGCCGAACGGGTGGCAAAGGGTCAGAACCCGCTGTTCCAGTCACACATGTGGGACGGATCGGCGGTGCCGATCGACGAGAACCTGTCGATCGCCCAGGAATTGCTCAAGCAGGCGGCCGCGGCGAAGATCATTCTGGAGATCGAGATCGGTGTGGTCGGCGGTGAGGAGGACGGCGTCGAGGCCGAGATCAACGACAAGCTCTACACCACGCCAGAGGACTTCGAGAAGACGATCGAGGCCCTCGGCGTCGGCGAGCACGGCAAATACCTGCTCGCCGCGACATTCGGCAATGTGCACGGCGTCTACAAGCCGGGCAACGTCAAGCTCAAGCCGGAGGTGTTGGCCGAGGGTCAGAAGGTGGCGTCGGCCAAGCTGGGACTCGACGACGGCTCGAAACCGTTCGACTTCGTATTCCACGGTGGCTCAGGCTCGTTGAAGTCCGAGATCGAAGATTCGCTGCGCTACGGCGTGGTCAAGATGAACGTCGACACCGACACCCAGTACGCGTTCACCCGCCCGATCGTCGGCCACATGTTCTCCAACTACGACGGCGTGCTGAAGGTCGACGGCGAAGTCGGCAACAAGAAGGTCTACGACCCGCGCAGCTACTTCAAGAAGGCCGAGGCCTCGATGAGCGAGCGTGTGGTCGAGGCGTGCAACGACCTGCACAGTGCGGGCCGAAGCGTCTCGGCGGGTTAGCAGCCCGGCGTTCGAAATAACGTCGGCAAAAGGTGGATCTCGGCGCGCTACTGAGGGGCCTGGCAGATCTTCCACTGGTCGTCGCGGAATTGCAGATCGAAGCTGCGGGTCGAGCGGGTCTGGGGAGCGTAGGCCATGAATGTGGTGACGTTGGCCTCCGCGTGGTCGCCGTTGACCACGATCTGGTCGATGCTTGCGACGACGGGGTACTGGCCCGCTTCGGTGACGCGCCGGTGGGTGTCCGACCACTTCTTGTCGTCGAGGTTGTTGTAGCCCTCGGCCGTCGTGCCGCAGGTGATGCTGCGCAGCGTCGCCAGATCACCCTTCTCGATGGCCGCGTCGTAGTTCTGGATCGTGGAGCGGACGTTGTCCTCCTGGGAGGCCGCCGCTGTCGATCCGCGTGTCAACAGGATGGTGCCCACCACCGCGACGGCGGCCAGCGCCGCGATCACCAGCACGATCGCGATCACCCAACCCCATTTCCGCTTCGCCTTGGGCGGCTTGGGGGTTTCGCCGCGCGGCGGAATCATCTGCGGGGCAGCAGGTTTCTGCGCCGCGAAATTCTCGGTGGGGGTACCGGGATCACGCACGGAGAACTGTTCGGTGGCCGGGTCGCCTGCCCGGTTGATGATCTGCGTGGAGCCGGCGTCGAACCCGGATGGGGCGGTGAAGCGCCGCTCGTTCGGGTCTACCGTCAACTCGTCGCCCTGCGAGTCGGCGGGGGCGAACACCTCGGTGGCCGGTTCGGCGTCGGAGGCGGCGGGCACTTGCTCGGTGGGCTCGTCCGAGTTGTCAGGCCCTTGGGGGTTCGACATACCGCGGAAGCTTAGCCATCCGCGGTGACGGTTGCCCGCACCCACACGGCACAATGGGGCCCATGACTCGGATGGGTGATCTCCTCGGACCGGAACCTGTGTTTTTGCCCGGCGATCCCGACGCGGAGGCCGAGCTCGACGCCTCGGAAAACCCGTCGCTGGTCGCCGCCGCGCACCCGGCGGCCTCGATCGCGTGGGCGGTGCTGGCCGAGCAGGCCCTCGATGCCGAGCAGGCCGTCGCCGCCTACGCCTACGCCCGCACCGGGTACCACCGCGGGCTCGATGCGCTGCGCCGCAACGGATGGAAGGGCTTCGGCCCGGTGCCGTTCTCCCATGAACCCAACCAGGGCTTCCTGCGCTGCGTCGCAGCCCTGGCCCGCGCCGCCGAGACGATCGGCGAGACCCCGGAGTATCAGCGCTGCCTCGACCTGCTCGACGACTGCGATCCGCGGGCGCGCGGCGAACTGGGCCTCTAGGCCCGACCGCTAGCGGTTCTGGCTCTCGCACTCGCAGTCGGCCGCGCTGTCGGGAGGTTCCACCTGCACCGTGGCGTGGTCCAGCCCGCGCGCGGTGAGGACGGCGCGGGCGTCGTCGAGCACCTGCGCGGAATCGCGGTTGCTGGTCAGGTGGGCCGTCACCATGTCCTTGCCCGGCACGAGCGTCCACACGTGCAGGTCGTGCACCTCGGTGACCCCATCGACGGCGCACAGCGCGTCGCGGAGTTCCTCGACGTCGACGTGGGCGGGGGAGGACTCGGAGAGGATCCGCAGCGCCGCTCTGGCCAGGGCGATCGCCCGAGGCAGCACCCACAGTGCGACGAGTACCGCGACGACGACGTCGGCATAGGGCCATCGGGTGGTCACGGTGACGATGCCCGCGATCAGTACGCCGATGCTGCCGACGGTGTCGGCGACGACTTCCATGTAGGCGCCTTTGACCGCGAGGCTCTCCTTGGAGTGGGACCGCAGCAGGAACACGACCACGGCGTTGGCGATCAGGCCGGCCAGCGCCACCACGATCATCGGGACGCCCGGGATGTCGGGCGCGTCGCCGAGCCGCTCGAATGCCTCGTAGAGGATGAAGCCGGCCACGCCGAGCAGCAGCACGGCGTTGGCGACGGCGGTGAACACCTCGGCGCGGTGCCAGCCGTAGGTCCGCGACGGTGAGGTGCTGCCGCGCTTGGCCAGCAGCACGGCGGTCAGGCCCATGAACATCGCGACGAGGTCGGTGAGCATGTGGCCGGCATCGGCGAGCAGAGCGATCGAGTTGATCGCCAGCGCGGTGGTCAGCTCGACGACGAAGAAGACGGTGAGGATCGCCGCGGCGATGAGCATGCGGGAGACCTTGGTGTCGCCACCATGGCCGTGGTCATGTCCTGCTCCCATGCCGAGCAATATATGCGGAATTCTGCATATGTTGCAAGGGTCAGAGCCAGGCAGACCAGAACCGGGTCAGCTCACCGCCGATCTGCGCCAGCACCCGCGGCAGGTCGGACAGCTCGAACATCCAGTACACCGCGCCGAAGAACCACTGGTTCAGACCGGGAGCGAGCAGCACGAGGAGCAGGATCAGCAGTCCCCACTGCTTGGCGGGGGCGACGGCGCGCTGTGTCTCCGGGCTCAGGTGCGGCTCCAGCGCTCCGTAGCCGTCCGTTCCGGGCACCGGCAGGATGTTCAGCAGGAACGCGGTGATCTGCAGGAAGCCCAGGAACGCCATGCCCGCCCAGAACACCGCGTGGTCGGGGTCATAGAACAGCCTGGTCACGGCGAGCAGTAGCACCGCGAACGCAACGTTGACCGCCGGGCCTGCGAGGCTCACCAGCGTCTTCTGCCGTTTCGTCATGTACGCCGTCTGCACGTACACCGCCCCGCCGGGCAGCCCGATGCCGCCGAGGGCGATGAACAGCACGGGCAGGCCGAGTGACAGCAGCGGATGCGAGTACTTCAGCGGGTTGAGGGTCAGGTAGCCGCGGATCGCGACATCGCGGTCGCCGAACCGGTACGCCGAGTATGCGTGCGCGAATTCGTGCAGACACAGCGTCACCAACCAGCCGAAGATGACGAAGACGAACACCCCGACGTAGGCCAGCGGATCCCGCGGATCGGTCGTCGTCCACGCGAGCGCGCCGCCGGCGGCAGTGACTGCGGCCAGGGCCAGGAAGATCGGGCTCGGCCGCACCGACTGGCGCAACGGGCGGATGTTCACGAGTCGAGGCTAGACGCGCAGCCAGCCCTCGGTGTGGCGGTAGAACGCCGAGCGGCGCGCAGGCCGCGACACCGGTTCGCCGTCGCGGACCACCAGCGCGCCGGTGGTGCCCAGCTGGGCCGCCCGCCCGCTGATCCAGCGTTTCGGCCGCATCCGCCCGGACAGGACGGCGGCACGCAGCCCCGGCATCGTCGTGAGCGGCTCGATGCGTACGGCGGTCGCCTCGCCGTCGAACAGCGGTTCGTCGTCGACGATCGCCTCACCTCGGATCGTGCGCTGACCCTCCTGCGGCAGCCAATACGCCGCATCGGTGATGACGGTGCCGGTCTCGTCGCGGACCAGGGGCACCCGGGTCGCGGCTGCGCTGCGCGCGTGCCCGGCCTGCCAGGGTCGCTGCACGTGGGCGACCTCGATGTCGAGCCGGTCGGCCCGCAGCAGCCGGGTGAGCACCGCCGACAGGTCGCGGTGGGCGCCGACGACGACGAGGCGGCGGTGGTCGGTAAGTCCGTCTTTCGGGTCGGTCAGGACGGGCAGGTCGCGCAGCGCCCGGGGGACGCGACGGCTGCCCGGCCGTACGACGGCCATGTCGGATGGGTGCAACTAGCTCCTTAGATCGAGCCGCTGATCAGGCCGGATGTCCATCGGATAGGGTGGAGCACCGGCTGCACACAGTATCTAAGAAGACGCGAGGGGCCCTGCAATGCCGGCAATCGTCCTCATCGGCGCCCAGTGGGGCGACGAGGGCAAGGGAAAAGCCACCGACCTCCTGGGAGGGCGCGTCCAGTGGGTGGTGCGCTACCAGGGCGGTAACAACGCGGGGCACACGGTCGTGTTGCCGACCGGCGAGAACTTCGCCCTCCACCTGATCCCGTCGGGGATCCTCACCCCGGGTGTCACGAACGTGATCGGCAACGGTGTCGTCGTCGACCCCGGCGTGCTGCTCACCGAGCTCAAGGGTCTGGAAGACCGCGGGGTGGACACCGAGCGCCTGCTCATCTCCGCCGACGCGCATCTGCTGATGCCGTACCACGTGGCGATGGACAAGGTGGTCGAGCGGTATGCGGGCAGCAAGAAGATCGGCACCACCGGCCGCGGCATCGGGCCCTGCTATCAGGACAAGATCGCGCGTCAGGGCATCCGCGTCGCCGATGTGCTCGACGAGACGCTGCTGGCTGAAAAGATCAGCGGCGCACTGGAATTCAAGAACCAGGTGCTGGTCAAGATCTACAACCGCAAGGCACTGGACCCCGAGGAGGTGGTCGAGAACCTGCTCGAGCAGGCCGAAGGGTTCAAGCACCGCATCGCCGATGCCCGCCTGCTGCTCAACCAGGCCCTCGAACAGGGTGAGACAGTTCTGCTGGAGGGGTCGCAGGGCACGCTTCTCGACGTCGACCACGGCACGTATCCCTTTGTGACGTCCTCGAATCCGACCGCGGGCGGCGCCTCCGTCGGGTCGGGGATCGGCCCGACCCGCATCACGACCGTGCTCGGAATCCTGAAGGCCTACACCACCCGCGTCGGCTCGGGACCGTTCCCGACGGAGCTGTTCGACCAGTACGGCGAGTACCTCGCCAAGACGGGCGGGGAGGTCGGCGTGACCACCGGACGGCCCCGCCGGTGCGGCTGGTTCGACGCCGTCATCGCCCGCTACGCGACTCGCGTCAACGGCATCACCGACTATTTCCTCACCAAGCTCGACGTGCTGTCGAGCCTGGAGACGGTGCCGATCTGCGTGGGCTACACCGTCGGCGGGAAGCGGACCGACGAGATGCCCATGACGCAGAGCGACATTGCGCGCGCCGAACCGATCTATGAGGAGCTGCCCGGCTGGTGGGAGGACATCAGCGGCGCTCGCGAGTTCGACGATCTGCCCGCCAAGGCGCGGGACTATGTATATCGCCTCGAAGAGCTTGCTGGAGCCCATGTTTCGTGCATCGGGGTGGGGCCGGGCCGCGAACAGACGATCGTGCGTCGAGACATTCTCGGCCGATGAGTGCCGCGGAGGATCCGAGGGCGCTCGATCCCGATTACGACAGCCACGGCGGCTTCCCGAACTTCGAGCCGGCCACGCCCGGACCCGGTTTCGGCCGGTTCCTGACGGCGATGCGGCGCGCCCAGGACCTGGCGGTGTCGGCCGACGCCGATGCCGCCACGTGGGATCGGGCCGCCGAACTCGCCGAGGAACTCGCCGGATTGCTCGGCCCGTTCGAGGCCGCCGAGGGGGTGGGCCCTGCCAACCGCGTCCCCTCGCTGCCCGGCGCAGGCAGTTTGCTGATGCCGCCTTACAAGGTCGTCATTTTTGAGTCCGACGGTGTAGAGCTGGAAGTAGAGTTCAGTAGGTTCTCGGTGGGCGGGAACTACGCCGTGCACGGCGGGGTGTTGCCACTGTTGTTCGATTCGGTGTTCGGCATGGTGATCCACGCAGCGGGCCGTCCGATCAGTCGGACCGCCTTCCTGCACGTGGAGTACCGGAAAGTGACACCTATCGACACCGTGCTGACCGCGCGGGGCTGGGTGCGTGAGGTGGAGGGACGCAAAGCGTTCGTCAACGCCGAGCTGCGCGACCCCGACGGAAACCTGCTCGCCGAGGCGAACGGATTGATGATCAGGCTGTTGGCCGGACAGCCGTAACCGGGCTCAAGGGGGCGGATGGAGAAGGGATTTCGGGAGTTCCTTCTCAGCTGGTGGCGTCAGCCCAACGACTTCGATTGGCTGGTGAGGCACTTTCGCTCTCGCGGCGTGCTGCGGCTGCATCAGGTGTTCATCGGCTCCTTCTCGCTGCTGTACGGGCTGATCGCGTTGCTGACGGCGGTGTGGGCCTACTTCGACGACGGGGCGGTGGCCGCTCGGTACGTTGTCGTCGCTGTGGCCGCGAGCTCGATGCTTCTGGGCCTGTGGTGGATTGCAGGCCGATGGCCGACAGAGCGCCAGTCGATCGCCTTCGCGGTCTACGCCGATCTCGCAGTCGTGGCGGTGATGGCGTGCTACCAGGATGCGTTCACGGCTATGCCCGGGCTGGCGCTGCTGGCCACCAACGGCATCTACATCGTCGTCGTGCACGGACCTCGCGCGCTGCTCATGCACTTGGCGTTCACCTTCGTCGTGATGGCGACATGGTTCTGGTGGGCGATCATCCAGGACAACTGGGCAGTCAGTGTGATCACCGTCCGCACTCTGGTGTTGTTCCCGCTGTGCGCGGTCCCCGTCATCGTGCAGTCCTATCTGCTCGTCTTGCGGATGGGTGCTGTCGACTCCCTGCACGACCCCCTGACGAGGCTGTACAACAGGCGCGGACTGGAGATCCATGTCGCAGACCTGGTGGCCCGCCACGGAATGGACGTCGGCGTGCTGGCCGTCGACATCGACAAGTTCAAATCGATCAACGACGGATACGGGCACGACGCCGGCGATCGGGTTCTGGTCGCCGTTGCCGACGCGGCCCGCGGCGCGGTCGGCAGTCTCGGAGTCCGCTCCGTGACCGCGCGTACCGGAGGGGAGGAATTCGTCGTCGTGGTCGACGGGGGCTCGGAGTGCCTTCGCCGCCTGGCGAAACTTCTGCACCTGACGGTGTCGCGGTGTCAGGCTCCCGCGGTCCCCACCATCAGCATCGGTGCAGCGACGGCGCGCGCAACGGGCGATGACGTCGACAGCCTGATCCGCAACCTGATCGAACGTGCCGATGCGGCGATGTATCGCGCCAAGAAGGCGGGCGGCAATCAGACGGTGACAGAGGACGATCCCGTGCCACGATGAGGCCATGACGCATCCGGCCGACAGGCACCTGCGTAAGCTGACCACCCCCAAGGCTGCGGCCTTCGCGGGCGTGCTGTTCGCGCTGCTGTTCGGTGCGGCACTGATTTTGATCCGGATCTCGTTGCCCGACGGGGAGGCGCTGGGTTCGCAATGGGTCGACGGGTCGAGCCACCGGCTGCGTCTGGCCGTGGTGCTGATGCCGTTCTCGGGCATTGCGTTCCTGTGGTTCATCGGGGTGGTGCGCGACGGCCTGGGCACGCTGGAGGACAAATTCTTCGCGACGGTCTTCCTCGGCAGCGGCCTGCTGTTCCTGGCGATGATCTTCGCGTCGACGGCTGTGGGGGCCGGTCTTCTGGCCACCAGGGAATTCGACGGCTCCGGCACGCATTCCGAGGTCGCCGCGTTCGGTCACGGCCTGCTGATGGCGCTGTCGAACACCTATGCGCTGCGGATGGCGGCGGTGTTCATGATGTCGCTGGCGACCATCTGGTTGCGAACCAGGCTGATGCCGACCTGGCTGGTGGTCGTCACCTACCTCGTCGCGGTGTGCGTGCTGGTCGCCAGCGACGTGAGCCGGTGGATGACGATCGCATTCCCGATCTGGGTGCTGATCGTCAGCCTGCTGATGCTGGTGCGGTCCGGCGTCATCGATCTTCCAGACGAAGAGCGCTCGCCGGACAGAGTTTGACCGCCTCTGCGGCGTGCGCGGCCTCGTCACCGCTGACGTCGTCGTGCAGGATCTCGACGATGCCGTCGTCGTCCTGATCGAAGACCTCGCCGGCCACCATCACGCAGTTGCCCGCCTGAATGCACAGTTCGCGGTCCGCCACCACTTTGCTCACCAGCCCACCTCCAGTGACTTCAGACCGTAGATGAAGTGGAACGACCGGAACTGCACATCGGCGAAGTCTTCGGCCAGCGCCAGCGTCGGAAACCGCCGCAGCAGCGCGGGAAACGCGATCTGCATCTCCATGCGGGCCAGTGGCGCGCCGAGGCAGTGGTGGACGCCGTGCCCGAACGCCAGGTGCCCGGGGGCACCCCTGGTGATGTCGAGAATGTCTGGGGTGTCGATGAATTCGTCGTCGCGGTTGCCGCACGGCAGCGACGCGAACACGAGATGCCCGGCGGGGATCGTGACGCCGGCGATCTCGACGTCGGTGGTGGCGATCCGCGGGATCGCGGTCTGCACGATCGACAGCCACCGCAGCAGTTCCTCCACCGCGGGTGCCACCGCATCGGGCTCGTCGCGCACGGCGGCGAGCTGATCGGGATGACGCAGCAGCGCAAGAGTGCCCAACGCCAACATGTTCGAGGTTGTCTCATGGCCGGCGAGCAGCAGCAGCCCGGCGACGCCGATCAGTTCGTCGTCGGTCAGGTCGTCGCCGCGCTCCCGGATCAACATGCCGAGGATGTCGTCGCCGGGTTCGGATCGCGCGCGGTCGACCAGGGCGGCCATGTACGCCCGGCCTTCGCGCTGCAGCTCGAAGCGCTCGGGGATCGGGATCGACAGATCGAGCTGGCGGGCGCTGCGCCTCTGGAAGCCGTCGCGGTCGGCGTAGGGCACGCCCAGCAGCTCGCAGATCACCAGCGACGGGATGGGCAGCGCGAAGTGCTCGACCAGGTCGGCGCCGGGTCCCGCCGCTTCCAGCGCGTCCAGTTGCGCGTCGACGATCTCCACGATGCGCGGCTGCAGGCGCTTCATCCTGCGGTGGGTGAATTCGGGGGTGAGCATGCGGCGCAGCCGTTGATGTTCGGGTGGGTCCAGCCCCAGCAGGTTGCCCGCCCGTGCGCGGGCCTGGGCTTCGTCGTCGACCGGCGGTGCGCCGGGGACGGCGAAGCCGGGCGGGCGGTCGTTGGAGAACCGCGTGTAGTCGGACAGCACGGTCTTGACGTCGTCGTAGCGGGTGACGAGATACACCTGCATGCCGAAGGCGTTGGTGACAGTGCGGACGCCTTCGTTCTCGCGAATTTCGCGGAGCTGCGGGATCGGGTCGAAGGCGTCGCGCCGCATGTGCAGCGGCGGCAGTTCGGGTGCTGCCTGGGTCATCTCTCGACGCTACCCGCCGAAGACAAAGTCCCCGATCAGCGCGTTGACGAGCTCTGGATTCTCCAGTCCCGCAAGGTGTGCGACGCCGTCGAGGACCACCAGCCGCGACCCCGGTATCGCGTGCGCCATCTCGGCGGTCTCCTCAAGCGGGAACGTGGCATCCTCGTCGCCGCCGACGACGAGCACCGGTGTGCTCACCCCCGACAGCAACGCGCGCTGGTCGGGGCGGTCGGGCACGATGCTGCGCACGGCCCAGCGCGCCGAGCCGACGTCGACGGATTCGACCGCGGCGCGGACGAACTCGACGACATCGGGACGGTCTCGGAAGGTTGTGGGTCCGAGGAACGCGTTCAGCACCGATGTGGTCAGGGGTGGCCGGATGCGTCCCGTCAGCCGCGCCATCCGGAGCAGCAGCCCGTATTCGAGCTTCTGGCGCAGGCCCGCCGGCGATGCCGTGCAGTTCATCAGCACCGCTTTGCCCACGCGCTCGGGGTGGCGGGCCGCGAAGGTGCCACCGATCATGCCGCCCCACGAGTTGCCGACGAAGTGCACCCTCTCGATGCCGAGGGTGTCGAGGACGTCCACGATGCACTGCGTGCACTGGTCGAAAGTGAAGGCAGCGGTGAGTTTTTCGCTGCCACCGTGGCCGGGCGGATCGATCAGCAGAACCCGGTGTGCGGACCCGAAGTGATCGGCCTGCGCCTGCCACATGTCGCCGGTCATCAGCAGGCTCGGCCAGAACATCAGCGTCTCGTCGCCGCTTCCGGCGCTACGGACCCGCAGCCGTCCCAGCGCGGTGTCGACCTGCAGGCTCTCCACCGTTCGAACCGTACTGGTCGCGCAGCGCGGGCCACCAGATCTTCGGGCCGATCAGCGTGAACAGCGCGGGAATGATGACGGTGCGCACCAGGAACGTGTCCAGCAGGATGCCCAGCCCGACGATGATGCCGACCTGCGTGAGCACGATGAGCGGCAGCACCCCGAGCACGCAGAACACAGCCGCGAGCACGATGCCCGCGCTGCTGATCACGGCGCCGGTGGCCGAGACGGCCCGCACGATGCCGTCGCGGGTACCGTGCTCCGGCGTCTCCTCCCGTGCGCGTGTGACGAGGAAGATCGTGTAGTCCACGCCGAGCGCGACGAGGAACAGGAACGCGAACAGCGGTGCGGTGTTGTCCAGTGCGGGGAATCCGAACACGTGCACGCTGGCCCAGCCACCCAGGCCCAGCGCTGCGAGTGCGCTGAGCACGGTGACCCCGACGAGGACGAGCGGGGCCAGAGCCGAGCGCAGAAGCACATACAGCACCAGCAGCACGACGACGAGGATCGCGGGGATCACGACCGCCCGGTCGTGTCCGGCTGCCCCTGCTGCGTCGCGGGCCGTGGCATCCGAACCGCCCACCAGCGCGTCGGGGTCGACGTCATGCACCGAATCACGCAGTGCATCAATGGTTTCGAAGGCCTCATCGGAGGCGGGAGCGGCTTCGAGCACGACCGACCACTGACTCAGCCCGTTCGGCGAGTTGCCTGCCGGGGCCACGGACACCACGCCGGGGGTCTCGGCGATGGCGCGCTGCACGTCGGCGTCGCGATCGGTGGCGGCGATCACCCTGGCAGGATCGGTCAGGCCGCTGGGAAAGTGCGCCGCGAGTGTGTCGTATCCGCTGACGGATTCGGCCTGAACCCGGAACTGTTCGGTTTGAGACAAGCCCACCGGCGTGGCGAGCAGGCCCGTGCACAGCAGCGCCAGTGCGCCGATCGAGACCACCGCGACCCGTGCGGGACGTCGTGCGACGGCCGCCGCCACGCGGTGCCACACGCCGCCGTCGGTCAGCGGTGTCGCGCCGACGGCAGGGATGAACGGCCAGAACAGTTTTCGGCCGAACAGGCCGAGCGCCGGAGGCAGGACCAGCAAGACGAACACCGCCGCGACGACCAGACCCGCCGCGGCCTGCACCCCGAGGCTGCGGGTGCTCGGCGACGACGCGAACAGCAGGGTGAGCAGGGCCAGCACCACCGTCGCATTGCTGGCGATGATCGCCGGGCCCGCGCGCCGGACCGCGGTGTCGAGTGCATCGCGATGAGAACTGCTGCGGCCCAGTTCTTCCCGGTAGCGGGAGATCAGCAGCAGCGCATAGTTGGTGCCTGCGCCGAACACCAGCACGCTGGTGATCCCGCCGGTGGATCCGTCGGGGCTCATGCCGAGCGCTTCGGCGACGGCCGCCCCGACCACCGCGGCCACCCGGTCGGCGAAACCGATCACCAGCAGTGGCACCAGCCACAGGACCGGTGAGCGGTACGTGACGATGAGAAGCAGCGCCACCACGGCCGCGGTGACGGCCAGCAGGGTGAAGTTGGCGCCGGAGAACGAGTCGGCGATGTCGGCGCCGAACGCCGGGCCGCCGGTGACCTGGGTGCGCAGATCGTCCGGGAGTTCGTCGGCCGCCCTGGCGCGCAACTCCTTCACCTTGTCGGTGAGGTCGAACCCGGACAGCTCCGCCGACAGGGGCACGACCACGATGGCCGCCTGGCCGTCGTCGGAGACCTGCGGCGGCGCCCCGGGTTCATTTCCCGTCGCTTCGCTCGCCCCGGAAAAGGCCTGGGTCACCGCGGCGAGATCGGCGGGACGTAGCGGCGTCTCGTCGGCGCGGGTGACGACGAGGATCGCGGGCACCTGATCCCCGCCCGGGAACTCGGCCCTGGTGGCGTCGGCGCGGGCGGACTCCGATGCAGGCGGTACGGCCACCGGTGATTGCCCGGCCGAGTCGTCACTGCCGAGCAGCCCCATCACGGCGCCGGAGACGAGAACGACGAGGAGCGCGATGACCCAGGAGTAGCGGCGGCTCATACCGACCAATATTTCAGAAGATTAACGATTAAGCAATTGAAATGTCGGATAGGCTGGTGTCGTGCCTCATGACGACCGCGCATCGCTGGAGGAGCTGATGGCGGCCGACCTACGGGCGCTGAACGCCGCGTCCGACGCGGTCGGGCAGCGGTTTGCCGCACTTCACGCCGTCACCGCCAACGACTTCCGGGCGCTGCTGCACGTGACCGTCGCCGAGAGTTCCGGCCGCCCCCTGACCGCGGGCGAACTCCGCACGCGGATGGGGGTCTCGGCCGCTGCGATCACCTACCTCGTCGAGCGGATGGTGGAATCCGGGCATCTGCTGCGCGATGTCGACCCCGCCGATCGCCGCAGGGTGCGCCTGCGCATGTCCGAGCAGGGGATGGCCGTGGCGCGCGGCTTCTTCACCCCACTTGCCGAGCACGCCCACGACAGCATGGCGGCGCTGTCCGACGACGACCTCCTCGCCGCCCACCGCGTGTTCACCGCGCTGGGTGCGGCGATGCAGACGTTCCTGGAGGAACTCGGACCCCGGTGAGGCGTTCGGAGAGCTCCCACAGCCGCGCGGCGTCGGCCACATCGCGGGCGGGGGCGTAGACGTCCTGCTCGGCCGGGGGCCCTGAAAGATGGCGGAACCCGCTGGGGCCATAGAACTTTCCGCCTTCAGCGGCCGGGCTGGTGGCGGCATGGAGTGCGGGGAGCAGGCCCTGGTCGACGGTCTGCGTGAGGAAACCCCGCCGGGCGGTGAAGCGGATCAAGCGCACCGAAAGGGTGTCTTTGCTTCGGCCCATATGAGGCTGTGCGGCAAGCAGGTTGGTGGCCGTCACGCCGGGGTGCGACACGTTGCTGGTGATGCCCCAGTCGGCGGTCACGCTGCGGCGGTGCAGTTCGAGGCCGAACATCAGGTTGGCGATCTTGGACTGGCTGTAGGCCTTGCCCACCGAGTACGACATCTCGAAATTCACGTCGTTCCAGTTGATGGCGTTGGAGGCCGCCGCGATGCTCGACTGTGTCGTGACGCGCGCGGCGCCGGCGCGCAGCAACGGCAGCAGCCGCAGCGTCAGCGCGAAGTGGCCGAGGTGATTTGTGCCCCACTGAAGTTCGAAACCGTCGGTGGTGGTCTGACGGTAGGGCGGGTTCATGATCCCGGCGTTGTTGACCAGCAGATGGATCGGGCGGCCCTCGGCGTTCAGTTCACCGGCGAGGTCGGCCACTGATTGCAGCGATGCCAGATCCAGTCGGCGCAGGCTCACGCGCCCCCCGGGTACCGCCGCGAGGATGCGATCCGCTGCGAGGCGGCCCTTCTCGGCGTTGCGCACCGGCAGCACCACCTCGGCACCCGCGGCGGCGAGCCGTTCGGCGAGCCCCAAGCCGACGCCGTCGCTGCCGCCGGTCACGACGGCCAGTTTGCCGGTCAGGTCAGGAACTTCCACTGTTGCGTTGCGTGTCATGACCCCACGCTGCCACCGGGTTCAGCGGGCATTCAGGGGCGTGTCATCCATGGATCGGCGATCCGCGGATACGGGTGACTCACGCAGGTAAGACTGCGGATCAGCGCCCAGCGCAGCAAGTTTCGCATAGCTGGGGGAGCCCGCTTCGGCGGTGAAGACCAGCAGGATGTGCAGCTGCACCGGGTCGTGAAGGCTCTGGCACTGCACCTCGAGCACGCCCAGTGCCGGATGGGCGATCCGCTTGGTCAGCTCCGGCGGCTGTACGACATCGTGGCGCTTCCACAACTGCGCGAACTCCGGGCTGCGGCCCAACAGATCGTCGACGATCCGGGCCGCTTTCGATCCGGCGCCGTCTCGGGCGTGGGCGAGGCGGGCTCCCGCAACGAACGAGCGACTCAGTGCCGCGTGGTCGTCGACCGGGTACACCAGCCGAGACGCGTCGTCGGTGAACCACCGGTACACCACGCTGCGGGCGAAGCCGGTGTGAACGGTCTCGTCTCCGAGCAGCGCCCGCGCCGGAGGGGTCTGCAACAGCGTCTCCCCGAGTGCCGTCATCACCTGGGCCGGGGTGTCCTGCAGACGGTCCAGGATCCGCAGCGTGGCCGGGCTGACCTGCTCGCCGGGCACGGTCCGCGCGGGCGCGTTGTGCCCAGCCAGCCGGAACAGGTGATCGCGCTCGTCCAGAGACAGCCGCAACGCTCGCGCCAGCGAGGCCAGCACGTCCACCGACGGCTGCGGGCCGCGCTGCTGCTCCATCCGGCT
This sequence comes from Mycobacterium bulgaricum, assembly GCF_041287165.2. Lineage (NCBI taxonomy): Bacteria > Bacillati > Actinomycetota > Actinomycetes > Mycobacteriales > Mycobacteriaceae > Mycobacterium > Mycobacterium bulgaricum. The sequence goes on along the minus strand of NZ_JBGGKV020000003.1, from coordinate 46,243 downwards.
GTAGTAATCGGTGGAGATCACCGCGAGCGCGGCGACTTCCTCCCGGCGCAGACCCGCCGTGCGCCGGCGCACCCCGGCGGGCAGCCCCACGTCCTCGGGTCGCAGTGCTTCGCGTCGGGTGCGCAGGAAGTCCGCGAACTGTCCCTGATCCATGAGGTCAGTGTCCCTGCGCGTGCTCGGCCCATCCAGGGATCGTCAGTCCCGGCCTCGGCACACAGCACCATCTGTGCACAGATTCGGTCGGCCACCGCGTTCTGCAGGGGTATGACGGTCAACAAGAACGACTACACGCTGGGCGGAGATTTCGCCGAGGAACGAACCCGGCTCGCAGGCATCGAATCCCTCTGGGATCCCGGCAGTCAGGCGCTGCTCGACCACGTCGGTCTGCGCGTAGGCTGGTCCTGCCTGGAAGCGGGCGCAGGCGGCGGATCTCTGGTCGAATGGATGGCGGCGCGGCGCGCGTACGTCACCGCGGTGGACATCGATACGCGATTCCTCCGGCATCTGCAATCCGACCTGATCGACGTGCGGCGCATCGACGTTCGACACGACGAACTGCCGCGGGCGCAGTTCGATCTGGTCCACGCGCGGATGCTTCTCGAACACCTCGACGACCGGTGCGAGGTCCTCGCGCGGCTGGCGGCGACGCTGCGCCCAGGTGGCTGGATGCTCATCGAGGACTACGACTGGGAGACATTCCGCTTCGAAGGCGATGACGATGACGGTTTCGCTCATGTCGCCGACGTCTGTATGGATTTCATGGCCCGATCGGGGTACGACAAAAACTATGGGCGACGGCTCGTCCGGGACATGGCCGACGCCGGCCTGCGCGACGTCAGCGGCGAGGGACGCATGCGCATCATCGATTCCGGTTCGCAGGGCCTGGACTTCTTCAGGCTCTCGCTGGACAGCCTGCGAGCCGCGGTGCTGGCCGCCGGGCTGATCTCGCAGGCAGAGGCCCAGGCGGCGTCGACGAGGTTCGACCGCTACGTCCGTCTGAGCACCCCGTTGATGATGGCGGGAATCGGGCGCCGATAGCAGTCCCGAGTCGGGCTGACCCGGCTGTTCGGCACCGAAACGGCCACGATCGCCAGCAGCGAGGCCCTCATGTTCCGATTCCCGCGGTCCGTCTGGCAGGCTGAAAATCGATGACTGATACAACGGTGATGCTGCTGGGTGCGGGCGACCGCACCCGCGAGCTCGCGCTGGCGTTCGAGCATCTCGGGGCGGCCGTCGTGACGGTCGACGACCATGCCGACGTGCGTGCGCTCACGGCGCTGATCGACGCGAAGAAGCCGAAGTTCGTGGTCGCTGATGCAGAGAACGTCGCGACCGACGTACTGGTCGAGGTCGCCGCCCGCGACGACATCGAGGTGTTCCCGACGCCCCGCAGCGCCCGCCTGTCCCTGGACGGGGAGGGCCTGCGCCGGCTCGCCGCCGACGAGCTGGGACTGCCGACCGCCCCGTTCTGGTTCGCGGGCTCGGCAGACGAGCTCACCGCGATCGCCCAGCACGCGGGTTTCCCGCTGGTGGTCAAGCCGGTCGCGGCGGCCCCCGGTGAAGGGGAGTCGGTGCTGTTGCGGCCCGAGGACGTGGAGCCCGCGTGGCGCAGTGCCGTCGCCGGCGGCAAGCTCAGCATGCAGCGGGTGATCGCCGAGACAGTGGTCGAGGTCGACGTCGAGGTGACGTTGCTGACGGTGCGCACCACCGGCCCTGCCGGGCCCACCGTGTCGTTCTGCGAGCCCATCGCCCACCACCAGACCACCAGCGATGCCCTGGAATCCTGGCAGCCGCAACAGCTTTCGCCCGCGGCGCTGGACTCTGCGAAGTCGATCGCGGCACGCATCGTCAATTCCCTCGGCGGGCGCGGCGTTTTCGCAGTGGAACTGCTGGTGCGCGGCGACGAGGTCTATTTCTCGGATGTCCGGCCGCGGTTGCAGGACAGCGGGCTGGTGACGCTGCGCTCGCAGCGGCTGTCGCAGTTCGAGTTGCATGCCAGGGCGATCCTGGGTCTGCCGGTCGACACGATCATGATCTCGCCGGGCGCGGTCGAGGTGACCTACGCCGACGAAGACGGTGTCGCACCCGATGCCGGCACGTTGCGCTCGGTGGTGGCCGAGGCGCTCGCGGTCGCCGAGAGCGACCTCCGGGTCTTCCCCGGTGGGGCGCCGTGGCTGGGTTTGTCCCTGGCAACCGCGCCGGATCCGATCGTGGCGCGTGACCGTGCGCGCCGCGTGGCCACGGTGCTCCGCAGGCTCCGGGTGGCGCAGTGACCGAGTCGAACGAGCCCACCGACAAGTCGGGGATCGCGCCCTTCCTCGGGGCCCTCACGATCATTGTGGCCGTCGTGATCGGAATCTGGTTGATCAACGTGTTCTCCGGCGACGACCTCACCGACCCGCAGCAGATCGCGCGTGCCGCATCCGGGCAGAACGACGCGCTGCAGCGCGAGAGCTACCGCGACTTTCAGGCGTTCACCTGTGCCGCGCAACAGGGCGATGAGACCAAAGTGCTGGAAGCGCAACGCGATTCGGTGGCCGAGCGCGGAGACCGCTACGTTGACAGTGTGGACGCTGTCGTCGTCGAAGGGGACACCGCGACCGCGGACATCACCTACTACTTCGACAACGACAAAGAGGCCAAGGAGACCGTGGAGATGACCTTCGCGCGCGAGGACGGGGCCTGGAAGGTCTGTTCGACCGGTCCCAGTTAGCTATGGGAGACTCACGGGCGTGAGCTATGCCGGAGACATCACGCCCGAGGAGGCCTGGAAGCTGCTGAGCGACACCCCCGATGCGGTGCTCGTCGACTGTCGCACCGAGGCCGAATGGCGGTTCGTGGGCGTGGCGGATACGTCGAGCTTGGGGCGCGAGGTCGTCTACGTCGAGTGGAACCGCACCGACGGCAGTCACAACGACGGTTTCGTCGACGACCTCCTGGCAGCCGGGGTCACCCCGGGTGAGCGTCCCGTCGTCTTCCTGTGCCGCTCCGGCAACCGCTCGATCGGCGCGGCCGAAGCCGCAACCGAGGCGGGCATTGCGCCGTCCTACAACGTGCTGGACGGCTTCGAGGGCAACCTCGACGACAGCAAGCATCGCGGCGGCACCGGCTGGAAGGCCGTCGGACTTCCCTGGGTGCAGTCATGAGCCCGCAGGACCCGTCTGTTCCGTCTGTCCGGATCCCGGCCGAACTGCCCGACGGCGTCAGCCAGGACACCATCGGCGTGCGGGGCGGGCTGCTGCGGTCGGGGTTCGAGGAGACCGCCGAGGCGATGTACCTGACGTCGGGGTACGTCTACGAGACCGCGGCCGCCGCGGAGAAGGCGTTCACCGGCGAGATCGACCGCTACGTCTACTCGCGCTACGGCAACCCGACGATCTCGATGTTCGAGGAGCGGCTGCGTCTGCTGGAGGGCGCCGAGGCGTGCTTCGCGACGTCGACGGGCATGTCGGCGGTGTTCACCTCGCTGGGTGCGCTGCTCGGCGCCGGCGACCGGCTGGTCGCGGCTCGCAGCCTGTTCGGTTCGTGCTTCGTGGTCTGCAACGAGATACTGCCCCGCTGGGGAGTCGAGACCGTCTTCGTCGACGGCGAGGACCTCTCGCAGTGGGAGGAGGCGCTCTCGGTGCCGACCCAGGCGGTGTTCTTCGAGACGCCGTCGAACCCCATGCAGTCGCTGGTCGACATCGCCGCGGTGTGCGACCTCGCCCATGCCGCGGGCGCAAAGGTGGTGCTGGACAACGTCTTCGCGACGCCGATCCTGCAGCAGGGCATGCCGCTGGGCGCCGACGTGGTCGTGTACTCGGGCACCAAGCACATCGACGGTCAGGGCCGTGTGCTCGGCGGTGCGATCCTCGGTAGCAGGGAGTACATCGACGAGCCGGTGCAGAAGCTGATGCGCCACACCGGTCCCGCATTGAGCCCGTTCAACGCGTGGACTCTGCTGAAGGGTCTGGAGACGCTGTCTCTTCGTGTGCAGCACCAGAATTCGTCGGCGCATCGGATCGCCGAGTTCCTCGAAGGGCATGCATCGGTGAGCTGGGTGAAATACCCGTTCCTGGAGTCACATCCGCAGTACGACCTCGCGAAGCGGCAGATGACCGGCGGAGGCACGGTGGTCACGTTCGAGTTGAAGGGCGGCACCAAGGAGCGCGCGTTCGAGGTGCTCGACAAGCTGCAGATCGTCGACATCTCCAACAACCTCGGCGATTCCAAGTCGCTGATCACCCATCCCGCTACCACAACTCATCGCGCGATGGGGCCGGAAGGCCGTGCGGCGATCGGGCTCGGCGACGGCGTGGTGCGCATCTCGGTCGGGCTGGAAGGCACCGAGGATTTGATCGCGGACCTGGACCGGGCGCTGAGCTGAGTGTCACGCGCATCAGAGGCTAAGAAGTCGCGTCGCAAAAAGCGCCAGAGTGCCCGCGATCGGTTCTGGATTCCGGCGGATGCCCTCGAAAAGATCAAAGCCGCAGCGGAGTTCGAGGCTTTCGACTTTCGCCTGACCGAGCGCGGGTGGGTGTTCCCCGAGGACGACGACGCCGGTGTGCTGTGGATCTGGCCCGATTCGGTCGCCGATGTCGAGCGCGATGCCGGAACGGCCGACGCGACGGTCATCTTGCTGACCCCTGAGGACGACGGCGAAGTCGCGCACGTGGTCCTCGTCGGGACCGACGCCGACTACCAGTTCGGCCTCGACGAACTCTTCGATCACCTCGATGCCATCGAGGCCTACCGGATCGGCGAGCCCATCCCGGCCTTCGACTAGCTCTTCGCGGGTCCTTCGACGACGCCCTGGGCGGACCGCGCGCGGTCCTCGTAGGCTTTTCGCTTCGCGACGTCGAAGTCCAGGAACACATCGGACAGGCCCAGCTTCTTGTTCATCCAGCGGCGGCCCTTGGGCGGAAGCATCTGGGCAGCCTGGGCGGTGAACCGCAGCGGCGGCGGCACCGACACGTGCGTCTTGGGCTTCTCCAGCGTCTTGATGATCGCCGCGGCGATCTCCTCGGGCTCGACCGGCTTGATCGCGCCGCCGGACTTAGTGCCCGAGATCAGCTCGGTGTTGGTGAACGGCGGCATGATGACCGACACGTTCACGCCGTACGGCGCCATCTCGTCGGCCAGCGACGTGGACAGGCCGACGACGGCGTACTTGGCGCCGACGTAGACGACCTGACCCGGCAGTGGGATGAGACCCGACAGCGAGGCGATGTTGATGACGTGGCCGCTGCGGCGCTTGACCATGTCGGGCAGTGCCAGCTGGCAGCCGGTGAGCACGCCGTAGACGTTGACCTCGAGCGAGGACCGGATCGACTGCTCGGTCTCCTCGAGGAATGGGCCGACCGGCATCACGCCTGCGTTGTTGATCAGCACGTCGATGTGGCCGCCGCCGTCGGTGCGGGCCTTGTCGAGGAATGTCTCGAACGACGCCCGGTCGGTGACGTCGAGCGGGTAGCCCGAGACCGGTCCGAGGTTGGTCAACGAGGCGACCGACGACTCCTGCATCGCCACGTCACGGTCGCCGATCACCACGCGCGCGCCGCGCTTGAGCAGGGCCTGCGCGGTCGCGAAGCCGATGCCGCGAGCTGCTCCGGTGATGGCGATGGTCTTGCCGCGGATGTTGTCCATGCGGCGAAACTTTACACGTGTCAAGTTTTGGTGGAAAGGGGCGTGCGGAGGTTATAGGCCAGCACAGTGGCCTCCGCACGGCTCGGTGCCCCCGTATGAATCGTTGCGCCGCCACCACTGATACGGCGCCGTCTGGGGGTAGCCGGGCGGCGAGTCCTCCCAGGCCTCCTGCCGGCCGAGGGCGGTCATGTCCAGGAAGTTCCAGGTGTTGACGAACGCCTCGTCGCCCCGTGCGTCGACGAAGTACGTGCGGTAGATGCGGTTGTCGTCACCGCGGATGAACGCATTGGTGCCATGCCACTCGTCGACGCCGAAGTCGACATCGAACCAGGCCGGCGAGCCAATCATGGTGTACCACGGGATTTTCCAGCCCATCTGCTTCTGGATTCGGGCGATGTCGGACTGCGGGCCCCGCGACGTGTAGACCAGGGTGGTGTCGCGCGCGTTCAGGTGTGTGAGGTTCGGAATGTGGTCGGCCATCAGGGAACAGCCCACGCAGCCGTGTTCGGGCCAGCCATCCACCCCCGGGTCCATGAACGCCCGGTACACGATCAGTTGCTTGCGCCCGGCGAACAGGTCGAGCAGCGTGGCCGGGCCGTCCGGCCCTTCGAACCGGTACTCGCGATCAACGGGGGTCCACGGCATCCGCCTGCGCTGTGCGGCCAGCGCGTCGCGCGCCTTGGTGAACTCCTTCTCCTTGACCAGCATGTCGGCGTGGGCGGCGTGCCAGTCCTCTGCCGACACGATCCGGGGTGGCTTCACGATGAATCCATTCGTTAAACAAGTCGATTGAATATTGCCACCCCAGAACACCACGGGCCGCAGCTATAGTCAACAGAATGGTTGAAGATCCGGTGTTGGACCGCGCGTACGCCGCACTCGCGGATCCGACTCGCCGCAGGCTGCTCGAGACCCTTCGGGGCGGCGACGCGCGCATCACCGACCTGGCCGCCCCACTACCGATGACCTTCGCGGGGGTGTCCCGCCACATCGGCGTGCTGGAGTCTGCCGGCCTGGTGCGCCGGGAGGTGCGCGGCCGCGAGCACTGGCTGTCCCTCGAGCCCGACGGCCTCTCGAAGGCCCGGGCATGGATGGACGAGCAGAGCGAATTCTGGTCGGCCCGCGCCGACGCGCTGTCGGAGCGGTTGCGCAAGAAGGGCCGCGGCCGATGAGCGCCGACCCGGTGGTACGGGTGCGCCGGGTGTTGCCTGCCACGCCCGACGTGGTGTTCGACGAATGGCTGGATCCCGAGGCCCTCGCGGACTGGATGTGCCCACGCCCGTCTCGGTGCGTCGCGATCACCATCGAGGCGCATGTCGGCGGGCGGGTGCGGTTCGATGTCGACGACGGCGACAACGGACCGCTCACGCTGATCACCGGTCAGTTCCTCGACATCGACAGGCCCAATCGGCTCCGCTTCACCTGGAGTCACTCCGGTTGGTCAGATCCGAGCGCGCAGAGCATCGTCGACGTCGCGTTCGAACCGCACGGCGACGACGAGACGCTGATGTCGATCGAGCATTCGCTGCTGCCGCAGGAGGCGTTCGACGACCACGACCACGGTTGGTCGTTGACCGCCGACCAACTTCGGCATCGGCTCGCGGTGAGTAAATGACCCGGCACCGAGATGCGGGAGCCGGTGCTGCGTTAGACATGTAGGTGATGTCCGTTCCGACCGTGGGTGAGTTGCGTTTCGTGGCGGTGGGTCAAGACGATCCACTGGCCGCGCCGCTCATCGACGAACTCGCCGTCGAGTACGCCACCCGCTACGGCGGCGTGCGCGACCGGGTGCACGCCTGGCTGCGCAAATACCCGGCCGAGGAATTCGCCGCCCCCGGCGGCGCGCTCGTGGTCGGTCTTCTCGGCGACACGCCGGTGACCGGCGGCGCGTTCCGGCGATTCGACGATGCCACCGCTGAGCTCAAGCGGATCTGGACCGACAGCGGCCACCGCCGTCTCGGCTATGGGCGCGCCCTGGTGGCGCGGCTCGAAGCAGACATCGCCGCACTCGGATACCGGCGCATCTACCTGACGACGGGTGACCGCCAGCCCGAGGCCGAGGCGCTGTACCTCTCGATGGGCTACCGAAGGCTCGATGAGCCGTTGCCCGCCGAGGGCGAGGTGTACCCGTTGGCGTTCCTCAAGGAATTGCCGTGACCGCCGCCCCGCGCGTCGCCGTCGCCCTGGAGGGCTACGGCTGGCACCCGGAGTCGTGGCGCCACACCACCGACGTCGGCCCGGTCACCGGTGGGGCGTACTGGACGGCGCTCGCCGCCACCGCCGAACGCGGCCTGCTCGACTTCGTGACGTTCGACGACTCGCTCGGCCCGCAGCGCAGGCGGCGTCCCGAGATCGAGCCGCGCTGGCTGGCCGGGCGCCCCGATGCGGTCCTCCTCGCAGCGCACGTCGCAACGTCCACCCGTCACCTCGGGCTGATCCCGGTGGCCGTCGCCACCCATACCGATCCGTCCCGGCTCGCCAGAGATCTTGCGGCGTTGGACGACATCTCCGAAGGGCGAGCAGGGTGGCAGGTCAGGATCAGCAGCTCCCGCCACGAAGCGGAACTCTTCGGCCGGGAGCCCGACGAGGACCCGTTCGGCGCCGCCGCGGACACCGTCCACACCGTCCGCGAAACGGGCGGCGGCGAGATCGTCGTCGCCGCGCTGGCGCACAACCCGCACGTGTATGAATTCGCCTCTCGGAGTGCAGATCTGGTGTTCATCACACCCAAAGGCGATGAGTCGCTCGGGGCGATCCTGGCCGAGGTGGACTCGGCCGGTGGCCGCAACCTGCAGGTGTATGCGGACCTGTTCGTGAGCTTCGACGGTGTGGTCGACGACCGTTCCGACGCCGAAGTCTTCACTGGTACACCGGCCGAGCTCGCCGCGAAGATCTGCCGCTGGCAACGGCTCGGCGCGGCCGGCGTACGGCTGCGGCCGGCGGTGAACTCCGCCGACCTGCCTGTCATCGCCGACGAGGTGATCCCGATGTTGCAGCGCACGGCGGGCTTTCGCACGGAATATCGGCCCGGCGAGACACTGCGTCAGCGACTCGGATCGGAGAGGGTTCCGTGACCGTCCCCCTGTCCGTCCTCGACCTGTCACCGATTCCCGAGGGTGCCGATCCTGCGACCGCCCTTCGCAACACCGTCGACCTCGCCCAGCATGCCGAGCGGTGGGGCTACAAGCGCTTCTGGGTCGCCGAGCACCATTTCGTGTCGGTGGCCAGCTCGTCGCCCGCGGTGCTGATCGGCCAGATCGCCGCGTCCACCAACACGATCCACGTGGGTGCCGCCGCGGTACAGCTCGGACAGACCACCGCGATCGCGGTCGTCGAGAGCTTCGGGATGCTCGACGCGTTCCACCCGGGCCGCATCGATCTGGGCGTCGGGCGCTCGGGTCCGCGCCGCCGGCAGAATCCGAAGAAGGCGGGCGACAAACCGCGCACACCGAAACCCGTCCCGCCCTGGCGCGAGGTCGACGGTGTGGTCGTGCCTTCTCCGTTCGATATCACCGTGCTGATGCGCAACCCCCGCTTGAAGGCCAAGTTGTCAGTGCTCCAGCAGCCCGGCGCGGTGCCGCCGGATTTCGCCGACCAGGTGGGCGACATCCTCGCGCTCCTGGCAGGCACCTTCGACATCGACGGCGTCGATGCGCACGCCGTCCCCGGCGAGGGCGCACCGCTGACACCGTGGGTGTTCGGCAGCAGCAAGGGACAGAGCGCCCGGGTCGCCGCCGCCAACGGGCTGCCGTTCGTCGCCAGCTATCACCTCACCCCGGCGACAGCGCTCGATGCCGTCGAGGTCTACCGGGCGCAGTTCCAGCCGTCCGCCGCGCTGGCCGAGCCGTATGTCGTGGTCTCCGCCGACGTGGTGGTGGCAGCCGACAGCGTTACCGCCCAGCAGCTGGCGTCCAGCTACGGGCACTGGGTATACGCGATCCGCGCGGGCGACGGGGCCGTCCCGTATCCCGACCCCGCACGCGTGCCACCGCTGACGCCCGAGCAGGAGGAACTCGTCAAGGACCGCACCGCAACGCAATTCGTCGGTGATCCCGACGAGGTCGCCCACCGGTTGGACGCCCTGCAACGGCTCACCCGTGCCGACGAGCTCGTCGTCACGTCGGTCACGCACGACCATGCGGATCGTCTGCGCTCTCATCGGCTGCTCGCCGAACGGTGGGGCATCGCACCTTGACGGACAACGCGCACAGTCGGTTTCACGTCGGAATTCAGATCCCGGCCGGGGCCGATTTCCGCTCGGCGCGTGAGCTGACCCGCACCGCCGAGCGTGGCCTCCTCGATTTCGTCCTCTCGGAAAACGTCACCGTCCTGGCCGCACTGGTCGCCGCCACCGAGCGGATCGGCCTCGTGGCGGCCGTCGAGGACACCGGCGGCAGCGCCCCGTTCGAGGTGGCACGCCGGCTCGCCACCCTGGACCACCTGTCCGATGGGAGGGCCGGTTGGACCGCCGACGGGGCCGAGGAGTTCGTCACCGTCGTCACCAAGTTCTGGGACACCTGGGCACCCGGTGCCGTCCTCGCCGACCGAGACACGGGCCGCTACATCGATCCCGACCGTGTCCGCGCCGTCGACCACCGCGGGCCGCAGCTCGCCGTGCGCGGTGTCGCGGCGCTCCCGGAGCACCCGCGGGGATATCCCGTTCTCGTGGAGGGTTTTTCACGGCGAACCGACGACACCTGCCGGTTCGTGCTCGCGGCGGACGAACTTGGGACGTTCGTCGACGCCGAGGTACCACGGCTGCAGGAGCGCGGAACATTCCGCACCGAGTACACCGGGCACACGCTGCGCGAGCACCTGGGCCTATAGGCTTGGCCATGTGTCGCAGGCGACCGTGGGCTGGCTGTTGCTGGCCGCTGCGGCACTGACATTCGTCTTCGGCGGGGTGTCCCGCCTGTTCGTCGGCCGCAGGCGCGACACCAAAGTGGTGCGCGGCATCGTGCACACCTTCCGCCGCACCGGCGTCGCCCGCGTCCTGTTCGGCCGCTTCGAAGGTGACGTGCTCGACGACGACGAACTCGACGCGATGATCCTGATGCCGTCGATCGTCCTCGCCTGCGGCCTCGCGCTGACCGCGATCTTCCTGCTCGGCTACCAGACGCTAACCTGACGCGGCATCACGCGCCTTGATTGCGGCGTCCCGCACCGGTCCCCGCCACACCGGACCGTGACCGGGCAGCAGCACCTCGGCGTCGAGCATCCCCAGCGCTTCCAGGCTGCGCGTGCACGCAGCTTCGTCGTGGTTGAACACCGACGGCAGCAGCTGCGGGCCCGGACGCGGGGCCACCGGGTGATCGGTCACCAGCGCGTCACCGCTGACGAGCACACCGTCCACCAGATAGGAGCAGTGCCCGCCCGTGTGGCCCGGCGTCGGGACCACCCGGGGCGCGCCCGGCAGCCCGGCGGCGATGTCTGCGGTCAGCGACTCCGTCGTGGGAATCCCCGCATGCGTCAGTGCGCCCTTGCGCATGATCGACACCGACCACTTCAGCCACTTCGGCTGCCAGGCGTGCGCTGCCACCGCGACTGGCGAAGCCTGCTCGAGGTACTCGCGTTTGGAGTGCCCGACCTCGTCGGCGTGGCAGTAGACGGGCGTGCCGTGTTCGGCGGCGAACCAGATGGCGGTCCCGAAATGGTCGATGTGGGCGTGCGTCAACAGGATTGCGCGCAAATCGTCGGCGCCGAAGCCCAGACCGCGAAGTGAACTCAGGACATCGTCGCGGTGGCCGGGAAACCCCGCGTCGATCAGGAGGACTCCGTCACCGTCGGCGACCAGCGTCCAGTTCACCAGGTCGGTCTGCGCGAAGTGGACGCGATCGGTGACGGCCGTGACAACGGGAGCCATGGGGCGAGTGTAGAAACATAACTATGGCTGAACTGAAACTGGGCTATAAGGCGTCGGCGGAGCAGTTCGCGCCCCGCGAACTCGTCGAACTCGCCGTCTCCGCCGAGGAGCACGGCATGGACAGCGCCACCGTCAGCGACCACTTCCAGCCCTGGCGGCACGAAGGCGGGCACGCGCCGTTCTCGCTGGCCTGGATGACCGCCGTCGGTGAGCGCACCAAGCGCCTGCAGCTGGGCACCTCGGTGCTCACCCCGACCTTCCGCTACAACCCTGCCGTCATCGCGCAGGCATTCGCGACGATGGGCTGCCTGTACCCCGACCGCATCTTCCTCGGCGTCGGCACCGGCGAAGCCCTCAATGAGATCGCCACCGGTTACGAGGGCGAATGGCCGGAGTTCAAGGAGCGCTACGCGAGGCTGCGCGAGTCGGTGCGGTTGATGCGTGAGCTCTGGCTCGGCGATCGCGTCGACTTCGAAGGCGAGTACTACAAGACCAAGGGCGCCTCGATCTACGACGTGCCCGAGGGGGGCATCCCGATCTACATCGCTGCCGGCGGCCCCCAGGTCGCCAAGTATGCGGGCCGCGCCGGGGACGGGTTCATCTGCACCTCCGGCAAGGGCGAAGAGCTCTACAAGGAGAAGCTGATCCCGGCGATGCGCGAAGGCGCCGAGGCGGCGGGCAAGAACCCCGACGACGTGGACCGGATGATCGAGATAAAGATCTCCTACGACACCGATCCCGAACTGGCGCTGGAGAACACGCGCTTCTGGGCGCCGCTGTCGCTGACGGCCGAGCAGAAGCACTCCATCGACGACCCGCTGGAGATGGAGAAGGCCGCCGACGAGCTGCCCATCGAGCAGGTCGCCAAGCGCTGGATCGTCGCGTCCGATCCCGATGAGGCGGTCGCCAAGGTCGCCGACTACGTGGGTTACGGACTGAACCACCTCGTCTTCCACGCCCCCGGCCACGACCAGCGCCGCTTCCTGGAGCTGTTCCAGCGCGACTTGGAACCGAGGCTGCGCAAGCTCGGCTGACGACCACACCGCGAGATGATCCGACTGCTCGCGACGCTGCTGGGCCTGGGCGCCCTTGCGGTCGCGATGGCGGGACTTGTTGTCCGCTACCTGCCCATCTCGGGGCATCCGACTCTGATCCTGGCGGCGGCTGCGCCCTACCTGACAGTCGCCGCGCCCGCGGCAGTGCTGTTGTTCGGGCTGGGCAGACGGTTTGTTCTCACGCTGGTGGCGTTCGCCGTCACCGTGGCACTGCTCTGGGTCTACGTGCCGCGCTACCCGGTCTTCGGCGCTGCGGCCCCATCCCAGACGCCGTCGGTGGATGTCCGGGTGCTGACCGCGAATCTGGGTATGGGCCAAGCGGATCCGGCGGCCTTGGTGACGCTGGCCGGTAACAGTGCCGACGTGGTCGCCGTCCAGGAGATGACACAGGAGGCCGCCGACGGCCTGTCGGCCGCCGGGATGGACACCGTCTTCCCGCACCGGGTGATCGTCCCCGCGCCGATGGCGTCGGGGATCGGTATCTGGAGCCGCCACCCCATCGTGCACTCCGGGCGCATCGACGGGTATGCGATGCCGATGATCGGCACCCGCATCAGGATCCCCGGCGTGCGCGTGGACACCACGGTGCTGTCGGTGCACCTCGCCGCACCGTGGCCGATGCCGATCGGTGCGTGGCGCTCCGACATCACACTGTTCCCGGACACTCTGCGCGAGATCGGCCGCACCGCGGGCGCCGGCGCGGTGATCGTCGCCGGCGACTTCAACGCCACCTACGAGATGGCACCGTTTCGCGAACTCCTCGACACCGGCTACGGCGACGCGGGTGTCGACGCCCGCGCCGGGCTCACCAGGTCCTATCCGGGCCGGGGGCAGCGGCCTCCGCTGATCGGCATCGACCACATCCTGACCAAGAACTCGACGGCGTCGACAGCGCAGACCGTCGTGGTGCCGGGCGCCGACCACCGGGGCCTGCTGGCCACGGTGAGGGTGCCGGTCGACATGACCGCCAGCTAGCCCCGCCCCGTAGGCTTGTCCCGTGCCTGATGCTGCCGACACAGCCATCTCCGCCATCTACATCGCGTCGCCGGAAGGCGACACCGGGAAGTCGACCATTGCGCTGGGCATCCTGCACCGGCTCGCTGCGACCGTCGCCCGGGTAGGGGTGTTTCGCCCCATCACCCGCGGCGACGGGGAGCAACAGGACTACATCCTGGAGCTGCTGCTCGAACACACGACGGCCGGCCTTCCCTACGACGACTGCGTCGGAGTCACCTATCACGAGCTGCACGAAGATCCCGAAGCCGCGCTGGGCGAGATCGTCGACCGTTTTCACCGGGTCGCCGACCAGTGTGACGCCGTGCTGGTCGTCGGCAGCGACTACACCGATGTCGCGGCGCCCAGCGAACTGTCGGTCAACGCCCGCATCGCCGCCAACCTCGGGGCGCCGGTGGTGCTCGCGGTCAAGGCCAAGGACCGCACCCCGGAACAGGTCGCGCAGGTGGTCGCGGTCTGCATGGACGAGATTGCCGCGCAGCACGCCCACACCGCGGCGGTGGTGGCCAACCGTTGCGATCCCGCCCAGCTCGGCGCGGTCTGCGAGGCGCTGACGAAGATCGAGCCGCACAGCTACGTGCTACCGGAGGAACCGCTTCTGGTGGCGCCGTCGGTCGCCGAGCTGCAGGCCGCGGTCGAGGGCACGGTGGTGCAGGGAGATCCCGCGCTGCTCAACCGGGAGGTGCTCGACGTCCTGGTCGCCGGTATGACGGCAGAGCACGTCCTCGAACGGCTCTCCGAAGGTGTCGCGGTCGTCACCCCCGGTGACCGCTCCGACGTCGTCCTGGCAGTGCTCAGTGCCCACGCTGCAGAGGGCTTTCCGTCGCTGTCCGGTGTGATCCTCAACGGTGGACTGACGCTGCATCCCGCGATCGCCTCGCTGGTGTCGGGCCTCGGGCAGCGGTTGCCGATCATCGAGACGCGGTTCGGCACCTTCGAGACCGCGAGCCGGGTGGCCGCGACACGCGGTCGGGTGACCTCGACATCTGACCGCAAGATCGACACCGCGCTGACACTGATGGACACCCACGTCGACACTGCGGATCTGTTGGCGCAGTTGGCTATTCCGATCCCGTCCGTGGTGACCCCGCAGATGTTCACCTACCAGCTGCTCGACCAGGCGCGTGCCGACCGCAAGCGCATCGTGCTGCCCGAAGGTAACGACGACCGCATCCTCAAGGCGGCGGGCCGGCTGCTGCAGCGCTCGGTCGCCGACCTGACGATCCTGGGCGACGAGGCGCAGGTCCGGGCGCGCGCCGCCGAGCTCGGCCTCGACCTGTCGGCCGCTGCTGTGCTCGACCCGCAGACCAGCGAGCTCTGCGACCAGTTCGCCGAGCAGTACGCGAAGCTGCGTGCGCACAAGGGTGTGACCGTGGAGCAGGCCCGCGAGATCATCCACGACGTCTCGTATTTCGGCACCATGCTGGTGCACAACGACATGGTGGACGGCATGGTCTCGGGAGCCCGGCACACCACTGCGCACACCGTTCGGCCCGCCTTCGAGATCATCAAGACGATTCCGGATGTTTCGACGGTGTCGAGCATCTTCCTGATGTGCCTGGCGCACGAAGTGCTGGCCTACGGCGACTGCGCCATCGTGCCCGATCCGACGGCTGAGCAATTGGCCGACATCGCGATCTCGTCGGCCCGCACCGCCGCCCGGTTTGGAATCGACCCCAGGGTCGCGATGCTGTCGTATTCGACGGGCACCTCCGGCACCGGCGCCGACGTCGACAAGGTCAGGGCGGCAACAGAATTGGTGCGCTCCCGCGAGCCGGATCTCCTTGTCGAGGGTCCGATCCAGTACGACGCCGCGGTGGAGCCGTCCGTCGCCGCGACGAAGATGCCCGACTCCAAGGTGGCGGGCCACGCGACCGTGCTCATCTTCCCGGATCTCAACACCGGCAACAACACCTACAAAGCCGTGCAGCGCAGCGCGGGCGCCATTGCGATCGGGCCGGTGCTGCAGGGGCTGAACAAGCCGGTCAACGACCTGTCCAGGGGCGCGCTGGTGGAAGACATCGTCAACACCGTGGCCATCACCGCCATCCAGGCTCAGGGGACACCGCGATGACGCGTTCGGTGCTGGTGCTCAACTCGGGCTCATCCTCGGTGAAATATGCTGTGGTGCAGCCAGATTCCGGTGAGCTGGTCGCCGACGGCATCGTAGAGCGGATCGGCGACACGGCTGGAGACGACGGGCACGGCGTGGCCGATCATGCCGCGGCGATGCAGGTCGTGTTCGAGTCGCTGGCCTCCGACGGGCATCGGCTCGAAGACCTGGGTTTGGTCGCCGTCGGACACCGGGTGGTGCACGGGGGGCCCGACCTGTATCGCCCGACCGTCGTCGACGATGCGACGATCGCCCGCCTCCGGGAACTGTCACCCCTTGCGCCACTGCACAATCCGCCGGCGATCCAGGGCATCGAGGTGGCACGCGAGGCGCTACCCGACCTGCCGCACGTCGCGGTCTTCGACACGGCGTTCTTCCACGACCTCCCGCCCGCGGCGGCGACCTACGCCATCGATGCCGAGGTGGCCGACGCGTGGCACATCCGCCGCTACGGATTCCACGGCACCTCGCACCAGTACGTCAGCGAGCAGGCGGCCCACTTCCTCGGCGCACCGCTGGAATCCCTGAGTCAGATCGTCCTGCATCTCGGCAACGGGGCGTCGGCGTCGGCCATCGTCGGCGGCAGACCCGTGGAGACCTCGATGGGTCTCACCCCGATGGAGGGCCTGGTGATGGGAACCCGCTCCGGCGACGTCGACCCCGGCCTGATCTTCTACCTGTGGCGCGAAGCGGGGCTGAGCGTGGAGGACATCGAGTCGATGCTGAACCGGCGCTCGGGTGTCCGCGGCCTCGGCGGCGAGATCGACTTCAGAGAATTGCACCGCAGGATCGAGTCAGGGGACGCCGCAGCACGATTGGCCTACGACGTGTACATCCACCGGCTGCGCAAGTACATCGGCGCCTACCTGGCGGTGCTCGGTACAGCTGACGTCATCACGTTCACCGCCGGGGTGGGGGAGAACGATGCGGCGGTGCGCCGCGACGCGCTCTCGGGCCTCGCGGCCTTCGGCATCGAACTCGACGAACACCTCAACGAAAGCCCGGGCAGGGCTGCTCGCCGCATCTCGCCCGACGGCGTTCCGACGACCGTGCTAGTTGTTCCCACCAACGAGGAGCTTGCGATTGCTCGGGCGTGCGCGGGAGTACTTGGCTGACGGCTCGGCGACAGGTAGTTCCCGCATCGGGTCGCACACCTTCAGCAGCCGGCGGACGTGCGTACCGGTGAGAAGCGACCAGCGGACACCGCGGCGCGCGCAGACGACGTTGATGTTGGACAGTGCGGCAAAGCCCGAAGCGGCGAAGAACTCGACCGTCTGCAGATCCAGGATGAGCTTTCTGGAGGCGCCGAGGCGCTTCTCGATGTAGCTTGCGAGCGCCGCGCTGTTGGTCGCGTCGATCTCACCGTGGATCGTCACGAGCACGGTCGACGGCGGGAGTTCGCACGCCGAGAACGTCGCGCGATGATGCTCTTCGCGCAGGTCGAACGATGTCGGATCGGGGCGGAACACCCGCTGGGTACCGGACGCGGGTAAGTGTTCGAACAGGGACACGTACGGGCCTCCCTTGGCAGAGAGATGAGCCGAAACTGTGGTTCGTATCGCGGGTGAGGTCAGGGGATCGGCTCTAGATGCTCAAAGCTGCGCCGATGACGTCACCGTATGTGGTGGAGTCACATTACTACGGAATCCGCGGCATGACCATACGTTGTTCCGAATCCCCTTCATGTGCTTTCACCTGCAGCTTTGGGCACAACCGGCGGTCGGGTGGTTGAACCACCTCGGGGCGCGAACGTCAATTTTGACGAACTAGCAACGGAATTCGTCGTTGCTGCTCGACAAAAGATTAAACCTGTAATGTTTCGCGCGAGGAGAGGATCACGGATGGCGGGTGTGCTCGAGGGGAAGATCGCGATCGTCACGGGAACCAGCAGGGGTGTGGGTGTCGGCATCGCCCACGAACTCCTGCGCGCGGGAGCCACGGTCGTGGGCTGTTCGCGTTCGGCGCTCGCCGCCATTCCGGGGACCGAATCGCATCCGGACTGGCAGCAGCGTTCCACGCAGCTGGTGTGCGACCAGGGCGACTATAACGCCATCGACTCGTTGGTCACCCGGGTCGCGGAAACGTATGGGCGAGTGGACATCCTGGTCAACAATGCCGGCGGCACGGTCCCGACGCCGCACGTCGAGGACGTGCCCGCGCTGGTCTCCCGCATCCAGGGGGCGCCGGCGTCCGACGACGACCTCGAGCGCACGATGCTGTTCCACGCGTTCGCCATTCAGATGAACCTGATCAGCCCGATGTGGTTCGCGGTCCGCGCCTACCGGCAGATGCAGACCCAGGACGGCACCGGCTGCATCGTCAACGTCTCCAGCGGCGCGGGTCACCCGGCCGGCTCTCCGACGCTGGTGTCGTACGGGGCGGCCAAGGCCGGCCTGAACCATCTGACCCGCTCGCTGGCCGAGGAATGGGGGCCACGCGTCCGGGTCAACTGCGTCGCGCTCGGGCCCACCATCACCGAGAACTTCCGCTCGTTCGTGCTGCCCAAGGACGACCCCACCGGCGCAACGTATTTCGACGCCATACCTCTCAAGCGCGGCGGCGAACCGGCCGAGGTGGGCCGCACTTGCGTGTTCCTCGCCTCGGGGCAGGCGGACTTCATCAACGGCACCACGATCGAGATCGACGGCGGGATGATGCCCGGCGTGCTCTACGAATCGGGTCTCAAGACCATCACCGACCTGCTGTGAGGAGTGATCACTGATGCGCAGGGTCATCCAGTTCTCCACCGGCAATGTCGGAATCCACGCACTGCGCACCCTCATCGAACGTCCGGACCTCGAGCTGGTCGGCGTGCATGCGAACAGCCGGGACAAGATCGGGCGCGACGCCGCCGAACTGTGCGGGCTGAGCGACCCGGTGGGCGTCACCGCGACCGACGACATCGACGCACTGCTGTCGCTCGACGCCGACTGCGTGGTCTACACCTCGCAGGCCGAGACGCGCCCGATGGAGGCGCTCGCGGAGATCGGCCGCTTCCTGCGCGCCGGTGTCAACGTCGTCGGCACGTCGTTCGTGTGGATGGTGGCGCCCGAGCAGGCTGACGACTGGCTCCGCCGACCCCTCGAAGAGGCGTGCCGGCAGGGTGATTCGACGCTGTACATCAACGGCATCGACCCCGGCTTCTCCGGTGACACGCTCGTGTACACCGCGCTGAGCCTGGCGGCCAGGGCCACCGCGGTGACGGTGCAGGAGATCTTCGACTACGGCACTTACGACGACGCGGAGTTCACCGGTGTGAGCTTCGGTTTCGGCGCGGGGCCAGACCATACGCCCATCTTGTTCAGCCCCGGAGTGCTCGCCTCGATGTGGGGCGCGCAGGTGCGCAGCCTCGCCGCCGACCTCGGCGTCGAACTCGACGAGGTCCGCGAACGGCACGAGAAATGGGTGACCCCGCAGCCCATCGACTGCACGATGATGCGTGTCGAACCGGGCCACGTCGCCGCCGTGAAGTTCGGAGTTGAAGGGCTGTCAGGCGGGTATGTCGTGATCACGATGGAACACGTCAACAGGCTCACCCCTGCCGCGGCCCCGGACTGGCCGTTCCCGCCGGACGGCCACCCCGGCGTGCACCGGGTGATCGTCGACGGCAGTCCCGGTATCGAGATCAACACTCACGTCGGCACGTCCGGCATCGACCACAACCAGGGTGGGGTGATCGCGACCGCGGCACGGGCCGTCAACGCCATCGAAGCGGTGTGCACAGCGCGGCCCGGTGTCCTCGCCGCGCACGACCTCCGCGGGTCCGACCTCCTGCGTGGCGTGATGTGGTAGCCGGGGGCTGTGACCATGACCGCGCCGCGCCGACCGCCCACCGGGGCGCAGCCCCGCGCGCAGCGCACCCGCACCGCCGTCATCGATGAGACGGTCCGCTGCATCATCGACGACGGCTTCGCGCCGCCCAGCGTGCGGCGCATCACCGACCGTGCGGGAGTGACCTGGGGCGTGGTGCAGTACCACTTCGGCGATCTCGACGGGTTGCTGATGGCAGTGGTCGACACGGGTTTCGGCGAGCTGCTCGCGACGCTGCATTCTTTGGAGTCCGAGACCGCGCGGCTCGACCGGCGCGAACGGGTCGCATTCCTCGTCAACGCTGTGTGGCAGGCATTTTCGAGCCCGACCTCGCGCGCCGCCATCGAGATCCTGATCTCGACCCGCGGCGCCCGCACCCACGCGGTGAACGCCCACCTGGCAGACCTGATGGCCCAGCTCACCGCGCTCGGCCGTCAGCTCGGCGAGGGGCTCTCCGCTCCACACGCCACCCGAGTCGGCACCCTGATCTGGAACACGTTGCGCGGCATCGTCGCCGCGCAGATGATGTGGCACGAACCGATGGACAGCTCGCGCGACCTGCAGACGCTCATCGACGTCGTCGGTGCCTACATCGAGGTCAGAACGTAGACATCGGGCGCACACTGTTGGCCAGGTCGACCAGGGCGTAGCGGTGCGCCTGGGTGGGTGCGACCCGCGCGAGGCTGCGCAGCGACGCCTCCACGCCGAGCTGCAGCCCGTGCTCGGTGAACGGGAAACCGAGGATGTGGTTGGTGCTGGCGGTGTTGTCGGCCAGCCAGTCCATCGCGGTGCCCAGCACCAGCGCGCGAATCTGCAGCACGCGCGGCTCGGTGTCAGGTAGCGCCTCGACCCGCCTGGCGGCATTGCGGATGTGCTGCTCGGTGATCTCGCTGGTCGACCTCCCCGACAGCAGGGTCACCGCGCTCGTCAGCCGCGCCGTCGTGAAATGTCGTGACGTGGCGGGTACTTCGTCGAGTGTGCGGACCGCGTCATCGCGGTCCCCCTCGGCGGACTGGGTCCTGGCGAGTCCGAAGCCCGCGGAGATGACGCCGCGATCGGTCGACCACACCGTGTCGTAGAACTTGTGCCGGTCCGAGTTGCCCGCGAGCTCGGCGGTCGCGGCGAGCGCGATCTTGGGGGCCAGCTCGCCGGGCAGTGTGTCCAGCACCTCGGTGAAATGCTTTGTCGCCGAGTCGTAGTCCGCCGTCAGCAGCTCTGAGACGGCGCGGAACCAGACGAGACGCCAGCGCCAGCCGACCCGCTCGGCGAG
This sequence comes from Mycobacterium bulgaricum, assembly GCF_041287165.2. NCBI lineage: Bacteria > Bacillati > Actinomycetota > Actinomycetes > Mycobacteriales > Mycobacteriaceae > Mycobacterium > Mycobacterium bulgaricum. Next base: position 25,493 of record NZ_JBGGKV020000003.1, on the reverse strand, counting down.
GTCCTCCAGTTTCCGGGTGGCCTTGGCGACATCGCCGAGGTCGAGCAGCGCCCGCACCTCCATCAGCGGCAGCTCCACCGACTCGCTCAGATCGATACCCTCGGAGTCCAACGCCCCGTGCCGGGCCGCGCGTAGCGAATCCAACGTCTGCACAGGGTGACTCAGCAATGTGGCCGACAGCACGGTCGCGCCGACGTCGGTCGGGTCCACCAGCGGAACCTGCAGCGCCTTAACGATCTCCTGTGCGGTCAACTTCTCCGAGTGCACCTGACCGTCGAGGTAGACGTCGGTGTGGGCGACGAGCAGGTCGACCCCGAACGTGGACCGGGACGGACTGAACGTCGTGGACAGGCCCGGCCGGGGTACGCCGGTGTCCTTGGCGACCACTTCGCGTAGCACACCCATCAGCTGACTCGACATTTCCTCGGCACTCTGGAAGCGCCTGCGCGGGTCGGGGTCGATGGCGCGCCGCAGCAGCCTGGCGAACGAGTCGTACTCGGTGAGCACCGGATTGTCTTCGGGCAGTCCGTCGACATAGCGGCCCCGCTTGGTGGGCAGACGCATGGTCAGTGCCGCCAGCGTCCGGCCGACGGTGTAGATGTCGGTGGCCACCGTCGGTCCGGTGCGCACGATCTCGGGGGCCTGATACCCCGGTGTCCCATACAGATAGCCGAACGAGTTGATCCGCGACACGGCGCCGAGGTCGATGATCTTGAGCTGATCCTCGGTGACCATGATGTTCTCGGGCTTGAGGTCGTTGTAGACGAGCCCCAACGAGTGCAGATAGCCCATGGCGGGCAGGATTTCGAGCATGAAGCCGATGGCCTCGGCGGTCGGCAGCCGGATCTGCGCATGGTGCTTGAGCAGCGTGGCCTGCTTGAGCGAGGTGCCTCCGACGTACTCCATCACGATGTAGCCGACGGGGTTGCCGTGCTTGTCCTCGTGCTCGACGAAGTTGTAGATCTTGACGATGCCGGGGTGGGTCACCTCGGCCAGGAACTGGCGCTCGGCCATCGCGATGGCCTGCGCCTCGGCATCGCCGGAATGCACCAGGCCCTTGAGGACGACGGGCCGGTCGTTGACATTCTTGTCGAACGCCAGGTACACCCACCCGAGACCGCCGTGGGCGATGCAGCCCTTGATCTCGTACTGATCGGCGACGATGTCACCGACATTGAGTTGCGGCAGAAAGGAATACGCGCTGCCGCAGTGCGGGCACCAGCCCTCCGACTGGGCCCGCCCGTCCTTGCTTGAGCGGCCCACCGGCCTGCCGCAGTTCCAGCAGAACCGTTTCGATTCGGCGACGACGGGGTCGGTCATCAACGCGGCCAACGGATCTCGCGCGGGCACCCGGGGAATCTCGACCAGTCCGCCGCCGAGCCTGCGCGTCGGGGACATGTGCCGCGTGATCGCCGTCGTGTTGTCCTGAGGCTCGGTGTCGCCGCTGTGCAGCAGCGCGTCGCTGTCCTCGTCGTCGTCATCGAAGAAGTTGGGCCGGTATACCGCCTGGGTGGCCATCGGGCGCATCGTCGACATCGTGTCGTCGGACAGGTCGGCGAGTTCCGCGAAGCCCGCGGGCTGGGTACCCGGGCCCTCGTCGTGGTCCCGATCGTTCTTCATGGCTTCAGTCATCAGTCCGAATACCTCGCCGCCGGCGGGGCGGGCGCGGGGCCCAGCACCGTCAACCACTTGCGGTACAGGGTGTTCCAGGTGCCGTCTGCCCGGATGCGTTGCAGCGTGCCGTTGACGAAGCGGACGAGCCCGGTGTTCTGCTTGTTGACTCCGATGCCGTAGGGCTCCTCATTCATCGACGGGCCGACGATCTGCAGATACGGATCCTGCGACACCAGGCCCGCGAGGATCGAGTCATCGGTGCTGACCGCGTCGACCTGCCGCTGCTGTAGCGCGACCAGGCAGTCGGCCCAGGTGACGACACCGACGATCAGCGGCGGCGGGGTGATCTGCTGGATGCGTTCCAGCGAGGTGGTGCCCTTGGCGACGCACACCCGCTTCCCCGAGAGATCCCGCGACTGGGAGATGTTGGAGTCGCGCGGGGCGAGGATGCGCTGGTTGGCGGTCAGATACGCGGTCGAGAAGTTCACCCGCTCCTTACGCTCGCAGGTGATCGTCATGGTCTTGACGACGACATCGACCTGGTTGGTCTCCAGCGCTTCGATGCGGTCCGCCGAGGACAGGATGCGGTACTCCACCTGCGACGGCGTGCCGAAGATGTCGCGGGCGATCTCGCCGGCGATGTCGACGTCGAAACCCGTGATCTCACCGGTGATCGGGTCCCGGAAGCTGAACAGGTTGCTGCCGATGTCGAGACCGACGATCAGCCTGCCCCGGGCCTTGATGTTGGCGACCGCGGCCTCCGCCTCGGCCTCGGTGTCGAACGGCCGCAGACTGGCCCGGGGATCGCAGTCGTCGTCGGCCGCCGTGGGCGGGCGCGCCGACTCCGGCGGCAGTTCCTCGAGCCCGGCCGGCGTCGGCGGCGCCAGCGTGACGCCGGGATTGGGCACCGCAGGTGCGGCCTGCGAGCACCCGCTCAGCACCGCAACCGCCGCGATCAACGCGCCCCATCTCCTCATCAGCGGTACTCGCTCAATCTCGGCCAGATCCCCAACGCCACCGCGATCGCCGCAGCCACCGACAACAGCGCGGCGCCGACCGTCGCGCCGGACAGCACCCGGCGGGCGTTGACGATGTCGTTGCGCAACTGGGTCCGGCTCTGCTCGATCCCCTTCGTCAGTGCCTCGTCCAGCTTGTCGAACGCCGGCGTCGCGTCGTCCTCGCCGGTGCCCAGCGCCACCTGCGTCGCAGCCTGGTAGTTGCCGACCGCGATGTAGGCCGTGATCCGGTCGTCGGCGGCGCGCCAGCGGTCGAGCAGCTGCCCCGCGTTCGTCAGGTCGGTCTTGTCGATGGAGTCGTCGCGCTCGACGTAGCGCGCGAGCTGCTGCTTCATCTCGTCGATGCGCTGGTAGTAGGACTGCTTGCGCACGTCCTCGTCGCCGCGACGGATCAGCGACAGCGTCTCGTCGGCGCGGGCCTGCTGCGCCGTGATCGCCAACGTCGTCACCGTCTTGAGCGATTCGGCGGCCGTCTCCTTGGCGCTGCGGCTGTCGGTCGTCGAGATGATCAGCGCGGTGCCCACCCACATCAGCATGATCAGCACGGCGAGGCCGCCCGCCACGAAACCGATGTTGACCCGCCGCCGCGTCCGCTTGGCCAGCCAGCGGTTGGCGAACACCCCGAACAGCAGCGTGGCGGTGACCACGAGGATCACCGGTGTCGGAATGCGCGTCGATGCGGTCGTCTCGGCGTCGACGCGCGCCGACGTCTCCTCGTAGAGGCGCGCCGCATCGGGCAGGATCTGCTGCTGCATGAGCGCCGACGCTTCCGACAGGTAGGACGAGCCGACCGGATTGCCTGCCCGATTGTTCGTCCTCGCGGTCTCGACCAGGCCGGTGTAGACGGCCAGTCGCGCATTGATGCGGCCGAGCAGCTGAACCAGAGGCTCTTCGGTCAGGCCGCTCGATGCTCGCGTCACCGCGACGGAGGCATCCGTGATGGCCTGCTCGTAGCGTTGACGCACCGCGCGGGGCTCCGCACCGGCGATGAACGCGGTGGCCGCGGCGGCGTCGGCCACCGACAGCGTCGTATAGAGCTGGCCCGCGGCGAACGCGAGCGGCTCGGTGTGGTTGAGCACGGTCGTCAGTGCCTGCTGGCGGTCGTCGATAGTCGTCGACGTCGCGAACGCGCTGGCGATCACGAGCGCGGCGAGCACCATTCCGATGCTGAGGATTCGGCCGGGTGTGGTCCAGAGGAACCACCATCGCGGATGCGACGGAGTGGTCGGTGACCGCGACGCAAGAGGTTCGGTCGACGGGTGCGCCAACTCCACAGTCACGTCTACGCGGACCTCATCCCGGTCTCGATCTCTTCGACGGTCGTTGATGAACTATATAAAAGAATTCTAAGAGCAACCCGCGCGACGCGTGCGAATTCAGGTGCCACGAATTCGCGACGGTTTCGTATCCTGAACGCGTGCGCGGGGACGGTGACGGCTGGGTTGTCTCGGCGACAGGCGCTGCGTTCTGGGGCAGGCATGGTGCGGCAGGCCTTCTGCTGCGGGCTCCCGGGCCCGACGGATCGGCCGCTGTCCTGCTCCAACACCGTGCGCCGTGGAGCCATCAGGGCGGAACGTGGGGGTTGCCCGGCGGCGCCCGCGACAGCCACGAGACCGCCGAGCAGGCCGCCGTGCGTGAAGCCCACGAGGAGGCGGGCCTGCCGCCCGATCAGCTGACCGTGCGCACCACCGTCGTGACCGCCGAGAACTCCGGATGGACCTACACGACCGTCATCGCCGACGCCGAGGCGCAACTCGAGACCGTGCCCAACCGGGAGAGCGCCGAGCTTCGCTGGGTCGCCGAGGACGAAGTGGCCGACCTCCCACTGCACCCCGGATTCGCCGCCAGTTGGGACCGGCTGCGCGAGGTCACGGCCTCGCTGCCACTCAACCGGCAGATCTGAGCATTCCTGCCAACTGCTCGGCCGCGGCCTTCGGATCCTCTGCCGCCGTGATCGCCCGTACCACCACGGCCCGGCGTGCCCCTGCCTCGATGACCTCGGGCAGCCTTTCGGCATCGATTCCGCCGATCGCGAACCACGGCTTGTCGGAGCCGAGAGCGGCGGCCCTGCGAACCAGGTCGAGACCGGGGGCCGGCCTCCCCGGCTTGGTCGGCGTCGGCCAGCACGGGCCGACACAGAAGTAGTCGACGTCCTCGGCCACCGCGGCCTCGACCTGCGCGATGTCGTGGGTGGACCGGCCGATGACGCGCCTCCCCACGATGTCGCGGGCCACCGTCAGCGGTAGGTCGTCCTGGCCCAGGTGAAGCACATCGGCCTGCGACGCCAGCGCGATGTCGGCGCGGTCGTTGACGGCCATCAGCGCGCCGTGCCGATGTGCGGCGTCCGACAGCACCGCCAGCGCCTCCAGTTCCTGGAGGGCCTCCAGCGGTCCGAACCGTTTCTCCCCGGGCGACCCCTTGTCCCGCAACTGAATGATGTCGACGCCCCCTGCCAGCGCGGCGTCGGCGAATTCAGCCAGGTCGCCGCGTTCCCGGCGGGCATCGGTACACAGGTACAGACGGGGTGCAAACACACTCGAACGCTAGCGTCGCCGCCACGTAGGCTGGTAGGCGACCACACGGGAGTCCCGGGTACGGGGACTGAGAGTGAGCCGCCGGCTCTTACCGTCACACCTGATCCGGGTCATGCCGGCGAAGGGAGCGAAGAACATGCCCAGACTGGCCGTCGTCGGCGGTGGTGTCATCGGGCTCGCCGTCGCCCGGCGCGCCGCGCACGACGGCTGGGGTGTGCGCGTGCACCGCACCGGGGAGCCCGGCGCGTCGTGGGTCGCGGGCGGAATGCTGGCGCCGCACAGCGAGGGCTGGCCGGGCGAGGAGCAACTGCTCAAGATCGGTCTCGACTCACTGTCGCTGTGGCACGACACTTTTCTCGCGGGCCTGCCGCCCGACGTCGTCACCGCCCGTGAATCCCTGGTGGTCGCCGTCGACGCGGCCGATGCCGCGGATCTGAAGACCGTCGGCGCGTGGCTGTCCGCACAGGGGCATCCGGTGACGATGACGACCGCCGCACGTGACGTGGAACCGCTTCTGGCGCAAGGTATCCGGCATGGCTTCCGGGCCGAGACAGAGCTCGCTGTCGACAACCGTGCCGTGGTCGAGGCGCTGGCTTCCCAGTGCGAGAGCCTCGGTGTGGAGTGGGCGTCGCCGGTCGGCTCACTGGCAGAGACGGCCGACGCCGACACCGTCGTGCTGGCCAACGGCATCGATGCGCCGTCGCTGTGGCCCGGGCTGCCGGTGCGTCCGGTCAAGGGCGAAGTGCTGCGGCTGCGGTGGCGGCGGGGATGCCTGCCCGTCCCGCAGCGTGTGGTCCGCGCCCGGGTGCGCGGGCGGCAGGTGTACGTCGTGCCGCGCGCCGACGGCGTGGTGGTCGGCGCGACGCAGTACGAGCACGGCCGCGACACGTCACCGGCCGTCAGCGGCGTGCGGGATCTGCTCGACGACGCGTGCGTGGTGATGCCGGGCCTCGGCGAATACGAGTTCGCCGAGGCCGCGGCCGGCCTGCGCCCGATGACACCCGACAATCTTCCGTTGGTCGGGCGGCTCGACGAGCGCACCCTGGTGGCCGCGGGCCACGGCAGGTCGGGTTTTCTGCTCGCGCCGTGGACGGCGGAGACCATCGCCACCGAATTGAAAGGAGCGACGGTCACGTGAAAGTCACAGTCAACGACGAGGCAGTCGAGGTGGACGACCAGACGACGGTCGCGGCACTTCTCGACCACCTCGGCATCCCGGAGAAGGGGATTGCGGTCGCGGTGGACTGGTCGGTGCTTCCCCGTTCGCAGTGGGACACCGCGTTGAAGGATGGAGCGAAGATCGAAGTGGTGACGGCGGTGCAGGGTGGCTGACTTCACGACAGGAAAGCTGAGTATCGCGGGCCGGGAGTTCGGGTCGCGGCTCATCCTCGGCACCGGCGGCGCCGCCAACCTCGCGGTGCTGGAATCGGCGCTGATCGCCTCCGAGACCGAGCTGACCACCGTGGCGATGCGGCGCGTCGACGCCGACGGCGGCACCGGCGTGCTGGATCTGCTCACCCGGCTCGGCATCACCCCACTGCCCAACACCGCCGGATGCCGCGGCGCCGCCGAAGCGGTCATGACCGCGCAGCTGGCGCGCGAAGCGCTGCAGACGAACTGGGTCAAGCTCGAGGTGATCGCCGACGAGCGCACCCTGCTGCCCGACGCGGTCGAACTGGTGAGGGCCGCAGAACAACTCGTCGACGACGGGTTCGTGGTGCTGCCCTACACCAACGACGACCCCGTGCTGGCGCGGCGCCTCGAGGCCACAGGCTGCGCTGCGGTGATGCCACTGGGCTCGCCGATCGGCACCGGCCTCGGCATCGCCAATCCGCACAACATCGAGATGATCGTCGACCAGGCGGGTGTGCCGGTGATCCTCGACGCAGGCATCGGCACCGCGAGCGATGCGGCGCTGGCCATGGAATTGGGTTGCGACGCGGTACTGCTCGCCACCGCGGTCACCCGCGCATCTGATCCGCCCGCGATGGCGGCGGCGATGTCGGCGGCGGTCAGGGCCGGCTACCTGGCGCGGCGCGCCGGTCGAATCCCGAAGAGGTTCTGGGCACAGGCAAGCAGCCCGGCGCTGTGATCCGATGACGAGGTATGTGGCGCTGGGCAGCTCGATGGCGGCGGGGCCCGGCATCACGCCGCGGGTGCCTGGGTCGCCGCGCGCAGCGGGCCGCTCTGCGCGCAACTACCCGCACCTCGTCGCCCGCACGCTCGGCCTCGATCTGGTCGACGTCACCTATTCGGGCGCGACCACCGCGCACGTGCTGTCCGAATCCCAGCGCGGTGCACCGCCTCAGATCGCCGCACTCGACGGCACCGAGACGTTGGTGACCGTCACCATCGGCGGGAACGACGCCGGCTATGTTCCGATGTTGTTCGCGGCGGGGCTGCCCCGCGCGGTGCGCGTGATCCCGTTGCTGGGCGGGCGGATACGGGAGCTGCTCGATCCCTCTGCGCGCTATGTCGCACTGACGGAGGCGGGCGGTGCGCTGATCGAGGTCGGACACGAAATCCGGCGCCGCTCGCCGCAGGCCACCGTGCTGTTCGTCGACTACCTGACCCTGCTGCCCGAGACGGGTGCCGCACCGCCGCTGCGCGAGCCGCAGCTGAGCCTCGGCAGGCACATGGCCGCGACGTTGCAGCAGCTGACCGCGGACGCGGCCAGAGCGACCGGGTGCGGGCTGGTGCGGGCCGCCGAGGCGAGCCGCGCGCACCACGCGTGGTCGAGCGAGCCCTGGACCATCCGCTTCGGTTTTCCCCGCCCGCGGCGCCCCGCGCCGCTGCATCCCAACGCCGAAGGAATGCGCGCCGTCGCCGACCTCGTCGTGGCGGCAGTGTGATCGAACTACGTTCACTGACAAAGACTTACGGCCCCAACAGGGCCGTCGACGGGCTGACGTGCACCGTCGAACCCGGTGTCGTCACCGGATTCCTCGGCCCCAACGGGGCGGGCAAGACCACCACGATGCGAATGATCCTCGGCCTGGACCGCCCCACCTCGGGCACCGCGACGATCGACGGCAAGGCCTATCGGCAGCTGACCGACCCACTGCGCACCGTCGGCGCGCTGCTCGACGCCAGGCAGGTCCATCCGAACCGCAGCGTGCGCGATCATCTGCGGTGGATCGCCGCGACCCACCGCATCGAGCGGCGCAGGGTGGATGACGTCCTCGACATGGTCGGGCTCGCCGCGGTTGCCGGCTCGCGTGCCGGCACGCTGTCGCTGGGCATGGGCCAGCGCCTCGGCATCGCGGCGGCCCTGATCGGGGATCCGCGGGTCCTGCTGTTCGACGAACCGGTCAACGGCCTTGACCCCGAAGGCATCCACTGGGTGCGGACGCTGATGCGCGCTCTGGCGGCCGAGGGACGCACGGTACTGGTGTCCAGCCATCTGCTGTCGGAGATGGCCAACACCGCCGACCGTCTCGTGGTGATCGGCAGGGGCAGGCTGATCGCGGCCACGTCGGTGGCCGATTTCGTGGCGCGATCGGGCGGCGCCGTCGTGCGGGTGCGCAGCCCACGTCTGGCGGAGCTGTCCGGTGTGCTGAGCGCGGCCGGTCTGTCGGTGCGGGAGGACGGCCCGGCGCTGACCGTCAGCGACACCACCACAGACGTGGTCGGCGAACTCGCCGCGCAGAATTCGATCGCGCTGCACGAGTTGAGCGCGCAGCAGGTGTCGTTGGAGCAGGCCTATCTGGCCTCCACCGACGACGCCACCGAGTACCGGGGAAGGTCGCAGTGATCCGCGCGGCGAGCGCCGTCGTGAACGCCGAGCGCATCAAGCTGACCACGCTTCGCTCTCCGTTGTGGTCGTCGGCGGCGGCAGTCGTGCTCAGCCTGGGTCTGGCCGCTCTGCAGGCGTCGGTCGCCTACGGCTACGAACGCATGACCGTCGCCTCGGCGTGCCTGGGCGTCGCCGTCTTCGGGGTCCCGGTGCTGATGATCGTCGCCGCGATGACGGTGACGGGCGAGTACCGCAGCGGCCTGATCGCGACAACCTTCATGGCCACCCCGCACCGCACGCTCGTGGTATGCGCCAAAGCGCTTGTCGCGGCGGTGTTCTCGGCGGTGTCGGCAGTGGTGATGGTGTTCGGCTCGGTGATGGTGGCGCGGCTGGTGGCGGAGCCAGGTGTAGCTGACGGTATGACCGTGGCGACGACGGTGCGGTTCTCGGTCGGGCTGGCGTTGTTCGCGGCGCTGGCAGCCGTCCTGGGGGTGGGGGTGGCGGTGTTGCTGCGGCACACCGCAGGTGCGGTGACGGTGCTGCTGCTCTGGCCGCTGCTGGTCGAGCCGTTGCTGGGCAACCTGCCGGGCCGCGGCTGGGAGATCGGCCCTTACCTGCCGTTCGCCAACGTCTTCCGGTTTCTCGACGTCCAGTGGCTGTTCCCGGAGTATGCGATGCATTGGGGCGCATGGGGTTCGCTCGGCTACTTCACCGCCGTCGTCGCCGCGATCTTCGTCGCGGCTCTTGTCACGGTGAACCGCCGCGACGCCTAGCATGGCTGCGATGACGGTTCCGGATGCGATCGTGGTGGGCTCCGGCCCCAACGGCCTCGCTGCCGCCGTCACGCTGGCCCAGGCCGGGCTGGCCGTCACCGTGCTGGAAGCCGACCACGAGATCGGTGGAGGCGCCCGAACGGCCGAGCTGACGGTGCCCGGCCTCAAACACGACACGTGCTCGGCCGTGCACCCGTTCGCCGTCGCGTCACCGTTTCTGGCCGGCCTGCCGCTGTCGGACTTCGGACTGACGTGGCGGTTCACCGAGATCGACATGGTCCACCCCCTGCCGGACGGAAGCGCAGGCGTGCTCACGACGTCGCTGGAGGACACCGCGGCGGGCCTCGGCATCGACGGCCCGAGATGGCGGGCGGTGTTCGGCCCGTTGGTGCGGTCGTTCGACACCATCGTCTCCGACGTTCTCGGTCCGCTTGTCCGCATCCCCGATCATCCGATAGCAATGCTGCGGTTGGGCATTCGGGCCGGGCTGCCCGCCTCGGTGCTCGCCAGGATGTTCCGCACCGAGCAGGCGCGGGCGATTCTCGGTGGCTGCGCCGCACACATCTGGCGGCCCTTCAACAGGCCGGCGTCGGCGTCGGTGGGCACCGTCATGATCGCGGGCGGGCACCGGCACGGATGGCCGGTCGCCGAGGGTGGGTCCGGCGCCATCGCCGGTGCGCTGGCAGGTTTGGCACGATCACTCGGCGTGGTCATCGAGACCGGGATCCGTGTGACGTCGCTGTCCGAGCTGCCACAGACTCGCATCACCCTCTTCGACACCGGCCCGTCGGCTTTTGCCGACATCGCGGGGAACCGGTTGGCGCCCCGGAGGGCGAAGGCCTATCGCACGTTCCGGTACGGGCCCGCCGCGTTCAAACTCGACCTCGCTGTGCAGGAGGGTATTCCGTGGGCGTCGGAGGCGGCCCGCAGAGCGGGCACCGTGCATCTGGGCGGCACGATGGCCCAGATCGGCGAAGCCGAACGGCAGATCACCAAGGGCATCATGCCCGCCCGGCCCTTCATGCTGATCGGGCAGCAATACCTCGCCGACCCGCAGCGCTCCGTCGGCGACATCCATCCGGTATGGATGTATGCGCATGTGCCCCATGGATATACGGGTGACGCCACCGGGGCGATGCTCGATCAGATCGAGCACTACGCCCCCGGTTTCCGTGACCGCATCGTCGCGACCCACGTGACGACCCCGCGCGAACTCGCGGCCCGGAACCCGAACTACGTGGGCGGTGACATCGTCGGGGGCCGCAACGATCTGCGGGGGCTGGCCGCGCGGCCCGTGCTGGCGCTCGACAACTACGCCACCGGAATCCCCGGAATGTATCTCTGTTCGGCGTCGACGCCCCCCGGGGCGGGCACGCACGGCATGTGCGGGCATCTGGCCGCCCGACGTGCCCTGGCAGGTTTGGAGGAACCGTGACCGACCCGCACATCCTGAAGCTCGGCTTACCCCACCTCGACGTCACCGCGCTGTCGTGGGGTCCGCCCGACGGGCGGCTCGCCCTGTGCCTGCACGGGTTCCCCGACAGCGCGTGGGGATGGCGCAAGCTGGCACCCCTCCTGGCCGGCAACGGTTTTCGCGTCATCGCCCCGTTCGCCCGGGGGTATGCACCGACGGGACCCGCCGCCGACGGCGACTACCACATCGGCGCGCTGATGTACGACGCGTTGGCCGTGCACGAAGCGCTCGGCGCACCCGAGGATGCCGTGCTCATCGGCCACGACTGGGGTGGGTTCGTCTCCAGCGCGATCGCCGCCTACCCGGAATCGCCGTTCGCCGAACACATCACGATGGCGGTGGCCCCCATCGGCGCGATCAACAAGACCCGCGGACCGGTCGTGCGCCAGCTGAGTCTGCTGCCCAAACAGTTGCGCAACAGCTGGTACATCCTGTTCTTCCAACTGCCCGCACTCCCCGAGCGACTGCTGCTGCGCATCATCCCCAGGCTGTGGCAGGACTGGGGGCCCAGCGGCTACGACACCGGCACCGAGCTCGACGACGCGCTGGCCGCCCTGCCCAGCGCCGCGCACCGCAAGGCGGCCGTCGGCTACTACAGGGCGATGGTGCGGCCTTCACACCCCGCTCCCAAATACGCGGATCTGCACAAGTGGTGCTTCGACGTTCCCAAGGTGCCGATCCTTCACCTGCAGGGCGAGCAGGACGGCGCGATGGAGGCCGCCTATGCCGAACCGATCCTCACGGCATTGCCGGAGGGCAGCCGAGTCGTCATGGTGCCCGCAGCCGGCCATTTCCTTCAGATCGAGCGACCGCAGGTCACCGCGGATGCCATTCTCGACTACCTCGGTGACCGTCAGGGGCCGCGCTAACGTGGTGGTCGTGACCCCCAGAAGACTCGTGGCCGTGCTGGCTGTCGCTGCGCTGACGGTCGGTGGGTGCGGGCGCGAGCCCAGCCCCGCACCGCAGCCAACCCCCGACCCGAACGCTGCCGCCGAATTCGCCGACGAGTTGTCGCAGTCGGTCACCTCCGAGGCCCTGATGGCGCACCTGGCGAAGCTGCAGGAGATCGCGGATGCCAACGACGGCAATCGCGCGCTCGGCAGGCCCGGGTACGACGCGAGCGTGGACTATGTGGCCAATGCATTGCGGGACAAGGGATTCGACGTCGATACACCGGAGTTCGAGGTCAAGATCCCGTGGGCTGACGAGCCCTCGCTGACCGTCGCGGGCAACAAGGTCGAGGCCAAACCGATGGAGTACACCGTGGGCACTCCGGAAGGCGGGGCGTCCGGTCCGATCGTCGTCGCCCGGTCCGAGGACACCCCGGGATGCACCGCGAGCGACTACGACGGCTTGCCCGTCGACGGTGCGATCGTGCTCGTCGACCGTGGGTCGTGCCCGTTCGGCGGGAAGCAGGCGGTCGCCGCGCAGCGCGGCGCGGTGGCGCTGATCGTGGCCAACAACGAGGACGGCGAAGAGATGGCCGGCGGCACCCTCGGCGATTCCACCGATGTGAAGATCCCCGTCATCAGCATCACCAAGGCCGCGGGCGAACAGCTGCGCCGGGAACCGGGCGCACGCGCGGTGATCAATCTGAACGCGGGTGTCCGAATCGAGCGGACCCGCAACGTGATCGCGCAGACCAAGACGGGATCGACCGCCGACGTGGTCATGGTCGGGGCGCATCTGGACAGCGTGCCGGAAGGTCCGGGTATCAACGACAACGGCTCCGGAGTGGCGGCCGTCCTGGAAACCGCACTGCAACTGGGCAGCTCGCCGCAGGTGAACAATGCGGTCCGGTTCGGCTTCTGGGGCGCCGAGGAGACCGGCTTGCTCGGCTCCAACGACTACGTCGCGTCGCTCGACGACGACGCGCTGCGCGACATCGCGCTCTACCTCAACTTCGACATGCTCGGGTCCCCCAACCCGGGATACTTCACCTACGACGGCGACCAGTCGGCCACGCCGGACCCCCGCGGCGGCGTGCCGCGGGTTCCCGAGGGCTCGGCCGGGATCGAACGCACACTGACCGCCTACCTCGACCGTGCCGGAAAGCCGGGTGAGGACACGTCATTCGACGGCAGGTCCGACTACGACGGCTTTACCAGGGCAGGTGTGCCTGCGGGAGGCCTGTTCTCGGGAGCCGAGGAGAAGATGTCGGCCGAGCAGGCCGAGCGGTGGGGCGGGGAGGCAGACCAGCCGTTCGACCCCAATTACCACAAGGCATCCGACACTCTCGATCACATCGATGAGACGGCGATGCAGATCCACGGCAGTGGGGTCGCCTACTCGGTGGCGCTGTACGCACAGGATCAGCGCGGCCGCAACGGAATTCCCGTGCGAGAAGACCGCACCCGCCATCAGCTGACCACACCGTGAGGGCGCGCCGGTTGGTCGCCGCGCTGGTCGCGGTGAGTGCGCTCGTCGCCTCGTGCTCCTCATCGAACGCGCCGGCGCCGGTGGCGGAGTGGGGACCCGACCTGGCGGACAAGGTGACCATCGACGGCGTCTACGGCCACCTCCTCAAGCTGCAGGAGATTGCCGACGCCAACGGCGGGAACCGGGCCGACGGGTCGCCCGGCTACCAGGCAAGTGTCGACTATGTCGCACAGCAGCTGCGGGACAAGGGTTTCGACGTCGAAACACCGGAGTTCGAGCGGCTCTCCGGTTCCCAGGGTGGTAGGCCCGTGCTGACGGTGGCCGGGCGAAACTTCCGCGTCGAGCAGGCCTCGTTGATGATCACCACGCCGCGTGGCGGATTGAAGGCGATCACCCTGCGCCCCCGTCGCCCGGCCGGATGCTCGGCCGCCGATTACGGCAACGTATCGGTGGCCGAGGCGATCGCGGTGGTGGACGACACCGGCTGCTCGATTGTCGACAAACAGCGCATCGCCGCCGAGGAGGGCGCCGTCGGGCTATTGGTGGTCAGCCAAGCCACTCCGTCGCGGCCCGTCGGTGCCCCGCCCACGCTGTTCACCCCCGGCTACTACAACGACCTCAAGGTGCCTGTCGGCATCATCGACCCGGCCGCGGACGCCGCGGTGCGCCGGACCGACTCCGCAGTCACCCTCGTCCTGGACAAGAAGCCCGTCATGACGACCTCGCGAAATGTCATCGCGCAGACCAAGACCGGCGACACCAAGAATGTGGTGTTCGTCGGCGCCCACCTCGACAGCGTGCAGTCGGGAGCGGGCATCAACGACAACGGATCGGGTGTGGCCACGGTGCTCGAGACCGCGTTGCAACTCGGCGGCGAGCCGGGGACGGCCAACGCGGTGCGTTTCGCGTTCTGGGGCGCCGAGGAAGTGTCGATGGACGGCTCGAAGAAGTACCTGCGGTCCCTGAGCAAGGAGCAGATCGACGACATCGCGCTGTATCTGAACTTCGACATGCTCGGCTCGCCCAATGCGGGTTACTTCACCGACGACGGCGACCAGTCCACCCAGACGGGCGATTTCGCGCCTGCGCCGGATGGCAGCGCCGGCATCGAGCGCACCCTGGCCGGACGGTTGCTGCTGGACGGCGTGCGACCGGCGGACATTCCGCTGCAGCGGGTCACCGACTACGCACCCTTCCTGGCCGCCGGCATCCCCGTCGGCGGTCTCACCACCGGCTCGTCGCAGATCAAAACCCCTGTGCAAGCCCGACTGTGGGGTGGTCGCGACGGGGTGGCGTTCGACCCGAACTACCACACCCGTCTCGACAACATCGACAACGTCGACCGGGATGCGCTCGGAATCATGGCGTCGTCGGCGGCCTTCGCGGTGGGCACCTATGCGCAGTCGATCGACGGTGTCAATGGGGTTCCTGCGCGGGAGCAGCGCGACCGGTTGGTTCCCTAGCGTCCGTCCTGAGGCCCAGCAGGCGCATGCCGTGGTAGATGACCAGCGCGGCGATCGATCCGAGGGCGATGCCGGTGAAGGTGAGACCGCCTGCGCTCCAGGTGAAGTCGGCGATGCCGATGATCAGGGGGATGGCCGCTGTCATCTGATTGACGGGTTTGGAGAAGTCGACGTGGTTGGTCAGCCAGATCCGCACGCCGAGGATGCCCACCAGACCGTAGAGCACGACCGTCGCGCCGCCGAGCACACCACCGGGGATGGCGGCGATCGCCGCACCTACCTTGGGGCACAACGACAACACGACCGCAACACCGGCGGCCACCCAGTACGGCGCCGTGGAATACACCCGGGTAGCCGCCATCACGCCGATGTTCTCGGCGTACGTTGTCGTCGCCGAGCCGCCGCCGAATCCGGCGAGCGTCGTCGCGACGCCGTCGGCGGCCAGCGCGCGGCCCATCAGCGGATCGACGTCGGTGCGGGTCATCTGACCGACCGACTTCACGTGTCCGATGTTCTCGGCGATCAGAGCGATGACGGCGGGCAGGAACAGCGGAAGGACCGACAGCGAGAATGTCGGGGTCTGGAACTCGGGCAGCCCGATCCAGGGTGCGGCCGCGATGCCGGAGGTGTCGACCTCACCGAGGAACAGCGCCAGCACATAACCCGCGACCACGGCGATGAAGATGGCGAGCCTGCCGATCATGCCTCGAAAGAACGCGAGCACGCCGACCAGCAGGACCAGCGTGACGATCCCGAGCAGCGGGCCCGTCTCGAAGTTCTGCTTGGCGACCGGCGCCAGGTTGAACCCGATGAGTGCGACGATCGCGCCCGTCACGATGGGAGGCAGCGTCACGTCGATCCAGTGCGTGCCGACGACGTGCACGACGCCGCCGACGATGATCAGCAGGACTCCGACCGCGACGATGCCGCCGAGCGCGCTGCCGGTGCCCTGCGCGGCGACGGCGGCCGTGATCGGTGCGATCACCGAGAAGCTCGAACCCAGATAGCTGGGCAGCCGGTTGCCGGTGATCAGCAGGAACAAGATGGTGCCCACACCCGAGAACAGCAGCGTGGTCGCCGGCGGAAAACCGGTCAGGACCGGCACCAGGAACGTCGCGCCGAACATCGCGACCACATGCTGGGCGCCGAGCCCCAGCGTGCGCGGCCAGCTCAGCCGCTCATCGGGTGCGACGACGAAGCCCGGCTCCGCCTTCGATTCGACCAGCTTCCACGTGAACGCCATTCAGCGACTACACACCATGACGATGCACGCCGCTAGTCGTATAGGCGATCATCCCGGCCAGCACCACGGCGGCCCCCGCGGCCACCGATACCGGCGGAAGCGTGAAAGCCAGTGTGAGGCAACCGATCAGTCCGATTGCCGGCACGACGCGCGCGCTGACCGACGTGGTGAGCGTCCAGGCCGAAGCGTTGGCGATCGCGTAGTACAGCAGCACCCCGAACGACGAGAATCCGATCGCGCTGCGCACGTCGACCAGCGCGGCGACCACGGCGACGACTGCGCCGACCGCGAGCTCGGCGTGATGCGGCGTCCCGTGCCGAGGATGGACGGCGGCCAGCGTGTGCGGCAGGTAGCGGTCCCGCGCCATCGCCAACGTCGTCCGCGACACCCCGAGCAGCAGCGCCAGCAGCGCCCCCAGTGCGGCGATGGCCGCGCCGACGCCGACGACGGGGGTCAGCGCGGGGAAACCCGCCGCGCGCACGGCTTCCGAGAGCGGGGCGGCGGCCGATCCCAGCCGGGCACTGCCGAGTTGGGCCACCACGGCGACGGCGACCACCGCGTACACGAGCAGGGCGAGGGCCAGAGCCAGGCCGACCGCCCGGGGAATCGTCCTGGCGGGGTCGCGGACCTCCTCGCCCAGCGTCGCGATGCGCGCGTAACCGGCGAACGCGAAGAACAGCAGCCCGGCGGCCTGCAGGACGCCGTAGGCGTCGACGTCGCCTCCCAGCGCCAGCCGTGACGCGTCAGCGCGGCCGGAACCGAGGATGACGACCACCACGGTGGCGAGCAGCGCCAGCACCAACGCCACGATGATCCGGGTCAGCGTCGCCGACCGCTGGATGCCCGCGTAGCCGACGGCCGTCAGCGCGACCACGGCTCCCACGGCCACCGCGTTGGCGTAGGCCGGCCATACGTAGTACCCGACGGTCAGCGCCATCGCCGCACACGATGCGGTCTTGCCGACGATGAAGCTCCAGCCGGCGGTGTGGCCCCAGAACGGGCTGAGCCGCTCACGCCCGTAGACGTAGGTGCCGCCGGAGCGCGGATAGCGCGCGGCCAGCCGCGCCGACGACATCGCGTTGCAGACGGCGACGACAGCGGCGACGGCCAGACCGACGAGCATCCCGGTGCCTGCTGCGGCAGCGGCAGGGGCCAGCGCGACGAAGATGCCGGCCCCGATCATGGAGCCCAGGCCGAGTGCGACGGTGTCGAACAGGCCGAGGCGGCGACTCAGGGCCGGCTCGTCCGACGAGGTCACGGTGCCGCAGAGCTACCGATTGCGGGCGACGTTGACCCCCATGTAGAGCAGGTACGCCCCGAGCCCGGCAAGGGCGATCTTTCGCGTCTTCGGCGATGCGATGCCGAGCCCGATCGCGGTTTCGGCGGCACCGTCGATGTAGACGTGCTGTCGGGTGTTGGTGGGAAAGGCCGACTTGGTGACGCCCTCGTACACCTGAGGCACGACGAAGTGGGACAGGCCGGTCCCGGCGAGAGCCAGACCGGCGACGGTGGCGGCACGCGAGTTTTGTTTAGGCACAGGCGGATACTAGACGATCGAATAATCGGTGATCGGGTACTCCGAGGCTTCGCGGATGGCGTCTTTCGTCGACATCGGACGCAGCAGGGTCGGTTCACCGGCCGGGTTGTAGTAGTACGAGCGAGCGGTGGCGCAGCTGCCGTTGAGGAACAGCGAATCGCCCAGCAGTTCTGTCATGCGGTCCAGGTACCGCGTATTGGCTTCCTCGGTGATCTCGAAAGTCGTTGCACCGCGCCGCTTCAGCTCGCCGAAAAGGCGGTCCATGTGCCGCATCTGATACTCCATCGTGTTGAAGAAGTTCAGGCCGAGGAACGCGTAGGGGCTGGCCAGCGACAGGTAGTTGGGGAAGTACGGCATCGAGACGCCCTGGTAGGCCTGGAACCTGGTCTCGCGCCACCACTTCCCGAGGTTGCGCCCTTCGCGTCCGATGACCTCGATGGCGGGGAAGTTGGCTTCCCACAGGTCGAAGCCGGTCGCGAGCACCAGGGTGTCGATGGTGGTCTTGCTGCCGTCGTTGTTGACGATGCCGTCTGACTCGATGCGCGCGATGCCGTTGTCCTGCAGATGAACATGCGGTTTCGTGAACGTGCGGTAGTAGCTGTTAGAGAACGTGGGACGCTTGCAACCGAAGTCGTAGTCCGGGGTCAGCTTCGCCCGCAGTTCCTTGTCTCGGATGGTGGCGAACCGGAACATCTTGGCGAGGTCGCCGGCGGCGATGTTGAATCGGCCGCGTGTCTGACGGTTGTGCAGCACCGCCACCGACACCATGAGCTCGTAGATCGTGTCGGTGATGGCGCGGATGATGCGCTGTGTCAACGGGATCCGGGCGAACAGACGCTTGGAGCGCTCCGAGAAGCGGAAGTCGACCTTGGGCACCACCCAGATCGGTGTGCGCTGGTAGACGGTGAGGTCGGCGGCTTTCTTCGCCAGCTCGGGAATCAACTGCACGGCAGTGGCGCCGGTACCGATGATGCCGACCTTCTCGCCGGTCGGGTCGTAGGTGTCATCCCATGCCGTGGTGTGGATGACCCGTCCCTCGAACTCGGTGATGCCGGGGATGTCGGGCATGTGGGGCTGCGACAGGAAGCCGGTGGCCGTGAGCAGGTATCGGGCGTCGATCGTCGAGCCGTCGGCGAGGTTCACCCGCCAGAGCTTGGCGTCCTCGTCCCAGCGCGCGCCCTCGACCGTGACGTTGAACCTGATGTGGCGCCGCACGTCGTACTTGTCGGCGACGTCGTCGGCGTACTGCTTGATCTCGCTGCCGGTCGAGAAGAGCCGCGACCAGTTCGGGTTCGGCTCGAAGAAGTAGGAGTACGTGGTCGTGGGGACGTCCACCGCGAGCCCGGGGTAGTGGTTGACGTACCACGTGCCACCGAGGTCGTCCTCACGGTCGACGATCACAAAGTTGTCGATGCCCATCCGCTTGAGCTGGATGGCAGCGCCGATACCTGCGAACCCGGCACCCACGATGACCGCGTCGAAATGCTCCGAAGCCATGCGAGAACGGTACCCGAGGTACCGCTACCGGCGAAGTCAGCCCTTGATGGATCCGGTGCGTGGCGGATCGAGGGTGGCGATGCAGGTGACGAGCCGGTCGCCGTTGGCCCAGGTTTCCGCGGTCGGGTACAGGACGTAGAGCTGTACCGAATCGTCGAACATCGACTGCGGCGAATAACTGACCAGCTCCGGGCTGCATTTCTCGTGGTAGGCCTCCACCGCGGCCTGCCCGGGGAAATCGCCGTCGGGCATCGTCAGCACGGCGAAGACCTCGCCGGCGTGGGGCTCGTCGCAGCTGATGGTCTTGACGGTCAGTACGCGCTCGCCGTCCGGGATCTCGGCCAGACAGTCACCGACGGCGACGTCGGTCGCCGTCACGCGGTCGCTGTTCACCGCAATGACGACGAAGATCAGCACGCCGACCATCCACAGCGCCGACAGCACGATGCCGGCGATCGCCATTCCCCGGCCGCTCTGGTAGTCCTTGGCCTTGATCAGGCCGATGACGCCACAGACCAGGCTGATCAGGACGCCGCCGATGACGCCGAAGATCAGCGACACGATCGCCCACCAGTTGGTCCGCTTCACGGGCTGCGGGAACGGCTGCCACGGGGCGCCCTGATAAGGCTGCGGCGGTGGCGGGGGATAGGGCTGTCCGTACGGCGGTGGGGGCGGCCCGGGAGGTGGCGGCGGCCCGGGCGGTGGCGGAGGTACGGTCACGCTGCGACGATAGCTCAGCCGAGTTGCGCAAGCGCCGCATCGACGGCGAGCGCGGGAACGTCGAGCTTCTTTGTTCCGAGGTCGTGCCGCGCGCCCGTCACTTCGACGATCGCGGTGGCGGCGTCGACGAGCGCGGCTGCGGGCCGCAGCTCATCGAGGGTGCCGAACGGGTCCGCGGTGCCGTGGGTGAACACGGTGGGCACGGTGATCCGCGGAAGGTGTTCGGTGCGGGCTCGTTCCGGCTTGCCCGGCGGATGCAGCGGGTAGGAGAACAGTGTCAGGACGTCGAGCTCGAGACCGTCCGCGACCGCCATCGACGTCAGCCGCCCGCCGTAGGAGTGGCCACCGGCGATGACGGGGCCGTCGGCAAGTGCTCTGACGACCGCCACCGCCTCGACGATGCCGGCGATGTCGGCGGCCGAAGAGCCGGACGGCGGACCCTTCGGACGACGACGTCGGTACGGCAGGTTGTAGCGCACCGCGAGCCAACCGCGGCGCGCCCACTCGTCGCACAGCGCTCTCAGCATCGGGGAGTCGCGGCTGCCACCCGCGCCGTGGGTGAGCGCGACGACACCCGAAGGGGAGCCCTCGGGCTCGTGCGCGACGCCCGCGATGTCCTCCAGGGTCATGTGCTCAATCTGAACAGAGCGTTGACCGGCCCGTGGCCGTGGCCCAGCGGATAGGCGGCGCGCAGGCATTCGGTGACCCACCGCTTGCCGAACGCGACGGCGTCAGGCACGGAGTAACCGTGAGCGAGAGCAGATGCGGTCGCAGCTGCCAGTGTGTCGCCCGCGCCGTGATCGTGGCCGGTGTCGATGCGGGTGGTGTCGAATTCGTGGAAGTCGGTGCCGTCGAACAGCAGGTCCGGGCTGTGCGAGGAGGACCGCAGATGCCCGCCCTTGACCAGGGCCCATTTGGGGCCGAGCTCATGCAGCTTCCGGGCCGCCTCGCGCTGGGTCTGCTCGTCAACAACCTCCACATCGACCAGGAGGCGCACCTCGTCCAGGTTGGGTGTCACGAGCGTAGCAAGCGGAAAGAGCTTGTCCCGCAGCGCGTTCAGCGCGCTCGGATGCAACAGTGGATCGCCGTGCATCGAGGCGCAGACCGGGTCGACGACCAGTGGTGTGCTGGTGTCGAGGCCCTGGGCCACCCAGGCGTCGGCGATCGTCTCGATGATCGCCGACGAGGCGAGCATGCCGGTCTTGGCGGCCTGGAGCCCGATGTCGGAGGCCACCGCCTCGATCTGGCCGGCGACGATGTCGAGGGGAATCTCGTGAAATGCCTTCACGCCCACGGAGTTCTGCACCGTGACGGCTGTAACCGCGACGAGGCCGTGCAATCCGAGCAGAGCAAAGGTGCGCATATCGGCCTGGATTCCCGCCCCGCCCCCGGAATCGGAACCGGCGATCGTGAGGACGCGCAACGGCGTCTCGCCGGGCGGAGTCAACGGGAGGAAGGTCATGTCGTCACCACCGGTAGCTGGGTCTTGTCGGCCATTGCCTCGGCCACGTCGTGGCTGATGCGCATGGAGCAGAACTTCGGACCGCACATCGAGCAGAAGTGTGCGGACTTGGCAGGTTCGGCGGGCAGTGTCTCGTCGTGGAACGCGCGGGCAGTGTCGGGGTCCAGCGACAGGTGGAACTGGTCTTCCCACCGAAACTCAAAGCGCGCCTTCGAAAGTGCGTCATCACGGATCTGGGCGCCGGGATGACCCTTGGCGAGGTCGGCGGCGTGTGCGGCGATCTTGTAGGCGATCACGCCGTCCTTGACGTCCTTGCGGTTGGGCAACCCGAGGTGTTCTTTCGGGGTGACGTAGCAGAGCATCGCGGTGCCGGCCTGGGCGATGATCGCGGCACCGATCGCCGAGGTGATGTGGTCGTAGGCAGGTGCGATGTCGGTGGCCAGCGGGCCCAACGTGTAGAAGGGAGCTTCCTCGCAGAGTTCCTCCTCGAGGCGGACGTTCTCGACGATCTTGTGCATCGGGACGTGGCCTGGGCCTTCGATCATCACCTGCACGCCATGGGATTTCGCTATCGTGGTCAGCTCACCGAGGGTTCGTAGCTCGGCGAACTGGGCGGCATCGTTGGCGTCGGCGATCGAGCCGGGACGCAATCCGTCTCCGAGGGAGAACGTCACGTCGTAGCGGGCCAGAATGTCGCAGAGTTCTTCGAAGTTGGTGTAGAGAAACGATTCGCGGTCGTGTGCCAGGCACCAGGCTGCCATGATCGAGCCGCCGCGGCTGACGATGCCGGTGACCCGGCCGACGGTCAGCGGGATGTGACCCTTCAGCACGCCGGCGTGCACGGTCATGTAGTCGACACCCTGCTCACACTGTTCGATCACGGTGTCGCGGTACACATCCCAGGACAGCTTCACGGGGTCACCGCTGACTTTCTCGAGTGCCTGGTACATCGGCACGGTGCCGACGGGGACCGGGGAATTACGCAGTATCCACTCACGGGTCTGATGAATGTCGCGGCCGGTGGACAGGTCCATGATGGTGTCGGCACCCCACCGGGTGGCCCAGACCATCTTGTCGACCTCTTCGGCGATCGACGAGCTGACGGCCGAATTCCCAATGTTCGCATTGACTTTGACGGCGAACGCCTTGCCGATGACCATCGGCTCGGCCTCGGGGTGATGGTGATTGGCGGGGATCACCGCGCGGCCACGGGCCACTTCGTCGCGCACCAGCGCAGGCGCGACACCTTCGCGTTCGGCGATGAACGCCATCTCCGCGGTGACTTCGCCGGCACGGGCGCGCTGCAGCTGGGTGCCGCGGTCGCGGGTCACGCTGCGACGTGGCAGGCCTGCGTCGAGGTCGATCACTGCGGCACCGTCGGTGTACGGGCCGGAGGTGTCGTAGAGATCCAGGTGCTCGCCGTTGGTCAGGTGGACGCGACGGAAAGGAACACCGTTGCGATAGATCTTCGTGCTGCCCGCGATGGGGCCGGTCGTGACTGAGGGTGCAATGGAAAGGTCGGTCATTCTCGTATCTCCCTACGCCGGCATTACCCGGTCAGGTTCGTACGGTCGACGGGCCTACCCGTCCTCTCAGCGCGCTCGGTACGCGCTCCCGCGTGTTGACGGTTGCCACGGTAGCGGGCGGAGCTCGAATTGCCTAGGAATGATTTATATAGCTAATATATGTTCTTTGTGGGCGAGGTGAGAAAGCGATGACGACAGAGGTGCAGGTCGGCCGTATCAATGCCGACCATCCCCACTACAAGTGGATCGTCCTGTCCAACACGACGCTGGGGACGCTGCTGGCGACGGTGAACGCGTCGATCGTGCTGATCTCGCTGCCCGCGATCTTCCGCGGCATCGGCCTCAATCCGCTGGCCCCGTCCAACATCAGCTACCTGCTGTGGATGCTGATGGGCTACCTCGTGGTCACCGCGGTTCTGGTGGTGCCGTTCGGGCGCCTAGGCGACATGTTCGGCCGCGTCCGGATCTACAACATCGGCTTCGCGGTGTTCACGCTCGCGGCGATAGCCCTGTCGTTCGATCCGTTCCACCTCGACGGCGGCGCCATCTGGCTGATCGCGTGGCGGGTGATCCAGGGGATCGGCGGAGCGATGCTGATGGCCTCGTCGTCGGCCATCCTCACCGACGCGTTCCCGGCGAACCAGCGCGGCATGGCGCTCGGCGTCAACATGGTCGCCGCAGTCGCCGGGTCGTTCCTCGGTCTGCTGATCGGTGGGGTGCTCTCCGAATGGCATTGGCAGGCCATCTTCTGGGTCGGCGTGCCGATCGGCCTGGCAGGCACGATCTGGAGCATGCGCTCGCTCCGTGAGATCGGCGTGCGCACACCGGGCAAACTCGACTGGGCCGGCACGCTGACGTTCGGTGTCGGCCTGACTGTTCTGCTGATCGGAATTACGTACGGCATTCAGCCCTATGACGATTCGACGACGGGCTGGACCAATCCCTACGTGTTGGGGGCGATTGCCGGCGGTCTGCTTCTGCTCGTACTGTTCTGCTTCATCGAACTGCGCGTCGCGCAGCCGATGGTCAACATCCGACTGTTCCGGTCCGCCGCGTTCGGCATGGGTAATGTCGCCGGCCTGATGTCGTCGATGGGCCGGGGCGGATTGCAGTTCATGCTGATTATCTGGCTGCAAGGTATCTGGCTTCCGTTGCGGGGCTACGACTTCGAATCGACTCCGCTGTGGGCGGCGATCTACATGCTGCCGATCACGATCGGCTTTCTGCTTGCCGGGCCCATCGCGGGCTGGCTTTCCGACCGGTACGGCGCCAGGCCGCTGACCGTGGGCGGCATGGCGCTGATGGCGGCATCGTTCATCGCGTTGGTGATGATCCCGGTGGACTTCCACTACTGGGTGTTCGCGCTGCTGATCTTCCTCAACGGTGTCGGCGGCGGCATCTTCACCGCACCCAACACCGCTGCCATCATGTCGAGCGTTCCGGCCTCGGAGCGTGGAGCGGCATCGGGTGTGCGCGCCACGTTCTTCAACGCCGGATCGTCGTTGTCGATCGGGATCTTCTTCTCGCTGATGATCATCGGGCTTGCGAACTCTCTGCCCGGAACGTTGAGCAGTGGGCTGCAGGAGCAGGGTGTTTCTGCCGCCGTGGCGCAGCAGGTGGCCGACCTTCCGCCGGTAGGCAGCTTGTTCGCGGCCTTCCTCGGCTACAACCCGATCGCCGAGTTGCTGGAGCCCTACCATGCTCTGCAGCAGCCCGGCGTCGATGCCGAGGTGTTGACGGGCCAGACGTTCTTCCCCCACTTGATCATCGAGCCTTTCCACTCGGGTTTGGTGGTCGTCTTCGTGGCTGCGGCGGCCATGATGGTGATCGGGCTGATCGCGTCGCTGTTCAATCCGGGGCGGTACGCGGAAAGCGCAGGGCAGGACTAGAAGAACGCGCCGCGGACGAAGAAGCTCTCCAATTTTCTGGTGACGATCGCACCGACGGGTAGCCGCGCGGCGATCTCCAGGTTCTCGTCGGCGACGTCCTCGGCCCAGGACGCGGGCCATCCGCCGTCTTCGAGGCTGGTCTCGAACGCGAGAATCATGTCCTCGCGGGTCATGTCGGACTCCACGACCATCGCGGTCGTGGTGGCCCGATGCGATGCCGCCCCTGCGAATCCGCGTCCGCACCCGCACGGGCCGTCCGGATCGCGGAGGTCGCGGTTGCACGGCTCCTGGATCCATACGAGTTCACGCTCGATACAGAAGTGATAGTCGTCAGGGTGGGTGCCCTGCGTATGGCCGGTCGCCACAAGGATTCTCATATTTTCCTCTCCTAGAAGGGTGGTGGGTCGTCGTCGTGGTCGGTTGGTCTTGGCGGGTGTCCGCGGCGCTCTGGTATGGCTGTTGGCGGGGTTTCGGTTTGGGCTTGGCGGTCGAGGCGGTTAAGGCGTCGTTCGGTGGCGATGTAGGCGGCCCGGTTCTGGGCGCGGCTGGTCGGGCGGGTGGGCATCTTGAGGTGCCGGCCCTGCGGGGTCGGTGACGGTGTTGCCTGCGTGGGGGGTGGCGGTGCGGGTG